>CBDFMO010000012.1:0-283291 GCA_965249705.1 Sphingomonas sp. | reverse complement strand
GCGACACGACGAAGCGCGTCGGAATGCGCGAGAGGGCACCGTTCACCTGCTGGCCGAAGGTCGTGATGCCGTCATAGGCACCGACCTGGAAAGACTCGTCCTTGCTGATCTGCCAGCTGAAATCGCCGATGTAGGTCATGTCGCCATAGCGACGGCCCACCCTGGCCTCGAGCGAGGTCCGGCGGCTGGGGCGCCACAGGACGCCGGTGTCCCAGATGAACCCGGAGGTATCGTACGCCAGGCGGCGCGGCGACGCCGGGTCGGTGGTATAGCGGCCGTCGGGCGTGACGACCGGGTTGCCGCCCGCATCGAGCAGCGGATCGCGCTGGCTAGCGACGATTTTCTCATAGCCCGCGCCGCCGGTGACGGCGAAGGTCGGTGTCAGGGGTACGACGATGTCGGCGCGGGCGAACTTGCCCTCGTAGCGCTGGTCGAGCTGGCTGGCATCCTCGCGCGAATAGCCGCCCGAGACGGTCCAGCCGAATGGCAGCATCCCGCTCTTCATGCCGACGCTGAGGCCGGCCGAGTGCCCTACCGCGCTGTCGAACGACCCGATCGTTGGACTGCCGGCCGGCAAAAAGGTCGGCGTCTCGTTCTCGATCTTGGTGTAGCCGAGCCGGTAGAAGCCGTTGACGTCGACCGCGCCGACATGCGCGGCCAGCGACGGCCCGACATAGGCCGAATAGAGCTGGCTGACGTTCGACGGATTGCCGAGGCCCGTATTGAGTGCCGTACCGCGGATGTCGGTGCGCGTGCGCGTGGCGAGCGCCCCCCCCTCGAAGCTCAACACATCGGGCACAAGCTCGAACCGGCCCCGCGCGAGGCCGGAGATGACATGCGAGTCGTCGGCATTGCGGCCCCAGCCCTTGCGATATTCGTAGCGCGCGCTGATCTGCGCATCGGCGCGCGACGTGCTGGTATTGGCATCGATGCCGGCTGCAAGCGACGTATAGGTCTCCAGGGGGCCGCCGTTCTTCAGATCGGCAAGTGCAGTCTGGTCGACTTCGAGATAGGGGTGAAACTCGGTGTGCCGTTTTGCTTCGGCCGAAGGCGCAAAGACAATGAGTCCGGCGAGCACCGCAATGGGCAGGCTCCGCATCATGGCTGATCCGATCCGTAATATGACCCGTAGGTCTTGTTCGTCCCGAAGAAACTCGCCCCGTTGAGGAGCAGCGAAATGTCGTTGCAGCCGTCGAGCAGCGCGATGGCGTCCTGCAGATCCGATTCGCGCGTGCGGTCGGCACGGACCACCATCAGCACGCGGCCGACCCGATGAGCGAGCACGGCGGCGGGCGATGCCGCCAGTGCAGGCGCCGAATCGATGATGACGATCCGCCGTTCGTTGGCGCTTGCGAGCCCGGCGATGATGGCAGCCGCGCGGGACGAGGAAAGCAGTTCGGTGTCGTCGTTGCTCGCCGTGCCTGCAGGCAGGACCGACAGCTTGGGAACGTCGGTCTGGATGATCAGCCGTTCGACGTCGAGATCGGGGTCCGCGATCGCATCGATCAGCCCGGCCGCGTTCGCCAGCCCAAGTGTGGTCAGGACCTCGGGCTTGGCGACATCGGCATCGACGAGCAGCACTTCGCTGTCGCGTTCGCTCGCCAAGCTCAGCGCCAGGTTGACCGCGCAGAACGTCTTGCCTTCATTGGGCTGCGCCGAGCAGACGAGGATCATGCGATCCTTTCCCGTCCGCTCGGCCGCCTGGGCCCCCGCCCGGAGAAGAAGCTGTCGCTTTACGAGGCGAAATTCCTCGGCGAGCGTATCGATCGGCGAATCGGGAATGATGAATCCGCTGTCGCGCAGGCGCGCCCGGTCGATGGGCGCGACCGCGCCGCCATGCACCGGCGCGGCGACGGCCGGAGCCGGCCGCGCCTCGGCCGGACGCGGGACAATGGTCTCCACCGCCTCCACCGGAATGACGACGGGGTGCGGCGGCGCCTCGGTTTCGGCAGGCGCCGCGCTTCGTCCGCGCAGGACAGCGCCGAAATCATAGACGTCCGCCGCGCGCTCGATCAACGAGGCAGCGTCGTTGCGGCGATTGTCGTTGCTCGTCGCCGGTCCGTTCACGCGACCATGCTCCGCTGCACGAATTCGACGACCATGAGCAGCGCCCAGACGCCCACCAGCGCGGCCGTGCCACCGGCAAATTGCATCAGCCGCTTGCGGCGGATGGCGCGATCCGGCGCCCGGACGACTTCGGTGATGGTGCCAATCACAGGCAGGCCGCTGGCACGCTCCAGGCGCGTGGCGGTGGGATAGGTCGTCTGAAGCTGCCCATAGCCGAAGGCCGCCCCCACGCCCGCCCCCAGCGCGGCCAGCAGCACGAGCGTCAGCAGCAGCGGCCGGTTGGGCGAGGACGGAACGGACGGCGCCGAGGGCGGGTCGATGACGTTGAACTTGACCGGCGAGGTCTGCGCCTGGACCTGGCCCCGCAGGCGCAGATCCTCGCGATCGGCGAGCAGCTTGTCATATTGCGCCTTGAGCACCTGATAGTCGCGATCGAGGCCGTTCTGTGCCGCGCTGAATTCAGGGTCCGATGCCTGCAAGGCGAGGATGCGGTTGATCTCGCCCTCGAGCTGCGCCTTGCGCGCGGCAAGGGCACCGGCCGTTGCCTGTTTTTCGGCCTGCATCGAACGCAGTGTCACGTACATCGGATTCTGGGTCGACGTGCCGGGCGTGACCCGCGGCCCGCTGCCCATGGCCTGCGCACGGGCAAGCTGGTTGCGCAGCGCGATCATATCGGGGTGGTTGTCGGTCCAGCCCCGCGCCTGCCCATCGGCGATCTGCCCCTGGATCTGCGCCACGCGTCCGTCGACGCTGGTAACGATCGATCCGGGCGTGGACGTGGTTGCAGGGATGCCCGCCAGCTGGCCATTGACGGCGGAAAGGCTGCTCGCGGCGGCGGCATAGTCGGACGACACGCGCGACAGTTCGCTGCGAGCCATGGCGACGCGCTCGGCGATCGAACCGCCGCCGGGCAAAGCACTGAGATATTTGGATTCAAATGCCGCGCGCCGCGCCTCGACCTGCGCCAGCTGCTGGCCGCGCTGTTCGATCTGGGCGTCGAGAAACTTCAGGCTCGTGCCGGTTTCGGTCCGGCCGTCGCGCAAATTGCCGTCGACGAACAGGTCGATCAGCTTTTGCACGACTGCCTTGGCCAGGCGGGCATTCTGCGCGTCGGACATGCTGTGTTCGGAAACGACCGCGCTGATCTTGAACAGATTGTCCTGGTCGGCAACGATCGTGATCGCCTTTTGCAGGCTGCCCGCCTTGCCCATGATCTCGGCATCGCTCGACACGTGATTGGCAAGCTCGGTGCCGCGGACGACCTTTTGCAGATTGTCGACCGACGTCAGCGTCTGCCGGACCGTCTCGATGTTCGCTTTCTGCTCGCCCGGCGACATGCCGACCTTGTCGGGCAACAGCGATGCCGCCTGCACATAGATGCGCGCTTCGGACTTGTAGGTATTGGGGATCAGGCTGACGACCAGCCAGCCCAGGAGGCCGACCGCCCAGGCGACGCCGAGCGCGAGCCAGCGACGGCGCCAGATGCCATGAAGCGCAACCAGTGCCTCGTCGTAGATATTCCCCAATTTTCTGCCCTCAGAACGCGCTGGTAGGGATGATGATGACGTCACCGGGCTGGAGGCGCACGTTGGCCTTGGAATCGCCCTGCTTGAGCAGCCTGCCGATCCTCAGCGCATATTCGGTCTGCTTGCCCGTGCCCTTGTCGAAACGGACGAGGCGCGCCCGGTCGCCCGCGGCATATTCGCTGAGGCCGCCGACGGCGATCATCGCGTCAAGCAGCGTCATGTTCGCACGAAACGGGATCGACGCGGGCTTTTCCGTCGCACCGACGACGCGAACCTGTTGCGAATAGGTGCCGGAAAAATTGTCGACGATGACCGAGACGATCGGATCCTTGACATAGCGCGACAATTGTTCGCGCAGGTCATCCTGAAGCTGGGCGGCGGTCTTGCCGACTGCGGGCATGTCGGAGATCAGCGGCGTCGTGATGCGCCCATCGGGCCGGACCTGCACCTTGGCGCCCAGTTCCGGGTTGCGCCATACGAAGATCGTGATCTGGTCGAGCGGCCCGATGACATATTCCTCACCCGGTCCTTCGCTCTGCTGGACGAAACTGGCCGGCGGCAGCTGCGGCCCCTTGCCCGCGCCGCCGGCGCAGCCGGTCGACGCCATGGCGGCAAGCCCGGCCCCAAGGAAAAGCGACGACCGCGTGCTCCGCATAACCCAAGATCCCTTGCACATTCCGGTGAGGCGGCAGGCGTGACAAACCCGTCCGGACGCACCCCACCTCGAAAAAAGCCTGCCCATCTAGGTCGTAAGAGGTGAATTTTACGTTAGGAACGATAACGTTACAGACGCTGTGGACAGTTGCCACCAGCCCTCAGCCGGTTACGCGTTCCGCCGCAGGACCATGCCCGAGAAAGCCCGCCGGGCTGGCGCTCGCGCCATAGGCGCCGGCCATGAACAGCGCGACGACGTCACCGGTGTCGGCATGCGGCAGCCAAACACTGTCTCCCAGCTTGTCGAGCGGCGTGCACAGGCAGCCGACGACATTGACGGTTTCGGTCGCCGCCTCTCCGAACCGGGTGGCCACCGCGAGGGGATAGTTGCGGCGCACGACCGTGCCGAAATTGCCGCTGGCCGCGAGCTGGTGGTGGAGGCCGCCGTCGGTGACGAGGAACGTCTCGCCGCGGCTCACCTTGCGGTCGATCACGCGCGTCAGGTAGACGCCGCACTCGCCCACCAGCCAGCGCCCGAGCTCGACGACGAAGCGTGTGCCGGAGAGACTCTCGGCGCGCGTCGCCAGGGCTTCGGCCAGGCGCGCGCCGACGAGAGTGACGTCAACCGTCGCGTCGTTGGCAAAATAGGCAATGCCGAAGCCGCCGCCCAGATTGACGAGCGGCGGGGTCGCGCCGACGTCGGCAGCGAGCCTGCCGGCAAGCTCGATGGTGGCCGCCTGGGTCGCCGAAATCGCCGCGCTGTCGAGCGCCTGGCTTCCGGCAAAGATATGAAACCCCTGCCAATCGGCGCCCGCTTCGATCAGACGGCGGACGAGCGGCGCGACGCGTTCGGCATCGACGCCGAATGCCGCCGCGCCCCCGCCCATTTTCATGCCGCTGCCCTTGAGCGAGAAATCCGGGTTCACGCGGACGGCGAGTTTTGGCGTCAGTCCCAGGCGGGCGGCTGCCGCAAGGGCGCGGGACGCCTCCCCCTCGGACTCGACGTTCAGCGTGACGCCCGCGCGAAGGGCGGCCTCGATTTCGTCGTCGCGCTTGCCGGGGCCCGCAAACGACACGCGCGCGCGCGGGGCCGCGCCCTGGACCAGGGCCAGTTCCCCGCCCGAGGCGATGTCGAGGCCATCGACAAGCGCGGCAAGCGCCGTGACGAGCGTCGGGTGTGGATTGGCCTTCACGGCATAATGAATGCCCACCCCCGCCGGCAGCGCCGCGCGCAGCGTCGCCACCTTGTCGCGGACGATGGCCAGGTCGTAGACGAAGCAGGGCGACGCATCGCCCGCCACGGCGACGGCGCGGGCCATGCGCGCGGCGTCCCACCAGTGCGGTATGGTGCCGAAGGGCTTCACGCGACTTCCGATCTGATCGCCGACCGGTCGATCTTGCCATTGGCATTGCGCGGCAATGCGGCACGCCAGTCGATGATCCTGGGCTGCATGTGCGACGGCAGCTCGCGCTTCAGATGTGCCGCGAGCGCGTCCGTGTCGCCGGTGCCGCGGACGACCAGCCGCGTGGCCTGCCCCGTTGCGGGATCGGCTATGGCATGCGCGACGGCTTCCGCGACCACGCCACTGGCAAGGGCGGCTTCCTCGATCTCCAGCGGGCTGATCCGGTGTCCGCTCGTCTTGATCATTTCGTCGGCACGGCCGACGAAATAGAACAGTCCGTCGGCGTCGCGCATCACGGTGTCGCCCGACCAGACGGCAGTGCCGCCACTTTGCGACCAGGCCGGTGCGGGCTTGAAGCGTCCGGCCGTGCGCGCTGCATCCTGCCAATAGCCCTGTGCGACCAACGGCCCGGCATGGACGAGTTCGCCGGGCTGCCCCTCGGCTGCTTCGCTGCCGTCAGGGGCCACAGCCATGACTTCGGCAAAGGGTATCGCGCGGCCCATCGACGCAGGGTGTGAGATCACGAGCGCGGGCGGCAGGTAGGTCGAGCGGAACGCTTCGGTGAGGCCGTACATGGGGTAGATATCGGCATTTGGTACGCGCGGACGCAAGCGTTCGATCAGTGCAGGGGTCAGTGCACCGCCCGAATTGGTGATGCGCCGGATCGACAGCGCAGGCGGCGCGTCGCTTTCGACGAGTTGCAGCCAAAGCGGCGGCACCGCTGCCAGCGTCGTGATCCGCTCGCGTTCGATCGCCCGCCATACGTCCTTCGCCATGAGAAAATCGAACGGGTACACCGAGCCACCCGCTTTCCAGGTCGAAAAGAGCTGGTTCTGGCCATAATCGAAGCCGAGCGGCAGGACAGCGAGCGTGCGGTCGTCGGCAACGAGCCCAAGATAATGAGCGACGCTGACGGCACCAAGCCAGAGGTTGGCATGGCTGAGCATCACGCCCTTCGGCCGGCCCGTCGAGCCGGACGTGTAGAGGATGGCGGCGAGCAGATCGGCATCGGCACGGGACGGGGGGAGATACGTCGTCCCGGCCATGGCCTGTCGCGCCTCTTCCTCCAGCAAGATCAGGCAACCCGTCGGCACGTCGCCGGGTTCCAGCGTCGCCGCGCGCGCCGCGCTCGTCAGCAGCAGCGAGGCGCCGCTGTCGGCAAGGATGTGCCCCACCTGCCCGCGCTTGAGCACCGGATTGGCGGGCACATGCACCAATCCCGCGCGTGGTGCCGCGAGCGGCATCAGGCAGGCCTCGACTGTTTTGGGCAGCCAGGTGGCGACGCGCGCGCCCGCATATGGCACGCGCGCCAAAAGCACCCCCGCCAGCGCGCCCACCGCCTGCTCGAGCGCCGCGTAGTTCATGGTTACCGATTTGGTAACCAGAGCCGGTGCATCATCCCGCCCGGACAGGGCGACATGGTCGATCGGGTACAGTGTTGAATCAGGGACTTGCACCCGGAACAGGCTCCAGCAACATGCGCGCAGCGGCGGGGATAGCCCTATGTGGGTAAAGGGTGAAATATTTCGTGACTTCGCCGATGCCGAGAGCGTGGCCAAGGGCTCGCTCGACCGCGCGGCGGGGGGTGCGCTGTTCGACCGGCTCGACTGGTTTCGCCGGACATGGGCATTCTGCCCCCCGGGTCATCGGCCGCTGATCATCCGCGCCCGGGCGGAAGGCAGCGATGCCTGGCTGTTCCTTGCCGAAACCGGGGGCGCGGCCAAAGGGCTGGCAAGCTGGTACACGCTGGCCTTTCGCCCGGTCATTACCGGCGCGCCGCTCGACGTCACTGCCCGCGCGATGATCGTCGCCATGGCGCGCCGCCTGCGCCGGCGGCTCGCCGCAATCATCCTGGATCACGTGCCCGAGGAGGATGCCGAACTGCTGCGCGCGGCATTTGCGCGCGCCGGCTGGATCGCCCGCGTCGCGCCGCAGACCGCCAACTGGACCATCGACGTAAGCGGCAAGAGCTTTGCCGAGTTCTGGGCGGAACGCCCCGGCCAGCTGCGCTCGACCGCCAAGCGCAAGGCCGCCAAGACGCCGATGGATGTGACGATACTCGATAGGTTCGACGCCGACGCCTGGTCCGACTATGAAAGCATCTATGCCGACAGCTGGAAGCCGGAGGAAGGCTCGCTCGATTTCGTGCGGGCGATGGCAGAGGACGAGGGAGCAGCCGGTGCGTTGAGGCTCGGCATTGCCCGCATCGACGGCCGCGCCGTCGCCGCCCAGCTCTGGACCGTCGAGCACGGCATCGCGATCATCCACAAGCTTGCGCACCGCGAAGACGTGGCCGAGCTGTCGCCGGGGACGATCCTGTCGCACGCCATGTTCCAGCATGTGATCGACAGGGATCAGGTGTCCCTGATCGACTTCGGCACCGGCGACGATCGCTACAAGGCCGACTGGATGGACACACGCGCCCTGCGCATGCGGGTCGAACTCTATAACCCGCGCCGGCCCGCGGGACTGTTCGGCGCGGCCAAAGCCGCGCTGCGCGCGCTTGTCGGGCGGGTACGCAACCGCTAACGGCGCGCGACATTCCGACGCGTTGACAGGAACGGCATGAGCGAGGCTGAAAGGGTAGAACGGATCGTGCGCAGCGTGCTGCGCGACGTACTGGGCATTTCGCAGACGCGCATCGATGCCTTCGACGCGGGCACCGAGCTGTTCGGATCGCTCCCCGAGCTCGATTCGATGGCCGTGGCAGGGCTCCTGACCGAATTGGAGGACCGCCTGGGCATCGTGATCGACGACGACGATGTCGATGGCGACATACTGGCCACCTTCGGCGCGCTTTGCGCCTTTGCGGCGAGCAAGGTTCGCGCGTGATCGACAGCTATGCCTGGCGTGGGGGACGCGAGGCGATGCTGCGGTTGGGGCCGCAAGGGGGACCGGCGGTGCTCGTCCTGCCGCCCCTGTTCGAGGAAGCGAACCGCACCCGGCATTTCGTGGTGCAAGTGATGCGCGGACTCGCCGGACATGGCATCGCGTCGATCCTGCCCGACCTGCCCGGTACGAATGACAGCCCGGTCGCGACGGTCGATGCGCGCCTGGCGGACTGGCAGGCCGCGATCGGCGCCCTTCCCGCGCCATCGGTGACCCTCAGCTTGCGTGGCGGGGCGCTGCTCGACGCGGCAGCCGCCTGCGATCGCCATTGGCGGCTTTCGCCGGAGACCGGCGCGCGACTGCTCCGCGACATGGTACGGGCAACGGCGATGACGGCGGGCATCAAGACTGGCGAGCTGGAAGCACAAGCTCGCCTGCAGCCCACAGCACTGGCGGGCAATCTGGTCCATCCGGCCCTGTTTGAAGCGCTCGATGTCGCCCCGCTGTCCCTCAGCGGCGCGATCCGCACGCTGCGCCTGGAAGACGAAGCCGGAGATGCGGACGCACGGCTGGCGGGTACGCCCCTCTGGCGGCGTGCCGAGCCCGATCATGACCCGATGCTGGCCGCCGCTGTCGTTGCCGATATCGCCGGATGGATGACGTCATGCGGCGCGCGCTGAACTTTGCCTGCGAGGGCGCAACGCTGGCCGGCACCCTCGACGTCGCGCCGGGTACCGCGGGGCTGATGATCGTGTCCGGGGGCAACGAAATCCGTGCAGGTGCGCATCGCGGCATGGCCGAGCTTGCCGCCGTGGTCGCCGCCAACGGCCATTGCGTATTTCGCTTCGACCGCCGCGGCGTCGGCGACAGCGACGGGGAGAATCGCGGATTTCGGTTCAGCGAGGCCGACATCCTCGCGGCGCTGGAGGCGTTTCGGGGCGCATGCCCGCAGATGACGCGTGTCGTCGCCTTCGGCAATTGCGACGCGGCAACGGCGCTCGCGCTGCACGCATCGCCCGTGGATGCGCGCGTGCTCGCCAATCCCTGGGTCATTCCGTCATCGGGCCAGATGCCACCCCCGGCCGCAATCAAGGACCGCTACGTACGGCGCCTGCGTGATCCGGAAGCGTGGAAGGCATTACTGGCCGGCAAGATCGACATGGCAAAACTGGCCAAGGGGCTGGGCCGCCTCGCCGCGGCCAAGCCTGCCCTGCCCGACAGCCTTGCCGACAAGACGGTCCGCGCCCTGGAGGCATCGGCGATCCCGACGACGATCCTGCTCGCCACCCGTGATGCAACGGCAATTGCCTTTGCCGACGTGTGGCGAAACGATCCCGCGATCGCGGTCGAGCGCATCGACAGCGCTTCGCACAGCTTTGCCGAACCGGACGCCTTTCAGGCGCTCGTCGCGCTGCTGCTTCGTACGCTCGGCTAGCCTACCAGCTCGACGCGACCCCGAATTCGGCAACGCCCAGGAATTTCTCTGCGTCGAGGGCCGCCATGCAGCCCATGCCAGCCGCGGTAACCGCCTGGCGGTAGACCTTGTCGGTCACGTCGCCGGCCGCAAACACTCCCGGGACGGCGGTCCGCGTCGAGCCGGTTTCGACGAGCAAATAGCCGCCCTCGTCCATCGGCAAGTGCCCCTTGAAGATGTCGGTCGCGGGCGAATGGCCGATCGCGACAAAGCCGCCGTCGGCGGCGACATGCGATTTCGCGCCGGTGACCGTATCGATCAGGTCGACGCCGATCATCCCCTCGGGATCGCCGGCCCCGACGAACGCCTCGACCTTCTTGTCGAACAGCACCGAGATCTTCGGATTGGCGAACAACCGGTCCTGCAGGATCCGTTCGGCGCGGAGATGGTCGCGCCGGTGGATGAGCGTGACGTCGGGGCTGTGGTTGGTCATGTACAGCGCCTCCTCGACCGCGGTATTGCCGCCGCCGATGACGACGACCTTCTTGCCGCGATAGAAAAAGCCGTCGCATGTCGCGCAGGCGCTGACGCCCTTGCCCTGCAACCGGGCTTCGCTGTCGAGGCCAAGCCAGCGCGCCTGCGCACCCGTCGCAATGACCAATGTTTCGCAGACATAGGACGTGCCACCGTCGCCGATCAGCGTGAACGGCCGCTTCGACAGGTCCACGTCGACAATCGTGTCCCAAACCATGGTCGCGCCGACATGCTCGGCCTGTTTCTGCATTTGCTCCATCAGCCAGGGCCCCTGGATGACATCGGCAAAGCCGGGGTAGTTTTCGACATCGGTCGTGATGGTCAGCTGGCCACCCGGCTGGATGCCCTGCACGACGAGCGGGTTCAGCCCGGCCCGCGCGGCATAGATCGCCGCCGACAGGCCGGCAGGCCCCGAACCAAGGATCAACATGCGCGTGGCGTGTGTGGCAGCCATAATGGCCTTTCGCTGGAGAGTAACGCCTCGTTACGACCGGCAGCGAGGACCCCGTAGATATGGTAGCGGAGGAGGGACTTGAACCCCCGACCCCAGGATTATGATTCCCGTGCTCTAACCAGCTGAGCTACTCCGCCCCTTAGGGGAGCGCGGCCTATAACAGCGCCGCCAAAGGCGTCAACAGGGGGGCCTGATTGCGTGTCCGGTGCCGAAGGACCAGGCGCCTATGGACGCCCATGGGCCACCCCGATACCACCAGGCCGCAAGCCCGGCGATCGCGAGCGGGCGCGGCGTGAAGTCCGCTGCCAGCACGGCGAGCAGGCTGCGCGCAACGTCGGCCTTCACCTTGTTCTGGACGGTGATGTGCGGGCGCCACCCGGCCCGGTCTTGCGGCATGAGCAATGGAGCGAACCGCTCGGCGATGCGTGCGCGGATAGTCTGCAAGTCAGGGCTGTCGATCCGATAGGCGACTCCGCCGCCCAGCGACATCACCGCCGCGAGGTGTGCGCGGGGCGGATCGCCACGCGCCTCTTGCTTCAGCAGATCACATAGCTCGCGTTCCACCGAGGGCGGTAGATGATGGAACAGCGTGACATGCGCCCGCAGGAAGTTGCGCCCGGGCGGGAAATGCGCGCGACGCAGCGCATCTGCCCAGGCGAAGTCGTCGCGCCCCAATAGGGCCGTAACGATGATCGGCGCCGCACGGCCCGGCCGGATTTCGTCCGGATGCGAAGTGTGCGCGTCGTGCATGGCGGCCCCGGGATCTGCCGGGGCGCCCCGTGTCACTTCTTGAGGCTGAGCCCGCCGAAGCGCTTGTTGAAGCGCGCGACCTGACCACCGGCATCGAGCATCGTGCCCTTGCCGCCGGTCCATGCCGGATGCGCGAGCGGGTCGATTTCGAGCGTCATCAGATCGCCTTCCTTGCCCCAGGTCGAGCGCGTCTCGAACTCGGTGCCATCGGTCATCTTGATGCGGATCATGTGGTAGTCGGGGTGGCCGGTGCTTTTCACTTTGGGTCTCTTTCCATGAAGCGGCTGGTTTCCGACCAGCCTGATGGGAGGCGCGCGGTTAGCGGAGCCATTGGGGTTGTGCAAGCATTGGATTTGACGAAGGTAAATGCACAGGTAACATTCACGCTACGTAAACATACGTAGGATGCCGGGGCCTAATCCAAGTCTGGAGAAGCCTGAACATGTCACCTGATCGCCTCGAACGTGTTCGTCGATGGCATTTGCGACGCGTTTTGTCGCCTCTGCCTGTACGCCTGGAAGATTACCGCTGGGGCTGGTACTTCGGCCACAAGCTCGAAGGACGCTGGTCTGCCAGCCGCAGGAAATGGATGTGGCGCGAACCCCGGCCGATGCCCATTGCGGGCTGCGACCCGCAACAGGGACAGGCCGGCTAGACGGCCGGCGCGTCGGCGATCATCGCGGTGAAATTCGCTTCTGCCGCCAGCGTGTCGCCAAGCATTGCACGGCCCGTGAATTTGCACACCGTGGCACGCTTCTGCACGAACGTCACCTCGAGGCGCAGCAGACAGCCGGGCTCGACCGGGGCGCGAAATTTCGCCCCGTCGATCGCCATGAAATAAACCAGCTTGCCCGAGCCCGCGAGTCCCAGCGTCTCGACCGCCAGAATGCCGGCGGCCTGCGCCAGCGCCTCGACGATCAGCACGCCGGGCATGATCGGGCGACCGGGGAAATGCCCGGCAAAGAACGGCTCGTTGATCGTGACCGCCTTGATCGCGACGATATGTTCGTCGACGACCAGTTCCTCGACGCGGTCGACGAGCAACATCGGGAAGCGATGGGGCAAGGCCGCCATCACTCCCCGGATGTCGATCGCAGTGCTCACCGGCGCTTAACGGCCGGTGGGCTGCGGCGTGGTCGGCGCGGGAGCAGCCGGCGCTGTCGTCGACACGCTCGGCAACTGTGTATTGAGCTGGGCAAGGACGTCCGACGTCGCATCGAGGGCAGGCTCATAGGCCAGGATCGACTGCGGATCGATCGCGACATTGGCACCGCGTGCCTTCATCGTGGCAACGATGATCGGGTTCAGCTTGGCACTGACCTGCTGGCCGACATAGGCCCGGTTGCGATTGAAGGCCTCCTCGCGACCGGCGAGTTCCTTCTGCGCGTCCTGCTGCTTCTGCTGGAATGCCGTGGCACGTGCCTTCAGCGCGGCATCGGGCTCCTTCCCGGCGAGCGCGTTGACCGCTTGCTGGAGCGCCTGGCCTTCGGTCTGCAGCGGCGCCGCCAGCGCCTGCTGACGTGCCTGGATGGCATCGGCCTGGACCTTGAGCGCCGCCTGGGCCGCCTTGCACGCGGTGCATTCGGCAAAGATGCGGCTGGTGTCGACGACAATCGCCTGCGTCGCGACGGCACGCGTCTGTGCCGCGAGCGGGGTGGTGGCGAGCGCAAGTGCGGCGAGCGAGGCCGCCTTCAGGATGTTGTTCATCAGAATTGAGTTCCTACGTTGAATGTGAGTGTCTTGGTCTGGTCGCCCGGTTCCTTGAGCAGAACCTTCGCGATGTCGATGCGGAACGGCCCGAACGGCGAGTTCCAGTTCACCCCGAAGCCGACCGAAACGCGCGGGCGTGCCGAATTGCCGAGGTAGAATTCCTTGAACGGCGAAGCCGCCTGATACGTGTAGGCAACCGTTCCCGTCGGGCAGCCCGTCGACGGGCGGACCGTCAGTGTCGGGGTTGCCGCGTTGTCGGTACACTGCGCATTGCCACTGGCGTCGAGGAAATCGCGGATCAGGCGGGTGTCGCCGGGCGCATAATCCTGCAACACCGGCGCCTTGATGCCGAACACCGCGCCCGCATCGAGGAACACGGATGGACGCAGGCCCAATTCCTTCGCCCCGGAACCGAGCGGAATTTCGAGCTCGAGTCGGCTGAAGTAGTAAGCGCGGCCACCGAGCGCATCGTCGCTGATCGAATTCCGATCCTCGTTGAAGCCCGTCGCGCTCGTCGAGTCATATTGCTTGCGCAAGACGCGCGGGCCGACGCCACGGATATCGAAGCCACGAATTTGCGGTTCGCCGAGGAAGAAACGGTCGGTCAGGCGAACCGGGTCGGCACCCGAAGCGGGCGTTCCCCCCAGCGGGATGATCGAGCCTGCCTCGGCGCTGAGCGAAAGGATGAACCCGTTGAGCACCGGCCAGTATTTGGCCGCGTTGAACGTTTGCCGGATGTATTTGACCGAACCGCCCAGCCCGGCCAGGTCCTGGCTGAAGACAAAGCGCTGGCCACGGCTCGGCCGGATGCGGTTGTTCAGATTGTCGAAGACGATGCTGTACCCGAGCGACGACGTCGACCGGTTGCCGAGCGAATCGCACAGGTAGCGCCCGGCGACCAGCGGGTCGCACTGGCCGTTGAAGAAATAGGTCGCCTGATCGAGCGTGACGTCGTCGAAGCTCAGGCCATAGCGAAGGGCAACCGACCAGAATTCCGTGAGCGGCAGGCCGGCACGGATCTGGAAGCCCGTCGTCGTCTGCTGGTACGTCGTGTTACGCTGGTCGCCGACATAGTTGAAGCTGTTGTAATCGCGGCGGAAAATGTCTCCGCCCAGCGCGATGTTACGATCGAACAAATAGGGTTCGGTAAAGCCCAGCTCGACCGATTTGGAATAGGTCGAGTAATTGACCGAGGCGCGCAGCTCCTGGCCCTTGCCGCGGAAATTGCGCTGTCGGATCGACGCATTGACGATGAAGCGTTCGAGCGAGGAAAACCCGGCCGAAAGCTGCAGTTCACCGGTCGATTTTTCCTCGACATTGGCCTCGAGCACGATGCGGTCGGGCGCCGAGCCCTGCTTCTGGCTGATCTCGAACTTCTCCTGGAAGAAGCCGAGCGACTTGATGCGGTCTTCCGACCGCTTGACCGAAAACGCGTTGAACGCGTCCCCTTCCGCGAGGCGGAATTCGCGGCGCAGCACCTTGTCCACGGTCAGCGTGTTGCCGTTCACGTTGATCGCTTCCACGTACACGCGCGGCGTTTCGGCCACGCGGAACGTGATGTTCATCGTCTTGTCTTCCTTGTTCCGGTTGAACACGGGGTCGACATTGGCGAATGCGTAGCCGAACAGGCCGGCGGTCTTCGTGATGTTCTCGACGGTATCCTCGACCAGCTTGGCGTTGTACCAGTCGCCGGTCTTCATCGGCAGCTGTGCCTTGACGGTCTCGGCCTTGAAGTCGCGGACTTCGCTTTCGGCCAGTACGTCGCCGAACTTGTAGCGGGGCCCCTCCTCGACGACATAGGTCAGGATGAAATCGCGCTTGTCCGGCGTCAGTTCGGCGACGGCGGAAATCACGCGGAAGTCGGCATAACCCTGCGTCAGATAATATTGGCGCAGCTTGCCCTGGTCGTAAGCGAGACGGTCGGCGTCATAAGTGTCGCGCGACGAGAAGATGCGCGTGATCGACGATTCCTTCGTCGCCATCTGCGCCTTCAGCCGGCCGTCCTTGAACACCTCGTTCCCGATGATGTTGATGCGCCGGACCTTGGATTTCGGCCCCTCGCTGATTTCATAGACGATATCGACGCGGTTCTGGTCGAGCGTGACCATCTTGGGCTCGACTGTCGCGGCAAAGCGACCTTGACGACGGTAAAGCTCGACGATGCGGCCGATGTCGGCCCGAACTTTGCTGCGCGTGAAAATCTGACGCGGTGCAAGCTTCAGCTCCTTGCTGAGCTTTTCTTCCTTGATCCGCTTGTTGCCCTCGAAAACGATCCGGTTGATGACCGGGTTTTCGCGGACCAAAATGGTCAGTGCGCCATTGTCGTCGCGGATCTGCGCGTCGGCGAACAGTTCCGTATCGAACAGGTCGCGAATGGCTTCGTCGCCCAGTTCCTGGGTATAGGGCCCGCCCGGACGCAGCTTCAGATACGAGCGCACGGTCTCGGGCTCGATGCGCTGCGATCCGATGACGTTGATCGAGGTGATGGTGCTGCCCTGTGTCGGTGCAGCGCGTGGCGGCGTTGGGGCGGTCGTGAGGTCGACCGGCGCCGGACGGGACGGTCGCGGCTGGGCAACCGCGACGACAGGCAGCCCCGTCAGCATCGTGCCTACCATCAGCAACGACAGCGTACGGCGACCCTGAA
Source organism: Sphingomonas sp. (assembly GCA_965249705.1). Lineage (GTDB taxonomy): Bacteria > Pseudomonadota > Alphaproteobacteria > Sphingomonadales > Sphingomonadaceae > Sphingomonas_O. The sequence goes on along the minus strand of CBDFMO010000012.1, from coordinate 267,306 downwards.
GACCCATTCGTTCTGCTTTCAATTCAAATCCCGCCACTTGTCATTAATGCCGCCACGCCCTGCCCGATGCCCGTCCGGCAATCAACCCGCGAACCGGCCAAACAGGCCGAAGCCCGCCAGATCGTTAATCGTCACGAACAGCATGAAGGCGAGCAATACTAAAAGGCCCGACCGGTATGCCCATTCCTGTGTTGCCAATCCCACCGGCTTCTGCCGGACCGCCTCGACCGCATAAAAGGCGAGGTGACCGCCGTCGAGCGTGGGGATTGGCAGCAGATTGATGAACCCCAGATTTATCGACACCATCGCCATGAAGAACAGGAAGCTGACGAAGCCGAGCGCGGCCACGCGTTCCGACGTCGCCGCCATCTTGACCGGCCCGCCAAGCTCCTTGACCGACCGGTTGCCGGTGACGATCTGGCTGAGGGCCACGACCATCGTCCGGACCGACTGGACGGTGAAACGGGCGGCGGCGCCGGGCAATTCGAGCGGCGACAGGCGAACGCGCTCGATCGTCGCGGGCCCGATGCCGATCCGGCCCGTCGGAATCTGGATCCCGGTCATGTCCTTGACGGTCTCGAGCCGGGGCGTGATCTGCAACACCAGCTGCGCCCCTGCCCGGTCCACGACAAAACGCGTCGGCTGGTTGGCGCGCGCCTGCACGATCAGGCCGATGTCCTCGAACCGCTCGATGGCACCGCCATCGACGGAGACAATGCGATCGCCGATCTTCATCCCCGCGGCCTGCGCCGTGGAATTGGGTGTGAAGACGCCGACCTGCGGTGCGATGCGCGGCTCGCCATAGACGCCGAACAAGGCCGCCAGCATCGCGATGGCGAACAGGAAGTTCACGGCGGGCCCGGCAACGACGATCAGCGCGCGCTGCCACACTGGCTTCGACTGGAACGTCTTGTTCCGCTCCTCGGCGGGCAGCGCCAGCCATTCCTGGGTGGGCGTGCTGGCGGCACTCATGTCGCCGGCAAAACGCACATAGCCGCCAAGCGGCATCCAGCCCACGCGCCAGTCGGTACCGCGCTTGTCGGTCCAGCCCGCGATCCGCCTGCCAAAGCCGATCGAAAACACCTCGGCATGGACGCCGAACCAGCGCGCCACGGCATAATGGCCGAGTTCGTGGAGCACGACGAGCGGGAAGATCGCGAGCAGGAAAAAGGCAATGGCCCAAAGAATGTTCGGCGTTTCGATCATGCGGCCATTTCCTCCAGAAACGCGGCGGCAATGCGGCGTGCTTCGGCATCGACGGCAAGCACATCCTCGACGCTTGCCGGCGCCGGCGGATCATAGCCGTCGAGCACCGACGCGACGATGCCCGCAATGTCGAGGAAACCGATGCGACGCGCAAGGAACGCGGCGACGGCAACCTCGTTCGCCGCATTGAGAACCGCCGGGCGCGCGCCGCCTGCAGCCAGGGCCGTCATCGCAAGGCCGAGCGCCGGAAAGCGTTCGAGGTCCGGCGCTTCGAAATCGAGGCGCCCGACCGTTGCGAGATCGAGCGGCGTGCACGGTGTCGGCATCCGGTCGGGCCACGCCAGCGTGGAGGCAATGGGGACGCGCATGTCGGGCGAGCCGAGCTGGGCGATCGTCGATCCGTCCACATAATCCACCATGGAGTGAATAACCGACTGGGGATGAACCACGACTGCAAGCTCGTCCGGACGACACGAAAAAAGATGCTTGGCCTCGATCAGTTCGAGCCCCTTGTTCATCAGCGTCGCGGAATCGATGCTGATCTTGGCACCCATCGACCAGTTCGGGTGCTTGACCGCGACCTCGGGCGTGACATCCGCCATTGCGTCGCGCGTCCATGTCCGGAAGGGACCGCCGCTTGCCGTCAGCACGATGCGCCGCACGCGGTTCCGCGGGCTGCCTGCGAGGCACTGGAATATGGCATTATGTTCGCTGTCGACCGGCAAGAGCTGGGCATTCGAGTCCGCCGCGACCGCCGTCATGATGTCGCCCGCGGAGACCAGCGATTCCTTGTTGGCAAGCGCGACGGTCCGGCCACAGCGCAAGGCCGCAAGCGTCGCCGGAAGCCCCGCGCATCCCACGATCGACGCCATGGTCCATTCGGCGCCGCTGCCCGCTGCCGCGACGACGGCGTCGGGTCCCGCCGCAACGCCGATGTTGGTGCCGGCGAGTGCGGCTTTCAGCTCTGCATAGCGGGTCTCGTCGCCGATGACGGCAAGATCCGCGTCGGTTGCCCGCGCCGCGCGGGCCAGGCCTGCCACATCGTTCTGGGCGGTGAGCGCAACGACCTTGAAACGGTCGGGCTCGCGCATGATGAGGTCAAGCGTCGAAGTCCCGACCGAGCCGGTGGCGCCAAGAATGCTGACCGATCGCCGGATCATGCCGGCGTCATCCAGAAGATCACGCCGCCGAACAGGATCGCGACCGGCAGCAGCCCGTCGATCCGGTCGAACAGCCCGCCGTGTCCGGGAATGAGGGTGCCCGAGTCCTTCACGCCCGCGCGCCGCTTCAGCCAGCTCTCGAAAAAGTCTCCGGCCTGCGCAATGACCGCAATGAGACCGGCACCGAGCATCGACAGCGGCAGCGCGATGCCCCATTGATTGGGCGATTGCTCGGTCCGGATCGTGAAGACGATGAGGATCAGCACCGCCACCGTGACGATCCCGCCCAGAAGGCCGGCCCAGGTCTTCGAAGGGCTGATCGAGGGCGCGATTTTCGGCCCGCCGATCAGGCGCCCGAACGCGAACGCGCCGATGTCGGTCGCCCAGACGACGCCGAAGAGCACCATCGTGACGAAAAACCCTTCCTCGACGCTGCGTGCTACCCAAAGTCCGGCGATCGCCGCGCCGATATAGGCGATGCCGAAGGCGGACCAGAGTGCGCGTGCCGCGCCCGAAAGCCAGCCCCGCCAGATCAGCCGGAAATATTCGCGCGCGAGGATGACCGCGCCCAGGGTCAGCAGCGCGACGAACCACCACTGGCCCAGCCAGACATCGCCGAGAAGCAACGCTGCAAGTATGAGTCCCGACACGATGCGCTTGCTGAGCTCGCTCATCGCGCTGCTTTAAAGGCCGCCAAAACGGCGTTCGCGCCGATGAAACGCCGCGACCGCGTCCGCGAGCGCGTCTGCGCCGAAGTCGGGCCACAGCGTGTCCACGAACAGCAGTTCGGCATAGGCGGCCTGCCACAACATGAAGTTCGACAGGCGGTGTTCGCCCGATGTCCGGATCAGCAAATCGACGGGAGGAAGGTCGGCGGTGTCGAGCGCCGCCTCGACAGCTGCTGCGTCGATTTCCGCCGGATCACGCCCGGCGAGCTTGCGCGCAGCCCGCACGATTTCGTCCTGCGAGCCGTAGTTCAGGCCGATGACCAGCGTGGACCCCGTATTGGCGGCGGTCCGGGCCAAAGCGCCGTCGATGAGAGCGACCACATCCGGCGCAAAGGCCGTGTGATCGCCGATCACGCGCAGGCGCACGCCTTCGCGCGCCAGCTCGTCGAGATCGGATTTGATGAAGTGGCGCAGCAGGCCCATCAGGTCGCTGATCTCTTCCGCGGGCCGGCGCCAATTCTCGGACGAAAAGGCATAAAGGGTCAACACTTCGATGCCGAGCGAACGCGCAGCGCGGGTCACGGCGCGGACGGCCTCGATCCCCTTTCGGTGCCCCGCGACGCGCGGCAGGTGGCGCGCCTTCGCCCAGCGTCCGTTGCCATCCATGATGATGGCGACATGGCGCGGCGCGGCCGGAGCGGACCCCGCGGTCTTTCTTTCAATGACCGCGGGGGCGCTCACTTTCCGAGGATTTCCTTTTCCTTCGCGCTCGCCGTCGCATCGATGTCGGCGATCGTCGCGTCGGTCAGCTTCTGGACGTCCGTTTCGGAACGTTTCCGGTCGTCCTCGCTGATTTCGTGCTTCTTTTCGTCAATCTTCAGGGCATCCATGCCGTCGCGTCGAACGTTGCGGACGGCGATCCGGGCCTTTTCGGCATATTGGCCAGCCAGCTTGGCCAGTTCCTTGCGACGATCCTCGGTCAGGTCGGGGATCGGCAGCCGCAGGGTGGTGCCGTCGACGATCGGATTCAGGCCCAGGCCGGCGGAACGGATCGCCTTGTCGCACGGGCCGACGTTGGATTTGTCCCAGACCTGCACCGACAACAGCCGCGGTTCGGGGGCGCTTACCGTTGCGACCTGGTTCAGCGGCATGTGCGCGCCATAGACCTCGACGGTCACCGGATCGAGCAGGTTGACCGACGCCCGCCCCGTGCGCAAGCCCGCCAGATCGCCCTTCAGCGATTCGACAGCGCCGTTCATGCGGCGTTCCAGGTCCGATTTGTTGTAAGCGGCCATTATGCTTCCTCTCGCGTGACGATCGTGGCGACCCCCTCACCCGCCAGAACCCGGGCGAGATTGCCCTGTTCGCGGATGTTGAAGACGACGATCGGAATATCGTTGTCGCGACACAGTGCCACGGCGGACGCGTCCATCACCTTTAGATCATCGGCAAGGACTGTCGAATAAGTTATTGTGTCATAACGCTTTGCAGTCACGACTTTCTTTGGGTCGGCATCATAGACGCCGTCGACCGACGTGCCCTTGAACAGCGCGTCACACTTCATTTCGGCCGCGCGCAACGCCGCACCGGTGTCGGTCGTAAAGAATGGATTGCCCGTTCCGGCCGCGAAGATGACGATCCGGCCCTTTTCGAGGTGCCGCTCGGCCCGCCGGCGAATATATGGTTCGCAGACGCTGGCCATGGGGATCGCCGACTGGACACGTGTCTCTACGCCGATCGCTTCGAGCGCATTCTGGACCGCCAGGGCATTCATGACCGTGGCAAGCATGCCCATGTAATCGGCGGTGGCGCGTTCGAACCCCTTGGCGGCGGCGGCAAGGCCGCGGAAGATATTGCCTCCGCCCACCACGACGCAAAGCTCGAACCCCATGGATTTTGCATTGGCGATCTCACCGGCGACGCGGGCAGTCACCTCGGGATCGATGCTGAGGCCACCTGGCCCCATCAGCACTTCGCCCGACAGTTTCAAAAGGATACGTTTGTACGGCGGGCGGCTCATGGGCGAGCGGGCTTCCTTGAGAGTTGAGCGGCGCGGACCCTAGGCCCGCGCCGTGAACTTGTGAAGCGTGCGCTTTTTATACCGGCTGCGGCACGCCGGACGCCGCCGCAACCTCAGCGGCAAAGTCGCTCGTTTCCTTCTCGATGCCTTCGCCGAGCTGGAACCGGACATAGTCGACCAGCGCGATGCTTCCGCCGGCGCCCTTTGCCGCTGCAGCCACGACGTCGGCGATCTTCGTCTTGTTGTCCATGACGAAAACCTGGCTCAGCAGGGCGTTTTCCTTGCGGAACTTGGCGATGGCGCCGTTGACCATCTTCTCGACGACATCGGCCGGCTTGCCACTTTCGGCGGCCTTTTCCATCGCGATGGCACGCTCGCGTGTGACGAGCGCCTCGTCGAGGCCTTCTTCATGCAATGCCGACGGGTTGACGGCCGCAATGTGCATCGCGAGCTGCTTGCCGAGGTTCTCGATGGCAGCGGCATCCGCGTCGCCTTCGAGGGCCACGAGCACGCCGATCTTGCCCATGCCCGGCGCTGCGGCGTTATGGACATAGGAGACGACCGCGCCCCGGTTGACGCTGAGCGTCTTCACGCGGCGCAGCGACTGGTTTTCGCCGATTGTCGCGATGTTCGCGGTCAGCTTGTCCTGCGCGGTGCCTTCACCCATCGGTGCGGCAGCCAGAACAGCGATGTCATTGGCATTCGTCTCGAGCGCGAGCGCCGTCACGTCGCGTACAAACGCCTGAAACTGGTCGTTCTTGGCGACGAAATCGGTCTCTGAATTGACTTCGACGGCCGAGCCCTTGGTGCCCGACGTGGCGACGCCAACCAGGCCTTCGGCGGCCGTGCGTCCAGCCTTCTTGGCGGCCGTTGCCAGTCCCTTGGTGCGCAGCCAGTCGACCGCGGCATCCATGTCGCCGCCAGTCTCGTTAAGCGCCTTTTTGCAATCCATCATGCCCGCGCCCGAAACTTCGCGCAGTTCCTTGACGAGAGCGGCAGTGATCTCGGCCATGTCTTTTTCCTTCAATTGAACGTTACCCCGGAGCAGCCGGGGCCGCTATCGGCAAGAGCGCGCCCTATCCGCGAGCGGCCCCGGCCCCCGCTAGATCGGGCGCCGGGGCAACGCATGATTGCAGCATTATTGTTACGCGGCGGCTTCTTCACCAGCAGCTTCGGCCGCGACCTCGGAAACGGCCGGTGCAGCCTCGAGCGCGGGCTCGACCGGCGGCTCGACCATCGCGCCGAAGTCCTGGCCCCGGGCCTGGGCGGCCTGGGCACCGTGACGCGTCGCGGCCTGGGCAAGCGCTTCGCAATAGAGGCGGATCGCACGGCTGGCATCGTCGTTGGCGGGGACCGGGAACGCGATGCCGTCCGGCGACACGTTCGAATCGAGGATCGCCACGACCGGAATGCCAAGAACATTGGCTTCCTTGATTGCCAGCTCTTCCTTGTTGGCGTCGATCACGACCATGACGTCGGGAATGCCGCCCATGTCGCGGATGCCGCCCAGCGACAGCTCGAACTTGTCGCGTTCGCGCGTCAGCTGAAGCACTTCCTTCTTGGTGAGGCCCGTCGTGTCACCCGACAGCTGCTCCTCCATCGCCTTGAAGCGCTTGATCGAGCCCGAAATCGTCTTCCAGTTGGTGAGCATGCCGCCCAGCCAGCGGTGGTTGACGAAATGCTGGTTCGACGCGCGCGCCGCGTCGCGGATCGGCTCCTGCGCCTGGCGCTTGGTGCCGACGAACAGAACCTTGCCGCCGCCGGCCGCCGTCGCCGCGACGAAGTCGAGTGCACGCGCGAACAGCGGCACGGTCTGCGACAGGTCGAGGATATGGACGCCGTTGCGGTCGCCAAAGATGTAGGGTTTCATTTTCGGATTCCAGCGATGCGTCTGGTGTCCGAAGTGCGCGCCAGCTTCCAACAGCTGATGCATCGTGACGACGGGTGCCGCCATAGCCAATTCTCCTTGCCCGGTTGAACCTCTGGGGAGCGGAACCACCGCTTGCGCGGCGGCACCGGTATGGTGCGCCCCATGTGGAATGGCGGCGCGCATAACGGGCCGAATGCCGCTTGACAAGGGAAAAGCGTGCGAACATAACATGAACATTGCCGGTTTGAGGAACTAACGACTCGGCAGGCTGTTGCCGATCCAGGAGACGAAGCGATGATTAACATTATCTCGATGCTGACGGTTTCTGCCCTTTTCGCGTCCGCGATCGGCGTCATTCTGGCGACGTTGCACGGGCGTGGGGAACGCGTTTTGGCAGCACTGGCCGGCAAGCCGGTTCATGCCGACGCGATTTACGTGCCGGCGTCCCGCGTGAGAGTGATGGTCAGGCCGACGACGTTCCGGACAGCGCCGCCGTTACGCGCAGCCGCCTGACCTTCGCATAGCTGCGAATGCTGAACGGGATCATCGCCAGATAGATGATGCAGATGCCCGTCAATGTTTCCCATGGGGCCGAGAAAAGCGCCCCGAACAGGACGGCGACACCGGCCAGGGCCTCGAACCGCACGTTCCGGCGCAAACGCAGCGACGACCAGCTATAGGTAGCGACGCTCGAGATCATGAGAAAGCCGACGATCCCGAGCCAGGGCGCGGTCACGAAGGGCGATCGAAAAAAGTCTTCGTCGGTTATGAGCCAGAGATAGACAGGAAGAAGCGCCAGCCCTGCTGCGGCCGGTGCGGGCACGCCGGTCAGGAAGCCCGCCGACTTGTGCGGCTGGTCGGTCGCATCGATGGCAGCGTTGAACCGCGCGAGCCTGAGCGCTGCACAAACGGTATAGGCAAGCGCGAAGACCCATCCGTAGCGAGGCACGCCAACGAGGCTCCACAGGAAGACGACAAGCGCTGGTGCAACGCCAAAGGCGATGACGTCCGAAAGCGAGTCGAGCTCGGCACCAAAACGGCTTTCGCCTCTCAGCATCCGGGCAATCCGGCCGTCGAGCCCGTCGAGGACGCCCGCCGTGACGATCGCGGCCAGCGCGAGCTGCCAGTCGCCGCCGATCGCGAAACGAACAGCCGTCAGACCCGAACACAAGGCCAGCGCCGTTACCGCATTGGGCGCGACTGTCCGCAAGGGAATTCCGCGCCGGAGAGGCGGTTTCACTGGCTGACGCCGCCTGCCGCCTGATTGTTGCCGATCACGCCGAGAATCGTTTCCCCCGCGATGGTCCGCTGGCCCAGGGCAACGCGCGGGGCCGTGCCTGCCGGCAGATAGACGTCAACGCGGCTGCCGAAGCGGATCAGGCCCACGCGTTGTCCGGCAACGACGGTGTCGCCCGGCTTTACGAATGGCACGATCCGCCGGGCGACGAGGCCGGCAATCATCGTGTAGCCGATCCGCACCCCGTCGTGCCGCTCGACCATGATGTGCTGTCGCTCGTTGTCCTCGCTTGCCTTGTCCAGGTCGGCATTGAGGAACTTGCCCGAAATATAGACGACCTGACGGATGATCCCCTCGATCGGCGAGCGCTGGATGTGCACGTCGAAAACCGACATGAAAATGGAAATGCGCGTCATCGTCGCGTCGCCGAGGCCGTTCTCGCCTGCCAGCTCGCGCGGCGGCGGCACGTCGCGGATGAGGGTGACGAGCCCGTCTGCCGGCGCAATGATCAGCTCGTCGCCGCGTGGCACCGACCGGATCGGGTCGCGGAAGAAGGCGGCAACCCAGATGGTGACGCCCAGCATCGGCCAGGCGAGCGTCTCCCAGGCCATCAGGGCGAAGACCAGCGCAATGACGGCTGAGATGACGACGAACTTGCGGCCGTCGGGATGGACGGAGGGAAAGCGCCAGCGGACGCTCGGCGTCCCTAGGGGGCCGTTTTCTATGTGCGACATTGTGACTTTGTAGAGACTCATTGGCAGAACCGCAAACACTACGGCTGCGGTTGATTGCGCGGGCTGCCTTGCCTAGAGCGTCGGCGACTTATTCCCCAAGGAAGCACGCATGGCCAAGATCAAGGTGAAAAACCCCGTCGTCGAAATCGATGGCGACGAGATGACACGGATCATCTGGGAATGGATCCGGGAGCGCCTGATCAAGCCCTACCTCGACATCGATCTGCATTATTACGACCTCAGCGTCGAAAAGCGCGACGAGACCAACGACAAGATCACGGTCGATTCCGCCAACGCGATCGCGAAATACGGTGTCGGCGTAAAATGCGCGACGATCACGCCGGACGAAGACCGGGTGAAGGAATTCAATCTCAAGAAGATGTGGAAGTCGCCCAACGGCACGATCCGCAATATCCTGGGCGGCGTGGTTTTCCGCGAGCCGATCGTCATCAAGAACGTACCACGCCTCATTCCCGGATGGACCGACCCCATCGTGGTCGGACGCCACGCATTCGGCGACCAGTATCGCGCCACCGATTTCCGCGTTCCCGGGCCCGGGACGCTGCGCATGGTGTTCGAAGGCGAAGACGGCACCGTGATCGACGAGGAAGTGTTCAAATTTCCGTCTTCGGGCGTCGCCATGGGCATGTACAATCTCGACGATTCGATCGCCGATTTCGCCCGCGCGTCGATGAATTACGCGCTGGGTCGCGGCTGGCCGCTCTACCTGTCGACCAAGAACACCATCCTGAAAGCCTATGACGGTCGGTTCAAGGATCTCTTCGCCGAAGTTTTCGACAAGGAATTCAAGGATCAGTTCGCCGCGGCTGGCATTGTTTACGAACATCGCCTGATCGACGACATGGTTGCGTCTGCGCTCAAATGGTCGGGCAAGTTCGTGTGGGCCTGCAAGAACTATGATGGCGACGTGCAATCGGACCAGGTCGCGCAGGGCTTCGGTTCGCTGGGCCTGATGACGTCGGTGTTGCTCACGCCCGACGGAAAGACCGTCGAGGCCGAGGCGGCGCACGGCACGGTCACGCGCCACTATCGCCAGTATCAGCAGGGCAAGGCGACCTCGACCAACCCGATTGCCTCGATCTTCGCCTGGACGGGCGGCCTCAAGTATCGCGGCAAGTTCGACGACACGCCCGATGTCGTCAAATTTGCCGAAACGCTCGAGCGCGCGTGCATTTACACCGTCGAGCAGGGCGGCATGACCAAGGATCTGGCACTGCTGATCGGTCCCGATCAGGCGTGGATGACGACCGAGCAATTCTTCGAGGCCATTCGCCTGAACCTCGAAAAGGCGATGAACGACTGGTCCTAGACCTTTGGCGACCTGACATGTTCACGCCACACGCCCAGCCCGACAAGGCGGCCCGGGATGCGGCGAAGCAGGGGGAAGCGTTGGAGCAGCCTCAGCGCAACCGGGACCCGGGTCAGGTGCGCGTCGGGTTTCAACAGCGCGCCGATGACATTGGCCTGCGCCAGCTTCTGCAAGGACTGGATGACGCGCGTCGGCCACAACCGGCGCGCCTGGACCCTCGAAAGCAGATCATCGGCATCTGACGCGGTGGCGAGGCGCGGGGCGAGAATATTGGCTGCGGCAACGGCATCCTGCACGGCCAGGTTGATGCCGATCCCGCCGATGGGCGACATGGCATGCGCCGCGTCGCCGATGGCCAGCAGGCCGGGCCGATGCCAGCGTTCCAGCCGGTCGAGCGAGACCGACAGCAGGTGAAAATCGTCCCAGCTCGCCAGCACGTCGCCGAGCGGACCGACTTCGGGCACCGCCGCTTCGATGTCCGCGACCAGTGCGGGCAAGCCTCTTTCGCGCAGCCTTTCGACGGCACCCTTGGGAAAGACATAGGCGCATTGCCAATAGGTCGTGCGGTCGATGAGCGCGAAGATCCGCCCAGCCTCGAACACGCCCATGCTGCGGTTCCGCCCGCCGGCAACCTTGGGCACGCGGAACCAGAAAACGTCCATCGGTGCACCGAACGTTTTCAGGGGCAGCGTCTGCCGCGCGACCGAACGTCGACCATCGGCGGCAATGACAAGCTTGCCCGCGCAAAGCCTGGTGCCATCGGCGAGCACAACGCCCGTCACCCGCCCGCCCTTCTCGGCAAAGCCGGTTACTTCGGCATCGCGTCGCAGCGCGAACGCGGGAAGCCGCGCCGCTTCGTCGAACAGAAAGTCGAGGAAATCCCACTGCGGCATCATGGCGATGAACGGGGCAGGCACGCGAAGATGCGAGAAATCGGCGACCGGGATGAGCTGCCCGGCAACGCGTGCGTCGACACTGGGCACTTCGTCGTGCGGCCGGGCCAGAAACCGGTCGAGCATGCCCAGCTCGTCGAGGAAGGCCATCGTCGATGGGTGCACCGTGTCCCCGCGGAAATCGCGCAGGAAGTCGCTGTGTTTTTCGAGCACGAGCGTGGAAATGCCGGCGCGCGCCAGGAGCAGGCCGGCCATCATGCCCGCAGGCCCACCCCCAATAACGATCACGTCTGCTGACTCGGTGGCATTCATGGGGTGACTCTGCGCCCGGACACCCCCTAGAGTCGAGCAATGGCGCTCGATCCGTCCTCCTCCGGTCTCAGCGATGCCCTTGTTGTCCTCGGCGCGGCCGGACTGGTCATCCCGGCATTTGCGCGGCTCAGGATTTCGCCGGTGATAGGGTTTATCCTTGTTGGCGTCGTCGTCGGCCCCTTTGGTCTGGGAACGCTCGTGCCGCAGGCGCCCTGGCTATTTTATGTAACGATCAGCGACACAAAGGGCATGTCGGTGTTCGCCGAATTCGGGATCATCCTCCTGCTCTTTTCCGTGGGGCTGGAGCTGAGTTTCAAGCGGCTCTGGGCAATGCGTCGCGCGGTGCTGGGCATCGGTGCGGCGGAGTTGCTCGGCAATGCGGCACTGATCGCCGGCGCGCTGTTGATGTTCGGCTATACGACCAATGCCGCGCTCGGGCTCGGCCTTGCCCTTGCCCTGTCGTCCACGGCGCTCGTGCTTCCGATCGCGGGGACGACCAGCCCCGTCGGCAAGCTCGCTTTCGCCATGCTGTTGTTCGAAGACCTGGCGCTGGTCCCGATCATCTTCCTGCTGGGTGCACTCGGGCCCGGCGGGCGCGATTTCGGCGCGATGGGACAGGTCCTGGGGCTTGGCGTGCTGGTCGTGGCGGTGCTGCTGGTGGCGGGTCGCGTCATCCTGCCACGCGTGTTCGCCCAGGCGGCGCGCACGCGCAGCCCCGAGCTGTTCCTGTCGGTGACGCTGCTCGTCGTGATCCTGGCCAGCCTCGCGACGCTGACCGTCGGCCTGTCGCCCATCGTCGGCGCGCTGGTCGCCGGTTTGCTGATCGCCGAGACCGATTATGCCCATGAGGTCGAGGGAGTCATCGCGCCCTTCAAGAATTTGGCGCTTGGCGTGTTCCTGCTGACCGTCGGGATGCAACTGGACCTGCGCTTACTGCTGGCCCAATGGCCCGCGATCCTCGGCGCCGTCGCCATAGTCGTGATCCTCAAGGCAGCCGTTACCGCCGCATTGCTGCGCTTTGGCGGGGCGCAGACCGGCGTCGCCGCAGAAGCGGGCATCGTGATGGCCAGTCCGTCGGAGCTGACGCTGGTCGTGCTCGGCACGGCGCTGACGGCCGGCCTGATCGATGCAACGACCGCGGCATTCTGGTCCGGCGTGACGGCGATCGGCCTCACGATCACGCCGCTGCTTGCAGAAGTCGGGCGCCGGGTTGCGCGGCGGATCAGCTGGGACCGGGCGGATGCGCCGCTCCCGGCCGATCCGCAGGCGACCGTCATCATCGGGTTCGGACGGGTCGGCGAGATGGTAGCTTCGATGCTCGACGTGCACGGCAAGCCGTGGACAGCCATTGAGGCCGACGTCGACGTCGTCGCGGCCGCCCGACGCGCGGGCAAGCCGGTACGGTTCGGCGACGCCGGTCGCGCGGGCGCGACAGAGGCCCTTCACCTCGCCGATGCTGCCGCCGTCGTCCTGACGATGAACGATCCGGTCCAGAACGTGGTTCTCGCCCGTCGATTGCGCGCCGAAGCGCCCGAGCTCACCATTGTCGCTCGCGCGAGGGACCCTGAGCATGCCGCTCAATTATACCGCGCCGGCGTCACTGACGCCGTCCCGGAAACGCTTGAGTCGTCGCTCCAGCTTTCAGAAGCCGTCCTCGTCGATCTTGGCGTAGCAATGGGTCCGGTGATCGCGAGCATCCACGAAAAGCGCGACGAACTGCGGGGTGCCATCAAGGATGCGGGCGGGTTACGCGCACCGCCGCGGTTGAAGCCGCTCTAGCGACGCTACGCCGCGGTCGTCATGCTCTCCATGGCCGACCGCACGGCGGCGAGCGCCGCGGTCGCCGCCGCACCGTCCGGCCCGCCGCCCTGTGCCATATCGGGACGGCCACCGCCGCCCTGCCCGCCCAGCGCAGCAACGGCCGCCTTGACCAGATCGACGGCACTCAGTCGGTCCTTCAGGTCGTCGGTCACCCCGACCGCGACCGAAGCCCGGCCTTCCACGACCGTAACAACGGTCGCCACCCCCGACATGAGGCGGGCTTTCGCCTCGTCGATCAGGCCGCGCAGCCCCTTCGGATCGAAGCCGTCGAGCGATTGTCCCTCAAATTTTACGCCCGCAACCTCCTCGACGACAGGTCCCGCGCCATTGCCGCCGCCGAGCGCCAGTGCCTTCTTGGCCTCGGCCAGCTCGCGTTCGAGCTTCTTCTGCGCATCGACCAGTGCCGCCACGCGCGCGGGCACGTCGTCGGGCGCCGATTTCAGCAGCGCCGCCGCTTCCTTCAGCCGGTCCTCGCGCGCCGTCAGCCAGTGGCGTGCCGCCTCGCCGGTCAGCGCCTCGATCCGCCGGACGCCGCTCGATACGGCACTTTCGGACACGATCTTGAACAGCGCGATGTCGCCCAGCGCGTTGACATGGGTGCCGCCGCACAGCTCGACCGAGTAATGGTTGTCGTCGGCGCGGCCCATGCTGAGTACGCGCACCTCGTCGCCGTATTTCTCGCCGAACAGCGCCAGCGCGCCCGCAGCCACGGCGTCGTCGGGCGTCATCAGCCGCGTCGTCACCGCGTCATTCTCGCGGACGCGCGCATTCACCTCTGCCTCGATGTGCGCAACGTCGGCGGCGGTCAGCGCGGCATTGTGCGCGAAGTCGAACCGAAGCCGGTCGGGGGCGACCAGGCTGCCCTTTTGCGTGACATGCCCGCCGAGCCGGTGGCGCAGCGCCGCGTGCAGCAGGTGCGTTGCCGAATGGTTGGCACGCAATTGGCCGCGCCGCTCGACGTCGATGCTCAGCGTGACCGTATCGCCGATCGAAATCGTGCCGCTTTCAACGACACCCTGATGCGCATGCAGCCGCCCCAGCGGCTTCGAGGTATCCTCGACGAGTACCGATAGCCCGTTCGCGCCGGTGATCCGCCCCGCGTCGCCCATCTGGCCGCCGCTTTCGCCGTAGAAAGGTGTCTGGTTGGTGAGGATCGTCACGGCCTCGCCCTCGCCGACCTGCGTCACGCGCGCGCCGTCCTTGACCAGCGCCACGACCTCGCCATCGCTGACGTCGCCCGAATAGCCGGTGAATTCGGTGCCGCCGAGCTCGTCGGCAATGTCGAACCAGATATCGGCGGACGCGGCATCGCCCGAGCCCTTCCACGCCGCGCGCGCCGCCGCCTTCTGCCGCGCCATGGCGGCGTCGAAGCCGGCGCGGTCGACGCCGATCTGGCGCGCCCGCAAGGCGTCCTCGGTCAGGTCATAGGGGAAACCATAGGTGTCATAGAGCTTGAACGCCGTCTCGCCGGGCAGCGTGTCGCCGCTTCCCAAGGTCGCGGTCGCCTCGTCGAGCAGGCCCAGGCCATTGCGCAACGTCTGGCGGAAGCGCGTTTCCTCCTGCAGCAGGGTTGCCTCGATCGCGGCCTGCCCGCGCACGAGCTCGGGGAAGGCCCCACCCATTTCGGCCACGAGGCTGGGCACCAACCGGTGCATCAGCGGGTCGGCGGCACCGAGCAGATGCGCGTGCCGCATCGCGCGGCGCATGATCCGTCGCAGCACATAGCCGCGCCCTTCATTTGCCGGCAACACGCCGTCGGCAACGAGGAACGACGACGCGCGGAGGTGATCGGCGATGATGCGGTGCGATCCCTGATTGGCACCGGTCGTCGCGGTCCTTGTCAGCTCGCCGCTCTCGTGGATCAGCGCCTTGAACGTGTCGGTGTCGTAATTGTCGTGAACGCCCTGCATGACCGCGGCGATGCGTTCGAGGCCCATGCCGGTGTCGATGCTGGGGCGCGGCAGGTCGCGGCGCTCGTCGACTGTTACCTGCTCATATTGCATGAACACCAGGTTCCAGATCTCGACGAATCGGTCGCCATCCTCGTCGGGGCTGCCGGGAGGGCCGCCCGGGATATGATCGCCATGGTCGTAAAAGATTTCGGAGCACGGCCCGCACGGCCCCGTGTCGCCCATCGCCCAGAAATTATCCTTGGTCGCGATGCGGATGATGCGGTGGTCGGGAAGCCCGGCGATCCGCTTCCACAGGCCGAACGCCTCGTCGTCGGTGTGATAGACGGTGACCGTCAGGCGGTTCGGGTCGAGCCCCCATTCGCGCGTCACAAGGTTCCAGGCGAGGCCGATCGCGCGTTCCTTGAAATAATCGCCGAACGAGAAATTCCCGAGCATCTCAAAGAACGTATGATGCCGCGCCGTATAGCCGACATTGTCGAGATCGTTATGCTTGCCACCCGCGCGCACGCACTTCTGGCTCGACGTCGCGGTGACATAGGGCCGGTGCTCGAGGCCGGTGAAGACGTTCTTGAACGGCACCATGCCGGCATTCACGAACATCAGTGTCGGGTCGTTGTGCGGCACCAGTGGCGCGGACGGCACGCGCTCATGCCCTTCTGCGGCGAAATATTCGAGAAAGGAGCGGCGGATGTCGTTCGTCGAGGTCATGTGGTGCGCTTAGGGGAGCGACGCGTCCGGCTCAAGGGACGCCAGTATTTGCGCGCCCCGGGGCGCCGTGTGCGTTATGCACGCGTCAGCCACGTCTTCTCAATCCGCCGGATAATCGATCGACCGCTGCGGCTCGCTGAACCATTTCGGTCCCGATTCGGTCATGTGGAAACAATCCTCGATCCGCACGCCGAACTTGCCGGGCGCATAAATACCGGGTTCGTTCGAAAAACACATGCCGACGGCCAGCGGAGTCGCTTCGCCGTGGACAAGGTTCACCGGTTCATGCCCGTCCATGCCGATGCCATGGCCGGTGCGGTGCGGCGTGCCGGGCAGCTTGTAGCGCGGGCCATAGCCCATTCGTTCATAGGCGGACCGCACGGCATCGTCGATCGACCCCGCCGGCGCGCCCAGCTTGGCCGCTGCAAAGGCGATGCGTTGGCCTTCCTGCACCTGCCCGAACACCTTGCGCTGTTCGGCGCTCGCGCCACCCAGCACGAAAGTGCGTGAGATATCGGACTGGTAGCCGCCGACCGAACAGCCGATATCGATCAGGATGATGCCGCCCTTCGTCACGCGTTGCGCAGACTTCGAGCCGTGCGGATAGGCGCTCGCCTCGTTGAGCAGCACCAGCCCGCCGTCGTCCGCGTCGCCGCCCAGCGCGCGCGTCGCGGACAGCAGAAGCGCGCGGATGTCGGCCGGCGCCATGCCCGCTTCGGTCCGCGAAATCGCCTGGTTGATCGCGCCGATGGTGACGTCCGACGCGGCCTGCATCAGCGCGATCTCGGCGGTCGTCTTAATCATCCGGCAGCCGCGCACGACCGGATTGGCGGAGACGAGCCTTGCTTCGGGCAGCGCATGGGCAAGGCCGTCGCTCGCGAAGAAGCGCACCGTTTCCTCGATGCCCACGGGCTGCCGAGCCAGTCCGCGCGCCCTGAGGAACGCCGCGACGAGCGCAACAGGGCTCTCGTCCTCTTGCCAGACCTTGACGTCCGCCGGGACGTTCAGCGTCTCGCGGATCGACGGCTCCTCGAAAAACGGTGTCACGATGCAGGGGGGGCCCTCGACCGGAATCACGGCGCAGGTCAGCCGTTCGCTGCGCCACCATTGTACGCCCGTGAAATAGTCAAGGCTCGACCCCGCTTCGACCAGGATCGCGCCGATGCCGCCCGCGCGCATCAGGCGTTGCGCCTTGGCGATCCGCGCCGCCCGTTCGGCGGTGCCGATGCGCGGCACTTTGTCGGTGATCGAGACCAGATCGGGGGCTGCTGCCCAGGCGGGCAGCGCAGCCAACGCGAGCCCCGCCCCGCCGGTTGCCAGTATCTGTCGCCGGTTGATCATGCTGCACCTCCGTTTCGGGCATAGAGAGCCGCGAACTCACGCACCAGCTTGGCGGCAAGGATCGCCGTAACGCCGGTCGGGTCGCGCGGCGGGCAGAGCTCGACAATGTCGGCCCCCACCAAGGACGCGGTCTGCCGCGCAAGCACGGCGAGCACCTCGCGCGCGGTCAGGCCTCCCGGCTCGAGGTGGGCAACGCCGGGGGCGGCGCTCGGGTCGAAACCGTCCATGTCGATGCTGATGTAGAGCGGCCCATCGAGCACGGGCACGGCATCGATCGTGAAGTGGCGCATCTCGATGACCTCGACTCCGAACCGCGCGGCCTGTTCGCGACAATGGCGGTTCATCGTGCGAATGCCGACCTGGACGAGGCGCCGGGCATGCCCGGCCTCAAGGATGCGCGCAAAGGGTGACGCATGGCTGCGCGGATCATTGCCATAATCGTCGTAAAGATCGGGATGGGCATCGACGTGCAGGATGTCGAGGGGGCCATGGACGCCGCAAAGCGCGGCAACGACCGGCACGGTGACCGCATGGTCGCCGCCGAGGACAAGCGGCATTGCGCCCGTCGCGATCGCCTCGGCCACAGCTGCGGCGAGCCGCGCATCGTCGGCAACCGTCGCGGGCAGCGTGTCGGCCAGGGCGACGTCGCCCCTGTCCGTCAGGCGGACGTCGATGCCCAGCTCAGCGCCCGACTCGGCCGAGGCATTGCCATGATCGCTGGCGAGTGCCGACCGGATCGCTGCGGGTCCGAACGCTGCGCCGCGGATAAAGGAGGAATGGCAGTCGGTTGGCGCACCGATCAGCGCGATCGCAGGCGTCGATGCGGCCGTCACGCTGCCGCGCGCCAGAGCCAGGCAGCTGCGGGAAAACGCACCTCGTCATCGACGACATGCGCGCCGAGCCACTGCGCGATGCGCGGTTCCAGCGCCCTGCGCGCGGCGACGTCGAGCATCGCCAAATGCTGCGCTGCCGGGCCGATGCGCCCGAAAAAGTCGAGCGCGTCAGCAACCGGATTCTCGCCGCCGCCCGGCACATAATCATAGTCGATGCGTTCCGCCGAGGCCGCCTGCCAGCCTGCCGCCTCAAGGATCTGCCGCACATGGTCGGCGTCGGCAAAGGCAAATGGTCCTGGCGCATGGGGGTTGGCGGGAGGCGGCGTGCCAATCAGGGCGGCGAGCTCGTTCGCCCACGGATTGTCTTCGCGCGCTGCAAAACAAGTGAACAGCAATGGAGCGCCTGGCACCATCTGGGCGTGAACTTGGCCAAAGGCGGCAATCGGGTCGTCGAAGAACATCATGCCGTGGCGTGACAGCGCGGCATCGAAGGGCCGCTCGTCGTGCCAGCTCGAGGCATCCCCCGCTTCGAACGCGAGATTGGCGACCCATGCGCCGCGCAGGCTCGCGACCGCGATCAGCTTTTCCGAAAGGTCGAGGCCCGTCACCTGGAGATCCGGGCGCTGGCCGGCCAGCCGCAGCGACGTTTCCCCGGCGCCGCAGCCGATGTCGAGGACCCGGCGGCGCGATGTATCATCCTTCGGTGCCGGCGCAGCCGTCGACGGAAGCGCGGCGGTAAGGGCATCGACGAGCCTTGCCGTCAACACGCCAAAGCTGCGGTCGGTGCGGACCCACTCGGCCGCCCAGCTGGCGCCCACGCGTCCGCGCCATTCCTCGCCCGCAAAGATTTCAGTCGATGCCATCGTCGCTGCTCCCCTCTGGAACGCGACGCCTACCACAGTTTATCCGGTGCACGCGCTAGTCAGTGATCCAGGCGGCAAGCTCACATCCCCCAGGCTCGCGGAAATGGAAGCGGCGTCCGCCTGGAAAGGCGAAGATGTCGCGCGTGACTTCGCCACCGGCAGCGACCACCGCTGCCCGTACGGCTTCGAGGTCGTCGACGCGGATCACCGCAAGCGGCGCCGCAACGGTTGCACCGGGCGTACTGTCGAGCCCGATATCGACATCGCATGTGGTGGTCGCGGCATAGGTCGGCCCGTAATCGGTCAGCGTCCAGCCGAACGCCGCTTCGAAAAATGCCTTCGATGCCGCGCCGTCGCGGACCGGCAGCTCGACATAATCGAGACGCGCACCCATGGCGGCGCCTTACGCGTCGTCGTCGGCGCTCGGGCCGACCATCAGCGCTTCGGCGACATCGTCGGTCTTGGTCCGGATGGCTTTTTCGATGCGATCGGCCACCTCGGGATTCTCGGTCAGATAGACTTTCGAATTCTCGCGGCCCTGGCCGACGCGGATCGAGTCATAGCTGAACCAGGCGCCCGATTTCTCCACGATGCCCGCCTTGACGCCAAGATCGAGAATTTCACCGACCTTGGAAATGCCCTGTCCGTACATGATGTCGAATTCCACCTGCTTGAACGGCGGCGCGACCTTGTTCTTCACGACCTTCACCCGGGTCGTGTTGCCGACGATGTCCTCGCGGTCCTTGATCTGGCCCGTGCGGCGGATGTCGAGACGGACGCTCGCGTAGAATTTCAGTGCATTGCCGCCGGTCGTCGTCTCCGGCGACCCATACATCACGCCGATCTTCATGCGGATCTGGTTGATGAAGATGACCGTGCAGCGCGAGCGGCTGATCGAGCCCGTGATCTTGCGCAGGGCCTGCGACATCAGGCGGGCCTGCAGGCCAACATGGCTGTCGCCCATCTCGCCCTCGATCTCGGCGCGCGGCACCAGTGCTGCCACCGAGTCGATGACCAGCACGTCGATCGCGTTCGAGCGCACCAGCGTATCGGCAATTTCGAGCGCCTGCTCACCGGTGTCGGGCTGCGACACGATCAGCTCGTCGATGTTGACGCCCAGCTTCTTGGCATAGACCGGATCGAGCGCATGTTCGGCGTCGATGAAAGCCGCGGTGCCGCCGATCTTCTGCGCCTCGGCAATGGCATGCAGCGCCAGCGTCGTCTTGCCCGAGGATTCGGGACCGAAGATTTCCACGATCCGGCCACGCGGCAATCCGCCGATGCCCAGCGCGATGTCGAGCCCGAGCGACCCGGTCGAAACCGCCTCGATCTGCATGGCCTCCCGCGAGCCCAGCTTCATCGCAGACCCCTTGCCGAAGGCGCGGTCGATCTGCGCCAGCGCAGCTTCGAGCGCGCGCTGCCGGTCCGTGGTTGCTGTCGTTGCCATATCGCCGCCAATCACCTTCAGCTGAGCCGCCATGTGCCGTTCCTCCTAACCGCTCGGCGCATCGGGTCAACGCGCCATTTCGGTTTCGTATCGCGTTTGTTCTCGTGGAACAAGGGTGGAACATAAAAAATGTGACGGGTCTAGGGGAGCGCCAGCGTCGCCTTTACTGCCTCGGCCAGCGCCTTTACCGAAAAGGGCTTGGGAATGAACCCCATGCGATCGAGATCGATCGTCTTGCGCAACTGTTCCTCGGCATAGCCCGACATGAACAGGATCGGCAGATCGGGATGATGCACCCGCGCCGTGCGCCCGAGCGTCGGGCCGTCCATCGTCGGCATGACGACGTCGGACACGATCAGGTCGATCTTCGTGCCCGTGTCCAGAATGGCCATCGCCTCTTCGCCATGGGCTGCGGTCAGCACGGTATAGCCATGGCGCACCAGCGCCCGTTCGGCGACGGCACGCACCATGTCCTCGTCCTCGACGAGAAGGATCGTGCCGCTGCCCCATAATTCTGCCGGCTTGGTCGCAGGCGACGCAACGGGCGTCGCTTTAGTCTCGGTGTCGTGGTGGACGGGCAGGAACACCGAAAATGTCGTGCCCTCCCCCAGGTCCGAATCGGCGAAGATGAAGCCGCCCGATTGCTTGACGATGCCATAGACCGTCGAGAGGCCCAGCCCCGTTCCCTTGCCGACATCCTTGGTCGTGAAGAACGGCTCGAAAATCTTGGACAGGTTCTCGGGTGCTATGCCGGTGCCGGTGTCGGTCACGCCCAATGCCGTGTAATCGGCGACGGGCAGGAAATCGGTGGCCAGCTTGCGGACCTCGTCGGCCGTCACGCTGTACGTCCTCAGCGTCACCTTGCCGCCCTTGTCGCCCTTTGCCTGGATGGCGTCGCGCGCGTTCACCACAAGATTGACGATCACCTGTTCGATCTGGCCCGGGTCTGCCCGCACCGCGCCGAGGGCGCGTCCATGGTTGATGACGAGGTCCACCGTCTCGCCCAGCAGCCGCTGGAGCAGGTTGGACACTTCGGAGACCACATCGGGAAGTTGCAGGATCTGCGGCCGCAATGTCTGCTGGCGCGAGAAGGCGAGCAATTGCCGCGTCAGCCCTGCGGCGCGGTTCGAGTTGTTCCGGATCTGCTGGATGTCGTCATAGTCGCTGTCGCCCGGCGTGTGGCGCATCAGCATCAGGTCGCAATGCCCCAATATGCCCGTCAGGATATTGTTGAAGTCGTGTGCAACTCCCCCCGCGAGCTGGCCCACGGCCTGCATCTTGGTGGCTTGCGCGACCTGGCGCTGGAGCTTCGATTCCTCTGTATTGTCCTTGAGACTCAAGCAACACGGCCGCCTCGCCCAGCCCCCGCGCGCCGGCAATGGTCAGCGCCACCGGATCGTCCGGGCGATCCTTCAGTCGCACCGCGATATCCCCGGATACCGCCTGTCCGCTGGCGAATCGGCGCACGGCATCGGCCACTGCCGCCTTGTCCTCGCGGATGAACAGATCCCCGGGATAAACGGGGCTCGAATTGGGTGTGATGCCCGCAGCCCGGATGAACGCATCGTTGAGGTACAGGAACCGGCCGTCCCGGTCGGCCAGCGCCAGCCCCAGCGGCAGCATCGAAAGCAGCATCTGCAGCGGCACATCGGTTCCCGTGCCGCTCCCGCCCTCGTCGTCCAGCAGCACGATGATCCGGTCGCCGTCTTCCTGCGCAGCGTCGAGCGGAACCTGCAATAGCCGCAGCGGCAGGCCGGTTAGCCCTTCATGCGCGAAGCGGATGGTGCCGTCGCTGGCCGATGTCAGCAACGTCACGAAGTCCCGGCCCGCGATCGGCGCGTCGCTTCGACCTGTCGCGCGCAGGACAAGGACGCGGTTTGCCGCGCGAACCCGGCCTTCGCCGCCGATCAGGGCGACCATGATGCCGGCCGCGCCCAGCCGGTCGCCCCAGCCCTCGTCGAGGAGGGCCGGCAATGCGATCGCCGGGTTGCCTTCCGCCCCTTCGCGGAATCGCCAGAGGAGGCAATCGTCGGCATGGCCGCTGCGCCCGATCTCGACGGCGACGTTGCGCATCGCCACGCGCGCCCGGAGCGAGGCCGCGCCATCGCGCCAGGCGGCGCGGCCCGACGCGACCAGGTCGCCGCCGTCGGCAGCCAGGTCGGTCGGCGCCGTCGCGCCGAACCATTTGTCGTAAAGGGCATTTGTGCACACCAGCCGCCCGTTGCGATCGATGACGGCGAGGGCGGTCTCCCCATTGTCCGCGGCATCGCGGACAAGCGCCCAGTCGGTCGTTCGCTCGGTGCGCAGCACAGGCGGATAAAGATGGCGCGCCAGCAGGATCAATCCCGCAAGACCGATCACCGCCGCCAGAAAGGCAGCGGCGATGACCGGCTGCCCAACCGCCTTGAGCACCATCCATCCCGAGATCATGGCCGCGCCGGTCACGGCGGCGCCCACCAGACGGTCGGCCATCCGCCGCGGCATCTGGGCCGCGATCCGGGCGACCGTCGCGTTCAACCGCGATCCCGCAGGATGCGCGCCGATTCGCGCTTCCAGTCCTTTTCCTTCTCGTACTCGCGCTTATCCTGGTGCTTGCGCCCCTTGGCGATGGCGATCTCGACCTTCGCGCGCCCGCGCCCGTTGAAATAGATCGACAGCGGCACCAGCGTCATTCCCTCACGCGAAATGGCCTTGTGCATCTTGGCGATCTCGCGCTCGTTGAGCAGCAGCTTGCGCGGGCGCTTGGGCTCGTGGTTCTCGCGGTTGCCGTGGCTGTATTCGGGCACGTTGCTGTTCACCAGCCAGACCTCGTTCCCCTTCACCTCGGCATAGGACTCCGCGATCGAGCCCTCGCCGAACCGTAGCGACTTCACCTCGGTACCCGTCAGCATGATGCCGGCCTCATAGGTATCCTCGATGGCATAGTCATAGCGGGCGCGCCGGTTTTCGGCGACGGTCTTGGCTTTCACTTGTTCGGGACGGGGACGTGCCATGCGCGGTCTAGATCAGTCCTGCATGGGCGAGCGCAGCATCGACCGCGGCCCGCGCGGCCGCCGATGGCGGCGTCATCGGCAATCGCAACTCAGGCACCATCCAGTCGACGAGCCGGGCCATCGCGTATTTCGTCGGCCCCGGCGAGGCGTCCGAAAACAGAGCGGCATGAAGCGGATAGAGCTTATCGTTTAGATCGCGTGCGAGCGCATAGTCACCGGCGGCGCACGCCGACTGGAACGCGGCACATAATTTGGGCGCGACGTTTGCCGTCACCGAAATGGCTCCGGACCCGCCCGCAGCATTGTAAGCCAGCGCCATGTCGTCGTTGCCCGAAAGCTGGCAAAACCCGGTGCCTGCCGACAACCGGTGTGCAGCGATGCGCGCCATGTTGCCGCTGGCATCCTTGATCCCGACGATCGTGGGCAGTTCGGCCAGCCGGGCAACGGTTTCGGGCAAGATGTCCGTGACCGTGCGCCCCGGCACGTTGTACAACACGATCGGCAGGTCGCTGACGCTGGCGAGGTGCGCATAATGCGCGAAAATGCCGTCCTGGTTTGGCCGGTTGTAATAGGGCGCGACGACGAGGGCGGCGGCGGCGCCCGCCTGGTGTGCGAACGCGATGTGGCGCACCGCCGTGGCCGTGTCGTTCGATCCGCAGCCCGCGATCACGGGAACGCGGCCGGCCGCTGCCTCGATGCAGAGTTCGATGACCCTGTAATGCTCGTCATAGCCAAGCGTCGCGCTTTCGCCCGTCGTCCCGCAGGGCACGAGTGCGGACGAGCCATTGTCGATCTGCCAGTCGACGAGCGCGCGAAATCCCGCCTCGTCGACCCTGCCGTCCCGAAACGGCGTCACCAGTGCCGGGATCGAGCCGGAAAACATGTGCTTATCCCTTCACGTGCGTCTTGTGCTGCGGCATAACCATGGCATGAGCAACGTTCGCCCGGCACGGTTTCCTCCACAACGTTCAGCGTCTGATAAGGACGCATGTCCCAGCATGTCCAGCATGTCACCGGAAATGATGTCCCGCCTTGCCGCTTCAGCCCTGCTTCTCGCCGCGCCCGGTGTCGCCGCGGCACAGGATCTCATGGCACCGCCCGCACCGCGATCCCCTGCCGTCGTCAATGACTCGGCGCTGGGCATCGCCTTGTCCGAATGGGATACCCTGCGCCAGTCCGAAGCCCTGCCCTTTTCATCCTATGCGCGCTTCCTGATCGCGCATCCCGGCTGGCCTCTGGAGGCAGCGCTGCGCAAATCCGCCGAGCGCGCCCTGCGGACGGACGCCGAGGATCCGCAACTCGTTGCAGCCTATTTCGCCCGCTTTGCGCCGACGACGGCGACGAATGCGCTGCGCTTTGCCGAAGCGCTCGATGCGATCGGCCGGCGTGACGAGGCAAAGCGCGCGGCCCGGCGGGCCTGGACCATGGGTGTACTCGCGCCGGTCGACGAATCGCGCCTCGTCGCCCGTTGGCCGGGGCTGTTGTCGACGGCAGACCATGATGCGCGCATGGAGCGCTTGCTCTGGAGCCGATCGACCACGCTCGCCGCCCGCCAGCTTGCGCTGACCAGCCCGTCGCGCCAGCCGCAGTTCGATGCGCGCCTCGCCATGCAGGCCAGGGCACCCGACGCCGCGACCAAATTGAACCTTGTCGCGGCGAGCGCCTCGGGCGACCCCGGTTTCTTGCTCGACCGGGTCAACTGGTTGCGCTTGTCGGGTCAGGAATATGCGGCGCAGGCACTGCTGGCGGGGCCGCGCCGCCTGAGCGCGCCGCCGCTGGATGCCGAGAAATGGCTCGACACGCTCGTTGCCCTTGCCCGCAACGCGGCGGCGCAGGGACAGCTGCAGACGGCCTATGACATCGCGCGACAGGTCGATGACGTGTACGCTGCCGGCACCGTCGTCCGCGACCGGCCCCTGGGCGAGCGCGACGAATATACCAATGCGACCTGGCTGGCGGGCACCACGGCTATGGACCGCCTCGGGCGGCCGGCCGACGCCATCCGCATGTTCGATCTCTATGCCCGTGCCGCGCGCTCGCCCCAGACGCGGTCGAAGGGCCTGTACTGGGCGGGCCGTGCCGCCGAGGCTGCCGGTCGTGGCGACATCGCGCGCAGCTATTACGAAAGCGCCGCCGCCCTGTTCGACCAGTTCTATGGCCAGCTTGCGGCCGAGCGCCTCGGCCGGTCGCCCAGCATCCCGCCAGTGATGACGCGCATCGAGATCTCGCAGAACCAGCGCGAAGCGTTCTTCAACCAGGAAATAGTTCGCGCGGCGCAAATCCTGGGACAGCGGGGCGATCACCTCAACCAGACCTTGTTCGTGCGCCAGATCGCCTTGGCCGCCAACACCGATACCGACCATGTCCTCGCCGTCGAACTGGCCCAGCGCATCGCCCGGCCCGACCTTGCCGTCATGATCGGGCGCAGCGCGGGGATCAACGGCTATGCCGATTATGTCCGCGCCGGCTTCCCGGTGGTTCCGGTCCCTGCCGAGGCCGCGGGCAACTGGACCATGGTCCATGCGATTTCGCGGCAGGAAAGCCAGTTCGACCGCGCGGCCCTCAGCCGGGCGGGCGCGCGCGGGCTGATGCAGCTCATGCCGAGCACCGCGCGCGACACGTCGGTCAAGATCGGCGCGACCTACGACATGGGCGCCCTGGTCAACGATCCGCAATACAACATCCGGCTCGGCAGCTGGTACTTCGAGCGGCTCATGGACCGCTTCAACGGCAGCTATCCGCTCGCCGTCGCCGCCTATAACGCCGGGGCCGGCAATGTGAACAAATGGCTCGCCGCAAATGGCGACCCGCGCACCGGCTCGGTCGACATCCTGCAGTGGATCGAGGCGATTCCCTTCAGCGAGACCAAGAGCTATGTCCAGCGCGTGCTCGAGAACGCCGTGGTCTACGACCTGATCGACCCCTCCAAGGCGCGCGTGCGGAGCAATACGCCGCTGTCGATGTACCTGGGCAAGCGGACGGCCGGTTGAGCGATCCGATCACGCCCGCCGGGCTCGAAGCACTGCGCGCCGAATATACGCAGCTCATGACCGTCGAGCGGCCCGCCACCGTCGACATCGTCAGCTGGGCGGCAGGCAATGGCGACCGCAGCGAGAACGGTGACTATATCTACGGTCGCCAGAAACTGCGCGCGATCGACCGGCGCGCGGGCTTTCTCGCGAAACGGATAAAGGCCGTCACCGTTGTCGATCCCGTTTCGCAAGCCGACCACGCTCATGTCTGGTTCGGCGCGACCGTGACCATCGCCGACGCAGACGACCGTCGTCGGACGGTGACGCTGGTCGGACAGGATGAAAGCGATGCGGCCGCCGGGCGGATCAGCTGGACCAGCCCGATGGCACGCGCCCTTCGCGGGGCGGCGGTGGGCGACGTGCGCAAGGTGCAGCTGCCCGGCGGCGAAGCCGAAGTCGAGGTCGTGGCCATCCGCTACGGCGCCACGGCGACGTAACGGTTCACGCCCCGAAGGCGGCCTTCGCCAGCGCCACGACGTCGGGATCGGCATCCATCGGCGTCATGTCCACGGCCGCCTCGAGCCGGTCCGCAACATAGTTCAGCACCGCCATCCGCGCCGAGCGCTTGTCGTTGGCGTCGATCACCTTCCACGGCGCCCAGCGCGTGTCGGTGCGCTCGAACATCGTGGCATAGGCCTTGAGATAATCGTCGCGCCGGGCGCGGTTTCGGTAGTCGTCCTTGCCTGTCTTCCACCTTTTCCAGGGCGATTCGAGCCGGTCCTTGAACCTTTTGTCCTGTTCCTTTTGCGTGACGTGCATGAACAGCTTGACCAGGGTCACGCCATTGTCCTTCTGCTGCGCCTCGAACTCGTTGATCTCGTCATAGGCCCGCTTCCACTCCGGTTCGGTGCAAAAGCCTTCGACACGCTCGACGAGGACGCGACCATACCAGGTGCGGTCGAACACGTTGATCTCTCCGCGCGCGGGCAAGCGCTTCCAGAATCGCCACAAGAAGTGCCGCTCGCGCTCCTCCGGCGTCGGCGCGCCGATGGGCCAGACCTCGTACCAGCGCGGGTCCCATGACGCGGTCAGCCGCTGTATCGCCCCGCCCTTGCCACTGGCGTCCCAGCCCTCGAACGCGATGATCGCGCTCTTGCCGCGCGTGATATAGGCGGCCTGTATGCGCGACAGCCGCTCGGTCAGCGCCGCGAGATCATGGGTGTAATCACCGTCATAATCGGCGCCGCGCTCGAATTCGGAAAGGTCGATGGCCATTGGCCGAGCCTAGCGCAGGGCAGGTTAAGGTTCCATATCGTGCGGGATGACCGCTGTCACAGTCTGGTACGACGGGGCCTGTCCCCTGTGCATCCGCGAGATCGCGATGATGCGGCGTCTCGACCGCGCGTCGGCCATCGACTTCATCGATGTCGCGCCCGAGGGCGCGGCCTGCCCCATAGACCGGCAGTTGCTGCTCGCGCGGTTCCATGCGCGCGAAACGGGCGGCCCGATCCTCGACGGTGCAGCAGCATTTGCGGCCATGTGGCGCGCGATTCCGCTGCTGCGCCCCCTTGGCCTCATGGCGCGCAACCGCGCGGTGCTCGCGGCGCTCGAGCGGCTCTACACGGCCTTCCTCAGGGTGCGGCCCATGCTACAAAGATGGGCGCGATAGCGCCCTGCACTCAAGGAGCACGCCGATGCCCAACCTGTTTACCCAGCCGGTCCACCTCGGCCTCGGTGCCACGGCCCTTGTACAGCCGGACTTCACTGGCATGGACTGGTACGCCGCTTACATGGAACGCAACGCCGCCGACGGGGTCGAGGGGCGTCTTGTCTCGATGTATGACTTTACCCAGGACTGGGACTCTTGGGAAATGCACCCCAGGGGCGCCGAAGTCGTGATCTGCGTCGCGGGCGCGATGACCATCCACCAGGAACTGCCGGACGGCGGCACGGTCAGGGTGGCGCTGGCCCCCGGCGACTACGCCATCAACCCGCCCGGCACGTGGCACACGGCAGACGTGGCCGAGAGCGCCACGGCCGTGTTCGTGACGGCAGGCTGGGGCACGGAGCACCGGCCGCGGTAAACTTTCGTCGATGTTGTCGGTTTGATTGAATGGCTGGCTTGAGCCCGTTCCCCGTTGCCTGAATGCCGCAACGTCAGTGGTTCCGCTCTATGTCCCTTACCGCGTCAGCTTCTTATACGCCAATGCCGTAGGCCGATCAGCCGCATCGCCCAGTCGCCGCCGCTTATCTTCTTCATAAGCGTCGAAATTCCCCTCGAACCACTCGACATGGCTATTGCCCTCGAACGCCAGGATGTGCGTCGCCAGACGGTCGAGGAAGAATCGGTCATGGCTGATCACGACCGCGCAGCCGGCGAAATTCTCGATCGCTTCCTCGAGCGCGCCCAGCGTTTCGACGTCGAGATCGTTGGTCGGCTCGTCGAGCAGCAGCACATTGCCGCCGCGCTTCAGCATCTTGGCGATGTTCACGCGGTTGCGTTCACCGCCCGACAGCTTGCCGACGTTCTTCTGCTGGTCGGCGCCCTTGAAGTTGAACGCGCCGACATAGGCCCGGGTCGACTGGTCGTGACCGTTGACCTTCATGTAATCGAGCCCGTCGGAGATTTCCTCCCAGACGTTCTTCTTGTCGTCGAGGTGGTCGCGGCTCTGGTCGACATAGCCCAGCCGCACCGTGCTGCCCATGTCGATCGTGCCGGTGTCGGGCTTTTCGCTGCCGATGATCAGCTTGAACAGGGTCGACTTGCCCGCGCCGTTCGGCCCGATGACGCCGACGATACCGCCCGCGGGCAAGGTGAACGACAAATTCTCGAACAGCAATTTGTCGCCATAGGCCTTGGAGATATTCTCGACCTCGATCACCTTGCCGCCGAGGCGCTCGGGCACCTGGATGACAATCTGCGCCTTGCCGGGCGTACGATTCTTCTGCTGCTCGACCAGCTGCTCGAACTTGGCGATACGCGCCTTGGACTTGGTCTGGCGCGCCTTGGCGCCCTGCCGGATCCATTCGAGCTCGTTCTTGATCGCGGTCTGGCGGCCGCTCTCCTCGCGGTCCTCCTGTTCCAGCCGCTTCGCCTTCTTTTCAAGATAGGTCGAGTAGTTGCCCTCGTAAGGGAAATACCGCCCGCGATCGATTTCGAGGATCCAGCCGACGACATTGTCGAGGAAGTATCGGTCATGGGTGATCATCAGCACCGCGCCGGCATATTCCTTCAGGTGGTTTTCGAGCCACTTCACGCTTTCGGCGTCGAGGTGGTTGGTCGGTTCGTCGAGCAGCAGGATTGACGGCTTCTGGATCAGCAACCGGGTCAGCGCGATGCGGCGCTTTTCACCGCCCGACAGATTCTCGACCGGCCAGTCGCCCGGCGGGCAGCGCAGGGCTTCCATGGCGACGCCGAGCTGGCTGTCGAGCGTCCAGCCATCGACCGCATCGATCTTGCCCTGCAGGTCGCCCATTTCCTCCATCAGCGCATCGAAATCGGTATCCTCCTTCGGATCGCCCATTTCGGCCGAGATCTCGTTGAAGCGATCGACCAGGTCGGCCGTCGCGCGCGCGCCTTCCTTCACATTCTCGAGCACCGTCTTGGTCGGGTCGAGCTGGGGTTCCTGTTCCAGATAGCCGACCGTGATGTTCTCGCCCGGCCAGGCCTCGCCCGTGAAATCGGTGTCGACGCCCGCCATGATCTTCATCAGCGTCGACTTGCCCGCACCGTTGGGCCCGACGATCCCGATCTTGGCGCCCTGGTAGAATTGCAAGTTGATGTTGTTCAGCACCGGCTTGGGGGCACCGGGGAAGGTCTTCGTCATGTCCTTCATGACATAGGCATATTGCGCGGCCATTTTCGGGGGCTTTCGGGTCTGGTGTGGCGGGATTTGGGCGGGCGTTTAGAAGGTGCGCAGCCGCTTGGAAAGCCTTGCGCCGCAACCGTCCCGCGTTAGTCAGGGGATATGACATCCAGCACCCTGCCCGCCGCGCTTGCCGCCGCCCTCGTCACCGCCCTTGCCACCGCCCTCGCCGGCGGGCCCGCCGCCGCCCAGCGCCCCACGCCTCCGGCGCCGGCCCTGCTCGACCCGCAGGTCGGGGCAATGCGCGACGCCGCGCTGAAGGACGACGTCGCCTATGACATCGTCGAAGGGATCACGACCGAAGTCGGCCCGCGCATGGCCGGCACGGAGGCAGAGGCGCGTGCCCGCGCCTGGGGCGCCGCGAAGCTGACCGCTTTGGGGTTCAAGAACGTCCGGATCGAAACGACCAGAATGCGGACTTGGGTCCGGGGCGTCGAGACGGCGGAGGTCGTCAGTCCCTATCCCCAGAAGCTTCGTCTCACGGCGCTGGGCAGTTCGGGCGCGACCAAGCCGGAAGGGCTGACCGCCGAAATCGTCTATTTCGCCAGCTTCGGTGACCTGCAGGCAGCGCCCGAAGCCAGCCTCAAGGGAAAGATCGCATTCGTTTCCAACGCGATGGTCGCGACGCAGGACGGATCGAGCTATGGCGCTTTCGGTCCCGCGCGCTTCGTCGGCCCCAATCTCGCTGCCAAGAAGGGGGCCGCGGCGATCATCATCCGCTCGATCGGCAGCGACCACGGCCGTGGCCCGCACGCCGGCCAGACGAATTTCGAAGCCGGCGTGACGCCGATCCCCGCAGCCGCGCTCTCGACGTCCGACGCCGACAATTTGTCGCGCATGGTCGGGCGCGGCAAGCCGATCACGATCCACCTGACGCTCACGCCGCGCGACCTTGGCATGACGGAGACGGGCAACGTCATCGCCGAAGTCCCCGGCACCGATCCGGCGGCAGGGCTCGTCGTCGTGGGCGGGCATCTCGACAGCTGGGATCTCGGGACCGGCGCGATCGACGACGGCGCGGGCATTGCCATTACCGCCGCTGCGGCAAAACGCTTTCTCGATGGCCCGCCACCGCGCCGGACGATCCGGGTCATCTGGTTCGGCGACGAGGAAACCGGCGGCGCCGGTTCGCAAGGCTATTTCGCGGCGCACAAGGACGAGCCCCACGCACTTGCCGCGGAATCGGATTTCGGCGCGGACCGGGTCTGGCGCTTTGCGGTGAACCTGCCCGACACGGCGACCGCGATCGGCGACCGGCTGGCGACCGCGCTCGCCCCGCTCGGCATCGTGCGGTCGCGCGAAAAGGGCGGCGACGGCGCGGACATCGGGCCGCTGGTCAAGGCGGGCGTGGCCGCCGTCGACCTGAACCAGTCGGGCACCCGCTATTTCGACTATCACCACACCCCCGAGGACACGCTCGAGCGCATCGACAAGGACCAGTTGCGGCAAAATGTCGCGGCATGGACGGCAATGCTTGCAGTCGTCGCGAACGCGCCGGAGGTGCTGCTCAGGGGCAAATGATTGACGGACCAATTGTGGCCGCTATGTGGCAATAATTCATTCCGGGACGCTATCGATGACCAAGACCGCCACTGCCCTTGCCCCGATCGCTCTGGCGGTGCTGCTGGGCCTTGGCGCCTGCAGCAAGGCGCCCGACACCATCAACGTCGCCGACACTGAAAATAGCGCGGGCGCCGCCCTTGAAAATTCCGCGGCAGAACTCGATGCGACGACCGACAATCTGGTCGACAATGAAGTTGCGAACATGAACGCCGAAGCGGCCAACACCGCCGCGGATGGCAATGCGGCGGGCAATTCCAGCGCGAACTGAGAAATGGTCGGGGAGACAGGATTCGAACCTGCGACCCTCTGCTCCCAAAGCAGATGCGCTACCAGGCTGCGCCACTCCCCGACGGAACGTACGACACGAAGAGCAAGGCTCTTTGCTTGTCACGCACGTCCGGCCGGCGCGCATTGCGCGGCCGACGGCGCGGCTTTGCCGTGGCGGGCGGCATAAGGCAAGCACTGACACGGGTAAACCGCGGCTTTCGCCACTTGGGGGCGCCAAGCGCCGCCGGAGATCTGCCCGGCGCGTGGTGGGCCCGGCAGGACTCGAACCCGCGACCTAGCCGTTATGAGCGGCCAGCTCTAACCAACTGAGCTACAGGCCCACGCCGCAGTGCGGTAGCGGAAGTCGGGCGGGGAGTGCAAGTTCAGGCGGGCTGAACTTCGGCGCAAACGTCGGTGGCGGGCAAATGCAGCGCGAAGCTGTTCGGCAGGATGTTCAGGCCGCCCCCTGATTGCGTTGCCAGCCGCGCGACCAGGCGCAGGGTGAATCCCAGGCCGAGCAGCGGCGCGTCGGGCCAGTCGCCATCGGGACCATAGCCGGGGTCGAGAAGGGTCGGTTCGTCGCATGCCGCGAGTACTGCCGGCCGGGCCAGCGCAAAGGTCATGTGGCCCGCCTGCATGCCGGCGCTGGCAAAAACCGTCTCGCCCGGCGTTGCGACGGCGCTGACGGCAGCGAGCAGGCGCGACACGATCCGTTCCACCGTTGTCGAGGGCGCCGCGACATGCGCCGTCTGCGCCGATGTTTCGAGGACCAGTCCGACATCGCGACTCGCCAGCGTCGCCCGGTGCTGCGCGCAGGCCCGTACCGCGATTGCCACCAGGTCCGCATCTTCGGCGGGCTCCGCCGGCGGACGGGCGCTGTCCAGGCGCGCGCTCGTATCGAGGTCGTCGACCAACGCGACCAGCCGCTGCGTCTCGGCCATGATCGCCCGCGCGCGCTCGCGATAGCGCAGCGCGGCGGGTCCGAGGATCTGCTTGTCGATCATCTCGGCAAAGCCCTGGATGGCATTCAGCGGCGTCCGCAGCTCATGCACCAGCTGGCGAAGCGAATCCGGGGCGATGCCGCCGATACTGCTCGGTCCGCCTGCACGCTCGCCCGTCCGGGGGCGGCGCGCCGTGCCCCGATAGCCGCAGAATCGCCCATCGTGCGGATTGAACAGCGGGGCGGCGGAAATGAGCCAGTCTCCCCCTGCCCCGCCGACGCCGGCGACAAGCAGCCGGGCGTCGCGGAACGGCGCGCGGCGACGCCAGGCGCCCGCTGCCTGGCCATCGACGCCGGCGATGCCGAAACTTGCCGTCTCGGCGATGCTCATGCCGACGATGGCCTCGGGCTCGGCACCTTCGATCCAGTCGATCGTGCCGTCGATCATGGTCTCGAAGGTAAACGCCTCGGCCTGGCCCGATTCGTCGGCTCCGGCACCATCCGGGGCCAGTGCCTGTGGCTGGGGAACGCGCTGGCGATAGGCCGCAATGCGGTCGACAAGGTCGCGGATCTGCGTGACGCCGGGAACGGCGGACCCGTCGCCGGGGGCAACGGCGCCCGCCGCCTCGACGCCGGTATAGGACGGCAGGGTCAGGTCGGCCGCGGCAAAGCTCCCGAGCAATGCAATCGCTTCGTCGGGAAGGTCGCGCCGGTTGCGCAGGATGTTGCGCGCGGCCGCCGGCATGGCCGGAATGGTCTGGCGCCAGCTTTCCGGACTCAGCGCGACGCGCACCAGAAACGGCGCCGCGATCGAGGGAAGGTCGCGCGCGAACATGACGGCCAGTACGGGGTCGGCGGTTCTCCCCGCCAGGCTTCCTGCGGCCATGCGCCGGTCGGCAAGCGGGACCTGGTCACGCAGCGCATCGAGGCGCTCGAACGCGGCCGCGCGCTTCCCGGCATCGAGGTTCGGACCGGCCTGGGCGACGATGTCGACGATCTGGCGCCACGAAGCCGCACGCGCCCCGGCATCGTCTCCGGAAAGCCGCATCGCGGTCGCCAGCATTATGTCGAATCGTGCGGACATGCGCGGCTTGGGATTCCGATAGGTTGGAACACGCATGATGCGTGCCGAAACCATGTTCGTAAGCCCCGCACGGCCGCGCGCAAGCGTCCAAAATGGCACGTCACAAGGTGGGACAGACTGCGCCGCACGGTAAGATTATTATCCTGTAGCCATGTCCGGCGGAATCTTGATACAGGCTGGTTATGGCCCGTCCCCTTGATCCCATCGACCGCCAGATCCTGCGCGAATTGCAGACCGATGGCCGCATGACCAATGTCGAGCTCGCAGGGCGGGTGGGACTGACCGCGCCCCCCTGTCTGCGGCGAGTCCGGACCCTCGAGGAGGAAGGCACGATCCGCGGCTATCATGCGGAACTCGATGCCGGACGCCTCGGCTATGGCATTACCGTCTTCGCGATGGTCGGCCTGAAGACCCAGGCCGAAGCGGACCTGAGGGCATTCGAAGCGCATGTCGCCTCGCTCGACCCTGTCCGCGAATGCCATATGCTCAACGGTGAAATCGACTTCATGCTCAAGATCGTCGCGCACGATCTGCAGGAATTCCAGGCATTCCTGACAACGCACATCACCCCGGCGCCGAATGTCGCCGGGGTGAAGACGTCGCTGACGATCCGCACGTCCAAATCGCTGTCGGGCGTCCCGGTCCGCACCGAAGAAACGTACCGGTAAGGCCCGACCGCGATCGGCGTCAGGCCGTGGTCTGCGGCGCGTCGAGATAGGCGAGCCAGAGCGCGGCGATTTCGGCGCGCGGCCCCTTTACCGCCTGCAACACCGTGCGTGCCCCTTCCTTGTCGCCGCTCATGGCAAGGGCGATACCCAGGCGGGTGTTGACCGTATCGGCGTCGACGCCGGTCTTGGTCAGCGCCGAGCGATAGAGCGGCACCGCCTTGGCATATTCGCCGTAGCTCATATAGGCGTCCGCCGTGCTCATCGACGGGCGCGCGGCGGCCGACGCTGCGGCGGCCCGCTCGCTTGCGGGCAGGCCCGCCAGGTCGGCGGTGATCTTGGGCGCCGCCGCCGAGCGCAACTCGGCCAGGTTCTTGCTGGTCGCCAGCTTGGCATCGCGCGAAACGGCCAGATCGACGACGGCCTTGGCCTCGCCCGGAAGCCCGCGCTCGCTGGCGATCGCGGCATAGTCGTAATAGTCGCGCTCGCCCGCGATGCTCTTCGTGGCGCGCATCAGGCGGTAGAGATCGAGCGTGATCTGCCCGTCCATCTGCTTGCTGTCGCGGTAGAGGACGAGCGTGCTGCGCCAGTTTTCCGAAGTCGGATAGGCCTTGACCAGCATCCCGCCCCATTTGACGAGATCGGGCCCGCTCTTGGCATTATACGCCGCGCTGAGCGCCCGCTGGTACCAATCCTCGGGCACGGCCTGCCCCGCGGCCTTTTGTGCGGCAATGCCCTGTTCGGCATAGGCGAGCCCGGGGGCGTACTGCTTCTGCTTGAAGCTGATGTCGGCGGCCATGATCAGCAGTTCGGGCGGCTTGTTCCCCAAACGGATCGACTCGTTCAGATAGGCGAGCGCTTTGGGATAGTCCTTTGCGAAATAGGTCTCGCGCCCCAGCAGATAGTTGAGCGCGCCCTGCTGCTCGACCGGTGCAACGCCGCTGGCCAGCATGGCCGAGGCACCCGCGATCGAACCGGGCGTATCCTTCGAATTGGCGGCGATCTGATACTGGAACAGGCCGGCGTAGAATTTGTCGTCCGGCGTTGTCGCTGCGGTCTGGGCGGCCGGCAAGGCGGCGGCGGCGGCTGTGAAGTCCTTCGCCTGAATAGCTTTTTGCACAGGCTGTGCCGCAGCGCGGAACTCCTTCGACAAATTCGGTCCCTTGGCGGGCGCCGCGGGCTTTTCCTTGGCGACAACGGGCGATGCGACCGCACCGAGCGCGAGAACGGCAGCAATCGCCAGACGGGAAACGGGTTTCACTCTTCTCTCCTTGACCATCCATGAAGGGGCGTACCCCCGATTACCTCCCGCGTCGCACCGACACAAGCCAACTGCGTCTTGCGAAGCCGTAGTTGGCCGCTAGGGCCCGGTCGATGAATGAAAACCGAACCGCGAAGGCGCTGGTCGTGGGGACCGGCGGGATCGGCCAGGCGCTGGCGGCGCGGCTGGCAGCGCATGGCGACGTCACGGTCTGGAGCCGGGCGACCGGGGTGGACGTCACGCTCGAGCGCGACATCGCCGCGGCCGCGACGGCGCTTCCCGACGGGCTTCAACATGTCTTCGTCACCACCGGCATGCTCCATGACGAACGCCAGCGACCCGAACGGTCGATGCGCGAGCTCGATGGCGACAAGCTCGCGCGCAGTTTCCTCGTCAACACGATCGCGCCGGCGCTGGTCGCACGGTACGTCCTGCCGCGCCTGCCCCGCGACCGGCGTGCAGTGTTCGCCGTCCTTGGCGCCCGGGTCGGCAGCATCGGCGACAACCGCACCGGCGGCTGGCACGGCTATCGCGCGTCGAAGGCGGCCCTGGTGATGATGGTCAAGACGCTCAGCATCGAACTGAAGCGCACCCACCCGCACGCGATCTGCGTGGCGCTGCACCCCGGGACGGTCGACACCGCCATGTCGAAGCCCTTCCAGGCCAATGTCGCCCCGGAAAGGCTGTTCACGGCGGCCCATGCGGCCGAATGCCTGATCACCGTCGCCGACAGCCTTACGCCGGCGGACAGCGGCGGGCATTTCGCCTGGGACGGTGCGCGCATTGTTGACTGACGCCCGCGCGCGCCTGCGCGCACGCGAGGCTGGTATCGCGGCGCGCCACCCGCTAGAGCGGTGTAACCCAAACGTCATCGAAAGCAGCGCGCCCTAATGAGCGACGAGACCATCCTCGCCGACCCTTCCGATATCTCGCCGATCAACATCGTCGACGAAATGAAGTCGAGCTACCTCGACTATGCCATGTCGGTCATCGTTTCGCGCGCGCTGCCCGACGTGCGCGACGGGCTGAAGCCGGTTCACCGTCGCATTCTCTGGGCCAGCCAGGAAGGCGGCTTCGTCGCGGGCAAGCCCTATCGCAAGTCGGCCAAGATCGTCGGCGACGTCATGGGCAACTACCACCCGCACGGCGACTCGGCGATCTATGACGCGCTTGCGCGCATGACGCAGGACTGGTCGATGCGCCTGCCGCTGATCGACGGCCAGGGCAATTTCGGCTCGATGGACCCCGATCCGCCGGCCTCGATGCGCTACACCGAAGCGCGGCTGGCCAAGGTCGCCAATTTCCTGCTCGCCGACGTCGACAAGGACACGGTCGATTTCCAGCCGAACTACGACGCGCAGCGCGAAGAGCCGCAGGTCCTGCCCGCGCGCTTCCCCAATCTCCTCGTCAACGGCGGCGGCGGCATCGCGGTCGGCATGGCGACCAACATCCCGCCGCACAATCTGGGCGAAGTTATCGACGCCTGCTTCGCCTACATGGACGACAGCAGCGTCACGTCCGAAGACCTGTACGCCATTGTTCCGGCGCCCGATTTCCCTACCGGCGGGCTGATCCTCGGCACCCACGGCGCCAAATCCGCCTATACGACCGGGCGTGGCTCGATCATCGTGCGCTCGCGCCATATCGTCGAGGAGGGACGCGGCGAAAAGCGCGCGATCGTCCTCACCGAAATCCCGTTCCAGCTCGGCAAGAACGGCCTCGTCGAAAAGATCTCCGAAGCCGTCAAGGACAAGCGGATCGAGGGCATCAGCGACATGCGCGACGAATCGAACCGGTTCGGCGTCCGCATTGTCATGGAGCTGAAGCGCGACGCCAGCGTCGACGTCATCCTCAATCAGCTGTGGCGTCACACCCCCGCCCAGTCGAGCTTCCCGGCCAACATGCTCGCGATCCGAGGCGGCCGCCCCGAGACGCTGACCCTGCGCGACATGATCGAAGCGTTCGTGAAGTTCCGCGAACAGGTCATCACGCGCCGGTCGAAGTTCGAACTCGCCAAGGCGCGCGAGCGTGCGCACCTGTTGCTCGGCCTTGTCGTCGCGGTGTCGAACGTCGACGAGGTTGTTCGCATCATCCGCGGCTCGGCCAGCCCTGCCGTCGCGCGTGACGCGCTGCTCGCGCGCGAATGGCCGATCGCCGAGATCCTGCCCTACATCATGCTTGTCGAGGCGATGGAGCCCCAGGCCGGTGCCTCCACGTACAAGCTGTCCGAACTGCAGGTAAAAGCGATCCTCGACCTGCGCCTTGCCCGCCTGACGGCACTGGGCCGCGAAGAAATCGGTGACGAATTAAAGGTACTTGCGGGCAGCATTTCAGAACTGCTCGAAATCCTGGCCGACCGCATCAAGCTCTATGCCGTGATGCGCGCCGAGCTTCAGGAAGTGCGCGACGAATTCGCCACCCCGCGCAAGTCGGAAATCACCGCCGCCTTCGACGGCATCGACGACGAAGCGCTGATCGAGCGCGAGGAGATGGTCGTCACCGTCACCATGGCGGGCTATATCAAGCGCACCCCGCTCGAGGCTTTCCGCGCCCAGCGCCGTGGCGGCAAGGGTCGCGCCGGCATGGCGACCAAGGAAGAGGATGCCGTCACCGAATTGTTCGTGACGAGCACCCACACGCCGGTGCTGTTCTTCTCGACCCACGGCAAGGTCTATCGCAAGAAGGTCTGGCGCCTGCCCGAAGGCGGGCCGAACACGCGCGGGCGACCGATGGTCAACCTGCTGCCACTTGCCGAGGGCGAGACGATCTCGACCGTCCTGCCGCTGCCCGAGGACGAGGACAGCTGGGCCGACCTGCACGTGATGTTTGCGACCTCGAAGGGAAACGTGCGCCGCAACTCGATGGATCTGTTCACGAATATCCCGACGGCGGGCAAGATCGCGATGAAGTTCGAGGGCGAGGATGCCGACGACCGGCTGATCGGCGTCGCGCTGCTGAC
This sequence comes from Sphingomonas sp., assembly GCA_965249705.1. Lineage (GTDB taxonomy): Bacteria > Pseudomonadota > Alphaproteobacteria > Sphingomonadales > Sphingomonadaceae > Sphingomonas_O. Next base: position 228,380 of record CBDFMO010000012.1, on the reverse strand, counting down.
CGAGGAGGACGACGTCCTGCTCGCGACCCGCCAGGGCAAGGCGATCCGGTTCATGGGTTCGGACGTCCGCGCCTTCCAGTCGCGCAACTCGACCGGCGTTCGCGGCATGACCCTGCGTCCCGACGACGCAGTGATCTCGCTGTCGATCCTGCACCGCTCCGGCGCCAGTCAGGAAGAACGCGAAGCCTATCTGCGTGCCGCCCCCTGGAAGGACAACGATCGTGAAGCGACGCTCGACCCTGCGCGCGTGGCGGAAATGGCCGAGGTCGAACAGTTCATCCTCACCGTCTGCGCCAATGGCTATGGCAAGCGCAGCTCGGCCTATGAATATCGCCGCACCAACCGTGGCGGACAGGGCATCACCAACATCGACAATCTGGCGCGCAACGGCCCCGTCGTCGCGAGCTTCCCCTGTTCGAACGGCCAGCAACTGATGCTCGTCACCAACCAGGCCAAGCTCATCCGCATGACGGTCGGCGACCTGCGCGTCATCGGCCGCAATTCGGCCGGGGTCCGCCTGTTCGACGTGGCGCCGGGCGAACATGTCGTCAGCGCTGCGCGGATCGAGGAGAGCGAAGACGAGGCCGAAGCCGTTCTGGTCGAGGGTATCGACCCCGAAACCGCGCCCGACGACGGCGCCGTCATTGGCGAGGACGCGGCAGAAGGGCCCGAGGACGGGCAATAGGGGTTCGCGCAAAGGCGCTGAGACGCAAAGAAGGATCGCAAGCACCGGGCAATGCGCTTGGTGCAAGGCGTTTGACGGCGCGTGAACAATCTCAATCGGTAAGGACTGACCTTCGCGCCTTGGCGCCTTTGCGCGACCCCACTTCTCCCTTCCCTGCCGGACATCCCGCGCTAAGTGACATCGGATGAAATCCAGCAACACCCGCGTCCTCGTCATCGCGCTCGCCGCCAATGTCGGGATCGCCGTCGCCAAGTTTGTCGCGGCCGCGATCACCGGCTCTTCGGCCATGTTGACCGAAGGCGTGCACAGCCTGGTGGATTCCACCAACCAGCTGCTGCTGATGTACGGGCAGAAGCGCGCGGCCAAGGCGCCCGATGCGATGCATCCGGCGGGCTATGGCCGGGAATTGTATTTCTGGAGCTTCGTCGTCGCGCTGCTCGTCTTCGCGCTCGGCGCCGGCGTGTCGGTCTATGAGGGCGTCCTGCATATCCTCGCTCCCGAGGACGCGGTGTCGCCGCTCATTGCCTATGCGGTGCTGGCGATTGCCTTCGCGCTCGAGGGCGGCTCGACAATCGCCGCCTTCCGAGAATTCGACGCGGCCCGTGACGGCAAATCCTGGTGGCGCGCCCTGATCGATACCAAGGACGCGACGACCGTCATCGTCCTCCTTGAAAACGGCGCGGCCATGGCCGGCATCCTGGTTGCTGCCATCGGTCTCGGCCTGTCGCAACTGACCGGCGACCCGCGCTTCGATGGCATCGCTTCGGTGTTGATCGGCCTGTTGCTGGGCGTGGTCGCCATTTTCCTGGCGCGCGAGGCCAAGGGGCTGCTGATCGGCGAGGCCGCGGACCCGGCCCTCGTTCTCGGTTTGCGCCGCGCCGCGACGCGCCCGGGGGTCATGGGCATCGGAGAGATCATGACGATCCACAACGCGCCCGAACAGATCGTCGCGGCGCTCAACGTCGATTTCGACAACCGCATCTCGGCGGGCGATGTCGAGCGCATCGTCGACGAGATCGAACAGGCCGTACAGGCGGAGTTCCCGAGCGTGACCCGCGTCTACATCCGCCCGCACGAGGATGCCGGGCTCAAGTTCGGCCCCGACCGCGGGCTCGTCTGACCGGCATCCGCCCGGCCGACAGCGGCCGCCGGATCGGTGGCATGGGCTTTTGCCCGGGCGCACGCTAAGGCGGCAGCGATGACACCTGCCGTCGCTTTCAAGATCCTGACCGCCGGGGAATGGGCCGGCTTCGAGCGTGACGGCGTCTTCACCGGCGCGCCCATCGATCTCGCCGATGGATATATTCATCTGTCGACCGCCGACCAGTTGGAAGAAACGCTCGCCAAACACTTCGCGGGACATGAAAATCTGACCGTAGCGGAGATTGACCTGAAATCGCTCGGCGACGCCGTCCGCTGGGAAAAGTCGCGCGGCGACCAGCTGTTCCCGCATGTCTATGGCGTGTTGCCGATGCACGCGGTTCGGGGCACAGTGACCCGATAGCGGCGAAACGTCGCATCGAGGGGATTTCCTGATGTTCGCAACATTGTTGATCGCCGCGGCTGCTGCTGTGGCCACGCCTGCGCCCAATGACTATGGCCTCGGCCAGAACTGGCTTTGCCGGCCCGACCGGCGCGACGCCTGCACGATCCCCCTCGACGCGACCGCCATTGCGCCCGACGGCACGATGACCGTCCAGCCGTTCAAGCCCGCCAAGGCGCCCGAGGCCGACTGCTTCTACGTCTATCCGACCGTCTCGTTCGACCGCACCGGCAACAGCGACATGGTCGCCAACGACGAGGAACGCAAAGTCATCGAGGCGCAGTTCGCGCGCTTCGGCTCGCAGTGCCGCCTCTTCGCGCCGCTGTACCGCCAGGTTACGCTCACGGCGCTGCAGTCGGTGATGTTCGGCAATCCCATCCCGCTCGACCGCGAGCTTGCCTATGCCGACGTCCGGGCGGCGTGGCGGCATTATCTGGCCAACGACAACCAGGGCCGCCCTTTCGTGCTGATCGGCCACAGCCAGGGCACGGGCCAGCTCAAGCGGCTGATCGCCGAGGAGATCGACGGCAAGCCCGTCGCCGCGCGCATGTTGTCGGCCATCTTGCCGGGCGGCAATGTCACCGTCGCCCGGGGCAAGGACAGGGGCGGCGATTTCAAGTCGATCCCGCTCTGCCGGGCCGCCACGCAAACGGGCTGCGCGATCGCCTGGGTCAGCTTCCGCGACACCGCCCCGCCGCCGGCCAAGTCGCGCTTCGGCAGGACCGACGATGCCGCGCTCGAAGTTGCCTGCACCAACCCGGCCGCGCTCGGCGGCGGCAGGGCCGAAGCCCATGCCGCCTTCGCCGCCGGCCGATCCTGGGAAATGGCGCGCGATACCGGCCCCTGGAGCAAGACGGGCACGGCCAAGACCGCTTTCGTGACCCTTCCCGGCCTGCTCACCGCGCAATGCGCCAGCACCGATGGCGCGAATTATCTCGCGATCCATGTCAACGCCGACCCCGCCGATCCCCGCACCGACGACGTGCCGGGCGACGTCGCCGTCGGCAAGACCGTGCTCGCCGACTGGGGCCTGCACCTCATCGACGTCTCCGAAGTCTACGACGACCTCGTCGCCCTGGTGCCGCAGCAGCTCGCGGCGTGGAAAGCGGCGAAGCGCTAAGGCAACCCCCCGCTTGCCTGAGCCTATCGAAGGCCTGCCCTTCTTCTCGCCGTCAAGGAGGACAGCGCTTCGACAAGCTCAGCGAAGCGGTTTCCCGTCGAGCCGGCCGTCCGCCAGCGTCCGCACGACCCCCCAGGCGATCAACGCCTGTCCGCCGAAGTACAAGGGCCAGATCAGCAGCCCCGGCAGCGGCGACCCCGGCAGCGGCCCCATCCGCGCGAAGATCAGCAGGTCGGAGCCGAGGAACATCAGCGCGCCGATCCCGACCCGATAGCGCGGAAAGCGGCTCGCCCCGGCGCTGGCGGCCATGCCGGACACGAAGAAAGTATAGACCCCGATGGGCACCAAGTCCTTCGCACCCACGACCGTGGTAGCGAAATGAAGACCGCCAGCGGCACGACCAGCACCGCGAACAGGCGCTGGCTGAAGGTGGTGCGCGGCCGCCCGTTCCGAAAATAGAGCAGCATGGCCAGCACATGGCCGGCGACGAACGCCAGCGCGCCGATGGTCAGGCCCGATGTCTCGAGCAGCACGTCCCCCAGCGCGCCGAACGCCATGACCGCGGCGATCAGCCAGCCGTCGACCGACCGCGCCTCCATGACGCAGTAAAGCGCGAGCATCGCGACTCCGCTTCCCTTCCAGACGACGGCCGTCGATCCGGTGACTCCCAGCCAGTGCGCGCCGTAGTAGGTCGCGCCGGCCAGCACCGCCGCCGCGAAAACCCCGCGCATCAGGCCGCTTTTCCCCATGCACGCACCCTGCCCCTCGCCGTGCTGCAACGCAACAGGCGACAAATCCGCAAAATGCGTATATACGTCCCCCGATGACCTCCTTCAGCAATGTTCCCGCGCTTCTCGGCGAAGCCCTCGCCGCGCATGGCTATACCGCCCCCACGCCCGTCCAGGCGGCCGTCATCGAACCCGAGGCCGAAGGGCGCGACCTTATCGTGTCCGCCCAGACCGGCTCGGGCAAGACCGTCGCCTTCGGCCTCGCCATGGCGGCGCAATTGCTGGGCGAGGACGGCAAGGTGCCCTTCACCCTGCCCCCGCTCGCGCTGTGCATCGCCCCGACCCGTGAACTGGCGCTGCAGGTCAGCCGCGAACTCATGTGGCTCTATGGCAAGACCGGCGCGCGCATCGCGACCTGCGTCGGCGGCATGGATGCCGGCAAGGAACGCCGCAACCTCCAGCACGGCGCGCATATCGTCGTCGGCACGCCGGGACGCCTGCGCGACCATCTCGAGCGCGGCGCGCTCGACCTGTCGGCGCTGCGCGTTGCCGTGCTCGACGAAGCCGACGAGATGCTCGACATGGGCTTTCGCGAGGATCTCGAGCAGATCCTCGATGCGACGCCCAACGTCCGCCGCACGCTGCTGTTCTCGGCCACCATGCCCAAGCCGATCGTGGCGCTTGCCAAGCGTTACCAGAACGATGCGCTGCGCGTCTCGACCGTCGGCGAGGACCGCGGCCATGGTGACATCGCCTATCAGTGTGTCACCGTCGCGCCGTCGGACATCGAGAATGCCGTCGTCAACCTGCTGCGCTTTCACGAGGCCGACTCGGCGATGCTGTTCTGCGCCACGCGCGACAATGTCCGCCATCTCCACGCGAGCCTGACCGAGCGCGGTTTCGCCGCCGTCGCGCTTTCCGGCGAGCACAGCCAGAACGAGCGCAATGCCGCGCTCCAGGCCCTGCGCGACCGCCGAGCCCGTGTCTGCGTCGCGACCGACGTCGCCGCGCGCGGCATCGACCTGCCGACGCTCACGCTCGTCATCCATGTCGAGCTGCCGCGCGATGCCGATGGCCTGAAGCACCGTTCCGGCCGCACCGGCCGCGCGGGGAAGAAGGGCACGGCCGTGCTCATCGTCCCGCATCCGCGCCGCCGGCGTGTCGAGGCAATGCTCCGCGACGCGCGCGTCACCGCCGAATGGATCCCGATGCCGACGCCCGAGGCGATCCGCGCCCAGGATCACGAGCGCCTGCTCCATGCGCTGCTCGAGCCGGTGGAGACCGACGACGAGGACAAAGCCCTCGCCCAGCGCCTGCTCGCCGAGCGCAGCCCCGAAGACATCGCTGCCGCGCTCGTCCGCGTCCACCGTGCCAAGATGCCGCAGGCCGAAGAGCTGCTCGATGCATCTGCCCGCCCCGATCGCAGCGACGGCCCGCGTCCCGGCTTCGAGGACACGGTCTGGTTCAAGATGGATTGCGGCCGCCGTCACAACGCCGATCCCCGCTGGATCCTGCCGCTGCTTTGCCGCCGCGGCCATATCACGCGGGGCGAGATCGGCGCGATCCGCATTGCCGCGACCGAAACCTATTTCCAGGTCGTCCGCGCCGCCGCCGACAAGTTCGCCGACGCGCTGAAGCGGACGAAGGGCACCGAGGGCGAGGACGGCATCCACATCGCCCCGCACCACGGCCCCTCGCCCGACGAGCATCAGCGCGGGCCCGCACGCAACGGCCCCAACCGCCCGACCCTGTCGCGCAGCGCGCCGGGCGGCAGGCCGCCCTACAAGGGCAAGGCACATCGCACCGCGCGCTAGACGTCCAGGATGCCAGCAAGAACGGCCGTGTCAGGGAAGCGGTAGGTTTTGACCCGCCTCCAAATCCTCGTCGACGCTGATGCGTGTCCGGTGAAGGACGAAATCTACAAGGTCGCGCTGCGCCACGACGTCGCCGTCAAGGTGGTCAGCAACAGCCCGTTTCGCGTGCTCGTCCACCCCCTTGTCGAACGCATCGTCGTCGGCAGCGGTTTCGACGAGGCCGACGACTGGATCGCCGAACGCGCGACGACCGACAGCGTCGTCATTACCGCCGACATCCTGCTCGCCGACCGCTGCGTCAAGGCGGGCGCGACGGTGATCGCCCCCACCGGCAAGCCGTTCACGGCGGCGTCCATCGGCGGCGCCGTCGCGACGCGCGCGATCATGGCCGACCTGCGCGCGGGCGGCGACATCATCGGCGGCCCCGCGCCTTTCGCGAAAACCGACCGCTCGCGCTTCCTTCACCGCTCGCGTCGCGTTAAAAAACGACCTCGGTGCCCTGGATGCAGCGCTGGTGAAGCTCAAGCGGGCACGGGCATAGGTCGGCTTCCTTGACGCGCCGGCGGCGCCACGCCTTGCCGCCGGGGCATCACCGGTCCAACACGAGAACGCGATGACCGCCAAACTCCCCCTCACCCTGCTGCTCACCTCCCTCACTGCCCTCGCCACCTGCGCGACGCCCTGCTCGCCACGCTCGGCCCCGGGATTTCTGGACGCGCTTTCTCAATCCCGGCAACGCAGCCGTCGAGGCGACGCTCGAACAGGCACTGGGCCAGCTCGGCGCCCAGGTCCGCTGAACCTCCAATATGATTACCGCAGCGCCCCACCCGACATCATCGAGGCGCGGGTCCGCGCATCATCGGCGACGCCGGGCGCCTGCCTGCCTTGCGCGCCGCGCTCGATGCCGATGTCGAGGCCGCCTATGACCCGCCGCGCTCAACGAAGTCCTGCTCTGCTCGTGCATCATTGCGGTCGTGCATTACCGCGTCGCGCACGAACTCTACCGGCTGGGCGCGATGCTCGTCGCCCGCATCATCACCGAAATCGCCAATTCGCGCACCGGCATCGACATCCATCCCGGCCCACGATCGGCCGCACTTCTTCATCGCATGGCACCGGCGTCGTGATCTCATCGGCGACCGCGTGCGCTGTACCAGGCCGTCACGCTCGGCCGAAGAGCCTGCCCAGCGACTCCGCGGCGTGCCCCGCCACCCGATCGGAGGACGACGTCGCGCGACGATCCTTCGTGTGACGATCGGCCGGCGCGACCGCAACGTCGCCCGCATTATACGACGGTCAGCCTTACGATTCGAAGCGAATGCGGAAAGCTGCCCCGCACCGGACAATTGGTCCTCGTGGGTGTGGCAGCCGGCCGACAGCTGGTCGTCTTTCGCGTTCGTGGCCGTCGGCTTCTGGATCGCGTTGCTTTTGCGAGGCCGGGCGCCGAAGCGCCCGCATTCCCTTCGACGGGCTTGCGGCGATCTGGTTCGCCGTGACTGCCATCGTCATCGGCGTGGGCAGCTTCCTGCTGCACGCGACGCTGACGCTGTGGGGCCAGTTCTGGGACGTCGTCGGCATGTACCTGCTCAGCGCCTTCACGCTGACCTGGGCCATCCGCCGCTGGCGCACGCTGGGCGACGGGCCCGCCGTCCTGCTCTACCTTGCCCTGTGCGCCCTACTCATCGGCATGCTCGTCGCCGTCCCCGAAACCCGGCGCTGGCTGTTCGCCGTGGTGCTGGTCGCCGACATCGTCGTCGAACTGACCTTTGCCCGCCCGCGCCGCCCCGGCATCGAGGTGCGCTGGTATGTGTATGGCATCGCGCTTCAGGCGACCGCCTTCGCCATCTGGATCGCCGATCTCACCCGCACCTGGTGCGACGGCTCCAGCCTCGTTCAGGGCCATGCGCTGTGGCACCTGCTCAACGCGGCGGCAGTATGGACGGCCTATCGCTATTACCGCAGCGAGCGGGCCAGCTAGTCGCGTCGGCGGAACAATTTCGGGCGCGAAATCTTGTGCCGTCGATGGACAACGCCCTTCCCGCCACAGCGGCCTCTGGCGGGATTGATCTCGCGCGGCTGCGCATCAACCTGACCTACCGCTGGCGGCACGGCCGTTGGCCCGACCTGGCGGCTCCGGCGACCTTCACCGAACGCATCCAGCTCCGCAAGCTCCACGATCGGGACGCACGGATGCCCGTCCTTGCCGACAAGGTGCGCGCAAAACGCTTCGCCGCCGAAACGCTGGGGCCCGGTTGGGTCATCCCCACCCTGTGGCACGGCCCGGCCCTGCCCACCCTGGCCGAATGGCCTGCGCCCTTCGTGGTCAAGTCGCGGCACGGCTGCAACCAGCGCGCCTTCGTCCGCACCGGGAGCGAGGACTGGCAGGCGATCCGCCGCCGCGCCGCGCGCTGGATGGCGACCAGCTATGGCGGATGGCTCGACGAATGGGCCTATGGCCAGATCCCGCACGGCCTGCTGGTCGAACCGTTCGTCGGCGAGCAGGGCCAGCTTCCCGTCGACTGGAAGATCTACGTGTTCGGCGGACGCGCCTGTTTCGTGCAGGTCCATCTGGAACGCGAGACCCATCACCGCTGGATCGTCATGGACCGCGACTGGCAGCGCGTCTCCGCGCCGAGCCGCGACCCTGACCCCGCTCCGCCCGTCAGCCTGGCGCGCATGTGTGCCGCAGCCGAAACCCTGGCGACGGGCTTCGATTTCGTGCGCGTAGATTTCTACGAAATCGGGGGTCGGCCCCTTTTCGGCGAAATGACTTTCTACCCGGGCTCCGGCCTCGATCCGTTCGATCCGGTGACGCTCGACCGCGTGATGGGACGGGCATGGGACGAAGCCGTGGCGCAGCGATGAGCCGCTGGTCGTCATCCCGGTCCGCCCCTGGGGTAAGACACCCAGGCCGCGGGCTGTTGTCGGCTGCTGGGCAAGGCCCCGGTGAACCGGGACACGCATAACCCCTGTCCTACACATTGCGACTTGGCCTATGCAGCGGCAATGATGGAAATCCCCTTTTTCGACCCTTTCGCTTCAACCCCCGAAACACCTCGCTTCATCGGAGTTTCGGCACGATTTCGTGCGACCTTTGTGACCTTTGGCGAAGGGCGCTGCCATGCATGACATCCATGTCATCGGCGGCGGCATGGCCGGGTCAGAGGCCGCCTGGCAGCTCGCCGAGGCCGGCCACAAGGTCCGCCTGTCGGAGATGCGCGGAGGTGGGGACGGCACCGCCGCGCACCGTACCGACAGCCTGGCCGAACTTGTCTGCTCGAACAGCTTTCGCTCCGACGACGCCGACTCCAACGCGGTGGGGTTGCTGCATCAGGAAATGCGGACGCTCGGCTCGCTGATCATGCGACAGGCGGACCGGCACCGCGTGCCGGCCGGTTCGGCACTTGCGGTGGATCGCGATGCGTTTTCTGACAGCGTGACCCAGGCCATTGCGTCGCATCCGAACATCGATCTGGTGCGCGAACGGGTGGATGCCCTGCCCCATGGCCCCGCGATCGTCGCGACCGGTCCGCTGACGGCCCCGATGCTCGCGCAGGCGATCGGCGCGGAGACCGGCGAGGACAGCCTGGCCTTCTTCGATGCCCTCGCGCCCATCGTCCACCGCGACAGCATCGATATGGACATCGCGTGGAAGGCGTCGCGCTGGGACAAGGGATCGCCCGACGGCGACGGTGCCGACTATATCAACTGCCCGATGACCAAGGCCGAATATCTGGCCTTCCACGCTGCGCTCGTCGCGGGCGAGAAAACCGAGTTCAAGGAATGGGAGGCGAACACCCCCTATTTCGAGGGATGCATGCCGATCGAGGTGATGGCCGAACGCGGGGTGGACACCTTGCTGTTCGGGCCGATGAAGCCCGTGGGCCTCGACAACCCGAAGACGGGACACTGGCCCTGGGCGGTCGTCCAGCTGCGCCAGGATAATGCGCTCGGCACCTTGTGGAACATGGTCGGCTTCCAGACCAAGCTGAAGCACGCCGAACAGGTCCGTGTGTTCAGGATGATCCCGGGCTTGCAGAATGCCGAGTTCGCCCGGCTGGGGGGGCTCCACCGCAACACCTTCATCAAGTCGCCGGTGCTGCTCGATCCGACCCTGCGCCTGAAATCCGCGCCGCGAATCCGCTTCGCCGGGCAGATCACGGGGTGTGAGGGATATCTGGAAAGCGCCGCCGTCGGGCTGCTTGCCGGGCGCTTCGCGGCGGCGGATCTGTCGGGCGATGCGATGTCCCCGCCCCCGCCGACGACGGCGTTCGGGGCGCTGCTGGCGCATATCACCGGCGGTGCAGACGCCAGCACCTACCAGCCGATGAACGTGAACTTCGGTCTCTTTCCGCCGCTCAACCTGACCGGCAAGTCGAAGAAGGCCGACCGCAAGCGGTTGTATTCGGCGCGCGCGCGCGACCATCTTGCCGAGTGGGTTGCTACTCTTCAGGCGGCTCCCCGGACGGTTCGGTCGCCGGCGCCGCTGACGGCGCCCGTGTGAGCGGGCGGCAGGCGCATCGGGGGGCCGACTTGCGCACGGCCCTCGTGAGCGCGAACTCCGCCGGGTTCAGCGCGCCGTTGCGGTCCTTGTCGGCAGCGGCAAACTTGTCCAGCGCCTTGACCGCATATTCCTCGAACCCCAGCTTGCCGTCGCCATCGACATCCAGCTTGTCGAAATTCTTGCGCCGCGCGGCCAGATATTCCTCGCGCGCGACGGCTCCGTTCCGGTCCTTGTCGTACCGGGAAAACCGCTTTGCCTCGCGCGTTCGTTCGCTCGCGGCCGGCGGCCCGGCAAGGTCGGCAATCCCCATCGGCGCGGGGCGCCCGGCAGGTGGCGGCTCGGGCACGGCATTGCCCCGTTCCGCTTGCGCCCGCCAGATGAAAATACCGCCCGTTGTCAACAACAACGCTGAAACTATGACTGTGATCAACCGCTTCATGCGACTCGCCCCCCTGACAGTGAGGCTAGACGGCAAGAAACCATTCAGGCAATACTTCGAAACAACTTCCACGCCGTACGTTCGACTCTACGACCCGCCGCAACATCCAGCCGTGCCAGCCTGACCAGCACACGCAGCGATCTTGGCAATGTCTTCGCATTGACTTCAGAGCAATATTTTGCCGGCCATCGCCAGTGCCCGCGATGACGTTTCCGTGTCCGAGCACCGCAGCCCGAAGTCGGCCAGCGCCCATCCCGCCCCGGCCGCCGGCGCCGGCGCGACACGTCACAGATCCGCGCCGTCATCGCGAAAAGCTGACCGCCCCGCGCCTCGGCGAAGGCGGCCAGCCGTGCCGCGTCGAGCGGCAGCGGCTCGAGCAGCTCCTCCCACCCGTCGATCAGGATGCCCAGCCCTTCGACATCGATCCCGCGTGCGAAGCCCGATTCCATCGCTGCCAGCACCGGATGACCCGACACGCGCGTCTCGAGCGCTTCCCGCCACCACGTCAGTCGCATCTGCCCGACCATCGGCTGCGTGGTCGACGCGACGATCTGGCCAAGCTGCTCGTCAAGCGCCCAAAGCGCGGCCACTGCCGGCCGTTCAGCGGCGCGGACATGGTCCAGGGCAAAAATCCTATCGGGATCAATCAGGTCGATCACCGTCGGAAAGAAGGCAAATTCAGGGTTAACCCTGTCGATTCAGTGGCTCTTATCCCTGATGCCTGCATGTGGCCTCGAATACGGCTTGATATGATTGGGCTCAGGAGCATGAAACTCTCTTCGGCGGCACAAAGCGGAGCGCGCGAATATCGCGGGATATTGACCCGCCTGCGCCGTGACGCAAGCGGCAACGCGCTCGCCATGATTGCCATGGCCACGATTCCGCTTGCCGGCATGGTCGGCTCGGCCATCGACATTGGCCGCTCTTACCTCGTCAAGTCTCGGCTCCAGCAGGCGTGCGACTCGGGCGTGCTGGCAGCCCGCCGCGCACAGGCCGGTGCGACGCTTGATGACAATGCCATCGACCAGGGCAAGAAATTCTTCGCAATCAACTTCGCAACCAACACGGCGGGGGCAACGAACCAGCTCTTCACGCCAACGAACACGAGCGACGGCCAGGTCACCGCGGTTGCGACGGCAGCCGTGCCCATGACGATCACCAAGATCTTCGGCACCGAGACGATCAACCTGCGTGTCACCTGCGATGCGAAGCTGGAAATTTCGAACACCGACGTGATGCTGGTCCTCGACGTCACCGGATCGATGGCCGACTGTCCCGACAACAGCAACTGCAACTCAGGCCCGGGATCAAAGATTGTCGCGCTGCGCAACGCGGTTGTGAGCTTTTATGACACCGTTAAAGCCGCGACGTCGTCGGATGCCCGGTTCCGCATCGGCTTCGTGCCCTATTCGTCGACGGTCAACCTCGGGAACGATCCGTTCACCAACACGCCGATCCTGCCGTCCGACTGGGTGGTGCAGGACTGGACGTACCAGTCGCGCGTCGCGAATATGACGAAATTGGGCTGGACCCCGGTGACGACGTTCGGATCATGGCAGACCGATTCCTATCAGCCGTCGCTCAACAATGCGGATTGCACGAGCTTCGGGAGCAACAACCCGGTCCCCGGATATTCGCCGGCGAGCACGATGGACTCTAACACGGCCAACTCAAACCCGGGCAATGCCCAGCCGCCAACGGCAGTCCTGTATCAGCCGAACGACCCTCCCTACGACCAGCGTCGCATTTACCAGCGACTCACGAGTTCATATTCCGGAACAAAAACCTGCGTGCGCCAGTGGCGCCTGGCCAGCACGAGCTACGACGACCGCTATTATTTCCAGAGCTGGGATTACAAGCCAGTATCATACGACGTCCGCGCTTACCGCGACGGAACGGCGATCCGCGTCTATCGGTCGAGCGCCGCACCGACCGGTTCGATGGATGCATCGGGCTCGTACAACATGGTCCAGCTGGTCAATACCCCAGGCTCGACCGTCGTCGGATCCTCGACCGTCAACGACGGCTGCTTCGAGGAGCGCGACACTGTCAATCAGGCGAGCTATTCGACCGTTCCGGCCGGGGCCTATGATCTCGACATCCTGAGTGCGCCAACCAACGACGCCACACGCTGGCGTCCGATGTGGCCCGAACTGATCTATCAGCGCGGCGACGGCACGACCACGGCAAACGAATTGAACACGACAACCGGCAGGTCGAACTGGTTTAACTATGCCTGCCCGGCAGCGGCAAGCAAGCTGGCGGTCCGCGCGCGTGCCGACGTTATCACCTACGCGAATACGCTGGTTGCCACAGGAACGACTTTTCACGATCTCGGCATGGCCTGGGGCGGCCGTCTCGTATCGCCGACCGGCATGTGGGCGAGCGAGAATTCAACGGCACCGAACGGAAAGCCGATCAGTCGCCACCTCATTTTCATGACCGACGGCGACATGAATGCCGATCCGAGCATCTATTCGTCGCATGGCTATGAAGTGCTCGACCGGCGGACGGCCGTCACGACAGGCACGATCAGTAGCAGCAATCAGAACTCGCGCCACGACAGCAGATTCCTCGCGCTGTGCCGGGCGGTGAAGAACAACAACGTGACGGTCTGGACGGTCAACTTCAGCTCCGGTTCAAAGCCCAGTCTCGTCACCTGCGCGTCGGACAGCAGCAAGGCGTTCAACGCGACGGACAATGCGCAGTTGCTTGCTCAATTCCAGAACATCGCCTCCCAGATCGCCGAATTGAGGTTGTCGAGATGAAAAACGTGCTGAAGCGCCTTCGCCGCGACGAGCGCGGATCGTCGATCATCGAGTTCGCGATCGTCGCGCCCGTACTGTTGATGGTCATCATGGGCCTGCTCGACTTCAGCTACCGGCTTTACGCAAAAGCGGTATTCGAAGGCGTAGTACAGAAAGCCGCCCGCGACGCGACCCTCGAAGACAGTGCAACCGTGGCGTCGAGCACCTTGATCGATACCAAGGTGAAGGAAGCCTTTAAGGACGTGAACGGCAGCCTGACCGACAGCAACTTCAGCTTTTCGCGCCGCAACTTCCAGGACTTCACCACCGCCGGAAAGATGGAGCCGGCGACCGGCCCCGGCGGCGTTTGCGCGCCGCCTTCCGGGTCGACGACCTATACCTATGTCGACTTGAACAACAGCCACACCTGGGACGACGGCGCGATTGACGGGCAAGGCGGCGCAAACGACGTGGTGCTGTATACGGCCACCGTCACCTACCGGTCGTTGTTCCCGGTGAATGCGTTGTTCGGGGCACCGACAACTCAAACGATCAAAGCGTCAACCGTCCTGCGCAATCAGCCCTATAACGACCAGCCCGATCGGGCCGTGGGGCCGACAAGGAACTGCACGTGATCAAATCAGCTTCCGCGAGGGTTCATGCCCTGCTCCACGCCCTGCGTCGCGACAGCGCGGGCATGGCGCTCATCGAATTCGCCTATGGGCTTCCAGTACTGCTGGCCCTTGGTCTCGGCGGTGTCGAGACGGCAAACCTGGCGGTCACGCGCATGCGCGTGAGCCAGATCGGCATGATGGCCGCCGACAGTGCCGCGCGCGTCGGCGCAGACAATGGCCTCGCACTCAAGAAGGTTTATGAGTCTGACCTCAACGATGTGTTCGAAGCCGTCCGGATCCAGGGCCAGACGATAGACTTCGCCAACCGCGGCCGGATCATCATCTCGAGCCTTCAGCAAAATGCGTCGGGCGGCCAGTGGATCGCCTGGCAACGGTGCTATGGTGCACGGACCTATCCCTCGTCCTATGGCGCCGCAGGCACGGGCCGGACAGGAACGAGCTTTGCGGGCATGGGACCGGCCGGCGCGCAGATCCAGGCGCCGCCGAGCAATGCAGTGATGTTCGTCGAGATCGCCTACGACTATAACGCGATTGTCGAGCCGTTCGCCCAAGGGCTCCAGTATTTTGGCCTGCGCGTGAACAACCAGGTGCTGAGGTACAAGGCGGCCTTCATCGTTCGCAATCCGCGGCAGCTCGGCGACTCGACTGTCACAGCCACGTCGGCGACGGAAGATTACGGCCTTTTTCAGAACACGCCGGCGCTTGTTCGCAAGACCTGCTGACCGTTATCGATAGCAGACGGCCTTTACGGCAGCGATAACGCGATCGGTATTCACCAGCGTGGCCCGCTCCAGATTGGCCGCATAGGGCATCGGCACGTCCTCATTCGTCACGCGCAACACCGGCGCGTCGAGGTCGTCGAATCCCTTTTCCATGGCAATGGCCATGATTTCGCTCGCTATCGAACATACCGGCCAACCTTCCTCGACGACGACCATGCGGTTCGTCTTCGTCAGGCTCGCAAGCACGGTCGCGGTATCGAGCGGACGCAGGGTTCGCAGGTCGACGACTTCGGCGTCGATCCCTTCGCCCGCCAGCTTCTCAGCAGCTTCGAGCGCGAGCGCAACGCCGATCGAGTAGCTGACGATCGTCACGCTCACGCCCGGCCGCATAATCCGGGCCTTGCCAATCGCCACGACGACGTCACCCTCGGGAACGTCGAAGGTGCGTCCGTACAGCAATTCGTTCTCGAGGAAGACGACCGGATCCTCGCACCGGATCGCCGCCTTGAGCAGGCCCTTCGCATCGGCCGCATCATAGGGCGCGATGACGATGAGGCCCGGCACGCTTGCATACCAGGGGCCGTAATTCTGGCTGTGCTGCGCGCCCACGCGCGCGGCCGCGCCATTGGGGCCACGAAACACGACCGGGCAGCGCATCTGGCCGCCGGACATATAGTTGGTCTTTGCTGCCGAATTCACGATGTGGTCGATTGCCTGCATCGCGAAGTTGAAGGTCATGAACTCGACGATCGGCCGCAGGCCTCCCATTGCGGCGCCCGTGCCGATGCCGGCAAAGCCATATTCGGTGATCGGCGTGTCAATGACGCGCCGGGCTCCGAATTCCTCGAGAAGACCCTGAGTGACCTTGTAGGCCCCCTGATATTCGGCGACTTCTTCACCCATCACGAAGACCCGGTCGTCGGTCCGCATTTCCTCGGCCATGCCATCGCGCAGTGCCTCGCGCAGGGTCATCCTGACGGTCGGTCCAGCGGCCACCGGCGACGTGTTCTCGGCGGCGGCAACCGGTGCCGGCTGTGCCTTAGGCGGTGGCGCAGGCTCGGCAGCCTGGTCCGGCGGCGCGGCGGCTGGCGCGGTTGCCTGGGCAGGCGCCGACGCGTCTTCGCCCTCGCCCAACAGGGTCGCGATGACGGTACCAACCTTCACATTGTCGGTCCCTTCCGCGACCCGGATCTCGCCGATGGTACCTTCATCGACGGCCTCGAACTCCATCGTCGCCTTGTCGGTTTCGATCTCCGCAAGGATATCGCCCGACTTTACCGCGTCGCCTGCCTTGACCAGCCATTTGGCAAGCGTGCCTTCCTCCATCGTCGGCGAAAGCGCAGGCATTTTCAGTTCGATGGCCATCAATATTGCCCCACCAGCACGTCGGTATAAAGTTCGCCAAGCTCGGGCTCGGGCGATTGTTCCGCAAAATCTGCCGCTTCGGCGATGATCGTGCGGATTTCCTTATCGATGGCCTTCAGCGCTTCATCGGTAACGCCGCCAGCTTCCAACGTCTTCTTCAGCCCCTCGATCGGGTCGTGATGGTCACGCATCGACTGGACCTCGTCGCGCGAGCGGTATTTGGCCGGATCGGACATGGAATGTCCGCGGTAACGATAGGTCTTCAATTCCATCAAGACCGGGCCATTGCCCTCGCGCACCCATTTGAACGCGGTTTCGGCCGCGCCGCGCACCGCCAGCACGTCCATCCCGTCGACTTGAATGCCGGGCAGGCGAAAACTTTCGCCGCGACGGTGGAAGTCGGTTTCCGAACTCGACCGTGTCGTGCTTGTCCCCATGGCGTACCCATTGTTTTCGATCACGAAAACGATCGGCAATTTCCACAGCGCGGCCATGTTGAAACTTTCGTAAACCTGGCCCTGGTTAGCGGCACCATCGCCGAAATAGGCAATCGCGATCCCGCCGTCGTTCCGGTACTTATGGGCAAAACCCAGTCCGGTACCCAGCGAAACCTGCGCGCCGACGATGCCGTGTCCGCCGTAAAACCCCTTGTCGACATCGAACATGTGCATCGATCCGCCCTTGCCGTGCGAAATGCCCGCCTGGCGACCGGTAAGCTCGGCCATGACGACCTTGGGTTCGATGCGGCAGAGCAGCATATGACCATGGTCCCGATAGCCGGTGATGACCGAATCCAGTCCGATCGTGAGCGCGGACTGCAGGCCCACTGCCACGGCTTCCTGTCCGATATAAAGGTGGCAGAACCCGCCGATCAGGCCGAGGCCATAGAGTTGACCGGCCTTTTCCTCGAATCGACGGATGAGCAGCATGTCCCGGTAGAAGGAAAGCATTTCATCGGTGGAAGCTTGATAGCGCTGGGGCTCGGGAGGACGGGCGATATCGGATGTTTCTGCCTTGGCGGCGGATTTTGCCACAGACGAGCCTTTCGGGTGGAGTGGGTGGCGCCGCTATAAGCGCCCCGGCGATGCAGGCGCAAGGTGACGCTACGGTAAGGTCACTAGTTTTCGCGGCAGGCACCAGCCTTGCCCCTGGTTCCACCAGATAGGTTACTTGAGACGAATGACGACTTCGCCCGGCTGCACGAGGCCCAGGTCACGGCGAACCAGTTCCTCCGCCAGGTCGCGGTTGGCATGCTTGGGATCAAGCAGGGCAACCCGGTTCGCCAATTCGCCGCGCGCCTTCTCGACGCGGGCCAGTTCCGACTGCCTTTCCTTGAGCTGGCGGGAATAGTCGCCCCAGGCCAGCGCGCCATTTGGCCCGAGCAAGGCATAGCCGCCAAAGAAAGCCACGACGATCAGCGCCGCTGCCGGTGCCGCTGCTGCGCGAAGGTTGATCCAGAATGTTTTAGATTTGGCCACCAAGCGCTTGAATCACAGTCGATTCAGCGAATCAAGTCCGTTTCGTGCTAAAAATCGAGCGGCCCGCATATTTCGCCTGACTATCAAGCTCTTCTTCGATGCGGATCAGCTGATTATATTTTGCCAACCGGTCCGAACGCGCAAGCGACCCGGTTTTTATCTGTCCGCAGTTGGTGGCGACCGCAAGGTCGGCAATCGTCGCATCCTCAGTCTCGCCAGAGCGGTGCGACATGACGGCGGTGTAGCCGCTGCGTTGTGCCATGGACACGGCAGCAAGTGTTTCCGTCAGCGTCCCGATCTGGTTGACCTTGACGAGCAGAGAATTCGCGAGCCCCTGTTCGATGCCCATTGCGAGCCGCTCGACATTGGTCACGAACAAGTCGTCGCCGACCAGCTGCACCTTGCCGCCGATCGCGCGCGTCAGCGCCTTCCATCCTTCGAAATCGTCTTCGGCCATCCCGTCTTCGATCGACGCAATCGGGTAGCTGGCGCAGAGATCGGCAAGATAGGCGGCATTTTCCGCGGGGTTGCGAACAATGCCTTCCCCTTCGAAACGATAGGCGCCATCGCGGAAATATTCCGTCGCTGCGCAGTCGAGCGCGAGAACGACGTCGTCCCCCGGCGTGTAGCCTGCTGCTTCGATGGAAGACATGATGAAGTCTAGCGCCTCCGGCGCGCTGGCGAGGTTCGGCGCGAATCCCCCCTCGTCGCCCACGGCGGTCGCCAGACCCTTCTCGTGCAGCTTTTTCTTGAGCGTGTGGAAAATTTCGCTGCCCATACGCACCGCCTCGAAAAGGCTGTCCGCACCCACAGGCATCACCATAAATTCCTGAAAATCGATGGGATTGTCGGCGTGCATGCCGCCATTGATGATGTTCATCATCGGCACCGGCAAAACATGCGCGCCAACGCCGCCGACATACCGGTAGAGCGGCAGGCCGCGCGCGTCCGCCGCGGCCTTTGCGGCGGCCAGGCTGACCCCCAATATCGCGTTGGCCCCCAGCCGCGCCTTGTTCGGCGTAGCGTCGAGCGCAATCATCGCCGCGTCGATTTCCCCCTGATCCTCCGCGTCGAGGCCCGTGAGCTCGCCGGCAATCTCGTCGTTGACCGCATCCACCGCTTTCTGGACGCCCTTGCCCAGAAACCGCGAGCTGTCTCCGTCGCGAAGCTCGACCGCCTCATAGGCGCCGGTCGATGCGCCGGAGGGCACGGCGGCACGGCCGAAGCTGCCATCCTCGAGCAGCACGTCGACTTCGACGGTGGGGTTTCCTCTGCTGTCGATGATCTGGCGGGCATGTATATCGAGTATTGCGGTCATGATTCGCGAACTCCCGTGCGACGATCGGCGGGGAGCCCCTAGTATATGCCCGCTCCGATATGCAAATACGCTCCCGTAACGAAGGGAACAGAGTTCGGCCTTACCGGTTGAGACCGCGATACCGCCGCTCGGCGCAACAAACGAGGATAGCATCATGGCAGAGAACAACACCGCCACAGAAACACCCGCCAAGCAGAGCCGCAAGCGCGCCACCGCTGCGCCGGTCGTCGCATCGTCGCCGGGCGACACCGCGCCCCCCGAAGCTGCTGCCACGTCCGAAAAGGGCGCGAGCCGCGTCGTCGCTAAGGCGAAGGAAGCCACGTCGAAACTGGCTACTGAGGCAGTGAGTGCAGCGCGTAACGCGGCCAACGAAGGCAAGGAGCGCACGAGCGAGGCCCTGAACAGCGTGTCCAAGGCTGTCGCCGGTGCAGCGGACCTCGTCGACGAGAAGATCGGCGGCAGCTACGGTAGCTATGCGCGAAAGGCTGCCGATCAGGTTTCCGGATTTGCCGAGACGCTGCATTCAAAGGATATTGACGCCATTATCGACGATACCCGGGAATTCGTGCGCAAGCAGCCGATGATTGCCATTGGTGCGGCGGCCGCGATCGGGTTCGTGCTGACGCGCCTGGTGAAGCTCGGCGGCGACGGCCGTAACAGCGACGCCTAGCTGAGCTGCAGGGTGGAGCCCTCCGACATTGATACTTCACGCCCGGACGTCGAGCGCGTCGAAGCGCAACTGTCGCTGGGCGATCTCACGGCACGCCTCGTAGAAGACATCAGAACTTGGTTCGAAGCTGAATTCGCGCTCTACCGGATCGAGGCGACCCGGCGCAGCGTCTCGGTCGCCATGGCTGCCGGCATGATCGTCGGAGCGCTCGTTCTGGCGCAAGCGGCAGTCATCGCCCTGCTTGTCGGGTTGATAATGCTGCTGGCGCCGATGGTGGGAACCGGTTTTGCGCTGCTGATCGTCATCGGCACCACGCTTGCCGTCATCGTCTTGCTCGGCTGGCTCGGCAAGCGGCGGATCGAGGCCATCATCGATCCCGAGGGAAAGTCATGAAGCAGCAGCTCGACCGGCGCAGTGAACGTGCACGGGAGGAGGCCGAGGCGGCCCGTGCCCGCATCATGGCGACGCTTGCCGAAATCCGCCATCGCATCGACCCGCGTACGGTCGCCACTGAAACTGCGCAGGGCGTGCTCGACAGGGTGAATCACGTCCTGAGTGAAGCGTCGTCCACGGCGAAGTCCAAGCCTTGGCTTCTCGCGATCGGCGCGACGCTTGCAGGCATTGCGCTCAGTTACCGTAAGGGCAAGCCCGCCAACCGTGAAATCGAGCCTCGACCCAAGCAACCAATCGAGCCGTAAAAAGTTAACCGGCGCACGAAGGAGATTTGAAAAATGGCCGAAAATCAAAGCCCAAATACGACCGCCGGCGCAACCGGCAGCTCGTCGAAGAGTCGCCGCAAGAGCGTTGCCGAAAGTGCGCGTTCCGTGCGTGACACCGCGAAGACCAGGGTCGATGATGCCGTCCAGTCCACGGCACATGCGCTGGATGAAAATCCGTTCGGCGCGCTGGCTGGCGCGATTGCCGCGGGTGCTGTCATCGCGGCGATGCTGCCTGCCACCCGGCGTGAGCTCGAGATGCTTGGGCCGTTGAGTGAGCGGTTGCGCAACACGCTGGTCGACGCCTTCGATGCTGCGAAAACGGCAGGCGCCACCGAATTGACCGCGGCAGGCCTGACAATGGCCGCCGCTTCCGATGGGGTAGGCGGCATGGTCGGCAAGATCGTGAAGGCCGCGACGGCAGCGTCGACTGCAGCGGCAGGCACCGTAAAGGGCACGCGCAGCGCGCAAAACGCGGTTGCGACCCCCGTCGCCGCCGCGACGCCCGACGTGGACCCGGTTGCCGCAGCCTAGCAAAAACAGTCGCGCGCCCCGCCGAACGGCGCTAGGTAGGCTTGATGAGCAAGCTTCACCTCGTCTTCGGCGGCCGCGTGACGGACCCCCAGACGCTCGACTTCCAGGATCCGTCCAAGCTGGACGTTGTCGGCATTTTTCCCGACTTCACGTCGGCCGAGAAGGCTTGGCGCGGCGCAGCTCAAAAGACTGTCGATGACGCCGAAATGCGCTATGTCGTCGTGCACCTTCACCGATTGCTGGAGCCTGATCTCGAGGCCTAGCCGTAGCGGTAGCGCCACTCGAGCAGCGGATACATCAATACCAATCCGACCAGGAACCCGCCGACGTGCGCGGCGACCGCTATCGGAGTCGCCGTGCCGCCCGAGATAAATCCCACCCCCCATTGAAGCACCACCCAGGCCAATGCGAGCCAAATCGCGCGCACCGCCAGCGCGGGCACAGGTCCGATGCGCCTGACCTGGTTGCGGCCGAACATGAGGGCATAAGTGCCGATGACCGCCGAAATCGCGCCGCTCGCGCCGATCATCGGCGAAACCGACCCTGGATCGGCAAGATACTGGCCCAACGCTGCGCCATAGGCGCCGAGGACATACAGGATGGCCAGGCGCATTCCACCAAGCATGCGTTCGACTTCGCGCCCGCAATAAACGAGCATGAGAAGGTTGAAGCCGAGATGCGCCCAGCCGCCGTGCAGCAAGGTAGCGGTGAGCGGCGTCAGCGCAAACGGGATCGCGTCGAACGGTACCGTCTCGGTCAGACGCGCCGGGATGAAGCCGGCCTGAAGGATGATGTGCGGCCCCGCGAAGCCCTGCAACAGGAAAGCGACCGCCGTCACCACTGAGATTGCCGCCGTCGTCCGCAGCGGACGGGCCGGCTGCACGCTCAAATAAACTCGATCTTGGACACCGAGTAATAACGGTCGCCCGCGGGGACCGACACCTCGACATCGTCTCCTGCCTTGCGACCGATGAGCGCGCGGCCGAGCGGCGAATTGTACGAGATCCGTCCGGCCTTTGCATCCGCCTCGGTCTCGCCGACGATCTGGTATTTCACCGGCTTGTCGTCGTCGTCGAGCAAGGTCACCGTCGCCCCGAACACGATCTTGTCGCCCGAAAGCTCCTTGGGATCGATGATGGTGGCGCGGCTGAGCTTCGACTCGATGTCGACGATCATCGCCTCGATCTGGCCCTGGCGTTCCTTGGCGGCGTGATATTCGGCGTTTTCCGAAAGGTCGCCGTGGGCCCGCGCCTCTTCGATGGCGTCGATTACCTCCGGCCGCTCAGCCTTGAGCAGCACCAGCTGTTCGTTGAGCATGCGTTGCCCCTCGACCAGCATCGGCATTTTATCGACCGTCGCCATCTTCCAAAACCCCTTGGTCAAAACCCTGTTGCGGCCCCGGAAACGCTCCGATGCCCGTTATCGTCGCATCTGTCGGGATTCAGCTTGCGAGCCGAAGATGATAAGACTGCAGGGGCCGAACTTCAAGGTCACTGTCCCGCAACGCAGCAATCGCCTGCGCCGCGGCAAGCCCCGCAGAGGCCGTCGTGAACTGCGGCACCTTGTTCATCAGACCTGCGCGGCGGATGCTTTCGCTGTCCTTCAGCGACTGCCAGCCCTCGGTCGTGTTGAATATCAACGAGATTTCGCCATCTACGACCCGGTCGACGATATGCGGCCGCCCCTGTGCGACCTTGTTGACCCGCTCCACGGCCACACCCTCGGCCGCGAGGTACCGCGCCGTGCCATCGGTCGCGACGACCGTGAACCCGAGCGCAGCGAGCTGCCGGACGGCAGGCAGGATCACCGGCTTGTCGGTCTCCTTGACCGAAACGAACAGGCGCCCTGCCGAAGGTAGGACCGTGCCGGCGCCGAGTTGGGCCTTGGCAAACGCACGGGCGAAATCCCGGTCGATCCCCATGACTTCGCCGGTGCTCTTCATCTCAGGCGAAAGCACAGGGTCCACGCCGGGGAAGCGCGCGAAGGGGAAGACGGCTTCCTTGACCGCAATATGCGGAATGTCGAGGTCGATGCGGGGCAGATCCGCCAGCTTCTCTCCCGCCATAACCCGCGCGGCAAGCTTGGCGATGGGCGAGCCGATCGCCTTGGCGACGAAGGGCACCGTGCGCGAGGCACGCGGATTGACCTCGATGATGTAGACCTCGCCGTCCTTCACCGCGAACTGCACGTTCATCAGGCCGCGCACCGACAGAGCCCTGGCAAGGACCTCGGCCTGACGCGCGATCTCGGTCACGATGTCGGGCGCGAGGCTGTAGGGCGGGAGCGAGCAGGCGCTGTCGCCCGAATGCACGCCGGCTTCCTCGATGTGCTGGAGGATGCCGGCGACAACGACCTGGTCGCCATCGGCGATCGCATCGACGTCGACCTCGACCGCGTCGCGCAGATAGCGGTCGATCAGCACTGGCGCATCGCCCGAGACCTGCACGGCGGTCGCGATATAATGTTCGAGCTGCGCCTCGGTATCAACGATTTCCATCGCACGGCCGCCGAGGACGAAGCTGGGCCGCATCAGTACCGGATAGCCGATGCGCGCGGCAACGTTGACGGCCTCGTCGCGGCTGCGCGCAATACCGTTTTCGGGCTGCCTGAGCCCGAGGCGCGTGACGAGCGCGGCAAATTGTTCGCGGTCCTCGGCCAGGTCGATCGCCTTCGGTGACGTGCCGAGAATGGGAATGCCTGCTTCTTCCAAGGCCTTGGCGAGGTTGAGCGGCGTCTGCCCACCGAACTGCACGATCACGCCCTTCAGCGTGCCGTTCTGCTGCTCCACGTGCAGGATCTCGAGCACGTCCTCTGCGGTCAGCGGCTCGAAATAGAGGCGGTCGGAGGTATCATAGTCGGTCGACACCGTCTCCGGGTTGCAGTTGACCATGATCGTCTCATAGCCCGCATCGGCCAGCGCGAAGCAGGCGTGGCAGCAGCAATAGTCGAACTCGATCCCCTGCCCGATCCGGTTCGGCCCGCCGCCAAGGATGACGATCTTCTCGCGGTCGGTCGGCGCGGCCTCGCATTCGGGCGCGCCGAAGATCGGCGCCTCATACGTCGAATACATGTACGCCGTGGGTGCCGCGAATTCGGCGGCACAGGTATCGATCCGCTTGAAGACGGGGCGCACGCCCAGCCGGTGGCGCAGCGCGCGGACGTCGGCTTCGCTCGCGCCGCCGGTCATCGCGCGCACCGTCTCGCCGATAAGCCCCGAGGCACGCCCGAACGCCTGGCGCGTGCCCTCACGCAGGCCGGAAGAGCGCAGCGCCAGCCAGGCAAGGCGCTTGTCCGAAAAGCCCATGGATTTCAGGCGACGCAGGCCATCGGCATCCTGCGGCAAGCCGTTCGCCATGACCTCGTTCTCGGCCGCCACGATCTCGGCAAGACGGTCGAGAAACCAGGGGTCGAACTTGGCGACCTGATGGATCTCATCGACGTTCAGCCCCTCGCGCAGCGCTTGCGCCGCGACCAGCAGCCGGTCGGGGGTCGCGCGGCTGAGTTCGGCAATGATCTCGTCGCGCGGCGCGCCCACCAGTGCATCGATCTGGTTGAAGCCCGCCAAACCGGTCTCGAGCCCGCGCAAGGCCTTTTGCAGGCTTTCGTGAATGTTGCGCCCGATGGCCATCACCTCGCCGACGCTCTTCATCGCGGTCGACAGCAGCGGCTCGGCGCCCTTGAATTTTTCGAAGGCGAAGCGCGGGATCTTGGTGACGACATAGTCGATGGTCGGCTCGAACGACGCCGGTGTCGCGCCGGTGATGTCGTTCATGATCTCGTCGAGTGTGTAGCCGACCGCCAGCAGCGCCGCGACCTTGGCGATCGGGAAGCCGGTCGCCTTCGATGCGAGTGCAGAGGAGCGCGACACGCGCGGGTTCATCTCGATCACGATCAGGCGGCCATCGGCGGGGTTCACCGCGAACTGCACGTTCGACCCGCCGGTCTCCACCCCGATCTCGCGCAGGCACGCGATGCTCGCGTTGCGCATGATCTGGTATTCCTTGTCCGTCAGCGTCAGCGCGGGCGCGACGGTGATCGAATCGCCCGTGTGGACGCCCATCGGGTCGATGTTCTCGATCGAACAGATGATGATGGCGTTGTCGTTCCGGTCGCGGACGACCTCCATCTCATATTCTTTCCAACCGAGGAGCGATTCCTCGATCAGTACTTCGGTGGTCGGCGACGCATCGAGCCCGCCGCGCACGATGTCCTCAAACTCGGCGCGGTTATAGGCGATGCCCCCGCCCGTCCCGCCCATGGTGAAGCTGGGGCGGATCACCGCCGGCAGCCCGGTGCGCTCGAGGATTTCGAGCGCCTCGTCATAGCTGTGCGCAATGCCGCTGCGGGCGCTTTCAAGGCCGATCTTGGTCATCGCCTCGCGGAATTTCATCCGGTCCTCGGCCTTGTCGATCGCCTCGGCATCGGCGCCAATCATCTCGACACCGTATTTTTCGAGCGTGCCGTCGACGAACAGCGCGAGCGCCGTGTTGAGCGCGGTCTGCCCGCCCATCGTCGGCAGCACCGCGTCCGGCCGCTCCTTCTCGATGATCTTCGCCACGATTTCGGGCGTGATCGGCTCGATATAGGTCGCGTCGGCGAGTTCGGGATCGGTCATGATCGTCGCCGGGTTCGAATTAACCAGGACGATGCGATACCCCTCGGCCTTCAGCGCCTTGACCGCCTGCGTGCCCGAATAATCGAACTCGCACGCCTGCCCGATGACGATGGGGCCCGCGCCGATGATGAGGATGGAGGAGATGTCAGTGCGTTTGGGCATTAGTGCTTCGGTCCAGTTTGATTGACGCAGCCCCACCCATCGTATTCGACGTCGTGACTGATTTCGATTTCCAGAGCCTTACGCGTGAGCTGCTCAATCGATGCAAAGTCGGTCGTGCCATCGGTCTGCAGATCGACCGACCACTCGCCGTCTTCATACACGTTGAATCCAACGAAGCGCAGGCTTAGACCTTCAACGTCGTCGGCAAGTTGCTCGATTGCATCACGCGCGCCCTTGAAGTGCAGATCAATAGGCCGTGTGACGCTGCTGGTATCCCCATTGGCAGCTAGCGACTCGAGAACGTCGCGATCTGCTGCTAGCTCGTCGGCCAATCGCGTCGGATCGATCACCGGTCCACGCCCATTTCCCCCACAAACCGCTCGAACAGATAGTGGCTGTCCTGCGGGCCGGGGCTGGCTTCGGGGTGGTATTGCACGCTGAACGCCGAGGTGTCGGTCAGCTCGAAGCCGCAGTTGCTGCCGTCGAACAGCGACACATGCGTTTCGCGCGCATTGGTGGGGAGACTCGCGCGTTCGACCGCGAAGCCGTGGTTCATGCTGGTGATCTCGACGCGACCGTCGGCCAGGCGCTTCACCGGGTGGTTCGCGCCGCGGTGGCCCTGGTGCATCTTGGTCGTCCGCGCCCCGACGGCGAGGCCGAGGAGCTGATGGCCGAGGCAGATGCCGAACAGCGGCTTCCCCGTCTCGAGCCATTTGCGGATCACCGGCACGGCGTATTCGCCGGTGGCGGCGGGATCGCCGGGGCCGTTCGAGAGGAAGAGGCCCTGCGGCTCGTGCACCATGATGTCGTCGAAACTCGCGGTCGCGGGGACGACGGTCACCTGGCAGCCGACGTCGACGAGATTGCGCAGAATGTTGCGCTTCAGCCCGTAGTCGATGGCAACGACCTTGGGTCCCGTCGCGGGCCCGACCGCGGCGTGATAGCCCTTGCCGAGCGTCCAAAGCCCCTCGTCCCACTGGTATGTCTGCAAGGTCGTCACTGGCTTGGCGAGGTCGTTGCCCTCCAGCCCCGTCCAGTCGCGGGCGAGCGCCACCAGCTCGTCGAGGTCGAACTCGCCGTCGGCGCGATGCGCGATGACGGCGTTGGGCGGGCCCAGCTCGCGGATGCGGCGCGTGAGCGCGCGGGTGTCGACGCCCGCCAGGCCGATGCGCCCGTTGGTCTTCAGCCACGCATCGAAGCCGCCGGTCGCGCGCCAGTTAGACGGGCCCGTCACAGCCTCGCGCACGATACAGCCGACCGCATGCGGGTTGGTCGCCTCCATGTCCTCGACGTTCGTGCCGACATTGCCGATGTGCGGAAAGGTAAAGGCGACGATCTGCGCTGCGTAGGACGGATCGGTCATCACTTCCTGATAGCCGGTCATCGCGGTGTTGAAGCAGACCTCTCCCACAGCGACGCCCTGTGCCCCGAAACCGCGTCCGCGAATTGCCGTACCATCGGCCAGCACCAATATTCCGGTCGCGCGCGTGTTCTTGGGCATGCGGAAAGGCACTCCGTTAGGGGGTCGGACAACGATGTCGCTAAGCGCCGTTCGCTAGGGCCGCATTGCCGCGCGGTCAACCGCTGCGTATAGGCGCGCCCATGATCAGAGACGAAATACTCGCGGCGCAGACCGCATCGATGAAGGCCGGCGACAAGGAAACGCTGGCGGCCGTTCGCCTCATGATGTCGGCGATCAAGAACCGCGACATCGAGATGCGGACCGGAAAAGGCCCCGCCGACGACGACGCCGTCGTGGTCGAGGTGCTGCAGAAAATGGTGAAGCAGCGCCGCGAATCGATCCAGATGTTCACCGACGGCGGCCGCCAGGAACTGGCCGACAAGGAAGCGGCCGAAGTTGCGGTCATCGAACGGTTCTTGCCGCAACAGCTCAGCGAGGCGGAGACATTGCTCGCAATCGAGGCGATCAAGGTGGAGCTCGGCGCCGCGGGCGTGAAGGACATGGGCCGCGTGATGGCCGCGCTGAAGGAACGCCATTCGAGCCAGCTCGACATGAGCAAGGCGAGCGCACTGGTGAAGGGGGCGTTGGTCTAGCTTTTCCCCTCTCCCTTAAGGGGAGAGGGCGACACGCGCGAAGCGCGGCGGGGTGAGGGGCCATGACGCGTACGGCCGCATTCGACCCCTCACCCTCCCGCGCTCCGCGCGAGGGACCTCTCCCCGCAGGGGAGAGGTAAGGTTAGCCCAACCGCCCCTCGTGCAGCCGGACCACCCGGTCCATCTTCGCCGCCAGCCGCTCATTGTGCGTCGCAACCAGCGCGGCCGCGCCTTCGCCGCGTACCAGCCGCAAGAACTCGCTCAGGACGATGTCGGCCGTCGCCTCGTCGAGGTTGCCGGTCGGCTCGTCGGCGAGGATCAGTGCGGGGGCGTTGGCGAGGCCGCGCGCCACGGCGACCCGCTGTTGCTCGCCGCCCGAAAGCTGCGAGGGCTTGTGCGTCAACCGCGCGGCAAGGCCGAGCGCGCTCAGCAGCTTCTCGGCGCGGACTTCGGCGTCCGCGCGCGGCTTACCCGCGATCAGTTGCGGCAGGACGACGTTTTCGGCCGCGCTGAAATCGGGGAGCAGATGGTGGAACTGGTAGACGAAGCCGATGGCGTCGCGCCGCAGCCGCGTCCGCCCGTCATTGTCGAGCCGCGCCGCTTCCTCGCCGGC
The DNA here is from genome assembly GCA_965249705.1 of Sphingomonas sp. Classification (GTDB taxonomy): domain Bacteria; phylum Pseudomonadota; class Alphaproteobacteria; order Sphingomonadales; family Sphingomonadaceae; genus Sphingomonas_O. Next base: position 199,917 of record CBDFMO010000012.1, on the reverse strand, counting down.
GATGCGGATCGATCCCTCGAACCCGCCTTCGAGCAGGCCGACGGCCTGGAGCATGGTCGACTTGCCCGAGCCCGACGGCCCGAGCAGCGCCACGATCTCGCCCGGCGCCACGTGGAGGTCGACGCCGCGCAGCACCTCGATGACCGCGCTTCCCTGCTTGAAGCTGCGGGTCAGGCCGGTGACGTGGAGGACGTCACTCATAGCGCAGGACCTGCACCGGATCGGTGCCCGCGGCCTTCATTGCCGGGTAGAGCGTCGCAAGAAAGCTGAACAGCAGCGCCATGACCGTGATGGCCGCGACTTCCATCGGGTCGGTCTTCGACGGCAGCTCGGTGAGGAAGCGGATCGACGGGTCCCACAGATTCTGGCCGGTCACGAGCTGGACGAAATCGACGACATTCTGGCGGAAGAACAGGAACACGAACCCGAGTGCGAGACCCGTCAGCGTGCCCAGCGCACCAATGGTGGTACCGACAACGACGAAGATCTTGACCAGCGAAGCCCGCGTCGCCCCCATCGTTCGCAGGATCGCGATGTCGCGGGTCTTGGCGCGCACGAGCATGATCAGCGACGACAGGATGTTGAACACCGCGACGAGGATGATGATCGAAAGCACCACGAACATGGCCACGCGCTCGACCGCCAGCGCCTCGAACAGCGCGGCGTTCATCTGGCGCCAGTCAGTGACGACGGCGCGTTCGCCCACCTGCTTGGCGAGGGGGCGCAGGATGTTCTGGACATTGTCGGCGTCGGTCGTCTGCACCTCGACCATGCCGACCTGGTCGCCGAGCAACAGCAATTGCTGCGCGTCGGGGATCGGCATCATGATGAAGGCCTTGTCATAGTCGTACAGCCCGATCTCGAAAATCGCGGCGACACGGTAGCCGACGATACGCGGCACGCTGCCGAAGGGGGTCGTCTGGCCGTCGGGCGAAATGAGGCTGATCGTGCTGCCGACCTGTGCGCCCAGCATCTCCGCCAAGCGCGAACCGATGGCGATGTTGCCGCTGCCGACGGTGACGTCCGACATCTTGCCGGCCTTCACTTCGAACGTCTTGTTCGTCTGCATGTCGGCGAGCCGCTCGCCGCGGACCAGCACGCCTTCGACACGGCCATTGTACGTGGCCATCAGCGGCTGCTCGATCAGCGGGGTTGCCGACACCACGCCGGGCGTCTTGCGCGCCATTTCGGCGATTTCCTGCCAGCCCGCGAGCCGCCCGCCATAGCCCTGCACGACGGCATGGCCGTTGAGCCCGATCGTCTTGTCGAACAGTTCGGCGCGAAAGCCGTTCATCACGCTCATCACGATGACGAGTGCCGCAACGCCCAACGCGACAGCGACGAGGCTGATCGAGGCAACGATCGCGATGAACGCCTCGCTGCGCCCCGGCAGCAGGTAGCGCCGTGCGATCATCGTTTCATAGGGGGACAACAGCATGGCCGGGTCGTTAGAGCCGCGCGGCGGTACAGGCAACCACAGGGCCGAAATCACACCACCGCACCGGGTGTTGCGCGATTCACACAGGTAACCGCCAATCGTTGCGCGACCTGCTTTGGATGGATGACAATCGAATAACCCTACCCTAGCGTCATAGGCCTGACATGACGGTCATCGGCCGCGGTTCAGGGATGTTTCGGCTCCGCACGCCCACAGGGGAGCGCGTTGAGCCGGGACGGGATCAGTCAAGGGGGCTGACGAGCAATCGTCACGCGGGTGCCCGGGTCGCAAGACCCGGGCATTCGACGTTTCAGGCCAGCACGAGCTTCAGCACCAGCCCGCCCGCCGCGACCACGGCCAGCGTCTCGAAAACGCTACGCTTGAGAACGAACAACCAGACGATCGCGAGCAGCGAGAGCCCGGCCGCCAGCGGATCGAAGCTGGCGAGCACTGGCGCATCAAGGTGGAGCGGCCCGGTGCGCACGTTTGCCACCCGCGCGAACAGGAAATGCAACGCGAACCAGATGGCGAGATTCAGGATCACGCCGACGACGGCCGCGGTGATCGCCCCAAGCGCCGAGGCCAGCATGGCATTGCCGCGCAACCGTTCGATGTACGGCGCGCCGGCAAAAATCCACACGAAGCACGGAAGAAACGTCACCCAGGTCGTCAGCAACGCGCCCAGCGTGCCTGCGACCAGCGGCGGCAACCCCGTCGACGCTCGAAACGCGCCGAGGAACCCCACGAACTGGGTGACCATGATCAGCGGCCCCGGTGTCGTTTCCGCCAGCCCCAGGCCGTCGAGCATCTCGCGCGGGGTCAGCCAGTGATAATGCGCGACCCCCTGCTGCGCGACATAGGCGAGCACGGCATAGGCGCCGCCGAAGGTGACGACGGCCATGCGACTGAAGAAACTCGCAATATCGGTCCAGACGCTTTGCGGCGCAAACAGCGCAAGAGCGCCGACGGGCAACAGCCACAATGCGCCAAGGATCAGGGCAGCGTTGCGCGTCCGCGACGCGGGATGCAGCACGGGACCGTCCCCGAGCGCCGAGTCGCAATCGGCAAGCCCCGCCCCCGCCCCGCCATGGCCGCCGCCTGAAAAGGCGCGGCTTCCCCGCTGCCCGGCAATCCAGCCAACCAGCGCCGCACCGGCAACGATCAGAGGAAAGGGCGCCGCGAAAAGGAAGATCGCGATAAAGGCCGCCGCGGCCAGCATGCGGCTCCCCGTCGACGTCAGCGCCCTGCCCCCGATCCGCAGGACCGCCTGCACGACAATGGCGAGCACGGCCGCCTTCAGGCCGAAGAACAGCGCCTCGACAGGCCCTATGTTGCCGAATTGCACGTAGACAAAGGACAATGCGAGGATTGCAAGCGCCCCCGGCAGCACGAACAGCGCGCCCGCCACCAGCCCGCCTCGCACGCCGTGAAGCAGCCAGCCGATATAGGTCGCCAGTTGCTGCGCTTCCGGCCCCGGCAGCAGCATGCAGAAATTGAGCGCATGGAGAAAGCGCTGCTCGCCGATCCACCTCTTCTCATCGATCAGGATGCGGTGCATGACCGCGATCTGTCCTGCAGGTCCGCCGAAGCTGAGCAGCGCGATGCGCAACCAGACGCGGGTGGCTTCGCGGAAGGTGACGGCATGAGTCATGGGTCAACGCCTTGCAGGCCCGCGCGGGCACGCGCGGGCGGACAAGGCAGTACTTGGACGGCTGGGGCGTCTCGAGGGGCGACTGCCATTGGCCCGGGGCATTGTGGTAACGCGATCAGAACTTTTTCGCCACCGTGATCCCATAGGTGCGCGGGTCGCCGAGCTGCCCGACGACCAGTCCGTTGTTGCCGGGCTGGTTCGAGAGAAATTCTAGATAGTTCGCCTTCAGCGCATTTTTGACCCAGCCGAAGATGTTCCAGTTGTTGCCGTCGCGATAGCCGGCCCGGAAATTGGCGATGCTGTAGCCGTCGACCACGAAATAGGGCGAAGGCGTCGCGATCGACGAATAGGACGACCGGTAGCTGGCATCGGCCCCGACATAGAGCTGTGCGTCATGTCCGCCGACCGGCAGGTTGAATTCGCCGCCCCAGGCCAGCGACCATTTCGACACGCCGGGGAATTGCGCGCCGCTGATGTCCTTGAACCCGGCGATCGTCCCCTGGCAGATGCCCGGCAACGCGCTTGTCGCCGCCGTCACGCCGGTACATTCAACCGGGATAGGCGCGTCCGGAAAGCGCGAGAAGATGCCGTCATTATAAGCGAAATTGAGATAGCCGGTGAAGCGTTCGGTCGGTCGGATGCTGAGTTCACCCTCGACACCCTGGATGCGCACATCGGCATTGGCGAGATAGCCGCGGACGATGCCGATCGCGCCGTTGGAGACGGTGACCTGATAGTCCTTCACCTTGGTATGATAGGCCGTGAGATTGACGGTGATCTTGCGATTCCAGAACTGCGTCTTCACGCCCGCCTCGAAATGGTCGACCGCCTCAGGCCTCACTTGGGCAAGCGACGTCGCCACGGTAACCCCATCGGCGAGGAACGGGAGACCGTTCAGGTTGACGCCGCCCGATTTGAAGCTGCGCGCGTAGACGCCGTAGAACATGACATCGTCGACCGGCCGCCACGAAATGTTGATGTCGCCCGACACATTGAAGTCGCGATAGCGCGCCGTGTAGGACTGCGCCGGGAGCGCGGCTGCCTGCTGCGCGAGTTGCTGGGCCGCCGTCTGGGGCGGGGAAAGGGTCGGGCTGATCCGCCCCCCGGTCACGGTGGCGTTATAGCTGGCATCCTTGGTGTCGTAGTTGAAGCGCACCCCGGGCTGGATACGTAGCGTGTCGGTCACGTTCCAGGTCAGCTGGCCATAGGCCGCAAGACTGTTGTTTTCGAACGCGATGCGATTGGTCTGCGTCAACCCGTCGAGCACGAAGGCGTTCGCGCCATTGGCGTTCGTCGCGCTTGCCGGCCCGTTGGTGAACAGGTTCGCCGCCGCACCCTGCGCCTGGAACCCGAGCGTCTTGATCGTCTGGCGATACCCGAACACGCCGGCAACGAAATCGACCTTGTTCTTGCCGCTGGTGGCGAAACGGAATTCCTGCGTGAGCTGGCGCTGGTCCGAATTGTTCGCCGAAATCGCGGTGATCGGCAGGCCGATGAAGTCGCGGTCGCTTGCCGGGCGCCATGTCCAGAAGCGCCAGGCCGTGACCGAGGTCAGCGTGCTGTCGCCCACGTCGAGTTCGGCAACAAGCGAGGCCCCGCCCAGATACTGGCGCGCCTGCAATGCGGTGTCGACGTCCGTGATCCGCTGGTAGGGACTCGTATAGGGCAGCGTGTAATTCAGTGCCGAAAAGAGCGCGCCGATCTGACGGTTGGCAGCGCGCAGCGTCGGGAAAGTGCGGACCGCAACCTGAGTATACCCCTTGGGATCCTGCGTCGCATAGTCGGCCGACAGTGTCAGTTTCAGCCCTTCTATCCCCGTGTAGAGCAAGCTGCCGCGAAAGCCGAGATTGTCGAGAGAATTGGTCCATTGGTTGGAGCGGACGTTGAACACGGTACCGCGCCGCGTCGTTTCCGAAACGCCGAGCCGTATCGCCAGCGTGTCGGTGATCGGGCCCGAGGCCGACGCCTTGCCCTGGAAGAAGTCGTAATTGCCGCCCGACAGCTCGATCCTTGCCTCGGGTGTAAAGCTTGGGGCGCGCGTGCGAATGTTGATGGCGCCTGCCGTCGTGTTCTTGCCGTACAGTGTTCCCTGCGGCCCGCGCAGCACTTCGATCTGCTCGGTATCGATGAAATCGAACGCCGAAGACGCCGGCCGGCTGTAGTAAACCTGGTCGATGTAGAGGCCCACGCCCTGCTCGATGCCGTCGTTGGTGAGGCCGAGCGGCGCCCCGAGCCCGCGAATGTTGATCGCCGAATTGCGCGGATTGGACGCGTAATACTGGATGACCGGCTGGATCTGCGCCACCCGGCTGATGTTGTAGGTGCCCGTCGAGGTTAGTTGCTTCTCGCTGAACACGCTGACCGGCAGCGGTACGTCCTGCAGTGATTCCTCACGGCGGCGCGCGGTGACGACAATGGCGTCGCTCGCCTGCTCGGTGGCTGCGGGCGTTTCCGACTGGGCGAATACGGGGAGCGGTGCGGTGACGGTTGCAAACAGAATGGCACGAAAAAGGACGCGGCGCATGAACGACTCCCCATATGGTGGGTCGATACTCCACCGATCCTCTCGGGTTTAGGAAGCGAGCAAATCTATCGCCGCTGAAAGGTGACGGCCCATGACAGCGATGTCGGGTGTCAGACCAGCCGGGACTGCTTCACGGCGGCGGCGATGAAGCTGGCGAACAGCGGATGCGGCGCGAACGGCTTCGACTTAAGCTCGGGGTGAAACTGCACGCCGACGAACCAGGGGTGGTCGGGCCGCTCGACGATTTCAGGGAGCGTGCCGTCGGGCGACATGCCCGAAAAGATGAGGCCGTTGGACTCGAGCGCGTCCTTGTAATGCGCGTTCACTTCATAGCGGTGGCGGTGGCGCTCGCTGATTTCGGTCGTGCCGTAGATGCTCGCAACCTGGCTGTTTCCCCCCAATGTCGCTGGATAAGCCCCCAGGCGCATGGTGCCGCCCAGGTCGCCGCCGGCCGCGCGCTTGTTGATACCCTCTGCCCCCATCCACTCGGTGATCAGGCCGACGACGGGTTCGGACGTCTCGCCGAATTCGGTGGTCGATGCGCCGGCGATCCCGGCGGTGTTCCGCGCGCCTTCGATGCAGGCCATCTGCATGCCGAGGCAAATGCCGAAGAAGGGCACGGCGCGTTCGCGCGCGAAGCGGACGCTGGCGATCTTGCCTTCGGACCCGCGCTCGCCAAAGCCGCCGGGAACCAGAATGGCGTTCATCGGCTCGAGCTGCGCTGCCGGGTCTTGGTCACCTTCGAACAGCTCGGCATCGAGCCACTTGATGTTGACCTTGACCTTGTTCGCGATGCCGCCGTGGACGAGCGCTTCGTGCAGCGACTTATAGGCGTCAGGCAACCCGACATATTTGCCGACGACCCCCACGGTAACTTCGCCCTCGGGATTGCCAAGGCGCTCCTCGATCTCCGACCAGCGCGAAAGCTCGGGATCGGTGACCGGCTCGATGCCGAAGGCGCGCAGCACTTCCTCGTCGAGGCCCTCGCGGTGATATTGCAACGGAACGGCGTAGATCGATTTCGCGTCGAGCGCGGGAATTACCGCTTCCTTGCGCACGTTGCAGAACAACGCGATCTTGGCGCGCTCGGTTTCGGGCAGGGGCTGTTCGCAACGGCAGACAAGCACGTCGGGCTGCACGCCGAGGGCCGCCAGCTCGCGCACGCTGTGCTGCGTCGGCTTGGTCTTCAGTTCGCCCGCCGCCGCGATGAACGGGACCAGCGTCACATGGATCGATACGCTGTTGCCGCGCCCGAGTTCGTTGCGGAGCTGGCGGATCGCCTCGATGAACGGCAGCGATTCGATGTCGCCGACCGTCCCGCCGATCTCGCACAAAACGAAGTCCAGATCCTCGATGTCGTTAAGGGCAAAGGCCTTGATCGCGTCGGTGACGTGGGGGATGACCTGCACCGTCGCGCCGAGATAGTCGCCGCGCCGCTCGCGCTGGATGATCTGCTGGTAAATGCGGCCCGAGGTGACGTTGTCCGACTGGCGCGACGCGACGCCGGTGAAACGCTCGTAATGGCCGAGGTCGAGGTCGGTTTCCGCCCCGTCGTCGGTCACATAGACTTCGCCATGCTGGTAGGGCGACATCGTGCCCGGATCGACGTTGAGATAGGGGTCGAACTTCCGGATCCGGACACGGTAACCGCGCGCCTGCAACAGGGCGGCAAGCGATGCCGCCATCAGCCCTTTGCCAAGCGAGGAAACCACGCCGCCGGTAATGAAAATGAACCGCGCCATGGGAGGATGCGCTTAGCGGTCCCTGCCCGCAAAGGGCAAGGCAGCGAATCTCGGCAAACGCAAATTAGTTGGAATTGGACGGCGGACCTTGGGTCGTCGACGGTGCCGTCACCGGCGCTGCCCTGGGTATCGACGGTGTCACCGTCGACGTGACCGGCGGGGGCGCTGCCGCAGGCGCGGCCTCGTTGCGCGGCGCCGGCCGCGGCGCGCGCACAGGCGCGGCCTCGGTCTTCGGCCTTGCCGTCGCCATGGGCACCGTGGTTGGCGCCGGTACGTTGGCCAGCGGAACCGTCGGCGCGGGTGCGGTCGCCTGCCCGGCGATGGGCACGCCCGGCTGCGCGGCCGGCGCCTGCGCGGCTGGCGGCGGCGCCAGGGGTGCCTGCGGTCGGGCGAGCGACGTATCGACGGTCGAGACCCCGGCCCCGGTCCGCGTGGCGAGAATGGCATGGAGGATCGACAGGCCGATGAACAGCGTCGCCAGGATCGTGGTTGCGCGCGTCAGGAAATCGGCCGCACCGCGCGCCGACATCAGGCCGGTCGGACTGCCGCCCATGCCGAGCCCGCCGCCTTCGGACTGCTGCATCAGGATGACCCCGACAAGCAGGACGGCAACGATCGCCTGGACGACGAGAAGGAAGGTCAGCATGAGCGCGCGTTTTCTATCTGGTGATGAAGGTAGTGCCGCGCAGATAGCCGCGCACGGCCCCCGTTACAACCTTGTGTCAGGCGGCCTCTATGATCGGGACGAAATCGGACGCGGTCAGGCTCGCCCCGCCGACGAGCGCGCCGTCGACATTGGCGACGTGGAGCAGGACCGCCGCGTTCGACGGCTTGACCGACCCGCCATAGAGAATGCGCACGCCCGGCCCCACGATGGCGCGAATGGCGGCGTGCATCTCGGCGACATCGTCTGCCGACGCCGTCAGGCCGGTGCCGATCGCCCAGACCGGCTCATAGGCGATGACCAGCTTGTCCCGCGCGTCAGGCAGCGACCCGGCGAGTTGCGCTTCGACAACCGCTCCCGCCCGCCCGCGCTGCCGCTGCTCGAACGTTTCGCCCACGCAAAGGATGGCCGTCATGCCGGCTGCAATGACCGCTTCGGCCTTCGCCTTCACCTCGGCATCGGTTTCGTGGTTGTCGGCGCGTCGCTCGCTGTGGCCGACGATGCAGAATGTTGCGCCCGCCTCGACCAGCATCGGGGCGGACACGCAGCCGGTATGCGCCCCGCTCGCCGCCGGGTGGCAGTCCTGTGCGCCGATGGCGACGCCGCCCTGCGCCGCGGCCGCCGCGATCAGCGTAAAAGGCGGACAGATCGCGACATCCACGTTGCGGCCCCGCGCGGCGGCCGCAATGGCCCTGAGCTCGGCCAGCGCGGCCAAGCTGCCGTGCATCTTCCAGTTTCCTGCGATAAGCTTGCGAAAGGTCATGCCCCGCCTCTATGGGGGCGGGCTCACCCGCTCAAGGTCAAAACATGCTCGGTCTTTTCCGCCGTTTCTCGAAATCCCCGATCGGTATCGGCATTTTCGCGCTGATCCTCATCGCGTTCGTCGTGACCTTGTACGAGGGGAAAAGCGGTTTCGACACCTCGTCGCTCACCGGCGGCAGCGCGGTGGCCACGGTGGGCGGCAAGTCGATCGAGGAGGCCGAGCTCACCCGTCGCGTCCAGAACCAGCTCGACGGCGAGCGACAGCGCAATCCTGAAATGGACATGAGCCAGTTTGTCGCCAGCGGCGGCGTCGAGAAAACCATCGACCTCACGATGACCGGCCGCGCGCTCGAAATCTTCGCCGCACAACAGGGCATGGTGGCCAGCAAGAAGCTGGTCGACGGCGCCATCGCGAGCATTCCCGCCTTCAATGGCCCGACCGGCAAGTTCGACCAGACCGTGTTCGCCCAGGTCCTCGCGGGCCGCAAGCTGAGCGAGAAGATCGTGCGCGAGGATTTCGCCCGCGAAGCGCTCACCAAGATGCTGGCCATTCCCGCGGCAGGCGCGGCGCGCGTGCCCGAAAAACTGATCTTGCCCTATGCGTCGCTCCTGCTCGAAAACCGCAGCGGCCAGGTCGCCGTCGTGCCCAGCAAAGCCTTCGAGCCCCGGTTAGCACCGACCGACACGGAATTGCAGACCTTTTACCAGCGCAACATCGCCCGCTACACCCTGCCGGAACGGCGCGTGGTCCGCTACGCCCGGTTCGACAAGTCGCGCGTCGCGGACAAGGCGGCCGCCACCGACGCCGAGATCCAGTCGGCGTATAATGCGGACCCGGCCTACAAGGCGCGCGACAAGCGCGCCTTCACCCAGTTCATCGTGCCGACCCAGGCAATGGCCAACGACCTGCTCGCCAAGCTCAGGGGCGGCATGTCGATGGCCGACGCCGGCAAGAGCGTGGGGCGTGATCCCCTGCCCGTGGCGATGACCGAGAAAGACGATTTTGCGAAACTGACGGGAGCAAAGGTCGCGGATGCCGCCTTCTCCGCGGCGAAGGGCAGCTTCGCCGCGGTCGAACGCTCGGGTCTCGGCTTTCATGTCGTTCGCGTCGACGCGATCCAGAGCATCCCGGCGACTCCCTTGTCGGCCGTACGCGCGAAGCTGGCGCTCGACGTCACGGCGCAGAAGGAAAAGCGGCTGATCGCCGAATTCATCGTCGGCCTCGAGGATGAAGCGGGGCGGAGCGTGACATTCGACGAGCTCGTCAAGAAGCACGGCCTGACCCCCGCGGCGACGCCCCCGTTGACCGGTGGCGGCGTCGCGATCGAGACGCCCGGCTACAAGGCCGGTCCCGAGGTTACCGCCTTCCTGAACGATGCCTTCCGTGCCGAGCCCGAGGACGATCCCGCCGTGGCGACCGTCGCAGGCGATGCGGGCTATGTGCTCTGGAAACTGGACCGCAAAATCCCCGCTGCACCGAAGCCGCTGGCCGAGCTGCGTCCCATGGTCACCGCCGACGTCCAGACCGACAAGGGATCGAAAGCGGCAAAGGCCGCGGCCGACAGGATCGTCGCGGCCGTCAACCGCGGCACGCCGCTCGCCGCCGCGATCAAGGCCGAGGGCGTGCCATTGCCCCCGGTGCAGCCCGCCGGCGCCCGTCGCCTCGAACTGGCACAGGCGCAGGGCAAGGCCCCGCCGCCGCTGGCGATGATGTTCGCAATGCCCGAAAAGCGCGCCCGCGCGCTTCAGGTCGAAGGCAAGCAGGGCTGGTATGTCGTATATCTCGACAAGATCGTCGCAGGCGATGCGCGCACGGCGCCGAGCCTCGTGCAGGCCACGCAACAGCAATTGTCGGGCTCGGTCGGCGAGGAATATGTCCAGCAGTTCGCCAATGCCGTTCGCGCGCGGGTGGGCGCCAAGCGGAACGACGCCGGACTTGCCAAGCTCAAGGCTACGCTGACGAGCGGTGGCCGATGAAAACCGCCCGGTGAGCGACGTCGTCGCTGCGCGCGACGCGGCGGCAGGCCAGACCCTCGCGGCCGGCAAGCCCGCCCTGGTCTGGCGCGACATGGTCGCGGATACCGAAACCCCCGTCTCGGCGGCACTCAAGCTGATCGAAAGAGGGCGCGGCGACTTCCTACTCGAATCGGTCGAGGGGGGCGCCGTGCGTGGACGCTACAGTCTGATCGGCCTGGCGCCCGACCTCGTCTTTCGCGCGCAGGGCATGCAGGCCGAAATCAACGACGGCTGGCTGACCGACAGGAATGCGTTCGCGGCGCTGTCGCAGCCGACGCTCGAAGCGCTGCGGTCGCTCGTTGCCGCGTGTCGCATCGACGTACCCGAAGGCTTGCCGCGCGCGCTTGCCTGCCTGGTGGGCTATTTCGGCTATGAAACCGTGGGCCTGGTCGAAGATCTGCCGCGTCCCGCACCGAACCCGCTCGATTTGCCCGACATGATGTTCGTGCGCCCCACGGTCGTACTGGTGTTCGACCGGCTCGCCGACCGGCTGTTCATCGTCTCGCCGGTCTGGCCGGGCGGGCGCGTGGCGGACGCCGTGGACCGTATCGAAGCCACCATGGCGCGGCTTGCCAAGCCTCTTCCTCCCAGGGAAAGTGTCGGAGCAGGGAAGGCTGTCGAACGGGATCCTGCTCTGGGTAGCGGTGGACGGTCCCGCCCCGACCTGCCGCCTGAACGACAGGGGGTCGATCCCACGCCGGTCCTCCCCCCGGGCCGCTATGCCACGATGGTCGCCCGGGCAAAGGACTATATCAACGCGGGCGATATCTTTCAGGTGGTGCTTGCCCAACGTTTCACCCTGCCCTTCACCTTGCCGCCATTCGACCTCTACCGCGCGCTGCGCCGGATCAACCCGTCGCCATTCCTTTACCATCTCGACCTGCCGGGCTTTGCGCTCACCGGCTCCAGTCCCGAGATTCTCGTCCGCGTGCGCGACGACGAAGTCACGATCCGGCCCATTGCCGGCACCCGGCCAAGGGGCCGGACGGCGGTCGAAGATGCCGAGAACCGCGCCAGCCTGCTGGCCGATCCAAAGGAGCGCGCCGAGCATCTGATGCTGCTCGACCTGGGCCGCAACGACGTGGGGCGGGTGGCCGTGGCGGGCAGCGTGACCGTAACGGACAGCTACACCGTCGAGTTCTACAGCCATGTGATGCATATCGTGTCGAATGTCGTGGGTAGGCTGTCACCGCTCCGCGATGCCCTCGACGCGCTGTTCGCCGGCTTCCCCGCCGGCACGGTAAGCGGGGCGCCGAAAGTGCGCGCATGCGAGATAATTGCCGAGCTCGAACCCGAAACGCGCGGTGCCTATGCCGGCGGCGTCGGCTATTTCTCGCCGGACGGCAATATGGACAGCTGCATCGTCTTGCGGACCGCGGTCGTGAAGGACGGTGTCATGCACGTGCAGGCGGGCGCCGGCATCGTCGCGGATTCGAACCCGGACTATGAACAGCGCGAATGTGAGGCAAAGGCCGGCGCGCTGATGGCGGCCGCGCGCGAAGCGGTGCGGGTGGCCGGGGAAGCCCGTTTCGGCCAGTGATGCAACGCCCGGTCAGCCGGTGACGACGCAGTTCCGCCCGGCCGCCTTGGCCCGGTAGAGCGCTTCATCCGCACGGCGCAATATTTCCGCCGAGCCGTCGCCCTTCATGATCGTCGCGACACCGGCCGAAAAGGTTACCGTACCCAGCGCCGCATGGTCGGCGGCCGCGAACAGGTGGCGATCGGACAGTTTCTTGCGCGTCGCGTCGATGGCGTCGCGCGCATCGGCTAGGGGCAAGTCAGGCAGCGCCACGAGGAACTCCTCGCCCCCGAACCGACCGACCATGCCGCGCGATTCAAAGGCCTGGGCGAGCGTCGCGGCCACGTAGCGGAGCACGCGATCGCCGGTTTCGTGACCATGGGTATCGTTGAAGATCTTGAAATGATCGATGTCGCAAAAGCCAAGGGACAGCGGTTTGCCCGTTGCATGCGACTTGTCGATCAGCGCTTCGAGGTTCCGCTTGAAGGCGCGCCGGTTTGGCAGGTCGGTCAGCGGATCGACGTCGGCGGCGCGCCGTGCATCGACAAGGCTGGACCGCAAGCCGTTCAGCTGGTTCTGGGCGTGAAGCAATTGCGCCTCGGCGTGGCGCGTCCGTGCGACCATCGCCTGCGTCAGGCCGACGATCGCCGAAACTTCGCCTCCCGCCGAGCATTCCCGCTCTAGCGCCGAACTGAAATCCTTGGCATCGTCGGCGGATTGATGGGCAATCGATGTCAGCCCTTCGGCCTGGGCCTCGATGCGCTCGGCAAAATCGGTAAGCGCCTCCGCGCTGATCGGACCGCCGCATTCGGCGAAGATCCGCTCGGCGGCGTCCGCATCGAGCACGCCTTTCCGGCTGATTTCCTGGCGGATCGAGGCGACCAGCTTCGTATTGTTCGCCATGCGGAACTGGAACGCCATGTCGTAATTGTTGGGCGTCGGATCCAGCCGGTGGTCGAACAGGAAATTGCCGACCTCCATGAACACCTTCTGCTGCCAGCTGGGCTTCTCTCCCGCTGCCGGCTCCATCGCGTTGCCACGGCCTTCGAACCAGCTGCGCAACCGGTCCTTGATGGCAAATTGAGGCTTCGGGTCGAGATAGGCCATCGGTGTGGTCCGGGATCCTTTATGCACAACGGTCTGACGCTAAAGACTACTTGCAGCCGCGCGCGATTGCGGCATGGGGGTGCCATGATCCTTGTCATCGATAACTATGACAGCTTCACCTGGAACCTCGTCCATTATATGCTGGAATTGGGCGCAGAGGTGGAAGTTGCGCGAAATGACGCGCTTAGCGTCGGTCAGGCTATGTCCTCGGGCGCGCAGGCGTTCCTGATCTCGCCGGGGCCTTGCACGCCGAACGAGGCCGGTATCTCGCTCGATCTCGTCGCGGCATGTGCCGATGCCGGGCGGCCGCTGCTTGGCGTGTGCCTCGGCCATCAGGCGATCGGCCAGCATTTCGGCGGGCAGGTCGTGCGCGGGGGGCTGATGCACGGCAAGACGAGCGCGGTGTCGCACGATGGCAGCGGCCTCTTCACCGACCTGCCGTCGCCCTTCACCGCCACGCGTTACCACTCGCTCGTCGTCGAGGACATCCCGGTTGACCTGATTGTCAACGCAACGAGCGACGACGACCATGTCATGGGCTTTCGGCATGCGACCCTGCCGATCCATGGCGTCCAGTTCCACCCCGAAAGCATTGCGACCGAACATGGCCACGCGATGCTCGCGAACTTCATGCGCCTGGCCGGCCTGCAGGTTAAGGCGTGCACGTGACCCTGCCCGATGCGTCGATGCCACTGACCGCCGACGCGGCGCGCGATGCCTTCGACGCTATGCTCGACGGTGCCGCCGATGACGACGAGATCCGCGACTTCCTGCTGGCCATGTCGCTGCGCGACGAAACCCCGATCGAGATTGCCGCCGCCATCACGGCGATCCGCGCGCGCATGGTCCCCGTCGCCGCGCCGGCAGGTGCCATCGATGTCTGCGGGACCGGGGGCGACATGAGCAACAGCGTCAATGTGTCGACGGCCGTCGCCATCGTCGTCGCGGCCTGTGGCGTTCCCGTAGCCAAGCACGGCAATCGTGCGGCTTCGTCACAGGCCGGCGGTGCGGACACGCTCGAGGCGCTCGGGCTTGACCTCGACCGCGCGTCGGCGACGGCCGAAGCGACCCTTGCCGATCTCGGCATTGCGTTTCTCTTCGCGCAAAAGCACCATCCGGCACTTGCCCGCCTGGCGCCCATCCGCAAGTCGATCCAGCGGCGCACGATCTTCAACCTTACCGGCCCGGCCTGCAACCCGGCCCGCGTCACCCGCCAGCTGATCGGCGTGGCGCGACCCGATTTCCTGCCGGTCTATGCCGAGGCGCTGGCCCTGCTCGGCATGGCCGATGCCATGCTCGTCGCGGGACATGAGCCGCTCGACGAACTTTCGGTCGGGGGACCCAGCACCGTGCTGCGCCTTGGCCACGTCCCGGTTCAGGTCACGCCCGAGGAGGTCGGCCTGTCGCGCCACGCGCTGGTCGCCCTGCGGGGCGGCGATGCCGCGTTCAATGCCGCGGCACTGCGCCGGATGCTGAAGGGCGAGACCGGCGCGTATCGCGATGCCGTGCTGTTCAACGCCGCGGGCGCGCTGATCGTGGCGGGCCATGCCAGCGACTGGCATGACGGAATAGAGGAAGCGGCCGAAGCCCTGGACCGGGGACTTGCCAACACGCTCCTCGACTGCTGGATCGCCTATCGATGAACAAGCTGACCGAAATCTGCGAAACCACGCGTGCGGAAGTGGCTCGTCGCAAGCTGCGGCTGTCGATCGATGCGCTCGACGGCCGCGCCGCCGCGCAGTCCGCACCACGTGGTTTCCATACCGCGCTGACCCGCGCGGCCCGGACGGGCTTTGCGCTTATTGCCGAGGTCAAGAAGGCCAGCCCGTCGAAGGGCCTGATCCGCGCCGATTTCGACCCCGCCTCGCACGCCGCCGCCTATCAGGCCGGCGGCGCGGCATGCCTTTCCGTCCTGACCGATGCGCCCTATTTCCAGGGGCACGAGGATTATCTGGTGGCGGCGCGCGCAGCGTGCACCCTGCCCGTCCTGCGCAAGGATTTCATGCTCGATCCCTGGCAAGTCGCCGAGGCGCGCGCGCTGGGTGCCGACGCGATCCTCGTCATCATGGCCGCTGTCGATGACGCACTCGCCGCCGAGCTGGAGAGCGCGGCGATCGGCCGCGGCATGGACGTGCTCGTCGAAGTGCACGACGCTGCCGAACTCGAGCGCGCGCTCCGGTTGCGCTCGCGGCTCATTGGCGTCAACAACCGCGATCTCAGGGACTTCTCGGTCGATTTTGCGCGTACTTATGAACTTGTGGGTCGCGCACCGGCCGATGTCACCTTCGTCGCCGAAAGCGGGCTGACCGGCCATGGCGACCTGCTGGCGATGAGCGAACACGGCGTCCGCACCTTCCTCGTCGGCGAGACACTGATGCGCCAGGCCGATGTCGCGGCGGCAACTCGCCAGCTACTGAACGGCGCATGACGGGGCTGACCCACCTCGACGATAGCGGCGCCGCGCGCATGGTCGATGTCTCCGCCAAGGCCGATACCGTGCGCGAGGCGGTGGCCGAAGGGCGGATCGACATGTCCCCGCAGGCGCTCGCGGCCATTCGGGACGGTACCGCCAAAAAGGGCGATGTCCTTGCTGTCGCCCGCATCGCCGGACTCATGGCCGCCAAGAAAACGAGCGAGCTGATCCCGCTTTGTCACCCGCTTTCATTATCGTCGGTGACACTGGACTTCGTGCTCGGCGACACCGCGATCACCGCGACGGCGACCGCGCGCGTGACGGGGCCCACCGGCGTCGAGATGGAGGCGCTGACGGCCGTGTCGGTCGCGCTGCTCACACTCTACGACATGGCCAAGGCCATGGACCGCGGCATGTGCATCGAGGGCATCCGGCTGCGCGCCAAGACCGGTGGCAAGTCGGGCGACTGGGCGTCGTGATCACGCCCGAGGAAGCCTTGGCGCGCATCCTCGCGCTCGGCACGCCGGCCGCGCTCGAGACGGTCGATATCGGCAATGCTGCCGGACGCTGGGCCGCGCACGACATCATTGCGCGCCGCACCCAGCCGGCGCGCGACCTGTCCGCGATGGATGGCTATGCGATCCGCTACGCCGACCTGCCCGGTCCCTGGCGCGTCACGGGCGAGTCCGCGGCGGGAACACCCTTCGACGGCGAGGTGTCGAGCCGGGACGCGGTGCGCATCTTCACCGGCGCCGCCGTGCCCCACGGCGCCAACACCATCATCATCCAAGAGGACGTCGTCCGCGACGGCGATGCACTGACACAAAGCGGCGAAGGTCCGCCCCGGCTCGGCGCGCACATCCGGCGGGCGGGCTCCGACTTTGCGACCGGGGACCGCTTGCTGGTGGCCGGCGACGCGCTCGGCCCAGCGGCGCTCGCGCTGGCGGTCATGGGCGGCCATGGCCAGATCGCGGTCCGCCGCCGCATTCGGGTCGCGATGCTGTCCACGGGCGACGAACTCGTGCCGCCGGGGGCGGACGCCGGCGACGACCGTCTCCCCAATTCGAACGCGCCGATGCTCGCCGCCCTGCTGAAGGGCCTGCCGGTTGATCTCGTCGACCTTGGCATCGTGGCCGACGATCGCGCGGCGCTGGCAGAAGCGTTCGCGCGGGCCGATGATTGCGACGTCCTCGTCACCAGCGGCGGGGCCTCGGTCGGCGACCACGACCTCGTGCGGCCGGTGCTGCTTGCCCTGGGTGCCACCCTCGACTTCTGGAAAGTGGCCATGCGGCCGGGCAAACCGCTGATGGCTGGCCGACTGGGCGCCACGATCGTGCTGGGCCTGCCCGGCAATCCGGTCAGCGCCTTTGCGACCGCGACCCTGTTCCTGTTGCCGCTCGTCCGCCATTTGTCGGGCGCGCGCGATCCGCTGCCGCGCCGGATCGCGGCAACGTGCAGCGAGCCCTTGCCGGCTGTCGGACCCCGCACCGATTTCGTCCGCGCGCGGTGGGATGGCGGCGCGCTCGCACCCCTGCCCTCGACGGACAGCGGCGTGCTGTCGAGCCTCGCCAGGGCAGATGCGCTCATCGTCCGGCCGGCAGGGTCGGACTCTCTGCCTGCAGGGCTAGCGGTAGAGGCCATCCTGTTCGATTGACACAAGGGCTTGGGGCGGAACAAAAGGGGCTTGACCCGGATTCCGATGTTCCCTAGGCGTTTCGCGTTCGTTCCCGCGGAGGACCCGAAATGCTGACCCGTAAACAGCACGAGCTGATCTGTTTCATTAACGACCGACTGGCTGAAACCGGCGTCTCGCCCTCGTTCGAGGAAATGAAGGAAGCGCTCGATCTGAAGTCGAAATCTGGCGTTCACCGCCTGATTTCGGCGCTCGAGGAACGCGGGTTCATCCGCCGCCTGCCGAATCGCGCCCGCGCGCTCGAAGTGACGAAGCTGCCCGAGGGCGGTGTGGTTGCCAGGGCACCCGTCGCGAAGACCGACGTCGCGATCCCCGACAATGTCATCGAACTGCCGAAGCGTCTGCCGCAGCCCGCCAACGACATCATCGAGCTGCCGCTGCACGGCCGCATCGCGGCGGGCATGCCGATCGAGGCCATGGAACGCGACATGACGCTTCCCGTCCCCGCGGCGCTGCTCGGGCCAGGCGAACATTATGCGCTCGAGGTGTCGGGTGACTCGATGGTCGAGGCGGGCATCCTTGACGGCGACTATGCGCTGATCCGCAAGACCAGCACCGCCCGTGACGGCGAGATCGTGGTGGCCCTGATCGACGACAGCGAGGCGACGCTGAAATATTTCCGGCCCGATGGCGCGCGCGTGCGGCTCGACCCCGCCAATGCGGCGTACGAACCCCAGATCTATGGCGCGCACCAGGTTCAGGTGCAGGGGAAACTGGCAGGGTTGCTTCGCCGTTACCACTGAGCACCTCGGGTGCGCGTTTCGCCGCAGGCATCGGCGTGTGAGCTGCAGCACTATCGGGGCCAATGCGCGTCGATCGGATACATGCCGCTTCCCGGCGCACGTCGTCATGCTATGGCGTCCGCATGAAAGCATCCTGTCAATGCGGACAGCTCGGGGCAGAAGTCCCCGGCCCGACGATCGCCGTCGTCGCCTGCCATTGCCTGGCCTGTCAGAAACGGTCCGGTTCTCCCTTTGGCGAAGCCGCCTATTGGCCGCATGAAGATGTCTCGATCACCGGCGAAGCTCGGCAATTCGACCGGGCTACGGACCTTGGCGGCGTGTTCAGCCAGTTCTTCTGCCCGCACTGTGGCACGACCGTATACATGCGGGGCACGAAGAACCCGACCATGACCGGCGTTCCGATCGGCTTGTTCGACGACCCCCATGCGATGCAGCCGATCCGATCGGTCTGGGAAGAGCATCGCCACGCCTGGGTGGAGATCCCGACCGCCGTCCAGCATTTTCCCCGAGGACGCGTCGACTGAGGCACGTCTTCGGCCGTGTCCCACGGCGGGGTTCGGCAATCCGGGGTCGGGTGCGATGAACCCGCCTTGTCAGAAGCCGCGATGCGCTGCCGCCACCCAGGGATGGGCCCCCTCGCTCTCGGCCACCGTTTCCACCTTCGGGCGCGCGAGCGTTACGGCAAGTCCACCTGTCCGCGCGAGAAAGTTCCGATCCGCCTTCAGCCAGCGCGGCCTGCACCACGGCGGCAGGCGGCGGTCGCTGACCACGATATCGGCGGCGGCGCATTCGCCGCGAAAGCTGACGCCGGGCAGCGCGTACCGGCTGCGGGTGGCGACGAGGCGCCAGGCCCGGCCGCCGCGGTTCAGGTCGATGCGGCAGACGTCGTCGCTGCATGCGGCGCCCGCGAGCGTATCGAGATCGTCGAGGTCGCCCGGATCGCCGAACCGCTCGCTCATGACCGAGCGGACATAATCCCCCGCGCGGCTCCGCAGCGTCGCCAGACGTCCGTCGTCGCCGCGCACCGCCAGATGCATCCCGTCGCCTGTAATGAGCACATCGGGCGGCGGCGTTGCCAGCGCCCAGCAGGCGCCGGCCGCGAAGGACACCAGGCCCAGAGTCCGCACTGGCCCCTTCCACAGGATAAGCCAGAGCCCGCCGTAGATCATCAGCGCAAAGGCAAGCGGCGGTATCAGGGGCAGCGCGGCGACCGCGCCCGGCCAGCTTGCCACGGTGCGCGCGATCCACAACAGCAGGTCGAGCGACAGCCCCGTCAGCCACCAGAACGGTGCGCCAATGCCCGCTGCGTCAAAGATCAGCGCCAGCGCCTCCAGGGGCATCGTCACGAACGTCGTCAGGGGAATGGCGATGATGTTGGCCAGCGCACCATACAGGCCCTGTTTATGGAAATGGTAGAGCGCGATGGGCGCCAGCGCCGCCTCCACGACGATTCCCGTGGCGAGCAGCGAGACGAGGCTGCGGGCAAGCCTGGCAAACGGCCCCTCGTCGCGCGGCGACAGCAAGCGCTGCATGACGTCCCATTCGTGCAAGGCCACGATCGAGGTGATCGCGGCAAAGCTGAGCTGGAAGCTGGGCCCGACGACCGCCTCGGGCCAGAACAGCAGGACGACAAGCGCCCCCGTCGCGACCAACCGCAGCGTGAAGGCCTGTCGCCCCAGCATGATCCCGATCACGACGAGGACCGCCGCCACGCGCGAACGGATCGTCGGCACTTCCGCGCCCGTGAGCAGCGTATAGCCGATCCCCGCCAGCGCCCCGACCGCCGCCGACAGCGCCACCAGCGGAAGGCGCTGGGCCAGAGCGGGGCTGAGCGCGAACAGCCGCAAAGCCAGGAACATCGCAGCACCGACCACTGCGGTAATGTGCAGGCCGCTGACCGACAGCAGATGGGTCAGCCCCGACGCACGCATGGCGTCCTCGTCGCCGGTCGCGATGCCGCCGCGATCACCGGTCGCGAATGCCGCGGCGATGCCGCCGGCACTGCCCGGCACCTGTTCGCGGATATGCGCGGTCAACCGGGCGCGCAGGGCCGATTGCGGCGGAGCGCCCGCCAGACGCTCGACCTTGCCCATCGCCTTGCCGGTCGCCCCCAGCCCCATGAACCAGGCCGTGCGCGAAAAATCATAGCCGCCCGGAACGCTGGCATCGGGGGGGCCGACGAGCCGCGCTCGCAGTACCAGGATGTCGCCATCGCCCAGGCCCGGTGGCGCGTCGGCCATGTCGATCGTGACGCGCACCCTTGGCGTCAGGTCGGCCGCCCCGAGGGGAATGAGCGCGACCCGATATCGTTCCCTGGCGGCTTGCAGCTCGACGGTTTCCGCCCTGGCCTTGAAGGTCGCGACAACCGGGTGGCCAAGTATGGGCGCCGCCACCGACTCCGCCCGCCACCATGCGCCCGCAAGGCCCGTTGCCCCGGCCAGCCCCGCGACCAGCAGCGCAAGACGCGCGCGACTGCCCCGCGGGAACGCAAGCCCAGCCACGGCCACAGCCGCCATGGCGGCCAGCCAGCCGATCCAGGCGTTTTGCGAAGGCAGGAAAAACCAGGCGGCCGCACCCGTCCCGAACACCACCGGCAGCCATAGGGGCAATTGATCGCGCTGCATCTCCAGCCAGCGCTCGATACGGTCCGCCACATCCGATTTGCGCGGTGCAGCATCGGTGCTAGGGGCAAAGTCGAACACAGCATCCATGATGCAAATTCTGGAACACCCGTCGCTTGAACGCAAACCCGCCCGTCACCCGTTTTGCCCCGTCGCCGACGGGTTTCCTGCATATCGGCGGCGCCCGCACCGCGCTGTTCAACTGGCTCTATGCCCGGCACCACGGCGGCACCTTTTTGCTGAGGATCGAGGATACCGATCGGGCGCGCTCGACCGACGCGGCGATCGAAGCGATTCTTGAGGGGATGCGGTGGCTCGGGCTCGACTGGGACGGCCCCGAAATCTATCAGTTCAGCCGCGCGGCCCGGCATGCCGAGGTTGCGAACGAGTTGCTGGCGAACGGACATGCCTATCGCTGCTACGCAACATCGGAAGAGCTGGAGGAAATGCGCGCGGCGCAGCGGGCCGCCAAACAGCCGATGCGCTACGACGGCCGCTGGCGCGATCGCACGGACACGCCCGATCTCCCGTTCGTCGTCCGCCTTAGAGCGCCCCAGTCCGGAGAGGTCACGATCGAGGACCGCGTGCAGGGACCAGTGACGGTCCAGAACGCCGAACTCGACGATTTCGTGCTGCTCCGGTCGGACGGAACGCCGACCTATATGCTGAGCGTCGTGGTCGACGATCACGACATGGGCGTCACCCATGTGATCCGCGGCGACGATCATCTCAACAACGCCTTCCGCCAGCTCGCGCTGATCCGCGCCATGGGCTGGCCCGAGCCGACCTATGCGCATGTGCCGCTCATCCACGGGGCCGACGGCGCCAAGCTGTCGAAGCGGCACGGCGCCCTAGGGGTCGAGGCCTATCGGGACGAGCTGGGCATCTTGCCCGAAGCGCTGAACAATTATCTGCTCCGGCTCGGCTGGGGGCATGGCGACGACGAGATCATCACGCGCGACCAGGCAATCGAGTGGTTCGACATCGATGCGGTCGGACGGTCGCCGTCGCGGTTCGACACGAAGAAGCTCGACAACATCAACGGCCATTACCTGCGCGAAGCCGATGATGCGCGGCTGGCCGCGATCGTCGCGCCGATGCTGGGCGTCGATGATCTCGACGTGCTGACCCGCGCCATGCCGGTGCTGAAACCCCGGGCGAAATCGACGGTCGAGCTTGCCGACGGGGCGCGATTCCTGTTCGGAAAGCGTCCCCTGGGCCTCGACGAAGCGGCCGCCGCTCTGCTATCGCCCGAGGGCACAACGCTGGTCGAAAAGGTACGCAACGCCGTCGCCGGAACCAGCGAATGGTCACTGACCGCGCTCGAAGAAGCCGTGCGGCAGGTTGCCGAGGATGCCGGTTTGGGGCTGGGCAAGATCGCTCAACCGTTGCGTGCGGCGCTGACGGGGCGAACGACCTCGCCGGGAATTTTTGACGTGCTGGCGCTTCTGGGACGAGATGAAGCGTTGGGGCGGCTTGACGATGCGATTGCGGGGCGCAATGCGCGGCCCGGATCGGTTATTTAGACACCAGGGCCAAGGAACCACGGACATGGCGGATAGCGCGAAAGTTTCACTCGCTGGCAAGGATTTCGACTACCCCGTGCTGTCCGGCAGCGTGGGCCCGGATGTCATCGATATCCGCAAGCTTTATGCCCAGACCGGCGCCTTTACCTACGACCCCGGCTTCACGAGCACGGCGGCTTGTGAATCGGCCATCACCTATATCGATGGCGACGCCGGCATCCTGCTGCATCGCGGCTATCCGATCGACCAGCTCGCCGAACAGTCGAGCTTCATGGAAGTCAGCTATCTGCTGCTGAACGGCGAACTGCCCGACAAGAAGACACTCGACAGCTTCACCAACACGATCACGCGGCACACGATGCTGCACGAGCAGATGGCAACGTTTTACCGCGGCTTCCGCCGCGACGCGCACCCGATGGCGATCATGTGCGGCGTGGTCGGCGCCCTCTCGGCCTTCTACCATGATTCGACCGACATCACCGACCCGACGCAGCGGATGATCGCCTCGCATCGCCTGATCGCAAAGATGCCGACGATTGCCGCCATGTCGTACCAGTACAGCGTCGGCCGGCCGTTCCTCTATCCGCAGAACAGCCTGTCCTACACGGGCAACTTCCTGCGCATGACCTTCGGCAACCCCGCCGAACCTTATGAGGTGAATCCGGTCGTCGAAAAGGCGATGGATAAGATCTTCATCCTCCATGCCGATCACGAACAGAATGCGTCGACCTCGACCGTCCGCTTGGCGGGATCGTCGGGCGCCAACCCGTTTGCCTGCATCGCGGCCGGCATCGCCTGCCTCTGGGGTCCGGCGCACGGCGGCGCGAACGAGGCGGCGCTGGAAATGCTGCGCGAAATCGGGACGGTGGACCGCATCCCCGAATATATCGCCCGCGCCAAGAACAAGGACGACCCGTTCCGCCTGATGGGGTTCGGCCATCGCGTGTACAAGAATTTCGATCCCCGCGCGACGGTGATGAAGCGGACGGCGGACGAGGTGCTCAAGGAACTGGGCGTCACCGACCCGATCTTCGACGTCGCCCGCGAACTCGAGCAGATCGCGCTGAACGACCCGTATTTCATCGAAAAGAAGCTTTATCCCAACGTCGACTTTTATTCGGGCGTCATCCTGTCGGCGATCGGCTTCCCGACGACGATGTTCACCGTGCTGTTCGCGCTTGCCCGCACGGTCGGCTGGGTCGCGCAGTGGAACGAGATGATCAGCGACCCCGAGCAGAAAATCGGGCGTCCGCGGCAGCTCTACACCGGTCCCGCGCAACGCGACTACGTCCCGGTCGCCGCGCGCTAGGCGCGTCCCTCAGGCGATGGGCAGGGTCAGGATGAACCGCGCACCCTGCCCCGGCGCGCTGTCGAGCGTGATGTCGCCGCCCATGGCGCGCGCCAGCCGCCGCGAGATATAGAGGCCCAGCCCGCTGCCACCGGCTTCGGTCGCATCCACGCGCTCGAACTTCCTGAAGACGCGCTCATGGTCCTCCGCGGAAATGCCGCGGCCCTGGTCCGCAACGATGACCACGGCGCTGTCGCCGTCCTGCTCGGTCCGCAGCCAGATCATGCCGCCTTCGGGCGTGTAGCGGACAGCATTGGTCAGCAGGTTGACGAGGATCTGCAGCACGCGGTGGAAATCGCCCCGCGCCATCAGCACTTCACCGGCATCAGGCCGGTCGATGCGCACCTGCTTGTCGCCCGCGCGAACGCCAAGCAGCCCGGCGGCGCGGCGGGCGACGTCGGCAAGGTCGACCGGCTCGCCCTGGATCGCGAAACCGGGACGCTCGACCGCGTTCAGGTCGGCGAGGTCGTCCACCAGCGCCAGCAGATGGCGTGCCGCACTGCCGATGTCGCCCGCATAATCGGCATAGTCCCGACGCAGCGGGCCGTCCGCCTGGGCGCTGATTGTGTCGGCACGCGCCACGATCCGGTCGAGCGGCGCGCGCAGGACCTTGCCCAGACGATCGGCCAGATCGGTTGTGCCGCCAGGTGGTGCACGGTCGTATACGCCATCCGCAGCCGGTCCGACCGGCACGGCCTTGCCGGAAAACCCCGCGAAACGGCCCAGCGCGTCGATCTGCAACTCGCCCGACAGCTCGAATTCGGCGTCGGGTCGATCGCGCCGCACGGCCCGCTGTCCACTGAACGACGACAGCGTGGCGAGCGCCGTGAGGATCGGCAGGTCACCTTGCCCGTCTTCGATGAGGCGGATCAGGCGCGTCAGCGGGTGGCCAAGCGCATCCGAACTGCTCAGGCCGGTTGGATCGCCGGGCGCGAAAGCCGCTTCGGTCACGCGCAGCGCCCCGTCGGTGCGCCATGTCCATGCGTCGCTTGCCGATTGATCCGAGGCATCGGGCGGCGCCGCCGTGAGCCAGGACGATCGGCGGCGACGACGGGCCCAGCCGCCGACCGTGAGCACGACGTCGCCGCCATCGACGCGTGCCTGGACCATCAATTCGATATCGTCCTGGCCATCAGCGGCGAGTACGAGACGCGAGACCGGCAATTTCAACATATGGGCCAGCTGGGCCAGCATCGCGAGCGCCGGTACGGCGACCGGCGCGCCGATGGCGCCGCCGGCGCGTTCGTTGAGCGCCGCCAGCCGGGCGCCGGCGGCAAGCAGGCGGCCGTCCGCGGCGACCCGCGCCTCATCTGCGGGTACGTCGATCACGCAGGAATCCGGGCGGCGTTCGGCATGGATCCGCTCTAGCGCGGCGAAGTTAAAGCCCTGCTAAGCCTGTTCTGCACATAGGCGACCGTGACGAACGCCTGAAGCGCGTCGATCGCGAGCCCCGCCGTCAGCCCGACGGGGCCGAACGCGCTGGCGATCAGGAGGACGAGCGCACACCCGCCGACGTCGGCCTGCCAGGGCGCCGGTGCGGCGTCGACCGCGGCGAGGCGATCCGCCAGTGCGAGCAGCCCGACGATGTTGATCGCCAGCACCAGCGGCGCAAGGTCGGGCAGCAGGCGCACGCCGATCAAGGCGAGTATGACGGCCCCCGACGCAATGCGCGCATGGCGCATCGACCGCGCAAAGCGCAGGGGGATGCCGGTCGCTGCCGCCGCCAGCCGCGCCGACAGTGCGACGAGCGACCCCAGCAGGAACAGTGCCAGTGCGAACGGCGTGAATTGCCAGATCTCGACCAGAGGCGCCGCGGCGAAGGCGGCCAGCGAAAACCATGTTCCGCCGCGCGCAATCATGGGCAAGGTCGACGGCAGGCTGCGCACGACGAGAACGGACAGCGGGACTTCCATCCAGCGCGCGCCCCAGCCGCGCGGCCGCTCGTCCACCTCGCCCACCAGCGCGCGCGCCGCCGCCGGCTGCGTGGCCCGCACAAGAATATCGTCAGCCGTTACCGTGATCCGCTTCGCCCGGGCGGCCACGGCTTTGCGCATCAGCGTGGACCCGAGATCCCAGTCGCCCGACAGCGGCACGGTGGTGCGGACATGCGCACCATCGACCCGTCCGATACCGACCCAATGGCTGCGCGCATCGATCAGTTCGTGGCCGGGCCCGGCGCGTTCAGGGTCGATGCACAGCAAGGCAGGGCCCGATGCCTGCAGCAGTGCAGCAAGATGCGCTTCGCCCACGATCTGGTCCCCGGTCAGCAACAGCACGGCTTCGTCCGGGTGAAACAGGTCCGCCACTTCTGCCGTCGTCCGGGCAAGCGTCGTCGACAGGCCCTCGGCCCGCAGCTGGTCCACGGCTTCGACGACGTCGCGCGTCACGCGGTCGGCGATCAGGACGAGGTGGAGCGCCCCTGCTCTCGCGGCGCGGCGCAGCTGGAACTCCGGCCATGACAGCCCGAGCACGGGCGCCGTCGGCCGATCCTCACCCAAAATGATCAAAGCTGCCAGTGTCACGCGCGTGCCCCAAAACTGCCGCGGGCGCTACGCCATCGGGCAGCCAACTGCAAAGGCGGCACGACGATAGGGCGTGGTCGGCGGGACGAAATGCAGCGCGTGGCTCCGGCCTGTGCAGCAACAGGGGCGCCGGTCCGGGGCCCGGGCGCCGCCGCTGCTTGGGGTTCCGCACGGCGAAATGCCGATTACGTATCGACAGCAGACCGTTGCTGTGATTCAACGACTTTCGCAAATCTGAAAACTTATGGTAAACGGGCGCATGAACGGGGGATCGCAAGCTGCCAGCCAATGGCATGTCGAGGACGACGATGCGCCGGTCGCGCCGTACCGCGCCGCGCCATCGGCGGTTGCGGCGTCCGAAGATGACGAGGCACCGACGGCCGACCGGCGCCCCCTGGTCTGCGGCGCACTGGCCATCATCGCGGCGATCGGATGGCTCGCGGTGTTCGCGCTCGCCAACCCGGCGGCGCTCGACCGGGTAACGACAGCCGGGGGTGCGGTTGCCGTCATCCAGGGCGTTGCCCCCCCGCTGGTCCTGATCGCCCTTCTCTATCTGCTCGCGGTCAGGACGAGCCGCAGCGAAGCTTCGCGCCTCGGGCGCGTCAGCGCGGCACTGCGCAGCGAACAGCTCCGGCTCGCGAGTGTCATCGAGAGCGTCACGGCCCGTATCGACGCCGAACGGGCGGAAATCGGCGCCCATGCCGACCGGCTGACCAGCATCGGCGAGGACGCCGCCCAGCGCCTTCGCTCCGTTGCCGATCATCTGCGCGGCGACCTTGCGACGCTGTCGCGCGACGCCGACATGCTGCATCAGTCGTCGCTGGCCGCGCGCGGCGACATGTTGTCGCTGATCGGCGATATTCCCAAGGCGCAGCAGCAAACCCTGGCGCTTGCCGAGGCGCTCGAGCAGGCGGGACTCACCGCCCATGAACGGGCCGGCGCACTTGATGCCCAGATTGCGGCGCTGGTCGCGCGGGGTCGCGAGGCGGACGAGGTGGCTGGAGGTGCGGCGCAGAAACTGGCCGCGCATCTGGCGCGTGTCGAAGGGGTCAGTGAAACCGCGAAGGCGCGGCTGACCGAGGCATCGCAGACGATGACGGCCGCGATCGATGGCGCGCTTGTGCGTGCGGCCGCCGCAGGCGACGCCGCTCGGCAGGGCATGGAGGCACAGGGCAGCGCCATGCGCGCGCTGGTCGAGCAGAGCGAAGCGGCGCTTGCCCGTACCGGCGCACAGGCAAGCGAGGCACTTGCCGCGCGTGTGGCGGACGTGACGGCCCGGCTCGAGGAGCTCGGCGCGATGCTCAACGACCACGAAGCGACCAGCACGAAACTCATCTACGGCGTCGCGTCGGGCATCGACCGGATCGACGAGCGTTTTGCGGCGATGGACGACGGCGCCGAGGCACGGCACGAACGGCTGGCAAGCGCCCTGTCAGGGCTTGCGAAGCATGCCGGCAGTCTGGCATTTGCCCTCGACCGGGGCAGCGCCGCGGCGGATGCCATGATCGGCAAGACCGAGACGTTGATGACCGCGCTCGACGCGACCACGCGCGAAATCGAAGACAGCCTGCCTGCCGCCTTTGCGCGGCTCGACATCAGCGTCGACGCCAGCCGGGGCAAGATCGCTGAAGTGGCACCCGAAGTCGCCCGGATCGAGCGCGAGGCAAGCGCCGCCCTCGACCGGTTGTTGGATGCCGAGAAGCTGCTGGCCGGCCAGCGCATGGCGCTCGACACGCTCGGCACCGAGCTCGAGAGCCGCCTCGCGGCCGGTCGCGCTTCGGCCAACGACCTCGTTGCCGCCGTCCAGGGGGCCGACACGCGGACCCGCGAGATCGCCGAGGGGGCCACCAATACGCTTGTCGAAGCGATGGTGCGGGTGCGCGAGACCGCGCAGCTGGCGGCCGAACGGGCGCGGGAGGCTCTGGCCGCCGTCGTGCCCGACAGCGCCGACCGCTTGTCGGCTGCGGTCAAGGAAGCGATGCAGCACGCCGTGACGGCCCAGGTGGAAGCGCAGATCGGCGACCTGGCCAAGACCGCGGAGCGCGCTGTCGCCTCGGCGAATACTGCGTCGGACCGGCTGATGCGGCAAATGCTGACGATCGCCGAGACCAGTGCCCAGGTCGAGGCGCGGATCGGCGAGGCGCGCAGCGAAATCGAGGAAGCCGACCGCGACAATTTCTCGCGCCGCGTGGCACTGCTGATCGAATCGCTCAATTCGACGGCGATCGACGTGACCAAGATCCTGTCGAACGACGTGACCGACAGCGCCTGGGGTGCCTATCTTAAGGGCGACCGGGGCGTCTTCACCCGCCGCGCAGTGCGGTTGCTCGATGCCGGCGAAGTCCGGGAAATCACGCGGCACTACAACGACGAGCCCGAATTCCGCGACCAGGTAAATCGCTATATCCATGATTTCGAGGCCATGCTGCGGAACGTCCTTGCCACGCGGGCCGGGTCGCCGCTCGGGGTGACGCTGCTGTCGTCGGACATGGGCAAGCTTTACGTGGCACTCGCGCAGGCGATCGAGCGCCTGCGGACCTGAGGCCCGTATGGCCCGCTTTCCCGCTCCAAGGTTCGGGCGCGCCACTGCGACCGGCCGCGCGCCCGCCGCGGGTGACACAGCTGGGTCAAGCGTCATATGATAAACGCAGGATAACTTAACGCGCATTAAGTAAGCGCACGTTAACCTTTGCAGCATGGCAGATATGTGCCGAACTGGAGCACGGCCGCCAGGTGGATCACCTGGCGCAGCCAAGTGTTGCTTGCTACCAGTATTTATTCCTTAAAGGTTCAGGCTTTAAGAGGGTGGCGGGCACCGGCTGGCGCCTTGGTTCATGTTCCGGAGGCTCGGCGAGGATGGCGCTCTATTTGCTGTCGATCGAATACAGCAAGTACAACCTACCGCAGGCTGCCGACACCCGGTCGGCCGGCTTCGGTTCAGCGCATGCCGGCAAGACCGTTCCACAGCTCAAGTTGGGCACTCAGGCATTTGATGTCGGACATGGCTGACATGAACGCGCCCCAGTTCAGCGCGCATGAGCACACCGGTGCGGTCCGGTATGTGGCGAAGGGCGGCGCGCACGTCCGCCTCCATTACCTCGACGGCCTGCGCGGTTGGGCCGCGCTGGCCGTCGTCGCCTATCATGCCACTTGGGAATTGTTCAAAAACTATGTTCCCGGCATACAGGAGCCGCCCTTCAGCATCATCCACAACGCGAAATCGGCCGTCTTCGTCTTCTACGTGCTCTCCGGCGTCGTGCTGAGCTATCCGTTCCTGGCGAGCGGCAATATCGAGAGCCTGAAGCGCTCCGCGCTGCGCCGTTACCTCCGGCTGACGGTCCCGATACTCGCGGCGTCGTTCCCCGCGCTGATCCTGATGAAGTCGGGCCTGATGTTCAATGCACAGGCCAGTCAGATCGTCCACAGCGACCGCTGGCTCGGTTCCTTCTACCAGTTCACGCCTTCGGTCCTGTCGTGGCTGCAGTTTTCCTTCTACGACGTCTTCGTTCGCTACGATGTGCTGACGTCCTACGACGTCTTTCTCTGGACGATGCCGTGGGAATTGTCCGGATCGTTCCTCGTCTTCGCGCTGCTTGCCCTGTCTGGCACGTCGCGCGCGACCCGAATTGTCTGGTATGTCGCGATGATCCTCGTTTGCACGCGCGATCTGCAAACAATGCTCAGCTTCGTGTTCGGCGTCATGCTTTCGGACTTGATGACGTCGGCCTTCTACCGGCGCCATTCCGATCACCGATTGATACCGTGGATCGCCCCTGCGGCAATCGGGCTGGCAATCATCGGCCTTGTGGTGCTGCGCGATTCGGCAAGCGCCCGGCAATGTTCGGTCCTTGCCGCGCTGATCGTGTTCAGCGTCCTGCTCAGCCAGCGGGCGAAAGCATTCTTGAGCATGCCCGTTTCGCAAATGCTGGGACGGATGTCGTTCCCGCTGTACCTTTGCCACAGCCTGGTCATCTGCGCGCCCGCGTCATGGCTGATCGTCGAGCTGGCGCAGCGGGGCTTCGCGCCCGCGACCGTCATGGCCATCGTCTCCCCCTTCGTCGTCGTCGGATCGCTGATCGCAGGCGCACTATTCCTGCCCGTTGAAGGCTACTCCATTCGCATCACGCGAAAATTTTCCAGCCTTGTGCTCGCTGGCGACCGCTTCGTCGCCGATCGGGAGCTCCGCGGCGAAGCGCCGGCCAGCAGCAAGGGCCTGCGCCAGAACGTGCACGCCTGAAGCGCCGAGAGCCGGAGCCGGCCATGGCCCGCACCGTCAAAGCCCCGATGCGATCGGCGACCGGAACGGCCGGCATCGTCCAGGTGAGGCGGGTGTAGCGGCTTCGCAGGACCCTAGTGCCCCCGCAGCTCCCGCGGCGTAAACACGTCCAGCTTTTCCGGCGTTACCCAGCCGAAATTATAATTCAGCAGAAACAGTGCGAAGGCGGCGCTTGCGACGATCGTCGTGCGTCTGACGATCCGCCACGGGTCGAAGTTGTGCGGGGCGCTGTCGGCCTGGCCCGGAATCTTCGCAACACCGGCTTCGTCATGCGTGCGGACGCCAAAGGGCATGACGACGAACGCGCTCATCACCCAGAACAGGGCGTAGATCGCGATCGCCGACTGGACCTTCACGCCTGCAGCACCATCACTTCGACGACGGGCTTCTTTCCCGTCCAGTCGGTCGCGACGCGGCGGACCGCGAGGCGGATCTTCTCGCGCAGCTTGTCCTCGTTGCGTTCCTTGCCGATGGCCGCGGCAGCTTCTTCGCGCGCCTCGGCCAGAAAATCGTCGCGGTCCTCCTCCACCGGGACGCCCTGGACGCGCACCTCAGGCGTGCCGATCAGCTGCCAGGCGCGGTCGACCGCAACGGCTACCGAGATGACGCCGAATTCCGCGAGCCGGCGCCGTTCGCCGATGGTCGATCCATTGGCGGGCAGGATGACGTCGCCGTCGAGCACGAGGCGCCCGGTGCGTTCCTTGCCAATGATGCTTGGCCCCTTGGGCGCAATGCGGACGACGTCGCCATTCGACTGGATCAGCGCGCGCGGCACGCCCTCGCCAAGGCCGAAGCGCGCCTGCTCCGCCATATGACGACGCTCGCCATGCACGGGGATCAGCATTTCGGGGCGGATCCACTCGTACATCTTGGCCAGCTCGGGACGGCCAGGGTGCCCCGACACATGCACATGCGCCTGCTTTTCCGTGACCATCAGCACGTTCTTGCGCGCAAGCGCGTTCTGGATGCGACCGATGGCGACTTCGTTGCCCGGGATCTGCTTCGACGAGAAGATGATCGTATCGCCTTCGCTGACCTTGATCTGGTGCTGGTCGAACGCGATGCGGGCCAGCGCCGCACGATCCTCACCCTGCCCGCCCGTCGCGATGACCAGGCTCTTGTTGCCGGGCAGCCGCATGGCACTGTCGAAATCGACGGTATCGGGAAAATCCTTGAGGTAACCGTTCTGACGCGCCGCCATGATGATGCGGTCGAGCGAGCGGCCCGCCACCGTCAACGTCCGGCCGGTCGCCTTGGCAACCTGCCCCAGTGTCGCGAGCCGCGCCGCGTTCGATGCGAAGCTGGTCACGATGACGCGCCCCTCGGCGGCGGCAACGGCCTTCATCAGGCCGTCGCGGACGCTGCCTTCGGTGCCCGAGGCTTCGTTGTTGAAGGCATTGGTGGAATCGCAGACGAGGGCCAGGATACCCTTGTCGCCGATCGCGCGCATCTGCGCCTCGGTCGCGGACTCGCCCAGCACCTGGTCGTCGTCGAGCTTCCAGTCGCCGGTGTGGAACACGCGGCCATACGGCGTTTCGATGAGCGCAGCGTCCATGTCGGGAATCGAATGCGCCAGACGCACGAGCTCGATGCCGAACGGCCCAAGCTGGAGCCTTTGCCCCGGCTTGACGACATTGACCTTCACTTCCTTGGACAGGCCCTCTTCGTCGAGCTTGCCGCGGATCAGCGTCGCCGTGAACGGATTGGCGTAAAGCGGTACGCCGAGATCGGCCGCGAGATAGGGGATCGCGCCGATATGGTCCTCATGCCCGTGGGTCAGGACGATGCCGACAAGGTCCTTGCGCCGCGCCTCGATAAATTCGAGGTCGGGCAGGACGAGATCGACGCCAGGGTAGTCGGATCCCGCAAAGGTCAGCCCAAGGTCGACCATCAGCCATTTGCCGTCGCAGCCATAGAGGTTGACGTTCATGCCGATTTCGTCGGACCCGCCGAGTGCCAGGAACAGGAGTTCGTTTTTGGGGGTGGTCAAATTTGTCTCATTTCAATTCTAGAATTTGGCGTCGGCCCGGAGGTGACCCGGGTCAGGGCTTCTTCGTTGCCGGAAGGGAGCCTGTCCCCGGTTCTGGCCCGGGGCGACGATCCTTAGATAGGGGCTCTAATCGACCGGCGCCACAATAGCGACAATCCTTTGAGCGTCAGGTCGGCATCGACCGAGTCGAACAAGTGGCTGTGCTGCTGGAACAAGGCGGCAAGGCCGCCGGTCGCGATGACCCGGACCGGGCGGCCGATCTCGGCCCTCATGCGCGCCACCAGTCCTTCGATCATCGCGACATAGCCCCAATAGATGCCGATCAGCATCTGGCTTTGCGTCGTGCGCCCGATGACGCTGTCATTGTCGGGCGCCTCGATGGCGATGCGCGGCAGCTTGGCAGCGGCGGCGACCAGCGCATCGAGCGACAGGTTGAGCCCGGGCGCAATGATCCCGCCCTTATAGGCGCCGTTGAAATCGACATGGTCGACGGTCGTCGCCGTGCCGAAGCTGATGATGATCAGATCGCCCGCATGCGCCGCATGGGCGGCAATCGCATTGCACGCGCGGTCGGATCCGACCGACAACGGCTCGTCGACGTCGAGCGCGATACCATATTCCAGCGGCGTGCGCCCGGCGACCAGCGCCTCGACCCCGAAATATTTCTGTGCAAGCGACTGGATATTGTAGAGCGCGCGCGGGACAACGGTCGACACCGCGACATCCGTGACATCCTCACGCTTCAGGCCCTCCAGCTCGATCAGGCGGAGCAGCCAGACCGCATATTCGTCCGCGGTGCGGCGCGCATCGGTCACGATCCGCCAGCGGCTGCGCGGCGTGCCGTCGTCGTTGACCAGCGCGAACTTTATGTTGGTATTCCCGACGTCGATGGCGAGCAGCATTTTGGGCCTCAGATCAGGAAGACGTCGCCGGCGTGAATGACACGGGTCGTGCCATCCGCCAAGCGGAGTTGCAGGGCGCAGTCGGGAGTCAGGCCGTCGAAAAACCCGTCGAGGCGCGATCCGTCGGGAAGCGCGGCGGCCAGCGGCGTGCCCGGCGCATGGGCCCGGTCGAGCCAGCGGCTGCGGAGCGCCGGAAGGCCGGCCATGCGCCACTGCGCCACGTTGCGCGCGAAGGCGTCGGCCAGCGCGGCCACGGCGGTCTCCGCCGACATCGTCACGCCCAGCGCCGCCAGGCTGACGGACGGACGATCGGGAAGCGCGGGATGGTGCGCGAGGTTGATGCCGATGCCGATGACCACGCTGTCGGCCTGGCGTTCGAGGAGAATGCCGGCAAGCTTGGCGCCGCCGGCCAGCACGTCATTGGGCCATTTGAGCGAGAGCGCGGCAAGGCCCAGCGCCTCGACGACGGCAACCCCGGCAGCCAAGGCGAGCGTTGGCGCCGGCGGATCGCCCGCGCGCAACTTGACGAGACCGCTCGCATAGAGATTGCCCGGCGGGGACTGCCACGCCCTGCCCTGTCGACCTCGGCCTGCCGTCTGGCGTTCAGCGATGAGCCAGTCACCCTCGTGCACGCTATCGCTCGCGGCGAGCGCAAGGATGTCGGCGTTGGTCGAGCCCGTTTCGGCAATGCGCAGGATCGTCAGAACAGCGCCTTCGCCGCGTTGTTGGTCAGCGCATCGAGCCAGGGGATAAGCGGATAGCCCAACGCGATCACGATGGCCGATGCCGCGATCAGGCCGTTTTCGATCCGGCTGGCCGGTGGGGCAAAAGCGGGCGCGGCCTCATCGAAATACATGATCTTGATTATCTTGATGTAATAGAACGCACCGATCACCGAGGCGGCAATGCCGAACAGCGCCAGCAGGACGAGGTTGGCGTCGATCGCGGCCGAAAACACCGCGAACTTCGCCCAGAACCCGAACAACGGCGGGATGCCGGCAAGCGAGAACATGAAGATCGCCAGCGCCGCCGCCAGCCAGCCGTTGGTGCGTGACAGTCCGGCAAGCGAGTCGATGCTTTCGATCTGCCCGCCCTCGGCGTCGCGCATCTGCAGCACGCACAGGAAGCTGCCGAGCGTCATGACGATATAGATCGCCATGTAGGTCAGCACCGATGCGGCCCCCTCGGGCGTGCCGGTGGCGAGGCCGATCAGCGCGAAGCCGATGTTGTTGATCGACGAATAGGCCAGCAGCCGCTTGATGTTGGTCTGGCCGATGGCGCCTGCCGCTCCCAGCACGATGCTGGCCAGCGCGGCAAAGATCACGATCTGCTGCCAGGCGTCGGTGGCCGATCCCATGGCCGACATGGCGATGCGCACGAACATGGCGATGGCGGCGACCTTTTGCGCGGTCGCGAACAAGGTCGTCACCGGCGTCGGCGCGCCTTCGTAGACGTCGGGCGTCCACATGTGGAAGGGAACTGCGGCGATCTTGAAGGCGATGCCGGCGAAGACGAAGACGAGCCCGAACAGCTGCCCGGTCGTCAGCCCGCTGTCGAACGCCCGCGCAATGCCCGCATAGCCGGTCGTGCCCGTGAACCCATAGGTCAGCGACGCGCCGTAGAGCAGGATGCCCGAGGCGAGCGCGCCGAGCACGAAATACTTGAGGCCTGCTTCTGCCGAACGCTGATCGCGGCGCATGAAGCTGGCGAGCACATAGCTGGCGAGCGACTGGAGCTCGAGGCCGATGTACAGCGTGATCAGGTCGGTCGCCGATACCATCATACCCGCGCCTGCGGTGGCGAGCAGGATCAGCACGGGATATTCGGGCTTCAATCGCTCGACCGCGAAGAAGCGCGGCGCGATGAGGATGCACACACCGGTCGCGACATAGATCAGGACCTTGGCAAAGGCCGAAAAGGCGTCCGCGCGGTACAGGCCGCCAAAGGCGTCGCCATAGCCGGTGACCGGCATCGCCGCCGCAAAGCCTGCGGCGGTCAGCAAGGCGATCGCGAGGAACGAGATCAGCGTCGTCGACTTCTCGTTGCCCCAGGCGGCCACGAGCATCAGCACGATCGCGCCAAGGCTGAGGATCAGTTCGGGCAGCGTGAAGAGCAGGTTCGCGCCCATCAGTGCGCTCCCTCGGCATGGGCTTCGATGGCGGGCGCCGCGCCCATCGCGAGCTTCGCGTCCCCACCGGGGTTCGCGCGCTCGAGGCGCGCCAGCAGCGCGCCGACGTCACCGCGCATCGGCTTCAGGAAGCTTTCCGGGTAGATCCCCATCCAGAACACCGCACCGATGATCGGCGCGAGCAGCGCGATTTCGCGCATCGACAGGTCGGGCATGGCCTTTACATCGTCCTTGTCGAGCTTGCCGAAAACCACGCGGCGATAGAGGTAGAGCATATAGGCGGCGCCAAGGATGATGCCGGTCGTCATGACGAAGGCGACCCAGCTGTTCGCGCGATACGATCCGGAGAGCGACAGGAATTCGCCGACGAAGCCGCTGGTCCCGGGCAAGCCGACCGACGCCATGGTGAACACCATGAAAAATAGCGCATATTTCGGCATCGAATCCGCAAGCCCGCCATAGCGCGCAATCTCGCGGGTATGCAGGCGGTCGTAGATCACGCCGACGCACAGGAACAATGCACCCGAGACAAGCCCGTGGCTGAGCATCACCAGCATCGCGCCTTCGATGCCCTGCCGGTTGAACGCCATCAGCCCGATCGTGACGAACGCCATGTGCGCCACGCTTGAATAGGCGATCAGCTTTTTCATGTCGGTCTGCACCAGTGCGACGAGCGAGGTATAGACCACCGCGACCATCGACAGACCCATGACCAGCCAGAACCAATAGGCCGTTCCTTCCGGAAACATCGGCAGCAGGAAGCGGACGAAACCGTATCCGCCCATCTTGAGCAGCACGCCCGCCAGGATCACCGAGCCCGCGGTCGGCGCCTGCACATGCGCGTCGGGCAGCCAGGTGTGGACCGGCCACATCGGCATCTTCACCGCGAACGAGGCGAAGAAGGCGAGCCAGAGCCACTTCTGCGCTTCCGGCGTGAAGTCGTACTGCATCAGCACGGGGATTTCGGTCGTCCCCGCCTCATGCACCATCCACAGCATCGCCACGAGCATCACGACCGAGCCGAGCAGCGTGTAGAGAAAGAATTTATACGCCGCGTAGATGCGGTTCGCGCCGCCCCAGATGCCGATGATGAGGTACATCGGGATCAGGCCGGCCTCGAAGAAAATGTAGAACAGGAAAATGTCCTGCGCGGCGAACACGCCGATCATCAGCGCCTCCATCAGGAGGAACGCTGCCATATACTCGCCGACCCGCGTCGTGATCGCCTCCCATGACGCGCCGATGCAGATCGGCATCAGGAAGACGCTCAGCATGATGAGCATCAGCGCAATGCCGTCGATGCCCATCGCCCATGCAAAGCGCCCGAACACCGGCGAATATTCGGTGAACTGCCACTGGGCCCCGCCCGGCGCATAATTCGCCCAGAGCATGCAGCCGAGGCCGAAGAGGATCAGCGTCGTGATCAGCGCCGTCCAGCGCGCCGTGTTTGCCGGCACGAACAGGCATGCCACGGCCGCAAACAGCGGCAGGAAGATCATGACCGAGAGAATGGGAAAGCTCACCGTGTCATCACCCAGGTTGCCGCCCCGGCCAGCCCGAGCAGCATCACCAGCGCATATGTGTAGAGGTATCCCGACTGGAAGCGCACCGCCGCGCGGCTGCCCATCGCGACGATCGCCGCCGCGCCATTGGGGCCGAACCGGTCGATCGTGCCCTCGTCGCCGCCATGCCAGAACAGCCGGCCGAAAGCGAAAGCAGGCTTGACGAACAGCCGGTCGTAGAGCTCGTCGAAATACCATTTGTTGAGCAGGAAGCGGTACAGCCCGCCCGCGCTCGCCACGAACTTGCCCGGAAGCTCCGGCGACCTGATGTACGCCAGCCAGGCAATGCCGAGCCCCAGCAGCATCACGATCGTCGCCGACAGCTTCACCAGCTCGGGCACGTCATGCATCGCGTGCATCAGATGCTCGTTGAACGCGACGCTGCCGTTCCAATAGGCCAGGCCCTCTTCGGGATCGATGAACATCCCGTGGAAGGCGAAGCCGGCGAACACCGCGCCTACGGTGAGCAACACGAGCGGGACCAGCATCGACGCCGGGCTTTCGTGCGGGTGATAGCCCGCCGTGCCTTCGGGATGCGCGACCGGATGATGCGCACTGTCGCCATGCTCGTCGGAAGGGTGGTCATGCCCATGGCCGTGCGCGTCATGGACGGCGTGCTGGATGTGCTCGCTGCCCGCCCAGCGCGGCGTGCCCCAGAAGGTCAGGAACATCAGCCGCCACGAATAGAAGCTCGTCAGCAGCGCCGCGAAAACGGCAATGGCGAAGGCGACATAGCCGTGCTGCGTCCCGCTGGCCCAGGTCGCCTCGATGATCGCGTCCTTCGAATAGAAACCCGCAAAGCCGAAGATGCCGGCAATGCCGACGCCGGTAATGGCCAGCGTTCCCGCCATCATCGCCCAGAATGTGATCGGGATGTGTTTCCGGAGGCCCCCGTAGAAGCGCATGTCCTGCTCGTGGTGCATCGCATGGATCACCGACCCGGCACCCAGGAACAGCAGCGCCTTGAAGAAGGCGTGGGTAAACAGGTGGAACATCGCGCCGCCGAACGAACCGACGCCGGCGGCGAAGAACATATAGCCGAGCTGCGAACACGTCGAATAGGCGATGACGCGCTTGATGTCGGTCTGCGTCGTGCCGACCGTCGCCGCGAACAACGCCGTCGCGGCGCCGACATAGGTGACGACCGTCATCGCGGTCGGGCTGACGACGAACATCGGCGACAGGCGGCACACCATGAACACGCCCGCGGTCACCATCGTCGCCGCATGGATCAGCGCGGACACGGGCGTCGGCCCCTCCATCGCGTCGGGCAGCCAGGTGTGCAGCCCCAGTTGCGCCGACTTGCCCATCGCGCCGACGAACAGCAGCAGGCACAGCAAGGTCATCGTGTCGACGCGCAGGCCGAGGAAGCCGATCGTCGAACCCGCCATGCCGGGCGCCGCCGCCAGGATCGCCGGTATCGACACCGTGCCGAACACGAGGAACGTGCCGAAGATGCCGAGCGAAAAGCCGAAGTCGCCGACGCGGTTCACGACGAACGCCTTGATCGCCGCGGCGTTGGCGCTCGGCTTGTGGTACCAGAAGCCAATCAGGAGGTAGGACGCGAGACCCACCCCTTCCCAGCCGAAGAACATCTGGACGAGGTTGTCGGCCGTCACCAGCATCAGCATCGCGAAGGTGAACAGCGAGAGGTACGCGAAAAAGCGCGGCTGGCTCAGATCCTCGGCCATATAGCCCCAGCTGTAGAGGTGGACGAGCGCCGACACCGAAGTGATGACGACGAGCATCACCGCGGTCAGGCTGTCGATCCGCAGCGACCAGTCGACAACCATGTCGCCCGAGCGGATCCAGTCGAGCACCGGCACGACCTGCGTCGCGTCCAGGCCCGAAATGAACGCCGCGAAGGTCATCCACGCGATCAGGCACGAGACGAACAGCGACACCGTCGTCACCAGTTTCGCGCCGGTATTGCCGAGCACCTGCCGGCCCAGCCCCGCGACGAGCGCCGCCAGCAGCGGCAGGAAAACCATGATCTTGATCGCCAGCATCAGCCGCGCATCCGGTTGACGTCGTCGACCGCGATCGTCGCGCGGCCGCGGAAGAAGATGACGAGGATGGCGAGACCGATCGCGGCCTCACCCGCCGCGACGGTCAGCACGAACATCGCGAATACCTGCCCGACGAGATCGCCGAGATAGACGCTGAACGCGACGAGGTTGATGTTCACGCTGAGCAGGATCAGCTCGATCGCCATCAGGATGACGATGATGTTTTTTCGGTTGATGAAAATGCCAAGCACGCCAAGCACGAACAGGATCGCGCTGACGGTGATATAGTGGTGCAGCCCGATCATGACCGCCAGCCCTGAGGTTGTCGAAGGGTCACAAGTCCACTCCCGCGCCGACTTCGACGTCTTTCACGATCCGCACCGCGTCCTGCGGGCGGCGCTGAACCTGGCGGCTGATGTTCTGCGCCTTGACGCCGCCGCGCGCGCGGTGGGTCAGCACGATCGCGCCGATCATCGCGACGAGCAGGACAAGGCCCGCGCCTTCGAAGACATAGACATATTTCGTGTAGATCAGCGCGCCCAGCGCCTCGATGTTCGGCATCGCCTGCGGCGTTACGCCGGTGCGGTTGGCGAGCGCGATGGGCCCCGCCTTCCATGCGGCCGTCGCGAACAGGGTCTCGGCAATCAGGACCGCGGCGACCAGCAGGCCGAACGGCAGATATTTCGTAAAGCCCTGCCGCGCCTCGGCAAAGTCGATGTTGAGCATCATGACGACGAACAGGAACAGCACCGCGACCGCGCCGACATAGACGATGACGAGCAGCATCGCGATGAACTCGGCACCCAGGATCAGCATCAGCCCCGCGGCGTTGAAGAACGCCAGGATCAGCCAGAGCACCGAATGCACGGGGTTGCGCGCCGTGATCGTCAGCACCGCCGACAGGACCACAACGCTGGCAAAGAGGTAGAAGGCGAGGACCTGAATCACGCTGCGCGGCCCCTAGCGATACGGGGCATCGGCGGCAAGGTTCGCGGCGATGGTCCGCTCCCACCGGTCGCCGTTGTCGAGCAGTTTCGACTTGTCGTAGATCAGTTCCTCGCGCGTTTCGGTCGCGAATTCGAAATTCGGCCCCTCGACGATCGCATCGACCGGGCAGGCCTCCTGGCAAAGTCCGCAATAGATGCACTTGGTCATGTCGATGTCGTAGCGCGTCGTGCGGCGGCTGCCGTCTTCGCGCGGCTCGGCCTCGATCGTGATCGCCTGCGCCGGGCACACGGCTTCGCACAGCTTGCACGCGATGCAGCGCTCCTCGCCGTTGGGGTAACGACGCAGCGCATGCTCGCCCCGGAACCGCGCCGAAATCGGGTTCTTTTCATAGGGGTAGTTGATCGTCGCCTTGGGCTTGAAGAAATACTTCAAGGTCAGCGCATGCGCCTTGACGAATTCCCACAGGGTGAAAGTCTTGATGAGATGAGCGACGTTCATGAGCGATTTTCCCGGGTGCCGTCACCCTGAACCTGTTTCAGGGTCCATCCCGCCGCACGAGCAGCCGGTGCGGATTGATGGATGGATGCCGAAACGAGTTCGGCAGGACGAGGTGAGTAGCGAAACACCATCAGATACCCCGAGATCAGCACCACCCAGATCA
Source organism: Sphingomonas sp. (assembly GCA_965249705.1). GTDB lineage: Bacteria > Pseudomonadota > Alphaproteobacteria > Sphingomonadales > Sphingomonadaceae > Sphingomonas_O. The sequence goes on along the minus strand of CBDFMO010000012.1, from coordinate 159,152 downwards.
GCGACAACGGCAGGAAGATCTTCCAGCCCAGCCGCATCAGCTGGTCGTAGCGGTAGCGCGGCACGGTCGCCTTCACCCAGCTGAAGATGAAGAAGAAGATGAGGATCTTGAGGAACAGCCAGAGGATGCCCGGCACCATGTACAGCGGCGCCCAGTCGACCGGCGGCAGATAGCCGCCCCAGAACAGGATCGCGTTGAGCGCCGCCATCAGGATGACGTTGGCATATTCGCCCAGCCAGAACAGCGCGAAGGCCATCGACGAATATTCGGTCTGGTAGCCGGCAACGAGCTCGCTTTCGGCCTCGGTCAGGTCAAACGGCGCGCGTGCGGTTTCCGCCAGCGAGCTGATGAAGAACACGACGGCCATCGGAAAGAACAGCGGATTGAAGCCGAAGCCGTTGGTGATCCACAGATGGTGCCGCTGCGCCTCGACGATCGCCGACAGGTTGAAGCTGCCGGCCCAGAGCACGACCGAAATCAGGACAAAACCGATGCTGACTTCATAGCTGACCATCTGCGCCGCCGCGCGCAGCGCCGAGTAGAACGGATATTTCGAATTCGACGACCAGCCGGCCATCATGACGCCGTAGACGCCGAGCGATGAGGCCGCGAGGATGTAGAGCAGCCCGACGTTGATGTCCGCCAGCGCCATGCCCACGTCGAACGGAATGACGGCCCAGACGATCAGCGCGACGGTGAAGGTGATGATCGGCGCGAGCAGGAACAGCCCCTTGTTCGCGCTCGACGGGATGATCGTTTCCTGCAGGAACACTTTCAGCCCGTCCGCGAACGACTGGAGCAGCCCGAACGGGCCGACGACGTTCGGCCCCTTGCGCAGCGCCATCGCCGCCCAAATCTTGCGATCGGCATAGATGAGCATTGCGACCGCCAGCATCACCGGCAGTGCGATGAGCAGCACCATCGCGGTGTTCCACACCAGCCAGCCGGCCGTATAGCCGAGGTGCGATTGGGCCCAGCCGGTCCAGGTCATTCCGCCGCCTCCAGCATCGCATCGCCGTGCACGATTTCGCGCGAGCATGCCGCCATCGTCGGGCTCGCGCGACAGATCGGGTTGGTCAGGTAGAAATCCTTGATCGGATAGCCGGTCATCTCGCCCTTCGGGCTCGCGGGCAGCTTGGGAACGGACCAGCCGTAATCGGCGAGCCCCTCGACCCCCAGTGCCGGCACGTCGGCCGCCATCGCGGCGCGCAGCCCGTCAAAGCTGTCGAACGGCAGCCGGGCACCCAGCACGTCGCTCAGCGCCCGCAGGATCGCCCAGTCCTCGCGTGCGTCGCCGGGCGGGAAGACGGCGCGTTCGGCCATCTGCACCCGGCCCTCGAGGTTGACATAGGTCCCCGCCTTTTCGGCATAGCCTGCTGCCGGCAGGATCACGTCGGCGGCATGCGCCCCCGCGTCGCCATGGTGGCCGATATAGACCTTGAACGAAGCGCCGAAAGCTGACCAGTCGACCTCGTCCGCACCCAGCGCGAACACCAATTTGGTTCCGACCAGCGCAGCAATGCCGTCGGGCTGGGCATAGCCGAGCATCAGCCCGCCCATCCGGCTCGCGGCCATGTGGAGCACGTTGAAACCGTTCCAGCCGTCCTTGACCAGGCCAAGACTGTCGACCAGCGCGAGCGCCGCGCCATGCACGCCGTCGATCTTCAGCGCGCCGCCGCCGACGATGACCGCAGGCCGCGCCGCCGTCGCAAAAGCATCGGCAACTTCGCCCGGCAGCTTGCCCAGCGCCGCCATGTCGCTGCCAAGCCAATGCGCCTTATAAGTAAGGTCGATCTCGGGCCCGATCGCGAACACCTTCGCCCCGCGCTTGATCGCCTTGCGCACGCGCGTGTTCACCAGCGGCGCTTCCCAGCGCAGGTTCGTGCCCACCAGCAGGATCGCGTCCGCCGTCTCCAGCCCCGCGATCGTCGTGTTGAAATTGACCGCCGACAACGAGGAAGTGTCGTATTTCAGCCCCGTTTGCCGCCCTTCGAGCAGCGACGAGCCCAGGTTGCGCAACAGCACCTTGGCGGCATACATCGTCTCGCAATCGACCAGGTCGCCCGCGATGGCGGCGACGCTCGATCCGGCATCGACGGCCTTGATCGCGGCGAAGGCCTCGTCCCAGCTTGCCGCCTGCAGCTTGCCGTTCACGCGCACATAGGGCCGGTCGAGCCGCTTCCTTACAAGGCCGTCGACGGCATGGCGCGTCTTGTCCGACGCCCATTCCTCGTTCACGTCGTCGTTGATGCGCGGCAGCGCGCGCAGCACCTGACGCCCGCGACTGTCGAGCCGGATGTTGGTGCCGACCGCATCCATCACGTCGATCGACGGCGTCTTACGCAGTTCCCACGGCCGCGCCTCGAACGCATAGGGTTTCGACGTCAGGGCGCCCACCGGACACAGGTCGACCACATTGCCCGACAGTTCGGACTGGATCGCATGTTCCAGATAGGTTGTGATCTGCATGTTCTCGCCGCGCCCGATCGCGCCGATGTCCTCAACGCCGGCGACTTCCTCGGCAAAGCGGATGCAGCGCGTGCACTGGATGCAGCGCGTCATCGCCGTCTTGACGATCGGCCCCATGTATTTCTCGGTGACCGCGCGCTTGTTCTCGTCGTATCGGCTGTGACCCTTGCCATAGGCGAGGCTCTGGTCCTGCAGGTCGCACTCGCCGCCCTGGTCGCAGATCGGGCAGTCGAGCGGATGGTTGATGAGCAGGAACTCCATCACCCCCTCGCGCGCCTTTTTCACCATCGGGCTGTCGGTCCGGATCACCTGATTGTCGGCGGCAGGCAGCGCGCACGACGCCTGCGGCTTGGGCGGTCCGGGCGCAACCTCGACCAGGCACATGCGGCAATTGCCCGCAATGCTCAGGCGTTCATGGTAGCAGAAGCGCGGAATTTCCTTGCCCGCGGCCTCGCACGCCTGGAGCACGGTGGCACCAGCCGGAACTTCGATCTCGATGCCGTCGACGGTAACTTTAGGCATTAGTTCGTTCCCGGTGTTTTGGACGCCGCCGGTGCGCCATTTGCAAAGCGCCAGAGCGCGTCCGCAAGGATGACGCGCAACGCCGATTTTTGCAGCGACAGGGTGGATCCTGCCTGCAGGCACTGCGAAATCGGTGGCGCGATCGACGCCGAAGCGCTGGCCTCCAGGGCCGACCCCGGCTCGGTTCGCACGAACTGGTCCGATTGCTGCGGCGCGGTTCGGACAACGCATTCGCCGAAAATTGTCGAGGCCGACGCCCCCCTGGTTTCGCCACTTGTGGTGAAGCTCGCGACCGGCTGTGGCGTTGCGTTTGCCCAGTCGATCTTCGGGAGTTCCTTGTACGTTAGCCGGTACAGCGCATCGACGATAAATCCGCGCATGGCACTGTCAGAAAGCTGCCACTGAACGAGGCCTTCCCCCTGATCCATGGAGCGCTCCATGCATGTTTCAACGCTGAGGGCCGCATTGAGCCGTGATTGCGGGATGCCAAGTCGCGCATAATCAATGCCAAACTCATTCGACGCAGCGATGACGCGCCGGGCAACCCCGGGCTGTCGCGCAACCAAGCACTGGATGGTCAATCGACGCATGGTCGTGGCACGCTGCTTGTCGATTACGACCGAGGGCATGGCGTTCTTGGTCACCAGGCGACTGCCGGTCTCCGCACGCTGTTCGATAATCCGGGGCGGGGTGGCAGCGGCCCCGCCAGCGAGCAAAAGGGAAACGAGGATCACTCCGCCGCCTCCAGCATCGGGTTGCGCTCGTTGATCCTGCGTTCGATTTCGGGCCGGAAATGCCGGATCAGCCCCTGGATCGGCCAGGCCGCCGCATCGCCGAGCGCGCAGATCGTGTGGCCTTCGACCTGCTTGGTCACTTCCTGCAACAGGTCGATTTCAGAGATGTCCGCGTCGCCCGTGCGCAGCCGTTCCATCACGCGCCACATCCAGCCGGTGCCTTCGCGGCACGGCGTGCACTGGCCGCAGCTTTCGTGCTTGTAGAAATAGGACAGCCGCGAAATCGCGCGGACGATGTCGGTCGACTTGTCCATCACGATAACCGCTGCGGTTCCCAGACCCGAGCCGAGCGCCTTCAACCCGTCGAAGTCCATCGGCGCGTCCATGATCTGCGCGGCGGGAACGAGCGGCACCGACGACCCGCCGGGGATGACCGCCAGCAGATTGTCCCACCCGCCGCGAATGCCGCCGCAATGCTTTTCGATCAGCTCGCGGAACGGAATGCTCATCGCTTCCTCGACCACGCAGGGCTTGTTTACATGGCCGCTGATCTGGAACAGCTTCGTCCCCTCGTTCTTCGGATTGCCGATCGCGGCGAACCAGGCAGGGCCGCGCCGCAGGATCGTCGGGACGACGGCGATGCTCTCGACATTGTTGACCGTTGTCGGACAGCCATAGAGCCCGGCACCGGCGGGGAACGGCGGCTTCAGGCGCGGCTGGCCCTTCTTCCCCTCGAGGCTTTCGAGCATCGCGGTCTCTTCGCCGCAGATATACGCGCCCGCGCCACGGTGGACGAACACATCGAAGTCATAGCCCGACTGGCAGGCATTCTTGCCGAGCAGCCCCTTGGCATAGGCCTCCGCCACCGCTGCAAACAGCGTTTCGGCCTCGCGGATATATTCGCCGCGGATGTAGATATACGCCGCGCGCGCGCGCATCGCGTAACCGGCGATCAGCGCCCCTTCGATCAGCTTGTGCGGATCGTGGCGGATGATCTCGCGGTCCTTGCAGCTGCCGGGCTCGGACTCGTCGGCGTTGATGACGAGGAAATTGGGCCGGTCGGGCTTGGGCTCCTTGGGCATGAAGCTCCACTTCATGCCGGTCGGGAACCCTGCCCCGCCACGCCCGCGAAGGCCGCTCGCCTTGATGCTGTCGATGATCGCGTCCTGCCCGGCTGCCATCAGCGCCTTGGTATCGCTCCAGTCGCCGCGCATCATCGCGGCATCGAGCGCCCACGGCTGGAAACCGTAGAGGTTCGTGAAGATGCGGTCCTTGTCAGCGAGCATCGGTCGGTGCCTTGGTCCTGAGTTTGCGCTCCGCGGCCATTGCGAACGCCAAAAGGATAATGGGAACAGTGGGCACGCCGCCGGCCTCGCCGCCGGTCGCCACAAAGACGCCGCCGATCAGCACGATCGCCGCGAACGAGAGCCCGATCAGGCCGTGCACCAGCATCAAGCGGGTTTTGGTGCTCATGCCCACGCCTTCCGGTAATCGTGGTTCTCGACGACCATCTCGACCAATGTCGTTGGCCCGCCTTCGGGGCAGCTCACCTGCCGCGCGATCTGCGGGCCTGGCGTCACGGCTTCGCCCGCCGCCAGCTTGTCGAGGATCGCGGTCATGCTGTCGTAGGTCAGGTCTTCGAAATTGTCGTCGTTGATCTGCACCATCGGCGCATTGGCGCAGGCACCCAGGCATTCGACTTCGGTCAGCGTGAACAGGCCGTCGGGCGTCGTATGCCCCTTCGACAGGCCCTTGTTCTTGCACGCCGAAATCACATCGTCCGAGCCGCGCAGCATGCACGGCGTCGTCCCGCACACCTGCACGTGATAGCGACCGACGGGCGCGAGGTTGTACATCGTGTAGAAGCTCGCGACTTCGTACGCGCGCATGTACGGCATGCCGAGTTGGGCTGCGACGAATTCGATCACCGGCACGGGGAGCCAGCCCTGCGTCTGCGTTTCGGCCCCGACCTGGCGCTGGGCAAGATCGAGCAGCGGCATGACGGCGGACGCCTGCCGGCCGGCCGGATAGCGCGCAATGATCTCGGCCGCCTTGTCGCGGTTGAGCGCGTTCCAGTCGAACGCACCCCAGCGCGCGCGGGTTTCGGCTTCGTCGGGGATGTGGGGGAGGTCAGCCATTACCGGTCGCACTCCCCGAACACGATATCCATTGCCCCCAGCACCGCCGTCGTGTCCGCCAGCATGTGGCCCTTCATCATGAAGTCCATCGCCTGCAGATGGCTGAATGCGGTCGGCCGGATCTTGCAGCGATACGGCTTGTTGGTGCCGTCGGCGACCAGATACACGCCGAATTCGCCCTTGGGACTTTCGGTCGCGACATAGACTTCGCCGGCGGGAACGTGGAACCCTTCGGTGTACAATTTGAAGTGGTGGATCATCGCTTCCATCGACCGCTTCATGTCGGCGCGCTTGGGCGGCGCCACCTTGCGGTCGTCGGTCATCACCGGCCCGTCGGGCATGTCCTGCAGGCACTGCTTCATGATCCGCGCCGACTGGCGGACTTCCTCGACGCGGCACATGAACCGGTCATAGCAATCGCCGCGCGTGCCGACCGGCACGTCGAAATCCATCTTGGCATAGACGTCATAGGGCTGCGACTTGCGCAGGTCCCAGGCGATGCCCGAGCCGCGGATCATCGGGCCCGAAAAGCCCCATTTCAGCGCATCTTCCTTGGTCACCACGCCGATGTCGACATTGCGCTGCTTGAAGATGCGGTTGTCCGCGACGAGCGAGATCGCATCCTCGAACAGGCGCGGCAGGCGCGTGTCGAGCCAGTCGGCGATGTCGGTCAGCAACTTCAGCGGCACGTCCTGGTGCACGCCGCCGGGCCGGAACCACGCCGCATGCATGCGCGCGCCCGAGGCGCGTTCGAAGAAGTTCATGCAGTCTTCGCGGATCTCGAACATCCACAGGTTCGGCGTCATCGCGCCGACGTCCATGACATGCGAGCCGAGGTTCAGCATGTGGTTCGAAATGCGCGTCAACTCGGCGAAGAACACGCGCAGGTATTGCGCGCGCAACGGCACCTCGAGGTCGAGCAACTTCTCGATCGCGAGCACATAGCTGTGCTCCATGCAGAGCGGCGAGCAGTAATCGAGGCGATCGAAATACGGCAGCGCCTGCAGGTAGGTCTTGTACTCGATCAGCTTTTCGGTGCCGCGGTGGAGCAGCCCGACATGCGGGTCGCAGCGTTCGACGATCTCGCCGTCGAGTTCCATGACAAGGCGCAGCACGCCGTGCGCCGCCGGGTGCTGTGGCCCGAAGTTGATCGTGTAATTGTCGATGGCGACATCGCCGGGAGTCTCGCTGCCCGCCTGATTGCCGACAGTGACGACGCGGCGCGACGTGATCGCTTCCTCGCGGGTCCGGGTGTCAGTCATCATGCTTCCCCTTTCGGCTTGCGCGGGGCGCGGGGCTTCTTGATCGGCGCAGCACCCTCGGGCGGCAGCGGTTGCTGCCCTTCGGCGCCATTGGCGTTCGCGGCGGGCTGCGCGTGCTCGTGCGGCTTGCCGTCGGGCTCGTCGCCCTTGGGGCCACCGGCGCCAGTGTCCTTCACGCTTTCGGTCACCTTGGGTTCGGCGACGACGGCGGGCGCCGGAGTCGCCGGCGCGTCGGCTTTCTTGATCGCGTCCGCGCTCAGCGGCGTCGGCGCGCCCTTCGCTTCGGGCAGGGCTGCCTTCTCGTCGCCGGGCAGCGCATATTCGGCGCCTTCCCACGGGCTCAGGAAGTCGAAGGTGCGGAAATCCTGGGCAAGCTTCACCGGTTCATAGACGACGCGCTTTTCCTCGTCCGAATAGCGCAGCTCGGTAAAGCCGGTCAGCGGAAAGTCCTTGCGCTGCGGATGACCGGTAAAGCCGTAGTCGGTCAGAATGCGCCGCAGGTCGCCGTTGCCGCTGAACAGCACGCCGTACATGTCGTACACCTCGCGCTCGAGCCAGCCGGCTACCGGCCAGATCGCCGTGACGCTGGGCACGGGCTGGACCTCGTCGGTGGAAACCTTCACCCGGATGCGGTGGTTCTTCGTCACCGACAGCAAGTGGTAGACGACCTCGAACCGCTCGGCACGCTCGGGATAGTCGACGCCGGCGATTTCCATCAGCTGCTGATAGCCGCTATCGCGCAGCGCCGTCATGGCAGGGACAAGCTGTTCGCGCGCCACGATCAGGGTCACTTCGCCGACCTTGTCCCACGCGTCGAGCATCGCCGCGCCGCACGCCGCGCGCGCCGCCTCGATGACGCCGTCGTTGCTCGTATAGACGGGGGCGGGACTCATCGACGCGAGCCCTTCATCGCTCGATCGTCCCGCTGCGCCGGATCTTCCGCTGCAACTGCATGATGCCATAGAGCAGCGCTTCGGCCGTCGGCGGGCACCCGGGTACATAAATGTCCACCGGCACGATCCGGTCGCAGCCGCGCACGACGCTGTAGCTGTAGTGATAATATCCGCCGCCGTTGGCGCACGACCCCATCGAGATCACGTACTTAGGGTCCGACATCTGGTCGTAGACCTTGCGCAGCGCCGGGGCCATCTTGTTGCACAGCGTGCCGGCCACGATCATCACGTCGCTCTGGCGCGGGCTCGCGCGCGGCGCCACGCCGAAGCGTTCGAGGTCGTAGCGCGGCATGTTGACGTGGATCATCTCGACCGCACAGCACGCGAGGCCGAACGTCATCCACCAGAGCGAGCCCGTGCGCGCCCAGTGGAACAGGTCCTCGGTCGACGCGACGAGAAAGCCTTTGTTGTCCAGCTCTTCCTGCATGCCGTCGAAGAACGAGCGGTCGGGGGGCAGCAGCTCGCCATTGCTGGCGGCGTGGCGGGCGAGTTCTACTCCCATTCCAGCGCTCCCTTCTTCCACGCATAGGCAAGGCCCAGCGCGAGTTCGGCCAGGAACACCATCATCGACGTCCAGCCGATCCAGCCGGTGTGCTGCAGGCTGACCGCCCAGGGATAGAGGAACGCCGCCTCCAGATCGAAGACGATGAACAAGATGGCGACAAGGTAGAAACGCACGTCGTACTGCGCGCGGCTGTCCTCGAACGCGGGAAAGCCGCACTCATATTCGGACAGCTTTTCGGGTGTCGGGTCGTAGGCGCCGGTGAAGCGCTGGGCGACCATCGGCGCAAAGACGAACACACAGCTGATCGCGAGTGCAATGGCGAGGAACAGCAGGATCGGCAGGTAACCTGCCGCGACTTGCGTCATGTACACGACTCCGGATGGCGGACGCGCTCGCCCGCTCTCGGGGGCGCTTTAGGACAGGGCATATTGCGGTGCAAGGTGAGTATGGGGCGTTTTGGCGCGCGCAAATGACGGCTTGCGCATCGCCTCAATCCCCTAGCGCAGCGACCCCGCGATGACCTTGTGCAGGCGGGAATGGACCTGGTCGTTGCCGGCCAGGATCTCCTGCCGCTCGATCATGCGTTCGCCGCCCCGGTAATCGGTGATGAACCCGCCGGCCTCGCGCACGAGCAGGATGCCCGCCGCCACGTCCCAGGGCTGGAGCGCACTTTCCCAATAACCGTCGAAGCGACCCGCCGCGACCCAGGCCAGGTCGAGCGCCGCCGAGCCGAAGCGCCGGATGCCCGCGACATCGGGCGCCACCGCGCCGAAGATCCGGTTCCACTGCACGAAATCGCCATGGCCCAGGAACGGGATGCCGGTCGCGATGACGCAGTCGGCGAGGTCGCGCCGCGACGACACGCGCAGGCGCCGGTCGGTCAGCCAGGCACCCTTGCCCTTCTCGGCCCAGAAGGCCTCGTCGGTCAGCGGCTGATAGACGAGGCCCGAGGTGATCTCGCGCTTGCCCGACGCCATCGGCTCCTCGACCGCGATCGAGATCGCGAAGTGCGGCATGCCGTGGAGGAAGTTGGTCGTGCCATCGAGCGGATCGACGATCCAGCGCGGCTTGTTGGGGTCGCCCGGCCGCTCGCCGCCCTCTTCGCCCAGGAATCCCCAGTCGGGCCGCGCGCGCGACAGTTCGTCATAGAGCGTGTCCTCGGCGGCCTTGTCGGCCATCGACACGAAGTCCGCCGGCCCCTTGCGGCTCACCTGCAGCTGCTGAACCTCGTTGAAGTCGCGCCGCAACTTGATCGCCGCCTTGCGCGCCGCGCGGTCCATGACGGTCATGACACCTGAATGGGAGGGCATATTACTTCCTTAAGCCCCTCTCCCCTTGTGGGAGAGGGAGGGGCCCATTGCCACTTGGCAATGGGAGGTGAGGGGTCGTTCGGGCCAGCGCCACGGGCAAAGCCCGTGGCGTCGGTCGGGTCAAGCCCGCCGTCCGGGCTGGCGAACGGGGACAAATAGCATCGCTATTTGTCTCCTTCGCTCAGCCGTCCGCCCGCTTCACATAGGTCTGCTCATAAACATCGACGACGATCCGGGTTCCCGCGCCGATGTGCGGCGGCACCATCACGCGAACACCGTTCTCGAGCACGGCCGGCTTGTACGACGACGAGGCGGTCTGACCCTTCACGACCGCATCTGCCTCGACGATCAGCGCCTCGATCGTGTCGGGCAGCTGCACCGAGATCGGCCGCTCCTCCCACAATTCCATCACGACATCCATGCCGTCCTGCAGGAACGCGGCGGCGTCGCCAAGGATGCCCTTGTCGAGCGTGACCTGGTCGTAATTGTCCTTGTCCATGAACGTCAGCGCATCGCCATCGGCGAACAGGAACTGGAAATCCTTGGTGTCGAGGCGAACCTTTTCGACCGTCTCCGCGCTGCGGAACCGGTTGTTGTTCTTGCGGCCGTCGATCAGGTTCTTCAGTTCCACCTGCATGTACGCGCCGCCCTTGCCGGGTTGCGTATGCTGGATCTTGACCGCGCGCCACAGGCCGCCGTCCATTTCGAGGATGTTGCCGGGGCGGATTTCGACCGCGTTGATCTTCATGGAACCTCACCAGTGGAAAGAGCGTGCGCGCCTCTAGCGCGCGACCGCCCGAGGAGCAAGGTAGCGGTAAGGGTTGACGGCCGTGCCCTGGTACCAGCTCTCGCCCGGCGCCATGCGGTTGAGCGCGAAATGCAGATGCGTGTTGCCCGGCCCGGCATTGCCGGTGTCGCCGACAAAGCCGATCTGCTGCGCCGCCACGACCGGCTGGCCTTCGGCAAGGCCTGGGGCATAGCCGGACAGATGGGCATAGTAGGTCATCCACTTGCCATCGCCGGAGCGGATATAGACCGTCGTCCCGCCATCCTTGCTTTCGAACAATTTTTCGACGCGGCCGGGCATGGCCGCGAGCACCGGCGTGCCGCCCGGCGCCGGAATGTCGATGGCCTCGTGCGTGCGAGCGCCGCCGGCGCGCGACTGGCCCCAGGTGTCGGTCAGGGCCTCGGCAGCCACACCCGCCACGGGCATGGCGAGCGCGGCGCGATCCTGCTGCTCGGCCGGGTGCGGCGGTTCGGCCTCGCTGGCGGTCCGATGCGATCCGACCGACCAGAAGACGAAGACGCCAACCGCGGAGAACAGCGTCAGCATGAACCAGCCGAAGCGGTTCATGGCTGAAACTGCGCGGGCACCCCCGCCTTCACCATCAGCGACAGCCGCGCCGCATCCCAGTTGGTCAGGCGGATGCAGCCGTTCGATTCCGCCCGGCCGATCTTGTCGGGCTCGGGCGTCCCGTGAATGCCATAGTGCGGTTTGGACAAATCCATCCAGACCACGCCCACCGGATTGTTCGGCCCGGGCGGAATGCGCATCTTCGGGTCGCTCTTGTTCGCGCGCTTCAGGATGGCCGGATTATATTGCCAGTCGGGATTGTACGAGATGCCGACAATCTTCCAGTTGCCGATCGGCAGAGGATCGGTCTTTGACCCCATGGTCGCCGGAAACTGCGCCACCAGCGTGTCGGCGGCGTCATAGACGCGCAGCACCCGGTCCGACTTGTCGACGACGATGCGCGCCGCCTGGGGCTGGTTCGCGTCGACGTTCAGCGAATTCAGGCGGGCACGCCAGGCCGCGTCTCCCGCCTTGTACTCGCGCGACGACGGCAGCGCATTGGGAAAGATCACTTCGACCCCCGGCCGCAGCCGCGTCTCGCCGCCGTTGAGCGCAATGAGCGTTGCCGGCGTGGTATGGAACCGCTCCGCCAGCGCCTCGAGCGCATTGATGTAGTTCAGTGCCGGCAGCTTCGCCTTCTCGGCCTCGTCGGCGGGCATCGGGTAGGTGAAGGGGCCACTGAGCGAGTCGGGGCTGAGCGCCAGCTTGCGCGTCGCGGCGACCGCCGCGTACGGGGCAAGCGCCTTCAAGGTGGCTTCATCGGTATCGCCCGTCCTGGGCAAGCCCCGCGATTCCTGGAACCCGCGCAGGGCATCGTGCAACGACTCCCCGCCCCGCCCGTCGAGCACACCGGGCGAAAAACCCAGCTTCGACAGGACGACCTGCAACTGAAGGATTTTCATATCGGGCTTGAGGGGCGCCGGCGCGGCAAGGGCAACGAGCGGGAGCAGGGCTCCGGCGAGGACAAGATGTTTCATCGCACGTGAAACGAACGACGAGTCAAAGGGTTGCTCCCCTTCTTTCCCTCTCCCTTTTGGGGAGAGGGCGACACGCGCGAAGCGCGGCGGGGAGAGGGGGCGGCGGTCGAACTGCCGTGCCTGCCGCCCCCTCTCCCGCCCGCGCTCGCGCGCGAGGCCCCTCTCCCTTTTGGGGAGAGGGACTCTACGGCCGCAACACCGCCTCGAACGCCTTCACCGCCGCAACCTCGTCCCCGCCCCACACGGCGTTCGACACCGCGATGAAATCCGCCCCCGCCTCGATCAGCGGCGTGGCATTGGCCGGCGTAATCCCGCCGATGGCAACGCAGGGCGAAGCAAACAGCGTCGTCCACCAGCCGAGGATCGACGGATCCGGCCGATAGTCGCTGGGCTTGGTCGTCGTGTCGTAGAACGCCCCGAACGCCACATAATCGGCACCCGCCTCCCCCGCTTCCATCGCCAGATGCCGGCTGTCGTGGCACGTCACGCCGATCTGTGCCTCGCGCCCCAGCATCTCGCGCGCCTCGCGCACGTCGCCGTCGCCCTGCCCCAGATGCACCCCGTCCGCGCCCAGCCGCTTTGCCAGCGACGCCGAGTCATTGACGATGAACGCGACATCGGCATCGGCACAAATGCGCTGCAACGGCTCGGCAAGGCGCACGGCTTCATGCTGGTCGACGCCCTTCACGCGGAACTGGAACGCCGCGACCGGCCCCGCGCCCAGCGCACGGCGCAGGCGGTCGGGAAAGCCGCCCGTCACGTCGAGCGGCGAGATGAGGTAGAGCTGGCACGCCGGCCGCCGCTCGCGCGGAAATTGCGCCGCGAACGAGGCGTCGAGCGGCGGAAGGTCGTCATCAGGAATGTCGTCAGTCATGTCGCGCCTATAGCAGAGCATGCGCCTGCGGGAACCGTTGACCATCGCTCCTCAGTGTGTATAGTGCGCACGTGAAGAGCGCCGATCTCATCAAGGAGTTGCAGGCGCTCGGTTGGACGCTCGACCGGGTGCGCGGATCGCATCACGTGTTCCGTCACGCCGAGCGCGGTGGCCATGTCACCGTGCCGCACCCTAAGAAGGATCTGGGTCGGGGCCTCGTCGCCATGATCCGCAAACAGGCAGGATTACCGAAATGACACTGCGCTATCCCATTGCCATCGAACCCGGCACCGACACTTCGGCGTTCGGGGTCGTCGTGCCCGATCTGCCCGGCTGTTTCTCGGCAGGCGACACGCTCGACGAGGCGATGGCCGGTGCCGAAGAGGCGGCAGCGGCATGGATCGACGCAACCCTTGATGCAGGGGATGCCATTCCCGCCCCCACCACGCTGGAAAGCGTGCGCGCAAATCCCGATTTTGCCGGATGGACCTATGGCGTGATCAGCATCGATGCGGCGCTGCTCGACGACCGTACCGAACGCGTCAACATCACCCTGCCCCGTCGCGTCCTCGAACGTCTCGACGCCCAGGCACGCGCAGCGGGCGAAACGCGGTCCGGCTTTATCGCGCAGCTGACATTGGAGGACGGTCGTCGGGCTGCGTAGTCAGCCCTCCCCCGTCATTCCCGCGAAAGCGAAGATCCTGCTACACTTTTGTCCGCTCGGCAGTCGGCAATGACAGGATATGTCTATGGGCAGAAGCTGGATTCCCGCCTTCGCGGGAATGACAGACATGATGCCGGCTACCTTGGCCCTTAAGCCGAAGCCGCATGGATCTCGGCAATCGCCCCGCCCAGCGACGCGTGAAATTCGCGGTCGTCCATATGGTGCCGCAGGTCCTCGAGCAGTGCGCGGCTGAAGCTCGCGATCATGCCGCGGTTCTTCGCCAGTTCGGCACAGGCTTCGGGCCGCGCGAAGCCCCCCGACAGGGCGACGACGCGCAGCACCTTGGGGTGGTCGACCAGCGGCGCGAACAGGTTCGCCTCGGCCGGGATCGACAGCTTCAGCATCACGGGCGCGCCGTCGTGCGCGTCGAGCGCCTTCAGCAATTCGTCGCGCAGCATCGCATCGGCGGCGGCGCGCTCGGGCGACTTGATGTTGATCTCGGGCTCGATGATCGGAACCATGTCGTGCGCCAGAACCTGGCGGCCGATCTCGAACTGCTGCGCGACGATTGCCGATATCCCGGCCTGGTTCGCCAGGTTGATCACCGAGCGTTCCTTGGTGCCGGCGACGCCCAGTGCCTTGGCGCGCGTCAACAGGTCGTCGAGTCCGGGAATCGGCTTCATCATCTGGACGCCGTCCGCCTCGTCTTCCAGCCCCTTGTCGATCTTGATGAAGGGCACGACGCCGCGCTGGATCAGCGCCTGCGGCGTCGGCAGGCCGTCGATGTGGCCATCCATCGTGCGCTCGAACAGGATCGCGCCGAGCACCTTTTCCCCCGAGAAAACCGGCGATGTGATGATGCGCGCCCGCATGTCGTGGATCAGCGCATACATTTCCTCGTCGTTGGAAAAAGCATCGGCCTCGATGCCATAGCCCTTGAGTGCCTTGGGCGTCGATCCGCCGCTCTGGTCGAGCGCCGCGATGAAGCCGGCGCCGCTGCGAAGACGTTCGAGTGTCGCTGAATCAGGCATGGGAACTCCGCAAATCTATGTGATGCCGCGCCGATAGCGAGCGCCGCTGCGAAGGGCAAATGCTGTCGCACGCCGGGCCTGTCCTACACGATCGGGAAGTGCTTGACCGGTGCGCGAGTCGCGTCCGCTCTTTGAAAAAGTCAGGGTACAGTTTGCCATATCGGTTCGTCGTGCCTTCGCCACGGTTGGCCGGAGGCGCGCTGCGAGATCGTGGGACTATTGTGACCTTCGCGCCGCCTCAACGCCGGCCCAGCCCCATGCCCTGCAGCGTCGTCTGGTCGAACTTGAAGCGCAGGGTCACGAACGGGCCCTGCCGCGTATAGCGCGCATCGGCATAGTCGTTGTCGTGGAAGCCGAGTATGTTGTAACCGAGCTGGATATAGCCGCCCTTGAACGGTGAGATGCCGATGGCCGGCCCGCCTGCATAGCTGACGGCCTTGCCGCCGGCACTTTCGCGCACGGTACCCGACACGCCGACATCGAGCGTCTGCGACAGGTCCCAGCGCGCGTCGAGCCCGACCAGGTTCGACCAGCCGGCAATGTCGTCGGCGCCTACCCGGTCGAACACATAGCGGCTGCCCCAGAACAGCGCGATCTCGCTGCGGCCCAGGTAGCGCCCCTCGGCCTTGGTCGTCGGCGACCAGTTGAGGCTGAAGCTGTTGATCGCCCGGCGTGACGTCGCGTTGCCCGACACCAGCAGCGGCGCCCCGCCGATTGGCCCCGGCAGTCCCTGGACGGCGCCCCGCAGCACGTCCGACCGCAGTTCGAGCTTTTCGAGCCAGGCAAAGCGGCTGTCGTCGGGGCGGCGCGCCCAGCTGAGCGCGAGATTGGCCGTCTCGGTCGTCGTGCCGGCCTTTTCCTTCGCGGTGAACCAGCTGAACGTGCCGCCGATCGCCTGCCCCTCCCCCAGTTGGCGCAGCGCGGAGGTGATCACGCCATAGCGCGTCGAGCGGGCGCCGCCGCGATATTCCGCGCGCCCATTCCAGCTCCAGCGATCCCCGCGATAGGTGGCGCCACCGGTCAGCGCGAGGAAGTCCTCGGTCAGCGTCCCGTTGGTGCCGATCAGCCCGCCCGTCGCCACCGGCTGCGCGGCATTGAGCACGCGCGACGGATCGATGCCGCCCAGCGTCCGCGACCCGTCGAGCGTGACGTCGACCGTCCATCTCTTGCCGATCGGCAACGACTGGGCGAGGCCATAGTCGGCAAAGCTGCGCGGCCCATATTCGCCGATCGTCTGGCGGTTGGCCGCCGCCACGATCCGCGCACCCGCCCAGGGCCGCACGTCGAACCCGATGCGTGCGGTATCCGCCTTGATCGTGTCGCCGCGCGCGATCTCGTACGACCCGATAACGGCAATTTCGGGCGTGAAGGCAAAGCGCGCCCCCAGCCGGTGCTTGGCCGGGAAGTCGATGCTCTCGCTCTTGCCCAGCGCGAATTCGGCCTGCCCGTCGAGCTCGAGCCGGTTGTCGAACAGCCGCCGGGTCGCGCCGAGCTGGGCCACGGTCGAGCCGGCCTCGCGCCCGTCGTCGAGCCGGTCGTTGGCCAGGATCAGCCCTGCACGCAGGTCCATCGTCTTTCCGCGATATTCGATCCCCGCCCGGCCGGCCTGGCGCCGCGCATTGCCGGCAAGATAGCTTTCCTGCCAGGCGCTGCCGATCAGCGAAAGCTGTTCGGACAGGCGCAACCGGCCGTCAGCGCCGAACTTGCGCGTGCCGTTCTCGGTCGCGCCGAGTTGACCCACGCCAAAGCCGCCCTCCTGCTGTCGCGCATAGGCGAGCAGGTCGTAGCGCGTGCCATGGTGCTCGGCCTCGACGAGCCATGCCGTGCGGTTGCCTGTGACGGGCAGCGTGGTCCCTGGCTTGGCGGTCGCGCGGCTCATCGCCAGCTCCGCGCGGATCTCGGTCGAGCTGTCGGGCTGGTAGCGGACGTCGACGCCGCCGACATTGGCCCGGCTCTGGTCGCTTTCATCGTGGATCACCGAGGCGCCGACCTGCAGTTTCTTGTCCGCGCTGTTCCATGTCGCGCGGCCGCCGGCGTTCAGCACGCGCTGGCCGATGCCATCGACTTCGTAGTCGACGACGATGAATTGCGGGTCGAGCCCCGATGACCGGCTCAGCACCGGCGCGCGGAAGCTCAGCGTACCGGCTAGATAGTCGATGTCATAGTCGATGTGCCGGGTCAGCGTCTTGCGCTCGACGATGCGATCGCTGCGCAACCGGTCGCGCGTTTCCAGGACCACGACTTCGCTGTTCGCCAAGATGTCGCGCGCGCCGAGGCCGTAAGGGCCGCTCAGCCCATTGCCCTGCAGTTCCTCGTGCCGGTGGCGATAGGGCGTATCGGCGGCGAAGGCGGTGGCACCGACGTGCGTGCTCCGGTACTGTGCCTTGAGGCCGTTGAAGGCCCGGTTGTAGCGCGTCAGCTGCGTGTCGCTGAGGTCCGTCTGGTAGTCGCCGAACAGGGCATAGAACTGGGGCCGCTCGAGCTTCAGATAGAGCTTGCGAACTGATGCGGCATCATAGCGCCGCTCGCTGCGGTCGGCATAGATCGTGTAATAGGACGTCGGGTCGATCACCCCGCCGAACCGCGCATCGTCCCCCTTTTTGGCGCTGTCATAGGCCAGCGTCATCAGCCATTTGCCGAGGATACGGCCCTTGGCATAGAGCGCGAGGCGACCCGAGGTCAGCCATTCCGCACTGCTGCCCGGCAGGTCCTGGAGCCGGCGCTCGACACTGTTGAACCCCGCCGTTCCCTCGGCAAGTCCGACCAGCGTCCAGGGGCGGCTTCCGGGGTCGAGCCAGACGTCGAATTTCTGCGACCGGGTGATCTGACCATCGCGGAACGGCAGCGTCACGGTCAGCGCGCCCGATGCCGTCGTCGGTTCGAGCTCGATATAGGCATACCCTTCGTCGCCCTGCACCTGATAGACGGGTTTGGCCCTCTCCAGCCCGGCAAGCTGGCGCGCCGCCTGGGCGTCGACCTCGACAGCGGCAGCATAGGGCGCGGGGACGGCGAAGTCGCCCGTGATCCCGTGGTGCACGGGCTTTCCGTCACGGTCGGTCAGCCGGATCGCGATCACCGGGCGGGTTACGCCATCGGCGACCAGCACCGATTTTTCACGCACGAACTCGGCGCGCATCGCCGCCGGGGCATAATGGACCGTGCGGGTCAGCCGCGCCGCGATGCTTCCATCGGCATTCCTGACCTCGGCGCTCAGCACCGTGTCGCGGTCGCCGATGTCGATCGCGCGCCAGATGCTCACCAGTACCTGGCCGTCGCCCGACTTGCGATCCCCGTCGAACGACAGCGGATTTGCGGGGTGGCCCCCGACCGCCAAGGTCACGGTTTGGCCGGCGAGATGCTTGATCGCGACGCGGATCGCCTTGGTGCGCGGGTTGTGCTCGGGCGCGGGGAACAGCCAGCCGATACCCGGTGCTTCGCCACTCACCCAGTCGCGGTTGGCGCCGGCAGCTTCGGGATCGCCGACCGGTGCCACGCGCCCGGCCGCCCTGCCCCGCGGCAAGGCCTTGTTGACGCCCGCCCCGGCCCGGAAATCGGTGCGGACCAGCACGCCGCCCTGCCCGGTCACGAACCGCGAGATCGCGCTACCGGCGCTGCGCGCGTTCGCGGCGCAATCGACGGGAACCAGATTGGGACCAAGCGTCGAGGGGTCGATCTGGACGACATGGGTGCCCGGCAACACCCCTTCGAAATGGTAGCGCCCGTCGATGTCGGTAACGGCGTAGCTGCCATCTTCCAGCATCACGCGAACACCGGGAAGACCGTTTGCCCCGTCGGGATCGACGGCACAGCCGCCGTCGGTGATGCGGCCGATGATTGTCACCCGGTCACCGATGCCGTCGCGCGCAATGCGGACCATCGCATCGGCGACCGCACTGGTTGTGCCGCGACTGTCGGATGCTTGTGCGCGGTTGACGGTCTGGCCGGCCGGTGCGTCCGGACGGACTTCCAGCAGGTAGGTGACAGTCCCCGAAGCGCGGGCCGCGAGCGGCGCGAGCGGGATCGTCAGCAACTGCCCATCATTACTAACCGAATAGGATGTTTTAATACCGTTGTAGCGGACCGAATTGGGAGATAGCCGCATTTCTGCCGGCACCTTGTCGGATACGGTGATGGCGCCGGTCGTGCGCGTCGCATCGCCGTTCGTCACCACGATCTCGTAGCGCACCCCGTCGCCCGGTACCACGACAGCCTGCGACGCCGCCTTGCGTATCAGCAGCGCGCCGCCGGGTCGGTCGAGGGGGATGTCGATGCGCACCGGCTGCGGATCGCTGAGCACGAACACATTGCCGTAGGACCCGTCGACGAGCGCAAAAGGCGCCCCATCGGGGCGCGCCAGTTTTGCAAGATCGGCCGGTGGTGCCCTTGAAGGCGCCGAATAGGGTGGCGGCGGCGTGGCGACCAGCCGGTATCGCCCCGGCGCGACGAAGGGAAACCGGTATTCGCCAACGGGAAAGGCGTAGGTCGCCCCGCTGGAGTCGGTCACCGTCGATCCCGAAACGACGGTGGATGGAAAACGTGACATGGCGTCGTCGCCATAGACGGTCGCCGGCTGGTTGGTGTCCGCGTTGACCAGGGTGACCTGAACGTCCTGCACCGGCGCGCCATCGCCGCTGTCAAAGGCAACGCCGAAGGGATCGACAAGCACCTCGACCGGCGACGAGGCAACGAGCGACCCGTTTTCGCGCATGGTCGAAAGCGTCAGCGCCTCACCAGGCTTCAGCGATAGCTGACAGTCGCCTCGAACGGCGTCAGGAGGAACCGCAGCGGTTCGTATCATTCCCACGAAATAGCCGGTGTTTGCGCCGGATTCCTGCAGAATGAGTGTTTCGCGGTCACCGGCGGGTGTATTGAGCACGACCGTCAGCGTCTCGACCGCACCTGCGTCCTTGTTGTCGACTGCAGAGGTGATGCCCACCACGAGCGGCTGGCCGGCTCGGATACGGGTCGTCCGTGCGACCGTGGCAGGATCCAGGGGCGTGTCGGCAAATGCGCCCTCGAGCACAATGGGCGCTTCCCCCGCCGTTCCGCGACAGATCGTCGTGGGAACTGTGAGGCGCTCAGCGTTCGCGTCGCCGCTGAACTGGAATGTCGCCAGCGAAAGCACGGGCGGTTGCAGGGCTTCGACCTCGATGTCGACGCGATTGGAGTTGCGGACGAAAACATTCGCGCCCAGCTGCCACTGGACCGTGGCCGTGTTGCTGATGGTCGTCGCCGAGGTCGCCGCGACCTGGGCGCGCGCCTCCGCTCCCGCGACCAAGGTCGCGAAGGCGGCAACCGCTGCCAATGCGGTCCTGAGATGGTTAATCGCGTTGCGCATCTTGATGGGAGCGGACGACGGCCGGTCCTGGCCATCGCCCTTCGATCACCTCAGTTGATTGTTGCCCGGAAATAGAGCGTACGGGTGGCGCCGGCGGCGACGTCGCCCAATGTGCCGGCCACCGTTGTGGTGGCCGATGTATAGGTACCGCCGGCGGTGCCATCCGCATTGCAGACCCCGGCCGTGACGGTGCCGTTCAGCTTGATACCGAACACCGAGTCGTACGTCGTCTGGGCCGGCACGACGTCGCTCACCGCGGGGGCAGTTGCCGTCGCGCCGCCCGCCGCGTTGGAAATCTGGATGCAATATTCCACGGTGGCACCGGGGACGAACTTCGGGTTCGTGGTGCCGTTCTGCGGATCGGAAATGACCTTGCTCGTTTTCGTGACCGTCAGGACGGCGCCCGTGACGGTATAGTCGTCGCGGGCCGAAATCTGGCCATCGCGCGCCGCATCGGTCGCGCCGGCGGCATCGGCAAAGACGGTATCCATGGCAGCCGTGTTGGCACCGGTCGTCTCGGTCAGGACCGCCCCCTGCGTGCCCGCGACACCGCTTGCCCGTGCCTGCACGGTCAACGTAACGCCGGCGACATCGCCATTCACCCGTGCCAGAGGTACGTTGGACAGCACGAAGACGTAGCGCGACGCGTCGGCCGCGAGCTCGTCGATATAGGTGACTTGAACCGAATTGGCGGGGTCATACGTGGCGCTGCCCGCGCTGGCACCTGTATTGATCCAGAATGTCGGCGCGGTGACATCGAAATTGTCGGTGCCGCCATGCGCTGCCGTCCCGCCGGCCGGCTGCGCCAATGACAGGCCAAAGTCGAGCGCGGCGTTGGAGGTGTTGGTCAGCAGGAAGGTGGTTACCTGGTTAGTGGATCCTGGCGATACGACCGTTGTCGCATTGCCGGGCTCGGTCAGGGTCATGCTGACCTTGCGGTCGACGACGAATGTCGCCGTGTTCGACGTGACCGCGGTTTGAGCTACGCCGCCGACCGAATAATTCAGCGTCGCACTGTTGTTGATCGATGAGCCCGCCGCCGTCCCGGCCGCAAGCGCAGGCGCTGCTGCCCAAAGCGCAGTTGCGAGCGCAAAGCTGCTCACCAGTGTCGAACGACTAATCATATCCCCAATCCCCAAATTGCTGGCGGGCAAAGTGGCCCGGCCAAACTGCCGCTATGGGGCGGCATGCGGGTCGGCCCCTCCCCCAAGGGGCCGACCCGCGCCCCGCCGGTCAGTTGATTGTCACGCGGAAATAAAGCGTGCTCGTCGCGCCGCCCGCGAGGTTGTTGAGCGTGCCGGCGACTGTCGTCGTCGCGGGCGTGTAAGTGCCGCCCGTCGTGCCATCGGCGTTGCAGACGCCCGCCGTGACGGAGCCGTTCAACTTGATGCCGAACGTCGCGTCGTAGGTCGTCTGCGCCGGCAGCACGTCGGTGATCGACGGGCTGGTCGCGGTCGCGCCGCCGGCACCATTTGCGACCTGGATGCAATATTCGACGGTGGCGCCCGGGATCATCTTCGGGTTAGTTGTGCCATTGAGCGGATCGGACACGATCTTGCTCGTCTTCGTCACTGTCAGCGTCGGCGCAGACACCGTATAATCGTCGCGCGCCGAGATCTGGCCGTCGCGTGCCGCGTCAGTGGCTCCCGCACCGTCTGCAAACACGGTATCCATGCCGGCCGTGTTCGCGCCCGTCGTTTCCGTGGAAACCGCGCCCTGCGTGCCTGCCACACCGGCATCGCGTGCTTGCGCGGTCAGGGTAACGCCCGCGACATCGCCGTTCACCCGGGTGTTCGGCACATTTGCCAAGACGAAGACATAGCGCGAGGCATCGGCAGCGAGTTCGTCAATATAGGTGACCTGCACAGAATTGGCCGGGTCATAGGTCGCGCTGCCGGCACTCGCGCCCGTGTTGATCCAGAATGTCGGCGTGGTGACGTCGAAATTGTCGGTTCCGCCATGCGCCGCGGCCCCGCCGGCTGGCTGCGCCAGCGCCAGGCCGAAGTCGAGTGCCGCATTCGACGTGTTGGTCAGCAGGAAGGTCGTGACCTGATTCGTCGATCCCGGAACGACGCTTGTCGTTGCATTTCCGGGCTCGGTCAGCGTCATGCTGATCTTGCGGTCGACGACGAACGTAGCCGTGCTCGACGTCACCGGCGTCTGCGACACGCCGCCGACCGTGTAATTGACGGTTGCCGTGTTGTTGATCGACGAGCCGGCGGTCGTACCGGCGGCATAAGCCGGTGCCGATGCCAGCGCGGCGATCGACACGGCGCTGGACAGGGCCAGCAGGTTGAAAGTCTTTGTCATCTTACTGGTCCGATCCCCGGTAGTTCATAGTCGATGCCTTCCCCACCCGCCGGCATCGAAAAAGCGGAAACGCTTTACTTAACAGTACCTTTGAAGCTGAACTTACCACTGCCACCCACAGGGATTGGCGCCTTCAGCGCCCAGCGGACGTGCGTCACGTCCTCCGGTCGGGCGGCTCGCAGCGATCCGTCAGCGCCGCGCACCTTTGCCGTTGCCAGAGGACCGAAGCTTTTGCCGCCGTCCACCGACACCATGGCGATCACGTCGTCGCTGCCCGAATATTCGACCCCCGACGGAATCGGATTGGTCATTGCGAAATTGGCCGCCGGCGCTTTCCCGCCATTGTGGTAGCTGTGCGTGAAGACCAACCGCGTACCCGGCGGGCCGGAGTTTTGCTTCACCAGCACGACCTTGGGCTTAGCACCGGGCACGGCCACGTTCTTTTCGACAAACATCTCGCTGACGACCGACACGTTGTCGGCGGCGAGCGCCGCGACCGGCGAGGCGATCAGGGCGAGAGCAATCAGGGCGCGAAACATGGTCATGATCCTCAGTTGATCTTCACTTTGAAGGCGATGGTGTGGGTCTGGCCGCCGACGACGTTGCCGAGACGGACAACGACACGGCCGCCGGCGAACTCGCCTGCGTCGGTGTCGGTCGTGTCCGTGAGCGCCACGCCATCGGCGGTGATGCTCGCGGGCAGGTAGGTCGTTGACGCGGGTATGGGATCACCCACAGCCAGGTTGGCAATCGTGCCTGTCCCGCTGACATTGGCAACGAGCGTGTACGTGATGATTGATCCGGGAAGCGACTTGGTACCCCCGAAAGGATCGAGCACGCTGGCGGTCTTGACCAGCGCGACCGTCGCCGCGCTCACCACGAAGAAGTTCTTGTCGCGACCAACCGCCGTTGTCGCGCCGACGACCGCATCGCCTCCGCCGGTCCCCTTACCCGCGAAGATGGTTCCTGCCGGGCCGCTTCCGGTGGTTGCTGTGGCGGTCAGGTCGATCTGGCCGCGCTGGCCGTCGGTAGCCGTGGCTGGAACGGTAGCGAGGATAAAGACTTTGATCGACTGGTCGGGAGCCAGCACCGGGTCGTTGGATCCCGCGGCATATACGGTATCGACACCGGGATCGTAGACGCCGTTCCCGTTCGCATCGAGCACGATGGACGTCGCTGCAGGGTCGAACGCATCACCGCCGATCGCCGTCAGCGGCGCCAGACGAAACGCTTCACTGCCATTGCCGGTATTGGTCACGGTATAGCGAACAACCTGATTGGTCGCGCCCGGCAGCGCCGCCACATCGCCGGGTTCTGCGGTGGCCACGGTGACATTCAAAACCTCGTCGACCCGCAACGCCACGGTATTCGACGGAACTGAGACCGGATTTCCGACTGGATCGGTATAGGTTGCTGTTGCCGTGTTGCTGATTGTCGTACCCGCAGCGGTGCCCGTCGCCAGCGCTGGCGCCGAAAACAGGGCGACGGCGCCAGCGGCCCCGATCCGGGCTACCCCGCGCCATCTGTTTAGAAATACTTCAGAAAACATGGTTGTCCCCACGGGTTAATGGGGGCTTCATCGTAGAATTAGGGTAAGATCCGGTTAAAATCGGCCAAAAATTACCGTATTATCCCCGTAGCGGCACATTTGGCCGAAAATCGTCTAGCGCGGGGCGTCTTTTGCGTGCCGGCGCGATCGCCTTGACACCCCCGCAGCCCTCGCCTATCCGCCGCGCCTCGCTTTGAGAGCGGGTGTAGCTCAGTTGGTTAGAGCGCCGGCCTGTCACGCCGGAGGTCGCGGGTTCGAGCCCCGTCACTCGCGCCATGGCGCAGCTTGCAGCGCAACTAGCGGCTTTGCAGCAACCACGATCGGCGTCGGCACGGACAAGGACCGACGGCCGTGGCACGCCGCGCTAACGAGCACGACCCGCGCTTATGCCTGCGGCGCAGTCAATCTGCCGCGTTGCGCGCCATCACCCTTCCATCCATCGGAGCACCGGACCCAGCGGGAGGATCCAGATAATTCCCGCGACGAGATAGATCAAAGCCTGAACCGGCCAGGGAGTCGCCGAAATCCAGGGCGAGAGCGATACGACGATTACCGCCCATGTCGCCACGATCCCAAGAATAAAAAGGATACCAAGGGGTTTGCGAATCGATGGCTCGGTCATGCTTCGATCCATCCTTGTTCCGTGGCCACGGCATGCAGGGGTACGTCCCACCCCTCGTCGACGATGGCTGGCACCTGCTGCAGGCTCCACGCCAGCCCTACGCGGCGTGCATCCGGCAGCGCCGTAAAGGCGCGATCATAGAAGCCTGCGCCATAGCCAAGTCGATGAAGACGGGCATCGAAGGCAAGCAAAGGCGTCAGCACGAGGTCCGGCACGATTTCCGGCGAGTCGGCCGCTGGCTGTCGCAAACCCATCGGGCCGCTCGGCAGCGGATCGCCTGGCGTCCAGGCAAGGAAACGCATGGTGGCGTTGCGTGACGCAACATGCGGCAATGCGATCGACAGGCCGCGAAGGTGCAGTCGCTCTATAAGGGGAACAGTATCGATCTCCGAGCCGATCGGCAGGTAGATGGCAACAACGCGCGGATTGCCCAGGCGTGCTTCCACTTGTTCCGCCATCAGCACGGCAGCCGCGCAGCGTTCAGCCAGTGTCAGTCCGGCGACATGAGCCCGTCGCCGTGACTTCGCTTCGTTGCGGATGCGTGCCTTGGTCATGATCGTCACAATTGCCCCGGTGACGGGACCGCCATGGCCGTTTGCTCGGATATCCTCTGACGCACGGTACGTCAGGTGGGAACCATGTGCTTCAGGCCAGGGCCCGGGCAGGGACAGCCCCCAAGGATTGATGAATAGCCTCAGGGATATGATGAGCTCGTACCGGGCAGTACCCGTCCCGACCAACTTAGGGAGTCTGCGCCCTCTGCTCAAGGGCGTCTGCCAGCGACTCCATTCGGGTCGCAACGGCGGCCAGCGCGTCGGCAAGCGCAGTATCGGGCGCACGCACAGTTTCCGGCGCCGCGGCCGGCCGGACGCCCTGCACGGCCTCGTTGGCTTCATCCGCCAGCAGCAGGGCGGCAAACAGCAATTGCCGCACCTCGCTGGGCGTACCAACGGCAGCGCGTGCCTCGGCAACTTTTGCATCTACCCGCGCGGCCAGGCCGCGCAAATGATCTTCGCCGCCGTCACGGCAAGCCACGGCGTAGCTGCGGCCGCCGATCGGCAATGACACCTCCGCCATCAGGCAAGTTCGCTTTGCGAAACGCGCGCAATGACCATGTCGAGCTCGGCCAGCGCAGCCTGCGTCCGCGTCCGCAATCGCTGGTAGCGATGCTCGCTCTCGTCGCTCGCCTTAACAGGAGTCGGCAGGCTGACGGCGTGCTCGATCCGCGCAAGCGCACGCTCGATCCGCTGAAGGGCAAGAGAGGTATCGTTTGTCATAACTTGGTAACTAAATAGCAGCGACGGACGGCGGGGCAAGCGCACAGCGCCCCCGGCCTCAAGTTGACGCCTGCGTGCGACCGCGACAAAGGGGCGGTCCGTCGCGTGCGACCGCGCGACTCGTAGCAGGGACTCCGCATGACCGCATCGCCGCAACAGATGGCCAACGCGATCCGTGCCCTTGCCATGGATGCTGTCGAGGCGGCGAACTCCGGCCATCCGGGCATGCCGATGGGCATGGCGGATGTGGCGACAGTATTGTTCACCCAATATCTCAAGTTCGATGCACAAGTGCCTCGCTGGCATGACCGGGACCGCTTCGTCCTGTCGGCCGGCCACGGGTCGATGCTGATCTATGCCCTGCTTTACCTAACGGGATATGACGCACCCTCCATCGACGACATCAAGCGTTTTCGACAGCTTCACAGCCCCTGCGCCGGGCACCCTGAGAACTTCGAACTGGCGGGCGTCGAATGCACCACCGGGCCGCTTGGGCAGGGCGTGGCAATGGCAGTCGGCATGGCAGTCGCCGAACGTCACTTGAATGCGAGCTTCGGCGACGACCTCGTAGATCACCACACCTGGGTGATCGCGGGCGACGGTTGCCTGATGGAAGGGATCAATCACGAAGCCGTCGGTCTTGCCGGTCATCTCGGCCTTGGGCGGCTGATCGTGCTGTGGGATGACAACCGCATCACCATCGACGGGGCCGTATCGCTTTCGTCGAGCGAAGACATTCCTGCGCGCTACCGGGCCAGTGGTTGGCACGTCGAGGTGTGCGACGGGCACGATCCGACGGATATTGCGCGTGCCCTGGATGCCGCGCTCGCCGATCCCCGCCCGTCGCTGGTCGCCTGTCGCACGGTCATCGGCAAGGGCGCACCCAACAAGCAGGGCACGTCGGCCACGCATGGCGCTGCGCTTGGCGCCGCCGAAGTCGCGGCGGCGCGGATTGAACTTGGCTGGACGGCGGAGCCTTTTGTCGTACCGCCGCCGATTCTCGATGCCTGGCGCGAGACCGGAAGGCGTGGCGCCATGGCCCGCGCCGCCTGGGAGAGCCGGATGGCCGCTTCAGCGAACGGATCCGAACTCGATCGGCGCATGGCCGGCACCAAGCCGTCCGACGCGTGGCTGATGCCCTATGTCGAGGGGTTGCTCGCAGCGCCGCAAAAGGTTGCGACACGCAAGGCGTCCGAAATGGCCCTGGGTGCGATCAACGATGCCATACCCGAGACAATCGGGGGTTCCGCTGACCTCACTGGCTCGAACAACACCAAAACTTCGGCGACGAAGCCATTCACTAAAGGCGATTATTCCGGTCGCTACATCTATTATGGCATCCGCGAGTTCGGCATGGCCGCCGCGATGAACGGCATGGCTCTGCACGGGGGCGTGATCCCCTATGGCGGCACTTTTCTCGTCTTTGCCGATTATTGCCGTAACGCGATCCGCATGTCCGCGCTCCAGCGCACCCGCGTCGCCTATGTCATGACCCATGATTCGATCGGCCTTGGCGAAGACGGGCCGACGCACCAGCCTGTCGAGCATCTGATGTCGTTGCGTGTGATGCCCAATCTCGATGTCTACCGTCCGTGCGACACGATTGAGACTGCCGAGTGCTGGGCCCTTGCACTCGAAAAGACCGACGGCCCGGCCCTGCTCGCGCTCAGCCGCCAGAACTTGCCCCAGTTGCGTACCGATATATCGGAGAATTGGTCGGCGCGCGGTGCCTATCGGTTACGTGCCGCCAACGCCGCGCGGCGCGTCGTCATCATCGCGACCGGCTCTGAAGTCGCTATCGCCATTTCAGTGGCGGACAGGCTTGAAGAACAGGGCATCGGGGTGGATGTCGTCTCCATGCCAAGCTGGGAGCGCTTCGACGCCCAACCGCGCGCCTATCGTGACGATGTACTGCCACGCGGACCACTGAGGGTCTCGATCGAGGCCGGAACAACCATGGGCTGGGAACGCTATGTCCTCGACGGCCTGTGCTTCGGCGTCAATACTTATGGGGCATCGGCCCCAATCGCCGACCTCTACCGGCATTTCGGCCTGACTGCCGAAGCCATTGCGCCGCAAATCATCGAAGCACTGCAAGGGAACTGACATGTCTGTTAAAGTTGCGATCAACGGATTTGGGCGCATCGGCCGCCTGGTAGCGCGCGCGATCCTTGAGCGGCCCGATTGCGGCCTGGAACTCGTCGCAATCAACGACTCTGGCCGATGCGAAATCGAACGCGATCCTGTTCAAGCGCGACAGCGTCCACGGTGCCTATCCCGGCACGGTCACCGCCGACGGCAACGACATCATCATCGACGGCAAGCGGATACACGTGACGGCGGAGCGCGATCCGGCAAACCTCCCCCATGCCGCGAATGAGGTCGATATCGCCCTCGAATGCACGGGGTTTTTCACCGACCGCGACTCGGCACAAAAGCATCTAGACGCCGGCGCCAAGCGTGTCCTGATTTCGGCTCCCGCCAAGGGTGTCGACCTGACTGTCGTTTTCGGCGTCAACCATGACAAGCTCACGGCCGAGCACACCATTGTCTCGAACGCCTCCTGCACGACCAATTGCCTGGCGCCGGTGGCCAAGGTGCTCAATGACAGTGTCGGCATCGAGCGCGGTCTGATGACGACGATCCACGCCTATACGAACGACCAGAAAATCCTTGACCAAATCCACCCGGACATGCGCCGTGCGCGTGCCGCGGCGATGTCGATCATTCCGACCACGACAGGTGCCGCGCGCGCTGTCGGCGAGGTTTTACCGGAGCTTAAGGGCAAACTCGACGGATCGGCCGTGCGGGTCCCGACGCCCAATGTCAGCCTGATCGACCTGACCTTTACGCCCAAGCGCGACACGACGAAGGACGAGATCAATGCGATCCTGAAGGCGGCGTCGGAGGACGGCCCGCTCAAGGGCATCTTGGCCTTCACGGACGAGCCGCTCGTCTCGATCGACCTGAACCACAATGCCGCATCGTCCACGGTCGACAGCCTCGAGACGGCCGTTCTGGACGGGAAGCTGGTGCGCGTCGTGAGCTGGTACGACAATGAATGGGGCTTCTCCAACCGCATGGTCGACACGGCAGGGGCCATCGGGAAGCTGATCTGATGGCCTTTCGCACGCTCGACCAGATCGGGGACGTCCGCGGCAAGCGTGTTCTTGTGAGGGAGGACCTGAACGTTCCGATGGCCGACGGAGTCGTCACCGACGACACGCGGATGCGAGCGACCGTTGCGACGGTCACGGAATTGGCCGACGCCGGAGCGATCGTGCTCGTACTTGCGCACTTCGGTCGTCCCAAGGCACCGAGCGCCGAATTCTCGACGGCGCAACTTGCGGCGCCCTATTCGGCGGTGTTGGGCCGTCCCGTCACCTATATCGACTGGGAAGGTGCCGCCAAAGCCGTTGCGTCACTGTCCCCCGGGGACATTGCGCTCCTGGAGAACACGCGGTTCTTTGCCGGCGAGGAAAAGAACGACCCCGCCGTGGTGGCGCGCTTTGCGTCGCTCGGCGACATTTATGTCAACGACGCCTTTTCCGCCGCGCACCGCGCCCATGCCTCGACCGAGGGGTTGGCGCACGCCTTGCCCGCCTTTGCCGGTCGCGCGATGGAAGCCGAGCTGACCGCGCTCGACAAGGCGTTAGGCACGCCGGAACATCCTGTCGCGGCCGTTGTCGGCGGCGCAAAAGTTTCGACCAAGCTGGCTGTCCTCGAGCACCTGGTCGCGCGGGTCGATCACCTGATCATCGGCGGCGGCATGGCCAACACCTTCCTCGCGGCGCGCGGCGTTGACGTGGGCAAGTCGTTGTGCGAGCACGATCTTGTCGGGACGGCAAATGACATATTCAGCGCGGCCGAGCGGGCGGGATGCACGATCCACCTGCCCTATGACGTCGTTGTCGCCAAGGAGTTTCGTGCCAATCCGCCGACGCGTACGGTCAACGTCCATGAAGTGGCGGCAGACGAAATGATCCTCGACATCGGCCCCGCCGCCGTGGAGGCGCTGGCCGACGTCCTGAAGAACTGCCGGACACTCGTGTGGAACGGCCCGCTCGGCGCCTTCGAGACGCCGCCCTTCGACGTAGCGACCATGGCCCTAGCGCGCACGGCGGCGGCGCTCACCCATGATGGCAGCCTGATTTCGGTCGCCGGCGGGGGTGACACCGTTGCGGCGTTGAACCAGGCGGGCGTTGAGGATGACTTTACGTTCGTCTCGACGGCGGGCGGCGCCTTCCTGGAATGGATGGAGGGGCGTGAGCTGCCCGGCGTGGCAGCATTAGACGTTCCCGCATAGGCGCGGGCGAAGGGGGTGCAGCGATCATGACTGACAGTGTTTTCCCCGTTCCCGAAGACTGGGCCGCCAATGCGCTGATCGATGCGGCAACCTATGCCAAACTCTTTGCGGAGGCCCGCGACGATCCCGAGCGCTATTGGCGCCGCGAAGCAGCGATCATCGACTGGATCCGCCCGTTCGACCGTGCCGCCGACTGGTCCTTTGCGCGGGAAGATTTCCGCATTCGCTGGTTCGAGGGCGGACAGCTTAACATTGCGGCGAACTGCCTCGACCGGCATCTCGCCCAACGCGCAGACACGGCGGCGATCATTTGGGAGGGTGATGATCCCGCCGACAGCCGCATGCTCACCTATGCGCAACTTCATGCCGAGACCTGCTGTTTTGCGAACGTCCTGAAGGCGCACGGGGTCGTCAAAGGCGATCGTGTGACACTGTACATGCCCATGATTCCGGAGGCGGCAATCGCGATGCTCGCATGCGCCCGCATCGGGGCGATCCACTCGATCGTTTTTGGCGGCTTTTCGCCCGAGGCCCTTGCGGGGCGAATCGTCGACTGCGAGTCACGCATTGTCATTACTGCCGACGAGGGGCGACGCGGTGGAAAGACCATTCCGCTCAAGGCCAACGTCGATGCCTCGATCGTCCACGCACCCGGGGTCGAACAGGTCATCGTCATACGACACACCGGCGGCGACGTCGCCATGCAGGCCGGGCGCGATTTCTGGTACGACGAGGCACGGACGACGGTATCCGATGAATGCCCGCCGGCCGTCATCGATGCCGAAGACCCGCTGTTTATCCTCTATACCAGCGGGTCCACAGGTAAGCCCAAGGGTGTGATGCACACGACGGGCGGCTATGCGGTCTGGGCCGCTTGGACGCACCGCCATGTATTCGACTACCGGCCCGGCCAGATCTATTGGTGTGCAGCCGACATTGGATGGGTCACCGGTCACAGCTATGTCGTGTACGGGCCACTGATGAACGGCGCCACGACCGTCATGTTCGAGGGCGTGCCGAATTGGCCCGATCACAGCCGTTTCTGGCAGATCGTCGACAAGCACGAGGTCGAGATCTTCTATGCGGCGCCGACGGCGTTGCGCGCGCTGATGCGCGAGGGCGACGAATACGTGACCGCCACCTCGCGACGCTCGCTGAAATTGCTGGGAAGCGTCGGCGAGCCGATCAATCCCGAGGCCTGGGATTGGTACCATCGGGTCGTGGGTGAGCGACGCTGCCCCATTGTCGACACCTGGTGGCAGACGGAGACCGGAGCTGCGCTGATCGCGCCGTTGCCCGGTGCCACGGCGCTGAAGCCGGGATCGGCGACCAAACCGCTGCCGGGTGTCCTGCCCCAGATTGTCGATGCCCAAGCTACGGTTCTCGAAGGCGCCTGCGAGGGCAATCTCGTCCTGGCGGCAAGCTGGCCGGGCCAGATGCGCGGCGTGTGGGGCGATCCCGACCGCTTTTTCGAAACCTATTTCACCACATATCCCGGGAAATATTTCACCGGCGACGGGGCGCGTCGCGACGCGGACGGCTATTACTGGATCACAGGGCGCGTCGACGATGTGATCAACGTCTCCGGCCACCGGATGGGAACCGCAGAGGTCGAGTCTGCGCTGGTGGCACACGTCGATGTGGCCGAAGCTGCCGTTGTCGGCATGCCACATGAGATCAAAGGCCAGGGAATCTATGCTTTTGTGACGGTCAATGCGGGCATTGAGCCAAACGATGCGCTGCGCGCTGACCTCGTAAAATGGGTGCGGACCGAAATCGGGCCGATCGCGACCCCCGACGCGATCCAGTTTGCGCCGTCATTGCCCAAAACGCGCAGTGGCAAGATCATGCGCCGCATTCTTCGCAAGATTGCTGAAGGCGATATTTCAACTTTGGGCGATATGTCGACCTTGGCCGACCCGTCGGTGGTCGAGCATCTGGTCGCGGGGCGCCAGACGTGACGCTTCCGCAACTCTCGAGCGATGGACCTGTCTATCGCGCGACTATCGAGGACAATTGGCTACAAGGCAGGACGGCCTATGGCGGCGCATCCGCCGCTGTCGCGCTCGCTGCAATTAAGGCTGCTGTTCCTGCCCTTCCTCCGCTCAGGTCGGCACAGATTGCCTTTGTCGGCCCCCTCGCCGGCGAAGTGACGGCATCGCCCGTGCTTTTGCGGCGGGGCAAAAACAGCGCATTCATCGCCTGCGATGTGACCGGCAGCGACGGCATCGGAATCCGAACGCTGTTCCTGTTCATGGGATCGCGGGACTCTGCGATCGCCCATCTCGACCTCCCAGCACCCGATGCGGGCGAACCGGAGGACGATCTGGTGGATCCTTCCAAACTGCCGCAAGGGTTCCTTGCCAATTTCGACCTCTCAAACTGGGGAAACAAGAGCGCGGGGTTTGTGCGCTGGTGTCGACTGCGCGAGCGCGACGGACTTGATCCGGAAGTCGAGTTGATAGCGATCGCCGATGCCTTGCCCCCTGCGGCAATGGGCCTGGCGCCAGCCTGGGGGCCGATATCGACGACGACATGGCAGCTCAATCTGGTAACCGATGCGCCGGCCACCCGAGACGGCTGGTGGCTGCTGAGCGCGGATACCCAACATGCGGGCAAAGGGTCGTCGAGCCAGACGATGACAATCTGGAACCGCGATGGCGAGCCCGTTGCGACCGCCCAGCAAAGCGTAGCTCTTTTCGTCTGATTATTGACGCAAAGATTATATTCGTCGGAACCAATCAAGGCCATTGCGGTTCTGCGACGGCATGTCAGATATGCGGCGGCGCAACATTCGAGGGACGCGGCATTAATGCGGGCATGCAGGGTGAAAAAACCGAATCCGCCGCGGTCGCCGTTTTCCAAGATCCCCGCTCTACCTGGTGCGATGATGCTGCTGCTCGCCTTGTGCGCAGCTGCTTGTTCCAAATCAGATAACACGCGCAAGCCGCAAACGGCCGAAGCCGGATTTGTCATTGTCAAAGCCGAATCCGTCGAAGTGCCGGTGACGCTTTCCGGCCGTACCGCGGCATTCGAAATGTCCGAAGTGCGACCTCAGGTCTCGGGCGTCATCAGGTCGCGCTCGTTTACCGAAGGTTCGATCGTTCAGGCCGGGCAGACGCTCTATCAAATCGATCCGAGCGTCTACCGCGCTACGGCCGCAGAAGCGCAGGCCAATCTAGCCAGTGCACAGGCCGCGCGGACTGCTGCCGCCGCCAAGGCCGCCCGCTACCGCCCGCTGGCTGACATGGAGGCAGTGAGTCGCCAGGACTATAGTGATGCGGTCGCCGCCGCCAGCCAGGCCGCGGCGAACGTCGCGCAGACTCGGGCCCAATTGGAGGCGGCACAGATCAACCTGCGCTACACGCGCGTCCCGGCACCGATCACCGGTCGCATCGGTCGCTCGCTGGTGACGACCGGCGGGCTGGTTACGACCAACCAGACGGACCCTCTAACGACCATCCAGCGGCTCGACCCCATCTTTGTCGATATCCAGCAATCGAGTGCCGACCTGCTTTCGCTCCGCCGCTCGCTGGCGAAAAACGGTGTGTCGTCGTCGTCAACGTCGGTAAAGCTCACGCTCGAGGACGGTAGCGCCTATCCCTATGCCGGCACGCTGCAGTTTGCCGAAGCAATGGTCGATCCAAATACCGGCACCGTCACGCTGCGGGCGCGCTTTCCCAACCCCCAGAGCCTGCTGCTGCCTGGCATGTACGTCCGTGCGGCGCTCAGCCAGGCAACCGTGGCAAATGCAATCCTTGTCCCGCAGGCCGGCGTTTCGCGCGACGTGCAAGGCCGCGCGACCGTCTATGTCGTTGGGCCCGGCAACAAGGCGGTGCGCAAGCCCGTCACGGCTGACCGAACACTCGGCGACAAATGGATCGTGACCGCAGGGCTGAAGCCGGGCGAACGGGTCATCGTGGAGGGCTTGGGCAAGATCCGTCCCAATGCGAAGATCATTCCGGTTCCCGCCGGATCGAAGCCGCGTCCGCGCCCGCAGGGCAGCGGCGCGGCGCGCGGCTAACCGGGGCATGATATCGCGGACCTTCATCGACAGGCCGATATTTGCCTGGGTCATTGCCATCGTCATCATGCTGGGCGGCATCGGCGCACTGCTGAGCCTGCCCATCGAGCAATATCCCGATATTGCGCCGACGTCGGTGAATATTCGCGCCAATTACCCCGGCGCGGCCGCCGATACCGTCGAATCGAGCGTGACGCAGATCATCGAGCAGCAACTGACGGGCATCGACGGCTTGATCTATTTCAGTTCGAGTTCGAGTTCGGCCGGTTCAGCGCAAATCACGGCGACGTTCGCCAAGGGGACCGACCCCGACATTGCCCAGGTGCAGGTGCAGAACAAAGTGCAGCAGGCCCTGCCCCGACTGCCGCAACAGGTGCAGCAGCAGGGACTGGCCGTTACCAAGTCGAGTTCCGACTTCCTGATGATCGTGTCGGTCTATGACGAGACCAGCCGCACCAACAATAACGATGTTTCCGATTTCCTCGTGTCGAACCTGCAGGATTCGATCGGGCGCATCCAAGGCGTCGGCGACGTCAATGTGTTCGGTTCGCAATATGCGATGCGCATCTGGCTCGACCCGTTCAAGCTTGCGGCCGTCAAGCTCAATCCGGGCGATGTGACGGCCGCGATCCAGTCGCAAAACACACAGGTCGCGGCAGGTCAGATCGGCGGCCAGCCCTCTGGCCGCGACCAGATGCTGACGGCAACGGTAACATCGCGCTCACGCCTGAACACGCCTGAACAATTCCGCCGGATCGTTCTGAAGACCCAACCCGATGGCGCCCGGGTCACCCTACAGGACGTGGCACGCGTTGAACTGGGAGCGGAAAATTATAGCGTCGTGAGCCGCTTCAACGGGTTTCCCGCTGCCGGGCTGGCGGTGCAGCTTGCCCCCGGTGCCGATGCCCTCAAGACGGCGGAGCTGGTGAAGGCCGAACTGGTTCGCCAGGCGCCTTCCTTTCCGGAGGGCTATAAATACGCCTTCCCGCTGGACAGTACGACTTTCATCCGCCTGTCGGTCGACGAAGTCATCAAGACGCTGATCGAGGCGATCATCCTTGTCGTCATCGTCATGTTCGTCTTTCTGCAGAGCTGGCGGGCCACGCTGATTCCGGCAATCGCCGTGCCGGTCGTGCTGCTCGGCACATTCGGCATCCTGGCGATCGCCGGTTTCACGGTGAACACGCTGACTTTGTTCGGCATGGTGCTGTCAATCGGGCTGCTCGTCGACGATGCGATCGTGGTCGTCGAGAATGTCGAGCGCGTGATGGAGGAAGAGCCTGACATCTCGCCGCGCGACGCAACGATCAAGTCGATGGCGGAAATCCAAACGGCGCTCATCGCCATTGCGCTCGTGCTGTCGGCGGTGTTCCTGCCCATGGCCTTTTTCGGCGGATCGGTCGGCGTCATCTACAAGCAGTTTTCGATCACGATCGTCGCATCGATGGCGCTGTCGGTGGTCGTCGCGCTGGTGTTGACACCCGCGCTGACCGCAACGTTGCTGAAGCGCCGCAATCCCGATGCGCCCGAGCCCCGCTGGGTGTCCCGCGCCCATCATTATGGCGAGCGTTTCAATGCGTGGTTTGCCCGCACATCTGACCGATACCGTGACCAGGTCGGGCGCGTAATCGAGCGCCCGACGGTCCCCTTGATCGGCTATGGGGCACTGGTTGGATTGCTCGTTCTGCTATTCTTTTTCCTGCCCTCGAGTTTCCTGCCCGTCGAAGATCAGGGCCGGGCACAGATCCAGTT
The DNA here is from genome assembly GCA_965249705.1 of Sphingomonas sp. GTDB lineage: Bacteria > Pseudomonadota > Alphaproteobacteria > Sphingomonadales > Sphingomonadaceae > Sphingomonas_O. The sequence goes on along the minus strand of CBDFMO010000012.1, from coordinate 123,181 downwards.
CACGCTCCCCCCCGGCGCGACACAGCCGCGGACCGAGGCGGCAGCGCGGGGAATCGAAGATTACTTCAAAAATACTGCGACCAAGGGTGCCGCCGGTTACTACACCGTTGCCGGTCAGGGTGGCGGTGGCGGCAGCGGCCAGAATGCGGGCCGAGGGTTTATCCTGCTCAAACCGTGGGACGAGCGGCACGGATCAGAACTGAGCGCGGACACTCTGACCAAGAAATGGACACGCGAGATCAGTGCACGCCTTCGCGACGTCGAGTTTTTCGCCCTGTCGCCGCCAGCCGTACGCGGCCTTGGCCAGTCGAACGGCTTCACGATGCAGCTGCTCAACAGCGGAGGCCTGAGTCGTGCTGACTTCAAGGCACGACGCGATGCCCTTGTGCTGGCCGCACAGGACGATCCCGGCCTCACGGCGGTCCGGCTCGGCAGTCTCGAGGATAATCCGACGCTTAAGGTCGATATCGACGACGAGAAGATCGGCGCGCTGGGACTGACGTCCCAACAAGTGGACCAGACCCTGGCGATTGCCTGGGGCGGCAGTTACGTCAACGACTTCGTGGATCGGGGCCGCGTGAAGCGCGTTTATGTGCAGGGCGACGCGCCGTTCCGAAGTCGGCCTGAAGACCTGTCCTACTGGTATGTCCGCGGCACTGCCGGGGATATGGCGCCCTTCTCTTCGTTCGCGAGAACGAGCTGGAACCAGTCACCGTCGAGCCTGTCGCGTTTCAACGGCGTGCCCGCTTATCAAATCCAGGGACAGGCGGCCGAAGGCTATAGCTCGGGCGACGCAATGGAAAGAATCGCCGCGCTCGCTGCAAAGCAGGAGGGAACGTCGGTCGCCTGGTCGGACCTGTCCTATCAGGAGCGCCTGTCGGGCAGCCAGGCCCCATTCCTCTATGCCGTCTCGCTGCTCGTGGTCTTCCTCTGCCTCGCTGCCTTGTATGAAAGCTGGTCCGTGCCGCTGGCGGTACTGCTGGTCGTTCCGATCGGACTCGTCGGAGCGGCCCTTGCCGTGACGCTGCGCGGGCTCGAGAACGACGTCTACTTCCAGGTCGGCCTGCTCACGACGATGGGGCTATCGGCAAAAAACGCCATTTTGATCATAGAATTCGCTGAGCAGGCCGAAAAGGCCGGCAAGTCGGCGGTCGATGCCGCAATCGAGGCCGCCCGCCTGCGGCTTCGCCCGATCCTGATGACCAGCCTCGCATTTATCTTCGGCGTGCTGCCGCTCGCGATATCGTCGGGCGCCGGAGCAAAGAGCCGCGTCGAGATCGGCACGGCCGTCATCGGCGGGATGTTGACGGCGACCGCCCTGGCCATTTTCCTCGTGCCGCTCTTCTTCGTGCTGGTGCGGCGCCTGTTCGCAGAACGCAAGGAACCGGGACAGGCCGTGCAAAGCTCGCCGGAGGCGACGGCGTGAACGGGCGCACGACCCCTGTCGCGGTTGCAACGCTGCTCGTTGCGACCGTGCTTGCCGGGTGCAGCCTCGAGCCGAAATATGTCGCGCCGTTGCCCGCTGTCCCGCCAAGCTGGCCGATTGGCGATCCAGCGCTGCGTACGAGCGAAGCGGCCTTGCCAGCGCTCGGCTACCGCGACGTGTTCCGCGATCCGCACCTACAAAATTTGATCGCGCAGGGTCTGGCCAACAATCAGGACATCCGGCTGGCCGTAGCCAATATCGCCGCAGCCCGGGGCCTTTACCGCGTCCAGCGTGCGGCGTTGCTGCCATCGATCGATGCGTCGACGTCGGTCTCGATCCGTGACGGCGGCAACAGCGGGTCGGGCGGATCCGGCAGCGGGGGATCGACGACACAGTACAACGTGAACATTGGCGCGTCGGCTTTTGAGATCGATTTGTTCGGCCGCATCCGCAGCCAGAGCAATGCCGCGCTCAACAGCTATTTTGCGACCGAGGCGGCCGCGCGTGCCGTCAGGCTGACGCTGGTCGCCGATATTGCCGACGCCTATCTGACACTCGCCACCGATCGCACCTTGCTCGGCATTGCGCAGGATACGGTGCACAGCGCGGAACGCAGCGTCACGCTCACCCGCGCGCGACTCTCAGGCGGCGTCGCGCCGCGCACCGATCTGCGCCAGGCCGAGACCGTGCTGGCAACCGCGCAATCGGACATGGCCAATCTTACGACGCTCGTTGCGCAGGACCGGAATGCGCTCGACCTTCTTGTCGGTGCGCCGGTTGCGTCGGGGGACCTGCCTCCCACGATTGAGGCCGTCGAAGGCGCCGTGGTGCCGGTGCCGGCCGGGCTGGAGTCATCGATTTTGTTGCGGCGGCCAGACGTCGTCGAAGCCGAATTCAGGCTGCGGGCCGCCAACGCACAAATCGGTGCGGCGCGCGCGGCCTTCTTTCCGCGCATCTCCCTGACCGGCCTGGCCGGTTTCGCAAGCACCGCGCTGGGATCGCTGTTTTCGGGCGGCGCATTCAATTTCAGCGTCGTCCCGGGCGCGACCCTGCCGATCTTCGATGGCGGTGCGAATCGCGGCAACCTCGACTATGCGCGCGCGCAATTCGGCGTGGCGACAGCAAATTACCAGCGGACGATCCAGGCCGCCTTTCGAGATGTCGCCGATGCACTTGCACGGCGTGCCACCATAGCGGATCAGGCGGGTGCGCAGGTCCGGCTCGAAGCTGCGGCGCAGGACACGGCGCGGCTGACCGACGCCCGCTACCGCGGCGGCGTGGCGTCCTTCCTCGAGAGCCTCGACGCGCAGCGCTCGCTCTATGGTGCGCGCCGTTCGCTTGCATCGACTCGTCTGGTACGCGCGCGCAACCTGGTCGACCTGTACCGCGCTGTCGGCGGGGATCCGACGCTCGGCTGACTTCCACCGGATTGCGCCTTCCAGATGCAACCATTTGCGCGGTGTGGCATTTCGTTTCGCATCGCCAACCAATTCGAAAGCCTCGCGTGCCGTCGGTCTCCTCCAGCTATGAGTTCAAGCCGCACGAGCGCCCGCTCATGCCGGGCTCGCCGGCGACGCCGGAGCATCCCTTCGCGCGTCGGATCGGCTATGCGCTGATCGGCGCAATCATTGCGCTGACGGGCGGCTTCAGCAACGGGCTGTTGCTTGCCAACCTGCCCCAGATCCAGGGATCGCTCGGCCTGACCCCGGTCGAGGGCGCGTGGCTGACCGCCGCCTATTCGATGACCAACGTTTGCACGAGCTTCGTGCTGATCAAGTTCCGGCAGGAATTCGGTCTTCAGCGCATGACGCGCATCTTTCTGCTGGGCTTTGTGGCTCTCAACGGCTTTCAACTGCTGGTACACAGCTATGGCGGCGAGTTGGCCGTCCGCGCCGCAAGCGGGGTGATTGCCGCAGGCTTCACGCCGCTTGCCTTTTTTTACATCATGCAGGCAATGCCGGCGAAGTCGCGGCTGGGCGGGATGATCATCGGGATCGGGCTGACGCAGGTCGCGCTGCCGTTGGCGCGCGTCATTTCGCCCTTGCTGCTGGCAAACGGCAATATCGAGAACCTTTATCTCTTCGAATTCGGGCTCAGCCTGGTGTGCCTTGGCGGCATCGCGCTGCTCCGCCTGCCGCCGAGCGAACGCACGCCGGTGCTCGAACGCCTCGACCTTCTCACCTTCATGCTGGTCGCACCGGGCGTAGCCTTGCTCGTGGCGGTCCTGGTGCAAGGAAGGATCATCTGGTGGTCGACGCCGTGGCTCGGCTACGCGCTGGCGGGCGCCATAGTGTTGATCGGGTTGGCGGCGCTGATCGAACATAATCGCGCGAGCCCGATGCTGAATACACGGTGGATCGCGAGCCGCGACGTCTTGCGCTTTGCTGCGATCGCAGCGGTCATGCGCGTCCTTCTGGGTGAGCAGAATTACGGATCGATAGGCCTGCTGACGGCAGTCGGCATGGGCCAGGACCAGCTCGTCGGTTTCTACGCCGTCGTGACGCTCGCGACGCTGGCCGGCCTTTTCATCGGTGTCGCGACGCTCAACCCGCTCGACCTTCTCCGCCAGGTGGTCGTTTCAGTCGCCCTGATCGGCGTTGCAGCATGGCTCGACGCCAGCACGAACAACCTCACGCGGCCTGCCAACCTTTATCTCACGCAGTCGATGATCGCCTTTGCCGCGATCTATTTCCTCGGTCCGACCATGATGGCGGGCATCCTGCGTGCGCTGGCACAGGGGCCGAGCCATATTGTTTCGTACTCGGCTGTCTTCTCGCTCTCGCAAACGCTCGGCGGGCTGGGCGGCACGGCGCTGTTGGGAAGCTTCCAGATCATTCGCGAGAAATACCACAGCAACGAACTCGTCCAGTCGCTGGTGATGACCGACCCTCAGGTCGCCTTGAGGCTGCAGCAGCTTTCGGGCGCCTATGCCCGGACGACCGGCGACCCTGTGCTGCGCCAGGCACAAGGCGCGGGACTGCTTGCGCAGCAAGTGACGCGCGAGGCCAACATCCTCGCGTTCAACGACATGTTTCTTCTGATCGCGATACTCTCGGGCCTTGCATTCGCGTGGTTGGGCGGGCGCTGGCTGTATTTGCGTATCAAGGGGATCAACCCGCTCGGCGCCGAACTCCTTGCCCTTCAACGCCTGCTTGCGAGCCGCCAATGACCGACAACCCTTCCTCCATCCGAACTGCCGACGAGCCCGCAGAGACGCACGAGCGGCTGGACGATCCGGTCGAGACGGCGACGCAGCCCGGGGCGCGCGCCCGCGGCTGGGCGCCGCCGCGCAGCGGCAAGTTTATGACGGCGCTATTCGTGCTGTTCCTGATCGGCGGCGTCGCTCTGGCGCTGTTCGCCTGGGGCATCGGGCCGTTCGCCGGCAACGTGCAATCGACCGATAACGCCTATGTCCGCGGTCAAACGACGATCATCGCGCCGCAGGTCAGCGGCTATGTCACGCAGGTCTACGTGCAGGACTTCGAGCAGGTACGGCAGGGCCAGCCACTGGCGCGGATCGACGACCGCATCTACCGTCAGCGCGTGCAGCAGGCGCAGGCAAATGTCGCGGCCCAACGTGCAAATCTGGCGAACTCGACCCAGAGCGCCCGGTCGAGCCAGGCGTCGGTCGCCGGGCAGGATGCCGCCGTCACCAATGCACGCGCGCAACTGCTGCGCGCACAGGCAGACATGCGCCGGGTCAACGAGCTTGTTGCGCAAGGGTCGCTGTCGTTGCGCGAGCGCGACCAGACCTTGGCGGCGCTGCGCCAGGCCGAAGCCGGTGTCGCTCAGGCCGGCGCGCAGCGCGCCATCGCGCAGGAACAGGTCCGCACGGTAACCGTCGGGCGCGGCGGGCTGGAAGCGGCCGTGGAAAATGCCAATGCGGCGCTTCGCCTTGCCGAAATCGATCTTGCCAACACGGTTATCCGCGCCCCGCAAGACGGGCAGGTCAGCGAAATCGGTGTCCGCCTTGGCCAGTTCGTGACGGCGGGCACGCAATTGCTGTTTCTGGTCCCCACCCGCGTGTGGGTTGTCGCCAACTTCAAGGAAGCTCAAACCGCCGGGATCGTGCGCGGCCAACCCGCGAGCTTTACGGTGGATGCGCTTGGCGGCGCCCGCCTGACGGGTCGGGTAGAGCAGCTGGCGCCCGCGGCGGGCAGCGAGTTCGCGGTCATTCGTCCCGACAATGCCACGGGCAATTTCGTCAAGGTCGCGCAGCGGATTGCCGTGCGCATCGCGATCGACCCCAACCAGCCGCTCGCCGCCCGGCTGCGCCCGGGCATGTCGGTCGAGGCGCGCATCGACACGGCGGCGCGGAAGTGAATCGGGTCCTCGCTTTAAGCATAGCGGCCACCCTGTCCGCATGCGCCGGGCCGACGCCGCCGGTACCTCCTGCTGCGGCGATCGTGCCACCAGCAGGCTGGCGGACCGCGAGCGGACCGACCGCCCCGCAGGAGCGGCAATGGTGGCAGCGATTTGGCGATCCGCAGCTCGCCGCGCTCGTCGAACGGGCGCTTGCCAACAACAGTGACATCGCCATTGCCGCCACGCGGGTCCGCGAAGCGCGGGCGCAGGAAAGGCTGGCGCGGTCGCAGCTGTTTCCAAGCCTCGATCTGGGTGCGGGCGCCAGCTACGGCCAGTCAGTCAGCCCGTTCGGTCAGCCGAGCACCGCGGTATCGGCACAACCGCTCTTCCAGGCAGCCTATGAGCTCGACCTCTTCGGGCGGATCGACAGCCAGGTTCGCGCAGCCCGCGCCAGTGCCGCGGCGAGCGAAGCCGCCCGCGATGCCGCCGCGCTTTCGGTCGCGGCCGCCACTGCGAGCGGCTACATCACCTTGCGTTCGCTCGACGCGCGGCTGGCAATCGCGCAGACCACGCTGGCTTCGCGGGCCGAGGCACTGCGGATCGCCGGCAATCGTGCGCGCGTCGGCTATACTTCGCAGCTCGAGCTGCGTCAGGCACAGGCGGAATATGAAGCGACGGCACAGATTGTGCCGCAGCTGGAGCTGGGCATTGCGCGCCAAGAGAATGCCCTGAGCCAGCTTATCGGCACATCTCCGCGCGCTATTCCGCGTGGCCGAGCGCTTGCGGCGATGCTCCGTCCGCCGATTCCGGACGGCCTTCCCGCTGACCTGTTGCGGCGGCGGCCCGACCTCGCTCAAGCCGAACTCACGCTTGCGGCGGCCGATTCGACCCTTGCCGCAGCGCGCGCGCAATTTCTGCCTCAGATCCGCCTGACCGGCAGTGCCGGTGCGGTGCTGTCGAGTGCACTGGCTGACCCCATCGGAATCTGGTCGCTGGGCGGAAGCATCCTTGCGCCCCTGTTCAATGGCGGCCGGTTGCGCGCACAGGCCGATACCGCTGCGGCGCGACGCGATCAGGCGGCTTTCGCTTACCAGCGCGCCGCCCTTGTCGCCTTCCGCGAGGTGGACGACAGCCTGGCCTCTGTGCAACGACTGGGCGAGCAACGCGTGCGGCTGCGGGCGCAACGCGCGGCGCTTTCCGACGCCCTTCGCCATGCCACGAACCGCTACGAAGCTGGTTATACGTCATATCTCGAGCAGCTCGACGCGCAGCGCGCCCTGCTCAGCGCCGAACTCGCGCTGGCACAGCTCGACGCCGACGAACTCAACGCGCGCGTGGCGCTGTACCAGGCGCTTGGCGGGGGATGGCGCTAAGGCTGTAGCAAAGCCGGATCACCATCCGAAACATTGCCCTTGCTGGTGCGGGCGGTGGGAATCGAACCCACACTCCTTTCGGAACCGGATTTTGAGTCCGGCGCGTCTACCAATTCCACCACGCCCGCACGGCAAGGCAGCGCGCGGCTTACGATGCGCGCGCGCGGCTCGCAAGCATCAGCTGAACACGTCGCCCAGGTTTGCTTCGGGATTCTTGGGGTCGGGACCATATCGGTTGGGTCCGGTCGTGCCGGGGAGAAAGAAGAACACAAGCAGGACGAGCGCATAAACGAGGATCACCAGCGCCCCGACCCCGATCATCAGGCCATAGGCGGCAAAGTTCACGCTCGCAGCTCCAGGCGCGAATCCGCCGAGCGCGGAAAGCCCGATGGCCAGCATCGAAACCAGAAACACGGCGTAAAATAGGTAGAAACCGCCGATCCACCAGCCAGAGCGGCCAGTGTCGTGCAGCCGCCTGACCTGAACGGCGACGTTGGGAACCAAAATGGCGAGGCTGAACAAGCCGGTGAGAACGCCCCCTTGCGTCTTGGCATAGGCGCCGACGCCGGTTGCGGAACCGGGCATTCCCGTGCCGACCTGGGTGCGCCCGCCCAGCCCCAGGAGCGAGTCGATCACACTGAGCACGATCGCGGCGACGATGACAAACAGCACCCACATCCAGAACTCCTTGCGCCGAGCCCGCCCGGAAAACTGCGCGTACTTCTTCAGCGGCAAGATCATCCATTCCATAGATTGTCCCCTGTAATACTAGCTTCGCGGTGCCTGCCGCCGGTAGCTCAGCGCCTCGGCGATGTGTATGCGGCCCACTTTCTCGCTGCCAGCCAAATCAGCGATCGTCCGTGCCACGCGAAGGATACGTGTGTAGCCGCGCGCCGACAGCCGCATCGCCTCGGCCGCCTGGGCAAGCAGGCGCCGGCCGCCTTCATCGGGCGTCGCCCAGCGCTCCAGCACGTCACCATCGGCTTCGGCATTCGTGCGCGGGCCCTTCTCGCCGTAGCGCGCCGATTGGACCGCACGGGCTGCTTCGACGCGCGTACGCACTTCGTCCGATCCTTCGGAAGGCGGCGGCAGGACCAGATCGGCGGCGCTGACCGCGGGGACTTCGTGGAAGTGAAGCAACCTACTCTAAGGTGGGATTAATGATCCTCTCCGAACACTTCGATCGAGGCCACGTTCGGCTCGTTCAGAAGCATCGGAAGACCGGGTCCACAGCACGTGGAGTCCGGAAGCCCTGATCGCCTTCGCACCCGGCATCTTCGACATCATCACCCAGCGCATCGAGTATTCGGTCAACGGCAAAGCCCGGCAATACACACCTGACCGCGGTGCACTGCACGCATGACGATCTGCCGTGCCGCTACCTCATCGAGGTCGCCGAGCCGACCTCGATGCCAATGCGGCGCAGCCGTCAAGTTCGAGGCCGGGCTGGCCGGCGTTGCATCATGGATGATGTGCGGCCGCCCTACCTGAAACGCCAAGATGCTCGCACGCGCGATGGTGATCCTGACTTCGCGGCGCTCGACATCCTGCGCTCAACCACCGGCCACAGGCCGCTGACCGTCCTGCAAGCCATGCGTAGCGCTCCTTAGCCGTGATCGCGGTCAGGCGGGGCCCCATCGCGCGCGGCCGCCGATCAAAAGCGTAGACGCTGTGGGAAAGCCAGAACTCGCCAGCAGCCGCCTGCACTTCTTTAGCCCACACCTTCGTCTGTTCAAGCGGTAACCGCGTTCGCGGAGGACGTCCTTCACGCCGAAGTCGGCCCCGATCAACCAGGACCGTGGCGCACCTGGCGCTGTCGACAAGGTCGCCAGCACGGTCATGCCTTCGGTGGCGCGGTGCATAAGCAAAGCGATCACTGCGTCCACGTCGGCAGCTGCACGATGGGCGTCGAAGAACCAGCCCGCCTGCATGCAGAGGTAACCCAGGGCCCGCCCCTCGAGCCCGAACCGCGGCCAGTCGGACTCGACGCAGGTGCACGCCCAGTCCAGGCCAGCTGCCTCGGGAAGACGACGCTCAACGAACTTGCGATCGAAGGCAGCCGAGTGGGCAATGACCAATCCGGCCGAACGGAACAACCTTACGGCTGCGTCGTCATCAATGCATGGCCGACAAGATCTTCGCCTTCAGGCCAGTGATGCGCCGGATCGAGCGGCCGCGCATCGAAGCCGAATGGCCATCCACGCGGGTTCTATGATGGCGGAACGTCGTCTCGACATCGACAACCAACCCCACCGACGTGCGCCATCGCAGATGCCAAGGCGGCCCCTTCGGGCACAACAAGGCGCCTCAGCACGCGATAGTCGCCATCGCGCTGGACGCGCTGGATCAGCTCGTCCAAGCCATTCTTGCGCAGCATCGGTCTTCTCCGTTCAACGCGCGCCCAACGTGACGCGCGTCGAACGGAATAAGAACATCAAGCCTGCCGAAGAGAAATTTCTTGCCTGCAAAAAGCGTGTGAAACTGGTCGCATATGCTCGCGAACACCATGCTTCACGCAGCGTTCCGTGAGTCTTTCCAGCGCCTTAGCGCAAACGCCGCGTCGAGTTCGCCGACGGTATATTCCGTCTAGCTTCCGATATTCCGGCTTACTTATATGCGGCGGCGCTGACCGCGGGCACTTCAACATGAAGGTCCGGTCGAGCATCGGGCCGGACACCTTGGCCTGATAGCCGCGCATTTGGGTGCCCGATGCACGCAAGCGCGGGGTCGCCCAGATGTCCGCCGACAGCATCGCGGCCACGAGCTGCACGCGCGCCGGGAAGGTGACATGGGCGTTGGCCGCGCCACGCTGACGCTGCCCATCTCAAGCTGGCGCAACGAATCGAGCGTGCGCTGAAACTCGGGCAGTTCGTCGAGGAACAGCACACCGAGGTGCGCAAGGCTGACTTCACCGGGCTTCACGCGCAAGCCCCCGCCGGTCAGCGCCGCCATCGAAGCCGAATGATGCGGGCTTCGGAACGGCCGCGTGCGGATGAGGCGGCCGCCCGCGAGCTCCCCCGCTACGCTCGCGACCATCGACACCTCGAGCGCTTCGCCGGGCGTCAAGTCCGGCAGGATGCCGGGCATGCACGCTGCCATCAGCGACTTGCCCGATCCTGGCGGGCCGATCATGAGCAGGTTGTGCCCGCCTGCTGCGGAAATCTCCACGGCACGCTTGGCGGTTTCCTGACCCTTTACCTGCCTCAGGTCGGGCCCGAGCTCGCGCTCTCCCACGACACCCGCGACGGGCGGCGGCAGCAGGACGGAGCCCTTGAAATGGTTGAGCAGGGACAGCAGGTCGGGCGCGGCGATCACTTCGACCTCGCCCGCCCAGGCCGCTTCCGGTCCCTGCGGCTCGGGACAGATGAGGCCCTGCCCCGCCGCCGCCGCATGAATCGCCGCGAGGAGCACGCCGGGCGATGGGGCCACGCGGCCATTCAACCCGAGCTCGCCGACCACGACATAACCCGCCAATGTCTCCGCATCGGCAACACCCATGGCGCCGAGCACGGCGAGCGCGATCGGCAGGTCATAGTGCGAGCCTTCCTTGGGCAAATCCGCCGGAGACAGGTTCACGGTAATGCGCTTGGGCGGAAGGGCGAGACCCAGCGAGGCAATCGCGCCCCGCACGCGCTCCCGACTTTCGTTGACCGCCTTGTCGCCCAGCCCAACGACATTGAACGCCGGCAGGCCCGCGATCAGTGACGCCTGCACCTCGACGCTGCGCGCCTCCAGCCCCAGATAGGCCACTGTCGGCACCGTTGCGACCATCATATCCCCCCACCCGCCCCCGGGCTATGCAAGTTTTGATCTAAGCCGCTCCAACTTGCGAACGCAACTGCGACTGCCCACATCGAGGCCATGTCGATGGGTAAACGGTGGCATGCATTCGAGCGCAGTCAGATCGGGCGTCATCTGCTCGTCGCCACCGGTTTTTTGCTGATCATCCTGGGCGTCATCATCGGCCCGCTGCCGGGTCCGGGTTTCATACCGCTGTTCATCGGCGGGCTGACCCTCTTGCTTCGCTATGCGACCTGGTCGAAACGATTGTACGTGCGGCTGAAACGGCGATGGCCCAAACATGGCGCGTTCGCCGATAAAGGGTTACGGCGGGCGAGCGCAAAGCGGCGTGCACAGGTCGCTGCTCTGCGCAAAGCCGATTGACTTTTGCGGGCCTCGCCCATAAGCGCACCGTCATTGGCGGTCGTCCGTTCGGCGGGCGGCCTTTTTCTTGTTCCGATTTCGAAGGCATGAGCGATGAAGCGCACTTTCCAGCCCAGCAACCTCGTCCGGGCTCGTCGTCACGGTTTCCGCCACCGGATGGCGACCGTCGGCGGCCGTGCCGTGATCCGCGCGCGTCGCGCCCGCGGTCGTCACAAGCTGTCGGCCTGAAGACACTTACCCGGCGCGCCGATTTTCTCGCGGCGAACGCGGGAAAGCGCGCGCCGATGCCGGGCTTCGTCTTGCTTGTCCGCGACCGCTCTGACGACGACGAAACGGCCCGCATCGGCTTCACTGTCACCAAGAAGATCGGCAATGCCGTTGTCCGCAACCGGATGAAACGGCGGTTGCGTGCCCTGTCGCGCGAGGTGCTGCCGCGGGCGGGCATCGTGGGCGCCGACCATGTGCTGATCGGTCGTGCCGGAGGCATCGAACGCGACTACACACTCATGAAGGCGGAGCTCGAAAAGGCGCTTGCCAAGGTGAAGCGATGATGGCCCGACTGCTCATTGTCCTCGCCCAGGCGTGGCAGATCGGTCCCTCGCGCATCCTGCCGCCGAGCTGCCGGTACGCACCGTCATGTTCGGCCTATACGATCGAGGCGTTGAGGCGCTATGGGGCGCTCAAGGGGGGCTGGCTTTCGGCCCGCCGCCTCGCCCGCTGCCATCCCTGGGGCGGTAGCGGCTACGACCCGGTTCCCTGACTCAACCTAGCGAAAGCAAACGCACTCGTGCAGTCCGAACAGCGCAATTTCATCCTCGCCATCGTGTTGTCGGGCCTCATCCTGTTCGGATGGAGCACGCTTGCCAGCCGCTGGTTTCCGCCCGCCAATCCGCCGGTGACCAAGGTTCAGGGCGGCAAAACGACGGCTTTGCCCGCGCCTGGCACCCCACCCGCCGCCACTGCACAGGCGGCAAAGCAATCGCGCGAGACGGTGCTCGCGGCCTCGCCGCGCGTTCCGATCCGCAATGGCAAGGTCACGGGTTCGATCAACCTGAAAGGCGCACGGATCGACGACCTCATGCTGACGTCGTACCGCGAAACGGTTGCCAAGAACTCTCCCAACGTGCGCCTCTTGTCGCCACAGGGCGCCCCGCAGGCCTATTTCGCCAGCTTTGACTGGATGGGCACGGGCGTTGCCGTGCCGAATGCCGACACCCTCTGGACAGCGGACAAGGCCGCATTGACGCCGAATGCGCCGATCACCTTGCGCTGGAACAATGGCCAGGGACAGGTCTTCGTTCTCAAGATTGCTGTCGATGACCAATATATGTTCACGGTCGATCAGCGCGTTGCCAACACGAGCGGCACCCCCATCGTCGCGCGGCCCTATGCCGTCGTCAATCGCGCAGAAAAGCCGGCCGACCCCGACAACTGGATCGCTCATGTCGGCCCCATCGGCGCGCTGAACGGCGCGGTCGACTATGACATTACCTATGAGAACCTGACCGGCAAGGACCCGAGCTTCTTTGGCAAGATGTTCGGCACCAAGGCAGTGGCGGGTGTCAATGCCGCGACGAGCACCGGCGGCTGGCTGGGCTTTGGTGACAAATACTGGCTGACCGCGCTGGCGCCGCAAGGCGCGGCGAAGATCGATGCGGGCTTCCGCGCCGGCGAAGGCAGCTACCAGGCCGATTTCGTGCGCAACCCCGTGACTGTCATGCCCGGGCGTGGCGCCAGCGTAGTGACGCATTTTTTCGCGGGCGCCAAGCAGATCGACGTGCTCGACGGCTATCAGGCGAGCCTCGCTATTCCGCTTTTCGGTCGCGCGATCGACTGGGGCTGGTTCGAAGTGGTTGAGAAACCCCTGTTTCAGTACCTGCACTGGCTGTTCGGACTGATCGGTAATTTCGGTCTGGCGATCATGGCGCTGACACTGACCGTCCGTGGCCTCATGTTTCCAATCGCGCAGCGCCAATTTCAGTCGATGGCGGCGATGCGCATCGTCCAGCCCAAGATGAAGGCGATCCAGGAAAAGTGGAAGGACGACAAGGCGCGGCAGCAGCAAGAGATCATGCAGCTGTACAAGACCGAGAAGATCAATCCGCTCGCGGGTTGCCTGCCGGTCTTCATCCAGATGCCGATCTTCTTTGCCCTGTACAAGGTGCTGATGCTGACGATCGAGATGCGCCACCAACCGTTCGTGGGATGGATCCAGGATCTGTCGGTTCCCGATCCGCTGACGCCGGTTAACCTGTTCGGCCTGCTTCCCTTCACGCCGCCGCACATCATCGCCATTGGCGTGCTGCCTATCATTTTGGGCGTCACGATGTTCATTCAGTTCAAGCTGAATCCGCCGCCGCCGGACCCGGTGCAGGCACAGATGTTTTCCATCATGCCCTGGGTCCTGATGTTCGTGATGGCGCCTTTCGCCGCGGGCTTGCAGCTTTACTGGGCGACGTCCAACATCCTGACAATCGCGCAGCAGAAATGGCTCTATTCAAAATATCCGCAGCTGAAGAATTCGCCGGCGGCGCCGACAGTGGCATGAGCGAGGACGTCGCCGACCCGGACCTGACCGAAGCCGCGCGCAAGATCTTCGCGGGGCCGATCGCATTTCTGAAGTCGGCGCCGTCGCTCGTCCACCTGCCGGAGCCCGAGGTGCCCGAGGTCGCCTTTGCGGGCCGATCGAACGTCGGCAAATCATCGCTGCTCAATGCGCTTACCAACCGCAACGGCCTCGCCCGCACGTCGAATACGCCAGGGCGTACGCAGGAACTCAACTTCTTCGACATCGGAGAACCGCTGCGATTCCGGCTGGTCGACATGCCGGGATACGGGTTTGCCGAGGCGCCAAAGGACGTGGTCAAGAAATGGCGCTTCCTGATCAACGATTATTTGCGCGGTCGTCAGGTGCTGGGCCGGGCTTTCGTGCTCATCGACGCGCGCCACGGCGTGAAGCCTGTCGACGAGGAGATCATGGACATGCTTGACGCCGCCGCCGTGAGCTACAGAATCGTGATAACCAAATCGGATAAGGTCAAGGCGACTGATCTGGCGGAGGTGACGACCCGCACCGCGGAAACCGTGCGCAAGCGCGCCGCCGCGCATCCCGAGATCATCGCCACGTCGAGCGAAAAAGGCATGGGCATCCCCGAACTCCGCGCAGCGGTGCTGGAATCGACGCTACGCTAAACGCGCGGCTTTTCGTAGCCCGTGCCGCCTTTGCGCTCGTGGACCGATTATCGATCGTGAACATCATCGCGTTTCGGCATAGGAGGCAGTGATGACCGATGCCCTTGCCCTCGCCAAGTCCCTGATCGCAGCCCCCAGCGTAACGCCGGCGACAGGCGCCGTGTTCGACGTTCTGGAAGCGGCGCTGGTGGCGCAAAGCTTTTCCGTCGAGCGTTTCATCGACGGCAATTTGCCCGATGGCCCGGTCGAGAATCTTTTGGCCACCCGCGGTGTCGAGCGGGGGCCGCATTTCGCCTTTGCCGGGCACCTGGACGTCGTTCCGCCCGGAGAGGGCTGGCTATCGCATCCCTTCCAACCGGCGGTGCGGGGCAACTTGCTCCACGGGCGGGGCGCCGTCGACATGAAAGGAAGCATTGCGGCCTTTGTCGCCGCCGCCGCGAAGAACCCTGATCACGCCGGGCGGCTGACGCTGATCATCACGGGGGACGAGGAGGGCCCGGCAACCCATGGCACCGTCGCGCTGCTTGAGCATATGGCATCGCGTGGCCTGCGTCCGGACCTGTGCCTGGTCGGCGAGCCGACTTCGGCAACGCGATTAGGCGACACAATCAAGATTGGACGGCGCGGCTCGGTCAACGTCTGGATCGAGGTCGCGGGCACTCAGGGGCACGTTGCCTATCCCCATCTGGCTGACAATCCACTGCGGCCGCTCGTCGCGATCCTGGCCGAAATCAATGCCCTTACCCTCGACGAGGGAACAGACTGGTTTCAGGCCTCCAACATCGAGGTAACGACGATCGATGTCGGCAACGCGGCAACCAACGTGATCCCCGCAAAGGCGATGGCGCGACTTAGCATCCGCTTCAACGACCTGCAGAGGGGCGACGACCTTGTTGCGCGCATCCGTGCGCTCGCGACAGGGATTACGTCGCGCGCGACCGTGACTGCAAAGGTGTACGGTGAAGCGTTCATCACGCCACCGGGCGCACTGAGTGCGCTGGTGGCCACGGCGGTGCGCAACGTGACGGGCATCGAGCCCGAATTGTCGACGACGGGCGGCACGTCCGACGCACGCTTCCTGTCCCGAATCTGTCCGACGGTCGAATTCGGGCTGTGCAACGCCACAATGCACAAGCTCGACGAGGCTGTGGCCCTCGAGGACCTGGCGGCCCTGACCGAAATCTATGCGCGCATTCTCTCGGACGCGCTGCCGGCCCAGGCGCGATAGTCAGCCTCGATCATCGGGGCTGCAATCGCCGGCCCCTGCGCGGCATCGCATCCCATCACGCGCAGCATGTCATATTGCGCGGTCGTCTCGACGCCGTCCGCAATCGCCCTGGCACCCAGGCCATGAACAAGCGTGATGACCGCCTGCGCCATCTCGCGCGCGGCGGAATCGCTTTCAATTCCCGTGACGAGACTGGCATCGAGCTTTACCAGATCGAAGGGCAGCGACCTCAATCGCGCAAGGCTCGACGAGCCTGAACCGAACGCGTCGATGACGATCGTGGCGCCCTCGCGTTGAAGCCGCCGGATCTGGTCGATCACATCGTGACGGCATTCCATCAGCACAGCTTCGCTGACCTCGAATTCGATCAGCGAGAGAGGCGCGCCCGAACGGGCGAGCGCGTCGCGCAGCCGTGCAAACAAGTCGGGTCGGGCGATCTGGCGCGAGGTGAGATTGACCGCAATCCTCGGCGCCAGCGGATCGATGGGCCAGTCGGCAATGCGGCGCGCGAGTTCGTCGATCGCCCAATCGCCCAGCTCGACGATGAGCCCGCTTTCCTCGGCACATTCGATGAAGCTGGCCGGCGCGCGAAGGCCTTCGGCAGGATGGTTCCACCGAAGCAATCCTTCCGCCGCCCTTACCTTGCCGTCCGAAAGGGCAACCTGGGGCTGAAAGACCATCATGAATTCGTTCCGCGTCAGTGCCTGACGCAATTCGACCTCGAGCCGGGAACGCTTGGCTATACGTTCGGCAAGGAGCTCGGCATAAAATTGATAACGCCCCCGCCCGCTCGCCTTGGCATGATACATGGCGACGTCGGCCGCGCGGATGAGCGCCGACAAGCTGCTGCCGTGTTCAGGCGATAAGGCGATACCGATCGACCCGCCGACGACGACCTGTTGTCCACCGATCTCGAACGGCTTGGCAAGCGCGGCCACCAGCTGGTCCCCGATCCGTGCCGCATCGTCGCTCCCCTCTACCTGGGGGAAAAAAAGCGTAAATTCGTCACCGGCATAACGCCCCACGATGGGTTCGCCGCCGGCCCCCCCTTGGAGCACGACCTGGCTCGCAGCCACCGCGCGCAGGCGATTTGCCATCTTCAACAGCGTCTGGTCGCCGCACGCATGGCCCAGCGTGTCGTTCACGGCCTTGAAATTATCCAGATCGATGAAGAAAACAGCCGACGTCGCCTCTTCGGACAGCCCCTTTAGCGCGCGCTCGGCCTCATGCTGAAAATGGGTCCGGTTGCCCAGCAGCGTGATCGGATCATATCGGGCCAGCGACGTGGCGCTCTCCAGGTTTCCGCGGACCTGCGCGAACATCGCATCGAGGGCAGCAGAAAGCCGCGGGAGAACGGCCCCGACCGCAGGCGGCGTGGCGCTTGCAAGATCGCCCTCGGTAGCCTGAATGACCCGCACCGTCGCGAGATCGATTGCCGTGGCGACACCGGCCAGCGCGCGTCGCGCCGAAAACCAGCTGAGTGCCGCACAGACAAGCGTGGCGGCAAGGGCGTTGATGGTGCCCCACGGCCTGGGCGGGGGGTTCGCGGCACCGACAAACGTCAAAAGGAAAATCGTCGCACCTATGCAGCACGCGAAAGCAGCCGCGCGTGACCTGAGCGTCACTCCATCCTGGTGTCCCAATTCCCTGCTGTCCCTAACAAGGGCGGCCGTCCCAACCGCATTGGGCGTCGTGACATGCGCGACGTTAACAAAGTGTTGAATTGATCAAGTTTAGCCTCGCCCCTGTCGGCGCAGCACGATGTAGAGCGCGCCGGCGCCACCATGCCGGGGATGTGCCGGCCGAATCGCCGCGATTCGACGAGCGAAAGGTGCGCCGTGCAGCCAATCGACAATTGAAGCGCGGATAATTCCGCGCAAGGGCCGGTCCAGCCGCGTGGCACCTGGCCCTGGCGCGCGTCCGGTGACGATAACGACGAGGCGATCCCCGGCTGCAATGGCGCTTTCCAGGGCAAACAGGACTTGGTCGTGCGCCTGCGCCAAGGTCGATCCATGAAGATCGATGATGCGATCTGGCACGACTTTGCCCGATTTGAGGTCGCGGTCCCATTTGCCGTCAAGTGTGGCGCGATGGGCCTGCGAAAGCTGCGGGGCTTGTCTTTCGACGGTGGACTGCGCTGGCCGGGGTGGCGCCGGACGCCCTTCCACGGTCATTCCCGATTCCCGCAAAGGCGGCTTCAAAGCGCCGCCGGACTCCCGGATATCGGCCGTCACGCGTCGCCAAAGCGCACGCTCCTCAGCGCTGAGGACGCGCCGCATCGCCCTTTGCTGCGCTGAGCCTGGCAAGTGTTCCGCGCGGAACAAGGATGAGTGCCGTTCCACGACCCGACATGCCCCCGGCGATCCGCCGCGCCTCGTCCCCGGCGCCCCAGAATGTGTCGAAACGATTGGGTCCCTTGATCGCGCCGCCCGTATCCTGTGCGATCCACAGTCCGGTAGCCTCCGGCCGGTCGAGGTCGAGCCACACCGGCGCGCCCAGCGGCACATACGACGGATCAGTGGCGACCGTCGCCCGTGGCGCAACGGCAATGCCGATCGCACCGATGGGGCCCGCGCCGGTAAGCTCGCGAAAGAACACCCAGCTCTTGTTCTCGCGCATGATCGCGCGCCCCTCTTCGGGATGCGCACGCAGCCATGCCATGATGCCTTGCATGGACAATTGACCCGGCACGACGAGCCCGCGGTCACGCATCAGGGCGCCGATTCCCGTATAGTCCCGCCCGTTCTGCCCAGCATAGCCAATGCGCATCACCGAGCCGTCGGGAAGTCGCAGCCGCCCCGATCCTTGAACCTGCAGAAAGAAAAATTCGATCGGGTCGGCCGCCCAGGCGATTTCAGCTGCCCTGCCTGAAAGCGCACCATCCTCGATTTCCGCGCGCTCGAAATAGGGCACAAAGCTGGCGCCCGCCAGACGTCCCCTGATGGTCTTGCCTTTCAGTGCGTCCGAAAACTGGCCAAGATCGAGCTCCAGCAGATCCGAGGGCTTGCCGTATACCGGAACCTCGTAGCCCGGTGCGCGCTGGCGGCTGCCTGCAATTTCCGGTTCATAATATCCGGTGGCATAGGCCTGCGCCGACCCCACGCGCAGCGTTTCGAACTGCTCGATGAAAAAGGCGCGCGCGTCGGGCGCCGTCGCTGCGGCCGCGCATGCGGGTGTCCAGTCGCTTCCCGCTGTCAGGCCCGACTGATCATCTCGGCGCTGCAAGGCAGGGCAGCTCAGCCGGAATGCCAGCAGCGCGCGCCTTGCCTGCTCGTCACTGATCGGAAGCTGCGCGATATCCGGCCCTGCTGCCAGATCTGACGAACCGGCGGTTGACTTGGGGAGCACGGCCACTGTTTTGGGGCTTGATCGCAAAGCTGGCGCAACCGTCGCAGGTCGGGCCGGAGTGCTCGCGACAGGTCTGGGCGGGGGCTGGCTTCGTGCTGGCGGTACAATCCCGCCGGCACAGGCCGACAGCAAAAACGCGGGGATCAGGAAGAGCCCCGCCCGCGCGTCAAACATCAGGCAGACTCGTCGGTATCGGTCAAAATCCAGTTGGGATCATTGCTTTTGAGCGTCCGACTAAAGGTCCAGACATCGACCGTGGGTACAGCATCGGTCAGCGATCCGGCGACGACCGTGCCCTCGGCATCGCGCGTAACGGCCGCGATATCGGCATTGAAGGCAACGGTGATCCGGGCATCCCTGCCCGCGAGCTCGGCAGCGACGATGCGTGCCTTTTCGATCGCAACCAGCCGATTGTCCAGCACATGCCCGGCGGTGGTTCGCTCCGCGATGGAGTTTGCGAATGCCGCGCGCACGTCGTGGCTGGTCAGGCCTTCGAGCGCGCCCGCATTGCCCGACCAATAGGCCTCGAGGATCATGCGATAGGCAGCTTTGGCCCCTTCCATAAACCGACCAACATCGAACGACGGCTCAGCGGATACGATTGCCCGAACGCCTGCGGCAGCGCCGTCTTCGAAGACCGAGTCCGTGACGGCGACCGGCGTACGTGCGGGGGCGACGAACGCCGGATTTGCCACAGGCGCGGCATGATCTTCGACGGGCGCAAGGGGTTGTTCATGCCCGGTGCGTTTGCCGAGCACGGAATAGAGCCGCAACGCGAGAAACCCCGCGACCATTGCCAGAACCACGATTTCGACCATAGCCGACACAACTCACTCCATCGCTTCAGGAAGTTACATAGGCGTGGCGCGCCGCCGATTCAAACGCGCATTCGTCGGGCCGCCTATTCGATGACTTCAGGTGGAGCCTTGCGGTCGCCGTGACAGCGCTGTAACCGCCCCGCACCTTCATTCATCTGACGAAAGATACGCTGAAATGGCCGACGAAGCCGCGCCCGAAACGAGCAACCGCGAACCGATGAGCAACGGCGAAGATACGGCGCCACAAGCCGGCCTGCTGTCGCAGTACGTCAAGGACCTCTCGTTTGAAAATCCCAACGCACCGGCGGTCTACCAATGGCAGGGGCAGCCGCAGATCGATATCCAGTTCAACATCGCGTCGGGCCAAGTCGGCGAAGATGCTTATGAAGTCGTCCTGAAGGTCGAAGCCAAGGCAGTGGCCGCCGATAAGGTGGCATTCCAGGTGGAGCTTTCGTATGCGGGCCTTTTCGCGCTCCGCAACATTCCCGAGGACCAGCTGCAGCCCTTTCTGCTCGCGGAAGCGCCGCGGATCCTGTTCCCCTTCGCGCGCCGTGTGCTTGCCGATGCCGTTCGCGACGGCGGCTTCCCGCCGCTGTTGCTCGAGCCCATCGATTTCGGCCAGCTGTATATGGTCCAGGCCGAGCAGGCGGGCCAGCTCGACTCGCCGATGGGGCAGGCCTGAACCCTTGAACCGCTTGTCCGAGCGTCGGCAAGCGGCCTTGCCCGGCGTAAGTTCGGGTTGGCCGGGGCTTTCGCCGGGCTCGAACAGGCGCGGGGCTGACGCCCGGCAGGCAGGCGTGCGATGAATCTTGTCCGCGCCACGGCTTCCATCGGGGGACTGACGCTCGTCAGCCGCATCCTCGGCATGGTCCGTGACATGCTGATGGCGCGCTATGTCGGTGCAGGTCTGGCTTCCGACGCCTTCCTGATTGCTTGGCGATTGCCGAACCTGTTCCGCGCCCTTTTTGCCGAGGGCGCGTTCGCCGCGGTGTTCGTGCCAATGTACAACCGGCGCCTGACCGAGGCCGAGCGAGAGGCTGCGGCCAGCGGCCTTGCCGCCGCAAATGCTTTCGCGGGACAGGTGCTGTCGGTCCTGCTGCCGTTTCTGGTGCTGTTCACTGCCCTGATGATGATTGCCGCCGCACCGATCGTTTGGGCGATGACGGGAGGCTTTCCTGACGGAGGTCCCGAAAAGTTCGACCTTGCCGTCCACCTCACGCGGATCACCTTCCCCTATCTGGCGTTGATCAGCCTCGTCTCGTTGCTTGGCGGAATCCTCAATTCGCTCAACCGCTTCTGGGTGAATGCCGCTGCACCGGTACTGCTCAATATCGCGATGATCGTCGCGATCCTGTTCTTTCGCGGCAACAGCCAGGCACAGATCGCCGAGACCCAGGCCATTGCCGTGACCTTTGCGGGCGCGCTGCAGCTGCTGTGGCTGGCGTGGTCGTGCCGCCGCGCGGGGGTCGTCCTCAAGCTTTCACGACCCCATTTGTCGCCCGATGTGAAGCGATTGCTGTGGCTGATCGGCCCTGCTGCTCTTGGCCAGGGCGCGATCCAGTTCAACTTGTTGATCTCCACGTCGCTTGCTGCACGCTTCCTGCCCCAGGGCGCCGTCAGCTATCTCTATTATGCGGACCGGCTGAACCAGTTGCCGCTCGGCCTCATCGGGATCGGCGTGGGCACGGCCATACTGCCGAGCTTGTCGAGACAGATCGCCGGCGGCGACACCGTAGCGGCTTCGCACACGCAGAACCGTGCGATGGAACTGGCACTGCTGCTCGCCCTGCCCGCCGCTGTTGCGCTCGTCGTCTCGGCCGTGCCGCTGGTGCGCGGTGTATTCCAGCACGGCGCCTTCACGGCCGCCGACACGATCGGCGCGTCCGGTGCGCTTGCCGCCTTCTCGCTCGGCGTCCCCGCCTATGTGCTGATCAAGGTGCTGACCCCGGGCTTCTACGCACGGCAGGACACCAGGACGCCGGTGCGGCTCGCCGTTGTGTCGATGCTCGTCAACCTCGTCGGCAATCTACTTTCGGTGCTGGTGCTGGACGCTGGGTTCGTCGGCATCGCGTTATCGACAGCGCTCGCGGCATGGGTCAACGTACTGCTGCTTTACGGTTCGCTCCACCGTCGCAAGCACGTGCAGCTCGACGCGCGCTTCAGGGCGAAAGCTGTTCGCATCGTTGGCGCGAGCACCGCCATGGGGGCCTCGCTGATGGTGCTCAATCCCCGGCTCGACCCGTATATGGGGGGCAACTGGCCGGAACGGGTCGGTGCGCTGGTCGCACTTTGCGGCATCGGCGGCGCGGTCTATGGCATCGCCGTCCTGCTGTTGGGTGGGGCCAGTCTCGGCGAATTGCGCCGCCAGTTCATACGGAAAGCCTGACCTCAATGCGCGTCCTTTCGGGCATCCAGCCCACCGGCAATCTTCATCTCGGCAATTACCTCGGCGCGATCCGCAACTGGGTACGGATGCAGGACGAGGTGGCGGCCAAGGGCGGCCAGAGCCTGTATTTCCTCGCCGATCTCCACTCGCTGTCAGACCATATGGCGCGCGCGGATCGGCGCGCGGCGCTGCTCGACATGGCGGCAGCCCTTGTCGCCTGCGGTATCGACAGCAGCAAATCGGTGCTGTTCAACCAGGCGCGCGTCCCCGCGCATGCCGAGCTGTGCTGGCTGCTCAATGGCACTGCCCGCATGGGCTGGCTCAACCGTATGACGCAGTGGAAGGACAAGGCTGGCAAAAACCGCGAAGGCGCAAGTGTTGCGCTATTTGACTATCCTGTCCTGCAGGCCGCCGACGTGTTATTGTACCAGACAACGCACGTGCCGGTGGGCGAAGACCAGAAGCAGCATCTGGAACTGGCGCGTGACATCGCGGTCAAGTTCAACACCGACACCGGGCGCGAGGTCTTTGCCCTTCCCGAGCCAACCATCCCGGCCGCCGCGGCGCGCATCATGTCCCTGCGCGACGGCAGCGCCAAAATGTCGAAGAGCGACCCGAGCGACATGAGCCGGATCAATCTGATCGACGACGCCGACATGATCGCCCAGAAGATCCGCAAGGCCAAGACCGATCCCGAGCCCCTGCCGTCCGAGGCTGCGGGGCTGGAAGGACGGCCCGAAGCGCGCAACCTGGTCACGATCATGGCAGCGTTGGAGGATCGTAGCGCCGAAGCCATATTGGCCGAATATGGCGGTAGCAACTTCGGTCCGTTCAAGGCAGCGCTCGCGGACCGATTGGTCGCCGACCTGTCGCCGATCCGCGCACGCTACCTGGAGTTGCGGGTATCGCGGTCGATCGAGGCGGTCCTGATCGACGGCGCCGCGCGAGCGACTGCCATCGGCGCGCCGACCCTGGCAGCCGCCTATGATGCACTGGGATTGATGCGGGACTAGCCCCGTCGCTTGTGCCAACCTGAAACGCCCGACGGACCAGAGCCGGCGGCGAGCGCCGCGTTGTGGCGCCATCACGCCAATGCTCACTGATGATAGTTCGTCATGTTATTCTTTTTTAAGAGTATTTTACGTTACGACCTCAATCGTGAATTGGTTAGCTTAAATGAAACCTAAGCAATATAGTTAACGCTGCGATCGTCCGAGGGGGGGCGGATGGTGTCGATTTTTGAGAGTAAGCGATTCACCGATCTGGGTTGGCGGATCCGATGGCGATATCAAGTCGCGCGATCCTTCTATTACAGGCACATCGTTACTTTGCTCTGGGCTTTTCGGCGAAGGCACCGTCCCGCCACGAACGGTTTGGAGATCATCGTCTCCCTGACATCCTATCCTCCGCGTTTTGCGAATTTGTCGCTCACGCTTAGATGCCTTCTCCGACAGTCATTGCGCCCGGACAAGCTTGTCCTTTGGATCGCACAGAGCGACATGCACCTCATTCCTGCCAGTGTACATGCACTTACCGCGCATGGACTCGAGATCTTGCCGTGCGAAGATCTCGGCTCCTATAAAAAGATCATTCCTGCCTTGGCCAGGTTCCCGGAATCGATCATCGTCACCGCCGACGACGATTTGTTTTTTCCCCGTAACTGGCTAGCCGACCTCGTTGCCGAGTGGTCAAAGGACCCGCATACCATCGTATGCCACCGTGCCCATGGCATACGCCACAGTCCGTCGGGCTCTCTCCTGCCGTACGGCGACTGGGAAAATAACATTGGCGAGCGCGAAGCCGGGCCGGAAGTTTTTCCGACAAGTGGTGCAGGCGTGCTCTATCCCCCGGGGAGCCTGCATCGGGACGTCGGCGGGACGGAATTGTTCCTGCGAATCTGCCCCAATGCGGACGATCTCTGGCTTTATTGGATGGCACGGCGCGCCGGCTGGAGCGCTAGCAAGGTCGGCCCCGCCTATAAGTTGATAGAATGGGATCCTGCCGCGCCAGGCCGCCTGTGGCTAGATAACCTGATTGGTGGCGGCAACGACGTGAAGATCAAGGCCATGCTCGCAGCCATCGGTCCTCCGCTGCCAGCGCTGTCGGCAGCGCAATGAAGGCTGTCCCACCGGCCATTATGACGCGTTTCAAGACTGTCGTGGACCAAGTCTTGCGACATTCCATGGTCCGCCGCGCGGAAAGACTGCGCGTGTCCGCCCATAGCGGCCCCTGCCTGATCTTCGCGCCGCATCCTGACGATGAAACGCTCGGCTGCGGCGAACTTATCGTGCAGTTACGAGCGAAGGGACGCAGGGTCGTCGTGATCGTTGCCGCAAATGGCGGCGGCTGCCAACTTGCCCGTTTTCGAGATCGGGACGAAGTCGTAATGCTTCGCCGACAGGAGTCCACTGTCGCTTGCCAGATGCTTGGCGTAGCGGAGCACGACCTCGACTTCCTGGGCTTCGATGACGGCGAGCTTCTCGGGCGTTCAACCGAACTCGCCGACAGGCTCGCTGGTATAATCGACACCGTTGGACCAGCCAGCGTCGTCTGCCCCTATCGCGGCGACGAACACCCCGATCATCGCGGTCTCGCGAATGCGGTACAGGAACTGGTGTCGTCGGGACGATTGAGCGCACCCGTTTTCGAGTACCCAGTCTGGTTGTCGACAAGGCAGGCGATGCGCATCGCGAGCTCCCCACGGTCTCGCGCCATGCTGCGGTCGATCCCTCTCGAGCCCGGAGCGGAAAGAAAACGCGCCGCTATTGCGCAATATCACTCCCAGATGCCGGTGTGGCAGGGTGTACCTATCGGGGGTGCGCTGAGCAAAGAGTTCATCGAACTGTTCGTTACGCACGACGAAATCTATCTCAGCAAGGCAGATACGATCTGATTGAAGTTTTTGGGACGGCAGGAGCCTTTCAAAGCCAAACGAGGCAGGTTGGCCGCACCACAAATGAATTGGAAAGACACCGCTCGCTAAGTCGTAAAAGCTATGGCCGGCTGCACAAAATGGTCCCAGCCATGCGAGCCCGATGCTACCACAGGCAATCCGTCCGCTTCCGCCAACAGCCGCGACAGCCTGTCACCGAACCGACGCCAAAGCATAACGCCGCTGCCACAACCACTTCGTAGCGGCCCCCCAACCGATAGAACCGGTGCTAGGGGGAAAATTCCATGTTGCGTCGTCTTGCTCTCCGTTATTCCGTATGTACCGCTGCGCTTTGCGCCATGACCTTGGCTGCACCCGCCTTCGCCCAGGGTGCCGCGCCGGCAGATGACGACAGCGAGGCCAGTTCGATCGTCGTTACGGCCAAGGCGACGCGTTCGGCGACCGCGATCCCCCAGAGCGAGATCCAGAAGATACTCCCTGGCGTATCGCCGCTGAAGGCAATCGAGACGCTGCCCGGCGTCCTCTACATCACAGCCGACCCCTGGGGTTACAACGAGCAGAACGCCCAGATCTTCATCCATGGCTTCGCGTTCAACCAGCTCGGCTACACCATGGACGGCATTCCTCTGGGCGACCAGAACTATGGCAATTACAACGGCCTGTCGCCCCAGCGCGCCGTAATTTCGGAAAACGTCGGTCGCGTCGTCGTGACCACGGGAGCCGGCGACCTGGCCACGCCGTCCAACAGCAACCTCGGCGGCACGGTTGAGACCTTCTCGTCCGATCCGCGATCGAAGCTGAGTGTCGATGTCTCGCAGACCTTTGGAAGCTATGACACCTCGCGTTCCTATGTCCGCGTCGACAGCGGGAATTTCGGCGGCGGCAGCTCGGCCTATGCCTCGGTCGCGCGCCAGCACGCCCGCGCCTGGGACTTCAACGGCTATCAGGGCGGTTGGCAGGCGAATGCCAAATATGTGAACGAAAGCAGCGTCGGCAAGCTGACCGCCTATTTCGATTACAATGACATGATTCAGCCGAACGAGGACGCCACGACGTTCTTCGTGCCATCCGCGGGCGGCACGGCAACGGCGGCACAGCTCTACACGCCCTATACCAAGCCTTTTTTCTATCCGGAGTTCTCGACCTATCGCACGTCCTATCTCAACCAGTTCGGCAACACGCCGGCGGCAGAGGGCAGCAACTACCGCAACTATTATTCGGACGCGCAGCGCACCGATTATCTCGGCTATATCAAGTTCGATGCGCGGCTGACGGACAAGATCAACTGGTCGAACACGGGCTACTTCCACCATAATGATGGTGCCGGCGTCGTCGCCGGCCCTCTGGGTCAGTCGATTACGGTCGCACAGGCCTATCTGGATCCCAATTACACCACGATCCCGACCAATTGCCGGTTCGGCGGCAACGGCAATGGCGTTCGTCCGGCCGCCTGTACTGGCCTGACCGATGCGCAGGCGCAGGCAGCGGGTACCGCGCTGGTCGCCGCCACTGGCGGGTCGGGGCTGATCACGCGCACGACCGAATACCGCATCGACCGCTGGGGTGTCATTTCTGCCCTCGACATCGATCTTGGGGATCACCACATCGAGCTCGGCGGCTGGTACGAGCGCAACAGCACGACGCAGTGGCGCCGCTGGTACGGTGTCGATGTTACCAAGCCCGGGTCGGCCACGCCGTACATTCGGCCGTTGAGCGTGGCTCAGCCGCTGTTCACCCAATATCAGGGTGAAGCCAAGATCGAACAGTTGCAGCTCCATATCCAGGATAGCTGGAAGCCGACCGAACGGCTGAGCATTCAGGCGGGCTTCAAGACGAGTGCGCAATGGGCGACGGGCACCTTTCCCATCCAGCCGCGGGTAGGCTCGCTGGGCGGAACCACCGCGTTGCCGCAGGGCTCGATCAACACCAAGAACTGGTTCCTGCCAGCCGTGGGCGCGAGCTACGACATCAATGGCAGTGAGTCGGTGTACTTCAACGTCCAAAAGAACCTGCGCCAGTTCCAGGCTTATCTGGCGGGCGGCGGCGGCCCCTGGTTCACGGGAAGCCAGGCAGCGTTCGATACGTTCGCGACGCAGGGCCGGCCCGAGACCAGCTGGACCTATGAGGCGGGTGTCCGCACCAGTCGCAGCTTCACCGGCCTGCTCACCGGTTTCCAGGGGCAAGTCAACTATTACCATGTCGATTTCAGCGACCGCCTGCTCGCCATCTCAACCAACCCCGGCGGCATCGCCGGCAGCGGCATCACCGGCGGCACCTCGATATTGGTGAACGTCGGCAACGTGCAGACCGACGGCGTCGACGCAGCGTTTACCTGGCGCTTCGGCCCGCATTTCACGCTGTACAATGCGCTGTCGTACAATCTGTCGAAGTACAAGAACGACTATACCTCGACAGCAACGACAGGAATCGGCGCGGTCTCGGCGACGTGCATTGGCGGATTCGTTGTCACAGGCGGAGTTGTGCCGACCTGTGGAAAGCAGCTGCCCGGGACGGCCAAATGGCTCAACAAGACCGTGGCCACGCTGAACATCGGCATGTTCGAGGCGCAGGTCATCGGCGACTATGTGGGGCGCCGGTTTGCAACCTTTACCAACGACACGAGCGTCGGGTCCTATTTCCTGACCTCACTGCGGCTTGCCGTTGCAATCCCGACCGAGATCACGAAGGTCCGCAAGGCCGAGCTGAGCCTCAACGTGACGAACCTCGGTGACGTGACCGGCGTATCGTCGCTTTCGATCGGCTCGGCGACGAACAGCTATTCGGCCTATCCCATTCCGCCGCGGCAGTTTTTTGTAACCTTTGCGGCTGGCTTCTAAGCTTGCACCCACGCCGGGTGGATGGGCGGCCGTCCACCCGGCGACGAAACGCGGCCAGGCCGAGGTGAAACGAATGCGTTCACCATGCGTTCAAACGGCGTAGAGCAATCAGTGTTGCTGTTCGTCCGTTCACTGTCCGAGGTCGCCATGATCCGTTATTTCAAATGCATTGCTCCCGTCGTCCTGCTTGCCGTCGCGGGGTGCGCCGCGCCGTTCCAGGCGCAGGTTTCGCGCTTCCAGCAATTGCCGGCGCCCCAGGGCCAGAGTTTTGCGGTCGTCGCCGACAACGCGCGGCTCGATGGAGGGCTGGAATTCAGCCAATACGCGAATACGGTCGCGCAGCGGCTGGCTGGCTATGGCTATACGCGCGCCATCGACCCGGCGAGCGCGAACCTGATCGTGCGACTCGACTATGGCGTGGATAAGGGGCGCGATAAATTGCGGACCGTCCCGGGCTTTGGACCGGGGTTCGGCGGCCGGTTTGGCTATGCCTATGGCTGGGGGCCCTATCGACCTTACTGGGGTTTTGGCCGGCGCGCATGGGTCTACGGGTTCGACGATCCGTTTCTCTACGGCTCGCGCTATGACGAGGTCGAAAGCTACACCGTGTATGAATCGCAGCTGTCGATGAAAATCGAGCGCAAGGGGTCGCACGAGCGGGTTTTCGAAGGTACGGCAAAGGCCATGTCGACCGACAACGACCTGACAACGCTGGTGCCGAATCTGATCGAGGCCATGTTCACCGGCTTCCCGGGAAATAGCGGACAAACGGTGCGCATTACTGTCGCGCCGCCGGAGAAGCAGCGGCGATAGTCTGGCGGCGTTCGGGCCGCTCCGGCCGGATCGCGGGGCGGCTCACCGGATCAAATCGACATTAAGGCGTGCTGGCGGCGGTCAGCCTTCGAGCGACCGCAGCAGCAGCCGCACATCCGCGTCGATCTCGGTGTCGGCAGCGCGCAGCTTCTCGATCTGCTTGACAGCATGGATAACCGTCGTGTGATCACGCCCGCCGAACCGCCGACCGATTTCGGGCAGCGAACGCGGAGTCAACTGCTTCGACAGGTACATGGCGATCTGGCGGGGACGGGCGACGACACGGGCACGGCGCGCTGAAACCATCTCTGCTTGGCGGATCTTGAAATGTTCGGACACGCGCTTCTGGATTTCGTCGATCGTGACGCGCCGACGTCCGGCACGGAACATGTCGGCCAGCGTCTCTTCGGCAAATGTCTCGTCGATCGTCCGGTCGTTGAGCGCGGCATAGGCGACGAGACGGTTTAGCCCGCCCTCGAGCTCGCGGATATTCGACGCGATGCGAGCGGCCAACAGGTCGCGGACGAGCGCCGGAATCTTTTGCGGCATCGTGTTCGCCTTCGCCTCGACGATCGCACGGCGGAGCGGGTAATCCGCCGGCTGAATGTCCACGACGAGACCCTGCGTCAAGCGCGACAATATGCGCCCTTCGATGCCGTCGAGTTCGTGAGGACTGCGGTCGGCACTGATGATGAGGCGGCGCCCGCCACGCATCAGTTCGTCCACCGTGTACAGGAATTCCTCCTGCGTGGTTTCCTTGCCCGCGATGAACTGGAAGTCGTCGATCATGAGCAGGTCGACCGAGCGCAGCCGCGCCTTGAATGCCAGCGTGTCCTTCGTGCGCATCGCATGCACGAAATCAACCATGAACCGTTCCGCGGACATGCAGAGCGCACGGGCATGCGGCTTGCGCGTCATATAGCCATGGCCGATCGCGTGCAGAAGGTGCGTCTTCCCCTGCCCCGTCGGCCCGTGGATGAATAACGGATTGAACCGCATGGGCCCGCCCTCGGCAATGGCTCGGGCGGCATTATGGGCGATGCGGTTGGCGTCGCCGACGAGGAAGTTGTCGAAGGTCAGGCGCGTGTCGAAACGAAACCCCGGTTCGGTCGGCGCGGTGGGTGCTTCAACGGCGACCACGGCGGCAAAGCTTTGAACGACATCACCGTCATCTGCCAGGATACGGACCCCGGCCACTTCAGGCAGTGCCGTGCGCCACGCGAGGTCCAGCCGATCTGCGAAATTCTTTTGTACCCAATTCGCCATGAATGCCGAGGGCAGGGCTAGGGTGATGGTGCGATCGACTTTGCAAAACCCATCATAGCGTGTGCGGCCCAGCCACTGATCGAAGCTGCGTGCGCCGATATCGCGACGCAAGCCGTCGCGGATCGTGGGCCATGCCGCCGCTGCACGATCTTCGAGGCGCGCATCATGATCATCCCCCAACGTCAACGTGCTCCGCCTCCCCACCGCTCAATTTACCGGAGTGCCCACGACCACGTGGCGCAACCGCGAAAGGCATCGACCATGAAAAGTCCAAGGGCTTTCCAAGCGATAGGCTACTCTCGATGTGGTTGCGACCTGTGAGTCGCGCTGTCCCTTGCCGAAGTTTTTGAGCGTCGCCGACGCTTGGCGCAAGACTTCTACAGTTAAAAAAAGTGAAATAATCCGGCTTGACGACGAGGACTCACGCGAATGCGCCAAATTCAACTTAAGTATCTGAATTTAGTCCATTTTTAGCAAAATCCGTCACCCTGGATCATCCGAATCGGCGGTTTTCCTGACTTTTTTCTGTCACCAATCCTTAACGTAGAAAGGCCCGCCAGCGCGGTCGCTGGCGGGCCACACAATGTCCTTAATCCCAAAATGGGACAGTTTATCAACCGAGAGCGGCAACCCGCTTCGTCAGGCGCGCGAACTTGCGTGACGCGGTGTTCTTGTGCATCACGCCCTTGGCCACGCCGCGGGCCATTTCCGGTTGCGCAGCGGCGAGCGCCGCGGCAGCTGCAGCCTTGTCGCCATCGACGAGCGCCAGCTCGACCTTCTTGACGAAGGTACGGATGCGGCCGACGCGTGCACCGTTAACTTCGGCACGACGATCGTTGCGACGGATGCGCTTTTTAGCCTGGGGCGTATTCGCCATGTAGTCCTCGATATTTCAATGTCTGGAATGAAGGCGGGGCGCATAGCGAGGAGGGGTGCTTTGGTCAACCTATCGCTGACAGGCCGGACAGGAAAAGGTCGAACGACCGCTGTCCGTCTGTCGGATCACAATCCCCTTGCCGCAGGGACATGGCTCCCCTTCGCGGCCATAAACCCGCCATTGCTTCGCGAAATAGCCCAGTTGGCCGTCGGGGCGTGCATAATCGCGCAACGTCGATCCCCCTGCCTCAATGGCGGCCAACAGCACGCTGCGGATTGCATCGACCAGTATGTCGAGGCGCCTGCGTGAGACTTTGCCTGCGGCGCGGCGTGGTGAAATACGCGCCAGATTCAGCGCTTCGCACACATAGATGTTGCCGAGCCCGGCGACGATTCGCTGGTCGAGCAGCATGGCCTTGATGGGCGCGACCCGCCCATGCAGGGTCTTTTCCAGATAGGCGCCATCAAGAGCACGCCCCAGCGGCTCGGGGCCGAGCGCCGCAAATGCAGGCCATGACTCCAAGGCCTCCACCGGTACGAGATCGACCGATCCGAAGCGCCGCGCGTCATTCAAGGCCAATCGATGCCCGCTGCCTGTTTCCAGCACAAGATGATCGTGCACGCCGAGCGCTTCCGGATCGACGCGCCATCGACCGGACATGCCGAGGTGAAAAACCATCGCATCGCCCCGGTCGGTCTCGACAATGCCGTATTTCGCCCGGCGCCCCAGCGAAGTGACGCGCGCGCCGGTCAAGCGCTGGCGCAGGTCGGGCGGGAAGGCACGGCGCAGGTCGGCACGCCGCGCGTCGACCACGGTGAGGACCTGCCCCTCAAGAAAAGGGCGCAGTCCACGGATGGTGGTTTCGACTTCGGGAAGCTCAGGCATCGAAATCCGCTATGCGGCGTTTGCGGGTGCGACAACCCCTCGCTAGAGGCTTGCCCCATGAGCGAAACAGTATCCTTCGGCTATGAACAGGTCGCCCCCGCTGAAAAAACGCAGCGTGTCGGCCAAGTCTTCACGAGCGTGGCGCGCAACTATGATCGGATGAACGACGCCATGTCGGGCGGCATGCACCGGATTTGGAAGGACCGGTTCGTCCGGCGCGTGAAGCCGCGCCCCGGCGAGTATATCCTCGATATGGCCGGCGGCACGGGCGACATCGCCTTCCACATGGACAAGGTGGCAGGCGGCGAAGCGCACATCACCGTTGCCGACATCAACACCGACATGCTGGGCGTCGGCATCGACCGGGCTGCGTCGCGGGGCATCGACGGGCTCGTCTGGACCGAGGCCAATGCCGAGACGCTGCAGTTCGAGGACAAGAGCTTCGACGCCTACACCATCGCGTTCGGCATCCGGAACGTGACCGATATCCCACATGCGCTGCGCGAGGCGCACCGCGTTCTGAAGCGCGGCGGGCGGTTCTTCTGCCTCGAGTTCTCGACCACGCTGTGGCCGGGCTTTGGCGAGGTCTATGATGCCTATTCGCACAAGCTTGTTCCACAACTCGGCAAGATGATCGCCGGCGATGAAGACAGTTATCGCTACCTGATCGAATCGATCCGCCGCTTCCCCGATATGCCGACCTTTGAAGCCATGATCGCCGATGCCGGTTTTGTGCGGACCAATGTCGAGCCGATGCTCGGCGGGCTGGTCGCGATCCATAGCGGCTGGAAAATTTGACCCGACCTTCGACGCACCTCTGGCGGCTGCTGAAGTGGGGCCGGACGCTGGCGCGTCATGGCGCACTGGCGGGCATCGAGCGTGATCCGATCACGCCGCCGCAGGTCAGGCGCATCATCCGAATTGCCCGGTTTGGCGCGCGCGTGCCGAAGGTGCCGCAATATGCCGAGGCCTTCCAGGCTATCGGTCCCGCTGCCATCAAACTGGGCCAGGCACTTGCCACCCGTCCCGACCTCGTCGGCGATGAAGCTGCGCACGATCTTCAGCGGCTGCAGGACCGGCTGCCGGCCCTGCCCTTTCCAGTCATCAAGGCCGCGATCGAGCGGGGTCTTGCCCGCCCTGTTGAAGAAGTCTTCGCCAGCATCGAGGAGACGCCGGTCGGCGCCGCCTCGATCGCACAAGTCCACCGTGCGGTAACGACCGACGGCGTAACGGTCGCGATCAAGGTTGTGCGTCCCGGGGTCGAAGCCGACTTCGCCGCGGCGCTGGAAACCTATGAGTGGGCGGCTGCCCAGCTCGAAATCATCGGTGGCGAGTTTGCGCGCCTTCGCCCGCGCGCGACTATCGCCACGTTCCGGCAATGGACGCTGCGCGAACTCGATCTGCGGCGCGAGGCAGCCTCGGCATCGGAGCTGGCCGAGGGGCTGACCGCCGAGCCGGGCTTCCGCATTCCGACCATCGACTGGCGGCGCACCTCGCGCAGCGTGCTGACGCTCGAGTGGATCGACGGCATCAAGCTGTCGAACATCGCCGCGATCGACGCCGCTGGCCACGACCGCAAGGCGCTGGCACGCACGCTCGTGCGCGGCTTCCTGCGACAGGCCATTGCGGAGGGCTTTTTCCACGCCGACATGCATCAGGGCAACCTGATGGTGGCCCCCGACGGTGACCTGATCGCGATCGACTTTGGCATCATGGGACGGCTCGATCCGCGTGCGCGGCGCTGGCTGGCGGAAATCCTCTATGGCCTGATTACCGGCAATTACCGCCGCGTGGCCGAGATCCACTTCGAAGCGCAATATGTGCCCGCCCACCACAATATCGCCGAATTCGCAACCGCGCTGCGGTCGGTCGGAGAGCCGATGCGCGGCCAGCCGGTCAAGGATATGTCGGTCGGCAACATGCTTGACAGCCTCTTCGCGATTACCCGTGATTTCGACATGGTCACTCAGCCCCACCTGCTGTTGCTGCAAAAGACCATGGTGATGGTCGAAGGCGTGGCGACCGCGCTCGACCCTGACGTCAACATGTGGGAAATTGCCGAGCCCGTCGTGCGCGACTGGCTGCGCGGCGAGCTGGGGCCGGAGGCTTTGCTCGCCGACCGTATTGTCGAGGACGTTCGCACGCTGTCCCGTCTGCCCGAACTCGTCCGCCGCATCGAAGCACGCTTTCCCGCGGAGGGGGGCGCCCCGCCCGCCCCGCCCATGGCGATCATCGAGCCGGTGCGCCTGTCGTTCGGCTGGCTGGGCTATGTGGCGGTGGCGCTGGTCGCGGGCGCTGCTGGCGCAGGCGTCATGGCTTGGCTAGGCTGAGCACATGATGGGCAAGCGCATCCTCCTCGTCATCAGCGGCGGCATTGCCGCGTACAAGACGTGCGAGCTGGTTCGCCTCTTCCGCCGCGCCGAGATGCCGGTACGCTGCGTGTTGACCGAAGCCGGCGCAAAGTTCGTGACGCCAATGACGCTGGCGGCGCTGAGCGAGCAGCCGGTCGTCGAGACCTTGTGGGATCTGGAACGCGAATCGAAGATCGGGCACATCGCGCTCAGCCGTGAGGCGGATCTGGTTGTCGTGGCACCTGCCACGGCGGATATCATGGCGAAGATGGCGCACGGTGCTGCCGATGACCTGGCAACGACTTTACTGCTGGCGACCGACAAGCCCGTGCTCGTGGCGCCTGCGATGAACGTGCGGATGTGGCAGCACCCCGCGACCCGTCGCAACGTGGCGCAACTTCGGGCAGACGGCGTGACCGTAATGGAACCCGACGAGGGGACCATGGCGTGCGGCGAATTCGGCCCGGGACGCTTGCCCCATGTCGATGCGATCTTTGCGGCCGCGCTCGAACGGCTGAACGCGTAACGTGCATGTCATCGTCACGGCCGGGCCGACGCATGAGCCGATCGATCCCGTGCGCTACCTCGCGAACCGGTCGTCGGGAAAGCAGGGCTTCGCGATCGCCGCCGCACTGGCCGCAAAGGGAGCCAGGGTCACGCTGGTCGCCGGCCCCGTAGCGCTCGACACGCCGGCGGGCGTCACCCGCATCGATGTCGAAACCGCACGCCAGATGGCCGCTGCGGTCGAGGCGGCGCTCCCTGCCGATGCCGCGATCCTCGTTGCTGCCGTTGCCGATTGGCGCGTCGAAAGCGCGGGGCAGAAGATCAAGAAGAACGGCAGCGGCGCGCCGCCCACGCTTCAGCTCGTCGAAAATCCCGACATCCTGGCGGCGCTTGGCCGGAGTTTGCAGCGCCCACGCCTGCTCGTCGGCTTTGCCGCCGAGACCGAAAACGTCGTGGCCAATGCGCAAACCAAGCTGGCACGCAAGCGCTGCGACTGGATCGTCGCGAATAATGTGTCGGGCGATGTGATGGGTGGTGCGGCGAACACGGTCCATCTGGTCACTGCGGAAGGCGTCGAGAGCTGGCCGCGGATGCCGAAAGATGACGTTGCGGCGCGACTGGCGGAGCGGATCGTCGAGGCGCTCTAGACGCCGAGCATCTGTCGCGCAGCCGCGTGCCACCACGGTTTGTCCCAAGCGACATGAACAGCGACGGCAAACGGCAGGTTGATCACCAGCCACAACCAATAGGCCCGGTGGACGCGCCCCGACCTGAGAATGTCGACGGCGAACATGGGGGAAACTGCC
This sequence comes from Sphingomonas sp., assembly GCA_965249705.1. GTDB lineage: Bacteria > Pseudomonadota > Alphaproteobacteria > Sphingomonadales > Sphingomonadaceae > Sphingomonas_O. The sequence continues at coordinate 87,709 of CBDFMO010000012.1, read as the reverse complement.
AGCAGCGTCTAGAGGTCAGAGCCGATGGCATTCACGGGAAAGGTGGACGGCAGCCACGTGATGCGGTCGATCGCCGGAGGCAAAGCGACGGCCGTTGCCAGGAACATCATGCGCTTGTGCAGACCGGCATCGCCGGCCCGGGCCTGCCATGCCCCGAAAATGAACAATGGGAACAGCGCGCCCGTTCGCGTCTGCAGAAGCAGGGGAAAAGGCGGCCGCTTGCCAGCGGCGATGGCTGTCACCTTCATCACCGAATCAGGGACGAAGCCCAAGAGCGTGATCGCCAGAAACCACAGTGCCATGAACACGTAGATCCAGCGCGAGAGGGTTGCGACGAACCCTTGCTCAGCTATCCGACCGGATAGAGAACGCCGTGAAACATCGGTTGCCATGACATGTCACCGCACATGTATTTCGCCCCTGCTGAGCGTGTTGCCGACACGCGGCGGGTGTTTTCTCAAAGAAAATTGCGGGACGTCCGATGCGGACGACGTGCCGCCTCTTATCGCGCGCTCCTTCCCGGGCTAGGACGGCTCCATGCCGCCCATAACCATTTCCATCCTTCGCTTGCCCCATGGCGCCGACCTGCCGCTGCCCGCCTATGCGACGCAAGGCGCGGCGGGCATGGATGTCGTCGCCGCCGAGCCACTCACGCTTGCACCGGGCGCACGTCATGCTGTGGCCACGGGATTCGCGCTGGCCATTCCGACCGGATACGAGGTGCAAGTCCGCCCCCGCTCCGGGCTTGCGCTCAAGCATGGGATCACCTGCCTCAACACGCCGGGCACGATTGACAGCGATTATCGAGGCGAGGTGAAAGTGATCCTCGCCAACCTCGGCAACGCGCCGTTCGAGATCAGGCGTGGCGACCGGATAGCCCAACTCGTTCCTGCCCTTGTCCAGCACGCGGCGCTGGCCGAGGTCGACAGCCTCGACGCCACGATCCGAGGCAGCGGCGGGTTCGGCTCGACCGGCCTCGCTTGACGTGCTGACCGACGACGAACTGCAGCAGTACGCCCGGCATATTGTCCTGCGCGAAGTCGGCGGGGCTGGCCAAGTAAAGCTGCGCAGCGCACGGGTAGCGGTCGTAGGCGCAGGCGGCATCGGCGTCCCAGCGCTCCAATATCTCGCAGCAGCAGGCATGGGCGCCCTGACGGTGATCGACGACGATGTCGTCAGCGTGTCGAACCTGCAGCGGCAGGTACTCTACGGCACAAGCGATATCGGCTCGCCCAAGGCGCTGCTGGCGACGCGGCGCCTGTTCGAGATCAATCCGTTCGTCGCAGTGACGCCGGTCGCCCATCGGCTGGAGGCCCATAATGCCGAAGCTCTGCTCGCCGGCCATGATGTGATTGTGGATGGATCCGACAGCTTCGCCACGCGCCTTGCAGTCGCCGACGCGGCGTGGCGGCTGCAGATCCCGCTCGTGTCCGCCGCAATCAACCAGTTTCATGGTCAACTCGGCACCTGGACAGGCTGGCTGCCCGACCAGCCCTGCTACCGCTGCTATGTCGGCGATGCGTTCGACGCCGAAGATTGCGACACCTGTGCAGAGGACGGCGTGCTCGGGGCAATGACGGGCTGGATGGGCAGCCTGGCGGCGCTCGAAACCATCCGTGCGATTGTCCGGTTTGGTGAGGAGGCCGCGGGCAGGCTGCACGTTATAGATGGCCTTGCCCCGTCGATGCGGACAATCCGTATGCCTAAGGACCCGGGCTGTTCAACCTGCGGCAATCCCGCCCGCGCTTGACCCACTATTGCATGCGTTAACCGCTTATAAGCCATTCCTGCTTATAATATCGCTTTGGCAGTGGGGACCGCAGATGACTGGATTGACGAGCGTTTCGCTGAGTCTGGCGACCTATAAGGCGATCGAGGCGCAGCGCCTTTCGTTCGGTGAAAGCCATGACGCCATTATTCGCCGGGCGCTGGCCGACCGGGCCGGCCGCCGGGGCCAGGCAGTAGGGCGCGCGGTCGCACTTGGCCGCGGCGCGCCGCGGAAACGGGGCCGCGTACAGGTGAGACTCTTCGGGCGCGATCAGGATGTTCTCAATCTTCGCGACGCCTATCTGGTTATCCTGACGGCACTGATCCGGCACCGCTCGACGCTGCTCATGCTACTGGCGAACGAAGGCAGCGCCCGGCGCCGATGGGTCGCCCGATCGCCCGAGGCTCTGTTCGTAACAGCGCCCCACCTCGCGGGCGAACACGCGCACGAGATTGCACCGGACTGGTACATAGATACCAATCTCTCTCGGGCACAGATCGAGGCGCGCCTGACCGTGGCGGCAAGGCTCGCCGGTTGCCGTTACGGAGAGGATATCGCAGTCCTCGGAACGTAGGACGCGAGGCCCAACCCGCTTCAGGCCTTCGCTGGCGATTTCTTCGCTGGCGTCTTCTTTGCTGGCGCCTTTTTCGCAGGCGCGGTTTTTTCGGCCCGCTTCTTTGGCGCCGCCTTCTTCGGGGCTGCTTTCTTCTTGCCCTTCTTCGCTGGGGCGGCCGCCGCACGTGCATCAATCAGCTGCGCCGCCTCCTCAAGCGTGAGCGCCTCCGGCTCGACCGATTTTGGCACTGTCGCATTCGTCGTACCGTCGGTGACATAGGGGCCGTAGCGCCCGGCCATCAGCTTGATCTCGTCCTCGGTGCGAGGGTGATTGCCCAGGACCTTCAAAGGCGCCTGTGCGCCGCGCGCGGGACGGCCGCCATTGGCCAGCGCTTCGGCAAGCTTGACGACCGCAGCGTTCATGCCGGTCTCGAAGACTTCCGCGGTCGACGTCAGCCGCGCATATTTACCGTTGTGCACGAGATATGGGCCGTAGCGGCCGATGCTGGCTGTAATCTTCTCGCCCGTCTCTGGATGCAAGCCGACATCTCGCGGAAGGCTCAGCAGCTTCAGCGCCAGATCGAGGTCGAGGTCACCCGCGTCCTTGGGAATGGATGACCTTTTGGCGTCCTTGCCGTCGCCCAGCTGAAGATAGGGGCCGAAGCGCCCGGACTTCTTTGCGACGTCCAGACCACTGAGCGGGTCGGTTCCGAGAACAGAGTCGGCCCCGCCGTTCTCGGCCTCGGCCGACCCGCCTTGCGCGAATTTGCGGGTATACTTGCAGTCGGGATAGTTGGAGCAGGCAACGAACGCGCCAAAGCGGCCGCCCCGCAGTGCCAGCCGACCACTGCCGCAACTGGGGCACAGGCGCGGGTCCGACCCGTCTTCCTTCGGCGGAAACAGGAAGGGAGAAAGATATTCGTCGAGTGCCGCCGTCACGTCGGACGGCTTGGCTTCCATGACTTCGGCCGTTTTCGGCTTGAAATCGCGCCAGAATGCGTCGAGCACCGTCTGCCACGCCATACGTCCGCCGGACACGTCGTCGAGGCTTTCCTCAAGCCCGGCCGTATAGTCGTAGCTTACATAGCGTTCGAAGAAGCGTTCGAGAAAGGCAGTGACCAGCCGACCGCTTTCGTTCGGCGTGAAGCGGTTCTTGTCAGTCGAGACATAGTCGCGGTCCTTCAGCGTCTGGAGAATCGACGCATAGGTCGAGGGACGCCCAATGCCGAGCTCCTCCATCTTCTTCACCAGCGTCGCCTCCGAATAACGGGGGGGCGGCTGGGTAAAATGCTGGCCGGCGCGCACGCCCTTCTTGGCGGGCGCATCGCCCGATTTCATCCGCGGTAGTCGACCTTCGTCGTCTCCGGCCTCGTCCTTGCCCTCTTCGTACAGCGCCAGATAGCCGGGGAAGAGCACGACCTGCCCGATCGCGCGCAGCGCGTGCTGCCCGGTACCCTCGACCAATTCGACGGTCGTGCGTTCGAGCCGCGCGGAGGCCATCTGGCTTGCCATCGCGCGCTTGAAGATCAGATCGTAGAGGCGCGCATGGTCCCCCGATCCTGCGCGGTCCTTGCTGAAGTCGGTTGGGCGGATTGCCTCGTGCGCTTCCTGGGCGTTTTTAGCCTTGGTCGTGTAAAGCCTCGGCTTGTCGGGCACATAGCTTGCATCGTAGCGTGTCGCGATGGCGCCGCGCGCCGCGGTGATGGCGCTGCCGTCCATCTGCACGCCGTCGGTCCTCATATAGGTGATCGCGCCATCCTCGTAGAGGCCCTGCGCCAGGCGCATCGTGTGACTGGCCGAATAGCCGAGCTTGCGCGACGCTTCCTGCTGCAAGGTCGAAGTCGTGAACGGCGGCGGCGGATTACGGGTCAGCGGCTTGGTCTCGACATCGGCGACCGCGAAGCGCCCGGCTTCGACGGCAGCCTTGGCGGCCATGGCGTCACCTTCGGCGCCGATCGTCAGGCGATCGATCTTGTCGCCTTTCCAGCGCACCAAACGCGCCTCGAACGCTGTTCCATCATGTTCCAGATCGGCAACGACCGACCAATATTCCTGCGCCCGAAAGGCCTCGATCTCACGCTCGCGATCGACGACGAGACGCAGCGCGACCGACTGTACGCGCCCAGCCGATTTTGCACCGGGCAGTTTGCGCCACAAAACCGGAGACAAAGTAAAACCAACCAGATAGTCCAACGCCCGCCGGGCGCGATAGGCGTCGATCAGGTCATCGTCCAATGCACGGGGCGCGGCCATTGCGCTCAGAATTGCCGTTTTGGTTATCGCGTTGAATGTCACACGCTGGACATCGTTCGGCAAGGCCTTCTTCCTGGCAAGGACTTCGCGCACGTGCCAGCTGATCGCTTCGCCTTCGCGGTCGGGGTCGGTCGCAAGGATCAGTCGGTCGACACCTTTCGCCGCATCGGTGATCGCCTTCAGCTGCTTGGCCTTATCCGCATAATTTTCCCATTGCATCGCGAACCCTTCGTCGGGGTTCACTGATCCGTCACGCGGTGGCAGGTCGCGGACATGGCCGTAGGAGGCCAGAACCTTGTAATCCTTGCCGAGATAGCCCTCGATGGTTTTGGCCTTTGCAGGCGATTCGACGATGACCAGATTTTTCAAACGATTAAGCCTCTCATACGTACGCGCGAGGGTGGCGGGGTGAATCGGGAGGCGTCAAGCCGCCTCTTCCAGGCTCACCCGCCCGCCCGCATGCCGGTTCAACCGTCCCGCCAGCTCGAGTTCGAGCAGAACGGTGGCCACAACCGCGGGGTGCCGCCCCGACTGCCGCACCAGTTCGTCGACCGCGACCGGCGTGTGGCCAAGCAGCTCCGTGATCGCGCGACGCGCTGCATCATCGGCCTCGGCATCGGTGGGGCCCGTGCGCCAGTGATCGACCGGCGCGCGCACACGACCGAGAAGGTCGTTCATCGGCCGGACCGCCTCCAGCACATCGGTGGCGTTCTGGACCAGGGTTGCGCCTTCGCGGATCAGTGCATTGCACCCTTGCGCGCGCGGGTCGAGCGGGCTGCCGGGAACGGCCATGACCTCGCGCCCGGCCTCATTGGCGAGGCGCGCGGTGATGAGGCTCCCCGATTTCGGCGCGGCCTCGATCACGACAGTTCCGAGCGCCATGCCGGCGATGATGCGGTTGCGCGACGGAAAGTGGCGGGCCAGGGGCTCGCGGCCCGGCGCCTGTTCGGCGATCAGCACCCCGTCGCGCCCGATCCGGTCCTGCAACGCGACGTTTTCGGGGGGAAAGGCGATGTCGATGCCGCTGGCGATGACGCCGGCGGTCGCCCGGTCGATCGATCCCTGATGCGCGGCGGTGTCGATGCCGCGCGCCAGGCCCGAGACGACAAGGCAGCCCTCCTCAGCCAGGTCATGCGCGAGCCCTCGCGCGAATCGGCACGCTGCGGCGCTGGCATTGCGCGCGCCGACGATGGCGACGGTCGGGCACGCCAATAGCGACAGCCTCCCCTTTACGATGAGCGCCGGCGGTGCGGTCTCAAGTTCGGCAAGCAGCGGCGGATAGCCCGCCTCCCCCACGAACAGGTGGCGCGCCTCCAGCCTGTCGACGGCGCGCATCTCCGCCTCGACCTGCGCCACCGTCGCGATTACCGGTGCGCGGGCGCCACCGCGCGCCGCAAGACGGGGAATGGCGTCGAGCGCCGCTGCTGCGCTTCCGAACCGCGCAAGTAGCTGAAAATAGGTGATGGGCCCGACATTGGCCGAGCGGATGAGACGCAGCTTGTCGCGGCGTTCGGCGTCGGGCTTGGTGCCGTGCAATCCCTAGCTCTTTTGTCCGACGCGCGGCTCGGTCCCCGCCATCAGCCGGCCGATGTTGTCGCGGTGCTTCCAGATGACGACGAGCGACAGCGCGATAAACAGCGCGGCCACCTCGACATTGCCCCACCATGCCGCGGCTACCGGAACCGCAATCGCGGCAAGCAGCCCGCTAAGCGACGAATAGCGGGTGAGCGCCAGGGTGCCGAGCCAGGCTGCGGCATAAACCACACCGACCGGCCAAATCAGCGCCAGCGCGATCCCGGCATAGGTAGCCACCCCCTTGCCACCCTTGAAGCCAAGCCAAACCGGATAGCAATGGCCGAAGAACGCGGCAGCGGCCCCGAGAACGCCGAATTCCGGGTTGATATATTGGGCGAGCAGGACGGCGACCGCCCCCTTTCCGCCGTCGAGCAGAAGCGTTGCCGCTGCCAGTCCCTTGCGGCCGGTACGAAGCACGTTCGTGGCGCCGATATTCCCCGACCCGACCGTGCGGAGATCCCCAGCGCCCGCCAGGCGGGTCAGCACAAGGCCGAAAGGGATGGAACCGAGCAGATAGCCCAGCAACAACGCTGCCGCCGGAGCGATCCAAAGCGCGTTCACCTGTCGATTACCCCGTCGTTGTGCCCAAGTAATCGTAACATAAACCCGGTCGTGGGCGGCGCAACAATTTCATTTTGTCGATCCGCCCCGTTTTCCCGGTGACAAAGCCGCGCTAAGGGCGGCGCGATGAAACCGTCAGCGCCTGTTTTATTCTTCGACTCAGGCGTTGGTGGATTGTCGGTCGTGGCCCCGGCGCGCGACGTCTTGCCAAACGCGCCTTTCATCTATGCGGCGGACACGGCTGGCTTTCCGTATGGCACGAAGACCGAGGAGGAGATTGCGGCGCGCGTGCCTGCGCTGCTCGGGCGCCTGGTCGAGCGTTACCGCCCCCGTCTCGTCGTCATCGCATGCAACACCGCTTCGACGATCGCGCTGTCGGTGGTTCGCGGCGCGCTGGACGTGCCGGTTGTGGGGACGGTCCCGGCGATCAAGCCTGCGGCCGAGGCGTCCGTCACGCGCGTCATTGGTGTGCTGGGCACCGAAGCGACGGTGCGCCAGCCCTATGTCGACCGGCTGTCGGCGGAACATGCCGGGGATTGCACGGTCGTCCGTCACGGCTCGGCGTCGCTCGTCGCCCTCGCCGAAGCCAAGTTGCGTGGCGAGGCGATTGCGGCCGGAGACGTCCGTACGGCCCTTGCGGGCCTGTTCAATGGTCCTGACGGGGCCAGCATCGACACGGTTGTTCTCGCTTGCACCCATTTTCCGCTGCTCGGCGATGAACTGGCCGCTGCGGTGCCGCACCCGGTGCGGTTCGTCGATGGCGGGCCGGGCATCGCGCGCCGGATCGCTCACCTGACGAAGGGTCAGGCCTGGCCCGCCGAACCGCCGCAGGGGATCGTGGTCGTGACGCGGCTGGACGATGCGACACGTGCGCTGGCACCGGCCTTTGCCGCGCGCGGCTTCGCGGATCCGGTCCTGCTATAGTTGCGAGACGTTCGCACTGGAGATCGCGCGCGACTCCCACTATTTGCGCAGCAGTTTTCCCCAGCGGACAAGCGGCACTTGGACTATAATCGCGTTTTCAGTCAGGCCATCGACCGGCTCCATGCCGAGGGTCGCTACCGCGTGTTCATCGACATTTTGCGGAACAAGGGCGCTTATCCAAACGCGCGCTGCTTTGCGGGGCATAACGGGCCGAAGCCGATCACCGTATGGTGTTCGAACGACTATCTTGCCATGGGCCAGCATCCAAAGGTGGTGGCCGCGATGGAAGAGGCGTTGCATGACGTCGGCGCCGGTTCGGGCGGCACGCGCAACATCGGCGGCAATACCCATTACCACGTCGACCTCGAGACTGAGCTGGCCGACCTGCATGGCAAGGACAATGCCCTGCTGTTCACCAGCGGCTATGTCTCGAACGAGGCGACATTGGGCACGCTCGGCAAGATCCTGCCCGGCTGCATCATCTTTTCCGACGAACTCAACCATGCCAGCATGATTGCGGGAATCCGCAATTCGGGCTGCGAAAAGCGGGTGTGGCGGCACAACGACCTTGCGCACCTCGAAGAACTTCTGGCGGCAGAAGAAACCGATGTGCCCAAGCTCATCGCGTTTGAAAGCGTCTATTCGATGGATGGCGACGTCGCCGACATCGCGGCTGTCTGCGACTTGGCCGACAAGTATAACGCCCTCACCTATTGCGATGAAGTCCATGCCGTCGGCATGTACGGCGCGCGTGGCGGCGGCATCACCGAGCGCGATGGCGTGGCCGACCGCGTGACGATCATTGAAGGGACGCTGGGCAAGGCGTTCGGCGTGATGGGCGGCTACATCGCCGCGTCGCGCGACATCGTCGACGTGATCCGTTCCTATGCACCGGGATTTATCTTCACGACCAGCCTGTCACCCGTGCTTGTCGCGGGCGTGCTGGCGAGCGTGCGCCACCTGAAGGCGTCGAGCGAGGAGCGCGAGGCGCAACAGGCGGGCGCGGCGCTGCTCAAGGCGCTGTTTGCCGATGCCGGCCTGCCCGTGATGGACACGGTAACGCACATCGTGCCGCTCATGGTCGGCGATCCGGTGAAGGCCAAGCGGATCAGCGACATCCTGCTTGCCGAATATGGCGTCTACGTACAGCCGATCAACTATCCCACGGTGCCCCGCGGCACCGAGCGCCTGCGCTTCACGCCGGGTCCTTCGCACACGGCGGAAATGATGCGCGAGCTGACGGATGCGCTGGTCGAGATCTGGGGCCGGCTGGAGCTGCGCAAGGCCGCTTAGCGGCTCGCCAGTAGTAAGGTAAGTGCGCCAAGACCGAGCGACAGCCCCAGGCGCAGCCGCCACAGGTTGCGATCGATAAGTCCCCTGGCGAACGTCGTTCGATCGACAAGGGCGGAGAGCAGGATGCCGGCGCCCAGTACGCCCAGCGACGGCCCCGGCCATTCCGCCCCGGTCATCCACGGGATGCCGCTTGCAAACGCGACCAGACTCGGCACGACAGCCGCAAGGTAGAGCCATTCCGGCGCGTCCTTGCGGCTGGCCGCAACGCCCCACCACACACCGCCGAGGAAGCTGAAAATCAGCGCGGCGTAGAAATAGCCGGCCGCCAGCCCGATGTACCGATCCGCTTCCCGATACGTTGCGAGCAGCGCCCAGACTTGTGGCGCGAGACCGGCGACGCCGAGCACAATGGCGATACGGGGAAGTGGCGGGGGCGAGTCGGTCATACATCACCCTTAGCGGGTCAGGCTGCCGCTCCAAGCATAGCCGCGGTAAAGCGGCTCGAATCGGGAGGTCAGACCGGTTTCCGACGCGATGCGCACAAGCGCGTCGGGCAGCGCGGCACGGGGATCGACATCGAATCTGGCAAGCCATGCATCAAGGCCGCGCTTGAACCACATCGGCAGCCGCTCTTGCTGGCCGAAGTCGACCAGATGCAGCGCGCCGCCGGTCGCCCTGGCACCCTGCATGATTGCTGCCCGCCAGTCAGGAATCATGGAGAGCGTGTAGCTGAAAAAGACGCGGTCGAAACGGGCATGGCCGAACAGTGCCTCCGCATCGAAATCGGTGGCATCCGCCTGTCGAAGCATGATGCGGCCGGCCAGTCCTGCCGCCGCCACCTTGGCGCGCGCGGTCGTCAGCATCTCTTCGCTGATATCGAGGCCGAACAACTTGGCTTCCGGGTAGCGCCTTGCGACCGCGATCAGGTTGCGCCCCGTGCCGCATCCGACTTCGAGTACGGTCCCCTCCGCCGGTACGGCAAGCCGCTTGATCAGACGGTCTCGGCCCAGCAGATAATATTTGCGCGTCAGGTCGTAGACGTGCCGCTGGCGCGCATAGATTGCGTCCATGCGCGCGGCATTGTCAGCCAATGCCTTCAGCCCTTCAGTACGTACAGGTGTACGCCGCCGTAGATCGACGACCGGTCGCGCTTGGTGAAATCGAGCGACTCGTCTGCGCGGTAGTCCCAGCGGTCGAGAATGGCGTCGGGTACCCGCCCGGGCAGCAACGTGGGCGCCGCGGCCGTGCGGAACAGCACGCGCGCGCCAGCTTTCGCCGTGCGGGTGATTTCAGTCCACAGCGACGTCAGCTGCTCGTCGGTCATCCAGTCCTGCGCGTCGAGCAGGATATACCGGTCGCGGCTGGCGGCAGGCAGGCCGGCCAGATGCTCGATGAAATTGGCGTGGAGCATCTCCACCCGGTCGATCCGGCCTGCGACCAGCGGGTAATTTGCTTCCTCGAGATAGGGCGGTACCGAAGCGCCCTCCCCGCGCTCATAGCGCCGTCCAAATGCCTGTTGCGCGAAGTAATTGTTCTTGACGTCGAAATCACAGGCCAGCTTTTCGAGGCGCTCTTTCAGCACCGCACGAATGCCATCGGGGCTGTCACCCGCCAGTGCCTCATACTGGGCTGGGGGAATGCCCAGACCGAACAACGAAGCCGGCTGATCGACAAGCCAGCGGACGAATTTCTTGTCGAACACCGGCGCCAGACGCGTCTCGAAAATCTGCCGCTGCTCCTCGACCGACTTGGCGTCGAGCACTTCGCTCAGGTCGATCTTGTAGAGTTTCGCCAGCAGGTGCGCCGTGCCGATGAAATTGCCCAGGAGCCCGCGCTTGTAGATGTTCTTCGAGAAACCGCCGATGCGCTTGCGTCCGACGATGTCACGCCCCTCCCAGTAACGTCGCGAAGTCTCGTCGAGATGCGGACGAATATACTGCTTGTAGGCCGCGACGTTCGCTTTCTGGTCTGCCTCGCCGAAAAAACGGTAGAAGGCGGCATAATCGGGCAAGTGCCGCGCGGCCGCTATCTTCAGCCGGTTGTACGCAACGTGCGCGGTATTCAGGTCGACGGCCGTGATCGCCTTGGGATTGGCGGTCAAGTAGCTGAGAACGTTACATCCACCGCTTGCGATAGTCACGATATGGCTGTCCGGCGTGATCGCGAGTGCCTCCATGTCCACGACCGGGTCTTCCCAGATCTGGGCGTAGACCAGGCCCCGGAAAGCGAAGGTAAAGGCGCGCTCGAGCAGGCCTGCCTTCGACAATTTCTCGTGCTGGTGAACGGCCTTTTGCACGGCCGCGTTGCGCGGCGCCTTGGCGGTGGCGGATGGGGACATTGGCGAAAAGCCTCCGGATACGCGGTGTCGTGTGACGGAACTAAGGCCTGGCTGTGACGCCGCGATGACGTTTCCGCAAGCCTATCAGCTAGTTCGCCGAATTTGCGCGCCGCGCTGCACTGTTTTCCTGGACGTGGTTTTCCGCCTCGTCGGGAAGCACGCTGGCGCTGTCGTCCTGAACCTCGGTCACTTCGTCGAGCGCCATATTGTTGGCGGCAACATCCTGCACATTGTTTTGCGGCGGAGGCGTGTTGCAGGCCGCGAGAAGCCCGAGCCCAATGGCGGGGAGATAGATTTTCATGAATGAAGCTTGGACAGATTGATCGCCCCGGTCAACTTCGCCGTAAACCGGGTGGCAATCGGCCGCCACACTGCCTAGAGGAGGGCCGCAGATGACGACACGCCCCGACCCGCTCGCCATAGCGCTCGCTTCCGACCATGCCGGTTTCGACATGCGCGTCATGCTGGCCGACTGGCTACGGACGCGAGGGCATTCGGTGACCGACCTGGGTCCGCACGATACGGCGTCGGTCGATTATCCGGATTTCGGTTATGCGCTGGCCCGCGCGATCGCGACGGGCGAGTCTGCGTTCGGGGTCGCCGTCTGTGGGTCGGGAATCGGCATCTCGATCGCGGTCAACCGCCATCCAGCTGCACGCTGCGCGCTGGTGTCCGACACATTGTCGGCCCGCCTCGCCAGAGAGCATAATGACGCCAATGTGATCGCGTTCGGTGCCCGGCTGATCGGGCCCGACACGGCCAAGGATGCGCTTGCCGCTTTTCTTGCCACGCCCTTCGCCGGGGACCGCCATACCGGCCGCGTCGCGAAATTGACCCAGCCCCAGCTCCATAAGGAACCCGCATGAGCAGCCAGCCCCTCTCCGCGTCCCACGACATGCATTCGGATGGTTTCTTCACCCGCGGCCTGGCCGATGCGGACCCCGAGATCGCGGGCTGGATTGCCAAGGAACTGGGCCGCCAGCGCGACAAGATCGAACTGATCGCGTCCGAAAACATCACCAGCCTTGCCGTGCTCGAGGCGACGGGATCGATCCTCACCAACAAATATGCCGAAGGCTATCCGGGCAAGCGCTACTATGGTGGCTGCGAATATGTTGACGAGATCGAGACGATCGCGATCGAGCGGGCAAAGAAACTCTTCGGCTGCAACTTTGCGAACGTGCAGCCCAACAGCGGCAGCCAGATGAACCAGGCCGTGTTCCTGGCGCTGCTCCAGCCCGGCGACAGCTTCATGGGTCTCGACCTCGCCGCGGGCGGACACCTCACGCATGGATCGCCGGTCAACATGAGCGGCAAATGGTTCAAGCCGATCCCCTATACCGTGCGTCAGGACGATTGCCGCATCGACATGGACGAAGTCGCCCGGATCGCGCGTGAGAACCGGCCGAAACTGATCATCGCCGGCGGCACCGCCTATTCGCGCGAATGGGACTGGGCGGCCTTCCGTGCGATCGCCGATGAAGTCGGCGCGATCCTCATGGTCGACATGTCGCACATCTCGGGGCTGGTCGCGGGGGGCGCGCATTCCTCGCCGATCCCCCATGCCCATGTCACGACATCGACGACCCACAAGTCGCTGCGCGGGCCGCGTTCGGGCATCATCCTTACCAACGACGAGGCGCTGGCGAAGAAGTTCAATTCGGCGATTTTCCCCGGCCTCCAGGGCGGCCCGCTGATGCACGTCATCGCTGCCAAGGCCGTGTGCTTTGCGGACGCCATGACCGCCGAGTTCAAGCACTATGCACAGGCCGTTGTCGAAAATGCCAAGGTGCTGGCGGCGAGTCTCCAGGAACAGGGGCTCGACATCGTGTCGGGCGGCACTGACAATCATTCGATGCTGGTGGATCTTCGTCCGAAGCAGGCGAAGGGCAAGCATGCCGAGCATGCGCTGGATCGCGCGTCGATCACCTGCAACAAGAACAACATTCCCTTCGACACCGAAAAGGCGACGCTGACCTCGGGCCTGCGGCTCGGATCGCCGGCGGGGACGACACGCGGGTTCGGGCCCGCTGAATTTCGCCAGATCGGCATATGGATTGCCGACGTGGTGGAGGGCCTGCGCAAGAACGGCGAGACCGGGGACGCACAGATCGAAGCGCGGGTGGCCCGCGAAGTGACGGAGCTGTGCAGCCGCTTCCCGATCTATCCCACGCTATAGCGGCACCTCTTGAACCGCTGTATTACACTAGTATAACAGTTACTCCCAAACTCACGGAGTGAAAGCCATGGACCCGACTGACAACGACACGCTGAAAGAGGACGCCAATTCGGGCGATACCAAGTCGATGGGCACAAAGATCGTCGAGACGCTCGATGCCGTCATCGACGATACCGCCGACCTGATGGGCGGATCGAAAGCGGCCAAGGTCGCCGGCGGCGCGGCCATCGGCGTGATCGCAGGCGTGATCCTGCCCTTCTCAGTGCTCACCGGTGCGATTATTGGCGGAGCCTATGCCGCCTGGCGCGAGACCCAGAAGTAACGCGTGCGCTGCCCCTTTTGCGCCCATGAAGACAGCCAGGTTAAGGATTCGCGCCCGACCGAGGACAGCGCGGCCATCCGGCGGCGTCGGCAGTGCGAGGGGTGCGGCGCACGTTTCACCACCTTTGAGCGGGTCCAGCTTCGCGAACTGACGGTCATGAAAAGCGGCGGTGCGCGCGAGCTGTTCGAGCGCGACAAACTTGCCCGCGCCGTCGCCATTGCCTGCCGCAAGCGCCCTGTCGACGCTGCGCAGATCGACCAGATGGTCTCGGGGATCCAGCGGCAGCTCGAGACACTGGGCGAGCAGGAAATCACGACGACGCAGATCGGGACGCTGGCGATGGAGGCGCTGAAGCGTCTCGACAGCGTCGCCTACATCAGGTTCGCCAGCGTCTACAAAGATTTCGCCGAAGCGCGCGACTTCGAGGAATTTGCCGGCAGCGTGAAGGAAGTGGCGGACCCAAATCATCCCGTATTGCCGATGGACGGATGAGCACAGCGACACCGCAACCCGCCATCGTCCTTATCCGCCCCCAGCTCGCGGAAAACATCGGCAAGGCAGCGCGTGCAATGCTCAATTTCGGGCTCACGGATCTGCGGCTCGTTTCCCCCCGCGACGGATGGCCCAACCCCGACGCCGGACCAGCGGCCTCGGGCGCAGACAGCGTAATCCGTGACGCAAAGCTTTATGACAGCGTGGCCGACGCCGTCGCCGACTGCGCGCACGTCTATGCCACGACGGTGCGCAAGCGCGGCGTAACGAAGCCTGTGGTCGATCCCGCCGAGGCGGCCCTTGCCATCCGCGCCGCGCCCGAACGATCGGCGATCCTGTTCGGCCCGGAGCGCGCGGGGTTGGAGACCGACGATGTCGCGCTTGCCCGCACCATCCTGACCGTGCCGATCAACCCCGAATTCGGCTCGCTCAACCTCGCTCAGGCCGTCATCCTCGTAGCCTATGAATGGTCGAAGGGCGCGGCGCTGGTCCAGCCGCCGAAGACCGAGGCAGCACCTCCGGCCCCGCACGAGGAGCTCGAGGGGCTTATTGTCCAGATCGACGCTGCACTCGACTATGCTGGATTTTACTTCCCGCCCGACAAGGTGCCGACGACTAGGCGGATGGTCCGGTCGATGCTGACCAAGCCGGGTTGGAGCACCTATGAGGTGCGCACCATGCGCGGCATGATCGGCGCACTGGTTACGCCGCGTCCGAAGTCGTGAGCCGGTCGAACGCCGCGAGTTCGTAGGCAATCGACGCCTCGACGAGCGTTTCCCAAAGTGCCGTGGCAACTTCTGGCGGCCATCCATTAGCTGCCGCCTGTTGAGCGATGTTGGCGATGACCTGCGCCTTGCGGGCTTCGTCGCGGACATGTTCACGCAGCGGCTTGATGCGCGCGGCCGCATCCATGAAGCGAAAGCGGCGGCCGATCAGCGCGGCGAGTTCGCGATCGGTGTCGTCGACTCCGGCGCGCACGTCGGCCATTGTCCGGCAATCCTGGGGGTCGGTCATGCGCCCCCATAGCGTGCGCGGCCTTGACTTCAACAGGAACAAGGCTAAGGGCCGCGCCTTCGCAATTGACCCCGCACTCCGGTGAAGCGGTGGTCCTGCCCGGTCCAACTGGATCGACGTAGCGCGGATCCGGAACTTTATCGCCTCGCTCCTGGGGCAACGCAATTGAAGGATGACATATGTCGAAGCGTCTTAGCGCCAAGCACAAACTCGACCGCCGCATGGGCGAGAACATTTGGGGTCGCCCCAAATCCCCCGTCAACAAGCGCGAATACGGGCCCGGCCAGCACGGCCAGCGCCGCAAGGGCAAGGTCAGCGACTATGGCCTGCAGCTGAAGGCCAAGCAGAAACTGAAGGGCTATTACGGCGAAGTCACCGAAAAGCAGTTCAAGAAGCAGTATACCGAAGCCGCACGGATGAAGGGCGACACGTCGCAGAACCTCATCGGCCTGCTCGAGCGTCGCCTCGACATGATCGTCTATCGTGCCAAATTCGCACCCACGATTTTCGCTGCGCGCCAGCTGGTCAGTCATGGCCACATTCGCGTCAACGGTGTGAAGTGCAATGTCGCGTCGCGCCGCTGCGATGTCGGCGACGAAATCACGCTGGGCACCAAGGCGCAGGAAATGGCGCTGGTCATGGAAGCGCAGAGCCTGCCCGAGCGCGACATTCCCGAATATGTCGTGATCGAAGGCACCGCCAAGGCGACCTTCAACCGCGTCCCGACCCTCGACGAAGTGCCCTATCCCGTGAAGATGGAGCCCAATCTCGTCGTCGAATTCTACTCGCGCTGATCATCTGCGGCGCCGGCCGGCGGGCGCTACAAGCCAATAAAGGGGCGGCCCCACGGCCGCCCTTTTTTTCACTGTCCTTGCGACGAACCGCGGCCTATTTGCCCGCGGCCATCAGGAAGTCGCCCGCGCGCCGCAACATCGTCGTACGTGCTTCTTCCTCGTCGAGCTGGTGGTCGAGCCCGTCGAACATGACCAGCTCGCTGCGCTTGCCGGCGGCCTTCAGCTTCTCGTCCATGAGTTTGGCCTGCGCGGCCGGGACATTGGCATCGAACGTTCCCTGGAACATCAGGACCGGCGCCATGATCCTCGCGGCGTTGCGCGCCGGTGAGCCCGCCACGATGTGCGGACCCGAGCCGATGAAGTCCTTGGCGAGATAATAGCTGGAGAAATTGTCGCTGCCCTGCAGCAGCGTTCCAAGGTCGGTAACCGGCGCAATCGCGACCACCGCCTTGAACAGGTCGGGCTCGACGACGGCGGCCTGCAGCGCCGCGTAGCCGCCATAGGACCAGCCGAGAATGGTCAACTTTGTGGGGTCGGCTATCCCCTTTGCCAACAGATATTTACCCGCTGACGTAACGTCGCCCACGGCCGTTTGCCAGGAGCGGAAGCCGTTCTGCTTGAACCAGGCGTCGCCATAGCCCGCCGATCCACGAAAGTTGGGCTGGATCACCGCAAAGCCACGCGCCACAAAATATTGGGACAGCCAGTCGAACCCCCATTCGTCGCGGGCGCTCGGCCCGCCATGTGGCAGGACGATTGCCGGCAGGTTTCGCGGTTCGCGCCCCGGAGGCAGCGTTAGATAGGCAGGAACCAACGTGCCGTCGGCGGCCGGGTAAGTAATGGACTGGACGCTGGCGAGAGTCATCGACGCTAGCTGCGGACGCTGCGGGATGACCGGGCTCAGCTTTCGTGCGACGCGATCAAAGAGATAATATTGGCCCGGATCAGTGTCCGACCCGGCCCAGAGTAGGAGCCGATTTTCATCGGTGCTCGTGTCGGCAATATAAACTGCCTTGCCGCCCAGCGCCTTGGACAGTGCGGCCGTGACGCCCTTCATGGCGGGGTCGAAATAAACCTCGGCCCGCTTGTCGGTCGCAAAGCTCACGCCGATGACGCGCCCTCGCCGCCCGACGCGGACCAGGCCGTCAACATCGACGGTGGGGTGTCGGTACAGCACCGTTCGGGTGAGCGAGTCGTCGAGCGCATAGCTGACAGCAGCCATTCGCCCGTCGATCTTCTCGAACCCATAGGCCAGATTGGCGTCACGATCGACAGCGTAGGGATTAAACCCTGACCGATCGGCGTAAACATAAGTCGACAGCGTCAACCAGTCGCGGCTGTCCTTGCCACGGTACAGATATTTGACGACTCCCTTGTCATAGCCGTCCGCGGGCCGCGGCGACACGCCCTTGATGCGCACGGTGCCCTGACCGTCGGTAATATATTCGACGGCGTCGCGCTGGGCCCCTTCGACACGGCGTGCGGCGCCCGTCCGCGTGTCCACGCGGTCGACCCCCATGCCGTCGTCGGTCTTTGCGATCAGCGTGTCGATGCGTCCTTCCGGTACGTAGCTGCGCATCATGAGGACGACGCCGTCATCCTCCGGCAGATAGTCGATTACGGCGCCTCCGCGCGTATCGATCTGCAGCGCATCCGATCCCCGGCGGTTGCTGAGCATCCGCACATTCTTGCCATCGGCATCGACCGCCACGACGTTCGAAAAACCGCCGATCTGCCCTTCGATCAGGATAAGTCCCCCAATCGTGCACACCAGCCGGTCGTTGGACGTCCATTTGCACTGGGACAGGTTCTCGGGCTTGCCGCTGGCAAGCAGCGCTGGCCGGGGTGGCCCGCCTGCCACGGTATCGACGATGAAGAGGCGTGTGGCCCGCCCCGCGGCCGAAGCGATCAGGGCAATTTTCTGCCCGTCAGGCGAAAGGCTAGCGGAGATGACCCCTTCGCGCGCGCCAAAGGCGGCAGCAGGGTCCGACTGGCCCAGACCCGGCGTTGACATCAGAAAGGCACACATACCCAAAATACGCTTCATGCAACCCCCAGTTACTCAAAAAATGATACAGGTTTGCGCCGGAAATCCGATTCGTCAA
Source organism: Sphingomonas sp. (assembly GCA_965249705.1). Lineage (GTDB taxonomy): Bacteria > Pseudomonadota > Alphaproteobacteria > Sphingomonadales > Sphingomonadaceae > Sphingomonas_O. The sequence continues at coordinate 69,536 of CBDFMO010000012.1, read as the reverse complement.
CCGGACGCACGCGTGATTGCATAGCGCGGGCGAACGCCGCTCCGCGGGCATTTTGCGCTTTCGCACCTGCTCCGCATTGCGCATGAAGGCTCTGGTCGAAACTGTCCGGAGATTGTCGATGCGTTCCCTTGGTGCCGTCCTGCTCGCCTGCCTCGCCACCACGGCGCTTGCCGCACCCGCTGGCCAGGCGCCCGCCGTCCCGGTCGATACGCTGCGCGACGTCACCCGCGAACTGTCGTCGGACGCCTATGCCGGCCGCGCGCCGACCAGCCCCGAGGAAGCCAAGACGATCAAGTATATCGCCGACCGCATGGCAAAGGCCGGGCTGAAGCCGGGCAACAAGGGCAGCTGGTACCAGGACGTGCCGATGGTCGAGATTGCGGCAACGCCGACACCGATGACCTTTACTGTCGACGGCAAGCCGCCGGTCGCGCTTGCCTATAAGGATGACATGGTCGTGGGCACGCTTCGCGCCGTGCCGCAAATTGCGGTGACCAAAAGCGAAGTCGTCTTCGTCGGCTATGGCATCAACGCGCCGCAGCTCGGCTGGAACGACTATGCCGGGGTCGACGTGAAAGGCAAAACCGTGCTCATCCTGATCAACGATCCCGACTGGGAGACAAGCACGCTGGACGGCCCCTTCGGCGGCCGCGCGATGACCTATTACGGACGCTGGACCTATAAATATGAGGAAGCGGCGCGGCAGGGTGCGGCGGCGGCGATCATCATCCACGACACGGTTCCCGCCGCCTATCCCTTCGATGTCGTTGTGTCGTCCTGGGCAAAGCCCCGGTTGAATCTCGACGCCGCTAACAACCACATGGACGAAAGCGCGGCGATCGGCTGGATGACCGGTCCGGCCGCGACGCGCATCTTCGCCCAGGCCGGGCAGAATTTCGCGCTGTTGCGTGCTGCTGCCAAGGCGAAGGGCTTTACCGCGGTGCCGCTGGGCTCGACCATGTCGGTCACGCTCAGCAACACGATCCGCCGTCAGAATTCGAAGAATGTCGTCGGCGTCCTGCCTGGCAAGACGCGGCCGAACGACTATGTCCTCTATTCGGCGCACTGGGACCATCTCGGGCGCTGCCTGCCGGTAAAGGGCGACGGGATCTGCAACGGCGCCGTCGACAATGCGAGCGGCGTCGCGGGGCTGATTGCCATGGCCGAAATGAACGCCAAGGCGGGCCCTGCCGCGCGCAGCCAGGTGTTCGTCTCGGTCACGGCCGAGGAAAGCGGGCTCCTTGGATCGAAATATTATGCCGAGCACCCGGTCTATCCGCTCGCGCAGACGGTCGGTGGGGTGAACATGGACGGGTTGAACGTCATGGGCAAAACCCGCGACGTGACCATCGTCGGTGTCGGCAAGTCCGATCTCGACGATTATGTGACCCGCTGGGCGGCCAAGGGCGGGCGCACCATCACGCCCGAATCCTTTCCGGAAAAAGGCTATTACTATCGCTCCGACCATTTCAGCCTGGCGCGTGAAGGCGTGCCGATGCTCGACGCGGGCAGCGGCGACGATCTGGTCGCCGGCGGCAAGGCGGCGGGCCTGAAAGCGGCAGAGGATTACACGGCCAACCGCTATCACAAGCCGCAGGACGAATATGTGGCGACCTGGGACTGGTCGGGCGCGGTACAGGACCTGCAGATGTACTATGGCATCGGCCGCGAACTGGCCGAGGGGACAGCGTGGCCGAACTGGGTGCCGACAGCGGAATTCCGGGCAGTACGCGACAAGTCGCGGGCCGGGAAATAACGGCATTTCGAAAGGCCCGGGCCGCCGTTGGACGCGTCGTAGGCGCCGATCGCAGGCCGTGCGCTTGTCCTTCGGCACAGTCGTTACCTGCGCTCCGCCCCTACTCAAGGTGAATGCATTTGAGTAACGGAACCCACATGACCCACTTCCCCGCCGAATGGTCCCCGCACGAAGCTGTATGGATCGGCTTCCCCAGCGCCCCCGACCTGTGGCTCGATGACCTCGACGGCGCACAGGAACAGGTCGCGGCCTTTGCCCGCGCCGTGCAGGCCGAGGGCAAGGGCGAACAGGTCCGCCTCGTCTGCGCGAACGAGGCCGCTGCCGATCGGGCGGTCGCACTGGCGCCCGGCGCGCAGATCCTGATCATGCCGTTCTTCGACGTCTGGCTGCGCGATACCGGACCGCTGGTGCTGAACCGCGTCGGCGAGCGGGTTGCGCTCGATTATCGCGGCAATGGCTGGGGCGGCAAATATCCCTCGCCGCTCGACGATGCGCTGGGCCAGCTGTTGGCCGTCAGCATCCCCCTGCCCCATGAGCCGCGCCACATGATTCTCGAGGGCGGCGCGATCGACGTCGATGGCGCGGGGCTGCTGGTCACGACTGAACAGTGCCTGCTCAACCCGAACCGCAATCCGTACATGACGCGCGACGATATCGAGGCCGAGCTCCGGCATGGCCTCGGCATCGAGCGGATCCTCTGGCTCGGCGCCGGCCTGGTCGGCGATCATACCGATGGCCATGTCGACAATCTTGCCCGGTTCGTGGCACCGGGGGTTTTGATGCTGCCCGAACCCGACGGGCCGGACGATCCCAATGCCGACGTCTACGCCGACGCCTGGGCGCGTGCGGCCGATTTTGGCGTCGAGCTGGTCGCGATGCCTTCCCCTGGCCGGGTCGAGATCGACCGGGAAGTGGCCGCGGCAAGCTATATGAATTTCTACATCGGCAATGCCGCCGTGGTCGTCCCCATCCATGGCGCGGCGAACGACGAGGCAGCGGTCAACGTGCTCAAGGCCCGCTTCCCCGACCGGCTTGTCGTCGGGTTACCGACCGACCATATCCTGACCGGCGGTGGCAGCTTCCACTGCATTTCCCAGCAGGTTCCGACACCATGAGCAGCATTTCCGTCGCCGCGATCCAGTGCGACCTTTCGGCCGATCTGGCCGCGAACAACGCAACGGTCGAAGCGCATGTGCGCGAAGCCGCCCAGCATGGCGCAAAGCTCATCCTGCCGCCCGAGCTCTTCGAAGGGCCCTATTTCTGCAAGGTGCAGGAACTTGATCCCTTTGCCACCGCCGCGCCGCTGCACCAGCATGCCAGCGTGAAGGCCATGCAGGCGCTGGCGAAGGAGCTGCAGGTCTACATCCCGACGAGTTTTTTCGAGCGTGACGGACAGCATCATTATAATTCGCTGGCGATGATCGACGACGCGGGCGAGATCATGGGCGTTTATCGCAAGAGCCACATCCCCGACGGCCCGGGCTATAGTGAGAAATTTTATTTTCGCCCTGGCAACACCGGGTTCAAGGTGTGGGATACGAAATACGGCAAGGTCGGCATCGGCATTTGCTGGGACCAATGGTACCCCGAAACTGCCCGCGCGCTGATGCTGATGGGCGCGGACATCCTGCTGTTCCCCACCGCCATCGGCGACGAGCCCGAGGCGGAGGAGCTGGATACGTCACGGCTCTGGCGACGGGCGATGGTCGGCCATGCGGTGTCGAACGTGGTGCCGGTGGTGGCGTCGAACCGCATCGGCACCGAATGCGGCCAGCGATTCTATGGTCACAGCTTCATCGCGAACGAGCGTGGCGACCTTGTCGCGGAATATGGCGCGGAGGAAAGCGGCGTTCTGGTCGCGACCTTCGACCTAGCGGAGGCTGCGCGAAACCGCGCGGCATTCGGTTTCTTCAGGGACCGGCGGCCCGACCTCTACGGGCGGCTGGTCGAGGACATCTGAACCGCGCGCTCGAACACGGACTCGAACATTTCCGCGGTTAGCCGCCCGGTGTTCTGGTTGTAGCGCGAGCAGTGATAGCTGTCGATCAGCACGCGGCCGTCGGGCATGCGGTGCTCGGCAAGATGGCCGAATTTGGCCTTGGGCAGGCGCCCGCCCATCACCTTCACGGCGGACTGGTGCGCGATGGCGCCAAGCGCAACGACGACGCACACATTCGGAAGCGCGCCCAGCTGTGTTTCGAGAAACGGGCGACACGTGCGGATTTCCTCGGGCGTCGGCTTGTTCTCGGGCGGCAGGCATTTGACCGCGTTGATGATCATCGCGCCCTTGAGCATCAGCCCGTCGTCGATTTTCGCGGCATAATCGCCCTCGGTCAGCCCGTATTTGGCGAGCGTCGCAAACAGCAGGTCACCCGCGAAATCGCCGGTGAAAGGTCGGCCCGTGCGGTTCGCGCCGTGCTTGCCCGGCGCGAGTCCGACAATGGCGAGCCACGCGTCGGGGTCGCCGAACGCCTGCACCGGCGCATTCCACCAGGTCGGGAATTCGGCCTGGCAGGCATGGCGATAGGCGACAAGACGCGGGCACAGCGGGCAATCGCGCGGTGGTTCGGTGGCGGGGATGGGGCTTACGGGGAACATCGGCGTCGGTTAGGGCAGCGGCGTGGGCAGGCAAAGCTATTTGATCGCGCTGGGCGGGAACCATGCGACATCGCGCGCCGCACTGTCCAATTTGATCGAGCGCACACACAATCGGGGCCGTCATGCCGATCGTGTTCCGGTATCCGCGCCACCGGCGGCGAAGACGATACGACCGGACGGATGGACCCTGAAGCACGTTAAGGGAGACGGCATCCATCTGGTGGCCGCCTCTTCGATCCACACCACCGCTCCGCTTGGCCCCGGCAAGCGCCGCTACGCCAATGCGGTAGCACTGATCGAAACCGATCTGGACCCGCCTGCCCTGCTTGCCCGGCTCAAGGCCATGGAGCGCGCCCACGGCCGTCGTGCGGGGCGCCGCTGGGGCGACCGGCCGCTGGATCTCGACATCATCGGCTGGTCGGGCGGGCTCTGGGCATCGCCTGTCTTGAGCATACCGCACCCGGCTTTTCGCCATCGCCGCTTCGTTCTGGCCCCATTGGTCGAGATCGCGCCCGACTGGCGCGATCCTCTGACGGCGCTGACCGCCCGGCATTTGCTGGCAAGGCTCGACAGGCCACGCATGGTGGGCTCGCCGGGATTCGAACCCGGGACCTACAGATTAAAAGTCCGTTGCTCTACCGACTGAGCTACGAGCCCCACTGTGCGCAGCCGCGCGCGCTCGTTCGAGACGCGCGGAAAGGCGGACCCCCTAGGGGCGAACCCCGCATCCGGTCAAGGCGTTGCGTTGCACCAGGCCCTGCGCTACCCACCCGCTCGTGACAGGTTCCCCGAGAGGGGATCAAAAGGGAAGCCGGTGAAGCCCCGGCGCTGTTCCCGCAACTGTAACCGGCGAGTTCTCTTCTCGCACACCACTGGACCGCGTGTCTGGGAAGGTAGGAGAGCGCATTGACCCGGGAGCCAGGAGACCTGCCTGTCGCGGTCGGTCCTTTGTCCGTGCGGGAAGACGCGGGCGATCGGGGGAAGCCCCTCGCGTGACGACGATGTGTGTTGTTACGTTTGAGGAGAAGACTCGTGCCCCGTTTCAAGATTGCCGCCGCAGCGCTTGCGCTGCTTCCTGTCAGCGCGTTCGCGCAACCGAACGACGAGATCATGATCGCGGATTCACGGATGAATCCTGACGCGATTGTCGTGACCGCGACGGGTACCGATTTAAACAAGAATGAGAGCGGTCAGGCGATAACGGTCGTCGACCGCGGGCTGATCGAAACGCGCCAGTCGCTTTCTGTCGCCGACCTGCTCTCCACCACCCCCGGGATCACCGTCAGCCGCAACGGCGGCCTCGGCCAGCCCACCGCGCTGCGCATTCGCGGGGCAGAGGGTGACCAGACGCTCGTCCTGATCGACGGGGTGCGCGTCAACGACGTCTCGGCAACCGGCGGCGGCTTCGACTTCGGCAATTTGCTCGCCGGCAACATTGATCGCATCGAAGTGCTGCGCGGGCCCAATTCGGTGCCATGGGGCAGCCAGGCGCTGGGCGGCGTCGTCAATATCGTCACCACGCCGCCGGACGTAGGTTTCGCCGCGAACCTGAACGCAGAATATGGCTACAAGAATGCCAGGAAGCTGGTCGGGAATGTCCGCGGCGGGCTGGGGCCTGTCCGCGGCTCGTTCGGCGGCGGCTATTTCGACGACGATGGCATCTCGGCGTTCAAGCTCGGGACCGAACGGGACGGCTTTCGCCAGTATGCGGCAAACGGCCGTGTCGAGATCGACGTGGCGAATGCTCTTACGATCGATCTGCGCGGCAATTATGCCGACAGCCGGGTCGGCTTCGACGGCTTCCCGCCGCCCTTCTTCAGCTTCGCCGATACCAGCGGCTACAGCACGACAAAGCAGGCCTTCGGCTATGCCGGCGTCAACGCCGCGATGTTCGACGGTGCGCTCAAGAACCGGCTGGCCTTCGCGATCTCTGAGACCCGCCGCGCGAGCTTTTCGACCGGCACATCGACGCCCGCCCGCTTCAAGGGGCGCAGCGAGCGGTTCGAATATCAGGGCGATGCGCGCATCTCCGACGGGCTGCGCACCGTGTTCGGCATTGAACACGAGACTTCGCGCTTCAACGACGGCATCGCGACCGTCTCGACCGGCGTGACGAGCGGCTATGCGCAGCTGATTGCCAATCCCGTCGAACGCCTCACCCTGACCGGCGGCGTCCGCGTCGACGAGCACCGCAACTATGGCACCAAGACGACGTTCAGCGCGAATGCGGCATGGCGCCTCGGCAGCGGCACGGTCGTGCGCGCCAGCTATGGCGAGGGGTTCAAGGCGCCGACGCTCTATCAGCTCTTCAGCGTCTACGGCACGACGAGCCTGCAGCCCGAAACGGCGCGAAGCTATGACTTCGGCCTGGAGCAAAGCCTGGTCAAGGGCACGCTGAAGATGGGCGCGACCTATTTCCACCGCGACACGACCAACCAGATCGACTTCACCTCGGTTCCGCCGCGCGCCGACCGGCCGTTCGGCTATTATTTCAACATCGCCCGCGCCAGGGCCGAAGGAGTGGAGACGTTCGTCGAGCTGCGCCCCTCGCGCGCGCTGGTGCTGAACGCCAACTATAGCTTCACCGACGCCCGGAATCGGCTGACCGGCATCGTGCTGCTCCGCCGACCGCAGCACAGCATCAACGCCGACATCGACTGGACCCCGCGGAGCGGGTTGCACCTGGGCGCAAGCCTGCAAACGATGAGCGACAGTCGAGACAGCGATTACTTGACATTCAGCCCGACCAGCCTCGACGGCTATACGCTTGTCGGCCTGCGCGCCTCGGTGTCACTCGGCGATCGGTTCGACGTCTATGGCCGGGTCGAGAACCTGACCGACACGCGGTACGAAACCGTCTCCGGCTACGGCGTTTACGGGCGCAATGCCCATGTCGGCGTACGGGTGAAACTGTGAGATTGGCCAAACCGGGCAGCGCTGCTAGGCTGTCCTGCGACAAGGGAATGAAACGATGACCAAGCAAGCCACGACTGCCGCACTGATCTGGACTGCCATTCTCGGCGCCACCTCGATCTTTGGCAGCTATTTCTTTGCCTGTGTCTTCCCGTTTGCCGCCATCGCGACGCTGGCCGCGCTGACGCTCGACGTTCGGCGTGGCGCGCTTCTGGTCGGGGCCAGCTGGCTGGCGAACCAGATCGTCGGATTTACGCTGATGCACTACCCGCAGGAATTTTCCACGGTGGCGCTCGGCATGTCACTCGGACTCGGCGCGCTCGCTGCCTATGGGGTCGCCGGATTCGTACTGCGGCGGATCGCGCAGCCGCTCGGCACGCTCGGCGCGCTGGTTTCAGCGTTCGTTGCCTATCAACTGGTGATCTACGTCGGCGCGCTCGGTTTTGGCGGTGCGGACAATTTTTCCGCGGCAATCATCCGGGCCGTAGCGCTCAATGACGCGCTCTGGTTCGCTGGCCTGTTCGCCCTCTATTCGGGACTCGGCCGGGCGCTGCCGACCATGTTTGGAATGCGGCGCGTCGCCCTTCCCGCCTGAGTCGCGGAACCCTTTTTACTGCCTCTCGTTTCTGCCGCGTAACGCCGGACACGCACGTCTGGCCGGCCCGCGGGAGTAAGCGCATGAAAGGTATATTGCTTTGGGCGATCGGCATTCCGATCCCGGTGATCATCCTGCTTTATATTTTCGTATTCAGATAGGTGCAGCGCAAGCGGGGCTTGACCCCGCGCACGTTCGGTCCGACCATCGCTCCATGACCAGCACGACCGACCCTATGGCCATGTTCCGCGATGTCGTGAACCAGTGGGAAAAGCTGGCGAACGAATATGGCAGCCAGCTTCTCGCGCGCCCGGAAGCGGCCCAGGCCATGCATAATGTCACGGCCGCCGGTCTGCAGGTGCAGAATGCCGTCTCCGACGCGATGTCGAAGGTTCTTGCGGCGGCAAACATGCCCAGCAAGGCGGATATCGAGGCGATGGGGCAGCGGCTTGCCGCTGTCGAGGCCAACCTCCTGCGGATCGAAGGCCTGTTGTCGGGTAGTGACGCGGGCACCTCCAAGATCGCGAAGATCAAACCCACCCGCGGACGTAAGCCAACTTCGGCAGCATGAGCGACGCGCCCGATATTCTGGAGCGCGCGCAGGTCGAATTCGAGCGCGCCATGCTGCGCAACATCAAGGGTCTCGATTATTTCGCGTCTCCTGCCCCGGTGCTCGGCGCAAGTGCCAAGGAAACGCTCATCGCGCGCGGCCCGCTTCGCTTTTATCATTACAGGCCTCTGGTCGACGACGTGTACCGTGTCCCGGTGATGCTCGTCATGGCCACGACCAACCGCGGCTATATTTTCGACATGGTTCCCGGGCAGAGCTTCGTGGAGTTTTTGCTGCAGCGCGGGTTCGACGTCTTCATGGTCGACTGGGAGGCTCCCCGACCCGAAGAGAAGCATCTCGGGATGGAAGACTATGTCGGCGATTTCATCCCGCAATGCGTGGCCAAGGTCGCCGAGGTAACCGGCGAGCCCGACCTCTCGATCGTCGGCTATTGCTTCGGCGGGGTGCTCTCGCTCCTTTGGGCGAGCCTTTATGCAGAGAACAACCTGAAGAACCTCGTCACCTTCACGACCCCCGTCAATTTCGAGGGGATGCCCCTGTTTCAGGCATGGTCCGACAAACGCTTCTTCGATGTCGACCGGCTCGTCGAGACACTGGGCAATTGCCCGGCGGAGATGCTCTACACTTCGTTCGACATGCTGCGCCCCGGCGGTCGCATCGCAGGCAATTTCCGGCTGTGGGATAACCTCTGGAACGACGAATTCGTCAAGTCGTACCGTATGTTCGACCGCTGGAGCGCCGACATGCTGCCGCTGGCCGGCGAATATTTTCGCCAGACGACGAAGCAGCTCATGTGGGACAACGCCCTGATGAAGAAGACGATGACGGTCGGCGGGCGCACCGTGGACTTGTCAAGGATCACCGTGCCCTTCCTGCACGTCACGGCCGAGCACGACCATATCGTGCCCGCAGCCGCATCCGAACCGCTGATCGACATGGTGGGCTCCGCGGACAAGCAGGCAGTGGTGTTGAAGGGCGGGCATGTCAGTCTCGTCGCCGGGGGGAACGCCATCAAGCGGCTGTGGCCGCAGATCGACCGCTGGCTGGGAGAGCGCAGTATATGACGACGACGATCGACTGTGGCGGCATTTGGGTCAGCATCCGCCCCTTCGCGCGGGCGGACGCAACGGGTGTCGCGGAATTTGCAGCAAGCCTTCCCGAGCACGACCTGTTGTTCCTCAGCCGCGACATCAAGCACGCCCGCGTCATCGAAGCCTGGACCGACGCGGTGAATGCCGGCGAAATCGACAGCCTCGTCGCGACTGCCCTTATAGACGGCAACGACTTCGTGGTTGGCACGACCGCCATCGTGCGCGACCCGCTCGGCTGGTCGCCGCACGTGGCCGAGATCCGCCTGCTCGTGGCGCCGACGATGCGTGGCAAGGGACTTGGCCGTGCCTTGCTCGAAGCGAGCATCTCGCTGGCGCGTGACGCGGGGGCAATAAAGCTGATCGCGCGGATGACACCCGACCAGCGCGGCGCCATTACGCTCTTCGAGGAAAGCGGATTCCGGGGCGAAGCGATGCTCCGCGACCATGTGAAGGGGCGGGATGGCGCGTTCCATGATCTCGCAATCCTGTCGCTAAACGTCGGGCGCAGCGATTCCCGGCGCGAGGCGCTCGCCTGACGAAAAATGCTGCATGCAAATGCTGCACTTGGTCGGTTGCGAAACAAAACGCTCGACAAGTGCATCCTTTCGGGCAGGATAAGCATTCGGTACCCGAGCCAGAAGAGCCGCGACCGTTCGCGAGAAGGACTTTTACGTGCAGACACAAACACATGAACCCATTCCGGCGCCGTCGAAGCTGCTGGCGCTGACCGAGCTCGGCCGCGCTGCGATCGAATTCGGGGCGCTGCCGATCGCCGCACCGCTCCTCATGAGCGCCCCGCGCGGCGACGGTCACCCTGTCATGGTCCTTCCCGGATTCACCACGACCGACCTCTCGACATCGGTGTTGCGCCGCTATCTCCGGCGCCTCGGCTATGATGCGCAGGCGTGGGAACTCGGCCGCAATCTGGGGCCCCGCGCCATCGGGCGCGAGGGCGAAAAGCTGATTGCCCGGCTCGACGCCATCCACGAAGCCACCGGCAAGACGGTCAGCCTCGTCGGCTGGAGCCTTGGGGGTATTCTTGCCCGCCAGCTGTCGCGCCGCCGCCCCGACCTCGTCCGCCAGGTGATTACGCTCGGCTCGCCCTTCACCGGCGATCCGCGCGCCACCAATGTCTGGAAAGCCTATGAATTTCTGACGGGCCAGCGCTTGCGCGACGACGACACGCAGCGCCAGCTGCGTGAGAGCGAACTCGCGCCGCCGGTGCCGTCAACGGCGATCTTTTCCAAGTTCGACGGCATCGTTGCCTGGCAGAATTGCCTCGAGCCCGAGGCACCAACGACGGACAATATCGAAGTCGCCGGCAGCCATTGCGGGCTGGGGGTTAATGGCACGGTGCTCTATGCCGTGGCCGACCGGCTTGCGCAGGACGAGGACAGCTGGACACCCTTCGTCCGCAGCGGCCTGAAGGCGCTGCTCTACCCCTCGTCGGGTCACAAGATCCATTGATGCCGGTCGCCCCGGCGCAAGCCGGGGCGGTTTCAGCCTAATCTTTAGAGGGGCGCCACGCAGCCATGGCGTCGCGGCCGAACTGTGCGATCAGGTCGCCGACTTCCTTGACCTGGCTCATCGATCGCGCGCCCTGTTCCTTGACGAAATCGGTCTGGATTTTCGCCAGTTCGGTCACCGATTTGACACTGGCTGCCGATCGCATCGCCGCAAATGCCGCGCGCGTATTCTCTTCGGCATGGTCGAGCACCTTGCTGTTGAGCGCAGCGGCATTTCCCGCGGCCTTGGTGCTGACATCCTTCAGCGACTTGCCCGCCTTCTTGACCGTTTCCGCTGCCTTTTCGGTTATCTTTTCACCCTTTGCCATCATGCTGTCTCCTTGATCTTCCTGGATTTTGAAGGTGCCTTGGGAGTTGGTTTCGCCGGTTTGGGGGCCGGCGCCGCGATCGACCTGGTCGCGGCCAGGAGTTCGGCAAAAGACTGGCGCAGCGCGGCCGCATAGGCGTCGGGGTCGGGCATCATGTCACGGTCGCAGGTAAAGCTGATCGCGATTTCGTCGACATATGAATAGATCGTGTTGATCAGGCCCACCGAATCAAAGATCGGCCCCAGGCCGTACATCTTGACCATCTTCGCGCCGCAGAAATATAGCGGCACACGGCTGCCGGGCACGTTGGTCGCGACCACGTTGAAGACCGGCGCCGTGGCGTTGGCGACACCCAGCCGCGTGTAAAGCCGTGCGCCCAGCCCGGCGAGGCCGCTCGGGATCAGCTGCGAATAATCGGTCAGCGTCCGGGCGCCCACCGCGTTGGTCAGCCCCTTCGAATTGACGGCATCGGCGTGGATATGCGCCAGCCGCTCGAGCGGATCGGCGATGTGCGTTCCCAGGCTGACGACCATTGCCGATACCAGATTGCCCAGCGCCGCCTTCTCGTTTTCCTGGCGCACCGAGATCGGCGCCATTGCCGTCAGGTTCGCCTCGGGCAACTCGCCCTTGTCGTTCAGGTAGATGCGCAAGCCGCCGCCGATGATCGCCAGGATCGCATCGTTGACCGTGGCCCCCGGCACGGCGTCCTTGATGGCGCGCACGTCGCTGAGGGGCAATGGCACCCCGTCGAAGACCCGGTGCGACGAGACCTTGGCGTTGAAGCGCGTCTTGGGCGGCACGCGCGCACCCGCGATCGACAGGTCGCCCTTGGTGAGCTCGCTCGCCAGCCGCGCGAGTCCCGGTACCGACCGCGCCATCGTTTCCAGATATTTCTGCGGCTGGCGCAGCGCATTGAAATAGCCGCTGATCAACAGGTCGCCGATGCCGGGCTTGCTGTCGGGCTTCCATTCCTCCTCGGGGAAACGGTTCGACTTGTCGGGTGAGAGGTCGTGCACCGCCGCCGACATTTCCACACCCGACATGCCGTCGATCGCCGCATGATGCACCTTGGCAACGAGCGCGAAACACCCCTTCGGCAGCCCCTCGATATTGTCGAGCCCTTCAACGATGATGAACTCCCACAGGGGTTTGGTCAGGTCCATCGGCCGCGAGTGCAGACGCGCGACCTGGATGCACAGCTGGCGCCAGTCCCCTGGCGCCGGGAGCGCGATGTGCCGGACGTGGTATTCGAGGTCGAAATCGGGATCCTGGATCCAATAGGGATGATCGATGTCGAACGGCACGCGGACGAGTCGCTCCCGGAACGACTTGGCCCCGCCCAGCCGGCTCTCGATGAACTGGAGGATGTCCTTGAACCGGACGAATCCGTTGGGCGCGGTCGACGGGTCGTAGATGCCGACCGACCCGATGTGCATCGGCGTCGTCGGCGTTTCCATGTAGACAAAACTTGCATCTTGCCCGCTCAGCTGTTGCATCCCGCTCTCCCCGCGCAGCTTGGCTGCATCTACCTGGCAGATGCTGGACCGGATTTACGCGCGGAGCAAGATGTCACTCGCCATTCGCGTAACCTGCGCCTAGCCCTGTCCGAAAGGTAGCCAAGGGAGACACCATGATGGTTGCACAGCGTTTTGCGCGGTACATCGCCTTTGCGCTGTGCATCCTGTTGTTTGCGCTGGGCGTGCAGATGGCGCCGACGGGGTTCTGGGGCCGCGCACTGGCGATCCTGCCGGGCATCCTCGTCCTGGTGGGCGTGCATGACATGCTCCAGACACGTCATTCGGTGCTGCGCAATTACCCCGTCATCGGTCATGTACGCTGGCTCGTTGAGATGATCCGGCCGGAAATCCGCCAGTATCTGCTCGAGGACGACAATGAGGCGACACCCTTTTCGCGCGCGCAACGCTCATTGGTGTACCGGCGTGCCAAGGGTGTCTCGTCCGACCATCCGTTCGGGACGCTGCTCGATGTCTATGCCCGCGACTATGAGTACATCCAGCATTCGACGCGGCCGGTGGATCCGCCCGACCCGAAGACATTTCGCATCACCATCGGCAACGACCAGTGCGCCCAACCCTATTCCGCCAGCATCTTCAATATTTCCGCGATGAGCTTCGGCTCGCTATCGGCCAACGCCATTCGCGCGCTCAACCGTGGTGCCGCGATGGGCGATTTCTATCACGACACTGGCGAGGGGAGCATCAGCCCCTATCACCGCGAAGGCGGCGGCGACATCGTGTGGGAAGTGGCCAGCGGCTATTTCGGCTGTCGCAGCTCGTCCGGTCGGTTCGACCCCGACAAGTTCGCGGCCCAGGCGGTCGATCCGCAAGTCAGGATGATCGAAATCAAGCTCAGCCAGGGTGCCAAACCCGGTCACGGCGGCATCCTCCCCGCCGAAAAGGTGACGCCCGAGATCGCCGAGACGCGCGGCGTGCCGCTGGGGCAGGATTGCATCTCCCCGCCACGTCATTCGGCCTTCTCGACCCCGCTCGAGATGATGGGCTTCATCGCCGAACTACGTCGCCTCTCGGGCGGGAAGCCGGTCGGTTTCAAGCTCTGCTTGGGTCATCCATGGGAATTCATGGCCATCGTCAAGGCCATGATCGCAAGCGGCGTCGTGCCCGATTTCATTGTCGTCGACGGCGGCGAAGGGGGCACCGGCGCCGCGCCGGTCGAATTCAGCGACCATATCGGCACGCCGATGCGCGAAGGCTTGTTGTTCGTCCATAATACGATGGTTGGCGCCGGGCTGCGCGACCGGGTCAAGATCGGCGTGGCAGGCCGGATCGTCAGCGCCTTCGACATCGCCACTGCGCTGGCGATGGGAGCGGACTGGACCAATGCGGCGCGCGGCTACATGTTCGCGCTCGGCTGCATCCAGTCGCTGAGCTGCCACACCAACAAGTGTCCGACCGGCGTCGCGACGCAGGACCCGGGGCGCCAAAGGGCGCTCGTCGTGCCCGACAAGGCCGAGCGCGTGCACAAGTTCCATGACCGGACCGTCGCGGTTCTTGCCGACATGCTGGCGGCCGCCGGGCTGACCCACCCTGACGATCTGCGGCCCTACCACCTCGTTCACCGCGTCAGCCCGACCGAAATCCGGCCCTTCGACCAGGTGCATCATTTTCTTGGGGCGAACGACCTCGTTGACGGCACGTGCGCCCTGCCCTTTTATCGCGACAATTGGGCACGCGCCCGCGCGGAAAGCTTCGACCCGCTCCCCTGATCAGCGCGCGACGGCGCGTCGCCGCGCCCACAGGAAATAGACGAAGAGCCCCAGCACGTTCCAGACGAGGAAATAGAGCTGCGTGCGGCTCGGCAGGCTGATGAACAGGTAGAGGCACCCGAGCGTCCCCGCCGCCGCAACCAGCGGCCCCAACGGCGTGCGGAACGGGCGCGGCGCATCGGGCGCGCGGTATCGCAACACGATCAGGCAGATGCAAACCGCAATGAACGCGGCAAGGGTGCCGGCATTGGCCAGCGCGGCGATCTCGCCCAGCGGCAACAGCCCGGCAAGGATCGCCACGATAACCGCGGTCATGAGGGTTATCCGCACCGGCGTCCCGCGTGACGACACCCGCGCCAGGCTGGCGGGGAGAAGGCCGTCGCGCGCCATGACGAAAAAGATCCGGCTCTGCCCGTAGAAAAAAGCGAGCAGCACCGTCGGCAGCGCGATCACGGCCGATCCGGCCAGAAACGTCGCCGCCGCACCCTGCCCGATTTCCCGCAGGATCAGCGCCAGCGGCTCCGGGCTGCCGGCAAAACGGGTATAGGACAGCGCGCCCACGGCCGTGACCGCAACCGCCATGTAAATGGCCACGCAGACCAGCATCGAGCCGACGATGCCGATCGCAAGGTCCCGGCCAGGGTTCTTCGTTTCCTCGGCCGCCGTCGAGATCGCGTCGAACCCGTAGAACGCAAAAAAGATGATCGCCGCTGCGGCCATCACCCCGCGCTCGGCACCATCCGCCGCCATCGCCTTGGGAAAGCCGAAGGGCATAAAGGGTTCGAGGTTGGATCCGTTGAAATGGGGCAGCGCGACCGCAACGAACACGGCCAGCGCGATCAGTTTCACCACGACCAGCACGGCATTCAGCGTCGCGCTTTCCTTGGTTCCGACGATGAGCAACCCGGCAACCACCGCAATGATGAAGATTGCCGGCAGGTTGACGATGCCGCCGAGCTCGGGCCCCTGCGCCAGCGCCATCGGGAAACCGACCGTCGCTTTCAGCAACGGCGCCGCATAGCCCGACCAGCCCACCGCGACCGTCGAGACGACCAGCGAATATTCGAGGATCAGGCTCCACCCGATTACCCAGGCGATGACTTCGCCCAGCACGGCATAGCTGTAGGTATAGGCACTGCCCGACGCCGGCATCATCGTCGACATTTCGGCATAGGCCAGTGCCGCGCACGCGCAGATCCCGCCGGCGATGGCAAATGAGAGGATCACCGAAGGGCCGGCCAGCCCCGCGCCGACGCCGATCAGGGTCAGGATTCCGGTCCCGACGATCGCACCAACGCCCAGCGCGACGAGATGGGGCCAGGACAGGGTCCGAGCGAGCCGGTGATGGTCGGGCTGGTCGTCGCCAAGGACGATGATCTTCTTGCGAAACAGCGAACTCAAAACTTCAGCCCCTTATTTCCCGAACCCGAACACATCCTGATGGTAGACGCCGTCCTCGATCAGGCCTTCGAGCCAGGTCGAACCGGCCAGATGGTCGCCGCCGGTCCTGTCGGCATGGATGCGGATAAGCGTGTCGCGGACGGCCGGCGCCATGAACCGGCCGTCGCCGCACAGGAAGATCTGGCCGCCCTGCTGGACGACGTCCCAGACGGCATCGCGGGCCGCCCAAATCGCGTCCTGGACGTAGCGATGCGCGTGACCCGGCAGCTGCGACCACGCCATGTGAAGGTCGATCACGCCGCCGGCGGCCCAGCTTTCCATCTCTGCGCGGCACAACCAGTCGTGATCGGGATGTCGCGCGCCAAAGAACAAATGGCAGGGCGCGGTTGCTTTCAGTGCCGCCCGCTCCTGGATGAAGCCACGCAGCGGCGCAAACCCCGTGCCCGGACCGATCAGGACGAGCGGCACCGCGCCATCCTGCGGCGGGGCGAAGGGCGGGTTCGGCCTGCGGACATAGGCGAAGACATGCTCGCCCACGCTCAGGTCACGCATATGCGTCGAGGCAAAGCCCTGGTGCGTCCCCACTCCCGACCAGGCCGGCGCCTGCACGGTGCCGACGATCAGGTCGCAGGCATCCGGGCTTTCGAGCGGCGACGACGCGATCGAATAAAACCGCGGTGCCACGGCCGAGGATAATTCGACGAAGCTGTCGAGACTGAGTTCGGCGGCCGGGTACTTCACCAACAAGCCAAGCAGGGTCAGCCGCTTGTCGGCAACTTCCGCCTGCCACACGGCCTCGTCGGCAAGTTTGGCCAGCGCGGCCCTGGTATTCGGACAGCGCGTCTGCTCGGCCACCACATCGAGGGCGCGCCGCGGCATGGGATCCTGGATTTCGACGAAATCGGTCAGCAACTGGCGCACCGTGACGGTGCGACCCATCGGCAGGTGCCGGAAGCGCCCGCTCGACCCCGACGGCACGACCTGCATGGCGCCGGGCACGCCGAGGCGTTCGATCGCAAGATCGACATGCTCCTTCCGGTTGCGCGCATAGACCGCGATATGGTCGCCTGCCGCATAGGACTGCCCCGCCGGCAGCTTGACCGTGATAAACCGCGTCGACCCGCGCGGCTGTTCCCGCGCAAAGTCCCACAGGCCGTCAGCCGGCAGGACGAGCTCGTCGTTGCGCACGATCTCCATCTCGACCGCCTGGTCGGGAAGCACTGCCGCCCGCGCGTCACGGCCATCGACGATCTGCAGCGACAGTCCCGATGCCTTGACCGGTTCGCCCTTGCTCCCGAGTGCGGCCCACAGGTCCTTGAGGAACGCCGCAACCCCGCCATCGAAATCGCCATCGCCATTGGCCTCGCCCCTCGGGCACAGGCGCTTGGCCCCCGTCGCTTCGAACGCCGCATCGACTTTCTTCGGGAAGGCCTGGTAATTCGGCCATTGGCTGTTGCCGATGCCGAGTACCGCAAAACGCGTCTCGGGCCATTTGGCGTCGGCGAACTGTCCCGCATCGATCGCCGATTCCGCTGCCAGCGCACTGTCAGGCGCGCGACCGTTATAGGTCGCGGTCACGACCACGATCACCCTGTCCTCGGGCAAGGTGTTCAGGGCTTCGTCCATCGACACGCTGCGCGCCTCGAACCCGTCATTGCTGGCGCGCTCCACGATTTCCTCGGCGATGTCGCGCGCCGTGCCGAGCGACGTTCCATAAAGCACCGACAGCCGCTGCCCGGCGCCCGCTGCCGAGCCGATGGCGCTGGTGCCGTTGTCGATCCGAACCGGCTCTGCCACCGTCAACCGCTCGTTGGGCTTGCGCATCCGGACCCGCATCCAGAAATCGTCGGGCTTGATCGACAATGATTCCTTGAGCGTCATCCGGTAGCCGCGCCGGTCGGCGATCGCGAATTTCTGGAGGACCATCGCGAGGGCCAGCTTGGCCTCCACCAGCGCAAACTGTCGCCCGATGCACGCACGCGCGCCATTGCCGAACGGCTTATAGGCGTGCGGGTGATGCCCGGCCTCAGCCTCGGGCAGCCAGCGGTCGATGTCGAATTCCTCGGGGGCGTCCCAGGCGCTCGGGTGGCGTTGCAGGCCCGGCGCATAGATGTTGACCGGCCGGTCCTTGCGCAGCTTCCACTTGCCGCCGATCACCTGGTCCTCATACGGTCCGACCGAAAAGGCGGGCGCCGTCGGCCACAGCCGCTGCGTCTCCTTCACGATCCGCTCGATGACCTTCAGATGCGCGAGGTGCTCATAGGCCGGTCGCGTATCGCCGGGCAGCACGCGGTCGACCTCCGCATAGGCCTGAGCCAGCACCGCCGGTGCCTTGAGCAGTTCCATGAAGGCAAAGGTCAGCAGACCCGACGTCGTTTCATGGCCCGCGATCAGGAAGGTCAGCACCTGGTAACGAATGTTGAGGTCGTCGAGCCCTTCCCCCGTTTCCGGGTCGACCGCCGTCAGCATCAGGTTGAGCAGATCCTTCGCATCGGTCGGGTTCGCCCGCCGCTGTGCGATTACGTCATCGACCAGCTTGTTCATTGTCGCGATGTCGGCATTGAACTGCGCCGTCGACTTCTTGGCGAACCGCTGCTGGATCGGCAGGCGCGTGATGACATTCAACGCCTCACCCAGTGCTTCGCCCAGCGACAGCAGGAAGGGGTCGAGGTCGTCATGTTCGAAACTTTCGAACCGGTGCCCGAAGCCGGCGATCGCGATGCTGTCCAAGGTCAGCCGCGTCATGTCGTCGGCAACGAGGACGTCCTTACCCGCAAGCCGCTCCCATTTGGCGATCAGCTTGTCGCAGACTTCGAGGATCAGGTCGTAATAGCCGCGCATCGAGCGCTGGCTGAATGCCGGCAGCAGAATGCGGTGCGCCTTGCCCCAACTGGCTTCCTCGCTGAACGCGGTAAACAGGCCGTCGCCCGCGAATTTGCGAACCACGCGCAGGCCGGGTCCCGGAATCTTGCGAAAGCGCGTCTCGTCGCACAGCTCGGCCACAAGGTCGGGATGGGTGACGAAAATGCCGACCCTGCTTCCGAAGCGCAGCTTGAAGATCCCGGGATCGACGAAATCCTTCGAGACGTTGAGCAAATGCCCGATGAGGCCGGCCTTGGGAATCTGGTGCAGGTTGCCGACCAGCGGCAGCGTCTTCGGCGCGGGAATCGTTGCGGTTTCAGTCATCGGCTCTTCGGCCCCCTCAGTCGCCACCAGCCTAGAGCGTCAATTGCTGTTCGTCACCTGCGGAACCGCGTGCACCTCGTCCACGTTGACGCTTGCAGAAACCTGTTCTGGGAGTTGATCATGCGTACCCTATATCTCGCGACTGTCGCCACGCTTGCGCTCTGCGCCTGCACGCCCCGCGCAAACACAGCCACGACGGTCGACAACACAGCGATGGCATCGAGCGACAATATGACCGTTCCGACAGACGAGACGGCTGACAACAGCGCGATGGGCACCGCCGGCGCGGCGGCCTCGGTAACGACCGAAGATTTCGTCGCAACGGCGGCGATGAGCGACAAGTTCGAGATTGCGGCCGGCAAGATGGCGGCTACCAAGGCGTCCGACCCGGCCGTCAAGCGTTTTGCCCAGCAGATGGTCGATGCCCATACATCGACGACGAATGCGCTGAAGTCGGCGACGGCCAAGGACAAGGTGGCGCTCGCTCCACCGGCCGCACTCGATGCAAAGCATCAGGCGCTGGTGCAGGCGCTGATTGCGGCAGAGCCCGCAAAGTTCGACGCGACCTACAAGGCGCAGCAGCGCGACGCCCATGCCGAGGCCCTGGCGCTGATGCAGGGTTATGCCGCCAATGGCGACAAGCCCGCGATCCGCAGCTTCGCGTCCGACACGGCGCCGAAGGTGCGGATGCACATGGATATGCTTTCAAAGCTGAACTGAACGACGATCAATCGGGAGACACGAAATGGCGACAACCGACGGTGACGAAAAGCCCAAGTCCGCCGCGCGCGGCAAGTCCGGGCAGCAGAAGCGCGACGGGGACAGCAGCAGCAGCACGGCCCTGTGGGGCGCAGCGGCAGCTGGCGTAGCTGTGGGCGTTGCAGCCATGATCGGCCGAAAGGCGGCCGTTCAGGCGCCGACGGCGCTGGCCGGCGACTGGGACGTCGCGCTTGCGGCGGAGCACAAGGCCGTGATCAAGATCTTCGACGCGCTGGAAGACACGACGTCGAAGAACACGACGAAGCGGACGATGATGTTGACCAAGATGAAGCACGCGCTCGCCAAGCATGCGCTGCAGGAGGAAAACACGATTTATCCCGCCCTGCGCGACGCCGGAAAGACCGAGGAAGCCGACGGCCTGAACAAGGACCACGGCTATGTGAAGCAATATCTCTACGAGCTCGACAATTGTCCCAAGGACAGTGATACCTTCCTGTCGATCCTCCGCCGCTTCCGCACCGATCTCGAAAAGCACGTTCGCGAGGAAGAGGATGTTTTGTTTCCGGGGCTGAAAGCGCAACTTTCACCGGAAGCTAACAAAAAGCTGACGTTTGCGATGAACCGGGAAGGGTTCAAGCTCGCCTAGCTCGATCCGTCGGGGCGGCTAGGCTGCCCCGACGATCTCGCGGAGCGCTGCGAGCAGGCCGCGCGTCTCTTCCTCTGTTCCGACCGTCATGCGAAGCCCTTGGGGCAGCCCCTGACCCGGCACCCAGCGCACGATGAAGCCCCGTGCCATCAAGGCATGGTATCCAGCTTCTGCCGTCAATGTGCCCTCGAACAAGACGAGCACGAAATTGGCCTTGGAGGGGACGGCGCGAAGCCCGGCATTGCCCAGCTTGGCAACTTCATCCTGAAACCAAGCGCGCCAGTGCGCATTGTGCGAACGGCTCGCGGAAACGAAATCCGGCGACGCAAGCGCAGCGATCGCTGCCGCCTGACCGGCGGTCGTGACGCAAAAAGGCGCGCGGATCCGATGCATGGCGTCGATCGCTGCCGCCGGGCCATAGCCCCAGCCAATCCGTTCGGCAGCAAGGCCGTGGATTTTCGAGAATGTCCGTGTAACGACCACATTCGGTTCGAAGCGGGCGAGATCGAGGCCGCCATCGTCCTCGCCTTCTTCCAGATATTCGGCATAGGCTTGGTCGAGCACCAGCATCACATCGTCCGGGAGCCCGGCGTGAAGTCGCGCGATCTCAGACCGCGCGGTGAATGTGCCCGTCGGATTGTTCGGATTGGCGACATAGACCAGCCGGGTACGATCGGTCACGCAGGCGAGGACGGCATCCACGTCGGTGCCGAAGTCGCGGTCGGGCGCGATGACGGGCGTCGCGCCCACGCGCCGCGTGGCGATGTCGTACACCGCAAAGCCATAACGGACATAGATCACTTCGTCGCCCGGCCCGGCATAGGCACCGGCGATCAGGTGCAGGATCTCGTCGGAGCCGGTGCCATAGATAATCCGCGCCGGATCCAGATCGTGATGGGCAGCGATTGCTTCGCGCAATTCTTGGGCGCTCGCATCCGGATAGCGTGCGAGATCACCTCGTTGAGTTGCAAAGGCCGCGGTTGCGGCCGGGGATGTTCCGAGCGGGTTCTCGTTCGAGGACAGCTTCACGACCTTTGCCTCGCCGGCCACTGATGCGCGGCCGGGAATATAGGGAGCGATGTCCATGATCCATGGTTTGGGAGCTGGTTTGGTCATGCCTCGCCCCTACGCGGTGCGGCTTACCCGACACAAGATCATTACGCTCCGTCCGTCAGATAACCGTTAACGAAAAAGGGCCGGTCTTTCGACCGGCCCCCTTCGTTTTCCAATCCTTGCGGAGCGGAAAGTGGCTTACATGCCGGCGCCAGCGCCATACATGATTTCCACGCGACGGTTCTGCAGTTCGCGAACGCCATCGGCAGTCTGCACACGCAGGTTGGTCTCGCCGAGCGCCTTGGTCGTGATGACCCCGCCCGCGATGCCCTTCGACTGCATATACGCGCTGACCGCATCGGCGCGACGCTGCGAGAGGCCGAGGTTGTACTTCGGGGTACCCGACGTGTCGGTGTAGCCACGGAGTTCGACCTGCGCCGTGCCGCAATTCGCGTAGTTGGCAACAGCGCCGTCCAGGATGCTGGCCGCTTCCGGCGTGACATCCGACTTGTCCCACTCGAAGAACACGATGAACGGTCCCGGGGTGCAGACAGGAGCCGGCGGCGGCGGCGGAGCAGGCTCCGGCGGCGGCGGCGGCGGCGGCGGGGGAGGCGGCGGGGGCGGCGGGGCAGCCGGCTCGCCGAAGTTGTAGATCAGGCTTCCCAGGATCGAGTGCGAGCGATAGCGCGAACGGTTCGCACGACCCAGCGCGTCGATCGTATCCACGCCATCGGCGTTGAAGAAGCGATACTTCAGGCCCACGTCGACATGGTCGCTGAGCGGCGCACGCACGCCGGCCAGTGCCTGATAGGCAAAGCCCGTGTCGGAGTCGTTCAGGAACGAACCGTTCGGGTTGATCGACCAGTTCGAATATTTGACGCGGGCAACACCGACGCCGCCGCCGACAAAGCCGCTGAGGCCCGTGTCGTCGCCGAAGTCGAGCAGACCGTTCATCATGAAGCTCAGGACCGAAGTCTTGCCCGAGAGCGGGCCGGTTCCAGCCGCTGCGTTGGCGAAACCAGGCGCACGGTAGGTCACGAGCGAGCTCGTGTAAGCGTCGTTGCGCGCTTCCTTGTAGCCGACTTCGGCTTCGAGGCGGAACGCACCGAAGTCATAGCCGATGATGCCATCGACGTCATAGGCGTTCTTGAGATCCGCCTTGGCAGCGCTCGTGGTCGCACCGATGTCGAAGTTGATGTCTTCGACGATCGAGGCGCCACCTTCGACGCCGATGTACCAGGCTTTGTCGCGAGCGAGCGCTGGGCCCGCAATCGCGGTGGAGGCGAGCGCCATGGCAATGGCAAGCTTCCGCATAAAATTCCCCTTTCCGTTTGTCACAATGGACAGCGTTGAATGCCCTAGCCAAAGCGTTGCTGTGGCGCAAGCATCGATATCGGCCGTTAGTTGCCGAAATGTCGCACTTGCCACAGTAATGCCGACTGGAACGGGGGGCGAAACCTTCGGCGGTTTAAAAGGTTCCGGTGGCCTCGAAACAAAGCTCAGGTCGAGATCAAGCCATGGCCGCGAAGTGCTGAAATGATTGCTGAAATTGCGGTTCGCGCTTGTTCGTCCACAAGGGGTCCCCCGGCCGGTTCGGCAATGGCGGCGCCGCGTGCGCCAAGAACGGGCACGCCATTCAGCACGAGCGACGTGCCGGTCACGACCCCCTTCGACCATGCCGCCGACTCGCGCCGCCATGACGTCGCGTCGGCGAGGCTCCAGATGGTCATGCCGTCGAAGGGGGGAGCGAAGCGCCAGCCGCCGCTGGTCCAGGTCGCGAGCGCGTGCGCCTGCCCCGCCCAGGCGCCGACCGGGGCGGAACCGACGATCCAGGCCTGGCCCGGCATCGGGGCCGCCGGCACATCGGGCGGGGCGACGGCGACCACGACCGGCTGGACCAGCGCGTCGAGCTGCGCCAGCGCCTCATTGTGCGTGACTTCTTTCTGGGCCTGCGCCGCGGCCAGCAGCGGCAATCCCAGCCGGTCCGTCTTCAACATCATAGCGGATCTCCCCTCAGTTCAGGTCGATGTTCACGAAGAGTGGCGGCGATAGCCCGAGATCGCCTGCCTGCCGGATTTCGAAGGCCATGGTGGCGATCCTCGCGGCCCGATGCCGCGCGCGCAGTGCCGCGCCGTAGGTGAAGCTCGGCTCCGCAGTCTCGGCGCTGCCGTCGAACCAGCGGATCCGATAGGCTTCGCGCTCCTCGCCAAGCGGCGCGTCGGTCCCGTCGCGCCAGGTCCATCCGCCCACCGCAACCGGCGCGTCGTCGGCGCGACTGCGGCGGGTCCAGCCGATCTGCGCATCTCCCGGCGCCAGCCCCTGCACGACCGGATGCACCGGTGACAGCGGCAGGGCGGCCCGCCCTGCCGTCGCGCACTGCGCCTCGGGCCAGGGCTGGCGGTCGCCGGGCCCCGAGGCCATGACCCTGACGCCGGCAAGCGCCTGCGCCGCAACACCGCCTGGTCGATCGCCTGCCCGGCGATCGCGCCGATCGCCCCGCCCACCGGGCCCCCGAGCGCGCTCCCCACGGCGTGGACGCCTCGTCGACGACGACAAAGCGGCTTCCCGCCGGCTGGGCGGCGACGGCATCTTCCGTGCCCCGCCGTCCGCGCCACAGCTGCGACAGCCGCCAGCGGTCGGGACCAAGGCGCTGCGCCCGGCCGAACTGCAGAAGCTCGTCGCCGAAATCGCGATGGCGTGGTTGGCACCCCCCAGAAGGGCCGGCGTATCCGCGTCGGACAGGGTCATGCCGGCATTCAGCAGGACGACGTCGACGACGTTGGCCGCGTCGATCAGCGCCGTTGCGCCGGCCGGGAGCCGGGTAGCCGTCGCCGCGCTCAGCACCAGCCGCGCCTGATCCCAGCGCCCGCCCATCGTCGCGGGGAGGGCAGTCGCCCCCACGGGTGCATAGCTCAGGCCATCATCGATGCTCGCCAGCAACGACGCACGTCGCCATCCGGGCGATCGCCCCGCCGCGAAAACTCCCGTTGCCGGCGTCGCCATGGCCGCGTCGGACATCGGCGGCAGACTGGGCGAGCAGTGCAAGCGTCGTCGCCCCTTGCACGGAATCGCGCTGCGGGAGGTTCGGCGGGCACGGTTGTGCCGCTGTCGACCGACCGCCGGCGCTTGATCTCGAACGGCCCGGTTGCGACGGGCGCATCCGCATAGGGAAGGTAGCGTCCGAACGCGTCGCGGGGACGGTTGCCGCCGTGTCTGATCATGCCAATGTCTCCCAGAGCCGGGACACGAAAAAGGGCCGGTCAGCGCCCCTTCCGCAGAAGGGAGCGCCCCGGCCCCGATTCGGTATTCCCAATATCTGCTTTTCTAGCCAGACAGCGTGACGCTGTCAAGCAGAAAGTTCCAGATAGGTTATTCTGTCATGCCCGCGCTTGGGTAGCGACCGCGCTCAGAACCCCATCATCGCCTTGTCCGCGGCGATGACATTGGCAAAGCTCGGCCGCGCCATGACGCTCGCGACATAGGCGGCTGCCCGGGGGTAGGTCGCGGCATCGATCGTCAGACCGGCATAGCTGCCGTTGACCAGCGGGCAGCACACGGCGATGTCGGCCAGCGATAAGGCATCGCCGACCAGGAACCCGCCCGCATCGGGCGCGACTTTTTCCAGATAGGCGAAAACCGGCGGCACCGCCTCGGCCTCGGCCTTGGCAGCCGCTGCTTCGTCGACCGGCATCTTCAGCCGCGGCGCCAGCGCCCGGTTCCAGAAAATGGGGCCGATGGCCGGCATGACGATGGTATCGGCATATTCGTCGAACCACACGGCCTTGCCGCGCTGCTTCGCGTCCGCCGGGATCAGCGGCGTCGCGGGGTGCGCGGCGTCGAGATAATGGACGATCGCGCTCGAATCGCACAGCGCATAGTCGCCGTCCTCGAACGCCGGGATCTTGCCGAACGGGCTGATCGCCATGAACTCGTCGGACTTCGGCCCGAGGCCCGTCGGCTTGTTCTCGAACGCCAGGCCCTTTTCGGCGGCGAAGACCAGGACCTTGCGGACGAATGGCGAGACACTGCTACCGTGGACGATCATGCTGAACTCTCCCTTGATGTTGTCGCCCCGCCACCTAGCGCACGCGCGAGTAGGTTTCAAGTAGCAACTTAAATACCCCCGCCTCCATGGGCTTTCTCCTCCCTCCCCCCACGCGGGGGAGGGTGCCCCGCAGGGGCGGGAAAGGGGCCGGGCGCGTCCGCGCCCGAAGGAACCGCGCTGCCTACCGCAAGGGAAGAGGGGCTATCGCGTTCCTCACCCCGCCCCTGTCGCCACGAACCACAGGAATACCACCGACGCCGCGATCATCACCGCCGTCGCGGCCCAGCCGAAGCCCAGCTGCCAGCGTGACACCGTCAGTCGTCCCATGGCGCGCGGGTTGGCGACGATCAGCATCATCATCACCATCACCGGTCCGGCGAGAGCGCCATTGACGACCGCGGCCCAGTAGAGCGCGCGTGCCGGGTCGATGCCGACCCCGTCGAGCGAGGCGCCCGCCAGCGTCGTCACCGCAATCGTCCCGTAGAACAGGCGCGCCGACAGCGGCTTGGCGTCGAGGCTGCCCGCCACCCCCGCCATTTCGGTCACCGCATAGGCCGCCGACCCGGCCAGCACCGGCACGGCAAGCAGCCCCGTCCCGATGATGCCGGCAGCGAACATCGCAAAGGCGAACGGGCCCGCGATCGGCCGCAGCGCCTCGGCCGCCTGCGACGAGGTCGTGATGTCGCGCACCCCGCTGGCATGCAGCGTCGCGGCGGTCGCAAAGACAATGGCGAGCGAGATGATCGTGCTGAAGGCCATGCCGGTCAGCGTGTCGAGCCGGATCCGCTTCAGCTCCGGCCCCGCGCTGCGCGGCGTGATGCACAGCGGCTTGGCGTGGTGGCGGTGCTGTTCCTCGATCTCCTGCCCGGCCTGCCAGAAAAACAGATAGGGGCTGATCGTCGTGCCCAGGATGGCGACGAGCGCCGTCGCATAGGCGGCGTTGAGCTGGATCTCGGGCACGACCAGCGATCGCAGCGCATGGCCCCAGGGCACGCGCGCGACCGCGACCACCGCGACATAGGTAAACAGCGACAGCGTCGTCCATTTCAGGATCGCGGCATAGCGCGGGTAGCTCAGCCCGACTTCGAGCACGACGCACACGATGCCGAACAGCAGGGTGTAGAGCGCGCTGTCGCCGCCGGTCAGCAGCGCGAGCGACGCGCCCATCGCGCTCAAATCCGCGCCCAGATTGACGACATTGGCGATCAGCAGCAGCGACACCATGAACCACAGCACCGGCCGCGCATAATGGCGCCGCAGGTTGCGCGCGATGCCCGCGCCCGTCACCCGCCCGATCTCGGCGGCGATCTGCTGGATGGCCACCATCAGCGGAAAGCTGAGGACGAAGGTCCACGCCAGGCCGTAGCCGAACTGCGCGCCGATCTGGCTGTGCGTGCCGATGCCGCTCGGGTCGTCGTCGGCGGCGCCGGTGATCAGGCCGGGGCCCAGCGTGTCCAGGAACGCACGGAAGCCGCGCGGCGCGGTGCCCGTCGTCTCGTCGTCCGGTGCGGGGGCTGGGGTCACGCGGCTATCGTCGCACGCGCGGGCCCGGGTAGCAAACGCGCGCTGCGCGGCAAGCTTTCAATTCGTTCATGCAACGATCCCGCCGGCGTGCGCGTTGAGCCGCCATTGTCCACCGCATAAAGGATTTTTCCATGCGCCGTCTTGCTCTTCTCCTTGCCCTTGCCGGCAGCACCGCTGGCCTTGCCGTCGCGGCGCCCGCCGTCGCGCAGACCCGCGCCGACGACGCGCGCTTCGCTGCCGCGCAGGACCGACTCGACCGCGAGCTCGCCCTGTTCCGCACCGAATCCGAACGTTACCGCGCCGCCCGCGACAACAACCGCGGCTACCAGCAGCAGGGCTATAACAGCGGGCAGTACAACAACGGCCAGAACGCCCAGTACAATGACGAGCGCGTTGAAACCGGCTACGACCCCTCGCGCTACTATCGCGACGATCCCCGCTACCAGGAACGCGTGCTGGCCGCCGACGACCGCGTCTATCGCGGCAATGACGGCCGCTATTACTGCAAGCGCAGCGATGGCACGACCGGTCTGATCATCGGCGCGGCGGGCGGCGGCATCCTGGGCAACGTCATCGACGGCGGCCGCTCGCGGACCGTCGGGACGCTGATCGGCGCCGCGCTTGGCGGCCTCGCCGGCCGCGCGGTCGACCGCAACCAGGCCGAAGTCCGCTGCCGCTAAAATCGAGGGGCGGCGCCCGGCGCCGCCCCTAAAGGCGTACTACGGTCGCCGCGTCGGGCCTGGCGCGTCCCTCGACGGCGGCGATCCACAGCGGGATTGCCGCGTCGAGCCCGTCGACGCCCTTGATCTTGACCAGCGTCGCCGCGTCGCCGGCAAAGGCGCGCCACCGCTCGCCGACTGCCATCTGGAAGCCCTTGGGGCCCAGCTCGGCAATCGTCGTCGCGACATGGTCCGGCGCAAAGAACAAGACCGGCTTGGGCCCCGCAATGTCGCGTGCGCCAAAGCCTCCCCGGTGCTGCCAGTCGGTCACCCCGACCAGCGATGAATATTTCAGGTCGTCGCCGACCGCGTCATGCACGCCAGTCAATGTCGCGCCATTACCCGCGAAATCCACGGAGACCGCGGTCCCGGATCCGATTTCCGCCAGTTCGTCATAACCAAGGACCCGGTCGTACAGCCCCGTCCCCTCCACAAAGCCGATATTGCGTGCCGAGGTCAGCCCGACCCGCTCGATGTCCGGCGACATTGCCCGCGCGACATGCGCCAGCGCCATCGCCGTCTTTGACGACGCGCTCGTCACGATCAGTCGTTGGGCGCCGAACCAGGTCTCACGCCGGAACATCGCCTCGATGAGCCAAGCTGTTAAGAACAAGGGCTCAAATACTGCCCGTACGTCTTCGCCGCCGGCGACGTGGCCCGGGTCGCCGGCCAGCCGGCGATACTGGTTGTACACCGATGCCCGCGCGGCCCGGTGCGCCGCGCCGTCGGTGAAGCCGCCGTCGCTCAGCCTTGCCGGCGTGACGACCAGATGCTTCGCCATCGGCAGATAGCCATAGACCCGCTCGCCTGCAGCCAGCCCGGTGTCCCCCGCATCGGCGACGGTCGCATGCCCCCAGACGGGGACGATGCCACGCCCCTCGTCTGCCGGAAAGAAGTCCCAATAACCAAAGGCTTCGCCCAGGGCGGCATAGGTCACGTTATTGGCCGTCACGGCAAACTGGTCGACCTTCAGCAACGCTTGTCCCGGCGCCAGAATCGGCGCCGACAGGTCGTCGAGCGTCGCGGCGGCAATGGCGCTCCGCGCGACGGAAATCTGCTGCGACATGCCTCTTTCTCCCATGCTGCATTCGGCGTCGCGCCCCTGCTACGGCAAACGATAAAAGTCCGCCACCCGGTCCAGCGCCATGCCCAGCACCAGCCGCCCGCTGCGTGCGGGCCAGCCAAGTGCGCGCTCCGCATCCGGCATGGTTTCACACGCGCAGACGGTCCGCCACAATATGTCCGACAGCCCTGGGCCGGCGGCGGCCATTGCCCCATCGACACGCGCCTTGGCGGCCAGCTGCCCCATCGTCCGGTCCGCGGCACCAGGCGTGAGGCCCCGGCACTCGCTCACGCCACTCGCGTCCCACCGCATCGTGACGACGGGGCCGAGTGCAGCCCGCTCGAAATCGCGCCGCAGCTGCTCGCCGGCATCGAACTGGCGCAAGGAGAGCCGGCCCCGCGCGCGCAGCCAGCCCAGCGGACTTTCCGCCAGATTGACCGTCACCACCCGCGCCGACCCCGGCATTCGCTGGTCCGTCAACTGCCGCGCCAGACTCATCCTCGCCTCCCCCTGACTGAATCACCAAATCGGCTTGTCACGAATCGCAATCTGTAGGACAGCAGGAAAATCCCTTATGGTTAGGAGCCATTGGAAATGATCACCCGCATCCGCGAAGTCCGCCGGTCGAAAGGGATGACGCTTCTCGACGTCGCACAGGCCTGTTCGCCCCCGACTACGGCACAGACCATCGGGCGGCTGGAGACTGGCACGCGAACCGTTTCGGTGGGCTGGCTCAATCGGATCGCAACCGCGCTCGGGGTCACGGCAGGTGATCTGGTCGAACTGCCCGACCGTGCCGACCTGCCCGTCGTCGCCCTGCTCGGTCGCGATGGCGCTCAGGCGCCACGTCACCCATCGGTCGTCACGCCGCCGCTTCCCGAGGGCGACATGGTGGCCATCCGCGTCGAGGACGGGGTGGGCGACTATCGGCGCGGCGACGTGATCTGGTGCGCGAAGGTCGCGCCGGACCGGTTTGCGACGTTGCTCAACCGCGACGTGCTGCTCCCGCGGCCGGCAGGTCGCTTCATCTTCGGTCGGCTCATCGGGCGCGAAGGCAACCGGCTGCAGGTCCTGCCGCTCGAACCCGGCGGAAAGCAACAGGTCGTCACGGATCCCGCCTGGGCTGCGAGCGCGGTCAAGCTCGTACGCACGCTCTAGCGGCGCTGCCGGGCACAACGCCCTTGCGGAGCTATGATCGCTCGACGTCAACGTCGCGTTCGCGCGAGCTGACGGGTTGAAGCCGCACGTCATTTGCGGCACTGGAGCCGGGAGCGGGCGATTAGCTCAGTTGGTAGAGCGCCTCCTTTACACGGAGGATGTCGGCGGTTCGAGCCCGTCATCGCCCACCAGTCTCCGCTGCCGAGTCCCGGCGAATTGCGGCGCCGCCCGGGAATTGTACCGGCCGTTAAGTCCCCTGTTCCAATCCCTAATGGTCTGCCACGCAGCGCACCCGCAGCACGTCCGGCAGCAATGCTGCCAGGTTCGCATCCTCGGCGGCTTCTGCCATCAGCTGTCCGGCGGTCCAGCCGTCGCTCGACAGGCCGGGTATTTCCGCCCCGCATTCGCGCCAGACATCGAGCATCGCGTTGAATTCGGCGACCACTTCCTCGATCACGGGAGACGCCGCCGGCTGACCGTCGGCCCACCGCTGCCAGTGGACCACGGCACCGCGCAAATCGTCGGGACAGGCAAAACGGACTTCACGCGCCCAGATGCCGATGAAGCGCGGCGTCCAGGGGAAACCCGCGAGCGTGTCGAGCGCCACGGGCGTGCGGTCCTCCGCCGGCTCGGTCGCTTCCCAGTCCGTCAGCGCATCGTCGGTCTCGGCCTCGCCACCCGCCGCCGCCGCCGTTCCCGACGGTGCTTCGGCGATCAGGTCCGGCTCGGGCGTGACGATCGGTGCCGGTGCGAAGCTGTCGGCGTCGGGGCTGGCCATTGACTGTACCTCGGGAACTTCGGGCACGGCCGTGACATCGATTTCGCTTTCGGGATGGATTGGCTGCGCCGGCGTGATCGGTCCGGGCAGCATCACGCCCCCCAGCGTCGCCGACCATGCCCGCGTGCCTGTCAGATCGGCTGCATCGCCGGCCGCCGCTTCGGCCGCGTCTGTGATCTCGAGCGACTCGGCTGGCTGCCCCGGCGCGGTGAACGCGGGCGCGTCGGCCTTGTTTTCAGGCTCGGCGCCGTTCGCCGCCTCGGAGTCCCACTCGGCCACGGCAGAGCGGCCGGTCGCACGTCCGGCAATCGCCGCCATGCGGGTCTTTGCGACCGAATCGGCTTCCTCGACCTCCGCCGCCGACACCCTCGGGCTGCGTGCGGCACGCGGCGTCCTTGCGGGTTTGGCGTCGCCCTTCGGCCGCGGCCCCCGCCGCTTCATGACGAGATACGCCACGCCGAAGGCAGCAACCGCAACGCCCGCCGCCACCACGCCCAGCGCCCAGAGCGCGCTCGACTGCACCCAGAACCACGCGCCGGCCAGCACGATGGCCAGCCCAGCGTATATGCCCAAAATGCCTCGCCAGTTCATGATACGCCCACTCACAAAACCTTGAGCCTGCCGGACTACGCGCATATGGTTAACAACCCGTGGACTGGGTTCTGGGCAAGCGCGCCGGCTTCCGCTATGGGCGCGCGCTCCCATGGCAACACTTCTTCCCACCCCGCCGAAAGTCGGCATGGTTTCGCTCGGCTGTCCCAAGGCTCTGGTCGACAGCGAACGCATCCTGACCAAGCTCCGCGCCGACGGCTATGGCCTATCGCCCGACTATGCGGGGGCTGACGTCGTGCTTGTCAACACCTGCGGCTTCCTCGATTCCGCCAAGGAAGAATCGCTCGAGGCGATCGGCGAGGCGCTGGCCGAAAACGGCCGCGTCATCGTGACTGGCTGCCTCGGCAACGAGGCGGAAATGATCCGCGCCCGCTTTCCGAACGTCCTCGCGATCAGTGGCGCCCATCAGTATGAAGCCGTGGTCGGCGCCGTGCACGAAGCCGCGCCGATGCCGCCCAGCGCTTTCCTGAACCTCGTGCCCGACAGCGGGCTCAAGCTGACGCCGCGCCACTACAGCTATCTGAAGATTTCCGAAGGGTGCAACCACCGCTGCGCCTTTTGCATCATCCCCAGCATTCGCGGCGACCTCGTCAGCCGTCGCCCCGACGCCATATTGCGCGAAGCCGAAAAGCTGGTCGCGGCGGGCACCCGCGAACTGCTTGTTATTTCGCAGGACACCTCGGCCTATGGCGTCGACATCCGCCATCAGCCGCGCGACTGGCACGGCCGCGAAGTCCGCGCGCACATGACCGATCTCGCGCGCGAGCTGGGATCGCTCGGCACCGCCGAAAATCCGGTCTGGGTCCGCCTCCACTATGTCTACCCCTACCCGCATGTCGATCAGGTCATCCCGCTGATGGCCCAGGGTTTGCTGACGCCCTATCTCGACATCCCGTTCCAGCACGCCTCGCCTTCGGTGCTGCGCGCGATGAAGCGCCCGGCGAACGACGCCAAGGTGCTCGAGCGCATTCACCGCTGGCGCGCGATCTGCCCCGACATCGCAATCCGCTCGACCTTCGTCGTGGGTTTCCCCGGCGAGACCGAAGGCGATTTCCAGTATCTGATGGACTGGCTGACCGAGGCCCGGCTCGACCGCGTCGGCGCCTTCCGCTTCGAACCGGTCGAGGGCGCCGCCGCCAATGCGCTTCCCGATCCCGTGCCGGAGGACATCACGGAAGAGCGCTATGCGCGCCTCATGGAGCTTACTGCCCGGATCAGCGCAGAGAAGCTGGCGGCAAAGGTCGGCCGCACGCTCGACGTCATCATCGACGAGGTCGATGCCGAGGGCGGCGCCACCGGCCGCTCGCAGGCCGACGCGCCCGAAATCGACGGCAACGTTTTCCTGCGCGACGCCGGCGGCGTGGCGCAGGGCGACATCATCCCCGTCCGCGTCGAGGACGCCGACGACCACGACCTGTTTGGGGTTCCGGCCTGACAGTCGCATCTCGGCCGGTGACACCATCATCGTCCGAGGGTGGATCGAGTTATTGGGGCGACGGGCCACATCGAATCGGATAGTATTGCATTCGCGTCGCAATTTATCGACCTTGTTCCATGCTAGAATTGACCGATAGCTCGGGTAAGACCCAGCATCTCGCGCAGGCGATCGTCGATGCGATCGCAGATCCATTTCTCGTGCTTGACGATAATTTGCGTGTGGCCGCTGCCAGCCGGTCCTTTTACGACGTGTTCAAGGCCGAACCGGCAAAGACACGCGGGCAAGTTATATTTGCACTCGGGGATGGACAGTAGAATATTCCGGCGCTCCGCATCCTGCTCGAAAAGGTCGTTGGTAAAACCGCGCCCCTCGACGCTTTCGAAGTCGAACATGATTTCCCGGGCATCGGGAAACGCGTGATGTTGCTCAGTGCGCGCAAGGTTAATTACGTGAGGCAATCCAGCCGACGATATTCTGCTCGCCTTCCGCGACATCACGGCGCGGCGCGCGATCGAGACAGGAAAAGGACATCGCTCCTCGCCCAGCACCGAAGAGTTGCTCCGGCGCGAGCACATCCTGCTCGAGGAGATCCAGCATCGCGTCGCCAACAGCCTGCAGATTATTGCCAGCATCCTGATGCTGAAGGCGCGTGGCGTCACGTCGCCGGAAACGCGCAGCTCATCTCGAGGACGCCCATCAGCGCGTGATGTCGGTGGCTCAGTCGGTGCAGAAATACCTCAATCATCGCCAACAGCGCCGACCGGATCGAGGTCGGCCCCTATTTATCGAAAAACTCTGCGAGCGGGCTGGCCGCGATTCGATGATCAGCCGACGGACAAGCCGATCGCGCTCAAGGTGATCGCCGATGCCGGAACTGATCGAGTCCGCCCAGGCCACCAGCCTGTCGGCCTGATCGTGACCGAACTGGTCATCAACGTCGATCAAATACGCGTTTCCCCTCGAGGCCCGCCCCAACGCCCTGCATCCTCGTGACATATCGAGGTCGATGGCCCCAACTGGAAGCTCACCGTGTCAGACAACGGGGTCGGCGCCGGCACCGGAACAAGCGCCCATCCGGAATCGCTGGCGGGCTCGGTTCGGCGCTCGTCGTCGGCGCTCGTCGAAGCAACTTGCGATGCCAAGCGTCGAAATCGCCAGCAGTGCAGGCCGGCATGCGGGTCGCCATCACTCATGCGACACTTTCGTCTCGACAATGCCAGAAGCCGCCTTGAGCGCCGCTTTTGGCTATGCCCGGCGGTGCCCCGATCGCGGCTAGATCGCGCCATGAACCAGGACTTTTCCCCCCTGCTGCAACCTGACCTCGGCCAGCCCGCGCGGACGATACATGTCACCGACAAGACCGGATTCGACGCCTGGCTGGTCGCCCAGCCCGCCAGGGCGCGCGCCGCGGCCGCCGCGCAAAAGCTGAAGCCGACAGCCTATGCCAGCGCGATCCTGCCGGGCGAAAGCGCAGAGGACTGGTCGGTCGTCACGGTCGTCGCCCATGTCGGACGGTTATCGTCCTGGTGTCTGGCAAAGCTGGCGGAGACGCTGCCGGAAGGGGCCTACCGCCTCGCAGACGGCGCACCCGGCGCCGCCGCGCTCGGCTGGCTGCTCGCGCAATACCGCTACGACCGTTACAGGCAGGACGACGCGGCGGCGGGCCCGCGAGTCCTCCTCACGTCCGATCCGGCGGCCATCGACCCGGTCGTGCGCGAAGCGACGGCCGTCGCGCTCGTCCGCAACCTGGTGAACACGCCTGCGTCCGACATGGGCCCGCCGCATCTCGAGGCGGCGGCGGCACAACTGGCCAAGGCCCATGGCGCCACGCTCCACGTGACCCGGGGTCATGACCTTGAGACCGGCTACCCCATGATCCATGCCGTCGGGCTGGCGGCCGCGCGCGACTTTGCCCCGCGCCTGATCGAGCTCATATGGGGCAACCCGGACCATCCCCGGCTGGCGATCGTCGGCAAGGGCGTATGCTTCGACAGCGGCGGGCTCGACATCAAGCCCTCGTCGGGCATGCGCCTCATGAAAAAGGACATGGGCGGCGCGGCGCACGCCTTGGCACTCGCGCAGCTGATCATGGTCGCGCGGCTCCCCGTGCGGCTGCACCTGCTCGTGCCCGCGGTCGAAAATGCCATTGCGGGCAACGCCTTCCGCCCCGGCGACGTGCTGACCAGCCGTCAGGGCCTGACCGTCGAAATCGCCAATACCGACGCGGAGGGGCGCCTGGTGCTGGCCGACGCGCTGACGAAGGCGGCAGAGGGACAGCCCGCGCTCATCATCGATTTCGCGACGCTCACCGGCGCCGCGCGGGTTGCCCTGGGTCCCGACCTGCCCGCGACCTTCGCCAACGACGACGATCTGGCCGCCGCTGTGCTGGCGGCCGGGCTCGCTGGCGACGATCCCCTGTGGCGGCTGCCGCTCTTTGAGGGCTACGACGAGATGCTCAAATCCGACATCGCCGATCTCAACAATTCACCCGACGGCGGTTTTGCCGGATCGGTGACGGCCGCGCTTTTCCTGCAGCGCTTCGTGCCCCCCGGCACGCCCTGGCTGCATCTCGATACCTTCGCCTGGCGCCCCGCGGCCAAGCCCGGCCGACCCAAGGGCGGCGAGGCGCTCGGCCTGCGCGCCGTCTGGTCGATGCTGCAGGCCCGCTTTGCTGGGGCTTGACGACGCAACCGTTACGCCGCTCACACGTTCAGCTTGATTATTCGCCCTTTTTTCATTGGGGTGGAAAGGAAAGCAAACGTGGCTCGAGCGATGATTTTAGACTGGATGAATACGCTGCTGGATTATGTCCGGTCCGGCCAGCCTGACCTGACCAATCGCCAGATGGCGCTGCTCATGGTCGTCTACCAAACTCCCGGGCCGCACACGGTGCGGGGACTGGCGCGGGACCTGAACGTTTCGAAACCGGTCATTACGCGCGCCTTGAACAGACTGGGTGCTCTCGGCTATCTGGCGCGCCAGCGTGACGAGCAGGACCGGCGAAATGTCTTCGTCGCAAAGACGCAGGCAGGGGCAGATTTTCTTGGCGAATTCGGACGACTTGTCAGCGGGGACCACGGCCGACGCGCCGCCGCGTAAGCAGTTTCGCCTCGATGGGCCGTCGGTTGCACTTGAACCCGGCCGCTATGCCGTGCGGCGCGACCTTGCGGAAATCGAGGTCGCCGACCGCATTTTTGCGCAACATTTCGTAGAGCCGATGGCCGTGGTGCTGACAGCGCCGGTGCTCATTCTGGCGCGGCCAACGAAGAGCGCGGACATCGTTGCGACGCTTGCGGTCGGCGACATTTTCCTCATTGTCGACGTCGGCCATGAATGGGCCTGGGGCCGGGGCGAAGCGGTCGGCACCGTGGGCTATGTCGCTGCCGCCACACTGGACCTGCCGTAATGCGGGTCTTCGTCGACGGCGCAGCCGGCACGACCGGGCTTGAGATCGAGAGCCGCCTTTCCGGGCGGCCCGAATTCGAGCTGATCTCGCTCCCCGATGCCCAGCGCAAGAACCTCGACGCCCGCTGCGCGGCGCTCAACGACGCCGACACGGTCATCCTTTGCCTCCCCGACGATGCCGCGCGGGAAGCCGTGTCGCTGATCGACAATCCGCATACGCGCGTCATCGATGCGTCGACGGCCCATCGTACCAGCCCCGACTGGACCTTCGGCTTTCCCGAACTGGTCGGCCGCGACATCGTCGCTGGTGCCCGGCGCGTCTCGAACCCCGGCTGCTATTCGACCGGCTTCATCGCGCTGGTCGCCCCGCTGGTGCGCGCCCGGCTGATCGCGCCGGAAACCCGCGTCTGCTGTTACGCCGTCTCGGGCTATTCGGGCGGTGGCAAGGCAATGATTGCCGAGTTCGAAAGCGGCACGCCCGCACCCGCATGGCGCACCTACGCACTTGGCCTTGCCCACAAGCATGTGCCCGAGATGCAGCGCCACGGCGGTCTGGCTTACCCGCCGCTGTTCGCTCCGTCGGTCGCCGCGACGCACCGCGGGATGATCGTCGACGTGCCCGTATTCGGCGTCGACGCCTCCCGGGCGCGGGCAACTCTGGCTGATTTCTACAACGGTTCGCCGCTCGTCCGCGTGCGGGATTACCCCGACGTGAATCTGCCGGTCGAGCTCATGGCCGGGCGTGACGCCATGACGCTGTTCGTTTTCGGAAATGCCGATGGCAGCCAGTGCCGGCTGGTCGCCGCGCTCGACAATCTCGGCAAGGGCGCGAGCGGCGCGGCAGTGCAGACGCTCAACCTGATGGCCGGCCTGCCCGAAGAAACGGGCCTGCGCCTGTGACGCAGGCCCGCTGACGATTTACTTGGGGTTGGCCTGCAGCCACGCCAGGATGTTTTCCGGCGTCGACTGCTCATAGGGGTCGGAGTCGGTACCGGCGTCGTTGATGCCGGGCTCTTCGAACCAGGCCGAAATCTTGCCGTCATCGACGACCGCGGCATAGCGCCACGAACGCTGGCCGAAGCCCAGGTGGCGCTTGTCGATCAGCATGCCGAGGCGACGCGTGAAGTCGCCATTGCCGTCGGGCAGCAGCTTCACGTTCTTCAGGCCCTGATTCTGGCCCCACTGGTACATGACGAACGCGTCGTTGACCGACACGCAATAAGTGTCGTCGACGCCCAGCGCCTTGTACGCATCGTAATTGGCTTCGAAGCCGGGCAACTGCTTCGACGAGCAGGTCGGCGTGAACGCACCGGGCAGGCCGAAAATCACGATCCGCTTGCCCTTGAAAATGTCGTGCGTCGAGACATCCTGCCAGCGAAACGGGTTCGGCCCTTCGACCGTCTCGTCGCGGACGCGCGTCTTCAGGACTACATCGGGAACTTCACGACCGACATGCATGGGAAAGTCTCCTTGGTCTGAGTGGAATTTCGGGCGGCGGGATAGCCGCTGCCGCCCCGATATGGGGCTTGGCCCCGGATTGCCAACCCCAAATCGAGCGTCGCTACATCTCGCCCCTGGCCCGCCGGTGCGCATACCATTTCTGCACATTGGCATTGTGCTGTTCCAGCGTGTCGGCGAACGCGCTGCTGCCGTCACCCTGCGCGACGAAATACAGGGCGTTGGAGGGCGCCGGGTCGAGCGCCGCCTCGATCGAGGCCTTGCCCGGATTGGCGATCGGCCCGGGCGGCAAGCCATTGTGACGATAAGTGTTGTACGGATCGTCGCTGGCGAGTTCGGACTTCAGGATACGCCGCCCCAGCGGCTTACCCTTGGTGACCGGATAGATCGTCGTGGGGTCCGCCTGCAGCGGCATGCCGCGCTTCAGCCGGTTCGAATAGACCGCCGCGACCAGTCGCCGTTCGCTCGCACGCGCGGTCTCCTTCTCGATGATCGATGCCAGCGTGATCGCGGCTTCCGGCGTCGTCACCGCCGTCGTCGGCTTGCGCGCCGCCCAGGCATTGGCGATCGCCGTCTGCATTGCCTTTTGCATGCGCCCCAGCACAGCCTTGCGCGTCTCGCCGCGGACATAGGAATAGGCATCGGGCAGCACCGATCCCTCGGCCGGCACCGGTATTTCGCCGGTCAGCAGCGGCGTCGCGTAGAGCCGCTCATAAACCAGGATCGACGGCAGCCCCTCGGGGATGACGACAAACCGCTGCAACACCTTGCCCGACTGGAGCAGCGACAGGATGGCCTGGGCGTCCATCCCCTTCTTGACCAGATACTCGCCGGGCTTGATCGGCGCCTTCGATCCGAACAGTTTCGCCTTTGTCAGGAACGCATCGGTCGACGTGATCGCGCCTGCACGCGCCAAAACGGCGGCGGCGGCCGTCAGGCTCGATCCTGCCGGGATCACCACCTCGGTGTCGCGCGGGGCCCCCCCGCCGCCGAACCGGACGAACAGGAACACGGCCACCCCGGCAAGGATGACGAGAAAGAGCAGGATGCGGCGCATGCCCCGGCCTTAGGCTCAGACCGCGCGCATCACCAGCGACGCGTTCGTCCCGCCGAAACCAAAGCTGTTGTTGAGGATGGCTTTCACCCGGCGCTGCTTCGCCACATGGGGGACAAGGTCGACGCCGATGCAGCTTTCGCTCGGATTGTCGAGGTTGAGCGTCGGCGGCACGATCTGGTCGCGGATCGCGAGAATGCAGAAAATGCTCTCCACCGCGCCGGCCCCGCCCAGCAGATGCCCGATCGCCGACTTGGTCGACGACATCGACATGGTCTCGAGCGCAGGACCGAACAGCCGCCGCACCGCGCCCAGTTCGAGTTCGTCGCCCAGCGGCGTCGAGGTGCCATGGGCGTTGACATAGTCGATCTCGGCGAGCGCCAGGCCGGACTTGCGCATCGCCATTTCCATCGAGCGATAGGCGCCCGACCCCTCGGGGTGCGGCGCGGTCACATGATAGGCGTCGCCCGACAGGCCGTAGCCCAGAACCTCGGCATAGATTTTCGCGCCGCGCGCCTTGGCGTGCTCATATTCCTCGAGCACGACGACCCCCGCGCCTTCGCCCATGACGAAACCGTCCCGGCCCTGGTCATAGGGGCGCGACGCCTTTTCCGGCGTATCGTTATAGGCGGTCGACAGGGCGCGCGCCTGGGCAAAGCCCGCGATTCCCAACGGGCAGATCGCGCCTTCGGCGCCACCCGCCAGCATGACATCGGCATCGTCCATCATGATCATGCGCGCGGCGTCGCCGATCGAGTGGACGCCGGTGGCGCAGGCGGTAACGACGGCATGGTTCGGCCCCATCAGGCCGTATTTGATGCTGACCTGGCCCGAAATCAGGTTGATCAGCCGCCCATGGACGAAGTGCGGCGAGACACGGCTGGGTCCCTTCTCCGCCAGTACCAGCGATTCGCTCGCGATGCCCGGCAGTCCGCCGATGCCCGAGCCGATCGAACAGCCGATGCGCAGCCGCTGTTCTTCGCTCGCGTCGGTCAGCCCGGCGTCCTCGAGCGCCTGTCCCGCCGCGTCGATGCCATAGATGATGAACGGATCGACCTGGCGTTGCACCTTGTGGTCGACCCTGAGGTTGGGGTCGAAGCCATATTCATGATCGGCCGGCTTCACTTCGCACGCGATCGTGCATTTCTGATCGGAAGGATCGAACCGCGTGATCCGCCCCGCGCCCGATTTCGACGCAAGGATGTTGGACCAGCTGGTTTCGACATCGCCCCCCAGCGGTGTGACGAGCCCCAGGCCCGTGACGACGACTCGACGCATCTTCAGTTCCTCAAATGCAAACAGGCCCGGCCCTGTTCGGGCCGAGCCTGTTCAAGCCCTGGGCTGCCTGGAGCAGGCTCAGCCCTTGTTCGTGTCGATAAAGGTGATCGCGTCCTTGACGGTCGAGATCTTTTCGGCGGCATCGTCCGGGATTTCGACGCCGAATTCCTCCTCGAACGCCATGACCAGTTCGACGATGTCGAGGCTGTCCGCGCCCAGGTCGTCGATGAAGCTCGACTCCTCGGTCACCTTGTCCGCATCGACGCCGAGGTGCTCGACGACAATCTTTTTCACCCGGTCGGCGGTCTCGCTCATGAAGGGTCCTTCTCGTTCATGTAGGTTTAATCTCCCGGCAAGCCCTAATGAGGGCGCATGGGGCGCGCAAGGGGTTGCTATCCCTTCCCCAGCACATGATCCACCACGGCGCCGAGCGACTTGAACCCGCTCGTCGCAATTCCCGCCGCATTGATCCCGCTCGGCACCCAGGCGCGCTCGAAGCCGAGCTTGGCCGACTCCTTCAGCCGCAGGCCGCTGTGTGCGACCGGGCGAACCTCGCCGGACAGCGCCACTTCGCCGAACGCGACGACGTCGGCCGGTATGGGCCGTTCCGAAAACGCGCTGACCAGCGCCGCGGCCACCGCGAGGTCGGCGGCGGGGTCGGTCAGGCGATAGCCGCCCGCGATGTTCAAATAGACTTCGGCCGACGACAGCGAGAGGCCACAGCGCGCTTCGAGCACGGCAAGGATCATCGCCAGCCGCCCCGAATCCCAGCCCACGACCGCGCGCCGGGGCGTGGCGCCGCTCGCCAGGCGGACGGTCAGCGCCTGCACCTCGACCAGCACCGGGCGCGTGCCCTCGAGCGCCGGAAAGACGGCTGTCCCCGTCACCGCCTCGCCCCTGGTCGTCAGGAACAGGCTCGACGGATTGCCGATCTCGCCAAGGCCTCCTTCCCCCATGGCGAACACGCCGATCTCGTCGGTGCCGCCGAAGCGGTTCTTGATCGCGCGCAGGATGCGATATTGGTGCGACCGCTCCCCTTCGAAGGCGAGCACGGTATCGACCATGTGTTCGAGCACCCGCGGCCCCGCGATGCTGCCGTCCTTGGTCACATGCCCCACGAGCACGACCGCCGAGCCGCGCTCTTTGGCAAAGCGGATCAGTTCCCCGGCCGAAGCGCGGACCTGCGACACCGTTCCCGGCGCGCCCTCGATCAGGTCGGAATGCATCGTCTGGATCGAATCGATCACGAGAAGGTCCGGCGCGCCCATTGCCGGAGAGGCGGAAAACGTTGCGAGAATGTCGCGAACCGACGTCGCGCTCGCCAGGCCGACGGGAGCATGGCCAAGCCCCAGCCGCTGCGCCCGCAGCCTGACCTGGTCGGCGGCTTCCTCGCCGGACACATAGACGACCTGCTTTCCCGCGAGGGCCAGCTTGGCCGCCGCCTGCAGCAAGAGCGTCGATTTGCCGATGCCCGGGTCGCCGCTCATCAGCGTCGCCGACCCGGCAACGAACCCGCCGCCGAGGGCGCGGTCGAATTCGGCAATGCCGCATGACATGCGTTCGGGCAGCTTCGTCGCGCTGTCGAGCGCGACCAGCGCCAGCGCGCGGCCCCCGTGCTGCAGGTTGTGGCGGGCGGAGAACGGCGTCACGACGGCGCCGGCATCCTCGACCAGCGTGTTCCATTCGAGGCAGTCGTCGCACTGACCGCCCCATTTGGACGCGACGGAACCACAGGCCTGGCAGACATAGCGCTTCTGGGCCTTGGCCATGGCGATTTCCCAATTGAACGGAACGGGAACATTAGCGAAGGCTGCCGGCTTGTTCAAGCTGGCTAAATGGCGGGTTGCGAAAATCTGGGGAAGGCAACCCGCCATCGCAGCGGTGCGCACCGAACAGGGGAGCCGGCGCGACCTGTCAGGGGACCAATCCCGACGAAATTCGATCTAACCCCCGAACCTTACGGTGGAACCAACGCTATCCTGCGGTCATTACGGTGTTTATAGTGCAGATTTTAGTCCATGGGGCCGGCGCAATCGCATCTGGCAAATAGGGACCTACGTGACTGCTGTTTATATCATCGATGACGAGCCGATCGTACGCGAAGTCGTAAGCGGGCTGGTGCAGGACATCGGCTGCACCGATCGTCCGTTCGCCAGCGGGGCGGCCTTCCTGAACGCGCTGCCCGGCCTCGATCCGGGGTGCATGCTGGTCGACCTGTGCATGGACGACCTTTCGGGCATCGAGCTGATCCGCGCGACCGCCGGCGTCCGCGGATCCTTTCCCGCGGTCGTCATGTCGGGCCATACCAATGTAGAGAATGCGGTCGAAGCCATGAAGGCAGGGGCGATCGAAATCCTGCAAAAGCCCATCAGTACGAACCGGTTGCGGGACGCTCTGGCGCTCGCGAGCCAGGCCCTTAAGCCGTCGCCGACGCAGAATCTGGAAGATTGCGTGCCCTCGGTGGCCCGCCACTACCAGCTGACCGGGCGCCAGACGGAAGTGCTTGCGGCGCTGGTCTCGGGCCGGTCGAACAAGCAGATCGCCGGCCAGCTCTCGATCTCGACGCGCACCGTCGAAATGCACCGCGCGGCCGTCATGGCCAAATTCGGAGTGCGCAGCCTGCCCGAACTGCTTCGGCTGCTGGTGACCGCGACGGTCAGGCCGGGCCCGGCTCAGGGGCGGCTTTCAAGCGCGGGCGGCTGAGCGGCCTCGGCGGGCCGTTCTGACGGGGAAGCTGTCACGCCATAAGGCGCGACGAGCGCCCAGATATGCGCCGGGACCATGTATTTCATCCGACGCGGTTCCTCGCGGCGCAGGTGCATCACGGTTTCGCCCGCCTTCATTTCGACCCGGGTGCGCGCGAACTCGAGGCCGCGCGGCCCGAAGCGCGGCATCAGCCAGGCGACGATCGGCCGCACCCAGTCGGGCATCGCGCGCAGCGGCAGCCCGCCGGCCGCGCGCTCGACATTCGCCAGGAACCCCCTGAC
Source organism: Sphingomonas sp. (assembly GCA_965249705.1). Classification (GTDB taxonomy): domain Bacteria; phylum Pseudomonadota; class Alphaproteobacteria; order Sphingomonadales; family Sphingomonadaceae; genus Sphingomonas_O. The sequence goes on along the minus strand of CBDFMO010000012.1, from coordinate 26,409 downwards.
CGCCCCGGCACGCTTTCCCTTGCTGCCCGGTGCGGACAGGCTGACCTCTTCGCCTAGCAGACCCAGCAATTCGGCCCCGCGATCGTTGCGGACGATCAGCCATTGCGCGCCCTGCCCGCCCATATAGCCGATCGTGATGTCGGCCAGCACGTTGGTGTAGTCGACACAGGTGCGACAGGTCAGCGGAAAGAAATCGCCCGGCAGTTTCGAGATCGGCAGCTGCAGGAACGGGATGGTCTTCACCCGGCCATCGGCAAAGCGCAGTTCGACGCGGTAATCCGCGCGAAATTCGAGGTAGGTGATCGTCTCGGGATCGTCGTCGAGCAGCGCCAGGAACGCGTGGAACCGCTCGGTCGTCGTATTGTCCGAACACGGCGTCCCCACGACATAGAGCCGCTCGAAGCCGAGCTCCTTTTCGAGGCGGCGCAGCGCATGGACCTGGCACGGGATGCCGATCACCGCGAGGCGCGCATACCCGGCGGCCAGCGCGGGTTCGAGCAGCGCGAGCAGCGGCGCATAGCCCATGCGCATGCCGCGACAGGCCGCCATGCCTTCGGGCTTGGTCACGAGCACCGGTACCGGACGCCACTTGTCGTCCGGGTCGGGCGCCATCGTCAGCACCGCATCGACGGCGCCGGTTTCCAGCAAACGCTCGGCAATCCGCGTCGTGATCCCGGTCCATTGCGCGCCGCGGCTCGGCGGCACCAGCGACGCCCGCACCATGCGCTGGAACGGGCCGAAATGCAGTTCGTCGGGCCGGTCCGGGTCGCGCGCGCGTCCGTGCACCTGCGCTTCCATGGCGGGATAATCGGGCGCGATGAATTGGCAGGCACGACCGCACCGCTTGGCGTCCGGCGTGCGCGATATGCCGCAGTCGGTGCACAGGTCGCGCGGCACGGCCGGCGCATCGACAGCAGCTCTGAAGGAGTCCACGCTCAAATCACGTCCCGAATGCAACCGTTCACCGCACCGACATGCACGGCTGGGCGCAACATTCCTAGCACCGGCTTTTACGCGCCCCTACCCCGTGCAAGACGCGGCCATGCGCGAAAAAGAACTCCGCCTTGCCCTCATCTGCTATGGGGGGATCAGCCTTGCCGTGTACATGCACGGCGTCACCAAGGAAGTGTGGCACCTTGCGCGCGCCAGCCGGTCGTTCTTCGACGACACGCCGCCCGCGGACCCGGTGGAGGGCGCCTATGCCGACCTGCTCCGCTTGATCCAGGAAACGACGGACACCCGGCTGCGCGTGCTCGCCGATATCGTGGCGGGCGCAAGTGCAGGAGGGATCAACGGCATTTTCCTGGCGCAGGCAGTCGCGACCGGCCACTCGCTCGACCCGCTGACCGACATGTGGCTCGACAAGGCCGATGTCGACGCATTGCTCGATCCCGAAGCCCGTGCGCCGTCGCGTGTCTCGAAACTCTGGGCCTCGCCGATCGCCTGGGCCTTTGCCGGACGGCAGGGCGAGAAGTGGGACGATGGGCTCGACGCCCGCAACCGCGACGAAATCTATGCCAAGCTCACCCGCTTCGTGCGCTCGCGCTGGTTCGAACCGCCGTTCGGGGGCGAAGTGTTCGACGCGATGCTGCTCGACGCCTTTGCGGCGATGGCACGCGGACCCAAGGGACCGCGCCTGCTGCCCGACGAGCAACCGCTCGACCTGTTCGTGACGGTCACCGACTTCAGCGGCCACCCTGAGGCCCTGCCGATCCACTCGCCGCCGATGATCGTCGAGACCGAACATCGCCTGACCCTCGGCTTTCGCGATGCACCGGGCAGCATGGCACAGCTCGGTGAAATCCCCGGCCTGGTCTTTGCCGCGCGTGCGACCGCAAGCTTCCCGGGCGCCTTTCCGCCGTTCACTGTCGCCGAACTCGACCGCGCGCTGGAGACGGCCGGAGTCGCCTGGCCCGGCCGTGCCGACTTCCTCGCCCGAGTACTCCCCCGCCAGGTAGCGGCCGGCACGGCCGAGACGACCGCGCTGATCGACGGGTCGGTGCTCGCCAACGCGCCGTTCCGCCCGGCGATCGACGCCTTGCGTGATCGTCCCTCGCGCCGCGAGGTCGATCGGCGCTTCGTCTATGTCGATCCGAAGCCGGGCATGAAGAGCATCAAGCTGTCGGGCAACGACGACACGCCCGGCTTTTTCACCACATTGTTCGGCGCGCTGTCCGACATTCCCCGTACCCAGCCGATCCGCGACAATCTTGAAGCGATCGCCGGCCGCAGCGCGCGCATCGCGCGCACCCGGCGGATCGTCGAGGCCCTGCGCCCCCAGGTCGAGGCTTCGGTCGAGCACATGTTCGGGCGGACATTGTTCCTTGACCGGCCGACGTCGGCGCGCCTTGCCACGTGGCGCGCCCGCGCGGGCGAGCGCGCGGCACGCGATGCAGGCCATTCCTATGTCGCCTATCGCGAGATCGCCCGCGCCGGCATCGCCGATTCGCTCGCGCGCCTGACGCCTTCGCGAATCGGTGCCGAGGCCATTGTCCACGAACTGGGACAACGCAGCGACCTGACACCGCTCGACCTGCGCTATCGCATTCGTCGCCTCCGCTTCGTGGCGAGGCGCCTTGCCGCACTGGCCGACGAGAGCGCGTCGGTGGATTACGAAGGCGTTCGCAAGACCGTTTTCGCCTGTCTCGCGCGCTATCTGGAGCGCGAATCGCCGCATTTCCTGTCGCCCGTCGAGGGGACGGATGCCCGCAGCCTGCTCGACGCGATCGCTGCCCAGTGGAACCTTGCGCGCCTGGATGCGCAGACCGACGCCGAAATGGCCGAGGCCATCGGCGCCTGCTTCCGCACGCATCGTCGCCAGCCCCTGCTCGCCTATCTGGGCTTTCCCTTTTACGACGTCGCCACGCTCGCGCTGCTCCAGGGAGAGGGGTTCGACGAGTTCGACCCCGTCATGGTCGATCGCATCGCACCCGAGGATGCGACCAGCCTCTCGGGCGGGGCCGCCGTGCTGAAGGGGATCCAGTTCAACAGCTTCGGTGCGTTCTTCAGCCGCGCCTATCGCGAAAACGACTATCTCTGGGGCCGGCTGCACGGGGCGGAGCGGATGATCGACATCATCGTGGCCACGCTGCCGGCCGGCGCGCTGGGCGCGGCGGCGGTGACACGCGCCAAATGCGCCGCCTTTGGCGCAATCCTCGATCGCGAAGCGCCCCGCCTCACGGCGATTCCCGAAACGCTCGTGGAACTGCGCAACCGCCTGGCGGCGCTCTCTGGCAAAGCGGCCTAGTCCGGCCTAGACTGCGCCCGTTCGCCACATAGGGTTGTTGCCGCATGCAGTTCCTGCGCACTGTTTTCTGGGTCGTTCTTGCAGTCGTCGGCGTCATCTTCTCGACCGCCAACTGGACGCGGGTCACGGTAAGATTGTGGAGCGACATGGTGCTCGACACCCAATTGCCGATCCTCATGCTCATCACCTTCCTGCTGGGCCTCGTGCCGATGCTGATCGTCCACCGCGCCACCCGCTGGAGCCTGCGTCGCCGTCTCGACAATGCGAACCGCGCGCTGACCGAAGCCCTGCCGCCGCCCGCGCCGCCCTTGGCGCCACAGGAAATGGCCCCGCCGGGCGCGTCGCCCATCGCCCCGCCGCCGGGTGTCGCATGAGGCGCGGTGCATGAGCCCGATCTGGGTCGCCATCGACACGCCCGAACTCGATCGCGCGATCGCCATCGCGACGCGGGTCGGCCGCCATGTCGGGGGAATCAAGCTTGGCCTCGAATTCTTCGCGGCCAATGGCCGCACCGGCGTGCACGAAATGGCCAGGCTGCACCTGCCGATCTTCCTCGACCTGAAGCTGCACGACATTCCCAACACCGTCGCCAAGGCGGTCCAGGCGCTTGCCCCGCTCAATCCGGCGATCCTGACGGTGCATGCCGCCGGCGGCCGTGCCATGATGGAGGATGCCAAGGCCGCAGCACCGCAGGGCTGCAAGGTCGTCGGCGTCACCGTGCTGACGAGCCTCGATGCCAGCGATCTCGCAAGCGCGGGCGTTGCGGGCTCTCCCCATGACCAGGTCCTGCGCCTGACCGCGGCCGCACGCGAAGCGGGTCTCGACGGCGTCGTCTGTTCGGGGGACGAGGTTAGGGCAGCCCACCGCTACTGGCCGCAGGGCTTCTTCGTCGTTCCGGGCGTCCGCCCCGCCGACGGCCATGTCGGCGATCAGAAACGCGTCGTGACGCCGCGCGCGGCGCTGGACGCCGGCGCAAGCATTCTCGTCGTCGGGCGCCCCATCACCCAGGCACCCGATCCCGATGCGGCCGTGCGGGCGATCGAGGCGACGCTTTAGATTTCCTCTCCCGACCCTCTCTCCTGACGGGGAGGGGGAGAAAGCAGCCATGACCCTCATCAAAATCTGCGGCCTCTCGACACCCGACACGCTCGACGCCGCCATCCGGCATGGCGCGAGCCACGTCGGATTCGTGTTTTTTCCCAAAAGCCCGCGCAACCTGTCCCCCGACCAGGCGGCGGCGCTCGCCGCGCGCGTGCCCGCACATGTCAAGTCGGTGGGGCTGTTCGTCGATCCGAATGCCGACGAGCTGGCGCGCATCCTGTCGCAGGTTCCCCTCGACATCCTGCAACTCCATGGCCAGGAAACGCCCGAAACCGTTGCGCGCCTTGGCAAAACTCATGGCCGCGAAACGTGGAAGGCGATCCCCGTCCGCACCGCCGCCGACCGCGACGCCGCGGCGCGCTACCGGGGTGCGGCCGACCTCGTCCTCTACGACGCCAAGCCGCCCGAGGGCGGCGACCTGCCGGGCGGGAACGGCCTGCGTTTCGACTGGACCCTGCTTCAGGGTCACCGCCATCCCCTCCCCTGGGCGCTGTCGGGCGGCCTCGACGCCGGCAATGTCGCGAACGCGATCCGCATGACCGGCGCACCGCTGGTCGATGTCTCCTCGGGCGTCGAACGTGCCCCCGGCATGAAGGATGTGGACAAGATAGCCGCGTTCCTTAAAGCCGCGCGACTATGACTTTAGCCGACACCCGCCCGAACACCCTGCGCGCGCAACCCGACGAAAACGGCCATTTCGGCCAGTTCGGCGGCCGCTATGTCGCCGAAACCCTGATGCCGCTGATCCTCGACCTCGAGCGTGCCTATACCGCCGCCAAGGGCGACCCGGCGTTCGCGGCGCAGTTCGACGACCTGCTCGAACATTATGTCGGCCGCCCTTCGCCGCTCTATTTCGCCGAACGGCTGACCGAGGAGCTGGGCGGCGCCAAAATCTACTTCAAGCGCGACGAGCTGAACCACACCGGCGCGCACAAGATCAACAATTGCATCGGCCAGATCCTGCTCGCGATGCGCATGGGCAAGACGAAGATCATTGCCGAGACCGGCGCGGGCCAGCACGGCGTGGCGACCGCGACGGTTGCCGCGCGTTTCGGCCTGCCCTGCACCATCTTCATGGGCGCGCGCGACGTCGAGCGCCAGTCGCCCAACGTCTTCCGCATGAAGCTGCTCGGCGCCGAGATCGTCCCCGTGACCAGCGGCTCGGCAACGCTCAAGGACGCCATGAACGAGGCGCTGCGCCACTGGGTCGCCAATGTCGAGGACACGTTCTACATCATCGGCACGGCTGCGGGCCCGCATCCCTATCCCGAGCTCGTCCGCGATTTCCAGAGCGTGATCGGCAAGGAAGCGCGCGCGCAGATGCTCGACCGCGAGGGCCGACTGCCCGACCTGCTCGTCGCCAGCATAGGCGGCGGCTCGAACGCGATCGGCCTGTTCCACCCCTTCCTCGACGACGGCGACGTGGCGATGCTCGGCATCGAGGCGGCGGGCCACGGCCTCGACAAGGAACACGCCGCCTCGCTTGCAGGCGGATCGCCGGGCATCCTCCACGGCAACAAGACATTCCTGCTGCAGGACGAGGACGGCCAGATCACCGAGGCGCATTCGATCAGCGCGGGCCTCGACTATCCCGGCATCGGCCCCGAGCACAGCTGGCTCAAGGAAATCGGCCGCGTCGAGTACGACAGCATCACCGATGTCGAGGCGCTGGAGGCGTTCAAGACGCTCTGCCGCCTCGAAGGCATCATCCCCGCGCTCGAACCCAGCCACGCCATCGCCGCCGTCATCAAGCGCGCGCCGACGATGTCGAAGGACAAGATCATCATCGTCAATCTGTGCGGGCGCGGCGACAAGGACATTTTCACGGTCGCGGACGCGCTGGGGGTGAAGCTTTGACGCGATTCTCCACCGCCTTCTCGCGCGGCCCCGCCCTCGTTACCTTCGTCACCGCAGGCGACGGCCCCACGCCCGAAATCCTCGACGCGCTCGTCGCGGGCGGGGCGGATGTCATCGAGCTCGGTATGCCCTTCACCGACCCGATGGCCGACGGCCCCGCGATCCAGGCCGCGAACCTTCGCAGCCTCGCCGCGGGCACCAAAACCGCCGACATCTTCAAGCTCGCCGCCGATTTCCGCGCGCGGCACCCGAACGTCCCGCTCGTCCTGATGGGCTATGCCAACCCGATGACGATCCGCGGCAGCGACTGGTTTGCCGAGCAATGCGTGCACGCCGGCGTCGACGGCGTCATCTGCGTCGACCTGCCGCCCGAGGAGGACGAACTTGCCGCGCCGCTGCGCGCCGCCGGCGTCGCCCCGATCCGCCTCGCCACCCCCACCACCGACGCCGCGCGCCTGCCCGCGGTGCTCGAGGGGGCGAGCGGGTTCCTCTATTATGTCTCGGTCGCGGGCATCACCGGCCTACAGCAAGCCGCGCAAACGAGCATCGAGGCCGCCGTCGCCAGGCTCAAGGCCGCCACCACCCTCCCCGTCGCCGTCGGCTTCGGCGTCCGCACGCCCGAACAAGCCGCCGCCATCGCTCAGGTCGCCGATGGCGTCGTCGTCGGCTCGGCCATCGTCGAAATCGTCGGGCAACACGGCGCGGATGCCGCCCCGCACGTCGAAGCCTATGTCCGCTCACTCGCCGACGCGGTGCACACTTAGCCCCTCTCCCCTTGCGGGAGAGGGAGGGGCCCGCGGCGGAGCCGTGGGAGGGTGAGGGGTCGGCACGCATAAGCTCGACCGCCGCCCCCTCTCCAAGCTGCGCTAGCCAGCAAGCCAGCAAGCTGGCAAGCTTCGCTATCCTCTCCCGCGAGGGGAGAGGAGCTGTGTTTCCTTTGTGCGGGGATAACAGTAGAGACTTCCCATGAGCTGGCTCGACCGCGTACGTAACCGCATCCCCTTCATCGCCAAGCGCGAGACACCCGACAATCTGTGGATCAAATGCCCGGGTTGCTCGCAGATGGTGTTCACGCGCGAATATCTGGAGAATCTCTCGGTCTGCCCGTCGTGCGGCCACCACGGCCGCATCGGCCCGCAGGCGCGCTTCGACCAGATCTTCGACGCGGGCTACAGCCTGCTTCCCGCACCCCGCGTGGCCGAAGACCGCTGAAGTTCCGCGATTCGAAGAAATACACCGACCGCATCAAGGCCGCGCGCACCGCGACCGGCGAATATGACGCGCTGGTCACCGCGCGCGGCAATATCGAGGGCCAGCGCGCGATCGTCGGCGTGCAGGACTTCGCCTTCATGGGCGGGTCGATGGGCATCGGTGTCGGCGCGGCCTTCGTCGCCGGGGTCGAGGCCGCGATCGATATCCGCGCGCCCTATATCATTTTCACGGCGGCGGGCGGCGCACGCATGCAGGAGGGCATTTTGTCGCTCATGCAGATGCCCAAGACCACAGTCGCCATCTCGATGCTGCGCGAGGCCGGCCTGCCCTATATCGTCGTCATGACCGACCCGACGACCGGCGGCGTCACCGCCAGCTATGCGATGCTCGGCGACATCCAGATCGCCGAACCCGGCGCGCTCATCGGCTTTGCCGGGCAGCGCGTCATCGAAAGCACGATCCGCGAGAAACTGCCCGAGGGGTTCCAGCGCGCCGAATATCTGCTCGAGCACGGCATGCTCGACATGGTCGTCAAGCGCGGCGAGCTGAAGGAAACGCTGTCGCGCATAATCGGCTATCTGATGAGCGCGAAAGCGGCAGCTTAACTCCCTCTCCCCTTCAGGGGAGAGGGTCGGGGAGAGGGGCAGTCTCACAACATCAGCTTAGGCCGTGACGGAGCGGACTCCCCCTCTCCCCGGCCCTCTCCCCGCGAGCGGGGAGAGGGAGATTTATGCCCGATCACGCCCGCTCGTCCGACCCCGCCGTCCAGGCCCAGCTCGACCGCTTCGCGCAGCTGTCGCCCGGCCGCGACATCCTTGGCCTAGAGCGCATCACGGCGCTGCTGGCCCTGCTCGGCAACCCCCACCGCCGCCTGCCCCCCGTCTTCCATGTCGCGGGGACGAACGGCAAGGGATCGACCTGCGCCTTCCTGCGCGCCGCGCTCGAGGCGGCGGGGCAGACGGTCCATGCCTATACCAGCCCGCACCTTGTGCGCTTCAACGAACGCATCCGCGTCGGCGGCCGGTTGATCGACGACGCGGCGCTGGCCCCGCTCCTCGCCGAAGTCCTCGACATCGCCGAAGCCCATGACCTCGGCCCGAGCTTTTTCGAGGCGACGACCGCCGCGGCCTTCCTCGCCTTCAGCCGCACCCCCGCCGACGCCTGCGTCATCGAAGTCGGCCTCGGCGGGCGGCTCGACGCCACCAATGTCGTGACTCCGGTCGTCTGCGGCATCGCTCAGGTCGGCATCGACCATCAGGCGTTCCTCGGCGACACGCTCGCCGAAATCGCGGGGGAGAAAGCCGGGATCGCCAAGCCCGGCGTCCCCCTCGTCTGCCTCGCCCAATTGCCCGAAGCCCTTGCCCGCATCGAAAGCGTCGCCACCGCTGCCGGCGCCCCGCTGCTCCTCGAAGGGCGCGACTGGCAGGTCGACCCGACCCTGCAGCCCGGCCTCGCGGGCGCGCACCAGCGGCGCAACGCCAATCTCGCCGCGCAAATGCTTCGCCTGCGCGGCGTTCCGGACACCGCCATCCGCGCGGGCATCGGCGCCACGACCTGGCCCGCGCGCTACCAGCGCCTCGCCGACGGACCCCTGACGACCAAAGGCCCGATCTGGATCGACGGCGCGCACAATGCCGCCGCAGCCGAGGTCCTCGCGCGCGAACTCGCGCAGCAGCCGATGCACCTCGTCATCGGCATCCTCGCCAACAAGGACGCCGACGCGATCCTCGCCGCGCTCGCTCCCCATGCGCTTAGCCTGACGTTCCTCGAAGTCCCGGGCCATGAAAGCCATGATCCTGCGGCATTGGCCCGCCAATGGGGCGGCCGGGCGGCGCCGACGCTCGACCACGCCCTCGCCGCCCGCACCGCACCCACGCTGGTCGTCGGCTCGCTCTACCTGTGCGGCGAAGTCCTGCGCCTCAACGATCAGCTTCCGACGTAGCCGCGCTCCCCAGCGCTTCGTCGACCAGCCCCGTGTGCATCATCCACCAGTAGATGAGGATCCCCGGCAGGGCGACGACCGTCGTCATCAGGTAGAAGTTCACATAGCCCATGGTCTCGATCATCGAGCCCGCGCCGGTTCCCGTCACGAACCGCCCGACGATGCTCGCCGCCGCGGAGATCAACGCATATTGCGCCGCGGTGAAGCGCAAGTCGCACAGCGCGGAGAAATAGGCGACGACCACGACCCCGCCATAGCCGCTGGCGATGTTCTCGAAGCCGATGGCGCCCGCCATGCCGAGGTTGCTGTGCCCGACCGCGGCGAGCGCCGCAAAGCTGAGGTTCGAGACGGCCATGAGGATCAGCGCCAGCATGACCGACCTTTTCAGTCCCATGCGCGCATATAGCACGCCGCCGATGAAGACCCCGATCAGAAACGCCCAGAATCCGATGCCGACATCGTAGAGCGCGATCTCGTCATTGGAAAAATGGAGGTCGTCGAACAGCAGTCGGAAGGTCAGGTTCGCCAGCGTGTCGCCGATCTTGTGAACCAGGATAAAGGCCAGCACGAGCACGGCGCCCCGGCGCTGCATGAACTCGGCAAACGGTCCCCAGATCGAGGCCGCCACTTCCCCGATACCGCGTTTCGCGATGACCACGACGCGGCGGGCCGGTTCGCCCATGACGAGTCCCACGATCATCGCGGGCAAGGCCAGCGCGGCGCACGAAATATAGCCGATCGCCCAGCCATAGCGTGCGGCGACGACGAGAGCGATGGCGGCAGCGCCTGCCGAGCCGATGCGCCAGCCATATTGCGACATGCCCGACCCGGCACCCAGCTGATGCGGCTCGAGCAGCTCGATCCGATAGGCATCGATGACGATGTCATAGGTTGCGCCCGCCGCACCGACCAGGATCGCGCAATAGGCCGTCCAGACGATGTTCGACTTCGGGTCGGCGAGCGCGAGGTTGACCACGGCGGCAATCACGAAAAGGCCTGCCACGATCAGCCACGACACGCGCTGCCCCAGCGCGCCGATGACCGGCAGGCGGACCCCGTCGACAATCCAGGCCCAGAGCCATTTGAAATTATAGACGAGAAAGGCCAGCGCAAATGCCGTCACGGTCTTCTTGTCGATCCCGTCCTGCGCCAGTCTCGTGGTCAGCGTCGCGGCGATCATCGCAAACGGAAAGCCGGACGACACGCCGAGGAAAAAGGCGGCCAGCGGCGCGGGCTCGACATAGGGCCTGATCGCGGCTCCAAGGCTGCGCGTACCGGATTCAATCGCTGCTTCGGTCATTTATGCCCCTTCGGTGCCAGCCGCTTCCCCGAGCTTGTCGAAGGGCTGCTTTGTTCTTAACCCCTGTTGTAATGAAGCATGGGCCTTCGACAAGGTCGGGCAAGCGGAGTGGTTGCATGAACGCGCTCACCCTCGGGCAACGCGCCTTGGCGCAGGAGATCGCCGATGGCGTGCAGCGTGCGCCCGGCCGCATCACGCACGTCGAAGCCAGCGCCTATACCTGTGCGGATCGCTATGCCGCCGAACGCGCCGCGCTGTTCGATGCCCTGCCCCAGGTGATCGCGCCGTCCGCACTGCTCGGCCCGGGCAGCGCCGTGCCGCACGACGGTTTCGGCCGTCCGCTGCTGCTGTCCCGCGACGCGGAAGGCGTGGCGCATGTCTTCCTCAACGTCTGCCAGCATCGCGGCACGCGGCTGGTCGAAAGGGCCGAGCCGGTCTGCGCCAAGCTGCTCGTCTGCCCCTATCACGCCTGGAGCTATCTCCTCGACGGCAGCCTGAAGGCAATGCCGCGGCCCGAGACGTTCCCGGGGCTCGACAAGACCGACTTCGGCCTCCGCGAACTGCCGAGCGTCGAGGCAGGCGGCCTGATCTGGGTGCTGCCCCAACAACGTCGCCCCGGACTTGATCCGGGGCATGGCTTCTCCGACGCTGCATCGAAAAACGAAAGCCAAGCCCCGGATCAAGTCCGGGGCGACGCGTTCCAGGACGCCAAAACCCTCGGCCATGACTTCGCCGCGCTCGGCCTGCCCGATCTGCACCTGTTCGCACGCCGCACGCATGACGTCGCTGCCAACTGGAAGCTGATCCACGACGCCTTTCTCGAAAGTTATCACGTCCTCCGCCTTCACAGCGGCAGCATCGGGCCGTTCTTCAAGGATGGCGTGACGTCGGGCGACACGGTCGGCCCGCACCGGCGCTCGGCCGTCGGGCGCGCCGCCGACATGGGCGATCTCGACGATCTGGCCGCCCTGCGCCGCACCGTCACCTTCACCTACACGCTGTTCCCGAACGCGGTCGTCATCTTCAGCCCGGATTACGTCAACCTGATGGTCCTGATGCCGCAAGGCGAAGGCCGCACGCTCGTCGAGGATTTCATGCTCATCCCGGAACCGCCCGCAACGGACAAGGCGCGCGACCACTGGCAGCGCAGCTGGGACCTGCTCGATGGCAAGGTCTTTTCGCAGGAAGATTTCCACGCGGCCGAGCTCGGCCAGCAGGGGCTGGCCTCGGGCGCCATCGACCGCGTCACCCTCGGCACCCTCGAAACGGGCATCCGCGCCTTTCACGACGAGGTGGAACGGCGGTTGTAAAGCGACGTTTTCACGCAAAGGCGCGAAGAAGAGGTTAAGGCGCTAAGAGGCCACATGTGTGGTTTTATCCCGCTTAAGCGGACTGGTCGTCCCGTGTTGCATCGAACAGGAACCTGCTTCGCGGGTCGTTGCCGCAAGTTCGATCCCTTTGCGCCTTACCTTCTTCTTTGCGCCTTTGCGTGAAACACCTTCACCCCCTATCGCAGGGCTATGGCCGACCAACAACGCATCGCAAAACTCCTCGCCCGCGCGGGCATCGCGTCGCGGCGCGAGATCGAGCGGATGATCGAGGAGCGCCGCATCGCCATCGACGGCGTGCCGCTCGAGACACCCGCCACGATCGTGACCAGCCTCAAGGGCATCACGGTCGATGGCAACCCCGTCGCCGCGCCCGAGCCGACCCGCCTGTTCCGCTATCACAAGCCCACCGGCCTGCTGACCGCCGAACGCGACATGAAGGGGCGTGCGACGATCTACGACAGGCTGCCCCCCGGCATGCCGCGCACCGTGCCCGTCGGTCGCCTCGATCTCAATACCGAGGGGCTGCTGCTGATGACGACCGACGGCGCGCTCAAGCGCCGCCTCGAACTCCCCTCGACTGGCATTCCGCGCAGCTACCGGGCGCGCGCCTATGGGCCGGTCACCCAGGCCCAGCTCGAGGAACTGATCCACGGCATCGAGATCGACGGCGTCCGCTATGGCCAGATCGACGCCAACCTCGAACGGCGCACCGGCACCAATGTATGGATCGAAATGACCCTGAAAGAGGGCAAGAACCGCGAAGTCCGCCGCGTGCTCGAACACCTCGGTCTCCGCGTCAGCCGCCTGATCCGAACGAGCTACGGCCCCTTCGCGCTCGAGGATCTGCCCCCGGGCGAAGTCGAGGAGGTCAAGCAGCACGAGCTGGTCGAATTCCTGAAGGAGCTCGGCAACGCCGAACCCCAACCCGCGCCCGAACCTGGCATCAAGGGCACCGCCCTGCGCAAGCACTGGCGCATCACCCCCAGCAAAATCGCGCGCCCTTCTTTCCCCTCTCCCTCTCCCTCCCGGGAGAGGGAGACACGCGCCCCAGCGCGGCGGGGTGAGGGGCGGACCGCACCCTCGGCTGACAGAACGCCCATCCCCAAATATCGCCCGGACCCCGTAGACCGGTCCAAGCCCGCAGCCCCGGCACGCGCACCCACCCCCGCGCGCGCACCCGCCGCAGCGACCTCCCCCGAAACCCCCCGCCCACCCCGGCCGAAACCCAAGGCAAGCTGGGCAAAAGCCAAGCCGAAGCCCAACAGCCGCCCGCGCAAGTCATGAGGATCATCGCCGGCAACTGGCGCGGGCGTCCGCTCGTTGCCCCCAAGGGCATCGAAACGCGCCCCACTGCCGACCGGACGCGCGAGGGGCTGTTCTCGATGCTGGTCAGCCGCCTCGGCAGTTTCGAGGGGCTGCGCGTCCTCGACCTGTTCGCCGGCAGCGGCGCGCTCGGGCTCGAGGCGCTCTCGCGCGGCGCGGGGCATTGCACCTTCGTCGAACAGGACACCGCGGCGCTCGACGCGCTGCGCACCAACATCGCCAAGATGAACGCCGCGCCGCTCAGCGACGTCCGCGCCCAATCGGTGACCGCGCTCGGCCCCACACCTGCGCCTTACGACCTCGTCATGCTCGACCCGCCCTACCGCAGCGGCGCCGCCGTCGTCGCGCTCGAACGCTGCCTGCGCCTCGGCTGGCTGGCGCCCGGCGCGCTCGTCACGGTCGAGACCGCCAAGGGCGAAGCCGTCGCCGTCGAAGGCTTCGAGGCCGAAGCCGAACGCGTTTACGGCAGGGCGATGATCACGCTGCTGCGGTCGCCTTCATCATGATCACTTCGGTCCGCGCGAGCACGTTCATCGCGGCCGGCGGATCGGCATCGACGAAGCCCATCCGGCGGTAAATGCGCAGCGCCACGTCGAGCGCGTTGAACGACTGCAGGTAGAGCGGCTTGCCGCCCTGCCCGGCCGCGAAATCGAGGCATTTCTGCACCAGCGCCGGCCCAAGCCCCGACCCGCGCGCATCCTCGGTCACGACCAGCTTGCAGAACTCGAACCCCGCGTCGCCCAGCCCCTTGATCGCGACCGCCCCGACCGTCTTGCCGTCGATCTTCGCCAGAAACGCCTCGCCCCCCGCATCGCGATAATAGCGCGCCGGGTCGGCCATGATCGCCAGATCCTCCGCCTCGGGCTCACGCCCCATCGAGCGCAGCCACGGGATCCAGATCGCGGCAAATTCGTCGCGGTCGTCCGGCGCCATCGCAGCGATCTCACTCGTCATACCTGCCCCCTCGGCCGCACGGCCACCAGCGCCCCCAAACTCAACACCCCCGCGCCGGCGAGGTAAACCCCGACCATCGCCAGCCCGCCATGTCCTGCCAGCCAGGCCGCGATCAACGGGGTCAGCCCGCCGCCGATCACCCCGCCCACGTTGAACGCGATCGCCGTCCCTGTATAGGCCACGCGCGGCGCGAACAGGCCAGGCAGCCAGGCGCCGAGCGGCCCGTAGACGAAGCCCATCACGACGAGCGCCAGCGCCAGCCACGCGAACACCGCCCCCGGGGCCCCTGCCACCAGCATCACCGGCATCAAGGCTGCCACCACTGGCACGCCCGTGCAGCCGATCATCAGGACGTGCGCCGGGCTCCACCTGTCGGACAGCCACCCCGCTGCCATGATCCCCGCCGCCATGAACAGGATCGCGCCGAGCTGCAGCTGAAGGAACGCCGCGCGCGCATAGCCCAGCGTCGTCGTCCCATAGCCGAGCGCAAACGCCGTCGTGACATAGAACACCGCAAAACATGCGACCGCGCCCAGGGTCCCGGCCAGCACCGCGCCGCCATGCGTCGAAAACACCTCGGCCAGCGGCACTTTCGGCGGCGGCGCTTGCCTGAGCGCGGCGGCAAAGGCCGGCGTCTCGTGCAGCTTCAGCCGCACCCACAGCCCGACGCCGACCAGCACGATCGACAGCACGAACGGCACCCGCCAGCCCCAGGCGCGAAAGTCGTCGGGCGACAGCACCAGCCCCAGCACCAGGAACAGCCCGTTCGCCGCGATGAACCCGACCGGCGCCCCCAGTTGCGGCACGCAGCCGAACCGCCCGCGCCACCCCGGCGGCGCATTCTCGACCGCGAGCAGCGCCGCGCCCGACCATTCGCCGCCCAGCCCGAACCCCTGGCCGAAGCGCAACAGGCACAGCAGCGCCGGCGCGATCCAGCCGATGTCGGCATAGGTCGGCAGGAAAGCGATGAAGAGCGTCGACAGCCCCATGATCAGCAGCGAGGCGACGAGCGTCGATTTGCGCCCGATCCGGTCGCCGAAATGCCCGAAGGCGATCGCCCCCACCGGCCGCGCGACGAACGCCACCGCGAGCGTCGCGTAGGACAGCAGCAGCCCCACCCCCGGATCGCTCGGCGGGAAGAACGCCGTCCCGAACACCAGCGACGCCGCGGTCGCATAGATGTAGAAATCATAGAACTCGACCGCCGTCCCCGTCAGCGAGGCGCCGAGGACGCGGGCGGTAGGGGCGCGGTCGTGCATGGCCCCGCGCTGGCGCAACATCCGCATCAGGTCAAGGTTGCCCCGAGGCCCCGCGTTCCCTAGCTGTTCACCGATGAGTCTTCCCCAGCCAAACCAGCCTGATGCGCCCTATCTG
The DNA here is from genome assembly GCA_965249705.1 of Sphingomonas sp. Lineage (GTDB taxonomy): Bacteria > Pseudomonadota > Alphaproteobacteria > Sphingomonadales > Sphingomonadaceae > Sphingomonas_O. The sequence continues at coordinate 10,768 of CBDFMO010000012.1, read as the reverse complement.
CGCGGTCTCAATCCGCCGCAGCGCGATGCCGTGCTCACCACCGACGGCCCCGTCCTCGTCCTCGCCGGCGCTGGCACCGGCAAGACGGCGGCGCTCACCGCGCGCCTCGCGCACCTCGTCTACACGCGCAAGGCCTATCCGTCCGAAATCCTGAGCGTCACCTTCACCAACAAGGCCGCGCGCGAGATGCGCGAGCGCGTTCGCGGCCTCATCGGCGACGCGGTCGAGGGGATGCCCTGGCTGGGCACGTTCCACGCGATCGCCGCCAAGATGCTCCGTCGCCACGCCGAACTCGTCGGCCTGCAAAGCAATTTCACGATCCTCGACACCGACGACCAGCTCCGGGTGATGAAGCAACTCATCATCGCCGCCGACCTCGACGAGAAACGCTTCACCGCCCGCGCGCTCGCCGGAGTCATCGACGGGTGGAAGAACAAGGGGCTGGTCCCCGAAGACATCGGCGCGGGCGAAAGCGAGCTGTTCGCCAACGGTCGCGGTGGCGAGCTGTACGCCGCCTATCAGGCACGGCTGAAGGCGCTCAACGCCTGCGACTTCGGCGACCTGTTGCTGCACATGCTGGTGATTCTGAAGACCCACCGCGATGTGCTTGAAAACTATCAGAACCGCTTTCGCTACATCATGGTCGACGAGTATCAGGACACCAATTCGTCGCAGTATCTCTGGCTCCGCCTGCTCGCGCAGCAGCGCAAGAACATCTGCTGCGTCGGTGACGACGACCAGTCGATCTACAGCTGGCGTGGCGCGCAGGTCGAAAACATCCTGAAGTTCGAAAAGGATTTTCCCGGCGCCAAGGTGATCCGCCTCGAACAGAATTACCGCAGCACCCCGCACATCCTGGCGGCGGCCAGCGGCGTCATCGCCAACAACACCGGCCGCCTCGGCAAGACGCTGTTCACCGACCTGCCGCAGGGCGACCGGGTCAAGGTCATCGGCGTGTGGGACGGTCCCGAGGAGGCCCGCCGCGTCGGCGACGAGATCGAGGCGTGGCAGCACCGCGCACCCAAGGGGCAAAACAGCCTCGACGGCGTCGCCATCCTCATCCGCGCGCAATACCAGAGCCGCGAGTTCGAGGACCGCTTCATCGCGATCGGCATGCCTTACCGCATCGTCGGGGGTTTCCGCTTCTACGAACGCGCCGAAATCCGCGACGCGCTCGCCTATCTGCGGCTCATCAACCAGCCCGCCGACGACCTTGCCTTCGAACGCATCGTCAACGTGCCGAAGCGGGGTCTCGGCGACAAGGCGGTCGCCAAGATGCAGATGCTGGCGCGTGCCGAGGGCATTCCCCTCACCCATGTTGCCGCGCGCATCCTCGACACCGACGAGCTGACCCCGCAGGCGCGCCGCGCGCTCGGCAATCTCGTCGGCGACATTGCGCGCTGGCGCGACATGGCGAGCACGATGAACCACGCCGACCTCGCGCGGCAGATGCTCGACGAAAGCGGCTACACCGCCGCGCTCCAGGCCGAAAAGACCGTCGAGGCCAGCGGGCGCCTGGAAAACCTCACCGAACTCGCCCGCGCGATGGAGGAGTACGAGACGCTCGGCGACTTCCTCGAACATGTCAGCCTCGTGATGGACAACGAGGCTGCGGCAAACGAGGCCAAGGTCACGATCATGACCATCCACGCCGCCAAGGGGCTGGAATTCGACAAGGTGTTCCTCGTCGGCTGGGAAGAAGGCGTTTTCCCCTCGCAGCGCGCGCTCGACGAGGGCGGGCTCAACTCGCTCGAGGAGGAACGCCGCCTCGCCTATGTCGCGATCACCCGCGCGCGCCAGTCGGCGACGATCCTCCACGCCGCCAACCGCCGCATCTACGGCCAGTGGACGAGCAGCATCCCCAGCCGCTTCGTCGGCGAACTCCCGGCCGACAATATCGAGCACGAAACCACCATGTCGGGTGGCGCCAGCCTGTGGCAGGCCAACTGGTCCGAACGCGCCGATCCCTTTGCCGATGTCGCGCGCGGCACCGGCCGCGGCCCCGGCTGGCAGCGCGCCGCCAGCGTCAACTCCAGCTTTACCACCGCTCCCCAGCGCATCGTCGAGGCGCGCGGCCCCGCGATCAGCCTGGGCAACAAGGGCCGCGACGACCTGTCGCTGGGCCAGCGCGTGTTCCACACCAAGTTCGGCTACGGCATCATCGCCGAGATCGAGGGCAACAAGCTCGAGATCGATTTCGAAAGCGCGGGGCGCAAGCGGGTGCTGGACAGCTTTGTAACGGCAGGAAGATAGAATATGGAACTGGCTTCGCTCAAAGATTTTGCGGTTCGTTCGCCAACGACCATCCAACCTGCGGACAGTACATTCACAGCGCTCGAATTCGAAGCTTATGGCGACATTTGGAAGGCGAGTGTTCCAGTTGGCTCAGCCAACGCTGACTAGGCAGCTACCCGCTCCACCAGAATCTCTCCTTCCCGCGCCCGCACCTCAGCCAGATCGTGCGCCGCCTGCATCCGCATCATCGTATCGGCCTGCACGCCGAACGCCTTTTCAAACCGGATTGCCATCTCTGCCGACAGACCCGCAGTACCATTTAGCAAATTGCTCATCGCCTGACGCGTTACATGCAGCTTTCCCGCCGTCTCGGTGACATTCAGGCCATACGGCTCGACGATTTCGGTCCGCAGCCATTCGCCGGGGTGGACGGCAAAGCTCGGATGCAGCTTGATGGCCATCAGTGATAATCCTCCAGATCAAGGTCTTCGATGCCGAGGGCATCATTAATGCAAAAAATAATTCGCCAATTCTTGGTCACGGTCAGCGACCACCTTCCGTTGAGGTTGCCGGTCAAACGATGCGCCCCATAATTTGGCGGGATATGAAGCTCTTCGGGCGACCCGACGACTGATAGATAGGCCAGCATATTGCGAAGCCTTCCGATAAGATTACCGGGCAACCCCTTGGCATTGCCGGTTTCTGCAAAATGCCTGAGCGCCTTGTGACGGATGCTCTCGATTTCCATACGGCAATATGCGGATTCAGATGTCGCCTGTCAAGTGACGCTTATCATACAGCGTCCCCTCTACCCGCCGCCGGTTATAGTCCGGCGCCCCGTCGTCCCACCACACCGGCCCGCGCTCGCCCAGTGCCACTTTCGCCGCCTGCACGCGCGCACGCGCAGCGGCTTCCGCGCCCGCGTCCCCGGCCTTCAGCGCCCCCGCCACCGCGCGGCGCGCATCCATCAATTCCCCGACCAGTTCGGACCGGCGCGCCTCGGACAGCTCGGGATTGCTCGCCCGCCACAGCACGCCATCGACGATGATGTAGCGCTGGTCGGGGGTGAGCGGCGGCGGCATGGGCGAAGAACGCTTGGGCCGCGCGCAAGTCTCCATGGCCCCTCCCCTGAACGAAAGCAGCTCGAAGAAACCCCTGTCCTACAGCCCGCGCTTTCCCGCATAGACTCGTGGATGGCCGAACCACTCCTCCCCGCTCACCTCCAGATCGCCTTCGATCCGGTTCCTCTCGCCCCGCGCCGCGACGGATGGACGCCCGCGCGGCAGCGCGACTTCATCGACGCGCTGATGGCGTGCGGGTCGGTCAGCATGGCGGCCTGCTATGCAGGCATGTCGGCCAAGTCCGCCTATCGCCTGCGCGCGCGCGGCGATGCGGCGAGCTTTGCGGATGCGTGGGACGAAGCGCTCGAAGTGGCAATCGACCGCGTCGAGGCCAGGGCGCTCGACCGCGCGACCAACGGCACTCGTGATCCGGTGTTCTTTGGCGGGCGACAGATCGGCAGCCGCATGCGCTATGACGATCGGCTGGCGCTCGCGGTCCTGCGTCGCAGGCGTGTGTCGCATTGCGCGACCTGCGACGCCCTCATTTCGTCGTTCCTGGAGACCGGTTCGGCAGACTTTTTGCACGAACTCGTGGGACGTTCGTGACCTTCGGCAACGCCCTCCGCCGGCATAATCGCGCTTGGCAGGACACCGCCCCCTCGGTTACCGCAGGTCGCAGGGGGATCGCCATGCGTCGCACTTCGGGATTGGCCACGACCGTCTTGCTCGGCGGCGCGCTGGTGGCGTGCAGCAGGGTCGCGACCACGCCGGCCCCGCCGCGCGTGGACAGCGCCGCGCCCGTGGCCGAACAGCCGTCGTACATCGACGTGCCGATCACCGCGAAGGTGGTCGAGCTCGAACGCGCGCTCAATGCCCGGGTGCCGCGCGTGCTATGGCAGGTCGACGAGGTGAAAAAGGCCTGCGTTCCCGCCCAGCGCATCTTCAAGGGCCGGCTGAAGATCACGCCCGACATCTCGTGCCGGGTCGTCGGCACCGCCGTTCGCGGGCCGATCACCGTCGGCGGTTCGGGCGAGGCGCTGACCCTGTCGATGCCGGTCGACGTGCAGGTCGCGGCAAAGGACATCGGCCATATCATCAAGCAAAAGACCGCGACGGCGGCGGCGCGCGTCCGCGCCACGGCGCGCCTCGGCATGACAGCGGCCTGGCAGCCCACGGCCAAGGTCGACATCGACTATAAATGGACGCAGGTCCCCGGCACCGAGTTTCTCGGCCAACGGCTGAAATTCGCCAGCAAGGTCGACCCACGCCTGCAACAAGTGATCGCCGGGCTCGAACGGACCTTGCCGCGCGAATTGTCGGCCCTCAACGCCCGCGCCGAAGCGGCCAAGGCGTGGAACAAGGGCTTCGTCGCGCTCGAGCTCAACGCAAAAAATCCGCCGGTCTGGCTGCGCGTCACGCCCCAGCGCATCGCCTATGGCGGCTACCGGGTCGTCGGCAAGGATATCCAGCTCTATTTGACGGCAACCGCGCTGACCGAGACCTTCGTGGGACCGCGTCCCGAAACCCGCAAGCCGACGCCGCTGCCCCCGCTGGGCTTCGATCGGCCGGCCGCCAACGCCCGGCTGTTCGTGCCCGTGATTGCCTCCTACGCCGAGCTCGAACCTGTTGTCGCCAAGGCTCTCGGCAAGCTGGCGCGAAAGGGGATCGTCCTGCCAAACGTCGGCCCCGTGAAAGTGCAGTTCGGCACGGTGACGATCTACGGCACGACGGGCGACAAGATCGCCGTGGGGATCCAGATTGATGCCGAAGGGCCCAACGGCATCCTCAAGCCCAAGGGGGTGGTCTGGCTGACCGGCACGCCGGTCAACGAACCCGGGTCGCAGGTCGTGAGCGTCCGCAATTTGGCGATTACCGGCACGACCGACAGTCCCGCGACCAACCTGCTTGCCCAGATTGCCCTGTCGGCGGACACGCAAGGGGCGATCCAGTCGGCGCTGACCGAAAACTTCGCCAAGGATTACAACGAGGTCCTGCGCAAGGCTAATGCCGCGATCGAAACGAAGCGGGTCGGCGACTTCCTGCTCTCGGCCCGGCTGACCAAGGTCGAGAACGGCCGGATCGAGGCCTATGGCCAGGGGCTGTACATGCCCGTGACCGCAACGGGCACGGCCACCATCCGCTACGCGCCCTAGGCACGGCGTGGGCGCTAGCGATCCGTTAAACCGGGAGCGGCTATAGGCGCACGTCATGGCACGCTCCGCATCCCTTTCGGTCGAACGCATTGCCGCGGCCCTGATCGGTACGGCGCTCCTCGGCGCCGGGGCAATCGCGCTCTGGCCCGCCGCCGCGCCGGCCCCGAAGGCGCCGCCCGCGGTCCCCCGGCCGGCCGTGCCGAAAGCGCCGCCAGCCCCGGCCGACCCCGCGCTTTACCCCATTCGTTCGGCGCTCAGCATCGACCACAAGATGAGGCACGGCGACTGGGTCTGGGACGAATCCGCCGCCCCTGTCGGCGGTCCGGATGGCGACATGGTCTTCGTCGCCGTCGACCTGAAGGCCCAGATGATGTCGGTGTTCCGCGGCGGGCACGAGATCGGCGTCGCTGTCATCGAACATGGCGCGACGGGCAAGCCGACGCCGGTCGGCGCCTTCAGCATCCTGTCCAAGCACAAGGACTATCACTCCAACACCTACGTCGACGATGCGGGCCGCCCGGCGCCGATGCCCTGGGCGCAGCGGCTGACGACGTCCGGGGTCTTCATCCACGGGGCAAAGGTCCGCATCGACTGGGGCAGCAACGGCTGTGTCGGGATCCCCGATGCCTTTGCGGAAAAGCTCTTCGGCGCAACGAAAGTCGGCGACCGGGTCACGATCACCGATGGCGCGGTGTTGCAGGTGGGGAACAGCGTGCCGGTCGCCTGAAACCTGTCGCACGTTCGCAACCTTGGCGGGGCATGAACGTTCCTGCGACGAACCCCCTCAAGGAGACACGACATGCCGCTCATCACCACGCGCGATGAAACCGATCTCTACGTCAAGCAGTGGGGGGAAGAAGGTCGCGATATCGTCCTCGTCCACGGCTGGCCGCTCAACGCCGACAGCTGGGATGATGTGGCGCTGGTGCTGGCCGAGGCCGGGCATCGTGTCACGGCCTATGACCGGCGCGGCTTCGGCCGGTCCGACCAGCCCTGGGACGGCTATGACTATGACACGTTCGCCGATGACCTCGCCGATGTGATCGAGGCCGCCGAAGTCGAGGACGCGCTCCTTGTCGGCTTCTCGATGGGTGGCGGCGAAGTTGCCCGTTATCTGTCCCGCCACGACAAGGAAGGCGTCTCGAAGGTCGCGCTGATCTCGTCGGTGGTCCCCTTCATGCTCCAGACGGCCGACAACCCCGATGGCGCCCCCGCCAAGGTGTTCGAAGACATGAAGGCCGGTATCCGCGACGACCGCGCCGGTTTCATGCGGACCTTTGCCCCGCAGTTCTTCGGCAATGGCTGGATCACGAAAGCCGTCAGCGACGGCGTGCTCGACAGCTTCTTCCAGATGGCGATGCTCGCCGGCCTGTGGCCGACGCTCGCCTGCGTCGACGCCTTTTCGGCAACCGACTTTCGCGGCGACATGGCATCGTTCGACCTGCCGACCCTCATCATCCATGGGACCGACGACCGCACCGTGCCGATCGACATCAGCGCGCGCCGTGCCGCCGCCGCCATTCCGCACGCCCGGCTGATCGAATATGAAGGCGCCGCCCACGGTGTGCTCGTCACCCACAAGGATCAGGTCACACGGGACCTGCTGACGTTCCTCAACGAAGCCTGACTTTCGGGGCGGCAAGGACGGTCTATGTTGCAGCAACGGTCATTGCGGGCCAAAGGCTTCGTGTGACCGCGACCGAACCATCCTCGCCGCTTTCGATTCCGGACTTCAGGCTGTACTGGATCGCGCGCTTCGCGGCGGTCCTTTCGACCATGGGGATGGTCGTGATCATCGGCTATCAGGTGTATGACACAGCCCGGTCCAGCTACGGCATGTCGATCCGCGAAGCTTCGCTGCAAATCGGGCTGGTCGGCCTGTTCCAGTTCGTTCCCCTCGCCCTGCTGACGCCCGTCGCGGGGTGGGCCGCCGACCGCTACGAAAGGCGAACCGTCGCGCGAATCGCCAATGCCATCGACATGTGCGTCGCGCTGGCACTCGGCTATGCCACCGCCAACAGCCTGCTTACCCTGCCGCTATTATTCACCTTGGCCGCAATGCACGGCGTTGCGCGGGTTTTCGTAGGGCCGGCGATGTCCGCAATTGCGCCGAACATCGTGCCCCCCGCCCTTCTCCCGAGAGCAATCGCCATGAGCTCGATTGCTTGGCAGTCCGCGTCAGTTGCCGGACCAGCTCTCGGCGGCTTTCTGTACGCGGCGCAGCCATCGCTCCCTTATTGGACGGCAGCCGCACTGATGTTCATCGCCATCCTGGCCCTGTCGCCCGTGCGCCGCGTCGTCCCGCCGCCCTTCCGCGGCTCGACGACTCCGCTGGGGCAGATGGCCGATGGGCTCGCGTATGTGCGAGGACATCGCTTCCTGCTGGGCGCGATCACCCTTGACCTGTTCGCTGTCCTGCTGGGGGGCGCCACGGCCATGCTACCCGTCTATGCGCGCGACATCCTTCACGTCGGCACGCCCGGCCTCGGCATATTGCGTGCGTCGCCCGCCGTCGGTGCCGCATTGGTGGCACTGTGGTTCTCGTGGCGCCCGCTGCACAACAATGTTGGCGTCAAGATGATTGGCGCCGTCGTGGCCTTCGGGCTGGCGACGATTGTCTTTGGCCTCTCCAAACACATGGGCCTGTCACTCGCGGCCCTCGCCGCCCTTGGCGGTTTCGACATGCTGTCCGTGTATGTGCGATCGTCGCTGGTCCAGCTGCACACGCCGGATTCGATGCGCGGGCGCGTCTCGGCGGTATCGGGCTTGGCCATTTCCGCTTCCAACGAGCTCGGCGAAGTACAGTCCGGCATTGCTGCGGCGCTACTCGGTCCGGTTGGCGCCGTCGTTATCGGCGGCGGCGCCGCTGTGGCGGTGGCGCTCGGCTGGTCCTACATCTTTCCAGAGCTTCGCCATGCCCGTACGTTCGATCCGCCCGAAACCGCCCTCAGCAACGCCGTGATGCAGGAGAAACCCGCATGAAAGCCGCCAATATTCTCGAGACGATCGGTAACACCGCCCATATCCGGGTAAGCCACCTGTTTCCCGATGCCGAAGTGTGGATCAAGTCGGAGCGCAGCAACCCGGGTGGATCGATCAAGGACCGCATTGCGCTGGCCATGATCGAGGATGCAGAGCGGTCGGGCGCTCTCAAGCCCGGCGGGACGATCGTCGAGCCGACGTCGGGCAATACGGGCATCGGGCTCGCGATGGTCGCCGCGGTCAAAGGCTACAAGCTCGTGCTCGTCATGCCCGAAAGCATGAGCATCGAGCGCCGCCGGCTTATGCTTGCCTATGGCGCGACTTTCGATCTGACGCCGCGGGAAAAGGGCATGAAGGGCGCCATCGAGCGCGCCATCGAGCTGGTTGAGTCGACCCCTGGCGCGTGGATGCCGCAGCAGTTCGAGAACCCGGCAAACATCGACGTCCATGTACGTACGACCGCGCAGGAAATCCTTGCAGACTTTCCTGACGGACTGGACGCCATGATCACAGGGGTGGGCACCGGGGGCCATATCACGGGCTGTGCGCAGGTGCTCAAGGCGGCCTGGCCGAAGCTGAAAGTGTTCGCGGTCGAGCCGACGCTGTCACCCGTCATTTCGGGCGGGCAGCCCGGACCACATCCCATCCAGGGCATCGGCGCGGGCTTCGTGCCGGCCAACCTCCACACGCAGTTACTTGACGGCGTCATCAAGGTCGACCCGGCCGATGCCAAGACCATGGCCCGGCGCGCCGCCGCGGAGGAGGGCATGCTCGTCGGGATATCCTCGGGTGCAACACTGGCGGCAATCGCCCAGAAGCTGCCGGAGCTGGACGCAAATTCCAGGATCTTGGGTTTCAATTACGACACGGGAGAGCGCTACCTGTCCGTGCCCGACTTTTTGCCGGAATAGGGTCAGACGGTCCCGACGCCCTGTCGCTTTGCAGCGCCGAGAAATTCGAGCAGCTTCGCCGCCGCCGGTTCGGACAGTTCGATGAAGACCCGACGCCTGTCGGTGGGGTCGGCGACGCGAACGAAGATGCCGAAGTCGGTCAGCGTGCGAATCCACCGCAGCGTGGTTGTCGGCGGCACTGCGGCGGCAATGCACAAGCTGGAGACCGCCACTTTTATCCGCTCGATTCGAGCCGCCATCAGGTCGAGCATCATGTCCCAGGCGGGATCGGCGAACATCTCCACCGGAAAAAGTGCCTCCCTCTGCCGTCGGAGCCGGATCATCGTCCGAATGTCCTCAGCGCGCACGGTCTTGCCGCGCACCGGATGGGGGTCGGGGAGGCCCGCGCGATAGCCGATGAGCCCGTCGGACACAGTTTGCCCGGACTCGTCGGAGGCGCCTGCCAGGGCGCGGGCTATGCGGGCGACCTCATCGGCAATCTGATGAAGTCGCGCGGTATCCCTGACCGCGTCGATCTCCTGCAAGGTCACTGAGGCTTCGGCGCTGGCAACGCCAAGGGCTGCCACCCGCTCGAGCATCGACGGTTCGCACAGCAGCGTCGCAAAAGGTGCCGAAACACGCGCTGCAACACGATCTATTGCGCCCAAGCCAAAGCAGATCACGGCGCTTTGTGCGCGCCATTCCGCTTCGACGTCGATTCGTGCGAGCAGAGCCTCCTCACCCGGCTGTTCTTCCGCGCCGATGTCGACGATCAAGAGTGTGCCGTGCGGCCGCAGCTTGAGTTCGGTTTCGGCTGCGGAAAGGGTCAGCTTGCGCGATGGGCGCAAGCCGGCGGCCAGGGCAGCTCCTTCAAGCTCGACATCCGCAAGCGCGTGATCGGAGACAATCCACACACTTCGGCGCGAATCCAAGCTCGAATGAAGCGCCATTTTTTCGGCCCTCGACAGTAATTCTGACATGTGTCGCTGCCCCTTCCAATGGTCAATAGCTCGGATGTGGAGCGAGCCCCGTCTGAATACACGAGAATATGCCTCCAATATGGTGCGACGATTTGCTGTCCTGGATAAACTACTCTCGGTCAGGCGCTAAAGGCGAAACGAGGCAACAGGATAAGACTGCTTCAGACGCCCATCGATCGACGCCGTTCTGGACCGATCTGCAATGGCGTGAAACGTTGACCGAGCCTGCTACTTGCAACGTCGGATCACAATGGAGGCTGGCTTCCGGGCACGAGCAGATGCCGCAATGCAGCATTCATGTTTGCTGGTTATGCAAGTGCGATGCGATTCGTATGTTTACCCGCGGTGGGCCTGGCCTTGCTTTCCGTACCGGCCCTTGCCGCCGATCCCGCGCCTCAGGGGGCGCCCGAGACGTCGACCGACGAGATTGTGGTGACCGCGCCGAAGCCGACCGGGTCGGTGATCAG
>CBDFMO010000011.1:0-67513 GCA_965249705.1 Sphingomonas sp. | reverse complement strand
CAGTCGGTATCGCAGGGCGTCTATCGGAGCCGCGGCATCGGAGCGATCTACCGCAAGTCCAGTGGCCGCCTGGGCTGGGGCCTCGCTGCCGGCTATGCCCAGCGCAATTTCCACGCGCCACCGGTCGCAGGATTCGCGATCGACGGCACGACCGACGCCAGCGCCTATCTGCAGGGTGCCGTGACCTACCAGATCGACGGGGCTTCGGTGATCGACACTTCGGTCTATGTCGACTGGTACGAGCCGGGCGTGGCGGGCGCACCGCGCGTGCTTGGCGTGGGCGGCACGGCAAGCTACCGTCGCAACTTCGGGCCTCGCTTGTCGGGCACTGCGGCGGTCGGGCTGTATGCGAACAGCGTCGACGGAGTGGAGTCGAGCCTGGTCGGTGCCGCGCAGCTCGGCGCGCGATACACGTTTTAAGGGCAGGGCAATCACAAGATGAGCTACACCGACCATTATGGCCTGACCGCGCCGCCGTTCGCCCTGACGCCCGATCCGCGATTCTGGTTCGAAAGCGCTACGCACAAAAAGGCGATGGCGTATCTCGGCTATGGCCTGCAGCAGGCCGAGGGGTTCATCGTCGTGACGGGGGAAATCGGCGCCGGCAAGACGACGCTGGTCGGCCTGCTCATGGATCGGCTCGATCCGGCGCGGGTCGCGGTCATCAGGCTCGTCTCCACCCAGGTCGAGGGCGACGACATCCTCCGGCTCGCGGCGCAAGGTTTCGACCTGCCAACCGACGGCGTGGCCAAGGCGCAATTGCTCGACCGCATCGAGCGTTATCTCGTCGACCGGGCCCGTGAGGGTCGCAAGACATTGCTGATCGTCGACGAAGCCCAGAACCTGCCGGTTTCGGCACTCGAAGAGCTGCGGATGCTGTCGAACTTCCAGTCGGGAAGCCGCCCGCTGCTGCAGATCCTCTTGCTGGGGCAGCCCGAATTCCGGGAGCGACTTGCCTCGCCGGCGCTCGAACAGCTCCGCCAGCGCGTGATCGCGACGCATCACCTCGACGGGATGAACGCCGACGAAGTGCTGCCTTATCTCGAACATCGTCTGGCCGTCGTCGGCTGGACCGGGCGTCCGCGCGTCCACCCCGAAGCCGCGCTTGCCCTGCACGCCGCGTCGGCAGGCATTCCGCGCCGGATCAACCAGCTCGCGACCAGGATCCTGCTGCTTGCCGCCATCGAAGGGGTCGATGACATAGAGGAAGGGCTCGTCGACAGCGTGGTCGGCGATTTCGGGCACGAGGAGCAGCGCTTCGACGCCGTGCCGACGCCACATCACTCTGCGACATCCGACCTGCGCGCCGACGAGCTTGCCGCTCGCATTGCGCTGCTGGAAAGCCAGGTCGAAGCGCAGGAGGCGGCTCTTCGGCGGGTGTTGACCCTGATGATCGACTGGGTGGAACGCGACGAGGCCGCCCAGCAGGACTTCGCGCGCGCGCGACCAGCCTGAACCCGCGAGGCAGGCCGCCATGCTCAACGCCCTCTCGGTCGACGTCGAGGACTGGTACATGGTCGGCGCCTTCGAGCGGACCATTTCGCGCGCCGATTGGGCAAACAAGGAAGTTCGCGTCGAGCGCAATACCGACGCCGTGCTGGCCCTGTTCGCCGAAGCAGGAGTGAAGGCGACTTTCTTCACGCTCGGCTGCGTGGCGCAGGCACATCCGGCGCTCATCCGACGCATCGTCGCTTCCGGGCACGAAGTTGCCAGCCACGGCTGGGACCATGTTCGCGTCTTCACCATGGGCCCGGACCAGTTTCGGACCGATATCGACCGCGCGCGAAAGGCATTGGAAGATGCGTCCGGCGCTGCCGTTTCCGGGTATCGCGCGCCGAGTTTCTCGATCGACAGGCGCACCCCCTGGGCCCACGACATCCTGGCCGAATGCGGATATGCCTATTCGTCGAGCGTCGCGCCGCTGAAGCACGATCACTATGGGTGGCCGGACGCACCCCGGTTCGCCTTCAGGCCTGTTGCAGACAGCCCGCTGGTCGAGCTTCCCGTGACGATCGTCGAGCTTGCCCGCAAGAAATTCGGTGCCGGGGGCGGCTTTTTCCGCCTGTTTCCCTATGCTTTGTCGCGGCGTGCTGTTGCGCAGGCGAACGGGCAGGGCCGCCCTGCGACCTTCTATTTTCACCCGTGGGACATGGATCCCGGCCAGCCGTTCGTTGCCGACGCGCCGCTGAGATCGAAGCTTCGCCACTATACCAATCTGTCGGCGATGGCGGGCAAGCTGCGGCGTCTGGCCGCCGATTTCGAATGGGGCCGTTACGATGCGGTCGCCGCCCGCGAACACGCCCGGCTGGGCTGATGTCGGTCCGCCTTGCCAGCCCCGACGACGACGTGGCCATCGCCGCCTATGTCGCGGCGCATCGGTCGGCGACCGCTTTTCACCGGCTGGAATGGGGACGGGCCGTGGCCCGGGGGTGCCGCCAGACGGCGCACGTCCTTATCGCCCGGGGCGGATCGGAGGCGTTCGCAGGCAGTTCCTGCCTCGCGAGCGGCGTTGGCGGGCGCGGGAACACGGTGCTCACGGGTATCCTGCCCCTTATCGAACTCCACTCCCCTCTGTTCGGCAGGGCGCTCGCCTCAAGCGGTTTTGCCGTAGGCGGTGGCATATTGTGCGACAGTGACGACGTCGGTGAAGCCCTGGCGACCGAAGCCTTGCGGCTGGCAGCCCGCCTGTCGTGCCCAGGTGTCGAATTGCGGGGCGGGTATCTCCCCGCCGGGTGGGACCGCGACGATACCACCTATCTTGGCTTCACGCGCCCGCTGGCTGCAGATGACGACGCCGAGCTGCTTGCCATCCCGCGGAAACAGCGCGCCGAGGTACGCAAGGCCCTTGGCTTCGACCTGACCGTCGACGTCGGCCGAACCGCAAGCAGCCGCGATGCGCATTATCATGTCTATGCGACCAGCGTGCGCAATCTGGGGACGCCGGTGTTTCCCAAAGCCCTGTTCAGCGAGGTCCTCGACGCCTTCGGCGACGATGCCGACATTCTTACCGTGCGCCGGGGAGGCGAGCCGCTGGCAAGCGTGCTGAGCCTTTATCATCGCGGACAGGTCTTGCCCTATTGGGGCGGCGGCACCGCAGCTGCGCGCACGTGGCGAGCCAACGACATGATGTACTTCGCGTTGATGCGGCATGCCCGCACGCGCGGCTGCATCGCTTTCGACTTTGGGCGATCAAAGACAGGGACGGGCGCGGCCCGGTTCAAGCAAAATTGGGGGTTTGAGGGGCAACCCCTTGTTTATGCGTCTAAAACACTCGACGGCAAGCCAAAGCGCAGCATCAATCCGCTGGACCCGAAATACAGCTTGCAGGTCCGACTCTGGTCGCGGCTGCCGCTGTCGATCGCCAATCGCCTCGGTCCGATGATTGCGCGGGGCCTGGGGTGACGGCAACCGAAATTCTGTTCCTGGCGCATCGCCTGCCCTGGCCGCCGGATCGCGGCGACCGGATCCGGTCCTGGCACATGCTCGAGGCGCTGGCGAAACTGCGGCCCGTCCATGTCGTCGCGCCAATCGACGATGGGGGAGACCGGCAGCACATCGCCAGGGTGGAAGCAGTTGCTGCCAGCGTGACCACGGCCGTGCGGCCCGCCTCGAAAGGGCAAGCCATGGCTCGCGCGTTGGTGACGGGCCGTCCCGCCTCGGTCGAGCTGTTTTCGCTGCCCACTCTGCATCGGGCGGTGCGCGACCGTTTGGCACGTGGCAGCATCGGCACTGTCTTCGCCTTCTCGGGCCAGATGGCGCATTATGTGCCCCGGGGGACAGACGCAAAGTTCATCATGGATTTCGTCGACATGGATTCGGCAAAGTTCGCCCAACAGGGCGCTGCGGCCCGCGGGTTGGCTGGCGTCGCACTGCGCCACGAGGCAAAGCGCCTGGCCGCGTTCGAGATGGCAACGGCGCGGCGGGCCGATGCCGCGATTTTCGTCAGCCGTGCGGAAGCGGCGGTCTTCACCGCGGCGACCGGCTTGCCTGCACTTGCCATCGAGAACGGGGTCGACGCAGCGCGTTTCGCGCCGGGCACCGTTGGTCTCGCCGAGGCGCCGCACCCGTTGATCGTGTTCACTGGCCAGATGGACTATGCCCCCAATGTCGAGGGCGTGACCGCTTTTGCGCATGAGGTCTTGCCCTTGCTGCCAACGGCCTGCTTCGCAATCGTCGGTCGGGCACCGACCGCTGCGGTCCGCGCGCTGGCGGCGCCCAACGTCGTCGTCACCGGCGAAGTCGCTGATACGCGGCCGTGGCTTGCGGCCGCTGATGTCGTGGTCGCGCCGCTGGCGCTGGCGCGCGGCATCCAGAACAAGGTGCTCGAGGCCATGGCAATGGGCAGGCCGGTGGTCGCCTCGTCCGCCGCAGCCGAGGGCATCGACGCCGAGGCCGGCACCGAGCTGCTGGTGGCGGACAGCCCCGCAGCTCAGGCCGAGGCCATCGCCGCACTGCTTACGGATCCGCGCTGCGCAGGCGCCGTCGGCGCTGCGGCACGGAACCGCGTCTGCGCGCGGTACAGCTGGGCCGCGTGCCTC
This sequence comes from Sphingomonas sp., assembly GCA_965249705.1. Taxonomy (GTDB): domain Bacteria; phylum Pseudomonadota; class Alphaproteobacteria; order Sphingomonadales; family Sphingomonadaceae; genus Sphingomonas_O. Next base: position 62,975 of record CBDFMO010000011.1, on the reverse strand, counting down.
GCGCCCTTGGCCGAACTGGTCGCATGACGCCGCGCCTGTCCGCCGCCCGGGTCGAGAGCGCGTGTGCTGCGCACGGGGATGTCGCACAAGGCGCCGCCCGCTTTGGTCTCCGCGAGGAGGCATGGCGGAAACCGCTTCTGGTCGTTGCCTTCGCGCTCGCCGCGCTCATTGCCCTGTTCGCACGCGACGCGGCCGATATGGCAGGGCTGTGGTGGAACATCTCCACATATCAGCATTGCCTTTATATCGTGCCGATCACCGGCTGGCTCATCTGGCTGCGTCGTCCGGAGGTCGTGCAGACGACACCTGCCGGCTGGCTTCCCGGGCTGGCGCTGGTCCTCGGTGCGTCACTCGTCTGGCTCATGGGCCAGGCAGGCGGGGTCGCGATCGTACGGCATGTCGGGCTCGTCCTCATGGTTCAGGCCAGCATCGTCGCGATCCTCGGGCCGGCCGCAGTCCGCGCGATCCTATTCCCGTTGTTCTACCTGATTTTCCTCGTGCCTTTCGGTGACGAACTCACCGGGCCGATGCAAACGCTGACCGCCAGGATGACGATGGGACTGCTGCACCTGACCGGCGTGCCGGCGAGCATCGACGGCGTCTTCATCACGACCCGCGCCGGCTGGTTCGAAGTGGCCGAGGCGTGCGCCGGCGTGAAATTCCTCGTCGCGATGGTCGCTTATGGCGCGCTTGCCGCACATGTCTGCTTTCGCTCGCCGCTGCGCCGCACGTTGTTCATGGCCGCCGCATTGACCGTACCGGTGCTGGCCAATGCCGTCCGTGCCTGGGCGACGATCTTTGCCGCTGAATTCGTCGGGGTTAAGGCCGCCACCGGATTCGATCACATCGTCTATGGCTGGGTGTTCTTCGCGCTCGTAATGATCGCCATCATGGGGGCGGCCTGGCCCTTTTTCGACCGGCGGCTCGGCGAAGCCTGGCTGGGCGGCAGAACCTTCCCCGTCTGGCGGCCGGTGGCGCCGGTGCTTGTCCTGGCGCCGCTTGTCGTCGGGGTCGCCGCAGTGCCGGTCGCGTGGGACAGCATGGCATCGGCCGCCGGGCGCGCTATGCTGCCGGCGCAGGTCGATCTGCCGGTCGTGGCCGGCTGGTCGCGTGTTGGCGACCTGCCGGCAACGCCCTGGACGCCGCGATTCGACGGTGCCGACCACCGTCTTTTCGGGCGCTACGGCAATACCGCGGGACAGCGTGTCGATATCGGCGTGGCGCTCTATGGCTGGCAGGGTCATGGCCGCGAAATCGTTGCATTCGGGCAGGGCGCCGCCGATCCGGCTGGCCGCTGGGCATGGGCCGCCGACCTGCCGGCGCTCGGCGGCGGCAAGGCAGACCGCTTGATGGGCCCCCGAAAAGCGGCGCGCGAGGCTGTAACCTTCTGGTTTGTCGGCGGTGCCGCAGCACCGGGTCGCACGGCCGTCAAGCTCGCCACGCTCCGTGCACGGCTGACCGGCGGGGACCAGTCCGCGGCCACCTTCATCGTGTCTGCGGAGGGGAAGGGCGCGCACGACGCGCTGGTTGCCTTCCTTCGGGATTTGGGCGATCCGCAGCCGCGCGTGACCGCCATGCTCGCGCAGGCAAAGGGGCGCTAACGTTCATGTGCGGCATTGCCGGCATCTTTCACCTGGGCACGCCGAAGCCCGTCGATCCGGCGCGTGTCGTGGCGATGACCGATGCGATGCTGCACCGCGGGCCCGACGGCGGGGGCATTTGGACCGCGCGTGGTGTTTGTCTCGGCCACCGCCGCCTGTCGATCATCGACCTCGAAGGCGGCGCACAGCCGATGCTGACTGCCGACGAGCAGGTCGTCGTCGTGTTCAACGGCGAAATCTACAATTTCGCCGATGTCCGCCGCGAGCTCCAGGGGCTCGGCAAAGTCTTCCACACCTATAGCGACACCGAAGTGCTGCTCCACGGCTGGCGTGCCTGGGGACCGGAACTCCTCCCCCGCCTCAACGGCATGTTCGCCTTTGCGCTGTTCGACGTGGCCCGCCAGTGCCTGTTCCTCGCCCGCGACCGGCTCGGCGTGAAGCCGCTGCACTATGTCGCGCTAGCCGATGGAAGCATTGCTTTTGCGTCGGAACTCAAGGGGTTGCTTGCCAACCCTGCCGTCAGGCGGGATCTTAGCCCACAGGCGATCGAGGATTTTTTCGCGCTCGGCTATGTCCCCGACGACAGCTGCTGGATCGAGGGCGTCCGCAAGCTCCCCGCCGCCAGCTTCCTGCTGCTCGACCGCGGCAAGCCGTTGCCCGCGCCGCAGCCATGGTGGGACGTCGATTTTTCGCAGCGCACCCGGGGTTCCGTTGCGGATCTCGAGGCGGAGATGCAGCATCACCTGCGCGCCGCCGTCACCTCGCGCATGGTCGCCGACGTGCCGCTCGGAGCGTTCCTGTCCGGCGGCGTCGATTCGTCGAGCGTCGTCGCCTTCATGGCAGAGGCATCGAACAGGCCAGTCCAGACATGCGCGATCGGCTTCGACAGTGCCGCGCATGACGAGACCCGCTACGCCGCGGAAATCGCGAAGCGCTTTGCCTGCGATCATCGCAGCCGCACGGTCGCGTCGGACGATTATGCTGCGGCCGATACCGTGGCGCGGATGTTCGACGAACCATTTGCCGATGCGTCGGCGCTGGCGACCTGGCGCGTCAGCCAGCTCGCGCGCGAGACCGTCACCGTCGCGCTGTCGGGCGATGGCGCGGACGAAATCTTCGCCGGATACCGCCGCTACAAGTTCCAGCACGTCGAGGAACGCGTCCGGGGCCTTGTCCCGCAGGGCTGGCGCGAGCCGGTGTTCGGCAGCCTTGCGCGCGCCTGGCCCAAGGCAGACTGGGCGCCGCAAATGTTCCGCGCCCGATCGACCTTTGCCGCGCTCGCGCTGGCCGGCGGGGAAGCCTATGCCCGCGCCGTCGGGGTCACGCCGCCCGGGGAACGCTCTGCGCTCTTTTCGGACAGCTTTGCGCGCAGCCTGCAGGGGCATCGCGCCGAGGACCGGTATGTCGCGGCCATGGCCGGTGCGCCGGCGCGCGATCCGCTCGACCGGGCGCAATATGCCGATCTCAAGATCTGGCTGCCCGGCGATATCCTGACCAAGGTCGACCGCACGAGCATGGCTGTCAGTCTCGAGGCCCGCGAACCCCTGCTCGACCATCGCCTGGTCGAATTTGCGGCAACGCTGCCCGTGTCGATGCGCCTGCGTCGTGGCCAGGGCAAATGGCTGATGAAGCGAGCGATGCGCGGTGTCCTGCCCGACGACATTCTCTACCGCCGCAAAATGGGGTTCGTCACGCCGGTGTCCGACTGGTTCCGCGGGCCGCTGTCGGGCGAGGCGCGTCGCCTGGCCGGACTGGCCGACACCGGCTGGTTCCGACGCGAGACCCTCGAACGCGTCGCGGCGGACCATATCGCCGGCAAGCGCGACCATGGGCGCCTGTTGTGGCAGCTGGCGATGTTCGAAAAGGCGCTGGCCCTTGTCGTCTAATAATCGGCCTGCATGAAATACAGGCCGTCGGGCGGGGCGTTGAGGCCGAGCCGCGTCCGGTCCTTTGCCGCCAGGGCATCCTCCAGGTCATCCGCCGACCATTTGCCGCGGCCGACCAGCGACAGGCAGCCGACCATCGACCTTACCTGATGGTGGAGGAACGACCGGGCGCTTGCCTTCACCGAAATCGCCCTGCCGTTGCGCACGACGTCCAGCCGGTCGAGCGTCCGCAGCGGCGAGTCGGCCTGGCAATGGACCGAGCGAAACGTCGTGAAATCATGGCGGCCGACCAGGCGCTGTGCGGCATCGTGCATCGCACCGGCATCGAGCGCGACCGGCACCCGCCAGGCCAGGCCCGCTTCAAAGGTCAGCGGCGGCCGGCGATTGACGATCCGATATTCATAATGTCGGCCAAGGCACGAAAATCGCGCATGAAAATCATCAGGGACGACGTTGCATTCGAGGATGGATACCGCATTCGGGCGCAGCCCTGCATTGAGCGCGCCCAGCAATCGGAACGGCGTGATCGTCCGCTCGAGGTCGAGATGCGCGACCATGCCGCGCGCATGGACACCGGCATCGGTGCGACCTGCGGCATGAACGGTAACCGCCTCGCCGAAAATGCGCAGCACGGCGTCTTCGATGGCGCCCTGGACCGAGGGACCATGCGGCTGGCGTTGCCATCCCATATAGGGCCGGCCGTCATATTCGACCGTCAGCCGGAATCGGGTCACGGCAACACGGTACCCACGGGAATGGCGAAGCCGCGCAGCAGATCCTCGGCACGCATGGCGGCCCGGCCCGCGCGCTGCACGACCGCCAGCCGTACGAGCCCCACGCCGCAGCCGATGATCAGCCCATCCTCCGCCACGAGTCCCGCCTCGGCGCCGCCCTCGATGACATCGGCTTCCAGCACGCGAATGCGCTCTCCGCCATGCTCGAACCAGGCGCCGGGCGTGGGTGCGAAGGCGCGAACCTGCCGCTCGACCGCCTGGGCGCCCAGCGTAAAATCGATCCGCGCCTCGGCCTTGTCGATCTTGGCGGCATAGGTCACCCCGTGATCGGGCTGCGCGACCGGTGGCGGCGTGTTCGCCAGCGTTTGCGTGAGCAGCCCGGCTCCCATCTGCGCGAGTTCGGCCGTCAGTTCCCCCGCGGTCTTGCGGTCGACGGACGTGACGGCCCGGGCCAGCATCGGCCCGGTGTCGAGGCCCGCTTCCATCTGCATGATGGTGATGCCCGTCAGGCTGTCGCCGGCCAGGATCGCACGCTGGATCGGCGCGGCGCCCCGCCAGCGCGGCAGCAGCGACGCGTGGACGTTGACGCAACCCAGCCGGGGAGCCTCCAGCACGGGGCGCGGCAGGATCAGGCCATAGGCGGCGACGACCGCGATATCGGCGCCGAGCGCGGCAAAGCCGAACTGGTCGACCGGATCGCGCAGCTTTTCGGGCGTGCGTACCGGCAGGCCGAGCTCTTCGGCGCGGACATGGACGGGTGACGGCGACAGGGCCTTGCCGCGGCCGGCGCGCCGCGGCGGCTGGGTATAGACCGCCGCAATCTGATGGCCGGTCGCTACCAGCGCGTCGAGGCTGGGCACGGCGAAATCCGGCGTCCCCATGAATATAACGCGCATTGCCATATCGTCGCCTCTGCCGTCGGGATGTCGCTCGCTCGACGCCCACTTTGTAAACAGCCGGTAATGTGAAGGACAGGGCTTCGACAAGCGCCGTCGGAACCGGCTATGTCCCGATTATGGCCTCTATCGAAATCGAAGCATTGTCTGCCGCACTTGCCCGCCTGCCCGGATTCGGGCCGCGCTCGGCGCGGCGTGCCGTCCTGCACCTGCTCAAGAAGCGCGAAGGAGCCCTGGTGCCTCTGCTGCGCGCGCTCGAGGCGGTCGATGAGCGCCTCGCCGAATGCCAGATCTGCGGCAATATCGACACCAGCGACCCGTGCGGCATCTGCGCGGACCCGCGCCGCGACGACCGCAGCATTGCCGTTGTCGAAGAAGTCGCCGACCTCTGGGCGCTCGACCGGGCGCGGCTGTTTCCCGGGCGTTACCATGTGCTGGGCGGGCGGTTGTCGGCACTCGACGGCGTTCGGCCCGAGGATCTGACGATCGACCGACTGGTCGCGCGCGTGGAAAGGGGCGGCGTCGACGAAGTCGTGCTCGCTATGAATGCGACGCTCGAGGGACAGACGACCGCGCATTACATCGCCGACCGTCTGGAGGTTTTCCCCGTTCGGCTGACCCAGCTCGCGCACGGACTTCCCGTGGGCGGCGAACTCGATTATCTCGATGACGGCACGCTGGCGCAGGCGCTCAGGGCGCGGCGACCCGTCGGCTAGGGAGAGACGTCATGGGCGTGACCGGCATCGGCGGATTGTTCTTTCGGGCAAGGGACCCCAAGGCGCTCGGCGCCTGGTATGCCGAGCACCTGGGCGTCGGCGCCGGAAAATGGGGACTTTGGGACCAGGAAGCGGGGAAAACCGTGTTTTCGCCGTTCGACGCCGGGACCGACTATTTTCCTGCAGATCGCCAATTTATGCTCAACCTGCGCGTCGAGGGACTCGATGCCCTGCTCGACTCGCTCCGCGCGGCGGGGATCGAGATCATCACCAATCCCGACTGGGACGCGCCCGGCGTCGGCCGCTTCGCCCGCATCCATGATCCCGAGGGCAATCCGGTCGAATTGTGGGAACCCGCGGCGGAGGGTTGAAACTACCCGTCGCGATATCCTATCTGCATTTCATGGCCATCCGCCCGATCATCGAAGCGCCCGACCCCCGGCTGCGCATCAAATCGAAGCCCGTCGAGGCGATCGACGACGACATTCGCACGCTCGTCGCCGACATGTTCGAGACGATGTACGCCGCGCCGGGCATCGGTCTGGCCGCCATACAGGTGGGCGAGCCGCTGCGCCTGCTCGTCATCGACCTGCAGACGCAGGTCGAGGGTGAAGAGGGCGAGGAACCGAAAACGGTCAACGACCCGCGGGTGTTCATCAATCCCGAGATACTCGAACCCGCCGAACAGACCAACATCTACAACGAAGGCTGCCTGTCGGTTCCCGATCAATATGCCGATGTCGAACGTCCGGCGACCTGTCGCGCGCGCTGGATGGATCTTGACGGCGTGCAGCACGACGAACGGATCGACGGGATGCTGGCGACGTGCCTGCAACACGAGATGGACCATCTCGAGGGGATATTGTTCATCGACCATCTCAGCCGGCTGAAGCGCGAGATGGTGTTGCGCAAGCTGGCCAAGCTCAAGAAGGCCGCTTGAGGCAGCCGGCGTAGAAACTGCTTTCCTACAGTTCCTGTTCCAGTTACGTTCCTGTCATGGAACAGTCTTCGCCGCCTCTCGAAACTTCAAGCCGTAACGTCCGCACATGATGCGTTCAGGTGTGAACTTCGTGTGACCTTTGGCGGTTTTGCGGGGAAAATTGCCCGATGACCGTCGAGACAATCCTGTCGGCGCTGCTCGCCCTGCTGCTGGGCGCACTGATCGGTTGGCTGCTTGGCGGACGAAGTGCGGCGACCGTGCGCGCCGAACTCGCGGCGGTGCAGGTGCGGGCCGATCAGGCCGAATTGCTCCGCCGAACGCTCGACGAAGTGGAGCGCGAGCGTGAGGAGGCCATGTCGACGATTGCGGCGCTGCGGGCCGATCATGGCGCGCGGACTGAAGCATTCGAGGCCCAGTTGCGGCAATTGACCGAAGCAAGGGATGCGCTCGGCGCGCAATTCGCGGAGACCGCGGCAAAGCTGCTCGACACGGCGCAACGCCAGTTTCTCGAACGCGCCGATGCGCGTTTCAAGCAATCTGAGGAAACGACAGGGCAGGGGCTGAAGGCGCTGCTCCAGCCGGTTACCGAAAGATTGCAGCGTTACGAAGAAGGGGTCGCCAAGGTCGAGGCCGAGCGCCGCGACGCCTTCGGCGACCTGAAAGGCCAGATCGAGGCCATGCGGCTCGGTACCGAACGGGTCTCGGGCGAGGCGGCTAAACTCGTCAACGCGCTGCGCAATGCGCCCAAGGCTCGCGGACGCTGGGGCGAGCAGCAACTCAAGAACGTGCTCGAAAGCTGCGGGCTGTCCGAATATGCCGATTTCCAGACCGAGGTCAGCATCGGCGTCGAGGACGGCGGCCGGCTTCGTCCCGATGTCATCATTCGCGTGCCCGGCGGGCAAAGCCTGGTCATCGATGCCAAGGTGTCGCTCAACGCCTATCAGGATGCGTTCGGCGCCGTCGACGAGGCGGACCGCGCGACCCATCTCGCGGCGCATGCCCTGTCGATGCGCACGCACGTCAATTCGCTCGGCAACAAGAGCTATTGGAGCCAGTTCGCCGACGCGCCCGACTATGTAATCATGTTTGTACCGGGCGAGCATTTCCTGTCGGCCGCGCTCGAGAACGACCCGACGCTTTGGGATTTCGCGTTCGACAAGAAGGTCTTGCTGGCGACACCGACAAACCTGATCGCGATCGCGCGGACCGTCGCGGCGGTGTGGCGGCAGGAAAAATTGGCCGGCCAGGCGCGCGAAATCGCCGAGCTGGGCAAGGAACTCTACGCGCGGCTGGCGGTAATGGGCAGCCATGTCGGGCGGCTCGGCAAGAACCTCGATACGGCAGTCGGCGCCTACAACGCGTTTGTCGGCAGCCTCGAATCGAACGTTTTGACCCAGGCCAAGCGCTTTGAGTCGCTGAACATCGATACCGGCAACAAGGCGATCGAAACCCTGCCCGTCGTTGAACAACTGACGCGGCCGATGGTCAAGTTGGTCGCATCGAACGCCGCTGATTGAGCACTTCGTAAGCCATTACGGCTGTGGCGACTGCCGCGTTCAGGCTGTCGGCCTTGCCCAGCATCGGCATTTTGACGAGCAGGTCGCACGCCATTTCATAGTCGGCCGGCAGCCCCTGCGCCTCGTTGCCGACGAGGATGAAGGTCGGGCTTTCGTACCTCGCCGCCTGATAATCGGTGGCGGTATTAAGGCTCGTCCCGACGAGTTGCCCCGGACCGCTGCGCAGCCACGCGATGAACTCGGGCCAGCGCGCGGTCGTGATGCTCTGCGTGAACACGGCCCCCATGCTCGCGCGCACCGCCTCGACCGAAAACGGGTCGGTGCAATCGTCGATGAGGATCAGCCCGCCCGCGCCGACGGCATCGCCCGTGCGCAGGATCGTGCCGAGGTTACCGGGATCGCGCAGCGCCTGCGCCACGATCCAGATGTCGGCGCGGGTCCGGTCGAGCGCTGCGAGCGGCGTCGGAAACTCGGTAAAGATGCCGACGACGCTACCGGGATTGTCCTTGCCGCTCAGCTTCGAAAGAATGTCCGCGCTGGTGACGAACACCTCGCCCGCCGCTGCCTCCAGCCGCGTCACCAGCGGGTGGTCGGCACTGTCGGGTGTCCGCCACAGCATCTCGGGCGCAACGCCTGCGTCCAGCGCCTCGGTCAGGATACGCAGCCCTTCGGCGAGGAACCGGCCCTCGGCACGGCGGTGCTTCTTGTCGCGCAGGCTCCGCACCTGCTTGACGAGGGGATTGGAGAAACCGGTGATCTCGCGCACCGGCATCACTCTTCCCCGAACTTGTTCTCCACCAGCTCGGCGAGTGCCGCGACCGCTTCATCGGCGCCTTCGCCGCTGGCGCTGATCGTCACCGTGTCGCCAATGGCGGCGCCCAGCATCATCAGCCCCATGATCGAGGTGCCGACGACGCGCGCGCCGTCCTTCTCCACTTCGACCTTGGCCGGCAGGGTGCTCGCCAGCGTCACGAATTTCGCGCTCGCCCGCGCGTGCAGGCCGCGCCGGTTCGTAATCTCGATGGTCCGGCTGATCATGCCGCCTGCTCGCCGTGCACATCGCCCAGCACTTCGGAGGCGACGGTGATATATTTGCGACCCGCCTCGCGTGCGGCGGCGACAGCATCGCGAACGGTCATCGTGCGCCGTGCGCCCTCGAGCCGGATCAGCATCGGCAAGTTGATCCCTGCGATGACCTCAACCCGCCCGGGCTTCATCAGCGATATGGCCATGTTCGACGGAGTGCCGCCGAACAGATCGGTCAGCACGACGACGCCGCGCCCGCTGTCGACTTCGGCAATGGCGGCGGCGATGTCGGCGCGGCGGACTTCCATGTCGTCATCGGGGCCGATGGCGATCGCGGCGACCGCGCGCTGCGGACCGACGACATGTTCCATGGCCGTGACGAATTCGGTGGCGAGTCCGCCATGCGTCACCAGCACCAGACCGATCATTGTTCTTCCAACGTCCCTTTGCTGCTCGCGGGCGTGCCGGTACCCTCTGTTAAGTCGTCGGGGCGCCTGGCAAGATCGCGATGCGTGACCGTGGGCGAAAATGCTGCATCGCGCAACCGCTTTGCCACGCGTTCCGCCATATGGACGCTGCGATGCCGCCCCCCTGTACAGCCGAAGGCAATGGTGACGTAGGACTTGCCCTCTGCCTGGTAGCGCGGGATCAGACCGATCAGCAGGTCTTCGATGCGGCCAGCCACATCCTCATAGGCCGGATCTTCCGCGATGTACGCGGATACCGGCCGATCGAGCCCGCTCATCGGCCGCAAGCTGTCTACCCAATGCGGATTGCGCAGGAAGCGCATGTCGAACATCAGGTCGGCGTTACGCGGAACCCCACGGGCAAAGCCGAACGACATGACCGACAATGTGGGTCCACTGGTTTCCGTGTCCCCAAAGCGCGCTCGTATGTCGGCCTTGAGGTCGTTGCTGGTAAAGGCACTTGTGTCGACGACATGGTCTGCCCAGCGACGCAGCGGCGCCATGAGTTCGCGCTCGCGCGCGATCCCGTCGGCCGCCGGTCTGTCGAGCGCCAGCGGGTGGCGACGACGTGTTTCGGAAAAGCGGCGTTCGAGTTCGGTACCGACGCAATCGAGAAACAGCGTTGCGATCTCCGCGCCTTGATCACGCATCTCCTTGATCCGCGTCACGATCGCGTCGGCATCGAACCCCCGTGTCCTGCTGTCGATCCCGAAGGCGAGCGGACGCGCGTCATGAGTGCCCTGAGGTACCTCGGTCGCAAGCAAGCGGTTCAGCAGGCGCAGCGGCATATTGTCGACGACCTCCCAGCCAAGGTCTTCGAGGGTGTTGAGTGCTGTCGATTTGCCCGCGCCCGACATGCCGGTGACAAGCAGGATCCGGGTGGGGCGGGGCTGTTTCACGCTGATGCTCCGATTCGCGACAGCGCCAGTTCCACCTTGATCGGCGCCGATGCCTCGTGTCCCTCGATTACAAGCAAGGGGACATCAATTCCAAGTACTTGTCGCGACCTGCCCGGCTCCGGAAGCCGTGTCGGCTCGCCCAGTGCAACGATCAGCGCAACCTTGGCTTCGGCGGCATGCGGCAGGTCGACAATTCCCAGCCCCCGAACTTCGATCTTGCCTGCAATGTTCGTCGGCGGCGTGGCCATGAGCGACGATCCGACCCGGTGCACGAGACTGTAGTCGTCGCTTACCAGAACGGCCCCCCGGTCGATAAGCCTGAGCGCAAGGTCCGACTTGCCCGCGCCCGAACTGCCTTCGATCAGTACGGCACGTCCCCCGACGGAAACCGTCGTCGCGTGAAGCATGTCGGACGAGAGGATAGCCACGCCTCGTCCCTAGCCCTGGCTCATGCAGCGGGCAATCGGATGGCAAAGCGCGTGCCTTCGCCGCCCGGCGGATCCTCGACCGCGACCCTCCCGCCCATGGCTTCGACGATGGTCCGGGCAATCGCAAGCCCAAGGCCCGAGTGCCGGGCAAAATCGGCTTCCGGCCGTTCGGAATGGAATCGCCGAAAAATAGCCTCGCGCCGCTCTGCGGGAATGCCCGGCCCACGGTCATCGACGAAGACGACGATTTCATCGCCCGATCGCGCTGCCGACAACCTGACGCCGGCGCCCGGCGGCGAAAAGGAGAGTGCGTTGTCGACAAGGTTTTCGATGGCACGGACGAGGCGTGGCTGGTCGCCGAGAACGCGCAACCGGTTCTTGGGTTTGGTGAAAGTGACGGCGGGCCCGTCGGGCGCACGTCGAAGTTCGCGGGCGGACACGATATCGTCTAGCATCGAAGCAACATCGATGCTCTCGAACCGCGTGCGCGACAGTTCGCCGTCGAGGCGCGACAACTCGGCGATGTCCGTCACCGACCGGTCCAGTCGGCGCACGTCATCCGACAGGATGGCGTGCAGCTGCGCGGTGACTGCCGGGTCCGATGTCTTGCCGAGGCTTTCGACCGCCGATGCCATCGACGCGAGGGGGTTCTTCAGCTCGTGCGCGACGTCGGCGGCAAAGGCTTCGGTCGCGTCGATGCGCTCCCGCAGCGCCTGCGTCATGTCGGACACCGCCCGTGCCAACATGCCGATCTCGTCATTTCGATCGGGCAGCCGGGGTACGATGACGTCGCGGGATCGGCCCAGCCTGACACGCACTGCGGCCTGAGCAAGCCGGCGCAGCGGCGTTACGATCGTGCGTGCCAGAAACAGGGACAGGGCAATGGAAAGGAACAGCGTACCCAACACGATGATGGCCAGGCGAAAGCGTTCGGCGCGCACAAGGCGGGTAACGTCGCGCGCATTGCCGACGCTCAGGACGAAACGTGTCCGCTCCAGATTGACGGCAGCTGCGGCAGTGACGATCAAGGTGCGGTCGGGGGCGAGCCAGACACGCGAAGCGACTGTCGACCCCGTCATTACGCTTTGCAGTTCGGGCCAGTCCCTGGCGCGGTCGCCCGCGTCGACAAAGGGATCCGGCACGTTCGCGCCGACGATCCGTTCGGCTACGCGATCCACCCAGCGGGCACCCGCATTGTCCCAGGGTTCGTCGGCGCGCCCGTCGAAGCCATAGGTGCGCGGGCCCGTGGCCCAACTATCGAGAAGCTGCTTGCCGGTATTGTCGAACAGGCGCAGCCGGTCGCCCGATCTCCTGCCCAGCGTCTCGATGAGCGCCTGGCGCGCACGCCGCGGTGCGGCATTGATGGCGGCTGCCGCAATCTGCGCCTCGCCCTCAGCCTGCGCGCGCCGTTCCTCGATCAGACGAACCCGGAAATTGTCGAGATAGAACAGGCTGCCAGCCATGAGCACAAGCGCGACGATATTGACCGCCAGGATCCGCCGGGTCAGCGAGCCGCGCCCCTGCCACGGCTCGTTCGCGTCGTCAGCCATCGGTGAAGCGATAGCCGGCACCGTAAAGCGTATCGATGGCATCGAACGCCTGATCGACGGCCTTGAACTTGCGCCGGATGCGCTTGATGTGGCTGTCGATCGTCCGGTCGTCGACATAGACGTCGTCGTGATAGGCGACGTCGAGCAACTGGTTGCGACTCTTCACGACATCCGGGCGGCTGGCGAGCGCTTCCAGGATCAGGAATTCCGTCACCGTCAAGGCCACTTCGCGCCCGTCCCAGTGCACACGGTGACGCTGCGGGTCCATCGACAGCCGACCCCGCAAGATTGGCTCCCCGGGCCCTGCGGACTCGGGGTCGCTGTCGGCCTTGGTAAACTCGATGCGCCGCAAGATGGCACGGATGCGCGCGATGAGCAGGGCCTGTGAAAATGGCTTGGCAATGTAATCGTCCGCGCCGGTCGCCAGCCCCTCCGCCTCGTCGCTTTCCTGGTCTTTGGACGTCAGCAAGATGACCGGCAGTGCCGAGGTCGCACGAAGCCGACGCAGCAGCTCGAGGCCGTCGAGCTTGGGCATCTTGATGTCGCAAACGGCAAGGTCGGGGGGGTTGTCGATCAAGGCCTTGAGGGCAATTTCGCCGTCGGTGTAGACGCGGGTGACGAAGCCCTCGGCCTGCAGCGCAACGGCTACCGATGTCAGGATGTTGCGGTCGTCATCGACCAGGGCGATCGTTGCAGCCATCGCTTCCAAATGCCCGTCAAGCCACGCCATGGCAAGGTCGCCCGCGCTTGCACGCTGTTAACGCTATCACCCGCGATGGGACATTTGCGGCGTCCGGCAAACACTTGCGTTTCGTGGTTCATGCTCGCAATGCGCCGCTCAGATACGTAGTGCAGCTATAAGGCAACCGACGTGACACCACCCAAATTCGACCTTGCGCAGCAGGGAATCCCAACTTCCGCAACGCTCCACTGGAACCTGATCACTGCACCTCTGGTCGAGCACGCCGTGCAGCGCGGCGAAGGGCTTTTGGCCAAGGACGGCCCGCTTGTCGTCAAGACCGGCTCCCACACCGGACGCAGCGCGCAGGACAAGTTCTTTGTCCGTGATGCCACGACCGAGGACACGATCTGGTGGAGCCCGGCGAACAAGGGCATGACCCCCGCACATTTCGCGGCGCTGAAGGAAGATTTCCATGCGGCCCTGGCAACCAAGGACGATCTGTTCGTCCAGGACCTGTTCGGCGGTTCGCAGCCTGAGCACCGGGTCAACGTCCGCGTCATTAACGAGCTGGCGTGGCACAGCCTGTTCATTCGCACCCTGCTCGTGCGTCCGGACGCCGCACAGCTGGCCGAATTCCAGCCCGAGTTCACGATCATCGATTTGCCCAGCTTTCGGGCCGACCCCGCGCGCCACGGGTGCCGCAGCGAGACGGTGATCGCCGTCAACTTCACCGAAAAGCTAATCCTGATCGGCGGCACGGCCTATGCGGGCGAAATGAAGAAGTCGGTTTTCGGCACCCTCAACTACAAGCTGCCGGTCGAGGGCATCATGCCGATGCATTGTTCGGCCAATATCGGGCCCGGCGGGGATACGGCGGTGTTTTTCGGCCTGTCGGGCACCGGCAAGACCACGCTGAGCGCCGACGCGAGCCGTACCTTGATCGGCGACGACGAGCACGGCTGGTCGGACACGGCGGTCTTCAACTTCGAAGGCGGCTGCTATGCCAAGATGATCCGCCTGTCGGCCGAGGCCGAGCCGGAGATCTTCGCGACGACCAAGCGGTTCGGGACCGTCCTCGAGAATGTCGTGATGAATCCCGAGACGCGCGAGCTCGACTTCGACGATGCGACGCTCGCGGAGAACAGCCGCGGGTCGTACCCGATCGACTTCATCCCCAATGCCAGCAAGGACAATCTGGGGCCGCCGCCCAAGACCGTGATCATGCTGACCGCGGACGCCTATGGCGTGCTGCCGCCGATCGCGCGGCTGACGCCGGACCAGGCGATGTACCATTTCCTGTCGGGCTACACGGCGCGCGTCGCCGGCACCGAGATCGGCGTGACCGAGCCGCAGGCGACATTTTCGACGTGCTTCGGTGCGCCCTTCATGCCGCGCCATCCCAGCGTCTACGGCAACCTGCTGAAGGAGCGGATCGCGAAGGGCGGCGTGACCTGCTGGCTGGTCAACACCGGCTGGACCGGCGGCAAGGCGACGATGCCCGGCATCAAGCGCATGCCGATCAAGGCGACGCGTGCGCTGCTCAACGCGGCGCTCGACGGCAGCCTCAACGCCGCCGAATTCCGCAAGGACCCGAATTTCGGCTTTGACGTCCCGGTCGCCGTGCCGGGCGTCGACAGTGCGATGCTCGACCCGCGGCAGGCGTGGACCGACAAGGCCGAGTACGACCGCACGGCGGCCAAGCTGGTCGGCGAATTCATCGACAATTTCGTGCAGTTCGCGGATCACGTCGACGAGGGGGTGCGACAGTCGGCGCCCAAGCTGCTCGAAACCGCCTGAAGCGCCCGGCCGATATCCGGGCCGTTACAGAAAGCCCGGAGATGACCGACCCTTCACCCCGCCTGTTCGAGACCGATGCCGACATTCGCCGCATCGGCCTCGGCCTGCTCGACCTCAGCCTGCCGCGCGCCGACTGGACGCATGAGGCGCATCTGGCGGCCTGTCTCTGGATCGTCACCGAGCGGCCCGACATCGACCCCGCGCACGACATGCGCGCGATCATTTCGGGGTATAACGAAGCGGTCGGCGGCGTGAACGACGACAGCCAGGGCTATCACGAGACGATCACGCAGTGCTTCGTGCATGCGGTCCGGGCGCATCTTGCCGGGATGGGGCAAGGTACGCTGACCGAGCGCGTCAACGCGTTGCTGGCATCGCCCTTCGGGCGGCGCGACTGGCCCTTGGCATTCTACAGTCGCGCACGGCTGTTTTCGGTCGCGGCGCGTCGCGCGTTCGTCGAGCCGGACCTGATGCCCTTTCCGCGGCTCGGCCAAGGGCGGTGAAAACGGCTGTCACGATTGCTACGCAAATGCTAACTACCGGTACCGAAACGAAAGGACCGACAGCATGAGCATTTTGGATTCGATCATGGGAGCCGTTGGCGGCAGCGCGGGCCAGGCCGTCGAGCAGCAGGTCGCGGGCATGATCGCGCAGAAAATGGGGCTCGATCCGGCGATGGTCCAGACGGCGGTCACGGCGCTGATGCAGAACCACACCCAGCCGAACGATACCGTTCAGGCAGCGGCCGAGCAGACCGGCGTCGCGCCGGACGTGATGAGCCAGATCATGGCGCATATCGGCGGCGAGGGCGCACTGGGCTCGCTGATCGGCCATGCCACGGGCGGCACCGCGGCAGAAGGCGGCGTCGCGGGTGCGCTGGGCGGGATGCTGGGCGGCCTGATGGGCGGCACCAAGAGCTGAGACTGCGGTCAGGGAGCGCCGTTTCGAAGGGCACAACTGTCCCACGAAATCGCTGCGATGCTCCGGTGAACCGTGGCGAAACAGCGACAGGCCGATGCTCGGAAGCGGTGGGTTGACAGCGTCAAAGAGCGGGGCCGGATCCGGCGTTTCGAAAACATGCCGCGCGGCTGCCGTGTAGGACAGCGAAATCGTGTCGGCGTCGTCAGACGCGTTCGACGACGAGGACGGCCCCGTCCGCCCCGATGACCCGCAAGCGGTCGCCGACGGCGGCTTCCGCCCCCCGCGCCGACCAGACGCCGTCGCCGACCTTGACCCGCCCCTGAAGCGCATCGACCGGTTCGACGGCCGTCACGATGCTGCCCACAAGCCGGGCGCTCTTGTCGTTGAGCAGCGGGTCGGCGCTGACGATGGGATTACGCGAGAGGTACGTGCGCCCCGCATAGATGGCCGCGACGCTGGCCCCGGCGAAGATCAGGAATTGCGCGATCTCGCCGATGGGCAGCAGCAGCGCCAGCACGCCGGTGAGAATGGCTGCTGCGCCGATCCAGATCAGGAAGACGCCCGGTACCAGCATTTCGGCGATCGCGAGCAAGGCGCCCGCGATCATCCACAGCCAGTAATCGGCCAGACCGAAGGGGCCGGTCATTGCCCGGAGCCCCCGTTAGGCTCCTCGAAGGGGCCACGGCGGCGCGGGGCGGGTGGCGGCGGGACCGTCCGGTCGCCAAACGCTTCCTTCGCCAGCTCGCCGATGCCGCCGAGCGTGCCGATCAGCTGCGTTGCCTCGACCGGGAACAGGATGGTCTTGGCATTGGGCGAGGTCGCGAACAGGCCGATGGCCTCCACATATTTCTGCGCGATGAAATAGTTGAGCGACTGGCTGCTGCCGTTTTCGATGGCAGTCGACACCAACCGCGTCGCCTCGGCTTCGGCCTGGGCAGAACGTTCGCGCGCTTCGGCGTCGCGGAAGGCGGCTTCCTTGCGCCCCTCGGCCTCGAGGATCTGCGACTGCTTCTGCCCCTCGGCACGGTTGATGTCGTTCTGTCGTGCCGCTTCGGATTCGAGGATCGTCGCGCGCTTTTCGCGCTCGGCCTTCATCTGGCGGGTCATGGCGTTGACGATATCGGCCGGCGGGCGAATGTCCTTCAGCTCGATGCGGGTGATCTTCACGCCCCAGGCCTCGGTCGCAAGATCGATGATGCTGAGCAGCCGGCCGTTGATCTCGTCGCGCTTCGACAGCGTCTCGTCGAGGTCCATGCTGCCCATGACGGTGCGCAAATTGGTGGTCGTGAGCTGCATGACCGCCAGATACAGGTCGCTGACCTCATAGGCGGCCTTGGCAGCGTCGAGCACCTGGAAGAACACGACGCCGTCGACCGCGACCATCGCGTTGTCCTTGGTAATGATTTCCTGCCCCGGAATGTCGAGCACCTGTTCCATCATGTTCACCTTGCGCCCGACGCGGTCGATGAACGGAAAGATGAGGGTAAGGCCGGGCTGGGCGACGGTCGTGAACTTGCCAAAACGTTCGATGGTGTACTGATAGCCCTGCCGGACCATCTTCACCGCCATCATGACATAGACGACGCCCAGCAGCGCAATCGTGACGACCAGATATTCCATGTTGCGCACTCCCCGCGAATGGCGCGCAGTATCGCGGGTTGCAGGAGGCGCGCCAAGCGGAATCGGCACGACTGGCGCGGGTGGCCGCGCGCGTTTACATGGACCGCCACGACTCGCCAGAACCATAGGGGCATCGCTTGGCTTTCGACATTCCGCTCGGGCTTACCTTCGACGACGTGCTGCTGCAGCCGGGCGCGTCCGACGTCTTGCCCAGCCAGGCCGACACGCGGACACGGATCACGCGCGACATCACGCTGAACATTCCGATCCTGTCGTCGGCGATGGATACGGTGACCGAGGCCGACATGGCGATCGTCATGGCGCAGCTCGGCGGGCTGGGGGTGCTGCACCGCAATTTGACAGTCGAGGAACAATGCGCCGCCGTCCGCCAGGTGAAGCGTTTTGAAAGCGGCATGGTCGTCAATCCCATCACCATCTACCCAGACCAGACGCTGGCCGACGCGCGCATGCTGATGGAGCGGCACAAGATTTCGGGCATTCCGGTGGTCGAGGCGTCGGGCAAGCTGGTCGGGATCCTGACCAACCGCGACGTCCGTTTTGCGGGCAACCCGAACCAGCCGGTCAGCGAATTGATGACGAGCCAGAACCTCGCCACCGTCACGGCGGGTGTCGGGGAGGACGAGGCGCGGCGCCTGCTTCACCAGCGCCGGATCGAGAAGCTGCTGGTCGTCGACGAGGACTATCGCTGCGTCGGCCTGATCACGGTCAAGGACATCGAAAAGGCCGTGACCTATCCCGACGCCACCAAGGACGGGACCGGGCGCCTGCGCGTGGCCGCGGCAACCACGGTCGGCGATGCCGGATTCGAGCGGACCGAAGCGCTGATTGATGCCGAATGCGACCTGATCGTCATCGACACCGCGCATGGCCATTCGAGCATGGTTGCGGCGGCGGTCGAGCGGGTCCGCAAGTTGTCGAACAGCGTGCAGATCGTGGCGGGCAACGTCGCGACCGGGGAAGCTACGCGCGCGCTGATCGGCGCGGGTGCGGATGCCGTGAAAGTCGGGATCGGCCCGGGCAGCATCTGCACGACGCGGGTCATTGCCGGCGTGGGTGTGCCGCAGCTGATGGCGATCCTCGAAAGCGCCGAGGAAGCCGCCAAGTCGGATGTGCCGATCATTGCCGATGGCGGCCTGCGGACTTCGGGCGACGTCGCCAAGGCACTGGCCGCGGGCGGCGCCGCCGTCATGATCGGCTCGCTGCTCGCGGGAACGACCGAGGCGCCGGGAGAAACCTTTCTTTATCAGGGGCGTGCCTATAAATCCTATCGCGGCATGGGCAGTGTGGGTGCCATGGCGCGCGGCTCGGCCGACCGCTATTTCCAGCAGGACATCAAGGACCAGCTGAAGCTCGTGCCCGAAGGGATCGAGGGGCAGGTCGCGTTCAAGGGACCGGCCAAGGACGTCATCCACCAGCTCGTCGGCGGCGTGAAGGCGGCGATGGGCTATACCGGCGCGGCGACGATCGCCGAGCTGCAGAAGCGCGCGCGTTTCGTACGGATCACGGGTGCGGGCCTGCGCGAAAGCCATGTGCACGACGTGACGATCACGCGCGAAGCGCCGAATTATCCCACACGGTGACTCCTTCAGCCCGACTTCAATCCGCAATCGAGATCCTCGACCTCATCCTTGCGGCAGCCCGCGACAATGGCGCGGCGGCGGATACGATCATTGCCAAATGGTTCTCGACGCGGCGTTTTGCCGGATCGAAGGACCGCCGCGCGGTGCGCGACCTCGTCTATCTGGCCATCCGCCAGTTCGGCGAGATGCCCGTCAGCGCCCGCTCGGCGTTCGGGCGGCTGGCGGATTACGACCCCGATCTGGCGCCGCTGTTCGACGGATCGCCCTATGGTCCGGCGCCGCTCGAAGATGGCGAAGTCCGCGACCAGCCGGTGCCGATGCCGGCGTGGCTCGGCCGGATGATCCCCGAAGTCGAGCATGCCGCGCTGCTCGAACGGGCGCCGCTCGACCTGCGCGCGAACCGGCTGAAGACCACGCGCGAGGCGTTGCTGGCGGTCTGGCCCGAAGCGACGGCCATCGCACATACCGAGGATGGACTGCGTTTTACCGAGAATTTTGCCGTCGAGGCCAGCGAGCAATGGCGCGAAGGCCTGGTCGACGTGCAGGATGCGGGCAGCCAGATGATCGTCGCCGGGTGCGCGGTGAAACCCGGCATGACCGTCATCGACCTGTGCGCGGGCGGGGGCGGGAAGACGCTGGCGCTTGCCTCGGCGATGCGCGGCGAGGGCCGGCTGATCGCGGCCGACACCGACAAGCGCCGGCTGTCGCAGCTGCCCGAACGCGCGACGCGGGCAGGAGCGACCGTCGACATCCAGTTGCTCGACGGCGGGCATGAGGCGGAAAACCTGGCCCCGCTGGCCGGGCAGGCCGATGTCGTGCTCGTCGACGCGCCCTGTTCGGGCAGCGGCACGCTGCGGCGCAATCCCGAGGCGCGCTGGCGGCTGCAGCCGGCGCGGCTCGACAAGCTGGTGCAGACGCAGCGCCATGTGCTCGACCTGGCCGTGCCGCTGGTCAAGCCGGGCGGCGCGATCGTCTATGCCGTCTGCTCGCTGGTCGCGCGCGAAGGGGCAGGGCAGGTCGATGCTTTTCTGGCCCGTTATTCCGGCTGGGCGACCGCTGCGCCGTTCGAAAACGGCCGCCCGGCGGGCCAGGGCCGCGTCCTTTCGCCGGGCCATGACGGCACCGACGGTTTTTTCGTCGCGCGACTGGTTTCCCCGTGCTAGCCTGAACGCTTCATATGCTTGTGGAGCTTGCCATGCGTCTTACCCCGCCCGCCATCGGGATCGCCCTTCTCCTGGCGACGGTATCGAGCGTCGGCTACAGCCAGCGCCCCGATGCCGCGACCGACCCCCGGTCGACGTTGCTGGTCGCCGAAGCCAGGACGGAGCTGGCGGCGGGGCGGCTGGACGCTGCCAATGATGCACTCGAGTCCGCGCTGGCCGTCGATCCGCGCAACCGTGGCGCCTTCGCCCTGCTGGCCGAAGTGGCGCAGAAGCAGGGCCTGCCGGGCAAGGCGATCCGCCTGTACCGTGAATCGCTGCTCATCGAGCCGAACGATGTCGCGGCCCTTGCCGGACAGGGCGAAGCGATGGTTGCCAAAGGCGCGGTGACCAAGGCGAAGGAAAATCTCGCGCGCATCAAGACGCTGTGCATCGGCGCCTGCCCCGACGGCGTGCGCCTGGCCGCGGTGATCGAAAAGGGGCCGCCGCCGGTCGTCCAGTCGGCGCAGGCCGCGCCGGTCTCGCCGGCGACGACGCCGCGCTGACCGGCTTCCCGGCCTAGCCCAGCGCCCGGGCGACGGCCGCGAACTCGTCGACCGACAGGGTTTCGGCACGACGGCTCGTGTCGATGCCGACTGCCTCCAATGCCGCAATCGCGCCGGGCAAGCCCTTGACCGAGGCACGCAACATCTTGCGGCGCTGGCCGAACGCCGCGGCCGTCAGCCGTTCGAGTACCGCGGCGCGCACGCCCACGGGCGCGGTCTTGGGCACCAGATGCACGACCGCTGACATCACCTTCGGGGGCGGGGTAAAGGCGGCGCGGTTGACGCGCATCGCGATGCGGGCGTCACAGCGCCACTGCGACAGGATGCTCAGCCGCCCATAGGCGTCGGTATCGGGGGCGGCGACGATACGCTCGGCGACCTCGGCCTGGAACATCAGGGTGAGCGAAGCCCAGCGGGGCGGCCAGTTTTCCCCCGAGAGCCAGTCGACGAAAAGCGCCGTCCCGACATTGTAGGGCAGGTTCGCGACGATATGGCCCCCTTGGGGCAGCACGTCGGCCAGGCTGAGCGCGAGCGCGTCGCCCTCGATCACCTGCAGCTGGCCGGGATGGGCGTCGCCCAGTTCGGCGAGCGCCGGCAGGCACCGATGGTCGCGCTCGACCGCCGTCACCCGGGCGCCGGCGTCGATCAGCGCGCGCGTCAGCCCGCCGGGCCCGGGGCCGACCTCGAACACCGATGCGCCCCTCAAGTCGCCGGGGACGCGCGCGATCCGGTCGAGAAGCTGGGCGTCGAGCAGGAAATTCTGGCCGAGTGCCTTCGATGCCGAAAGCCCGTGCCGGGCGATGACGTCACGCAGCGGCGGCCGCGCCGCCGTCACGCCGCGCGGGTGGCGGCCGCCTGTGCCGCCAGCCTGATCGCGGCGATCATGGCGCCCGGGTTGGCGATGTTGCGACCGGCGATGGCAAAGGCGGTCCCGTGGTCGGGCGACGTGCGGATGATCGGCAGGCCGAGGGTGACATTGACTCCTTCGTCGAAGTGCAAGGCCTTCAGCGGGATCAGGGCCTGGTCGTGATACATGCAGATGGCGGCGTCATAGGTCGCGCGCGCCCGAGGGTGGAACAGGCCGTCGGCGGCGACCGGCCCCGTCGCATCAATGCCTTCGGCGCGGAGCTGCTCGACCGCCGGAAGAATGATGTCGAGTTCCTCGCGGCCGATCATGCCCGACTCGCCCGCATGCGGGTTGAGACCGGCGACGGCGAGGCGGGGCGCAATCACGCCGAAATCGCGCTCGAGTCCGCGTGCCGTGGCGCGCGCCTTGGCGACGATCAGCTCGATGCTGAGCGTGGCGGCAACATCGGCAAAGGGAATGTGCGTCGTGACCGGCACCACCCGCAGCGTCGGGCCGGCCAGCATCATGACGGCGTTGTCGGGCGACACGCCGCAGCGCTCGGCCACGAATTCGGTCTGGCCGGGATGGGTGAAGCCGATGGCATAGAGCTGCGCCTTGGAAACCGGCGCCGTGACCAGGGCACAGGCGGCGCCCGACTTGGTCAGGCCGGTCGCCAGTTCGAGCGACGACAGCGCGCAGCGCGCCCCCTCGACATCGGGCTTGCCCGCCGTGATGCGGCCGCCGTCGGCAATGTGCAGGACAGGCAGCGCATCGGGAAAGACGCCGGCCGCTTCCTCGGGCGACGAGATCCGCGCGACCGGGCCCGTCCATCCGTGGCCGAGCGAGGCGGTGTCTCCGACGGCGAAAAACGGCGCAAGGCCCGATTCCACCCGGTGGCCCCAGGCCTTGCCGACGATTTCGGGACCGATCCCGGCAGGATCGCCCAGCGCAACGGCGATGGCGGACATGCGATCAGCGATAATCGACCACCGCGTCGCGGCGCAGGTCGCGCAGATAGCGCTGGGCGCGCTGGTTGACGCGCGTCTCTTCGATCTGGGCGCGGAGCTGATCGGGCGAGGGGCCCGACGCCGAGCGGGCTTCGTCACGGCCGCACAGGACGAGAACGCGAATGCCGTCGGTCTTCGATCCGAAGACCGGCGTTGCCTGCCCGATGCTGAGCTTCAGCAGCATTTCCTGCAACGGGGCGGGCAGGTCGCGCACTTTCACGGCGTCGTTGTCGACCACTTCGGCCCCTTGTGCCTTGGCGACTTCGTCGACCTTGCCGCAGCCGCCCATCGCCTGGGTCGCCTTGGCAAAGGATTCGGCGCGCGCGGTCGCGTCGGCCTCGGTCATCGTCGGCGAGAATTTGACCGACATCTGGCGCAGGTTCAGCTGCGCGTCGCGCGGGTCGGCGGTGAGCACCTGCCGGCTGTCGGCGAGGTACAGGATCGAAAAGCCGCCGGGCGTGGCGATCGGCCCGGCAATCTGTCCGACCTGCAATTCCTGCACGGCGGTGGCCAAGCTGTCGGGCAGCTGCGGCGCGCGGACCCAGCCGAGATCGCCGCCGACGACCGCCGTCGACGCTTCCGAAAACTGGCGGGCATAGGCGGGGAAGGACCCGCCCTGTTTGACCTGTTCGATGATCTTGCGCGCATTGGCCGAGACTTCGGCCTGATTCTCGGGGGTCGCCGACAGATAGAGTTCGCTGACGCGGTATTCCTTGGTGCCCTTCAGCGCCTCGAGCCGGTCGATGACGGCCTGCACCTCTTCGTCGCTGACGTTGACAAAGGGTTCAACGCGGCGGCGCAGCAGGCGGCTCCACGCCAGTTCGCCCTCGATCTGGCGCTTGATCGATTTGTCAGACGACCCCTGTTCGCGCAGATAGGCGCTCATCGCTTCGGGGGTGCGCTTGAAATTGCGCGACACGCGCGCGTAGCTCTGTTCGATCTCGTCGCGCGAAATCTTGACGTCGTTCGCCTTGGCTTCCTGGATCTGCAGCGTTTCGTCGATCAGGTTGCGCAAGATCTGCAGCTTCAGCCGCTCCCGTTCCTCGTCGGAGATCTTGCCCCCGTTGGCGATCACGATCAGCGCGAGCCGCTGGTCGATGTCAGTGCCGGTGATGATCTCACCATTGATGATCGCCGTCGCCTTGCGGACGTGCGGGTCGTTCTTGCCGAACAGGGTGATTTCCGCCGGCAGGTTGAGGTTGGCGGCAGACGGCACATCCTTGGAGTCGGGAACGGTCTGGGCGGTCGAGAGGACCGGCGCACCCAGCGCCACCGCCAGCACGGCCAGTGCCGCACCCTGTGCAAATCGTTTCAAGCGTTGCGTTCCAATTCTGTTGCACGACGTCATTCGGCCGCCAGTGACGGGGCCATGCTGAACACGACGTTAGCGACCTAGGTTGCGGAATGCCAGCCTGAGCAAAAACGAGTCCCCCCGCTGCGCGTCGCCGCTGGTGTCATAGTCGCGCTTCCAGGTGAAGCCGATGTCCAGGCAGTCGTCGGTATAGGCGATGCCGAGCCTGTGGCGGACGGGCTGGTAGCCGGTCGCGATCGACAGCGGATCTTCCGCCCTGTCGGTCAGGTCGACCGTCGCCGAGCCGAACACCGACACGAAATGCGTGACCTGGATGCGCCCGCCGACCCGGATTTCCTCGCGGTCGCGCAGATCCTCGAGCGTCGAGGAGATGTTGCGGTTGAGCCGGAGATAGCCGATCAGCGCATAGGTCCGCGCGTCGCCGATCGTCGCGTCGATCTCGTTGCGGCGGAGGGCCAGGCCGTCCTTGTCGAGCCGGTAGCGATGGGTGAGGGTGATCACGTCGCGGTAGCGGACCGTGGTGCGACCGACGATGTCGGAGGTGCGGTCGGTCAGCCCGGTGCCGTCGGGGAACAGCGACGGTTTGGCGGTCAGCCGGTAGCTCTGGCCAATGGTGGCCGCGATCGAGAGGCGGGGCGCGTCGAAATTCCAGTCGAGGCCATAAGTGATGCGCGTGCCGTCTTCCCACCGATCATATCCGGGAAAGCGGTTCAGCGCGAACAAGTTGCTGTCTTCGAGGTCGACGGACCGCGCGTCTTCGTTCGGAATGGAGAGATTGGCGGTCGGGGGCGACGCGACGATCTGGAGCCGCGGCGTCAGGCGCTGCGTGCCGCCCCAAATATTGCCGACGAAAGGCCAGCGGATCTCAGCGGCGAGGGCGCCGATCGCGCGTCCCTGCCAGCCGGTGCTGCCGCGATACTGGACCGTCGTGGTGAGGTCGTTTTCCTTGCTGTTGTAGACGTCCGCGCGCCCATAGGCGGTGAGGATGATTTCCTGCCCGAGGTTGGTCAGGCGGCGCAGGTCCCAGCGGGCACCGGCAAACGCCCGCTGCGTGTCCTGCCCCTGGGTTCGGGCCAGCGCCAGCGAGTTGAGCTGGACTTCGACGCGGCCCCCGACCAGCGGGTCGTCGAACCGACGCCGATAATCGATTTCGGGCAGCGCGACGGGAATCGTGCCCTGGGCAACGCCGGCCCGCAAGGTCTGGACGGCCCAGCCGGAGAGCGAGAAATAGCTGTCGCGGTCGATCCGTTCGAGCGCGAACGTCGAGCGCAGCTTGTCGTCATAGGACAGGTCGTAGCGGCGCAGCAGCGTCCGGTCGGTCACGCGGCGCACGGAGGCCGACACGCTCCATTGCGGGTCGAGCTGGAACCGGCCCGACGCGTCGAGATAGCCGCGAAACTGGTTGCTCCCCGTCAGCGTGCCGGCGACAAGGCGGCGGCTGTAGGTGACGAAGCCGCCGATGCGGTAGGCGCCGTCTTCGGTCAGCGCCCGGTAATTGCCCTCGAGGGCGGGCGGCGCGGCCGAGTAAAGACGGGGTGCCAGCGTAAGATCGCGATTGGGCGAAAGCCGGAAATAATAGGGCACGTCGATGCGCACACCATTGGTGCGGTTATATTCGATATTCGGGATCAGCAATCCGTTGCCGCCGCCGCTGCCCGTCGGGACGACGAGCCCGGGCAAAAGTGCGATGGGAATGCCGAACACGTCGAGCCGCGCGCCGTTGAACCGGATGCGCTTGCGCACCGGATCGTAGATGACGCGGACCGCCGAAATCTTCCACGACGGATTTTTGGGGCAGCCGTTGCTGTCGGTTACCGGGCAGGGCGAATAGGCCGCGTTCTCGAGCGTCGAAATGCCATTGGCCTGGACCCCGCGGCGGGCCGAGATCCGCCCGCCGTCGATAAGGACGATCAGCAGATTGTCGACCATGCCGTCTTTCAGCGTGTCGGTGAGTTCCACCGAGTCGCCATAAGCGATGTCGCCGCCGGGATTGACGATGCGGACGTTGCCGATCGCACGGACCTTTCCGGTCTTGCGGTTCCAGACGACGCGGTCGGCGCGCACCCGGTTGCCCTCGCGCGCCATGCGGACATCGCCGCTGGCGGTCACGATATCCGCATCTCTCTGGTATTCGAGGGTGTCGGCGGCAAAGTCGATCTGTTCGGCCGGCTTGTCGCTGCTGGAAGGAGCGACGTCCGGCGGGACCACGGCCTGCGCATAGGCCGGCGCGGTCGCGGCCACCCACAGGCCTGCCGCCGTTCCAAAAACCCTTGCACTTCTTGCCACACAGCCTCGCACGCACCGGAGAGCGGCAACACCTCTCGTGCGCCGGATCACAGCGCGCCTATCGCACCGGTCAAGGTGCCAAGGCAATCGGGCTTTTGCACGCGTCACCTTGCCCAGCTAACAGCAACGTCTTGCCGAGTCGGTAACTGCCGACCGCTCTCCTCAAGGAATGCCATACCCCATGAACGTCGAATTCGCTCCTGCCCGTCCCGAGACTGCCACGACGCTTGTCCTTCCCGTTGCCAAGGGGACGCTTGGCGAGCGCATCTCGAACGAAGGCAATCTCGAAGCCCTTCGCGCCGCCGCATCGCTCGCGCGGTTCGAGGGCGACAGCGGGAGCATTGCCGAGCATATCGAGGCGCGCGGCGGAATCGCGCGGCGTGTCCTGTTGCTCGGCACGGGGAGCGCGAGCGAAAGCGATGCCGTCAAGGCAGGGGCGGCGCTGACCGCCAGATTGCTGACGTCCGGCGAGTCGATGCTGGTGCTCGATGCCGCATGGATCGCAACACCCGTGCTGATGCGGATGCTCGAGGGCGCGGTCCTGCGGGGCTGGCGTTATGACCGCTATCGTACCCGCCTGCCCGCGACGCAAAAGCCGACGCTCGAAAAGATCCTCGTGATCGGGGCGGCCGGAGATGCGGCCGATGCCTGGACGCGCACGGCAGCCGTCGTCGAGGGCGTGCGCTTCGCCCGCGAACTGGTCACCGAACCGGCAAACGTCATCTACCCCGAAAGCTTCGTCGAACGCTGCCGACGGATGGCGACGCTCGGCATCGAGCTCCAGGTGCTCGACGAGGATGCGATGCGCGCGGCCGGCATGGGCGCGCTGCTCGGCGTCGGGCAGGGATCCGACCGCCCCTCGCGCCTGCTCGTGATGAAGTGGGACGGGACCGGCGGTGCGTCGGCGACACCGGTGGTGTTCGTCGGCAAGGGCGTGACGTTCGATACCGGCGGCATCTCGCTGAAGCCGCCCGCCGGCATGGAAGACATGAAGTGGGACATGGGCGGTGCCGCTGCCGTCGCCGGGGCGATGATGGCGCTCGCGGGGCGCAAGGCAAAGGCACATGTGGTCGGCGTCTGTGGCCTTGTCGAGAACATGCCCGACGGCAAGGCGCAGCGGCCTGGCGATGTCGTGACGTCGATGTCCGGGCAGACCATCGAAGTGATCAATACCGACGCCGAAGGACGGCTGGTGCTGTGCGACGCAATCACCTGGGCGCAGCGGAACCTGCAGCCCAAGACGATCGTCGACCTTGCCACGCTGACCGGCGCGATGATCGTGTCGCTGGGCCATGAACATGGCGGCATCTTTGCCAACGACGATGCCCTGGCGACCCAATTGGTCGCGGCCGGCAGCGCCGTTGGCGATCCGCTGTGGCGGATGCCGCTGGGCGAGGCGTACAACAAGCTGATCGACAGCCCGATCGCCGACATGAAGAACGTGGGACCGCGCGAGGGCGGCAGCATCACCGCCGCGCAGTTCATCCAGCGCTTCGTCGACGAGGGGGTCGCCTGGGCGCACCTCGACATCGCGGGCATGGTCTGGGCGTCAAAGGCCGGGCCCGGCTGGGACAAGGGCGCGACGGGCTATGGCGTGCGGTTGCTCGATCGCTACATCGCGGACAATCACGAAGGTTGATTGCCGGACGCCCCGCCGCTAGGGGCGCTCGCAACCCTGTCACCCAAGCAACATGGAGCCGCACCAGTCATGGCCGCGACACGCACTTTCTCGATCATCAAGCCCGATGCCACGCGCCGCAATCTGACCGGCGCGGTCACCAAGATGCTGGAAGACGGCGGCCTGCGCGTCGTGGCGTCCAAGCGCATCCAGATGACCCGCGATCAGGCGGAGGGCTTCTACGCCGTCCACCGCGAGCGTCCGTTCTTCAACGACCTGGTCGAGTTCATGATTTCGGGCCCCGTCGTCGTGCAGGTGCTCGAGGGCGAGAACGCCATGCAGCGCAACCGCGACATCATGGGCGCGACCAACCCCGCCAATGCCGAGCCGGGCACGATCCGCAAGGAACTGGCCGAAAGCATCGAGGCGAACTCGGTGCACGGCAGCGACAGCGACGAGAATGCGGCGATCGAGATCGCCTATTTCTTCAAGCCGGAAGAAATCGTCGGCTGACCCTGTGTCTCTCCCTCCCCCCCTAGGGGAGAGGGGAAGTGCGCTCAGAATGCGTCGGCTGCGTTCATCAGCTTCGTCAGCCGCGGCGGCGCGACCGCGCGCCAGCTTCGGCCGAGCCAGTCGCCGATATGGTCCCAGTCGGTGTCGCCCAGGTCGAGCCTGATCCCGATCCAGCCGTCGCCGAAATAGGCCGGCCGGTAATAGCGATCGGGGTCGTTTTCGATCAATGTCGCCTGTTCCTCGGCGCCGCTGATCTTGACCAGCAGCGCGACCTTGCCGTCGCCGTGGTGGTCGTTCGAGACATAGGCGAATTTCTTGCCCTTGACGATGCCGAAGCAGGGCATGCCGTGCGAGGTGACCTCGTCGGCGTCGGGCAGGGCCATGGCGCGGGCGCGAACCTCGGCAGTCAGCGCCTCGGGGCCGGTCGCGGCGCGCACGAAATCGGCGAGGCAGCGGCTGTAGAGCTGATGCTCGGCGATCAGGATGCGCGCGGCGAGCGATTCGGGCGTGTCGCTGTCGATCACCGCGACCGGCGTCTGGCTCAGGATCGGTCCGTCATCGAGCGCCTCGGTCACGACATGGACAGTGCAGCCGCTGACGCGCTCGCCGGCGGCGAGCACGGCTTCGTGCGTGTGCAGCCCCTTGTGCGCGGGGAGCAGCGCGGGGTGGATGTTGACGATGCGGCCCTGCCAGCCGGTAATGAAACCGGGGGAGAGCAGGCGCATGTACCCGGCGAGCGCGACGAACTGGGCGCCGGCCTTGCGGATTTCGGCGTCGAGGATGGCGTCGAACGCGGCGCGCTTCAAGCCCACGTGGGGATGGGCAAAGGTCGCGATGCCCTCGGCGCGCGCGAATTCCAGGCCCGGTGCGTCGGGATTGTTCGAGGCGACGAGGACGACCTCATAGGGGCAATCGGGATGCTTCGCCGCGTAGACCAGCGCCGCCATGTTGGTGCCGGTGCCCGAAATGAGGACGGCGACGGGGGCCCTATGCCCCATGGCTCGCTTCCCACGCCTCATGCGCGCTCCACGTCTCGACCGAGCCCGTAACGACGCAGCCGCTGGCGCCGCCGACGACCGTGCCGATACGGTGGACGGTCTCGCCCGACGCTTCGAGCGTCGCCGTCGCGTCCGCCGCATCGGCCGCCGCCACGATGACGGCCATGCCGATCCCGCAGTTGAACGTCCTGGCCATTTCGGCGGGCTCGATATGCCCCTGCGCCTGCAGAAAGGCCATCAGGCGGGGCTGGATCCAGGCATCGGCATCGAGGCGAGCCTGCATGCCCTGCGGCAGGCAGCGCGGGATGTTTTCGAGCAGGCCGCCACCGGTGATATGCGCCATCGCCTTGACCTCGCCGGTGCGCACGAGGGGCAGAAGCGCTTTCACATAGATGCGCGTCGGCGCCATCAGCGCGTCGATCAGCAGGACATCCTGGTCGAACAGGGCAGGGCGGTCGAGCTTCCAGCCCCTGTCGGCAGCGAGCCGCCGGACCAGCGAGAAGCCGTTGGAATGCACGCCGGACGACGCGAGGCCGAGAATGACGTCACCATCGGCCACCGACGCGCCGGTCACGACCTGGTCGCGCTCGACCGCGCCGACGCAAAAGCCGGCGAGGTCATAGTCGCCTTCGGCGTACATGCCGGGCATTTCGGCGGTTTCGCCGCCGATGAGCGCGCAGCCCGCCCGCGTGCAGCCTTCGGCAATGCTGGCGACGACCCGCGTCGCGACGTCGGTATCTAGCTTGGCGGTGGCGTAATAATCGAGGAAGAACAGCGGTTCGGCGCCCTGTACGATCAGGTCGTTGGCGCACATGGCGACCAGGTCGATCCCGACGCCGTCGTGCCGGTCGTGCTCGATCGCGAGCTTGAGCTTCGTCCCCACGCCGTCATTCGCGGCCACGAGCAGGGGATCGGTGAAGCCGGCCGCCTTCAGGTCGAAGAAGCCCCCGAAGCCCCCCAGTTCGGCATCGGCACCGGCGCGCCGCGTCGCCTTTGCCAGCGGCCCGATCGCGCGCACCAGCGCATTGCCTGCCGCGATCGAAACGCCTGACTGTTCGTAAGTATATCCCGCCATGGCGCGCGCCATTCCACAACCCGCTTCCTTTTCCAACCGCAACTCGCCAAAAGACCCGCCGTGAAGTTTCGGGTTGCCCCCTTTCTCGCCATTCTCGGCGCATCGTTGCTGGCCGCAGCCGTGATCGCGCAGATCGAGGGGGGCGACCGCGGCGTCGCGCCCATCGATTCGTCGGGCAGTTTCGAGGTCTCGGGCATCGCCATCGATGTCCGCGCGAAGACGGCCGAGGCCGCACGCCTCGGCGGCTGGCGCATCGCGCAGCGCAAGG
Source organism: Sphingomonas sp. (assembly GCA_965249705.1). Classification (GTDB taxonomy): domain Bacteria; phylum Pseudomonadota; class Alphaproteobacteria; order Sphingomonadales; family Sphingomonadaceae; genus Sphingomonas_O. The sequence goes on along the minus strand of CBDFMO010000011.1, from coordinate 32,065 downwards.
GTTGGCAGATGCTGTGGAGCAAGATGCACGGCGGATCGGGCGATGCGCCGGCGCTGGGCGATTCGGCGCTCGACGGTATCGTCGCCGGCATCGTCGTCGAGAACGAGCAGATCGGCCCCAATCGCTATGTCGCGACGCTCGGCGTGCTGTTCGACCGCGCGCGCGCCGGGCAGATCCTGGGCGTGACGGGCAATGTCTCGCGCTCGGCACCCATGCTGGTGCTGCCGGTGATGTGGTCGGGCGGCACGGCCTATACCTTCGAGCAGCGCACCGAATGGCAAAAGGCCTGGGCGCGCTACCGTACCGGCAACAGCCCGGTCGACTATGTGCGGCCGAGCGGCACCGGCTCCGATCCGCTGTTGCTCAACTATGGGCAGACCCAGCGGCCAGGGCGCAACTGGTGGCGGATGATCCTCGACCAATATGGGGCGGCGGACGTGCTCATCCCGGTCGTGCAGCTTCGGTACAGCTACCCCGGCGGCCCGGTGGTCGGCTTTTTCACGGCGCGGCACGGGCCCGGCAACGAGGTCATTTCGACCTTTGCGCTGCGGGTCGAGACCAGCGACAAAATTCCGGCGATGCTCGACGAGGGCGTGAAGCGGATCGACGCGATCTACAGCGATGCGCTCGCCATGGGCATGCTGCGACCCGACCCGTCGCTGATCGAGACACCGGTGATCGATCCGTCGCTGCTCGACAATGCGACCGATACGGCGACCGAAGCGACGACGGCCGACAACGCGACGCAGTCCGTGCCGGACGCGACGGCATCGACAATCACGGTGCAGTTCGAAACGCCCGATGTCGGCTCGGTCAGCGATACCGAGGCGGCGGTGCGCAGCGTGCCGGGCGTGAAGGCGGCGACGACGACCAGCCTCGCGCTGGGCGGCACGTCGGTGATGACGGTGAGCTTTGCCGGAGATGCCGCGACGCTCAAGCTGGCCCTGGAGGCGCGGGGATTCCGGGTGACCGAGGGCGGCGGCGCGCTGCGCATCCGGCGGTGAACGTCCAGCCCGCGTTGCCGCTCGACTGGCCGGTCGACGATGGCGATGCCGAGTTCATCGTGACCGCGTCGAACCGCGCGGCCGTTGCCCATCTCGAACGGCCTGCCACCTGGCCGGTCTTCGCGACCCTGCTGACCGGGCCCCGCAAATCGGGGCGAAGCCTGCTTGGCCGGGTTTTCGCGCGGCGAAGCGGCGGCCGCGTGATCGACGATGCCGACCGGGCCGACGAGCGCACGCTCTTCACGGCGTGGAACGATGCGCAGGCGACGCGGCACCCGTTGCTGATGATTGCCGAAGTGCCGCCGCCGGCCTGGGAAATCGTCCTGCCCGACCTCTCCTCCCGCCTTTCGGCAACGCCGGTCGTGACGCTCGGCCCCCCCGACGACGACCTTATCGGGCGCCTTCTGGCCAAGCAGCTCGAACGGCGAGGCCTCGATCTGTCGCTCGAAGTACGCGCCTATCTGATTCCGCGCGCACCGCGCAGTCATCATGGCGTCATCGCGCTCGCCGATGCGCTCGACATGGCGTCGCTGGCGCGGCGGCGGGCAGTGACCATTCCACTTGCGCGCGAAGTGCTGGGACCAATCGACGCCCAGGGCGAAGGGGGCTAGGGCGGAAACATGTCGGACAGTGAAAGTCGTTATTTCAATCGCGAGCTGAGCTGGCTCGCGTTCAATCGCCGGGTTCTCGAGGAATCGACCAACCGCGCGCATCCGCTGCTCGAGCGGCTGCGATTCCTGTCGATCTCGGGCAACAACCTCGACGAGTTCTTCATGGTGCGCGTGGCGGGGCTGAAGGGCCAGCAATTGCAGGGCGTGGACGAGATTTCGGTCGATGGTATGACGGTCGCGCAGCAACTGACCGACCTGGCCGCCGACGCGGACAAGCTGACCGACACACAGCAGGATGTCTGGCTGGACATCGCGATGGAGCTGGCGGGAGCGGGCATCGAGGTCATCGACCCCGATGGCGTCCCCGAGGACGCAGCGGATTGGCTCGACACGCATTTCCGCGAGCAGATTTTCCCCGTGCTGACCCCGCAGGCGCTCGACCCCGCGCATCCGTTTCCGTTCATACCGAACCTCGGGCTCAGCCTGATCTTCGACCTGAAGCGGCTGTCGGACGGCGAGGCGGTGCGCGAGCTGGTGATGATCCCGCCGACGCTCGGCCGTTTCGTGCGCCTGCCGGGCGAAAAAGCCGTCTACATCGCGATCGAAAGCCTGTTGCGCCGCTATGCCGCGTCGATGTTCCCCGGCTATCAGGTGCGTGACACGGGCGTGTTCCGGATCATTCGCGACAGCGACCTCGAGATCGAGGAAGAGGCCGAGGACCTCGTCCGCTATTTCCGCACGGCGATCATGCGGCGGCGGCGCGGGCGGGTGATCCGCCTCGACCTCGAGACCGGCATGAATGCCGAGCTCGAGGCCGTGCTCAAGGCCGAGCTCGGCGGCGGCGACGCGCTCATCATCGAGAAGGAGGCGTTTCTCGGCATCGGGGCGCTCGAGGCGCTGGTCGACGAGGACCGGCCCGACCTGAAATTCACGCCCTATTCGCCGCGCTTTCCCGAGCGCATCCGCGAATATGACGGCGATTGCTTTGCCGCGATCCGGGCCAAGGACATCATCGTCCATCACCCGTACGAGACCTTCGACGTGGTGCTGGCCTTCCTGCGCCAGGCGGCCGCCGACCCCGATGTGGTCGCGATCAAGCAGACGCTCTACCGCGCCGGCAAGCAGCCGACCGTCATCCGCGCGCTGTGCGATGCGGCCGAGGCCGGCAAGTCGGTGACGGCTGTCGTCGAACTGAAGGCGCGATTCGACGAGGAACAGAATCTGCTGTGGGCGTCACAGCTCGAACGCTCGGGCGTGCAGGTGGTCTATGGCTTCATCGACTGGAAAACGCATGCCAAGGTGTCGATGGTCGTCCGGCGCGAAGGCGGCCTGAACCGGACCTACTGCCATTTCGGCACCGGCAACTATCACCCGATCACGGCGCGGATCTACACCGACCTCAGCTTCTTTACGGCCGACCCGCGTGCCGGGCGCGATGCGGCGCAGATGTTCAACTATATCACGGGCTATATCGAGCCGCACGGGCTCGAGTTGCTGACCCTGTCGCCGACCGGGCTGCGCGGCAAGCTGACAGGGCTCATCGATGCCGAGATCGAGCATGCCCGCAGCGGGCGGGCGTCGGGCATCTGGGCCAAGATGAACTCGCTGGTCGACCCTGCGATCATCGACAAGCTTTATGAAGCAAGCGCGGCGGGCGTTCCGGTCGAGCTCATCATCCGGGGCATCTGCTGCCTGCGCCCCGGCGTGCCGGGCCTGTCCGAGAATATCCGCGTCAAGTCGATCGTGGGGCGGTTCCTCGAACACAGCCGCATCTGGGCGTTCGGGGCGGGCAAGGCGTTGCCGAACGACAAGGCAAGGGTGTTCATTTCGTCCGCCGACTGGATGCCGCGCAACTTCGACCGGCGCGTCGAATATATGCTGCCGATCGAAACACCGACGGTGCACGACCAGGTGCTCGACCAGGTGATGGTCGCCAACCTCATCGACACCGAGCAGAGTTGGGAATTGCAGGCCGACGGGTCGTACGTCCGGGTCGAAGCCGGCGCCAAGCCTTTCAACCTGCACCGTTACTTCATGACAAACCCGTCATTGTCGGGACGTGGCGCTGCGCTCGACCAGGGTGGCAGCGTGCCGACGTTGAGTTTGAGGCGGCGCTGAGTGACGGCAACGCAGGCGATTATCGACATCGGATCGAACTCGGTCCGACTTGTTGTCTACGACGGCCCTGCGCGCGCGCCGTCGGTCCTGTTCAACGAGAAGGTTGCGGCCGGGCTGGGCAAGGGACTGGGCGACGGCGCGAAGCTCGACCGGCAGGCCGCCGCCCAGGCGCTGCGCGCGCTCGCCCGCTTCCGCGAAGTGACGCGGGCCATGGACGTCCGCCATGTCCGCACGGTGGCGACCGCGGCTGTTCGCGACGCCGGCGACGGCCAGGCCTTTGTCGCCCAGATCGAGAAGCTGGGCCTTGCGGTCGAGCTGTTGTCGGGCGAGCAGGAGGGGCGCGCCGCCGGCTATGGCGTGATCTCGGCCTTTCCGGCGGCGGACGGCATTGCCGGCGATCTGGGTGGCGGCAGTCTCGAGCTCGCCCGGGTGCGCGGCGGCGAGGTGCACGAGACGGTTTCGCTGCCCCTGGGGGTCTTGCGGCTGGCCGGCCTGAAAAAGGGTCGTGGCGTGCTCGATCGCCACGTCCAGAAGCTGTTGGTCAAGGCCGGATGGACGAGCATCGAACGGGACCTGCCACTCTGGCTCGTCGGCGGCTCGTGGCGGGCGTTGGCGCGGCTGCACATGTACCTCACGGATTACCCGCTGCCGGTGCTCCATGGCTATGCGATGCCGCCCGAGGCGGCATCGCGCCTGGTGCGCGCGCTGGGGCGCATGGACCGCAAGCGCCTGAAGGGGATCGACGCGATCCCGTCGGGACGGATCGGCGCGCTCGGCGATGCGGCCGCGCTGCTCGCGACGTTGACGCGCCAGCTGGGGTCGAAGTCGCTGATCGTTTCGGCCTATGGCCTGCGCGAAGGCCTGTTGTTCGAAGGGTTGACGCCCGACGAGCGCGCCCGGGACCCGCTGGTCGAGGCGGCTCACCTCGTCGGCGCGACGCTGGGACGTTTTCCCGAACATGGCGACCTGCTGGCCCGGTGGATTTCGCCCCTGTTCGCGCATGAGGATGCGCGCTGTGCCCGGTTGCGCCATGTCGCCTGCCTGCTGGGCGATGTCGGCTGGATGGCAAACCCCGAGCTGCGTGCGGAGCGTGGCCTCGACATCGCGCTTTACGGCAATTGGGTCGGTGTCGATGTCCGCGGCCGGGCGATGATCGCCCATGCGCTCCACACGAGCTTTGGCGGTGGCAACACGCCCGCGCCGCTCGTGGCGCAGCTATCGTCCCCCGAGGACTGTGCCACCGCGGCAGCCTGGGGCCTTGCCATGCGCCTAGGCCAGCGCCTCAGCGGCGGGGTCGCGGGGCCGCTGGAAGTCAGCCGGCTGTCGATCGACGACAAGGTCCTGACGCTGACTTTGCCCGAGGGACAGGCAATGCTCTATGGCGAAGCGGTGGAGCGGCGGCACAAGCAGCTGGCCGCCATGCTGGGGCGGATGGCCCGAACGGCCTGAGTCGGACTGCCCGCCGCCACGTCCGTGGCGGCCGTGCCTAGCCGCAATCGAGCCCTGTCACGAAATTGCGCCCGTCGAGCCGCACGTTCAGCCGGTCCTGTCGATAGTCCATCGTGGCCATCGAGCCGGGCGCGAGCCAGCGCAGGGTCCGCGCGCCGCTGCGCTTGAGGAGCGCGTCGCCCATGTCTCGCGTGGCGAGCGCGCCGACGAAGTTCCGGACACGGGTGGCGTCGCATTTGCCGGCGCCGGCAGTGGGAATGGTCTCGCATGCCGTGAGCAGGACGACGGGAAGAAAAAGGGCGCTGATCTTGTGCATCGGACGACTTCCTGAACTCGAATCCACTTCAGCCGGGCGCTACCGAGTTCCTCGGCAAATGTCAGGCCGCTTCCTCGGCCGCGGTCTTTTCGGTGCGCGTCATCTTGAGCTTGCCGTTCACGACGGCGAAGGCCAGCCGCCCTTCGACAAGGTCGAGCGCATCGCGGCCGAACTGGTCGAACCGCCAGCCGGTGAGGATCGCAAGCCCCTCGCGCACGCCCGCCGCGAGCATGTCGAGATCTTCCGTCCGCGCGAGCAGGCGCGGCGCGACGTTCGATTCCTTGGCGCGGATCTTGAGCAGCAGCTTGAGCAGGTCGGCGACGAGCGCGCCGTCCTTGCCGAGGCCGGGCTTGCGATCGTCGCGCGCGGGCATCAGTTCGGCCGACAGCGCGGTCGCGTTATTGAGCGCCGCCATCATCCGGGCCCCGATGTCGTTGCCCGCCCAGCTTGCCGACAGGCCCCGCACTTTCGACAAGTCGCCCTGCGTGCGCGGCGGGTGCAGCGCGAGGTCGCCCAGCGTCTCGTCCTTGACGATGCGGCCGCGCGGCAGGTTCTTGGTCCGCGCCTCATGCTCGCGCCAGGCGGCAAGCGCGCGCAGGCGGCCGAGCACCTCGGGCTTGCGGCTGGCGATCTTCACGCGCTTCCACGCTTCGCCGGGCTCCTGCGCGTAATTCGCCGGGTTGGCGAGGCGCTCCATCTCCTGGTCGAGCCAGGCGCCGCGGCCGGTCTTGACCAGCTTGGCGAGCATCATCGGAAAGATCTTCGACAAATGGGTCACGTCGCCGATGGCATAGTCGATCTGGCGCCTGTCGAGCGGGCGGCGTGCCCAGTCGGTGAAGCGCGCGCCCTTGTCGAGCGTGATGCCCAGCCACTGGTCGACGAGGTTCGAGTAGCCGACCTGCTCGCCCTGACCGAGCGCCATCGCCGCGACCTGCGTGTCGAACAGCGGGAAGGGCGTCTTGCCGGTCAGGTTGTAGACGATCTCGATGTCCTGCCCGCCGGCGTGAAAGACCTTCAGCACCTCGTCATTCTCGGTCATCAGGTCGAGGAGGGGCTTCAGGTCGAGTCCCTCGGCCTTGGGATCGACGGCGGCGGCTTCATGCTCGTCGGCGATCTGGATCAGGCAGAGTTCGGGCCAGAAGGTATTCTCGCGCATGAACTCGGTGTCGATGGCGACGAAACTCGATGCCGCGAGGCGCTCGCACATCGCCGCGAGCGTGGCGGTGTCCTCGATCATGGGATGAATCTTCATCGGCACTCCATAGCGAGGTGCCCCCCGAAGACAAATGGCCGGTTGACAAACGGCCGCTCCGACTGCCCTAGCCGCGCGCATGACACTCCACGCATACCGCTCCCACACCTGTGCCCAGTTGCGCGATAGCGACGTCGGCAGCGAAGTTCGCCTCTCCGGCTGGATCCACCGCAAGCGCGACCATGGCAATCTGCTGTTCGTCGACCTGCGCGACCATTATGGCATCACGCAGATCGTGACCGATACCGACAGCCCGGCGCATGCCGTGCTCGACCGGCTGCGCGCCGAAAGCGTGGTGACGATCACCGGCGATGTCGTCGCACGGTCGGCCGAGACGGTGAACGCGGGGCTCGCGACGGGCGCCATCGAAGTGCGCGCGCGCGAAGTGTCGGTGCAGTCGGCCGCGAACGAGCTGCCGATGCCGGTGTTCGGCGACGCCGAATATCCCGAGGAAATCCGCCTCAAATACCGCTACCTCGACCTGCGGCGCGAGCGGCTGCACGCCAATATCGTGCTGCGCTCGAACGTCATCTCGTCGATCCGCCAGCGCATGATCGGACAGGGCTTTACCGAATTCCAGACGCCGATCCTGACGGCCTCGAGCCCCGAGGGCGCGCGCGATTATCTGGTACCGAGCCGCGTCCATCCGGGCAAGTTCTACGCGCTGCCGCAGGCGCCGCAGATGTTCAAGCAGCTGCTGATGGTCGCGGGCTTCGACCGCTATTTCCAGATCGCGCCCTGTTTCCGCGACGAGGATGCGCGGGCGGATCGGTCGCCCGGCGAATTCTACCAGCTCGATTTCGAGATGAGCTTCGTCACGCAGGACGATGTGTTCGCGGCGATCGAGCCCGTGCTGCACGGTGTGTTCGAGGAATTCGCCAATGGCCGTTCGGTCAGCGCCGCGCCGTTCCCGCGCATTCCTTATCGCGAGTCGATGCTGAAATACGGGTCGGACAAGCCCGACTTGCGCAATCCGATCGTGATCACCGACGTGTCGAATCATTTCAGGGGTTCGGGCTTCGGGCGTTTCGCGTCGATGGTCGAGGCGGGCGACGTCGTCCGCGCGATTCCCGCACCGGGGACGGCGGAGAAGAGCCGCAAGTTCTTCGACGACATGAACGCCTGGGCACAGGGCGAAGGCTATGCGGGCCTGGGCTACATCACGCAAAAGGGCGGCGAACTCGGCGGCCCGATCGCCAAGAACCATGGCGAGGAGGCGACGCGCAAACTGGTCGAGGCGCTCGGCCTCGGGCTGGACGACGGCATCTTCTTTGCGGCGGGGCCCGAAGCCACGGCGGCGAAGCTGGCCGGGGCGGCGCGGACGCGGATCGGCAACGAGCTGAACCTCATCGACAAGAATCGCTTCGAATTCTGCTGGATCGTCGATTTCCCGATGTTCGAGTACGACGAGGACGCAAAGAAGATCGACTTCAGCCACAATCCCTTCTCGATGCCGCAGGGCGAGATGGACGCGCTGGAGACGATGAATCCGCTCGATATCCTGGCGTACCAGTACGACATCGTCTGCAACGGCATCGAGCTGTCGTCGGGCGCGATCCGGAACCACCGGCCCGACATCATGTACAAGGCGTTCGAGATCGCCGGCTATACGCAGGACCAGGTCGACACGAACTTCGCCGGCATGATCGGCGCGTTCAAGCTGGGCGCGCCGCCGCACGGGGGCTCGGCACCGGGCATCGACCGTATCGTGATGCTGCTGGCCGACGAGCCGAACATCCGCGAGGTCATCGTCTTCCCGATGAACCAGAAGGCCGAAGACCTGATGATGAACGCGCCGGCGCCGGCGACGATGAAGCAGCTGCGCGAGCTCGGGATCAGGGTGGTCGAATAGAGGGGGACGACAATGACGAACGCCAAGGATTTTACCGTACGCAAGGCCGATGGCAGCGAGCTGAAGCTGTCGGAGGTCGAGGGGCCGATCCTGGCGGTCAATGTCGCGTCGAAATGCGGCTTCACCCCGCAATATGAAGGGCTCGAGGCGCTCGCCCGCGAATATGGGCCGAAGGGGCTCACCGTGCTCGGCTTCCCGTGCAACCAGTTCGGAGCGCAGGAACCGGGCAATGCCGAGGAAATCGCCAGTTTCTGCTCGCTGACCTATGACGTGACCTTCCCGGTCCTGGCCAAGGTCGAGGTCAACGGCGACGGGGCCGACCCGTTCTACAAATATATCAAAAAGGCCAAGCCCGGCCTGCTCGGCAGCCAGTCGATCAAGTGGAATTTCACCAAATTCCTGATCGACAAGGATGGCAAGGTCGTCGAACGGTTCGCGCCGACCGACAAGCCGGAAAGCCTGAAGCCGGCCATCGAGAAACTGCTCTAGCCGTTTGCGAATCGCGGGTTAGTCCCCCACAGTGGCGCATGGCCCACGCGCAGTTCGTTCCGCTTCGTATCTTCTCTGCCTTCACCATGCTCGAAGGGGCAATCGACCCCAAGGATATCGCTGCCAAGGCGCGCGACATGGGCTTTCCGGCGGCGGCGATCTGCGACCGCAACGGGCTCTACGGCGTCATGCCCTTCAGCGAGGCCGCAAAGAAAAAAGGCGTGCAGCCGATCATCGCGACCATGCTGTGCGTCGCGCGGCCCGATATTCCGCAGGGGGCCCCGGCGGCCTATGACTGGCTGGCGCTCTATGCGCAGGACGAGGCCGGCTACCAGAATCTGTGTGCCTTGGTCTCGGCCGCGCATCTCGCGCGGCCGGTCGAGGAACAGGCGCATGTCGATTTCGAGCGGCTCGCCCGCCATGCCGACGGCCTGATCTGCCTGACCGCAGGGGGCGAGGGGGCGATCGCGAGGCTGCTGGCGGACCGGCAGCAGGCAGCGGCCGACGCCTATGCCGACCGGCTGGTGGCGCTGTTTCCGGACCGGCTCTATGTCGAGGTCTCGCGGCGCGGCGATGCCGTCGAGACGGCTGCCGAGCCGCACCTGGTCGCCATGGCCGATGGGCGCGGACTGCCGCTCGTCGCGACCAATCCCGCCTGCTACGCCGATGCCGATTTCCACCGCGCGCACGACATCATGCTGTGCATTTCGGCCTCCACCTATGTCGAAAGCGACGACCGCACGAAATCCAATCCGGATGCCTGGATCAAGCCCGCGCACGACATGCGCAAGCTGTTCGAGGACCTGCCCGACGCGCTGGAGAACACTCTTGTGGTCGCGCAGCGCTGCGCGGTCGCCGCGCCGGCGCGCAAGCCCATCCTGCCGAGCCTTGCCGGAGACCGCGAGGCAGAGACCGCGCAGCTGCGGCGCGACGCCCATGCCGGTCTCGAGGAGCGCCTCGCGAAGGTGCCGGTGTCAAATCCCGACGATTACCGGACGCGCCTGGATTTCGAGCTCGAGGTCATCACCAACATGGGCTTCCCGGGCTATTTCCTGATCGTTGCCGACTTCATCAAATGGGCCAAGGCGCAGGGCATTCCCGTGGGGCCGGGGCGCGGGTCGGGCGCGGGCTCGGTCGTCGCCTGGGCGCTGACCATCACCGACCTCGATCCGTTGAAGCTCGGGCTGCTGTTCGAACGCTTTCTCAACCCCTCGCGCGTGTCGATGCCCGACTTCGACATCGATTTCTGCGAAACGCGGCGCGGCGAAGTCATTCGCTACGTGCAGGGCAAATACGGGCACGACACCGTGGCTCAGATCATCACCTTCGGGCGGCTCAAGTCGCGCGCGGTGCTGAAGGACACCGGCCGGGTGCTGCAGATGAGCTATGGCCAGGTCGACCGGCTGGCCAAGCTCGTGCCGAACCACCCGACCGATCCGTGGGACCTGAAGCGCGCGCTCAACGGCGTGTCGGAACTGGCGAGCGATTACAAGAACGACCCCGACGTCCGGCGCCTGTTCGACCTTGCCATGAAGCTGGAGGGGTTGCCGCGCCATTCGTCCACCCATGCGGCCGGTGTCGTCATTGGCGACCGGCCGCTCGACCAGCTCGTGCCCCTCTATCGCGATCCGCGCTCGGACATGCCGGTCACGCAGTTCGACATGAAATATGCCGAGGCCGCGGGCCTCGTGAAGTTCGACTTTCTCGGCCTGAAGACGCTCAGCGTCCTGCAGCGCGCGCTCGACCTGATCGAGGCGCGCGAGGGGCACCGGCCCGATCTCGACACGCTCGGCTGGGATGACGAGGCGGTCTACGCGCTGCTGCAAAAGGGCGATACCGTCGGCGTGTTCCAGATGGAATCCGAAGGCATGCGCCGCGCGCTCGGGTCGGTCCGGCCCAGCAACTTCGGCGACATCATCGCCATCGGCGCGCTCTATCGCCCGGGCCCGATGGACAATATTCCGCTGTTCGCCGACCGCAAGAACGGGCGGGTGCCGATCGAATATCCGCATCCCCTGCTCGAGGACGTGCTTGCCGAGACCTATGGCATCATCGTCTATCAGGAACAGGTGATGAAGGCCGCGCAGGTGCTCGCCGGCTATAGCCTCGGCGATGCCGACCTGTTGCGCCGCGCCATGGGCAAGAAGATCCAGTCGGAAATGGACGCGCAGCGCGCGGGCTTTGTCGACGGGTGCGGCCGGAACAATATCGACCGCAAGAAGGCGAACGAGCTGTTCGACTTGATCGACAAGTTCGCCAACTATGGCTTCAACAAGAGCCATGCGGCGGCCTATGCCGTCCTGACCTACCAGACGGCGTGGGTGAAGACGCATTATCCGGAAGACTTCTATGCCGCGTCGATGGCGTTCGACCTCGGCAATACCGACAAGCTCGCGATCTTCGTCGACGACATGCGGCGCATGGGCGTTGCATGCCTGCCGCCGTGCATCAACGGCAGCGGGTCCGATTTCACGGTCGAGGCACTAGGCGAAGGTCTGGCGGTGCGCTTTGCGCTCGGCGCGCTCAAGGGCGTGGGCGAAGGTGCGATGGAGATGCTGTGCGCCGAACGTGCGGAAAAGGGCGCCTTCGCTACGCTCGATGACTTCGCCAACCGCATCAATCCGCGCCTCCTGAACAAACGGCAGATCGAAAGCCTCGCCGGTTCGGGCGCGCTCGATGCGTTGAACGACAACCGGGCCGGGTGTTTCGCGGTGGCCGAGACGGTGCTTGCGGTCGCGTCGCAGGCCGAACATGGCCGGACGAGCGGGCAGGGCGGGCTTTTCGGTGACGGCGAGGCATCGGTCGTCGCGATCCAGCTGCCCGGCAGCGCCAAATGGTCGATGGCCGAGCGGATGACGGCGGAGAAAGAGGCATTCGGCTTTTATTTCTCGGCGCATCCGGTCGATCGCTACAAGCATGTCGCGGGTGCGCATGGCGCGCGCAGCTTTGTCGCCCTGTCGGGATCGGGCAGCGAAGGGCGCACCTCGGCGACGATGGCGGCGCTCGTCGAGGACGCGCGCTGGCGCACGTCGAAAAAGGGCAATCGCTTCCTGTCGGCGACGCTCAGCGATGAAAGCGGGCAATTCCAGGCCAATTGTTTCGACGACGATGCATGCGTCGCGCTCGAGGAGCTTGGCCGCAACGGCGGCTGCGCGCTCCTGAAGGTCGAGCTAGAACGCCAGCCGGGCGAAGAGACGCCGCGCGTGACCGTTCGCGGCGCGCAGCGGCTGGATGCCCTGGCGGGTTCGGCGCGGCTCAACGCGATCGTGTCCGTCGACGAGGTGGAAGCCATTGCCGCGCTTGCCGAGCTCCTCGTCAAGGCGCGTGGCGGCCGGTGCGAACTGGTCTTGCATGCGCGGCTCGCGGCGGGGCAGACTGCGCATATCCGGCTGGGGCGGGACTTCCTGATCGATGGCGAGCTTGCCGCGATAATGGGGCGCCTGCCCGGCGTGACCGGGGTCGAGTTGAAAGCACAGGAAACACCGCGACTGGCGCTCGTCGGATAGGGTTGCGCCAATCGGGGGCGCGGGAGAGGACAAGAATGATGGGCGTTCTGGGGGGCATGCAGGACTGGTCGCTGCGGGTGACGCACCTGATCGACCATGCGGCGCGCGAGTGCGGCACGCGCGAGATCGTGACACGCTGGGGCGACGGGCGCATCGAGCGGACGGACTGGGCGGGGGTCGCGCGCGATGCGCGCAAGCTGGCGCAGGCCTTTGCGGCCTGGGGGCTGCAACCGGGCGACCGTGTCGCGACCTTCGCCATGAACCATCATCGCCACCTTGCCGCCTGGTATGGGGCCATCGGTTTCGGCGGCGTGATCCACACGATCAACGTCCGCCTGTTCGACGAGCAGCTGATCTACATCATCAACCATGCCGAGGACCGGGTGCTGATGTACGACGCGGTGTTCGCGCCGGTGATCGAACGGCTGAAGCCGCATTTGACCAGCGTCGAGCACTTCGTCTGTTTCGATACCGACTATCTGCCGTTGCTGGCGGGGCAGGACGGCGCCTATGAATGGGCGACGGGCGACGAGCGTGACCCGTGCATGTTGTGCTACACCAGCGGCACGACCGGAAACCCCAAGGGCGTGCTGTACGAGCACCGCTCGACCATGCTGCACGCGATGGCGGAGATTGCGCCGTCGGTGTTCGACCTCAGCCCGCAGGCGGCGCTTCTGCCCATCGTGCCGATGTTCCATGCGGCGAGCTGGGGCCTGCCCTTTGCTGGCGCGGCAGCCGGGGTGAAATTCGTTTTCTCGGTCACCAACGAGGCCGCGGTGCTGTGCACCCTGTTCATCGACGAGGGGGTGACGCATTCGGCCGGTGTGCCGACGGTCTGGCTCGCGATGTTCCAGCATCTCGACATGCTGGCCGACAGCGATCAGGCCGCCGACTTGGGCAAGCTCAAGATCGTGACGATCGGCGGATCGGCGGCGCCGCGCGCAATGATCGAGCGGCTGATGCGCATGGGTGTCCGGGTGAACCATGCCTGGGGGATGACCGAGACGAGCCCGATCGGGACGATGGGCGCGCCGTCGGCAGATTGGGACGAGCTGAGCTTCGACGAGAAGGTTGCCGTGACGGCGCGCCAGGGGCGGGTGCCCTTCGGCGTCGAGCTGCGCATCGTCGGTGACGACGGCGCGGTGCTGCCGCGCGACGGCAAGGCATCGGGCAGGCTCGAAATCCGGGGACCCTGGGTCGTGAAGCGCTATTTCAAGATGGAGGCCGACGCCACGACCGAGGGCCAATGGTTCGACACGGGCGATGTCGCCATCCTCCACCCCGACGGCACGATGCAGATCACCGACCGGTCGAAGGACGTCATCAAATCGGGCGGCGAATGGATATCGTCGGTCGAGCTGGAGAATGCCGCGGTCGGCTGCCCCGGCGTACAGGAAGCGGCGGCCATCGGTGTCGCCCATCCCAAATGGGACGAACGGCCGATCCTGCTGGTCATCCGCAAGGACGGCGCAACCGTCACCGCCGCCGACGTCACCGCGCATCTGGCCGACAAGGTCGCGAAATGGTGGTTGCCCGACGACGTGATCTTCGTCGACAGCCTGCCGCATACGGGCACGGGCAAGCTGCTGAAGACCGCGCTGCGCGAAGAGTACAAGGATTATCGGCTGGCGACGGCCTAGAACAGGCGGCCCTGCGCGCCCGCCGGCGGGCGAAACAGGTCGCAGCGCAGTTCGACGCGCGGCGCATCCAGGCCATAGCGCCGCCGCGCCAGCTTGAAGCGCGTCAGCATCAGGTCGTACCATGGGCCCGATCCGCGCATGCGGTCGCCGAAGCGGGGGTCGTTGTCGCGGTCCCCCCCGCGGATCGACTGGATGATCGACATGACCTTGCCCGCGCGGTCGGGATAATGGGCATCGAGCCAGGCGCGGAAGAGCGGCGCGACTTCGTGCGGCAGGCGCACCGGAATGAACGAGCAGCGGGTGGCGCCGGCTTCCGACGCGGCGTGCAATATCGCTTCGGTTTCGTGATCGGTGATCGCGGGAATGAGGGGCGAGACCGAGACCTGCACCGGGATGCCTGCATCGGCCAGGGCCCGGATCGCGGCCATCCGCTTGCGCGGCGAAGGGGCGCGCGGTTCCAGGGTCATGGCAATGCGCGGATCGAGCGATGTCACCGAGATCATCACCGAGGTCAGCCCCTTTGCCGCCATCGGCCCGAGCAGGTCGATGTCGCGCACGACCCGGTCCGATTTGGTCGTGATCATCAGCGGGTGGTCGCATTCGGCGAGCACCTCGAGACACTGGCGCGTGATCCGCCAGTCGCGCTCGATCGGCTGGTAGGGATCGGTGTTGGTGCCCATGGCGATCGGGGCGCAGCGGTAGGCGGGTTTCGAGAGTTCGGACCGCAACAAGACGGCGGCCTCGGGTTTGGCGAACAGCTTCGTTTCGAAATCAAGGCCGGGCGACAGGTCGTGAAAGGCATGCGTCGGCCGGGCGAAGCAGTAGATACAGCCATGCTCGCAACCGCGATAGGCATTGACCGACCGGTCGAACGGCACGTCGGGCGACGTGTTGCGCGCGATGATCGTTTTTGCCTTTTCCACCGTGACCTTTGTTCGTACGGGGGCGGGCGCGCCGTCGATCGCGTCGGCTTCGTCCAGCCAGTCGCCATTGGCCACATGCTCGATGGCCGCGAACCTCAGGCTCTCGCGATTATGCGTCGCTCCTCTGGAGGTATGGCGGCTAGGCACGGTGGAGATTTACCACTGGGACGAAACAAATCAAGAACGATATTCGCTTATTCGGCGATTACCAATTCTGGCCAGCCCTGGGTCATTTCGCATCCGCCACAAAGGCGGAATGGGGGCGAATATGGGCGCAACAGTTCCGAAAACAATTCCGCATGTTTTCAAGATGCCGGCGCGCAACGGCTGGCACGCTGCCCTCCGCGCGCTTCAATGCCGTTTGAAGACATTGCTGCAGCTCTCCGCGCTCGACATGGATGTGGCGCTTGCCGGCCGCGATCCGTTCGGTCCGATCCCGGTTTCGGCCGCACTCGACCGGCAGACCGACGCGCTGTTTGCCGCGGCGCTGCGGCAAGCCGAGGGTCAGGTGGCAAGCGCCTGACGCAGCACGCTATGCCACGCGTCGAGGCGTGCGCCCGCATTGCCCACCGTGGGGGTCCAGCGCTGTTCGGCGCGCCAGCGCGTGCCGAAATCGGCAGCATCGGCGAAGATGCCGGTACCAATGCCCGCCAGCGCCGCCGCGCCGAGCGCGGTGGTTTCGTGGCTGGCCGGCATTTCCACGGGCGTTTCGAGGATGTCGCTCAGGAACTGGGCGAACCAGGCGTTTTGCGCCATGCCGCCGTCGATGCGGAGGGCGGCGGGACGGGATGCACCGTCCGCGGCCATGGCGTCGGTCAGGTCGCGCGTCTGGAAAGCAATGCTTTCGAGCGTCGCACGAACGAGGTCGGCCGCGGTCGTGTCGAGCGTCAGCCCGTGCACCGATCCGCGGACCTCGGCACGCCAGTGCGGCGCCCCGAGCCCGACGAACGCCGGAATGACGGTCACGCCATGATCCTCATGGGCTGCGCGTGCCAGCGCCTCCGTCCCGGCGGCGCTGTCGACGAGGCAGAGCTTGTCGCGCAGCCATTTGACGGCGGCGCCGGCCACAAAGATCGACCCCTCCAGCGCATAGGCGCGGTCGCTGCCGATCTCATAGCCGGGGGTGGTGAGCAGCCGATGCGTCGAGGCGCAGGGGCCGCCGGTGTTCATCAGCATGAAGCAGCCGGTACCATAGGTCGACTTGACCATGCCGGGGCTGAAGCATGCCTGCCCGATCAGCGCGGCCTGCTGGTCGCCGGCCATGCCGAGAATAGGGATCGCCTTGCCGAACAGCGCGGCGTCGGTATCGCCGAAGTGATGCGCGTTGGGATGGACGCCGGGCAGCAGGCCGGCGGGGATGTCGAACAGCCGCAGCAAATCCGCATCCCACTGGCGCCGGTGGATGTCGTAAAGCATCGTGCGGCCGGCGTTCGTCCAGTCGGTCGCATGGACGCGCCCCCCGGTCAGACGCCAGAGCAGGAAGGTGTCGATCGTGCCCGCCGCCAGGTCGCCCGCCGCGGCACGCGCTCGCGCACCCGGCACGTTGTCGAGCAGCCACTTGATCTTGGTCGCCGAGAAATAGGGGTCGAGCAGGAGGCCGGTCTTCGCCTGAACCAGGGGCTCGACGCCGTCGGCCTTGAGGGCGGCGCACAGGTCCGCCGTGCGCCGGTCCTGCCAGACGATGGCATTGTGGATCGGGTCGCCCGATGCGCGCTCCCAGATGACGATGGTTTCGCGCTGGTTGGTGATGCCGATCGCGGCCGGCGGGTCATCGCCGACGACCTCCTGCGTGACGGCCAGCGTCGTCGACCAGATGTTTTCGGCGTCATGCTCGACCCAGCCCGGTTGTGGATAAAGCTGGGGAAATTCCTGTTGGGCGACTTGCAGCGGAACGCCGTCCGGTGAGAAGCGGATCGCGCGGCTCGAGGTCGTGCCCTGGTCGATCGCCAGCAAGGTCTTCGTCATTTCCCCTCCAGATAGGCCGCAACCCGCGCTTTCTGCACGTCATTCATGGCGAGCCCCGTCTTGCTTCGGCGCCAAATGACGTCCTCGACGGTCTGCGCCCATTCATGGCCGGTCATCCAGTCGACCTCGCGCGCCGTCAGGCCGCCGCCGAAGTCTTCGCCCATGTCGTTGGCCGTCCCGATCATGTCGTAGACCATCGTGCCATAGGCGCGGGCCAGTCGCAGCAACAGTTCGTCGCCCAGGAACGGATAGCTGCGCCGCAGTTCGATCAGGAAACCGTCGAAGTCGCGCATGTCCCCGCCCGGGAAGCGCGCGTTGCGGCTTGCGGTCGAGGCATGGCCGAGCTTGCCCAGCGCTTCCTCGGCCAGATGACGGGCCGTGGTGATCTTGCCGCCAAAGATGCTGAGCAGCGGCGGGCCGTTCTCGTCGAGCTCGAGCACATAGTCGCGAGTGACCGCCTTCGCTTCGCTCGCCCCATCGTCGTAAAGGGGGCGGACGCCAGAATAGGTGCGGACGACGTCGGCAGGGGCGATCTGACGCTTGAAATAGCGGTTCGTCGCCGCGCAGAGATAATCGATTTCCTCGCCCGAAATTTTTGCGTCCTCGGGCCGTTCGACCGGAACATCGGTCGTGCCGATGAGCGTCGTGTCATTGGCATAGGCAATGGCAAAGACGATGCGCCGGTCGGGCTGTTGCAGCATATATGCCTGATCGCCGTCGAAGATTTTCGGCACGACGATATGGCTGCCCTTGATCAGCCTGACGCCGCTGCGGGCATTCGCGCCGGTCAGCGCCAGCGCCTGCGCGACCCAGGGTCCTGCCGCGTTGACCAGCGCCCGGGCGGCGACCTTGCGCCCGTCGGACAGTGCGGCAGTCCACACATCCCCCTCGCGCCGGGCCGAGGTCAGCGCGGTGCGCGTGGCGATCTCACCCCCATGGCGCTGCGCGTCGAGGGCATTGAGGACCACGAGTCGCGCGTCGTCGACCCAGGCATCCGAATAGACGAATCCCTTCCCCGGGCGCTTTAGCGGCGCGAGATAACCCGTATCGCTCGACTTCAGCGATCGCGAGCGGGGCAGGGTGATCCGCCCCCCGATGGTGTCGTAAAGAACCAGCCCCAGCCGCACGAGCCACCAGGGCCGCACGGCGTTTTCATGCGGCAGCACGAAGTGCATCGGGTAGATGAGGTGCGGTGCCGCGCGCAGCAGTCGCTCGCGCTCCTGAAGGGCCTCGCGGACCAGTTTGAACTCGTAATATTCGAGGTAGCGCAGACCGCCGTGGATGAGCTTGGTCGAGGCCGACGAGGTGTGCGCCGCCAGGTCGTCTTTCTCGACGAGAAGCACCGACAGGCCGTTGAGCGCCGCCTCGCGCGCGATGGCGGTGCCGTTGATGCCGCCGCCGATGATGAGAAGGTCGTATGTCATCGCTGTCATGTGCTTTAGCGTTTGGCCCTGCCGCGCCAAGTGCCTATCGCAGCTTATGCCAAAACGTCTGCCCAACGGCCTGCCCAACCGCGACCAGATCCTCGCCTTCATCGCCGCTTCGGACGCACCGGCCGGCAAACGCGAGATCGCCAAGGCCTTCGGGCTGCACGGCAACGACAAGATCGCGCTGAAGACGCTGCTGAAAGACATGGCCGACGAAGGGCTGATCGACAGCGGGCCTGGCCGCGCGTTCCACAAGATGGGCGGCGTGCCGAAGGTGACCGTGATGCGCGTCGTGGACATCGACGGCGACAGCGTGATCGCGACGCCGGACAACTGGCAAGCCGAAGGGGTAACGGCGCCGCGCCTGCGCGTCATCGAGCGGGGGAAGCGCTCGGCGCTCGGCGTCGGCGACCGGTTTCTGGGACGGACCGAGGAACGCGGGGCGGGGCATGTCGTCCACCCCATGAAGAAGCTCGCGCGCGGTGAGGAACTGCTGCTGGGCGTCGTGCGCCGCGAGGGGGACCGGCATTTCCTGAAACCCGTCGACAAGCGCGAACGCCACGACACGCTGATCTCCGATCTGGGAAAAGCGCAGGATGGCGACCTTGTCCTTGCCGAAAAGTCGGGGCGTCCGCCGCGTATTGTGGCGCGCGTCACCGAAATCCTTGGCGACCCCTTTGCCCCGCGCGCCTTCAGCCTGATCGCGATTCACAAGCACGGCATCCCCGATCGCTTTGCCGAGGAGACGATTGCCGAGGCGCACAAGGTTGCCGGGACGCCGCTCGGTGACCGCGGGGACCTGCGCCACCTGCCCATCGTCGCCATCGATCCAGTCGACGCGCGCGACCATGACGATGCCGTTTGGGCAGCGCCGAACGACGAGGGCGGTTTCGACGCCATCGTGGCGATTGCCGATGTCTCCTTTTACGTCCGGCCGGGCTCGCAACTCGACCGCGAGGCGAAAAAGCGCGGCAACAGCGTCTATTTTCCCGACCGTGTCGTTCCGATGCTGCCCGAGGAACTGTCGGCAGACATCTGCTCGCTGAAGGAGGGTCAGGACCGCGCCGCGCTCGCCTGTCACATGAAGATCGAAGCCAATGGCAAGATTACGGGCTGGCGCTTCACGCGGGCGGTGATCCGGGTCGCAGCGAACATTGCCTATGAGGATGCACAGGCGTCGATCGACAGCGGCAACGCCCCCGAACATCTGCGCCATTTATGGGCCGCCTGGGCTCTGCTCGCCAAGGCCCGTGACGTGCGCGAACCGCTTGCCCTCGACTTGCCCGAGCGACGTGTCGTGCTCGACGACGCCGGGCGCATCATGAGCGTCGCCGTTCGCGAACGGCTCGACGCGCACCGGTTGATCGAGGACTTCATGATCGCGGCCAATGTCGCCGCGGCAAAGGCACTCGAAGCGAAAAAGTCGCCGGTCATGTACCGCGTCCATGAAGTGCCGGGCCGCGAGAAACTGGTCGCGCTGAAGGATTATCTGAAGACCTTCGGGGTGGAGTTTGCGCTGGGCCAGGTGATCACCCCCGCGACCTTCAACCGCCTCATCAAGCTGGTGGGGGACGCCGAGCACAAGGCACAGGTCATGGAGCAAATCCTCCGCACGCAGACCCAAGCCTATTACGGCCCGGCCAACGCCGGGCATTTCGGCCTGTCGCTCGGCAGTTATGCGCATTTCACGTCACCGATCCGTCGCTATGCCGACCTGATCGTGCACCGCGCGCTGGTGCGGTCCTTCGGCCTCGGCGAGGGCGGACTGACCGAGGACGAAGCGGGCCGCATGTCGGTATTGGGCGAAGCCATCAGCCAGGCCGAGCGGCGCGCGATGGAGGCCGAACGCGAGACGATCGATCGCTATGTGGCGGCGTTCCTGTCGACGCGGGTCGGCGAAGTGCTCGACACGCGGATCACCGGTGTCGCCAGTTTCGGGTTTTTCGCAACGGTGGAGGGCATCGGCGGGGACGGGCTTGTTCCAGTTTCAACGCTCGGCGACGATTACTACAGGTTCGACGAGAGCGCGCGCACGCTGACCGGGGACGTGACGGGTACGATCTACGCTGCAGGTCAGACAATCCGGCTGCGGCTGGCAGAGGCCAGCCCGATCAGCGGGGCCCTGCGGTTCGAGCTGGTCGATGGCGGCTCGACCAATGGCACGCGACCGCAACGCCCGCTGAAGCCGGTCATGGGACGGCGGGGCAGGCCAGCGAACATTCGTCATCAGGGTCGCCGCCGCTAGAGGCGATCTGCGCCCTGTCGCACCGCTAACTCGATTATCCATGACCGGGAAAAGCAGACCATGTCATCTTTTTCGGTAATAGAACTAGTCAGATATCTAAATAAATCTGCGAATTTTCATGTCCAATGGATGATGAAGAATTAATTAACCAATTTATTCAAGTTGATCATCCGTAGAATATCGTTTCAGACTGTGCGCCAAGCCATCAGATATTGTTGGCGCGACAATGTCGAGGTGAGGCGGGATGTCCTATCAACTGTGGCACGTAATCGCAGCAAGCACGGGCGCCGGTTTCATCTGTGCGAATTTTGGCGTCATAATGGGGGGATATCTCGCATCGTTGAAAGTGGCGGATCTGGAATGGCGGATCGGCGAGCTCGAACATTTCATCAAATCGGTCGGTCAGTGCCCCCAACAGGAGGGGGCAGCCCGGCGCATGCCCGAGTCGCAGCTCCTCGGCAGCGGTTCGGCCCCGCAGACTGTGAGAGTCGTGATCTCGGATCGCGACCTCGATTGCGCCTGCCCGGAGGTCAGACCTCGCGGGCAAAAGTCAGGCCCGCATGTTCGACGAGCCTTTCGATCAGCGGTCGGCCCATGATGGCGCCGGGTGTCCAGAACCCGCCGTCTGATTTGGTCGCGGAAAGCAGCATGGCGGCCTCCGCGATCATCTTGCTCGTCGAACCATAGCCGGGGTCGCGGTCGCCCTTGACGACGGCCTTGCGGGTCTTGCCGTCAGGGCCCTCGGCAATGAACACGATCTCGTAAAAGCCGTTGTCGCGCTCTTCCTTCGAAGGGCCTTCGCCAGGCTTCGGCCCCTTCGAGTCGCTCATGGGGTTCATTTTCGAAATGGCTTCGGCCATCGCCTTGCCCGCGTCGCCGATGCTGGTGAACAGCATTTCGTCGTACTTGAAGTCCTCGCCATAGGGATGTCCGAGCAAGGCATTGGTGCGGTGGACGTTCTTGGTATTGATCGGCGCCATGATGAAAGGCGCTGCCCACATGCCGGTCGCTTTGTCATATTCGGGGATCAGGCCCATCGGCTGCGACGGGCCCTCGAAACCCGGCGTCAGGGCAAAGGGATTCTTGAGCAAGCCGACGACCGAGAAATCCTTGGCGGCCGCTGCCATTGTCGCCTTCATGCTCGCTGCCGTTCCGCCCGAAAACGTGCCCTGCATCTTGCGCACGCGACCCTTGATACGGGGCGCCGGTGCGCCGGCCTCGGCCGTGACAAGATCCTGCAGGTACAGGACGCCCAGGTCGAACGGAATCGAGTCGAAGCCGCAACTGAACACGATGCGTGCGCCGCTCGCCCTGGCGCTTTCGGTATGGGCATCGATCATGTGCCGCATCCAGGCGGGCTCGCCGCACAGGTCGACGTAAGCGGTACCCGCCTTGGCACAGGCGGCGACAAGCTCATTGCCGTAGAGCTGATAGGGGCCGACCGTTGTGAGCACGACTTCGGTTCGCGCGCACATGACCGCCAGCGAGTCATCGTCGGATGCGTCGGCGACGATCAGCGGGGTATCGGCGGGCGCGGCGATCAGATCGCGGACCTCGGCAAGCTTTTCGGCGCTCCGTCCCGCCATTGCCCAGCGTTTACCCCGGGCATTCGCGACCAGATATTCGGCGACAAGGCGCCCCGTGAAGCCTGTGGCGCCATATACGACGACATCGAATTCCTTGGCCATGTTGTGCTGTGCTCCCCTAACCGCTGTGCCGTGTTCGATGCCCTGCACGAGCCCCATCGGCAAGAGCCGAGTTCAGCCCTGGTCGTCGCCGGGTGGTGACCCGGCGACGCCAGGGGTCGTCTATAATTTGGGCAGCGTGACGCCGCGCTGACCCATGTACTTGCCCGCACGGTCGGCATAGCTGATCTCGCACGGCTCGTTGCCTTTCAGGAACAGGAACTGGCAAGCACCCTCGTTGGCGTAGATGCGCGCGGGGAGAGGCGTCGTATTCGAGAATTCGAGGGTCACATGCCCCTCCCAGCCCGGTTCGAGCGGGGTGACGTTCACGATGATGCCGCAGCGCGCATAGGTCGACTTGCCGAGGCAGATCACGAGCACGTCGCGGGGAACGCGGAAATATTCGACTGTCCGGGCAAGGGCGAAGCTGTTGGGGGGGATGATGCAGCAGTCGGTCTTGCGATCGACGAAGCTGTTGGCAGCGAAATCCTTCGGATCGACGATCGCTGAGTCCACATTGGTGAAGATCTTGAACTCGTCGGCGACGCGCGCGTCATAGCCGTAGGAGGAAAGGCCGTAGCTGATGCAGCCGTCGCGACGCTGGGCCTCGACGAACGGCTCGATCATGCCATGCGCCTGGGCCTGTTCGCGAATCCAGCGGTCGGATTGGACGGTCATTCTTCCCCCTCAGGTCAGGTCGGCCGGGCCAAAGGCCTTGGGCAGCAGGTAGGACAGCGCATGGCTCTCGACAGCCGCGCCGTCGCCCGAGGCACAATGCACGATCAGGTCGCGCCCGCTCAGCTGGGCGGCCTCGTTCAACACCTGACGACAGCGTCCGCACGGGCTGATCGGTGCGGCCCCCGTGCCCCCGATCACGGCTATTTCGACGACTTCGCCCAGCATCCCCTCATTGGCAACCTTGGCGATCGCGACGGTCTCCGCGCAGAGTGACAGGCCGTAGCTGGCGTTTTCGACATTGGCGCCGGTGAGAATGCGGCCGTCGGTCAGGCGGATGGCAGCGCCGACCCGGAACCCGGAATAGGGCGCATAGGCACGGGTCGCGGCGTGGCGGGCGGCGTCAATCAGGTCCTTGGTCGCGTCCATCATCCCTTGATATGCAGCACGCAGATCAGCGTGAACAGCCGCCGCGCCGTATCGAAATCGAGGTCGACCTTGCCTTCAAGCGCCGACTTCAGCAGTTCGGCAGCCTCATTGTGAATGGCCCGCCTTGCCATGTCGATCGTCTCGATCTGTTGCGGGGTCGCCTGTTTGACGGCCTGGAAATAGCTGTCGCAGATCGCGAAATAGTCGCGGATCGGGCGGCGGAAGCGACCCATGCCGAGGATGTGGGTTTCGAGGTGCGTCCCGTCCTCGCGCGCGATCTCGATGGCGAGGCGGCCGTCGGGAACGCTGAGTCCGACGCGGAACGGGCCGGTATACCCTTCCGCAAGGGGGCGTACCGGGGCGAAATAATTGCCTTCGAGCAGGTCGAAGATCGCGATGCGCCGTTCCTGTTCGATATCGGCATTGCGCCAGATAATCGTCGTCTCATCCAGGGTGATGTGCGAGATCCGGCGCTCGTCGTCGTAATCGTGCATTGCGGATAAGGCTTTGTGCGATTGACGCGCACTTGCCAAGAACTATCCCCAGCCGCGTCCCCAGATGATTGTGCCAACTGGACGCAAATCCATTGTCGCGAGGGTCTTTCGCGCCGATGACAGCGACATGGTTGAACCTCTCAGACTGATTCCCGCCGCGACCGATGCGGCCCGCGAGCTGCCCCACAACATCGAGGCGGAAGCCGCCCTGCTCGGTGCCCTGATGATCGACAACCGCCTCGTGGGCGATGTCCAGATGATGCTGCGGCCCGACCATTTCTTCGAGGACATCCATGGGCGCATCTTCACCGCGATCCTGAACATGGCGGACAAGAACATGGTGGCCAACCCGGTCACGCTGCGGCCGATGTTCGACAATGACGAAGCAATGAAGGAGCTCGGCGGCGCGGGTTACCTGGCCAAGCTGACCGGCAGCGGCGCAGCCCTGATCGGTGCCAAGGACTTCGCCCGCCAGATCTACGACCTTGCGCTGCTGCGCGAGCTGGTCAGCGTCGGGCGCGACATGGTGACCGGCGCGCTCGACACGTCCGAGGCGATCGACCCCAAGGGGCAGATCGAGGCGGCCGAAATGTCGCTCTACAAGGTCGCCGAATCGGGCGGCGAGACCGGCGGCACCAAGACCTTCAAGCAGGCGACGCAGCTGGCCATGGAAATGGCCGAGAAAGCCCAGAATTCGGGCGGGGCGCTGTCGGGCATCACCACCGGTCTCGAGTCGCTCAACGCGCGCACCGGCGGCCTGCACAAGAGCGACCTCATCATCCTCGCCGGCCGTCCCGGCATGGGCAAGACGGCGCTGGCGACCAATATCGCGTTCAACACCGCGCGCCGCTGGGTGCGCGAAGAGGAAGAGGGCGTCGAGGACAAGAAGCGGGCCGGGGCGCGCGTCGCCTTTTTCAGCCTCGAAATGTCCGCCGACCAGCTGGCCACGCGCATCCTGTCCGAGCAGGCCGGAATCAGTTCCGAAAACTTGCGCATGGGAAAAATCACGACCAGCGAATTCCGCAACCTGGCCCGTGCCGCGTCAGACCTCCAGACCCTGCCGCTGTTCATCGACGATACGCCCGCGCTGACCATCGCGGCGTTGCGGACGCGTGCGCGCCGGCTCAAGCGCCAGCAGAAGATCGGGTTCATCGTCGTCGACTATCTCCAGCTCTTGCAGGGATCGGGCAACGGCCGCGACGGCAACCGCGTGCAGGAAATCTCCGAGATTTCGCGCGGGCTGAAGACACTGGCCAAGGAACTCGACTTGCCGGTGGTGGCGCTGTCGCAGCTCAGCCGCGCGGTCGAACAGCGCGAGGACAAAAAGCCCCAATTGAGCGACCTGCGCGAGTCGGGCTCGATCGAGCAGGATGCCGACATCGTGCTGTTCGTTTACCGCGAGGAATATTATGTCGCGGCGCAGGAACCGCGCGACCCCGATGACCCCAAGATGGAGGAATGGCGCGCGCATATGGAGCGTGTATTCGGCCTGGCAGAGGTCGTCATCGCCAAGCAGCGCCATGGCGCAACGGGCAAGGTGAAGCTCAAGTTCGAGGCGAACATTACCCGGTTCAGCGACCTCGCCGACGAAGGCTATTACGCCGACCCGCATTGAGGGCGGTAACGCGCGATGCTTTGGGCGTGCGGGGCAAGATCGTTCCGGTCCGAAGGGCAAAGGAAAATCTGCCTGGGAAAGCCCAGCCTCGGAAGCGGTTCCTGCGGTCGCCCCAGCGCCCTATGTCGCATTCTCCGCGGAATTCCTCGATGCCGTCGACCCTGATGTCCCCCAGCGGCGGTCGATGGCGACGCTATTGCGGCAGCCCAAGGGCGAAGGCATCCCTCTCGAACCCGTCGACGTTGATCATGCCCAGCCGCGGATATTCCATGTCGATGATGACCGTGATCGTGATCGCCATTGTCGCGGTGAACGCGAGCATGTGGATCCAGCTTCGTGCGGCGCTCGTGCCCATGCCGAACCCCGCGAGCACCGCGCCGACGACGACGAGCGCGAACAGCATGGCGTAGATCGTCGCGGGCGGGTGCATTTCGGTCGCCATGGCGCGGGTCGTGGTGATGTCGATCATGTCGTTGAGGGCCGGCAGCAGCAGGATATTCGCGGCCGGCAGCGCGTCGGGCCGGCGCCCGGCGTCGATCGCCAGGGCCCATAGCTCTTTCTGCGTTTGCGCCGACCGGGCCAGGGCCGCGCGAAACGCGGCCCTGTCGGCGACGACGGCATAGGCGGCCTTGCGGCTTTCGATATAGGCGCGGAACCCGTGGCGCAGACCCGGCTGGGCCGCGACGGGGACAGTGTCGATGCGCAGCCACGCCGTTCCGATCGCATTGGCTTCCTGCACGATAAGCTCGCGCCGGTGATCGAAGCGCGCGGCCGCGCCCGAGAAGGTAAAGGCAATGAGCAGGCCGAGCAGCGCGAAGACCGCCGCATCGATTGCGCCGCCGCCCCCCTCCTTAGCCACGCCAATTTTGCGCCGGCCCAGCCAGCGGCCGACCTCAAGTGCTGCCCACAGGACCGCAAGCATCGCGCCCGACAGCAGGGCGGGATGCAGCAATATCGTCCGGATCGTCATCAGGCCCCCCGCGGCGGATGATATGCGGGTGTTTCGGCGATTCATACCCTCTGCCCGGGGTCGCCCGAAGCCGGTGCGAATGAACGCTGCCGTGCGGCGCGGCCTGCGCGATGTGGTTCGATGGTAACGGAATAATCAGTTCTGCCGTGTAGCCAAATGCGGGACGGGGGCCACATGCCAATGCCATCTTCAGCCAATTGCTGCGGCAAGCCGATGACGGTTGTCATCCGGTGAGCAGCGTCGAGCGCACCGGCCTGAAAGTGCTGCTTGGCACGACCGCGCTGGCCTGGGCTGCACTTTCGACACCGGGGCTGGTCGTCGTCGGCCTCTTCATGCTGATCCTGCCGGGCCTGATCCTCATGGCGTCGCCCACGATCGCGCTATACGGCTGGCTGTTCGCCATACCGTATTTCGTATTTCGCCAGCGGGGTTCGTCCGTAACGCGGGCGGCTGCCACGGCCCTGCTGGTGCCGCTGGCGATTGGCTTTGGCCCGCCGGTGCTGAGCAACACCGTCACATCGGCAAATCTGGCCGCCGCCGTCGCGACCGACGTCCGCCCCGCGCAGCCGCTGCCCATCGGCGGGACCGTGGCCCTGGTGCGGGATGGCCAGACCGGCGGCTGGCATGCCGACGATGACGGCTGCGACGACCTGTGCCTCCGGCTCCTCTACAACGGCACTGCCAAGGTGGTGTATCTCGGTCAGCTCGGCCGCCAGGGCCTGGCGTTCGCGATCCAGCGACGTCCCGTATGTCCGCCCTTCATCCTGTCGCAGGACGTTCTGAAATGGCATGAGTGGCCGCGCCGCGCGTCAGACGAAAAGGGCGTGAATTGGCCGCTGCCGCCGGGGCTGAAGGAAGTCGTCGAGGCGCGCATTGCCGGCGGCGAGTGTTTGACGCGCGTCGGCGGCACCATCCGCCCCGACTGGACGATCGCGCGCCTTGCATTGGCACGCGACACGCGCGACGACCCATGGTCGGCGGCACCGGCAAATCCGCAGGGCGAACAGATCACTGTCTATAGGCGCGACGGGTCTGCCATGAACATCGTCGGGCGATATACCAACGCCTACGCCCCCCTGCTGACCTTACCGCTCGTGCCGGCGCTCGACGGGGCCTTTGGCAGCGAACGATGGAAATGGTCGCGCACGATGCGCGGCGAGAGCCGTTGGGACTGGGACAGCGTCTCGGCGCTGCGCAAGCTGGTCGTTTTCAATACGGACATTCCCGACGGCATGACGCCTTTGCGGATGCGCGAACTTCTGGCCAATGCGCTTGCCGACCCGCGCCGCCAGACCGATGACGCCGGCCTGTTGTTGGCCAACTCGGTCATGGTCGACATCGCCCGCAACGGCGCGCAACCAGGGGACGCCGCCTTGCTGGCAAAAGCCGTTGCGGACGATCGCTTCACCAAGATCGAGCCGCGCTACGAGATCGCGGCAAAGCTCGGCGCCGACTATGCGATGATCGCGAACAGCGCCGTGGCCCGACTCGGGCGGTTGCCGGCAAGCAACGAGTCGTCTTTCCCCTATAATACGCTCAACAGCATCATCTCGGGCATGCCCCCATCCTGGTTCGCGCCGCCACCGCCGTCGCTGACCGACCTGTTGCGCAATCCGGTCATCGCTGCGCGCGCGGAAGGGATCATTTACAAGCTTGACGCAGGAGGTGCCGCAGCCGTTCCCCTGCTGACCCAGATCGTCACCCGGGGCGCAGAACGGGTCTCAGCAGTCGAGCAGGAGGGCTATGCGCGCCACTCCATGTCAGGCGGCATAAACGCGGCAGTAGGCGCCCTCTGCCGCATCGGGCCCCCGGCGCGAAGCGCCCTCGGTGCCATCGTTGCCGCAAAGCTCAAGCTGATCGGCCCGCAAAACGCGTCGCCGGAAACCAACCCGGGTAAATACAACGCCCTGTGGCGCGGAAGAAAGGTCAACACCGGCTTTGTCGTCACACTTGTCAGCCTCGGCACGCCGCTGACCGAGTTCAGGGCTCCCGATCAACCCTCTTCGACGGTCAATGGCACATGGCAGGGGATGATCCTGCTCGGCGTCAAAAACCACGACTGCACCCTGTAACGCCCGGTCGTCAGAGCCGCCGTGCGCACCCGTTGCAGCCTTTTGTGGACCGCCGAACCACCCTCAAGCGTTTGGGTGCGACGGTTGCAAGCCTGACCTTGGCCCGGTGCGAGTTTGGCGGAGCGGCAAGCTACCGTTTTCGCGTGGCGGTCGACGTCGACACGCCACTCGGCGTCAAACGGGAGACATCGGTCTACTAGGTCGAGGCTGGCAAGACGTTTGCTTTCCGCCGGATCAGCCCCTCGGCACTCAGAACACCGGGTCGTGAATCCCGCATTCGGTCTTGTCCCAGCCACGCCACCGTCCCGCGCGCGGGTCTTCGCCGGGTTGCACCTGCGACGTGCAGGGGGCGCAGCCGATCGAGGGATAGCCCTGCGCTTCGAGCGGGTGGCGGGGGAGTTTATGCTCCTCGAAATAGGCGTCGAGCCGTGCCTTGTCCCAGTCGGCAAGCGGGTTGATCTTGAGCCGTCCCTCGTCCTCCTCGAAGCGGGGGAGGGCGCTGCGAGTCTTGCCCTGGAACCCCTTGCGGCCCGAGATCCAGGCGTCGAAGGGCGCCAGCGCGCGGCGCAGCGGCTCGACCTTGCGCAGATCGCAGCAGCCGTCGGGGTCGTAGGACCAGCGCAGGCTCGTCGCATCCTTCTGCGCAAGCAGATAGGGATCGGGGCGGTAGACGCGCATGTCGGTGAAGCCGAGGCGCTCGGCGAGCTCGTCGCGATACGCCAGGGTTTCGCCGAAGATCTTCTGCGTGTTGACGTAGATCAGCGGCACCGACTTGTCGATCTGCGCGACCATGTGCAGCAGGACGGCGCTTTCCGCGCCGAATGACGAGACCAGTGCGATCTCGTTGTAAGGGGGGTCGTCGAACAGGCGGCGCAGCATGTCGGTCGTCTCGACGTCGTCGAAACGCGCGTTGAGGGCTCCGGCGGAATCGGGCGTGAATTTGGGGGCGGTGTCGATCAGGTCGAGCTTGCGGAGCGCTTCACCCATGACGCAATTTCCATACCGGCACGGCGTCGTCGGCAGCGCGTTGATAAACGTAATCATATCGCGCGATCGCGGCCTCGGCCGCAGCGCGGTCGATGGCCTGCGCGGGCGCGAAGCTATCGAAGCCGCAGCGGCGCATCGGGGCGACCTGGTCGAGCAGCACGTCGCCCTCGGCGCGCAATTCGCCGGTATAGCCCGCCTCGCGCAGGATGCGCGCGGACGAATAGCCGCGGCCGTCGCGGAAGCTTGGGAAGGCGATTTCGACAAGGGCCAGCCGCTCGAGGTGCGGGATCAGCTCGCGCGCATCGTCGCCCGTTTCGATGCGGACGGCATTGGCATTCGACTGGCCGGCAAGGAACGCGTCCAGCGTGACGGCGGGCTCATCATGCGCATCGTCGGTGCGGAAGCGAAGCGGATCACCCATAGATCGCCTCCTTGAAGGGCGCGAAGCCGACGCGGCGGTAGGTGTCGAGGAAGCGTTCCCCGTTCTCGCGCACGGCAAGGTATTTGTCGGTGACACGCTCGATCGCGTCGACGACGCCGTCCTCGTCGAAGCCTGGACCCGTGATCTTGCCGATCGCGACGTCCTGCGCGCCTGAGCCGCCGAGCGAGAGCTGGTAGTTCTCGACGCCCTTTCGGTCGACGCCCAGGATGCCGATGTGCCCGGCGTGGTGGTGGCCGCAGGCGTTGATGCAGCCGCTGATCTTGAGTTTAAGTTCGCCGATGTCGCGCTGGCGACCCGCGAACCGCGTGGCGATCTTCTGCGCGACGGGGATCGAGCGCGCGTTGGCGAGGCTGCAATAATCGAGGCCCGGGCAGGCGATGATATCGCTGATGAGATCCAGGTTGGCGTCGGCCAGCTTCGCCTCGGTCAGTGCCTGCCAAACCGCGTAAAGGTCGCGTTTGGCGACGTGCGGCAAAACGATGTTCTGTGCATGGGTAACGCGGAGCTCGTCGAAGCTGTAGCGTTCGGCAAGGTCGGCCATGACGTCGATCTGCTCGGCGCTGGCGTCGCCCGGGATGCCGCCGATGGGCTTCAGGCTGATGTTGACGATGGCATAGCCGGGCTGCTTGTGCGCCTTGACGTTCTGGTCGAGCCAGACTGCGAAATCGGGATCGCTGCGGTCGGGGTCGTCGCTCAAGATCTCGAACGGGGGCGGCGCGAAAAAGGCGGCGATGCGGTCGAGCTCGGCCTTGGGCGGGTCGAGGTCCAGCGTCTTGACGTGGAGGAATTCTTCCTCGACCTGGCGGCGATAGGCATCGGCGCCGATCTCGTGGATCAGGATCTTGATCCGCGCCTTGTAGATGTTGTCGCGCCGACCGTAGCGGTTGTAGACGCGCAAACAGGCCTCGACATAGCTGAGCAGGTCGTCGGCGGTGACGAAGTCGCGGATTTCGGGCGCGATCATCGGGGTGCGGCCCATGCCGCCGCCGACGAAGACGCGACCGCCGAGGACGCCGTCCTTCTTCACCAGTTCGATGCCGATGTCGTGAAGGCGCATCGCCGCGCGGTCTTCGGCGCTCGCGATGACCGCGATCTTGAACTTGCGCGGCAGGTAGCTGAACTCGGGGTGGAACGTGCTCCACTGGCGCAGCAGTTCGGCCCAGACGCGGGGGTCGGCGACTTCGTCGGCGGCGGCCCCGGCATATTGGTCCGAACTGATGTTGCGGATGCAATTGCCGCTGGTCTGGATGGCGTGCATCTCGACCGTCGCGAGCTCGGCAAGGATGTCGGGCGCGTCGGACAGCTTGATCCAGTTGTACTGGAGGTTCTGGCGTGTGGTGAAATGTCCGTAGCCGCGGTCATACGTGCGGGCGATATGGCCGAGCATGCGCATCTGGCGGCTGTCGAGCGTGCCATAGGGAATGGCCACGCGCAGCATATAGGCGTGCAGCTGCAGGTAGAGGCCGTTCATCAGGCGCAGCGGCTTGAACTGGTCCTCGGTCAGGTCACCGGCAATGCGGCGCGCGACCTGGTCGCGGAATTCCTCGACGCGGGTGTCGACGATCGCCTGATCGTAGCTGTCGTATTTGTACATCAGATCACCCATTCGCCGACCGCAGGGTCGGCCGGTTTCAGTGTCAGGTCGGGGCGGACGGTGGGGCCGAGCGCGCGGATGCGATCCTTGATGTGCGCGGGACGGGGCCCATCGGGCGTGGCGATCGCCTCGATCAGATAGGGGACGTTGACGCGACGCGCGCCTTCCTCGGCGGCGCGGACGGCCTCGCCATGTTCGCCGACATCGGTCGCGTCCTCGACGTGGCGCGACCAGTCGGTGCCGGTCCACCAGATGACGTCGCCGGTCCTGAGATCGTTGCCAGTGAGTAATCTCATGCGAGCAAC
>CBDFMO010000010.1:0-36514 GCA_965249705.1 Sphingomonas sp. | reverse complement strand
TTGTCCCTTCGGGTGAACGCAAGATAGTGCTCGCCACGAGCATCGCGGAGACCTCGCTCACCATCGACGGCGTCCGCATCGTGATCGATTCCGGGCTGGCCCGCCGTCCGCGCTATGATCGGGGTGCGGGGATGACAAGTCTGGTCACCGAGCGCGCCTCGCAGGCTGCCGTTACGCAACGCGCCGGTCGCGCCGCGCGGCAGGGGCCGGGCGTCGCCTATCGCCTGTGGGAGGAAGCCGCGACTTTGGGCCTGCCAAGCTTCGATCCCCCCGAGATCCTCGAGGCCGATTTGTCGGCGCTGCTGCTCGAGACCGCGCTGTGGGGCGTCGCCGATCCACGCGACCTGAGCTGGCTCGATCCGCCATCCGACGCTGCTGTGCGCGAGGGTCATGCGCGCCTCGAAAGCCTCGACGCTCTTGACGCCTACGGCCGCCCGACGCCGCACGGCCGCGCGATCGCTGCGCTCTCCCTACCACCACGCTTGGCGCATATGTTGTTGCGCGCGCAGGACGCGCAGCTCGCCGCCGAGGTCGCGATATTGCTCATGGAGCGCGGGATGGGCGGCAGTGACACCGATCTCGACGTCCGGCTCGCCCGCTGGCGCCGCGACGACTGCGCAAAGGCCAAAGCCGCGCGGGGTGCGGCGAAACGCCTCGTCTCGGACGCCAGCACCGCATCCCCCAGCGAAGGGAGGCGTCCGTTCGAGTGCCGCGAAAACCGGATCAGCGAGACCGGGACAGCTCTTGCCATCGCGATAGCCTTCCCCGATCGCCTTGCCCGCCGCCGCAGCAGCGACGGTGCGGACTGGATCAGCACCGGCGGGCGCGGCTTCCGACTCGATCCCGCGTCGCCACTGGCGCGTCACCAATGGCTTGCGGTTGCCGAAACGCAAGGGTCGGCGGCGGGCGCGCGGATCCTATCTGCCGCCGCGCTCGATCCGGCCGCCGTCGAAACGCTCTTTGCGCCCCAAATCGAAACCCGCGAGGAATTGAGCTTTGACCCCGCCACGGGCACCGTATCCGCGCGCCGCTTCCGCCGCCTCGGCGCGATCACGCTCTCTGCCGTCCCCGTCGAGGCTGCCCCCGAAGCCGTCGCTGCAGCGCTCGTCGCAGGCGTCCGTACCCACGGACTCGCCGTCCTTGCGCAAAATGACACCACCAGCGCACTGCAGGCCCGCGCCGCCTTCGCGGGCGTCGTGCTGGATGACGAAGCACTTATCGCCCGCCTCGACGACTGGTTGCCGCTGCTCGTCGCGAGGAAGCGCCGGCTATCCGACATTGCTCCCGCCGCGCTCGTGGAAGGCTGGCTCAACCTTCTCGACTGGCCCGACCGCCAGCGGCTCGACGCATGCGCGCCGCGTCACTTCGTCTCACCTGCGGGCACCGCCCACGCGATCGATTATGCCGCCCCTGCAGGTCCGACGGTCGAGCTCCGCGTGCAGGCGGTGTTTGGTCTCGCGACCCATCCCCTTATCGGCGACGGCGTGCGGCTTGTCCTGAGCCTCACCTCGCCCGGCGGCAAGCCGATCCAGACGACGCGCGACTTGCCCGGATTCTGGGCCGGCAGCTGGCGCGATGTCGCAAAGGAAATGCGCGGCCGCTATCCCCGCCACGTCTGGCCTGACGATCCGGCCTCGGCCCAGGCCTCGCTCAAGACCAAGAACGCGTTTACCCGCGCCCGTTGAACTGGTGCAAGGCTCGTCAGAGTCAGCGACCGGTTTCTGGCACCGAGGCGTTTAAACCCAACGACTGGCTTTGGGGCGAGAGCTGCCGTTGCGCCACGGAGATATTCGCGCGCCACGGAATAAGCCGTCAGAATTCTACTTTCGTCCCGCAATACCGGTACGCTGTTCCGCCCATCTTGAAGTTGGTCGTACTGGCAATTGTGAGCACGGTCGGTCCTCCGCTGATCAGGCCGCCGCTTCCAATATCACGACACTGGTCCTTGAGGGTGTATATGTTTCCTTTCTGGGTGACCGTCTTGATCGTGCAGTCGCCGTGAGAGGCACCAATTGAGCTCTTGCCGCCCCAGTAGTTAACGATCTCGGCATTTGATGCGCCTTTGCAGGGTCGGCCTACCGGCACATAGATACCCTGTTTCAGCGGTAACATATCGGCAGCGGTGGCTCCGCTCGCGCCGAGCAGGGCCACGAGCCCAGAAAACGGGATCGGCAATCGCATCGATGTTCTCCGCAGATCAAAAATGGTTCCCCCAACTCCAGAGGTTATATCGCCCTACGACAACGATCAAATCCGCTTGCCTCATAGTTGTTGGGCTTGCGACTGCCGGGCAGCCACGCGCCCAATCTCAGCCATTTAGCGACCCGACCCATGTGCCCGAAAGCAGTCATCCGTCCATGAAGCGTTCAAGGCCTTCTAAACCACTTGGCTTTGGTTGAAACGCGACAGTCCGCTTTCGGCGAACTTCGGCAGATCGAGCATACATCTAGTGGGGGCAAAATGGTATCGATCGACCGCAAATGTAGCTCATTTTGTATGCGGGATTGAAATCGGCCAATGATTTGAGTGCCCATCTTTGTCATCTGTGGGGCACCACTCCCGAGCAATGGAGGGCATGATGTGCTCCCCTTTTCTCCTCCCCCCATAGGTAGTGTCCGGGGTTATCATCGTGCCCTTGCGGGCGGGGCTGTACAAGCCGCATTGCAGCATCGGCGGGCGTCAGCCCGCCTATCCCGCTATGGGATGGAAGTGGGGGACTGCTAGCCGATCCCAACGTGCGAAAGTTTGTCGACTGGGTGGCGAAGAAGCACTCAGAATTTATGGCGAGCATCACAAAGAAGC
Organism: Sphingomonas sp.; assembly: GCA_965249705.1. GTDB lineage: Bacteria > Pseudomonadota > Alphaproteobacteria > Sphingomonadales > Sphingomonadaceae > Sphingomonas_O. The sequence goes on along the minus strand of CBDFMO010000010.1, from coordinate 33,712 downwards.
AGCGCTGACCGTTTTACGCGCCGGGGCGGTCGGCCTTGTTTGTCTGACGGGTATGATGGCTAGCGAGCTATGGCGGGCCTAGCCAGACCACTGATAGCGAACGTCTGCTTTGAGGACGGTCGGTAAAGCCGCGGCGTGGCGTGCATTGGGCGCATTGCAGCTTTTCCGATGCACCCCAATCATGGTCGTCCGGCGACCCGATGACCCACACCAAAAGCGGTGGTAGCTCATAATTGCGAAGCGTGGGCCCTTCCGAGCGGTTCGCCTTGTTGGTGGCGATCGTCCCTGTCGGCAGCCAGAGGTTGGCAATGCGCCGAACCCCTTGATTGTCCGCCGCGCCAGCAACGCACAGTCGGCACTCTTGGGCAAAAGTCTGGCGAGCCTGACCACGATCGATCAGGCTCGCGGGACGTCGACTAGAAGGCGATCCGGAGTCCAGCCCGAGCGCCGCCGCCCTTGTAGTTCTTGCTGTAGATGCCGTTTCCTTCAAGGAAGCCGGTCACTGAGCCCGACGTGATCGACACGCCCAGCTTGCCCCGCCCGTAATCGTCGAGCGGCACGTTTCGGAAGCCGAGGCTATTCGCGCCTGACGACAAGGCGAAGCCGTTCTTGCCATCGAACTCACGGACGTAGTCACCCGCGGCATAGAAGACCACGACGCTGCCGCCGCCAATCCCCAAAGTGCTGCCAAGACGCAGCCCTGCTGTCCCGCGCAAACCTTCCATCCGGTCGAAGTCGACTGTCACGCCCAGCGGCGCGATGGTGTCGAGGTCGGTACGGACATAAGCGATGCTGACATTTGGCTCGGCGTAGAACCCTGACCCGCCGAAGCGGAAGCCTGCTTCGCCCTTAGCACCATAGCTGTTGCCGTTGCTGCGGGTGTCGAGCCCGGCGAGCGGCGCCGTGATCCCGATGCGATAGTGATCGTACTTGGCCAACGCATTCAGGAAGAATGCGCCCGAGTTGTAGCCAGCATAGACGCCCGCATTAAAGGCATCATATTCGACCCGCTGCGCATCGGCAGAGAACTTCAGCACCGAGTTGATATAGCCGCCGGTGACGCCGATGGTCAGCGCATCGCCTGCAACCAGCCCGAAGCCGATCTGCCCGCCGAATGCGTCCTGCTTGTAGCCGCTGTCGACATTCTGGGTCACGCCGAAGCTGGTGTAGCTCCCCGACTGCTCGCGCTTTGCCGTTTTGCCGAACATCTGCACCCACATACGGCCGCCATTAGCAGGTGCTTGCGACCATGCCGCATCGCGCTGCGTGGCGAGCTGCGCCGAAACGGCGTCCGCCGAGTCATGCCACAGCGTCTGTGCGCCTTCCGAGACCTTGAGCAGCCGGACTGCGGTGGCACTGGGCGTTCCCGACAGGTTAAACGTGTTGTTCGTGCTGTTGAATGTCACGCCATAGGCAATCAGCCCCCGCGTCGTGTTCGGCGCGAGCGTGAAGGCCGTCGCGCTTGTCCCGGCCCCTGCCGACACCAGTGTCACGGTCGGAACGAGCACACTGTTGCCGCCGACGAAGTTCAGCCCGAGCTGCGTCGATCCCGTTGCGGCACCGCCGACAACCAGCCGGTCTGCAGCGCCCGCGCCAGTGGGATTGACGTCGAGCAGAACGTTGCTTGCGCCGGATCCCGCGAACGTGCCGGGCAGGGTCAGCGTGTCGCCGACGATGCCGTTCTGCAGCGTCACCGTGCCCGAATTGTTGAAGGCTTCGAGGCCTGTCAGCGTCGAGGCCAGCGGGGCCGTGCGGGCGACCTGCCCGAACGTGCCGCTGTTGTTGACCGTGTCGGTGCCTGCGCCGAAGTCGACGACAGTGCGCACGAGCGCCGTGCCGCTGTTCGTCAGCGTATCGTTGCCGGCACCAAAGGTTGTTCCGTCCTCGAGCGTCATCGTGCCCGCGTTGGTCACGATGTCGTTGTTCGCCGTCAGCCTGACCAGGCCAGTGATCGTGCCCGTGTTGTTGATTGTGGCGGCACCGCCGTTAACCGCTACGGCTGCAGCATTGCCCGCCGTGATCGCCCCGGAATTGTTGAGGGTCGTGCCATTGGTCGATGTCGCGAAGATCGTGTCCGCATTCGCTGCATTGAGCGTGCCGGTCGTGGTGATCGCCACGGTGTTGCCCGTTGCGTCGATCACGCGCGCGCCGGTGCCGGTGGTCGATCCCGACCCCAGCGTGACGCTGGTCGCGCCGGTGCCCGTTGCCAGCACCGCCGATGCGCCCGCGCCAGTCGTGCGGGCCGCGCCCTGGGTGACCGATACGGCGTTGCCGGTCGCGCCCGTAGTCGCGCTCACGCCAAAGGCATTGGCGCCCGATGTCGCCACCCATCCGGTGCCCGCAACGGTGACCAAGCCTGCGGTTGCCTGCGCGTTGATGCCGTTGACCCCGGCACCCGACGTCATGATGGCGCCATTGTTCGTCACCGTCAGCGCGCCGCCACCGAGGGCGTCAACTGCAGCAAGGGTCGTGCCCGTGCCGGTGTCCGACACATTGCCGGTGATGGTCAGCGCTTGCGTGCCACCTGACCGGGCGACAATCGCAGTCGTGCCGGCACCTGCGGCGGTCACAGTGTTGAAGCTGCCCGTCACGTTGCCGCCCGCGACCAGATCGACCACGCGCGAGTTGGCGCCCGTTGCCGAAAGCGTGCCGGTGGAGCTTGCATTGACCGCGCCAGTCCCGCTGTTCGCGCTGATCAGCGTCGAGCCGGTTCCGGTCGCCGTGCCGTTTGCCACCGCAACCGTGACGTTGCCCGCCGCCGACTGTGCCGCGACGCCGCGCGTGGCGTTGCCCGCGATCGAGACCGTGCCGACCGTCGTGCTGCTGTTGCCGACCGACTGGACGACGACCGCATCTGCAGCTGCCGTCGTCACGCTCGCTGCCGTCAGCGTCGAAGTGCCGCCACTGTTGACGTTCAGGCCGGTCGCGCCAGTGCCCGTCGTCGACACAGTGCCGGCGGTCAGGTTGATGTCGGTCGTTGCGGTGAGGAGCGCACCCTGTGCTGCCGCGCCCGTCGTCGTGACGCTGCCGAGGTTGCCGGTAATGCGCGCAGCGTTGATAATCGCGCCCGTGGTGCCTGCGCCGCTCGTGCCGAGCGTCGCGCCCGCGCCGCGCAGGTTGACCGTGCCGACCGAGGCGAGATCCAACGCGCTCGCGCTGTTGCCGCCGACCGCAATGCCCGAAGTCGTGATGTTGCCGTAACCCGCATCGATCGTGCCGGTGCCCGCGCGGCTGAACAGCCCGGTCGATCCGGCCCCCGTGGTGGTGAGGACGCCCGCATTGGTCGTCACCGTACCGGTACCGGTCGTGTTGGCGGTCAGGCCATAGGCGCCGACCCCCGACGTCGTTGCCGAGGTGATGTTGGCAACGACATTGCCGCCGGTGGAAACCGCGAACACGCCATTGCTGTTGTCGCCCGTCGTGGATAGCGCGCCGCAGGTGATCGTGACTGAGCCCGTGCCCTGGGTCTGCGCGACGATTGCCGTCGAATTGGCCCCTGTGGTCGTGACGCTGGGGCAGCCGCCGACACTGACCGATCCGGTCGGATTGAAGGCGCTGGCGACGATCCCGGCCCCATTTGCTGTCGTCACTGCGCCTGCGCGCACCGTCGCGTCGCCGCCGAACGACTGTGCGGCTACGCCGAATCCGCCGGTTGTCGTCCCGCCGTTGGTTGATGTGTTGACTGTGCCCGTCGTCACCGAAACCGTGCCGCCATTGGCCAGAATGCCCGATCCGCCGGCAGTCACATTGCCAGTGGTGATCGTGTTGGTGCCGGCATTCGACGCTGCGGTGCGGATCGCGCGGCCCGTCGTCGAGACATCGCCCGTGGTGATGGCGATGTTGCCGGTCTGGGTGCCGGCATCGATCCCCGTGCTGGTCAGGCCGGTCGTCGTGACGTTGCCGGTGCGCAGCGTCAGATCGGTGCCGCCGTTCGACAGCACACCGAACGAACTGGTGCCGCTGGTGGCCACGTTGCCAACAGTAACGGTTGCTGCCTGGCCCGGGGTGGCGAGTGTCACGCCATTGGCGCCGATCCCGCCCGTCGTGCTGATGTTCACCGGCGCGCTGGTGCCCGAAGGGGCGAAGCTGAGCGGACCGCCAGTCGAGGTCAGCGTGACGCCGCGCGCGGCCGTCGTCGCGATCGGGCCGGCCGCGACGTAGGTCGTCGTCGAGGGGCCGGTGACGCTCGTCGTGGTCAGACCAGCGCCGGGAACGGTCGTCGTGGAAGGCGTGGTGGTCGCTGTAAGGACGGTCGCCGTACCATCGACGCAAGTGATCGTAGTGCCGGCTTGCGAACACGTTGTGGCTTGAGCCTGGGCAGCGGCGGGAAGAAGCGTGAAGGCAGCAAAAGTTGAAACGCTGCTGAGCAACGCGCGGCGGGCCGTCGGATTTATCATGGGGTACGCTCCTGAGACTGCCGTTTGTACTCAACGGCCGGATGACCCGGTCTCTGGGCGCGACAAAGCGTTTCGTCAATGCGCTAAATTATTGATTTTTATTGAAAAACTTGCGCCCGCTCTAAAGCACCCCCCGATTAAGGCCGCCATCAGGGTGCGTCAGAGTGAGCCCAATAATCGCTAGATCGACGCAAAGTTCCACCTACATGAGCCGATGAGAGCCGACAATTTCCGGGCGAAGCAGGCCTTGGGCGCTTCCATAACGGACGACCGCTTTCGGGAACGTGGATTTGGCCACTGAATGGCTGGATTTGGGCGCCACGCTGACGTTCCTTTTGCGCCAGCGCAACTGTCGAAGCTGCAACGTGGATATCGGCGTTGCTCACGACGACCGTGAACGATTACAGTCGCATAATTCGCTTGACTGAATAAGCTGCCAATCCCACCCGCGCGTCCTCTATCATTTGACATACGAAACGGTTGGCACTTGTTGCCACGCACGGGGTGGATATTTGACGATCATCGTCGCGCACGACGCTCGGACCCTTGACGAGATTTTTTCGTCAACGGCACGAGACTATCCCGACCGCATTGCCATCGACGTGCCGCCGGGGCTTGGCCGGCCAAGTCGCGTGACAGTCACGTATCGCGAGGTCGAGGACGCGGCGACAGCTCTTGCTGCTAAGCTGGCGACGCTGGTTCAGGGAGAATGCATTGTCGCCTTAGAGTTGCCGCGCACAACGCCGGACCTCTACGTCGCCCAACTGGCGGTATTGAAAGCCGGGGCTGGTTTCACCTGCATCGATCCCGCATTTCCACCGGAGCGCGCACGCGAAATTCTGGAGGATTCCGGCGCGGTCGCTTTGCTCAGGCTTGGAGAGACTGGTGCGGTCGACGTCCGTCCGCTGCGCGCATCGACGCCCGCCTCACGCGCCCGAGATCGAAATGCCCTAGCCTATGTCATCTACACCAGTGGCACGTCCGGGCGACCTAAAGGCGTGATGATCGAACATGGTTCGATCATCAATCTTGTCGCCAGCGACATGGACCACTTCAAGCTCGGACCGGATGATCGGGTGGTGCAGGGATCCTCCGCGGCCTATGATTCCTCCATCGAGGAAATCTGGCTGGCCTTTGCGGTTGGCGCGACGTTGCTGGTCATGGACGATCGTGCCGCGCGGCTTGGGCCCGACCTGGTCGACTGGTTGCGTGACGAGCGCGCGACCGTTTTTTGTCCCCCGCCGACGCTGCTGCGGAGCACCGGCTGTGCCAATCCAGCGACTGCCCTTCCAGACCTGCGACTGCTCTACGTTGGTGGCGAGGCTCTGCCGCTCGACATTGCGGCGGCATGGTCGCAGGAGCGCCGGCTGGTCAACGGCTACGGCCCAACCGAATGTACCGTCACCTGCTTGCGGGCGGACGTTGTCGCGGGAGAGGCCGTGGCCATCGGCGTGCCTGTCAGCGGAGCCCGTGCCTGGGCGCTCGACGAGGCGGGCGCGCAAGTCGCCGACGGGGTGAAGGCAGAACTTTATGTTGGCGGTATTGGACTTGCCCGTGGCTATTGGGGCAGTCCCGAACTCACGGCCCAGAAATTTATCGACCACCCGGAGCTAGGCCGCGTTTACCGCACGGGCGATCTGGTACATCGGGCAGCTGACGGGCGGTTCTACTACCATGGCCGTATCGACTCCCAGGTCAAGTTGCGCGGGTACCGCATCGAACTGGGTGAAATCGAGCAGCGGTTGACTGAATGCGCCGGTGTGCGTGCGGCAGGCTGCCGGGTTCAGGACGACAATGGCCGCGAGGTCCTCACGGCGTTCATCCTACCGGACAACCCCGACAGCCCGCCCGAAGAAGCGGTGCTGAAGGCTGCGCTCGGGCTAAGTCTGCCAGCCTATATGATCCCCTCGCGGATTGCACCGATCGCGGCGCTGCCGGTGACGATTGGCGGCAAGCTCGACCGGAAGCAGTTGCCGGCGCTCAGCCTCGAAACCGCCTCAAAGGCGGTCGATGAATGTTCACCACGCAACCCGATGGAAACCAGGATCGAAGCGGCGTTTGCGGACATTCTCAAGCGTAAACATGTTTCCATATTTGACGATTTTTTCGATTTGGGCGGCGACTCCCTCAGCGCGGCAATGCTGGTCACGCTGCTGCGCGACGATCCTGCTACGGATTGGATAACTGTGAGCGACGTCTATGACGCGCGAAGCGTCGCCGAACTGGCCAAGTTGGCCGAAACGGCCGCGACCCATGTTGCTGGCGAGAAGCAGCGCGCCGGGCCCCTGGCGGGGCAAAGGCTGGGGCTTTGTCTCACGGTGCAGGCGGCATGGCTTCTCGTCGTGATCATGCTGGCAAGTTGGGCAAGCTGGCTTGTCAGTTTCGAGCTGCTGCCCCGCCTCATGTCCGGCATCGGTCTTGTCGGCTTTTTTCTGCTGTCACCCCTGATCGCTGCCCTTGCCTTTGCGATCTATACGCCGCTCGTCGCCTTGCTTGCTATCGGGCTCAAGAGGGTCCTCATCGGGCGCTACAAGCCCATGCGCACACCGGTATGGGGCACCTACTACTTGCGTCACTGGGTTGTGCAGCAAACAGTCCGGCTGCTACCTTGGCGCGTCCTCGAAGGGACGAGCGCCCAGCAAACGATCCTGCGCGGGCTCGGTGCGAGAGTTGGGAAACGAGTACACATCCATCGCGGTGTGGATCTGCGCCGCGGAGGCTGGGACCTGCTCGAGATCGGCGACGACGCAACGCTCAGCCAGGAAGCAATGATACGGCTTACCGAGCTGGACCGTGGCGAACTGGTGATCGGTGCCGTCAAGATCGGCGCGGGCGCCACCATGGAAACGCGGGCAGGATTGTCGAGCGATACCGAATTGGGTGCAGGGTCCTGCCTGATGGCCCTATCGTCGCTGCCCCAGGGCGGGCGCATTCCGGATGGCGAGCTTTGGGACGGCGTTCCTGCCCGCCGGGTCGGCCACGTCCCGGCAGTGCCCGGAATGTCGCGGTCAGCCTGGACGTGTTCTCCGGCGGTGCATGGCCTGCTTACCCTGGCTGCCGAAGGCGTGCTTGCGATGGTCGTCGGTCTTCCGGCAGAGCTTGCCGGGATCGCGGGATGCACGCTTCTGGGTATCGACAGCTGGGCCTTTTGGCGGTGGCTGTATCACCCGACAGGAGACGTGCGGCTATGGACCTTACTGCTTGCGATCACGATATTGTCGGTTCCAATCACGGTCGCCTGGACTGCGCTGTTGTCACGTGCGCTGGGACAGGTGCGCACCGAAATAATCAGCCGGTGGAGCCTTTCCTATATCCGCGTCTGGATGAAAACGGGTCTTTTGATCCGCGCCAGCGAATGGCTGAGCGGGACGCTCTTTTGGCCGATGTGGCTGCGACTCGCGGGCATGACCATCGGACCCCGCAGCGAAATCAGCACCATCCTCGATGTCGTCCCGGAACTTGTGGAAATCGGCGGCGATACATTCTTTGCCGATGGAATATATCTCGGCGGCCCGCGCATCCGGCACGGCACGGTCACGCTTGAGGCCACCCGGCTCGGCTCCAATACTTTCCTTGGCAACCATGTGGTCATTCGCGCCGGCCAGCAATTGCCGGACGATATCCTCGTTGGAATTTCGACACCCGCCGACGCGGACCGCATACGAAATGGCAGCTCCTGGTTCGGCCATCCCTCGTTCGAACTGCCCCGCCGTGAAGTGATCGAAGTTGATCGTCGCCTCACGCACGAGCCATCATTGATCCGCTATGTCGATCGCTTGTTTTGGGAGGCATTGCGCTTCGCCCTGCCTGTCGGTCCGCTGCTTCTGACGATCGCGTGGTTTGCGGGGGTCAGTGCGATGCGCCAGCATCTTGGTGCGCCCGCCTTTTTCCTCCTTGGACTACCGCTTGCGACGTTCGCCACGGCTGCGGCGCTTTGCCTGACGGTGTTGGGTGTGAAATGGGGGTTGCTCGGTCGTGTGAAACCGGGTCAGCACCCCTTGTGGTCGTGCTGGTGCAGCCGCTGGGATTTTTTCTATGTCGTCTGGGGCAAATACGCGCGATACATTCTCGAGCTTCTCGAAGGTACGTTGCTTCTAAACTGCTACCTCCGCCTGATGGGCATGAAGATCGGTAAGCGTGTCATTCTCGGGCCGGGCTTCGCCCAGGTGGTCGATCCCGATATGCTCACCCTTGGCGATGACGCGACAGTGACCACGATTTTTCAGGCACACACTTTCGAGGACCGGGTTCTCAAAATTGACCATGTTACTGTGGGCGCCAACGCAACGCTCTCGCCCGCGAGCGTGCCCCTTTATGGCGCCAAGATCGGCGAGGGCAGCTGGGTCGGTCCGCACAGCGTCATCATGAAACAGGAGCACCTTCTCCCATGGAGGTCCTATCAGGGTGTACCGACGCGGAGCTGACAAGCTGCGCATGTATTCCGCAGCACATTCTCGATCGTCAGCGGGCAATGCGGATATCGAAAACGGATGACCAGTCGGCTGCCATTGGCAGGTTCCTGCCGATGTGAGTCCCCGGTTCTGGGATGCTGGGTCATTATACCGGACGGTACAAGGGCGTTACGACGAATGCGGCGCGCGGCGCTTCGGCACCGACCCGGCGGCATCAGTGCTCGATCCGTGGTGCAAGGCGCACCAGCTCGACAATTTATCTGCGGTCGATAGCTTACATGCGGTTGACAGCAGCTTTTTCGTGTCGGCGTCGGCGGTGACGCTGACGATCGTCGCCCATGCGCTGCGGGTGGCGACACATCTGCGCGACCGGCTGGGCAAAGTGCGCGCGCTATTCAATCCCCACTGAACATGCTTCCCAAAATCCCGCCGACCGCTGCCGCTCCAAGGCCGGTGCCCAGATTGCCTGACAGCGAACTGGTATCGCTGCCGCTGTGGTTCCCAGGCAGGTAGCGGCCAATCTCCTCGGCGAGATTCATGATCGGCATCGACTGGAGCCAAACGCGCCCCGGACCAGTGAGCGTTGCGAGGAACAAGCCTTCGCCCGCAAACAGAATATTGCTGAAGCCCCGCATCATCTGAATGTCGAACTGCACGCTCGGCTCGAACATGCCGACATGGCCGGCGTGGACGATCAGTCGCTCGCCGGGCGCCAGTTGCTTGATGACGACTTCGCCGGACAGATCGAGAAAGGCCGTGCCCGGCCCTTTGACGTGCTGGAGAATGAACCCGTCGCCACCGAACACTCCGGCGCCAAAACGGCGCTGGAACGCGATATCGAGCGTCACGGACATTTGCGCGCACAAAAACGTTTCCTTGCGGCAGATGAGTTCCTGCCCCACACCCAATTCCTCCGCAATGATTTGCCCCGGAAAGCGCGGCGCGAAAGCGATGTTGCCAGGGGCATCCGCCGCAAATTCGGTAATGAAGAAGCTGCCGCCGCCCATGGCGCGCTTCAGTCCTTCGAACAAACCACCGCCCGTGTGGGTCGCCATGCGGATGGTGTCGGACATCCACGCCATCGACGCGGTTTGCGAAAACAACCTTTCGCCCTGTGCCAGGTCGATCGAAACCGTTTGCATCGTGGTGCCTGTGATTTCGTAGCGCATCAGCGGCTCTCCTGATTGATTCGGTCATCGTACCAACGAGCCCAAGAAGCGCAAATTGGCCGATGACAATTCCGGGGTGCGGGCAAGCGGAGCGTTTGATCTGGTAACGCGACATGCTTGCGCAGAATCCGCACGCGGTGTCTTCCCCCCTCGAGACCATCACGAACGGTTGCTCAGCCAAAATCGTCACCAGAAGCCGGACAGGCGGCAGTTGCCGGAATGTCGCGGGTCCAGTGCCCTATTGGCATTCCCCAAAACCAGCACGTGAACCCGCGCTATCGACTTGGCGAGGGTCCGTGATAACATTGTCCGCTGGCGCCTCGTGTAACATGTGCTTGTGTGATTTTACCGCGTATTTCGATGTGCCTGTTCTCTTTGGAAAACGCCGCATGTTACAATCGCTCATATGCACAAGCCGCAAGATGCTTTCGCCAGAATGTGAAAGCACCGAGATCGAGCGAATTGTAGCCGTCTCGCGCGTCAATAACTCGGCGAGCGGGATAACCGGGGGATTGATCAACGCCGATAGCGCGTTTGCCCAATTGTTAGAGGGTCCAGCTGTCGCGATTGAAGACGTGATGAGACGCATCAAAATTGACCCACGCCACGCCGACGTGCAGGTTTTACGCACTTGTGGGATCACCCATCGACAATTGCCTGACTGGTCGATGGCATATTCAGGATCGTGGACTACGTGGCCAGCCGGGTGGAGCAATTTGTCGGCCGAGGCACAAGCAAATGTACGGGGACCGTCGAAGAACTTGTTAGATTAATCGTGGCCTTCGCTCAGGCGTGAGCCGGTGAGCCTAGGCTATGAAAGCTGGGGAAGCTTCGAAACTCGGCCAAAATTTCATTTCTTGCGCGCGCTTTAGGTGATGCAGCGTTCGATGCTGTTCGAATGCGAGAATTGCGTGGCTAGAAGGCTGTGCAGTCGTCAACATCCTGACGCGGGTTGCATGGCGACGGAAATTGCTGGCTCGGCTTCGTAGCTGCGGCATTCCGCCGCTTTTTCAGGTATCCTGCACGCGCCTCTCAGTTTCGCGCGTGTTTGCCGCCATAACGGCGACCGATGTAGCTGGTGAGCTGATGCATCGATCCCGACGCGCCTTTGGCTGCCTGCGCGCAGCAGGGCAGCGGAATTTGGCTTTCGCCCCGGGCGCGGCGATCCACTTTTTCGCAAAGTTCCTCGATGTCGGCGCGCGTCAGCAGGTTCTTCTCACGCATGAGGCAGATCAGGCTTTGCAAAATGATAAGGCTTTCCTCACCGGGATCGCTGGCGGGATCCGGCATCAGCGAGGCAGTCGATGTCATCGCGGCTCTCCTTGTCTTTATGGAGAGAGGTTACGCCGATTCTTGTGGCTGGCAAGTCGTCTTGGCGATGCGCTCAATTCAGCCCGCCACCGAGGACGCGATACAGGGTCACTGAATTGGCACCGCGCGCCAGGCGTGTCGTTACCAGTTGCTGCTGCGCTGCATAGGCCGTGCGCTGTGCATCGAGGGACGTGAGGAAGGAATCGACCCCGGCGCGGTAGCGCGCGTCCGACAAATTCGCGGCAACCTGCGCCGCCTGGGCCCGCGCGGCCTGTGCCGCCACCTGCTCGTCGATGGTGCCGCGCTGGGCCAACGCGTCGGCCGCCTCGCGAAAGGCTGTCTGCAGCGTCTTCTGGTACGTCGCGATGGCCGCAGCCTGCGCCGCGCGGGCATAATCGAGATTGCCCCTGTTCCGGCCGCCGTCAAACAAGGGCAGCGATACCCCGGGGCTGGCGCTGTAGGTGAAGCTGCCATTGGCAAACAGGCCGCCCAGTCCGGTACTGATCGTGCCAAGGATAGCCGTCAGCGAGATCGTCGGGAAAAAGGCTGCCCGTGCCGCGCCGACATTCGCATTCTGCGCGATCAGCTGGTGCTCCGCCCGCAGTACGTCAGGTCGGCGCAGCAGCAAGGTCGAGGAAAGGTCGCCCGGCAACGCCTCGATCGCCGGACGCATGTTTCCGAGAGCGGTCGGCAAGAGCGAAGGCTCGACCGGCGCGCCGACCAGCAGGTCGAGGGCGTTGCGGTCCTGCGCGATGCGGGTTTGCAGCACCGCGATGTCGTTGCGCGCGGCCTGGAAATTCGTCTCGGCCTGGCGCGATTCGAGTTCGGAGGCGACGCCGACCCGAAACTGGGCGGTTGTCAGGCGCAACGTCTCCGCGAAGGTCCCGAGCGTCTGACGCGACAGGGCGAGCTGTTCCTCGTCGGCAGCAATCGTCAGCCAGGCAGTTGCGATTTCAGCGATCAGGCTGATCCGCGTGGCGCGCTGCGCTTCTTCGGTGGCGTAGAATTGTTCGAGCGCCGCCTTGCTCAGGTTGCGGGTGCGGCCGAACAGGTCGAGCTCGAATGCCGAAAACCCGACATTCGCCGAATAATATACGAGATTGCTCGCGCCGATAGCGCTGGTGCTTCCCCCCGCCACGCCGGAAGCGCTGTTCGTATAGGTCGCCCCGCCCGACACCGATGTCGTGGGGACGAGGTCCGCCCGTTGCACCCGGTATTGTGCGCGTGCCTGCAGTACATTTGCGGCGGCCAGCGCAAGGTCCTGGTTATTGTCCAGGCCGCGCTGCACGACCCGGCGCAAGCGGTCGTCGAGAAAGAAATCGCGCCAGCCGATCTTCGTGACGTCGCGGGCATCGGTCGCGGCCGCCGGGTAAATGCCGTCCTGCGGCAATGTTGCCGGGACGGCTCCGGCCGGACGGACATAGGCCGGCGCCAGATTGCAGCCCGCCAGCGCAGTGGTTGCGGCAAAGGTCAGGAGCGGGTTGAGGCGGCTGTTCACGAGTCAGGCTCCCTGTGGCGCGGGCAGTGCGTCGGGCGATGCATCATCGCGGGCGCCGTGGTGTCCAAAGAGGCGCAGCACGACGACGAAGAACATCGGCACGAAGAAGATCGCCAGGATCGTGGCGGACATCATGCCGCCGACCACTGCCCGGCCGATCGCATTCTGCCCGCCCGCACCCGCGCCGGTGGAGATGGCGAGGGGAAACACGCCGAAGATAAAGGCAAAGCTGGTCATCAAAATGGGGCGAAGACGCAGCTTGGCGGCCTCGATTGCTGCATCGAACGCGTTCATTCCCTCGCGCATCCGTTCTTCGGCGAATTCCACGATCAGAATGGCATTCTTCGCCGACACGCCAATCGTCGTGATAAGCCCGACCTGCAGATAGATGTCATTGCTCAGCCCCGTCAGCGTGGCGGCGAGCAGCGCGCCGATGATCCCGAGCGGCACGACAAGCATGACGGAAATCGGCACCGACCAGCTCTCGTAGAGTGCTGCGAGGCAGAGGAACACGATCAGCAGCGACAGGCCGTAAAGCGCCGGCGCTTGCCCGCCCGACAGCCGCTCCTCGAAGCTGAGGCCTGTCCATTCGAGGCTGAACCCGGGCGCGACCTTGGCCTGGAGATCCTCCATCGCTTTCATCGCAGCGCCCGAGGACACGCCCGGCGCCGGCTGCCCCAGGAGCTCCATCGACGGCTCGCCATTGTAGCGCGTGAGTTGCATCGGCGCCTGTGCCCAGGACAGCGACGAGAAGGCGCTGAACGGGGCCATCGTGCCGGAGCTGCCGCGAACATAGAAGTCGCCGATGTTTTCGGGCGACAGGCGGTATTGCTGGTCCGCCTGCATATAGACCCGCTTCACCCGGCCCCGGTCGATGAAGTCGTTGATATAAGCCCCGCCGAGGCCCGCCGAAATGGTGCTGTTGACGCTCGTCAGGTCGAGCCCGAGGGCGCGTGCCTTGTCATGGTCGACGTTGATCTTGAGCTGCGGCGCATCGTCGACGGCATTGGGCCTGACGCCGATCAGCGACTTGTCCTGCGCAGCGCCGCCCAGCATGGCGTTGCGCGCCGCCAGCAGCCCGGCGTGGCCGATGCCGTTGCGGTCGACGAGCTGCAGGTCGAAGCCTGTGGCATTGCCCAGTTCCTGCACGGCCGGGGGGACGACGGCAAAGATGAGGCCGTCGGTATATTGTGAAAACGCGCCCATCACCCGTCGCGCAATGGCGGCCGCCTTGTTCGACGCGCCGCTGCGATCCTTCCAGTCCCGGAGCGGAATGAAGGCGATGCCCGCATTCTGCCCGTTGCCGGCAAAGCTGAAGCCGTTGACGGTATAGACGCCCTGCACGTTGCCGCCCTCTTTCTTGAGGAATTCGTCGCGAATGAGGTCTAGCCCCTTTTGCGTCCGCGCGCTGGTGGCGCCGGCCGGCCCCTGCACGAGGGCGATCATGATGCCCTGGTCCTCCTCGGGCAGGAAGCCTGTCGGCAGACGCACGAACAGAACGGCCATGATCGCGACGATGGCGCCATAGATGACAAGGGAGCGGCCCCAACGGCGCGCGGTCGTGCGGACGCCGCCTTCGTAGCGAGCGCGCCCGCGGTCGAACTTATCGTTGAACCAACGGAAGAACCGGGCGAGCGGGCCATTGCCCTCTGCCTTGTCGGGGTTGTGCGGCTTCAGCAGCGCCGCGCACAGGGCAGGGGTCAGGATCAGCGCGACCGAAACCGACAGGATCATGGCGGTCACGATGGTAATCGAGAACTGGCGATAGATGACGCCGGTCGAGCCGCCGAAAAAGGCCATCGGCAGGAACACGGCCGACAGGACGAGCGCGATGCCGACGAGCGCGCTGGTGATTTCATCCATCGATTTGCGCGCGGCGTCCTTGGGGCTCAGATGCTCGGTTTCGATCAGCCGCTCGACATTCTCGACGACCACGATCGCATCGTCGACGAGAAGGCCGATCGCCAGCACCATCCCGAACAGGGTCAGCGTATTGATCGAATAGCCGGCAATGGCGAGCACGGCGAAAGTGCCGAGGAGAACGACGGGCACCGCGATCGTCGGGATGAGCGTGGCACGGATGTTCTGGAGAAACAGGAACATGACAAGGAAGACGAGCACGACGGCCTCGACCAGCGTCTCGATGACCTGCTCGATCGACAGGCGGACGAAGGGCGAGGTGTCATAGGGGTAGATGACCTTGACATCCGGCGGGAATTCCTTGGCGATCGCGTTGACGCGGTCCTTGATCCGCGCGACCGTGTCGAGCGCGTTGGCGCCCGGCGCGAGCTTGATGCCGATGCCCGACGCGGGCTTGCCGTTCCATTCGGACGAATAGCCGTAGGTCTCCGCCCCGATCTCCACCCGGGCAACATCGCCCAGCCGGACAATCGACCCGTCGGCGTTGCTCTTCAGGCTGATCGCCCTGAATTGCTCGGGCGTCGTCAGGCGCGATTCGACCGAGACAGTCGCGTTCAGCATCTGCTCCCTGGGCGCCGGTTGCGCGCCGATCTGCCCCGCTGAGACCTGGGCATTCTGGGCAAGGACGGCGGCGCGGATGTCCGCCATGGTCAGCGCGAAATTGTTGAGCTTGAGCGGATCGGCCCAGATGCGCATCGCATATTGCGAGCCGAATACCTGAGTATCGCCCACGCCGCTCAGCCGCGAAAGCGGGTCCTGAAGCCGGGAGACGACATAGTCGGCCAGGTCGTCGCCGTTGTGCGCACCGTTTTCAGAGTAGATGCCGACGAACATCAGGAAATTCTGCGTCGCCTTGGCAACGCGGAGGCCCTGCTGCTGCACTTCCTGCGGCAACAGAGGGGTGGCCGCCTGCAGCTTGTTCTGCACCTGCACCTGCGCAATGTCGGGGTCGGTGCCCTGCTCAAAGGTCACGGTGATGACCACCTGCCCGAACGAGGAGGACGACGACGAGAAATAGCGCAGGTGATCGATGCCCTTCAGCTGCTGCTCGATGATCTGCGTTGTCGTGTTTTCGAGCGTCTGCGCGTCGGCGCCGGGATAGGTCGCGGTTATCGAGACAGCGGGCGGCGCAATCGCCGGAAATTGCGAGATCGGCAATTGCCGGATCGCCAGGATGCCGGTGAGCATCAGGATGATGGCGATCACATAGGCAAAGATCGGGCGGTCGATGAAAAAACGGGCCATGGCGCGTTACTTGCCTTGTGCCTGAGGTGCCGCACCGGCGTTCGCGCGCCAAGGTTTCGGCGTCACTGCCGTGCCGGGGCGCAGATAACCACCGCCCTCGACGACAATCCGCTCGCCGGGCTTGAGGCCGCCCGTCACCAGCCAATTGTCGCCGACCGTCCGGTTGGTCTGGATCGGCCGTGGCGCCACCTTGTTGTCACGGCCGATGACCATGACCGTCGCATTGCCGCGCTCGTCCCGTCCGACGGCGCGCTGAGATACCAGGATGGCCTGCTGCTGCGTGCCTTCGTTCAGGTGCGCGCGCACGAACATGCCGGGCAGCAACAGGCCGTTGGGATTGGGAAAGCTCGCACGGATGGTTTGCGAACCGGTCGTCGGGTCGACAGTCACGTCGGCGAAGCGCAGCACGCCCTGCGGGCCGTAACGCGTGCCGCCTTCCAGCAGCAGGCTGACCGGCGCGTTGCCGTCGCGGGCGACCTGGCCGGCGAGGATCTGCTGGCGCAACTTGAGAAGATCCGCGCTCGACTTCTGGATATCGACGTAGATCGGATCGAGCCGCTGGATGGTCGCAAGTGGTGCAGCCTGGGCCGCCGTGACCAGGGCGCCGACGGTGTAGACCGACCGGCCGATCCGCCCGCCGATCGGCGCGCGGATGGTTGTCCGGGCGAGGTCGATCTCCGCAGATCGCAACGCCGCCTGCTGCGCGGCGACATCGGCGCGTGCCTGGTCGGCAGCGGTCCGGGCGTTTTCATAATCCTGTTTGGCGATGGCATTGATCTTGACGAGTTCGCCGTACCGCCGCGCAAGCGCCGCGCTCGAGGCAATCGCTGCGCGCGCGCGCGCCAGGGCCGCCCGGGCACTGGCTACCTGCGACAGGTAAGACTGCGGGTCGATTCGATAGAGCGGCTGTCCCTTTGCGACTTGGTCGCCCTCATTGAACAGCCGGGCCTCGATCAGCCCATTGACCTGGGGCCGGACGTCCGACGTCTCCAACGCCGAAGTGCGACCGGGAAGTTCGCTCACCAGCGACACCGACTGTTCGGTCAACGTAACAAAGCCGACGCTGGGCGGTGGCGGCGCGGGCGGTGGCCCTGCCTGGCCACAGGCCGTGAGGACAAGCGCGGACGCAAGCGAAAATCGACGTAAGCAAGTCATGCAAAAGCCTGTTGGCTGGAGTGGAACGGGCAACCGCAAAGCTGAAGTGAGAAAGGGAAGCAGGACCGTCGCGTCGATCGTGTCGGCGGGGGCGACGTCACGAGCGACATGAACCGGACCTGGCACGATGAACGTTACAAGAGTGCAACGGTTCCGCGGTCGCGTTCGCGCACGACATGAATATGGGCGGTGATTGCATGAAGCTGCGCAGCGGTGAAGCCGGCATCCAGCAACGCGCGTGAATCATCGACACAAACAAGGGGGCCATCATGCCAAACCAGCACCGCCAGCCGCCGGAGCGCCTCAAGCCGCGGATCGGCCAGCCTGGGGTTGGTCTCGCCGAACAGCAGCCGGATCAGGCCGGACCACCGGCCCGGCGCGCGCAGCGAGCGACGGCTGTCGTTGCGGGCAAGCCTGACGACGGACCATTCCAGCGTCGTCAACATGTCATCGCGAGCTGCGACAGTCTTGCTCACAGGCGCCGGGAAACGGCCTGGCTGGGCGACGGCCAGACCGTCGGTTTCGTTGAAAGCGAGATACGCCATGACGGTCGTCCTTGATTGGCATCGCGCGCATCGACCGCCGGGAAATGGTGACAATGGACAAGCGATTCATTCTGTAACGATCGGTATATATTAACAATTGCTGCAGTGCGTCAAGCGGCCTTTCAGGCCGTGGCACTTTTTTTTACCGGCTCGGCCAGAGCCTGAGGCTAGTCTCGAGCACGCTTTCGAGCTCGGTGCGGCTGGCGCCCGCGCCCGCCTGCACGGCCATGCCCTGCAGGATCGTGAAGAGATATTGGGCAAGCGCCTCGGGCTCGACGTCGTCGCGCAGATCGCCGTCGCGCTGGGCTTGGCGAAAACGGTCGAGCAACATCGCCGAGGACGATGCGCGACGCTTGATGACCTCGGCCTTGATCGATTCGGCTTCGGAACCGCACGCCGTAGTCGCAATGACGCCGAGACAGCCCTTCGGATCGCAGCTGCCCGTCTGCGCCTCGATCGCCCCGCGCATGAAATGCTCGGCGACACCCCGGGCGGTCGGCTGAAGCAGGGCTTCCCGCGTATAGGCCAGCTTCTCGTTCTCGTAGAGGTCGAGCGCCTTGCGGAACAACTGTTCCTTATTGCCGAATGCGGCGTAGAGGCTCGGCTTGGTGATGCCCATGGCCGCCGTAAGGTCGGCCATCGACGCGCCCTCGTAGCCCTTTGCCCAGAACACGCCGAGCGCGGCAGCAAGCGCCGCGTCAGGGCAGAAAGCCCGGGGGCGTCCGCGAGCCGGAGGGGCGGTCAACGTTTCCATACTGAGTGGTATATATGTCTTGCGCTCGGTCGGCGCCAGCGCCATCCGCACGCCGGCCCGGTCGGATGCGCGTTCACCCGATCTCGATTTCGGCCAGGATGGCCGGATGGTCGCTCGGAAAGCCGGCGGCGTCAGGCGTACATACCATCCGGCGATCGATCAGCCGTGCGGTGCCATGCCGGGAAAAAGCGAGCACATGGTCGATCGCGCCGTTTGCCGGGACGGCGCCGGCCCGGACCTGCGCCATGTCGCGTGCAACCGGGCAGAGCGTCCGCTCGTGGAAGATCGGTACGAGCGCGGCATCACCGCTGGTCGCATTGAAGTCGCCCATCAATATGGCCGCTTCGACATCGTGCAGGAGCACCGCCGCGATACAGGCCGCCTGCTGCCGGCGAATCCCCTCGGCCGCCTGGTCGTGCAAATGGGTCAAGTGCGTGCAGCCCAGCCGTATCCGCAGACCACCGACCGGCAGATCGACCCATAGCAGGCCGCGTTCGCCGTCCCGCGCATCCTCGGGCAAGGCATGTCGGCCGGTAACCAGGGGCATGTCGCGCGTCAGGATCGCCATGTCGGATCGTGAGGCGCACGGGGCGCCCAGGTGCCATCGCTCCTTGGCGCGCGCGGCAAAACGGGTGACGTGATAGGCATCGCCGGCTACTCCGAGCGCGGCGTCAACACCCAGGGCCGGCGCCACAAAGCATTCCTGAAGTGCGACGACGTCGGGCGCGTGCCAGGCGACCAGGTCCGCGATCGCCGCCATGCGCCGCGCGAACTGACCTTCGTTCTTCCAGATGTTGAACGTCAGGCAGCGCAGCCGGACCATGATGTTCAGGCCACGCGCTGCCCGGCGACCCAGACCGAGCGGACGACCGGAAGGCCGCCGTTCAGGCTGACGCGCACAAGGTCGGCACGCTTGCCGGGCGCAATCTCGCCGCGGTCGGTCAGGCCCACGGCGTTGGCAATGATGCTGGTCACGCTCGCCACCGCTGCCGGAAGGCTGCGCCCGTGTTCCGGCTCGGCAAGCCGAAAGGCACATTCGATCAGGCTGCGCGGCACATAGTCCGAGGCAAAACCGTCGAGGAGACCCTCTGCCTCGAGTTCGGCAGCGCTGACATTGCCGGAATAGGAGCCGCCACGGATCAGATTCGGCCCCCCCATGACGTTGATCATGCCATGGCGCTGCGCTTCACGCGCGGCTTCGAGCGTCACGGGGAACTCGGCGATCCTCGCGCCGGCAGCATGCGCCTCGACGATATGTTCGACGGTTTCATCGTCGTGGGTCGCCAGGGGAATGTCGTGCGCGCGCGCGATCTCCGCCAGTTGGTGGCGATGGGCGGCGACATTGCGTCGCTGATGCTCGCGGCGCTCGCGCATCCGGTCGTCGATCATCGTTTCAGTCATGCCCTCGCGGCGCCACGTACGGTCGAGAAACACGTCAAGATTCTTATACTGCCGCTGCCCCGGCGTATGATCCATCAGCGATGCCAGGCGGGTGTGGCGGCGGGGCATGAATTCGTCGAGCAGCGCCGGCAGCGACGGGCCCGGCAGCTCGCAGCGCCAGTGGATGAAGTGCTGGGCCCGCAACGCGCCATGGTTATCGGCCGCCTCGATCCCGTCGACCAGGCGGCGCAGATTGTCGAGATCCCGCGACTCGCCGCCACTCCCGCCAACGCCGAGGGCGAGGCTGTCGAAGACCGTCGTTACGCCGCTGGCGATGCACACCCCATCGTGGGCGATCGTTGCCGAAAGCGGGTTCCAGTCGATATAGGGACGCGGAAAGTAATGGCGCTCCAGATTGTCAGTATGAATATCGACAATGCCAGGAATGACAAAGTCCCCGTTCATGTCCAGCGCGCTGCCATTCGCTTTTGATGCATCGACAAACGTGATTTTACCGTCGGCAAATGCCACGGTGCCGTGGACGACGCTTCCGGCCAGGACAATCTGCGCGTTGGTGAGTAGGGTCGACATCTGGTGATCCTGTGTCATGTTCAGAGCAGGTTTTTTTCGGGCTCGATGACCAACTCGACGCGGTCGGCGGCCATGCGCGCCTCGCCATATTCGAGCATGGCACCTTCGGCATCGTGATTGATCGCCTTGGTGATGATCAGCGGAACATGGCGCGGCATTTCCAGCTGGAGTGCTTCCTCGGGCGTCGGCAGGCGCGAAATAATCCTGGTCTGGACGCGCACGTAATCGACGATGCCCAGCGCTTGCAGCGTGGTCGTAATCGACTGACTTTGTTCGTAATACTCCCCAAAACGGGGAACGCGCGCCTCGAGGAAATAATGGGTGCCGATGCCGCTGGGCTGGCCGTTTACGACCGAGGCACGTTCCAGGCACAGGATCGGCGTGCCCGTTCGCACGCCGAATATCCGGGCGAGCGCGTTGCTCGCGGGATCGACGCTCAGCCGGAGCGTGCGGTGGCTGTGGACCGCATTGGCCAGTCGCACATTTTCGCTGAAACGCGTTCGCCGCTGGATGCTGACGAGCAGCGACGGCCGTTCGACATAGCTGCCGCGGCCTTGGCTCGACTGGATGAGCCCCCGTTCCGCCAGGCTGGAAAGCGCCGTCCGAACGGCATGGCGCGTGACATAATAGCGCTTCACCAACGCATGTTCGCTCGGCAGCTTGTCGCCCGGACCGAGCTGCCGCGCCTGGATTTTATGCTCGAGATCCCGCGCGATTTCTTGCCAGTCCATCATGATTCTCCGCCCCGCCGGCGTGCCCGTGGGACATTGACGTTTTATTACAAACCTCAACAAGTTTCATTCGTGTAAGAAAATCGCAACAGCATTTAATCTTGCCGCGTGGCGGGGTCATCGCTTAAATACAAGACCGCTATTCACAAATACATATCCTGTTCGAAGGGCCGGCGCAATGTCATCTGACGAACTTGTTGAGCGCGACAGGTTAATCGCGGCGCGGCAGCGGGCCCACGCGCTGATCGCCAAGAGCAAGGTTGCCGACGTTCGCGCGCTCTTCGACCGGATCGACGACCTGCCCGAGTCGACGCCGCTGAGGCCCGCCGAAGTCGGGCTCCTGATGGTGCGGGGCCGCGTCGGCGGCGACGGGCAGCGGTTCAACCTTGGCGAGCTGCCGGTTGCGCGGGCTGCCTTGCGCCTGGCCGGTGACGCCGTGGGGATCGGCTATGTGGCCGGCCGCGATGTCGCGCATGCCGAACTGGCTGCGCTGGCCGATGGCATGACGCAAACCGAAAGCTGGCGCACGCGGCTGGAGGATCAGGTCCTCGCGCCGCTTGCCGCCCAACTGGCCGAACGCAAGCTTGCCGATGCACGAAAGGCGGCAGCAACCAAAGTGGATTTCTTCACGATGGTGCGGACGCGGGCGGAGAAGTGAGTATGGCTGTCGATCTCGCGACGCTGTCACCGGGCTTTGCGGACCCGGTGCGCAACGCCCAGTCGGTCTTTCGTGGCGTGCTGGACGCCATGGCGCGCCCGGGAACGCTGGTCACGATCGGCGGCGTCGACGCGCTGGGCGGCTATGGCGCAGCCGGCGCCGTAGCCCTGACCCTGCTCGATTTCGACACGCCCATCTGGATTGGCAGCGGCTATGATGGAGGCTTCGGCAACTGGCTACGATTCCATTGCGGTTGCCCGCTGGCGGACGAGGCGAAAGCAGCCAGCTTCGCGTTCCTCATGGCCGGGGAACTGCTCCATCTCGGCATCTTCAACGCCGGTTCGGAGAAGTACCCCGATACCGCGGCGACCGTGGTCGTCCTCGTCCCTGCGCTGACCGGTGGGCCTGTGGTTGAGATTGCAGGGCCCGGAATCGTCGGGCGGGCAACCCTTGCTCCCCAGGGGCTGTCCCCGGACTTCTGGGCGCAGGCAAGCGAGACTCGCGCCCGGTTTCAACTGGGCATCGACATTATTTTTGCGGCCGGGGACGCGCTCGTCGCGCTGCCGCGCTCGACGCGCATCCTCCAGAAAGGCTGACCGATGGCATATGTCTCCGTAAAGGGCGGCGAACGCGCGATCAGCAACGCCCACCAATGGCTCGAAGAAGCCCGGCGGGGCGATGCGGCGGTCGACGAGATCGGCGCCGACCAAATTCGCGAGCAGCTCTCGCTCGCCGTCGATCGGGTAATGATGGAAGGATCATGCTATGATCGCGACCTGGCTGCGCTGGCGATCAGGCAGGCGCGCGGCGACATAACCGAGGCGATTTTCCTCGTGCGCGCCTATCGTACCACGCTTCAGCGCTTTGGAGCCTCTGAACCGATCGACACGCAGCACATGGACGTGCTGCGCCGGGTTTCGGCCGCGTTCAAAGACATCCCCGGCGGCCAGATCCTCGGGCCAACCTTCGACTATACGCACCGGTTGATCGACTTCGAGAGGAAGGCGGCGGCTTGCGCGCCCCAGGCCGACGAACCGATCGACCGCGTGATCCCGACGATCGGCCATGTCCTGGGTCACGAAAATCTGCTGGAGCCGGCGCCGGCAGAAGCGGCGGACGCCTGCGAGCCCTATGACCTGACGCGCGAGCCCATGGCTTTTCCGGCAACGCGCGACCAGCGGCTGCAGGCGCTGGCGCGCGGCGACGAAGGGTTCCTGCTGAGTCTCGCCTATGCCTCGCAGCGCGGCTGGGGCAACACGCACCCGTTGTGCGGCGAGATCCGCATGGGCGACGTGTCGGTCGAATTCGTGCCGGAAGAGCTCGGCTTTGCGATCGAAATCGGCGAAATCACGGCGACCGAATGCCAGATGCTGTCGAACTTCGAAGGGTCCGCCGACCAGCCGCCGCAATTCACGCGGGGTTACGGCCTGACCTTCGGCCACAATGAGCGCAAGGCAATGAGCATGGCGATCGTCGATCGCGCGTTGCGTCATGCCGAAGTCGGCGAAGCGCCCGCCCATGCCGTGCAGGACGAGGAATTCGTGCTCACGCACAGCGACAATGTGGAAGCGTCCGGCTTTGTCCAGCATCTGAAACTGCCGCACTATGTCGATTTCCAGGCCGAGCTCCAGTTCGTGCGGCGCCTCCGCCAGGAATGGTTCGCGGCGCGCGAAACGTCCGCGCTGGCGGAGGCTGCAGAATGACCGACGCGCCCGGCACCGATCCCAAGGCATATAACTATGCCTATCTCGACGAGCAGACCAAGCGGATGATCCGCCGCGCCATTCTGAAGGCGGTCGCGATCCCCGGCTATCAGGTGCCGTTCGGCTCGCGCGAAATGCCGGTCCCCTATGGCTGGGGCACCGGCGGCATCCAGGTGACGGCCGCGCTCATCGGCCCTGACGATGTCTACAAATGCATCGACCAAGGCGCCGACGACACCACCAATGCCGTCTCGATTCGCCGCTTTTTCGCGAAGGTCGCCGACGTGGCCACCACCGAGCGGACGCAGGACGCCACCATCATCCAGACGCGTCACCGCATTCCGGAGGCGCCGCTCGGCGAGGGACAGATCATGGTCTACCAGGTCCCCCAGCCCGAGCCCCTCCGGTTTCTGGAGCCGCGCGAGACCGAAACGCGCGCGATGCACGCATATGAGGAATATGGGCTGCAGTATCTTTCGCTTTATGAAAGCGTATCGGCGTTCGGCCGCATCGCGGGCGGGGCCGGTTATCCCGTCCTCGTCGACGAGCGGTATCTGATGTCCCCTTCGCCGATACCCAAGTTCGACAATCCCAAGCTGCACCAGAGCGCGGCGCTGCACTTGTTCGGTGCCGGCCGGGAAAAGCGGATTTACGCGGTGCCGCCGCACACCGACGTGCGCAGCCTCGATTTCGAGGACTATCCGTTCGACGTGCAAAGCTGGGACGAAGTGTGCGGGCTCTGCGCCTGTCCGGACAGCTACAAGGACGAAGTGGTGCTCGACGACGCGGGCAACCGGATGTTCGTGTGCTCCGACAGTGCCTATTGCGGCGAGCGACGCGCGGCAGGCCATGCGGGCCCCATGGCAGGCCATGCGCTCGACCTGGTCGCAACGGACGAGGTGCCGGCATGAACATGCCGGCATCGATCAAGGCGGCCGGGCCGTTGCTGCAGGTCCGCAACCTCAACAAGGCTTTCGGCGCGGTGCAGGCGTGTGCCGATATCAGTTTCGAGCTGCGCAGGGGCGAGATACTGGGCGTGGTCGGCGAAAGCGGGTCGGGCAAGACCACCTTGCTGCGGTGCATTTCGGGCCTGGAAGAACCGACCTCGGGCGCGGTCATGTTCGACAGCCAGCGCTACGGTACGCGCGACATTTTCGGCCTCAGCGAGCAGGAACGCCGTCGCATCGCGCGCGAGGAATGGGGCTTTGTGCACCAGAATCCGCGTGACGGCCTGCGCATGCGCGTTTCGGGCGGCGCGAACGTGGTCGAGCCGTTGCTCATGAACAACGTCCGCCACTATGGCCGGATGAGGGCGCGGTCGCTCGACTGGTTCGCCCGGGTGGAGCTCGACGGCGCGCGCGTCGACGGCAAGCCGCGCACCTTTTCGGGCGGCATGCAGCAGCGGCTGCAGATCGCGCGCAACCTGATCCACGACCCCAGCCTGATCTTCATGGACGAGCCGACCGGCGGACTCGATGTGTCGGTCCAGGCGCGCCTGCTCGACCTGATGCGTGTGCTCGTGCGCGAAATGGGGCTCGCGGCCATCATCGTGACGCACGACATCGGTGTCGCCCGCCTGCTCGCCGACCGGCTTCTCGTGATGAAGTCGGGCAGGGTCGTCGAGCAGGGCTTGACCGATCAGGTGCTCGACGACCCGCAGCATGGCTATACCCAGCTGCTGGTTTCTTCCGTGCTCCAGATCTGAGAGATGCCGATGGAACAGGCGGTCGAGACATCCCGAATTATCGTCAGGGGGCTGGGCAAGACCTTCACCCTGCATAACCAGGCCGGCGCACGCGTCCCCGTATTTGCCGACATCGCGCTCGAGGTGGCGGCAGGGGAATGCGTCGTTCTGGCGGGTGCGTCCGGCATGGGGAAATCGACCATGCTGCGCATGATCTATGGCAATTACCTGCCCAGCCAGGGATCGGTCGCGATCATGCACGACGGCGCCTATCTGGACCTGACCGCCGCGCCGCCGCACGTCACGCTCGACGTCCGCCGCCGCACCCTGGGCTATGTCAGCCAGTTCCTTCGCGTCATTCCCCGCATCCCGACGCTAGATCTGGTCATGGAACCGCTGCTTGAAAACGGCATCGCGGTGGACGAAGCGCGCGACCGCGCCGAGCGGATGCTGGAAACGCTCAACCTGCCGCGCACTCTATGGGGGTTGCCGCCCGCAACTTTTTCCGGCGGGGAGCAGCAGCGGGTCAACATCGCCCGCGTCATGGTCCGCGACTATCCTGTCCTGCTGCTCGACGAGCCGACGGCCTCGCTCGATGCCGCCAACCGTCAGACCGTCCTGAACCTGATGGTGGCTGCGCGTGACGCCGGCACCGCGATGGTCGGCATCTTCCATGACGAGGTGGCCCGCGAAACGGTGGCAACGCGCCTTTTCGACGTAACCGAATTTCGCGCAGCGGCCTGAGGAACGGAAGTCTTATGCGTGTTTTCAGCCAGAGGGTCGTGACAGCGGACGCATGTGTGCCCGCCGAAGTCACGGTCGAAGCCGGTCTGATTGTCGATGTCGAACGCCGAGCGACGCCCTCCCGAGGTGCCGTTGACTGGGGCGAAGACTTGTTGATCCCCGGCCTCGTCGACATCCACACCGACAATCTGGAAAAGCATTACCAACCCCGCCCCGGGGCGACATGGGACGATGTCGGCGCGGTCATGGCCCATGACAGCCAGTGCGCGACGGCAGGCATCACCACGGTTTTCGACTCGCTGGCGCTCCACGGGGTCCGGGACGAGCTGAACCGGCGCGAGGCCTTTCCCGCAATGGTGGCCGCGATCGAGACGGCGCACGCCCATGGCCTGTTGCGCGCCGATCACCTGCTGCACATTCGCTGCGAGGTGACGTATGTCGAATTGCTCGACGGCGTGCTGCCCTATGCCGGCAATGCGCGCCTGCGACTGCTGTCGTTGATGGATCACCGGCCGGGTCAGCGGCAGATGGCGAACAAGACGGCGTGGTCAGACGAGCGCGCCAGCCACGCCGATTTCGATGAAGGCATCTGCGTCCGTAACCGTACGGCCGTTTCCGCCCTTGCGCTCGATACCGGTGTTGCCCTGGCAGCCCATGACGATGCGACCCGGGACCATATCGACAAAGCGTCGGCACTCGGCTGCACGATGGCTGAGTTTCCCGTAAGCATCGAGGCTGCGCAGGCCGCCCGCGAGGCAGGCATGGTGATTGCCATGGGCGCCCCCAATTTCGTGCGCGGAGGTTCGCATTCCGGCAATCTTTCCGCGCGCGTGGCCGCCCAAGCTGGCCTGCTCGACATTCTCGCTTCGGACTATATCCCCCTGTCCATGCTGCGCAGCGCCTTGCTATTGACCGAAGCGCCGTTCGAGTGGTCGTTGCCGCAGGCCCTTGCGACCGTTGCCGGCAATCCCGCCCGCGCCACCGGGCTGAGCGATCGGGGCGAAATCGCCCAAGGCCTAAGAGCCGATCTGGTCCGGGTCGGCTGGCAGGCCGGGCGCTGGCCACGGCCGCGCGAAGTCTTTGCCCTCGGCGTCAGGGTCGCCTGATCAAATGGCTGCGCGCTACGCCATCTACTATGCGCCAGCGCCGGAGTCGCCACTTTGGACGCTGGCAAGTGCCTGGCTGGGGCGCGACGCCCATAGCGGCGAACTGGTGCCCCAACCGCGTTTTCCCGCACTGGCCGATCTCGATTTCGCGGCCGTTACCGCCGACCCGCGGCATTACGGCTTTCACGCAACGTTGAAGGCTCCGTTTGCCCTGGCCCCGCTGCGTTCCGAAGCCGAGCTGGTGGACGCCGCCGCAGCCTTTGCCGCAGGGCGACCCGTGTTTCGCGGCGACATTGCGCCCGAGGCCCTCGGACGCTTTGTCGCATTCCGGATCAAGAGTGCGTCGTCCGATATGGACACGCTGCACGCCCATTGCGTGCGCGCGTTCGAACCCTATCGCGCGCCCCTTTCCGCCGCCGACATGGCCCGGCGTCGCCGCGCAGGGCTGACGCCGCTGCAGGACGAGCATCTGGCCGAATGGGGCTATCCCTATGTCTTCGAATCGTTCAGATTTCACATGACGTTGACCGCAGGCGTAGACGACGCGGCGACCAGGGCGCGTCTGTTGGCCGTCGCGCAGAGCTATTTCGCCGAGGTGCCGATCCGGCACCGCTTCGATTCGATCAGCCTGTTCCGCCAGCCCGACCGCGAGAGCCCGTTCACGATCATCGGGCGCTTCCCCTTTGGCGCGCCGCTTCTGTGAATTCGTAAGGCCGTGGCGCGCGTCCGGCCAGCAGGGCTGCGCAGGTGGCGATGGCGTCGCGCACTTTCCTGACCTTAAGCGCAGATGGCGCGCTGAAATGCCGCGATCGCTTCATCCAGGCTGCCATCGTTGCGAAGCTCGACCACATCGCTGCCGCTGGGCACGCTGCTTTCCGCACGGGCAAGCCGTGTTGCAACATCGTCAGCGCTCTCGCGACCCCGTGCGGCGATCCGCTGCGCGAGGACGCCGAGCGGGGCCGTCACATGGACGATGCGAATTCCGGGATATCGGGCGCGCGCCGCATCAATGACGGTCCGCGACGCGTTGACGACGACTGACCTGCCAGCCGTGACCGCGGCATCGATGTCAGCGGGGATGCCATAGGACAGGCCGTGCGCATCCCAGTGCAGGGCATAGCCGCCCTGATCGCGACGTTGCCCGAAATCGGCCGGGCTGACGGCAACATGAGCCTCGCCGCCGGAATCGCCATCGCGCGTGATCTCGCGCTTGGGAAACATATAGCGCGGGTCGTCGGCGAGTGCCGCCTCGGCAGCAGCGATCAACGTATCCTTGCCCGCGCCGGACGGCCCGACGACGAGGATCAGCCGCCCCTCAGCCATGCCGGGCGACAAATGTCGCGGCGTCGAGCGTCCGAAAATCTTCAAGTGCGGCAGCAAGCCTGTCATGGTCCCAGTCCCACCAGGCAAGCGCGATCAGTGCGGCCTGGAGGTCCGGTTCGAACCGGTATTTGATTACCCGCGCCGGCACGCCCACCACTACCGCAAAGGGCGGGACATCCTTGGAGACCACGGCACCCGCGCCGACCACCGCCCCGGTGCCCACCGTGACGCCGGCAAGGATCGTCGCGCCATGGCCGATCCAGATGTCATGGCCCATTGTGACCTTGTCGCTGCGGCGCCATTCGAAGAAGGCCGCGTCGTCGGACGCCCCAAGTGCATAGGATGTGGCGCGGTAGCTGAAATGATGCTGCGCCACGCGCCAGGTCGGATGATTCCCCGGATTGATGCGGACGTCGCGCGCGATCGAGCAGAATTTGCCGATCTCGGCATAGGTCGCGCTCGAGTCGCTGACGATATAGCTGTAATCGCCGAACGACACTTCGTGCATCTCGGTGCGCGCACCGATGCGCGTCCAGCGGCCAAGTGCGCAGTCGACGACCGCGGCTTCGGGGTCGATTTCGGGAGCGCTCCCGTGGTGCCCGCTGTCCGGGCGCGCGGGGACCTGGCGCGCGACATAGGTGAGCCCGGTTTTGGCCGCGAAGGAATCCAGCCGTCCGCCCATTACGCCGTTGCCAATTTCAAGGGCGCGGGCTGCGGCGTGCAGATGATCGCCTCGCTGTCGATGACGCGCGCCGGCGCGCTGGTGCCGTAGATCGCGGCAATCGCATCGTCAGTGAGATCGGCGACCGGGCCGTCGAAGACGACATTGCCCTTGCGCATGCCAACCACGCGCGAACAATAGCGCCGGGCAATGTCGATCGAATGCAGGTTGACCAGCACCGTGATCCCGCGCGTCCGGTTGATGTCGGCAATGCTTTGCATCACCGTTTCGCTGTTGATCGGATCAAGCGAGGCGACGGGCTCGTCGGCCAGCAGGATTTCGGGGTTCTGCAACATGGCGCGCGCGATCGCCACGCGTTGCTGCTGGCCGCCGGACAGGAACTGGGTGCGCTGGAAGGCGACGTCTGCCATCCCCAGCCGGTCCAGCTCGATGATCGCGCCGGCGCGCAGTTCGGGCGGAAAATATTTGAATAGGGACGGGATCAGCGGTCGCGTCGCCAGGGTTCCGAGCAGGACATTGGTCAGCACGTCGAGGCGCGGGATCAGATTATACTGCTGGAAGATCACGGTTGCGCGGCGTCGCCAGTCGCGCAAGGCCCGCCCCTTCAGGGAAAGGACAGAGTCGCCGTTCCAGGTGATCGTGCCCGACTTCGGCGTATACAGCCGGTTGATAAGGCGCAGCAGGCTGGACTTGCCAGATCCCGAGCGTCCGATGATCCCCACCATTTCACCCGGGGCGATCCGCAGGGTGACATTGTTGACGGCGACAATATCGCCGAAACAACAATGGACGTCGCGTAATTCGAGCATGGTCCGATCCCCCTAGATAAGACGCGCGCGCAGTCGACTCGAGACAATGTCGAGAAGGCTCACCGCGAGGACGTAGAGCAGCAGGATGTAGGCGACCTCGTCGAAGGCGAAGATGCGGATCCGTTCCTGTAACTCGAAGCCCATGCCGCCGCCGCCCACGACGCCGACGATGGCGGCTGCGCGAAAATTCTGCTCCAGAAAATAGAGGCATTGGCTGAGCCAGATGGGAAGCATCTGGGGCAAAGTGCCGAACCGGAGCACAGCGAGGCCGCCGGCGCCGGTCACGCGCATCGAAGCGACCTGGCGCACATCGACGTTCTCCATTGCCTCGGCGAACAATTTTCCGAGGCGCGGGATGTCGGTCAGGATGATGGCGAGAACGCCGGGTACCGGGCCAAGGCCGAAAGCCGCAACCATGATCAGCCCCCAGACCAGAACGGGAATGCCGCGAAACAGGTCGAGAATGCGGCGAATGGCGAAATGGACGAAGGGGTTGGGCACCAGGTTGCGCGCCGCCAGCATGCCGATCGGAACGGCCAGAAGTGTCGCCACCGCCGTACCGATCACGGCCATCGCGAGGGTCTGGAGAATGACATAGGCCAATTTGCCGGGCTGGCCCCCGTCTGAGGGCGGCCACATCGCCGAAAGGAACGTGCCGAGCTTGGCAACGCCGTCAACCAGGAGGGCGAAGTCGAGCCCAACCGCCGCGCACGCCAAGTAGAAAACGAAGAGGAAGAGCCCGGATGCCAGCCACGGCCAGATCCGGTAGCCGAGGGGGCGGCGCATGACGCCCGGTGCAATCGCGGCGGCGCGGGCAATCAGGGCCTCGGAGCCACGGACGTCAGGTCGCAGGGCAATCGCGGCGACCATGTCAGTAGGCCCGGCCGTCGATCAGGCGATGCCTCAGCCAGCCGGAAAAGGCATCGACGACGAAGATGCAGACCACAATCAGCAGCAGAATGGCCAGATAGGTGTCGAATTCGGTAAAGCTGATGGCACGCTGCAATTCGACGCCAATGCCCCCCGCACCGACGACTCCGAGCGCTGCCGCGACCGACAGGTTGATCTCGAGGCGTAGCAGCCAATAGGACAGCAATTGAGGCAGCAGCTGGGGTACGATGCCGAAGCGCATCTCGTGCAGCCAGCTGCCGCCGGTGGCGCGGATCGCTTCGACTTCACTCATTTGCGCGTTTTCGAGCGCTTCGCTGAACAATTTGCCGAGCGAGCCCGTCGTGATCACGCTCAGGGTAAGTGCGCCGGCAACAGCGCCGATACTGAACGCCGACGCAAAAATGAGCGCGAGGATCGCGTCTGGAATGGTGCGTGCCGCATCGAAGCCACGCCGGACTGCCATGCGCAGCAGCCCGTGTCGATTGAGATTGCCCGCCGCCAGGAATGCCAGGCCGAAGGCAAGGACGCCGCCGACCACGGTGCCGACGAACGCCATGGCAATCGTGACACGCATTGCTTCGAACCAGCGCGGGTAGTCGTGAAACCAGCCAGCGAGCGAGCCGGGCGTGGCGCGGTCGGCAAAAAGCGAGTCGAGGCGAAGGCTCGGCAACAGCCGGTCGAGAAATGAGGAGATGCGGGCGCCCCAGCCGCCGTCGATGGCGTTGTTGGAGATGCCGCTCAGTTGAACCGACCCTGCAAGCACGATCAACGCGACCAGCAGCTGGGCACAGGTCCACAGTCTGCCACGGTGTCGCAGGCGGCGATGTTCGCTCTCGATGCTTGCGACAATTCCGGCCGCGTTGCTGTCCCGGAACGACGCAGCCTGGGTCACTTGCCCGCTCTGGCCGGATCGAGCGCCGTAGCCTCGGTCGGTTCGATTTCCTTGGTGCCCGGAGCAAGCCATTGCGCGATCGACGGCTCCTCCTCGAACAGGGCGACGTGAATGCCCACGAGCCGTGCCCAGCTTTCGCGCGGAATGTCGCGACGAACCGCCCATGCATTCGGTGCTTGCGGGCGTCCCCGCCAGATTTCACGCAATCCGGCGCAGGGATGGTCCGTGCTGCTCGTACCACGGCACAGGCGCGACCAGTCCGCGCTCAGAAAGGCTGCCGCCGTGTCAGGCGCGGACCGGATAACCGTTGCGGCGTCGACTGGGCTCGCCGTCACGCGCGCCGTGTCCAGTACCGCTTGCGGAATGCCCGCCGCTGCCAGCGTCCGCCGCGGACCGTCAAGCCTTGGGGAGCTCGAGCCGGCAAAGACCAGTCTTGCCCGATCGACGTCCTCGAGCTTTTGCAGGGGCGAAGCCGCCGCCACGACCAGCGCAACTTCGGTGCGGCCAAGGTCCATGGGAATCCGTGGGGTCAATATCGGTCGGATCGTTGCCCGAAAGGGGGCATAGCTCACAGGATCGAGCCAGGCGAGCTCGGCGCGCTTTTCGACCAGCGCCTGCGCCGCTGCTGCGGGCGTAGACACAGGGCAGATTTGCACCGGCACGCCCATACGCTTGGCAAGATGACGGACATATCCGCGCTTCTCGGCGGGCCACGCCGCAGAGTCCGCCATGCAGTGTGCGCCGGGCTCGACACTGGCGATCCGCACTTGCGTCCAGGGGCGTTGGTCGGGTGTCACATCGACTTGGGACGATGTTTTCCCGCAAGCGACGAGCGCCGTCAGCAGCGCCGCCGATGTCAGCCGCCGCAAGGTCATTTCGGCTGCTTCTCGCCGCGGCGCGACTGGATTTCCTCACGCCGGATATCGATGATCTCCGCGTAGAAATCGCGGTTGACAGGGGCAAAGGTACTCCCCGCCGTCTGGGTGGTATCCTCCCAGACCTTTGGTTTCTCGTAGGGTAGTATGGCAAGCATGCCCCGCATGACGTCTACAAAGGGCTGGGGCCGGTCGGTCCGGATGACATAAGGCGAATTGGGGATCGGACCCGCGGTCCACACCGTCCTCAGGTCCGACAGTTTGAGCATGCCCTTGCGCGCCAGCGTAAGGTGGGTCCCCGCGGCAAAGCCGGTTTCGGGTGTGCCGGCGCTGGCCAGAATCATTGCCGCATCCACGCGGCCGTTGACGAGCGCCAGCGCCGCCTGCGTTGCGCCGCCCGCCATGATCGCCTCGCCGAAGAAGGTGTCGGGGTCGATTCCCTGCTGCCGCATTGCGCGGCGCGGGAACATGTAGCCGGAGGTCGAATTAAAATCGACAAAAGCGATCTTCTTGCCCTTGAGGTCGGCAAGCGTGCGGTAGGGCGAGGCGGCACGCACCATCAGCACCGAATAATAGCCAAGCGTGCCTTCGGCCTGGCGCACGGCCAGAAGCGGCACGGCCTTGGCCCCGACCTGCGAATCCACATTCGCGTAGGATCCGCCGCCCATGGTCGCAAGGTCGACCTGCCCGGTCGACAGCGCCTGGATCACACCGTTGTAATCGCTCGCCTCGGAAATCTGCGGTTCGAGGCCCGTGAAGTCGCGCATATGTTGGCGGAAACCGTCCCAACCTGCGGTTTTGGCGGGATCCGCCTCGTCGCCCCTGAGGGACATGCGCAGCTGCTTCATCTGGGTTTGCCACCGCCCATCACTGGCGGCGGTTGCACCATTGCTGCATCCGCCAAGGGCGTACGCGGAAACGACCGATAAGCTGAGTAAAAGCCGCCGAATCTGACAGTGCATCATGACGTTCTGGGCAAGGAATGAGACTCGACCGCGTCGCTTTCATGACAATCGCCCAATCCAGCGCAAACCTGTTGGACGCCCGTTCCCGGCGACGCTTCGGCGACCCGCATGGTTTGCTGCGACGTACCCCCGGACTAGCCGCGCGGATTGACTCGAGAGCGGACTGTTATGCCGTCCAGTAAAGCGTGGACGCTCTGGCAGCCGTCGGATTGCGCAACCGCCAAAACTGCCGGTCGGTCAAACAGAATCCAGAGCCGCGCCGCCCGGTCTTG
>CBDFMO010000009.1:0-28992 GCA_965249705.1 Sphingomonas sp. | reverse complement strand
GTGCCGCCGTCGACGTTGCTCTCCCCGCGCACGCCGGGGCGATGGCGTATCTGGCGGCGGTGGCGCGCGCGTTCGTCCAGATCGCGGTCGGGGGCGGCCAGGCGCCGCGCTTCCAGATCGGTGAGGCATGGTGGTGGGTCAATCCGGGCGGGCGCATCTGCCTGTACGATGCGGCGGCACGTACGGCGTTGGGCGCGCCCGACATAACCGATGTCGCCGCAAGCCTGACCGCTGCGCAGACATCGGCACTCGACGCGGCGGGCGCGTTGCTCGCGGCCTCGACTGCGACCTTGTTCGCGGCCGTTCGCGCCGATCATCCGGCGTGTCAGCGGCTGCTGCTCGCGTATCTGCCGGGGACGCAAGGCGCACTCGAACGCGCGAACCTGCCGCTGGGCTGGGCCGCGCCGGCATTCGACGTGCTTCAGCTCGAGGATTACGAGTGGGTGACGGCGGGCAATGTTGCGGCGAGCACGGCGGCGCATGCGCGAGCGACCGCGCGGCTCGGCTACCCGCCCACACAACAACATTATTTCAGCGGCTTCGTCGCCGCTCCTGCCGACCGTTCGCAATGGAGCCGCGTCGTGGCGGCTGCATGGGCGAGCAACGCGGCGGGTGCGTTCGTCTGGGCGCTGCCGCAGGTGATGCGCGACGGCGTTGTGATTTTCGATACGGGAGAGGAAGACATGCAGCCGTTCGCCGACGAAGCTTTTCCCTTGTCGATCGGGCAGGGCGCGCGGGTCGAGCCCGGCTTCTCGACCGCGATCGTCACGACCGCGAGCGGCCACGAACAGCGTAACGTCGACTGGGCGTCGGCCCGCATGCGCTACGACGCGGGGCCGGGGGTGCGGTCGGAGGCCGATCTTGCCACGCTGATTGCGTTCTTCCGGGCACGGCGCGGATGCGCGCAGGCGTTCCGGTTCCGCGATCCGCTCGACCACAGTTCGAACGGAGGCTCCGGGGTGCCGGGGGCGGGGGACCAGATGCTCGGCATCGGCGATGGGGTCGCGACCCGCTTTGCGCTGATCAAGCATTATGGCGACGAAGTGCGCCCAATCACCCGGCCTATCGCTACGTCGGTACGCGTCACCGTAGCCGGGGCGGAGAGGACGAGCGGCTGGACGCTGAGCGACCGCGGCGTAATCGACTTCGCAGTGCCTCCTGCCACGGCGGCCGAGGTCCGCGCAGGGTACCTGTTCGACGTGCCGGTGCGGTTCGAGCACGACAAGCTCGACATCAGCACGGGCATGTGGGCGGCGGGAGAAGTCGCAAGCGTGGGGCTGACGGAGGTGCGCGAATGACCGCGCCCTGGCACACCCGCCCCCTCACCACGCTTGCCTTCATCTGGCGGCTCGAACGGCGCGACGGGGTTGCGCTGGGCTTTACCTCCCACGACCGCGACCTCGTCCGTGACAGCTTCGCCTACAGCGCGGCACCCGGCATGGTGCCCTCCGCCATCCGGCTGACCGAAGGGCTCGCCGCCGACGACATGGACTTGCAAGGCGCACTGACCAGCGGCGCGCTGACCGAAGGCGACTTGCGCAGCGGGCGGTGGGACGGCGCGCGGCTTACGCTGAACGCAGTCGACTGGGAGGACCCAGCCGCATCGCCGATCCTGTTGCTGCGCGGGACGTTCGGTGCCGTCGCGCTGCGCGATGGACAGTTCAGCGTAACGCTGCGCGGTGCGACGCGCGGCTTTGATGCGCCGGTGGTCGAGGAAACATCGCCCTCGTGCCGCGCCACGCTCGGCGACCGGCGGTGCCGGATCGATCTGCGCGGGCGGCGGCGGCGCGCCCTGGTGACGGCGGTAACGGGAACGGTCGCGACGCTGAATGTCGCGCCCGCCGCCGATGGGGTTCATGACTTCGGCGCGCTGCTGTGGCTCGATGGCCCGGCGGCTGGCATCATGTCGCGGATCGACGCGTCGGTGGGCACGGCAATGACACTGACGCGAGGTTCCCGCAGGCGTCGTGCCGCCGGTTGCCGTCGAATTGCTCGAGGGGTGCGACCGCCAGTTCGCCACCTGCCGCGACCGCTTTGCCAATGTCGCGAACTTTCAGGGTGAGCCGCATCTGCCGGGCAACGACCTGCTGACCCGTTATGGCCAGTGAGGTCGTTGCACGCGCCACGGCGCTGATCGGCACGCCGTTCCGCCTGCACGGGCGCAGCGCGCAGGGGATCGATTGCGTCGGGCTGGTTGCCGCCGCGCATCGTGTCGAGGCGCCGACGGGTTATGCACTGCGCACCGCCGACCCCAAGCCCGCCTCGAAGGCGAGCTCGCCGCCGCCGGCTTTCGTGGCGGTCGATACGGCGGTTGCGGGCGATGTGCTGATCGTGAGTCCCGGTCCCGCGCAACTGCACCTCGGCGTCTGGACCGGCGACGCGCTGATCCACGCCGACGCGGGCTTGCGCCGCGTCGTCCGCACGCCGGGACCGCCGCCCTGGCCCATCATTTCGATCTGGAGGGCATGAAGCATGGCTACTCTCGTCCTCACCGCGGTCGGTACCGCGGTCGGCGGTCCCATCGGTGGCGCGATCGGCGCGATTCTGGGTCAGCAGATCGACCAGGCGGTGTTCAAGCCGGCCGCGCGCCAGGGCCCGCGCCTGACCGACCTGTCGGTTCAGTCGTCGAGCTATGGCGCGCAGATCCCGCGTCTGTTCGGCCGCACCCGCGTGGCGGGGACGGTCGTGTGGGCGACCGACCTGGTGGAGACGCGCAAGCGCCAGTCGAATGGCAAAGGCAGGGCGTCGACCGACACGTACAGCTACAGCGCATCGTTCGCGGTGCTGCTGTCGGCACGCCCGATCGCGGGTATCGGGCGCATCTGGGCCGACGGCAATCTGCTGCGCGGCGCGGGCGGCGACCTGAAGGTGGAAACGCTGTTGCGCGTTCATACAGGCGACGCCGACGCCGCGCCCGATCCGCTGATCGCGGCAGCCGAAGCCGGTGCGGTCCCCGCGTGGCGTGGGGCCGCCTATGCCGTGTTCGAGGCGATGCAGCTGGGCGATTACGGCAACCGCATACCGTCGCTGAGCTTCGAGGTCATCGCCGACGACGCGCCGGTCGCGGTCGGCACCATGCTGGCCGAAGTGGCGGGCGTTGCGGCGGAGGCGGGACGGACGGTTACGGGATTTGCCGCGACAGGCGGAAGCGTGCGCGCGGTGATCGAGACGATCGCGACCGCCTTTCCACTGTCGGTGCGTGACGAGGCGGACGGCGTGCATTTGCGCTTTGCCCCGGTACCGCAGGCCGCGATTGATCCAATGTCGCTGGGCACGCGCGCGGGGCAAGGGAGCGCGCCACGCCTTGCGCTCGACATCGCGCCGCTTGACGCATCGCCGATTGCCACCACCATCGCCTATTTCGACGGTGCGCGGGATTATCAGGCAGGATTGCAGCGCGCGCGGCGTGAGGGCGCGGGCGTGCGCGAAACGCGGATCGACCTGCCCGCGACGATCGACGCAAGCGACGCGCGGACCTTGATCGAGAGTGCGCTTGCGCGGCAGACGACCGAGCGGACGCGCGCCACCGTGACCCTGCCATGGCAAGCGATAACGCTGCGCCCCGGCGATGCGGTGACGGTCGGCGACGGCGTCTGGCGGGTAAGCGAGGTGCGGTTCGAACACATGGTCGTCACGCTCGACCTAGTACGGATCGGTGTCGCCCCCGTCATGAACGCCGCTGCATCGCCCGGCCGGATCCTGGCACAGGTCGATGCGCCGCATGGGCCCACCGCGCTCGCCGTCATCGACCTGCCGCCGCTGTCCGACGTGGTTGCGGCGCATGGCCAAGTCGCGGTGTTTGCGGCCGGCACCTCGCGCGGCTGGCGGCGCGCGCTGTTGCTTGCGAGCATCGACGGCGGCGCGACCTTTGACGCGGCGGGATCGACCGCGCTTCCGGCGACGATGGGGGCGACGACGACTTTGCTGTCGCCTGCGTCGCCCGATCTCGTCGACCGCGTCAATACGGTCGACGTCGCGCTGCTCAATCCGGGGATGACGCTGTTCGACGCCGACGAGGATCGCTTGGCCGGGGGTGCCAACCGGGCGATGATCGGCGACGAGATGTTTCAATTCGGGCGCGCCGTTCCGCTCGGCGACGCGCGGTATCGCCTGAGCGAATTGTGGCGGGGGCGGAGGGGAAGTGAGGCAGCCATCGTCCCGCACGCGGCTGGTACGCGCTTCGTGCTGGTCGACCCCGACGCGATGGCTCTGCTGGCCCCCGATCAGGCCGTGCCCGGTGTCATCGTGATGGCGTCGAGCATCGGCGATGCCGAGCCCTACCCGCAGTCGAGCTCTCCGCAGGCCGACCGGAGCGTCATGCCGCTGTCCCCGGTCGCGCTGTCCGCAACGCGGCTGGCGTCAGGCGATACGCAAATCGCGTGGACGCGGCGGAGCCGTTCGGGCTGGGCGTGGCGCGACGGCGTTGACGCGCCGCTCGCCGAGGAGCGCGAGGCCTA
Source organism: Sphingomonas sp. (assembly GCA_965249705.1). Lineage (GTDB taxonomy): Bacteria > Pseudomonadota > Alphaproteobacteria > Sphingomonadales > Sphingomonadaceae > Sphingomonas_O. The sequence goes on along the minus strand of CBDFMO010000009.1, from coordinate 24,535 downwards.
CCGCATCGTCCGTACCGTCGCCGGCAAGCAGATCGTCGAGGAAACGACCGAACCCGCCTTCGTATATCCGGCCGCCGCGCGGGCAGCCGACGCGGCGGTGGCCGCCACCGCATATTTCACCGTCGTGCAAATCGGCGCGACCGCCGTTTCCGACCCGGCTGCCCTGACGGTCGCGCTCAACTGAGGAATCACCCATGCCGCTTCGAACCGACCGTTTGTCGCTCCCGTTGCTTGCCGTCGCGCAGGCGCAAAAGGAAATGACGCATAACGAGGCGCTGGCGCTGCTCGATGCCGCGGTGCAGCCCGTCGTCGTTGCCGTCGCCCCCGCCGCGGTGCCCGCGTCGCCCGCGATCGGTCAGTGCTGGATCGTCGGCTCGGCCGCGAGCGGGGCTTGGGCAGGGCACGACGGTGCGCTTGCGGCATGGACGCAGGGCGGCTGGCGCTTCGTCGCCGCGTTCGAGGGGATGGCAGTATGGAGCATCGCCGATCAGGCGATCGCACGGCGTGGCGCGACCAGCTGGAGCATCGGCACCGTGACGGCGCGCAGCGTGTCGATCGGCGGGCTGCAGGTCGTCGGCCCCCGCACCGGCGCCATTGCCGCGCCAGCCGGCGGAAGCATCGTCGACGGCGAGGCACGCGCGGCCCTGACCGCCGTGCTGGCGGCGTTGCGCACCCACGGTCTGATTTCCGCGTAAGGGGCGGAACCTTACAGTTCCTCCCGTGTTGTGCCCGCCGACTAACCCGATAGTTGGGGCGTCGAGTGTGACAAACCGGCAACATAATGCCCATTTGCGCGCTTGCACGGCAAAGGTATCTTGGGTAGGAAGTCGGCGCTGTCCATCGTGACAATCGGAAAGGGGATTAATATGCGGAAGGTTGCCATCATCTTGGCGCTTGCCTCCACCGCGATCGCAGGTCCTGCGTTCGCTCGTGACAAAGCCTTTTACATCGGTGCCGAAGGTGGTGGTATGATCGTCGAGGATACGACGTTCGATATTGCCAACCTTCCCGCCGCTGCAAAGGCGAAGAACTATTACGGCTACGACGTCGACGGCATCATCGGCTATGACTTCGGTCATTTCCGCGTCGAAGGCGAAGTCGGTTACAAGCGTGCCTCGGTCAAGAACTACACCAGCAGCGTGACGACGTTCCGTAACGGCACGGCGGCCTATCCGCCCGCGCCGGCCGGCTTCTTCCCGGGTGCTGCAGGCAAGACCAGCGCGCTCAGCTTCATGGTCAATGGTCTGTTCGACTTCGGCGACGACGACGCGATCAGCGGATACGTCGGCGGCGGTGTCGGTGTCGCGCGGGTCAAGTACTCGAACTACTCGATCAACCCGGTCGGCAGCTTCCTGAACGACTCGGACACGCGCTTTGCCTATCAGGGCATTGCCGGCGTTCGTGCCCCGCTGACCGATCACATCGATGTCGGCTTGAAGTACCGCTTCTTCAACGCGGACAAGATCAACACCATCGACGGACAGGGCCGTAACGAGCGTTCGCGCTTCCGGTCGCACTCGCTGCTGGGCACGCTGACGTACAACTTCGGTGAGCCGCCGGCCCCGCCGCCGCCTGCTCCGCAGACGCCGCCTCCGCCTCCGCCGCCCGAAACGCCTCCGCCGCCGCCTCCGCCGGCGGTCTGCACCCCTGGTGCGGTTCTGGTGTTCTTCGACTGGAACAAGTCGGACATCACGCCAGAGGCAGCCAGCCTGCTCGACGGTGCCGTCTCGAACTACGCGACCTGCGGTAACGCGGCGATCGAAATTCGTGGCTACACCGATACGTCGGGTACTCCGAAGTACAATTTGGGCCTCTCGCAGCGTCGTGCCGACTCGGTCAGCTCGTACCTGCAGTCGAAGGGCATTGCCGGCGGTGTCATCACCACCCGCGCCTTCGGTGAGACCAACCTGCGCGTTCCGACCGCCGATGGCGTCCGCGAACTGCAGAACCGTCGTGTCGAGCTCAACTATGGGCCGGGTGCCGGTCAGTAAGACCGACGCTTCGACGTCGAACAAGGAAAGAGCCGGCCGAAAGGTCGGCTCTTTTCGTTTGTGCGGCGTGTTCGTTCATGCTGCAATGCAACCAAGATCGGAGTCGGTCGTTAAGAGTCGCGAATGAGCCGTGTTTCGGCTTGAGCTAGGAGCCGGGGAATTGGTCGAAGCCGCCAACGCAGTGCGTCGGGTTGCCTTCATCGGGAACGCACTTCCCCGGCGATGCGGGATTGCGACCTTCACCGCCCACCTCCATGCCGCCGTCGCCGGAGCCCGGCCCGAGGTCGAGGCAAAGATCGTCGCGATGAACGATCACGGGGGTCCTTACAACTACCCCGACTCCGTTGGCTTCACTGTCGACGACCAGGATCCCGAGGCGTATCTCGCCGCCGCCGACTATATCAACCGCGGCGGGTTCGACGTTGTCTCGCTGCAGCACGAATATGGCATTTTTGGCGGCGAGGCGGGGAGCATGATCCTCGACCTCGTCGGGCGGCTGACCGTTCCGATGGTGACGACGCTGCACACGGTGCTGTCCGAGCCCGACGACGCGCAACGCCGCGTGCTCAAGGCTATAGTCGGTGCGTCGGTCAAGGTCATCGTCATGGCCGACAAGGGACGCGAATTCCTCGAGTGCATCTACGGCGTTTCTTCCGACAAGATTGAGGTCATTCCGCACGGCATTCCCGACTTCGCCTTCGTCGAGCCGGCGGAGGCCAAGCAGCGGTTGGAGCTAGGCTCCGGTCCGATCGTCCTGACGTTCGGGCTGCTCGCGCCGAACAAGGGTATCGAGACGATGATCGATGCCATGCCCGGCATCCTGGCCGCCGCACCCGACGCCCGCTACATCGTGCTGGGTGCGACGCACCCTAATTTGATCCGGCACGAGGGCGAAGCCTATCGTGAGCGTCTGCTTCAGCGCGCGATCGAAAAGGGCGTCGCCGATAAGATCGACTTTCGCAACATCTTCGTCGATCAGGTGACCTTGCTAGACTATATCGCGGCATGTGACGTTTACGTCACACCCTATCTGAACGTGGCGCAAATGACGTCGGGTACTTTGTCCTACAGCTTCGGCTTGGGCAAGGCGGTCGTCTCGACACCCTATTGGCATGCAGAGGAGCTGCTCTCCGACGGCAGCGGAATCTTGGTTCCCTTCGCTGACCCCGCCGGCTTTGCGTCCCAAATCGCCACGCTGCTTACCAATCCGGAAGCGCGCAATGCGCTTCGCCACCGGGCCTATGAAAAGAGCCGGGCGATGGTTTGGAACAGTGTAGCAAGGCGCTACTTCGATCTGTTCGACGCAGCAGGGCAGCGGCGGTCGCAATTGCGCGTCGTCGCGGCCGCCTCGGTCCCGGTGCGCCCGGTGCGTCCCGTGCCGGACGTACGCCTGACCGCGCTGCTGTCGATGTGCGACGACACCGGACTGTTTCAACACGCCGTCCATTCGGTTCCTGACCGTCATCACGGTTATTGTATCGACGACAATGCGCGCGCGCTGATCCTTGCATGTCAGCTGAGTGCGGCGCACGAAACGTCGTTGCCCGACGTGCTCGCCACGCGCTTTGCAGCGTTCATCCAGCATGGCTGGAACCCCGACATTGGCCGCTTCCGCAACTTCATGTCGTTCGATCGCCGCTGGCTCGAGGCGCAGGGTTCGGAAGACAGCCATGGACGTGCCGTGTGGGCGCTCGGAGAGGCTGCGCTCAACGACGCCAGCCAAGCGCGGCGCGACTGGGCAGCGAACCTGTTCCGGCGTTCGTTGCCCAGTGTCCTCGACATGACGTCGCCACGGACGTGGGCCTTCGCGCTGCTCGGCATCGATCGCTATCTGGCGGCACATGGCGACGACGAGAACACGATTGCGACGCGCTCGATCCTGGCGAACCGGCTGACGATGCTTCTTCACAATACAGCCACCCCAGACTGGCATTGGTTCGAGGACGGGCTGTCGTACGACAATGCGCGCTTGCCGCACGCGCTGATCGTCAGCGGTCAGGCGATGGGCGCCACGTCGATGATCGAAGCGGGCATGTCGGCGCTGCGCTGGCTGGTCGAGGTGCAGACGGCGGAGAATGGACATTTTCGGCCCGTCGGCTCGGAAAGTTTTGGCGATCTGCGCGTTCCCCCGCGGCCGTTCGACCAGCAACCGCTTGAGGCCACTGCCACCGTTTCGGCATGTCTTGCGGCCCTGCGCGCGACCGGCGACGCAAGCTGGCGAACCGAGGCAGAGCGGGCTTTCGACTGGTTCACCGGTCGCAACGATCTGCGGATTCCGCTGATCGACGAAGATACGGGCAGTTGCCGCGACGGACTGCACCGCGACCGGGCCAATGAGAACCGCGGCGCAGAGTCGCTGCTCGCCTGGTTGATGTCGGCGGCTGAAATGCGCGCGATAACGCTTCCTCGCGAACTTCGGCCCAACGTCGCGGTGTTGGTGGCATAGCAAAGGCAAGTTGGGCATAGCACCTGGCGAATCGTCAAGTCTGTCGGGGTGCACGTGTCCAACGTCGAATGTCTCAAGCGGCAGCACCTGATCCTGCAGCCCGATCCCTCGCGCGTCGTCGTGCGTGCCTTCAAGCCGACGACCGAACCGCGTGATCTGAACCCGACCGATCGCAGCCGGGCGAACAATATCGTCCGGCGTGTGATGAGCCTGACGCCCGAGGCGGCCGACCGGCAACTGGCCGAAGTGCTGGATAGCTTCGGCGGGCGGCATCGCAACCTGCTCGCCCGGATGGACGCACGGTGCGACGAGATGGAGGATGCCTTCGATCCGCACGACGTGCTCAACGAGGTGCAGCGTCACCTGATCGGCGCCTATTTCCTGCACGAATATTCGTTCGAGGCGGCCGCGCTCTTCAATCCCAGTATCGTTTCGCACCCTGATCAGGGCGGCGTGTCGGAGGGAGAGGTTCGCTTCGTTCTCAGCCTGCGTGGCGTAGGGGAGGGGCACATCTCGTCGATCACCTTCCGTACCGGTATCATCGACGAAGAGGGGCTGGTCGTCATCGATCCGCCGGCGAGACTTGCCGCGATACCGCGTATCAACGCGCGCGACGGAGAGGTCGTGGATATCCTGTTCGACGATGGCGCGCCGCTGAGCGAGCGCGTCATTTTTCCAATCACCGATGCGCAGTCGAATGGGGTCGAGGACGCACGCTTCGTCAAGTTCGAGGGCGAGCGAAGCACGTACTATGCCACCTACACCGCGTACAGCGGTCGCGCGATCCGCTCGGAGCTAATCGAAACCGAGGATTTTCAATCGTTTCGCATGCGCCCGCTGACGGGAAATGCCGCGCATAACAAGGGGATGGCGTTGTTCCCGCGCAAAGTCGGAGATCGCTATGCGATGATCGGGCGGCAGGACAATGAGAATTTGTATCTCATGTATTCGAACGACATGTACGAATGGAATGGGGGTACCCGGATCATCCGGCCCGAATACCCCTGGGAATTCGTTCAGATCGGCAACTGCGGCTCACCCATCGAGATCGATGAGGGGTGGATCCTGTTCACTCACGGCGTCGGTGCCGTGCGCAAATATTCTATCGGTGCGGTTCTGCTCGATCGCGACGATCCGTCGAAAATTCTTGCGCGCACGCGTGAGCCGCTGATCCGTCCCGAACCGTCGCAGCGCGAAGGCTATGTGCCCAACGTCGTCTACACCTGCGGCGCGATGCGGCATGGCGACCGCATCATCTTGCCTTACGCGGTGTCGGATACCTATTCGAACTTTTCCAGCGTGAAGATTGACGATCTGGTCGCCCTGATGCGCGGCTGACCAAGCTGCGCCTTGTGCGCCCCAACGCAATTTTCGTTGCACGCGGTCTCCATACGTCCGCATGAAGCGGCGTGGCGCAGTTGACCCATCTCGACCGGCTTGAAGCGGAAAGCATTCACATCATGCGCGAGGTGGTGGCCGAGGCCGATCGCCCCGTGATGTTATATTCGGTCGGCAAGGATTCAGCCGTCATGCTGCATCTGGCACTCAAGGCATTTTATCCAGGGCGACCGCCGTTTCCGCTTCTGCACGTCGACACCACGTGGAAGTTTCAGGCGATGTACGCCATGCGCGAGCACGCGGCTGCCGCGGCAGACATGGATCTGCTGGTGTGGCAAAATCCCGAGGCAGTGGCGCAGGGAATCAACCCGTTCGACCACGGCGCGCAGCATACCGACATGTGGAAGACGCAGGGGCTGAAGCAGGCGCTTGATCACTACGGCTTCGACGTCGCCTTCGGCGGCGCCAGGCGCGACGAGGAAAAAAGCCGCGCCAAGGAACGCGTGTTCAGCTTTCGCAACGCGGCGCATCGTTGGGACCCCAAGACGCAGCGACCGGAGCTCTGGAACCTGTACAATGCGCGCAAGGCTCCGGGTGAGAGCATTCGGGCGTTCCCACTGTCCAACTGGACCGAACTGGACGTGTGGCAGTATATCGATGCCGAACGCATCGAACTCGTGCCGCTGTACTTTGCCGCGCCGCGCCCCACGGTCGAACGTGACGGGATGATCCTGATGGTCGACGATGCGCGCTTCCGCCTGCTGCCTGGCGAAGTGCCAGTGGAGCGCTCGGTGCGTTTTCGCACGCTGGGTTGCTATCCCTTGTCGGGCGGCGTCGAGAGCGACGCAAAGACAGTGCCTGAGGTCATTCGGGAGATGCTGCTTACAACGACGTCCGAACGCCAGGGTAGGGCGGTCGACCGCGAATATGGAGCGGGCATGGAGGCCAAGAAGGCCGAGGGCTATTTCTGATGGCCGACCTCGCCGCCGGGGACGTCGCCGCATACCTACGGCAGCACAGCGAAAAATCGCTGTTGCGTTTCATCACCTGCGGTTCGGTCGATGATGGCAAGTCGACACTGATCGGCCGTCTGCTGTACGACACCCGCACCGTCTTTGACGATCAGCTGTCTGCGCTCGTGATCGACTCAAAGCGGGACGGGACGCAAGGCGACAACCTTGACTTCGCTCTGCTCGTCGACGGGCTGGCCGCCGAGCGCGAGCAAGGCATCACGATCGACGTCGCCTATCGGTTCTTCGCAACGGAGCGGCGCAAGTTCATCGTTGCCGATTGCCCCGGTCACGAACAATATACCCGTAACATGGTGACGGGGGCGTCAACGGCCGACCTTGCGGTGATCTTGGTCGATGCGCGCAAAGGGGTGCTCGAACAGACCCGGCGGCACACCTGGCTCGCGAAACTTATCGGCATCCGCCACTTCGTCCTTGCCGTGAACAAGATGGATCTGATCGGATACGACCGTGCCGCGTTCGATCGGATCGTCATGGCGTACCGTGGATTTGCAACCGAGATCGGCATCGCTCAATTCACCGCCATTCCGGTATCCGGCTTCACCGGTGCCAACGTCGCCGCGTCGTCGGACGCGTTACCTTGGTACCGCGGCGCGCATCTGCTCGAGCATCTCGAGACGGTCGATGTCGGGGGTGACGGGGACGTCGCCTCAGCCTTCCGAATGCCCGTGCAGTGGGTGAACCGGCCCAACTTGGATTTTCGCGGCTTTGCGGGACTGGTCGCAGCAGGCGAAATCAGCACGGGTGATCCTGTTCGTGTCCTGCCCTCGGGGAAGGTCACGCGTGTCGACAAGATCGTAACGCAACGAGGGAATTTGGACCGCGCATCTGCCGGTCAGTCCGTCACGCTGACCCTGGTCGACGAGGTCGATTGTTCGCGCGGCAATGTCATCGTTGCGGCCGACTCCGCCCCGCAGATCGCCGATCGCTTCGAGGCGACGCTCGTCTGGATGGCCGACGAAGCGCTCGTTCCAGGGCGAGGCTACGTGCTGAAATTGGCCACGCAGACAGTCAACGCGATCGTTCAGCCACCAAAGTATCGGATCAACGTCAACACGCTCGAACATGTCGCCGCCAAGGCGCTTGGGCTGAACGACATCGGCGTCGTCGGATTGGCAACTGATGCGCCGCTCGTGTTCGAGCCGTACGAGGAGAACCGGACGCTTGGCGGTTTCATCCTGATCGACAAAGCCAGCAACGCGACGGTTGCTGCCGGAATGCTGCACTTCGCGCTGCGCCGCGCGCAGAATGTCACACGCCAGGCGATGGATGTGACCCGCGACGTTCGTGCGGCGCTCAAAAATCAAAAACCGGCATTATTGTGGTTCACCGGCCTGTCAGGCGCGGGGAAGTCCACCATTGCGAACCTTGTCGACAAGAAACTGACGCGGATGAACCGTCACAGCTTTCTGCTGGATGGCGACAATGTGCGGCACGGGCTCAATCAGGACTTGGGCTTTACCGAGGCCGACCGGATCGAGAACATCCGTCGTGTGGGCGAGGTTGCTCGGCTGATGACCGATGCCGGCCTGATCGTGATCGCGGCTTTCATCTCGCCATTCCGCGCCGAGCGGGCGGCGGTCCGTGGCATGCTGCCAGCTGGAGAATTCATCGAGGTGTTCGTCGACACGCCGCTCGCCGACGCCGAGGGACGCGACGTGAAGGGACTTTACAAAAAGGCGCGGAGCGGGGCGCTCAAGAACTTTACCGGAATCGACAGTCCGTACGAGGCACCAGCGGCTCCCGAAATCCGCATCGACACGACGACAATGAGCGCGGAGGACGCGGCGGATGCAATCGTCGAGTATCTGCTCGGGTGACCGACGTAGAACTTGCCCGGTCGATCGCAGAGGAAGCAGGCGCGCTGCTAATGGCAATTCGCGCGCGGGGAGGCGACAGTAGCGCGGTGGGGGCGGTCGGTGATGCCGCTGCCAATGCCCTAATCCTTGCGCGGCTCGCCCAGGCCCGTCCCGACGATGGCGTGCTGTCCGAGGAGCGAAAGTGTGATGGCAAACGACTGAAGAAATCTCGGGTATGGATCGTCGATCCGCTCGACGGTACCCGCGAATATGGCGAGGTGCGCGACGACTGGGCGGTGCATATCGGACTGGCAGTCGACGGCGTTTCTGTAACTGGGGCGGTCGCGTTGCCGGTATTGGGCGTCACCTTTGCGTCGGACGATTGCATAAAGCCGGTGCCCGCAAACCTGCCGCTGCGGTTAGTCGTCAGTCGAACCCGACCTGCGGCGTTGGCCTTGAAGGCTGCGCAAGCGTTGGGTGCCGAGCTGCTGCCGATGGGATCGGCAGGGGCAAAAGCGATGGCAGTCGTGCGCGGTCTTGCCGACATCTACCTCCATACCGGTGGGCAGTATGAATGGGACAATTGCGCCCCCGTCGCCGTTGCCGCCGCTGCCGGGCTGCACGTTTCACGCGCTGACGGTTCGCCGCTCGTCTATAACCGGCCCGACCCCTATCTTCCCGACCTGCTGATCTGCCGGCCCGAACTGGCGCCCATGGTGCTGGCCTTGCGCGCGGACGAGCCGACCGCCTAGGGCCTACGGTCATGAGATCAGCACCGACTCCCAAACCCTGGGTCATGGACATCGCACCTTATGTGCCGGGGCGCTCGACCACCGACAGCGGCAAGCGCGTCGTCAAACTGTCGTCGAACGAAAACCCCTTGGGTACGAGCCAGGCAGCGCAAACGGCGTTTGTTCGGCACCAGGCGAATTTGTCGCGCTATCCGGATGCAGGTGCAACGCGGCTGCGCGAGGCGATCGCCGCGCATCACGATCTCGATGCAACGCGCATCATTCACGGCACGGGGTCGGACGAAATCCTTCACTTGGCAGCAGGGGCCTATGCCGGGCCAGGCGATGAAGTCGTCTACGTGCGCTATGGCTTTGCCGTATACGACATCGCGACACGTCGGGTCGGTGCAACGCCCGTCATAGCCCCCGACCGCGATTATGGCACCGACGTTGACGCTGTCCTCGCTTGCCTCACTGATCGGACGCGGTTGATCTATATCGCCAACCCCAACAACCCGACAGGCACGTATACGTCACAAGGCGAAATCGCCCGCCTCCATGACGCACTGCCGCCGCAGGTGATGCTGGTGCTCGACCAGGCATACACGGAATATCTCGACCCGGAGGATGACGACGGCGGGCTTGATCTGGCGCGTACCGAGCCGAACGTCATCGTGACGCGCACATTTTCGAAGATACATGGATTGGCAGCGGAACGCATCGGATGGGGCTATGGCTCGGCAGAGGCCATCGCGGCGATGCACCGGATACGTGCGCCGTTCTGCGTCACCTCTGCGGGTCAGGAGGCGGCAATTGCGGCACTTGATGCCCTGGGAGTTTGTCGAAGCGAGCCGAAGTACCAACAATTACGGTCGCAAATGGCTGTCCGATGAGATCGCCAAATTGGGCAATCTCGGGCTGCGGGCGGTGCCGTCGAAGGCGAACTTCCTGCTGATCCTGTTCGAGGGCGTGGTAACGGCCGAAACTGCTTATAACGCGCTTATGGAGCGCGGCTACATCGTGCGCTGGTTGCCGGGGCAGGGTTTGCCGCAGGCTTTGCGCGTGACGATCGGGACGGAAGACGAAACGCAGGGGTTTTTGGATGCCCTGCGTTCTGTCCTTGAAGTTAATTGAATGCTCAGGCCAGCTTGAACCCCTCCTTGTTCATGGCAGCGGTCAGCTTGTCGTTCATTTCTTCCGACAACTGCGCTTTCAGCGCAGGGTAGAGCTCGTCCTCCTCCTCGTGAACGTGCTTTTCCAGGTCGGTCCTGAAGCTCGCGACGATCGAAAGAAACTGATCGCTGTCCTTCGGGCAGTTTTCGAGTTCGTAGAGGTATTGCTTCACGTAACCGTGATCGTGATTTAGGTGGTCGGCGGCCTCGGCATGTCCGGCGTCTCGCAACGCGGGATAAATCACGTTCTCTTCCTGGAACGCATGTTTTCCAAGCGCGTGCTTGAGTTGCGCCAGGAACAGTGTGCGCTTGCCGACGTTGCGTGACGTCGTCGCCTGCATCGCATCGAACACCTTGAGTACGGCCGCGTGCTCGGCGGCAAGTGCTGCATCCCAGTCACCTGCCAACACCGTGGGTGCTTGCACCGCGATCTTGCGCCCCACCATCGCGGCGACTCCGACTGCCACACCGGCGGCACCTACCGCCAGCAGAGCGCCGGTCGCGGCGGATGCCCCTCCGGACCCCTCACCGCGCGGCTTCGCCTGCTTGTTCTCGCGCGCCTTTGGCGCAGCCGTCTTCGTGCCCGGCGCCTTATTGGCGGCAGGCTTCGCCTCTTCCTGCTTTTCGGGCTTCGGAGCACTGTCGCGCTTTGCTACGGTGCGTTTCGGCTTGACGGCAGGCTTTGCCTCCGTGCTCTTAGCGGTGCGCTCCGCTTTCCTTCTTCTCGAAGCGGCCTTGCTCGTCGCGTGGCTCGTTCTCGGCATTGCTTGCGCGCGTCGCGTGAGTCTTTGTCTCGGTATCGGCCATGTCTTTGCTCCCTGTTCGGCTGCGGTCTTAAACTGCGCGGGCGATGTTGCGTTCCAAACGGTCAGACGTCGGGCAACACTTGTGCGGCCATTCCCCAACCGCGCAGTCCCTTGCTCCGCGCCCTCTCAAGGAGCCGGGCGGCATCGCTCAAATGAAAATGCGACGCCTCGTCGATGTCGCGTAATTCTTCCCAAGTGATCGGCGCGGCCACCGGAGCACCGGGACGTGCCCGGACGACATAGGGTAGTACTGCGGTCGCGCCGCGCTGATTGCGCAGCCAGTCGATGAAAATGCGTCCCTTGCGCTTCGCCTTCGACATGGTGGCGACGAAGCGCTCCGGTTCGGCAGCGGCAAGAGCTCTTGCAAAACGGTCGGCGAAATCCTTGACCGCCGGCCAGTCCGCCTTTGGGGTCAGAGGCACGATGACATGAACGCCCTTGCCGCCGGACAACAGCGCAAAGCTCACTAGGCCCATGCTCGCTAGATGTTCCTTGATGTCCGTCGCGGCCTTGCGCACGGCGTCGAAACCCAGTCCCTCGTCCGGGTCGAGATCGATCACCAGCCGGTCGGGCCGTTCGACCTCCGATGCCCGAGATCCCCAGCCGTGAAATTCGATCGTGCCCATTTGGACGCAGGCTCGCAGGCCATCGGCGTCATCGATCCATAGATAATCCTCGCTGCCCCCGTCCTTTTCCGCGACCGCAACCTTGTGAACATGCCCATCGTGGAACGATCCGGCGTCATGCTTTTGAAAAAAGCATTGTTTTGCCCGACCTTGCGGGCAGCGGATGAGGCTTATCGGACGGTCCGCCACCCAGGGGAGCATCGCGGGCGCAAGTTGCATGTAATAATCGGCCAATTGCCCCTTGGTGATCCCGTCGCCTGGAAAGATGACACGGTCGGGATTGCTGATCGTAACCGGGCTCGATTGTCCGGACGATCCTTGAGACGAAGCAACCTGCGATCCCGCTGCGACGACCTCTTCCTGCACCACTTCTGCAATCGACTTGTCGTCCCTCAGGCCGATGAAGCTTGCATGTCGGACGACATTGTCGGCGGTGAATTCGGCAAAGGCAACTTCGGCGATCAGCGTGGGCAGAACCCAGTGGACCCCTCGCGCAATTCCCGGTGGCACGTCGACCGCCGCCTTGTCTGCCGCGATCTTGTCCATGCGCGCTCGCAGATCCGAAAGCAGATCGGCGTCGAAGCCAGTGCCGACTTTTCCTGCATAACGATGCACGCCGTCCTGATTGACGGCGAGAAGCAGCGACTTGAAGCCGCGCGTTCGGGCCTCGCTCGCGGTCCAGCCGACGACGATGAATTCCTGTCGACGCGTACACTTGACCTTGAGCCAGTTTTGCGTGCGGACATGGCGGTACGGTGCGTCTGCCTGCTTCGAGACGATCCCTTCGTAACCGCCGCTGCACATGGCATCGAACAGTTTTTCGCCGGCCCCGACAATATGATCGGCGTAGCGAAGTACGCCCTCGGCGGGGATGATCGGTGCCAGACGCGCCTTGCGGTCGACATTGGGAAGCGATGTCAAATCCTCCCCGTTCAGGGCGAGCAGATCGAAGGCGAAGCAGGTGAGCCCTGTCGACCCCGTGTCCTTGATCGCCGAGCGCAGGGTCGAGAAATCAGGCCGCCCGTCGCCATTGAGCGCGCAGATTTCGCTGTCGATCAGCGCACTTCCCACGCTTAGCCCAGCCGCTGCGGTAGCGATTTCAGGAAACTTCGCGGTCCAGTCGAGCCCGGATCTCGTATAAATCCTGGCGCCACCCCCGCCGATCGCGATCAGCGCCCTGTAGCCGTCGTACTTGACCTCGTGCAGCCAGTTGTTTCCGGTGGGAACGGTGTCGGTGAGCGTCGCAAGCTGAGGCGCGACGAATTCGGGACGAGCGAGACCTTTTTTGGACGCGTCAGTCTTCTCCCGTCTGGTGCGGGCGACCGATTTTGGCGTCTTCTTCTTCGCCGTGACTTTCGCGTTCTCGGGCGCGGTGTGCCCCTCGGCCCCTGCTGCGATCTCCTCCATTGTCCGTCCGGTCGTCACGCTGGTCAGACCACGTTCCACCAACTCGTCGCTGGCACCTGCGTACGCGTCGCCGACTTTGCGGAGCAGCCAGTTTTCCCCGCGTTCTTTGCCTCGCGGCTTCAAGCGGATGAGCATCCACTCGCCTTGCATCCGCTCGCCGTCGAGCGTGAAGTGAAGATGGCCTTCTTCAAGGTCCTTGGCACTCTTGCCTGCGATCGGCGCCCATGTTCCCGTGTCCCAGAGCATGACCGTGCCACCGCCGTACTCGCCTTTGGGAATCGTCCCCTCGAAGTCGGCATAGCTCAGGGGATGGTCTTCGGTGCGCACCGCGAGCCGCTTGTCGTCAGGATTCTTGCTGGGGCCGCGCGTCACCGCCCAGCTTTTCAGCACGCCATCGACCTCCAGACGGAAATCCCAGTGCAAACGGGTCGCTTCATGCTTCTGCACGATGAAGCGGTTCCCCGCACCCTTGCCTACCGTGCCGGCAGGCTCACGTGTGCGCGTGAAATCGCGCTTTGCATTGTACCGCTCGAGGGCGTCAGGCGGCACGCTTTTTCGCCGCTCGCTTGGCAGCAGGCTTTGCAGCTTCGACCGCACCCGTGGATTTTTCCGCGACTGCGGGCTTTTCAATCGACTTTTTGAGCGCGGCCATCAGGTCGACGACATTCGACCCGCCTTTACGCGGGGCTTCGTCGGCCTCGGGTGTCACCGTGCCATCCTTCGACTTCAACTTGCGGGCGACAAGGTCCTTCAACGCCTCGACATAATGGTCATGGAACTTGTCGGCTGCGAACGGCGCACTTTTCTTGGCAATCAGCGTTTCGGCAAGGTCGAGCAGTTCATCATCTGGTGTGGCGTCCGGAATGTCGTGGAAATAGGCTCCGGCCTTGTTGAGTTCATCCGAATATCGAAGTGTCTCCATCATCATGCCGCGTCCGCAGGGTTTGATCGCGACCACATACTCGCGCCCCCGCATCGCCAATTGACCCAAGCCCACTTTCTTAGCTCGTCTCAAAGCCTCGCGCAGAACAATGAACGCTTCCTCCGCCAAGTCATCGGCGGGGACGACAAAGTACGGCTTTTCATAATAAAGCGCGTCGATCTCCGACGCATCGACGAACTGGGTCAACTCGAGCGTTTTCTTGGACTCGAGGCGAACGGCGTCCAACTCCTTGTCGTCGAGCAGGACAAACGAGCCTTTTGAATATTCGAACCCCTTGACGATGTCATCGGGATCGACCGGTCCGATCCCAGGGACCGTCTTTTCGTATTTGACTGTCTTTCCCGACGGCTCGTGGATCTGACGAAACGACACGCTCGCACCGCTTTTGGTCGCGGTAAAGATTTGCACCGGGATCGACACAAGAGCGAGCCGGATCTGACCCTGCCAATAGGGACGCGCCGCCATTCGGATTTGCCTTCACGTTACGCGAGAAAAACAAATGCGCGAGCGGCGGCGCAGTTCCACACTGCCTAGATCTTGCTCAGCATGTCGATGTGCATCTGCACCTTCGGCGCGGTGTCGGTTGCAAAGGCCTTGATTGCAGGCTTGTCGCCACTCGCCGAGTAGGATTTCATCGTCGCGAGTGCGTCAGCATGCGAGTCTGTCTGCTGCGCCTTGTACAGCGCGTCGAAGTCCGCACCCTTTGCCGCCTTCAGTGCATCGTAAAGCGCCTGATGCTTTTCGTCGAGCGCGGCCGGCGGTGTCATCTTTACGCCGTCCTTGGCAACGGCGGCTTTCAACGCCTTGGTCGTATCGGTGTGACCAGCAACCATCTTCTTGCCAAAGTTCTTGAGCGCCGGGCTGACAGCAGCCGTCTCGGCGAGCTTGCCCTCCTGGACCTCGAACATATCGCTCATCGATGCCTTTTGTCGTTGAGCTTGGCGGTGCCGATCAGCGTGTACATGAACGCGGCGCGCTCGCCGCCGCGGTCGGAGCCAGCGAACAGCCATGCTTTGCGGCCGAGCGCCACGCCGCGCAACGCGCGTTCGGCGGCGTTGTTGGTCAGGCAGATGCGACCGTCGTCAAGGAACCGCACGAACGCGGTCCAGTCCTTCAGCATGTAGTCGATCGCGCCCGCGACCGGGTTGTGGCGGGCGAGCGCGGCACGCTGGGAGCGAAGCCACTGCTCCAGGTTCAGGAAGTCATCGGTTGTCATCGGTGCCGACGCCATCGCGACGTTTCCGTCCTGCATGTTCCCGCCCGGCCCACTCGAACTGTCACCCATTGCGGTCGCGTTCAGGTCGGTCGTCGTGTTTCCGGCCTTTGGCGCACAACCTGCCAGGGCAAGTGCTACGGTCGAGGCAATAAGCAGTGAGCGCATGAAATTTCTCCCGATTGTCGCCACTAAACTGCGTTCGATTGCGTCTGTTCCCTGAGCGCCTCGTCGCCGGTGAGGCTGGGGCCGAATGGTGAGAAAGGAGCAATCGCTAAGCGTCGGCACGATAAATACCGCGTTTGTGGAACTGCTGTGGTGGAAGTAGGGGAGGAAGATGACATTCGCTCTTGCCGGCTTCGATCTCGATGCTTTCGTCACGGCTACATTGGCCGAGGATCTGGGTGCCGGCGGCGACGTGACTTCGCTCGCGGTGGTTCCTGAAGAAGCTCGCTTCAAGGGCGTGATGGAGACCCGCGATCTTCGATGCTTTCGCACCGGCTACCGAGTTGTATCGTCGCCGTGGAGGCGCGGCATCATCGTCGCAGGGCTTCCCATAGCCGCTGCGTTTTTTCGCGCTCTCGACCCCGACGGCGACGTGACGATGCTTACAAGCGACGGCGACAGCATTGCAGCCGGTGGCGTGCTGATGCACGTGTCCGGAAGGGCGAGAGCATTGCTGACGGCCGAACGGTCCGCACTCAACACCATCCAGCATCTGTCGGGCATCGCAACGGTCACGCGCGCCTATGTCGATGCGATTGCCGGGACAGGCTGCATCCTGCTGGACACGCGCAAGACCATTCCGGGACTGCGGATACTCGAGAAATACGCGACGCGGATGGGGGGTGCGACCAATCACCGCATGGGTTTGTGGGATGCGGCCATGATAAAGGACAATCACATCGCCGTGGCCGGATCGGTAGGCGAAGCGGCACGTCGGGCGCAGGCTGCAGGAATCACCCGCATCATCGTCGAAGTGGACCGGCTCGACCAGATCGAACCTGCGCTGAGCGGTGGAGCGACGCACTTGCTGCTCGACAACATGGACGTCATCACTCTGAGGGCAGCAGTGCGACAGGTCGCTGGCAGAGTGCCGACCGAGGCATCGGGGGGAGTCCGGGTCGATACGGTACGCGCCATTGCCGAGACCGGGGTTACCTTTGTGAGCGCGGGACGCTTGACTCAGAGTGCGCCGGCTGCAGACATCGGATTGGACTTCTCGCTCTAATCAACGTCGGGGAACACGATCTGTGAAGCAACTCGTCAGCGCATTCATCGTTCTCGCGCTTCCGTCGCTCGCCTCCGCGCAGGCGTTGTCCTGCGCGGTCCCCAACGAGATCGCGCGTCCCCACATCGATAGCCCGAGTCCCGACACGCCGCGCCGCATCTTGCCTATCGCGAGCTATACGCTTGCCATCAGTTGGGCACCTGAATTCTGTCATGGAAATACCGACGCCAAGGCGTTCAGCTTCGAGTGCGGGTCGGGTAACCGCTTCGGGTGGACCCTCCACGGCCTGTGGCCTGACGGATCCGGCAAGGATTGGCCGCAATATTGCCGCCCCGTTCCCCTGCTGCCCGAGGCGACGATCCGAGCGAACCTGTGCGCAACTCCCTCCGCTCAGTTGCAGCAGCACGAATGGGCCAAGCACGGCAGCTGTATGAATATTCCCGCCAATACCTATTTCAAACGCGCGACTCGACTTTTCGCGCGTCTGAAATTTCCGGATATGGCCGCACTCGCAGCGCAGCGCGATCTTACGGCACAAGCGCTCGCCTCTGCCTTTGCAGACGTGAACCAAGGCATGGTGTCCGACATGCTAAGGGTGACGACCAACCGCACGGGTTGGGTGCAGGAAATCTGGTTCTGCCACGACCTGCAGCTCCGGCTTACCCGGTGCAAGGCGGATACCGGAGGCGTGGCAGGCTCGACGCGCGTGAAACTCGCCCGACCTCTCTAACCTTCAAGCGTCGCACCGGCAGGATGATGCCTGTCGAGATGGCGCTTGATGATCTTCAGATTGCGTGAATTGGAGCGAAAGAAGAAGTCGGGAACAGCGCCGATAAAAGGAATTGCACCTAAAAGCGCATCGAAACCGATATTGCCTGCCATTCGAAGATAGGCCGTTTTTGGCATGCCCAGATTGCGGGCCTCCCACACCATCCATGCGCCCATTGCTGCTGCGATTACGTCGCCCCCGACAGGTATGGCATCAAGAATTACGTCCAGTCCGATGCGCCGGTTCAACCCCGGAACGACGAACATGCCCTCGAGCAGATGCTCCATCCCCTCGATCCTGCGCCGCACTGCAGCGGCGTCAGTGGCGGCAAGGCCAGCGACACGTGAAAGCGGTACCGATTTGGAGATGCCCATTTTCGTCTTCCTTCGGTGCGGATATGGGAAGTAACGCCGGCCTTTCCAGTCGTGATCAATTTACCGGCGCTGTTGGACGCAATTCGGCCAAGGGGTGCGTTGCGAACACGTTCTCTCGCCAGCCTGTCAGCGCTGGGTCGACAAGCGACCAGCGCACAGGTGTTCCCAGTGCAATGAAACTGCCGCGAGCGGCCTGCACCGTATCTGCCTGGGCAAGGCGTGTGGCACGTTCATTGAGCGAGGCTGCAATTCGCGACTGCTCCAAGGCTGCATCGCCCGCGCTGTCGCATACCAATCCACCGGCACACGATACCTGAGTTAGATACCAGTTGGCGCTTGAGTTGGGTGCCACTGCGTCAATCAGGCGAACGTCCGCGTCAGGAGAACCGGGCCGAACCGACATGACCTTCACACCGATCCGTCCCCAATCGGTTGTCAGACGTGCCAGCATCACACGCATTCCCGGCCCCGGTGGTAACGAGACCCGAACCACCGGTACATCGCCACCGCCGCGCGCCCACCGGGCAATGCGCGACGCTGCGTCGACTTGTCTTTGAGCCAAAGACATGCCGCTCCACTTCGGCAGGGCGGGGAGATGCGCCGAATCGAATTGCATCGGAAGCAGCGCCTCAGTGGCGTTCCAGCCGACAAGCCGCAGCGTGCGGCCCATAGCAATCCGGTCGATGCTCATGGCGAGCGCTGCCCGCGCATCGGGATCGGCAAGAAACGGCGAACGTCCGACGATAGCCAGACCGAACAACCCTTGAGCCGGATCGACGCGGAGGCGGTCCGATCGTACGCCTGAGGCCAGGGCAAGTGGCCAGTCGGCCAACGTGCCTCCCAGGACAAGGTCCACGCGTTGCAGCATAAAGCGCGCGATGGCACGCGCGCTCGTGTCGCTCGACAACTCCACGTCAGCCAGCGCAGTACCCGCTTGGCTGTCTTCGCCATTTGCGCCATGCAAGTGGATCGCACTTATCCCTTTTATCTGCGCACGATAAGGCCCTGTTCCCTGACCACCCCGCCTGATCCCCAATTCGGGCTGGGCGAGCAGTTGCAGAAGATAGGGGCGGGGGACCTTCAGGCGGATTTCGACAACACGGCCAGTCATAGGGACAATGCTATCGATCGCACTCAACAGTGGCTTCAGGGGATTATGACTTTGGGTTGCCAAGGCCCGATTAAGGCTGGCCGCCGCGTCCCTGGCCGTAACGTCGTCGCCGTTGGCCCATTTGACCCGGCGCAAGCGAAAGATCGTGCTTGCGCCGTCACCCGTGACGATCCAGCTTTCTGCAAGGGCTGGCTCGACCTGGCCGCTGGCGTCAAGTGTGACCAATCCAGTTGCACTCGCCTGAGTAAGAAGCGCTTGCGGAGTTGTCAGCGGGAATTGGTCGGCGTCGCTGCGATGAAACCCGCTTCCAATAATCGTCACATGTAAGGCACCGTCGCGATGCTTTGTCGCACAACTCCCCAGAGTCGCGATCAGCGCAAAGGCATAGAGCCGGAGCGAGTTCATGAGATCCCCACCTGAGTGAGTTAAGCGTTGCGAGGAGAGAGAAGCAAGGCTGGTGCGGATGGCGGGACTCGAACCCGCACTGCCTAAGGCAAGCGGATTTTAAGTCCGCTGCGTCTACCGATTTCGCCACATCCGCGCCGACCGATCAAGCCGCCGCTATGTCCGTCCGTCAACCCTGCGAAAGAAGTTGCGATCACACTTTCAGGCGATCGCGCATCTCCTTGCCAGGCTTAAAATACGGCACTCGCTTCGAGTCGACCTCGACGGCGTCGCCCGTACGCGGATTTCTTCCAACCCTAGCATCACGGGGACGCGTAGAAAACGTACCGAACCCACGGATTTCGACGCGACCGCCCTTCGCCAGTTGCGATCCGATTTCGTCGAAGAAACAATCGACGATGCTCTCTACATCGCGTGCGATCAAATCCGGATTATCGAGCGCAAGTTTCGCAACAAGTTCGGATCTGATCACGTCATCTCCCCGCAAACGTCAGTCCGGCAATGACAACCGGCTTGAGCGATTGCAGCCACTTCTGTGGTGCAATCGCCCTCGCTCTAGCGGTATCGTCACCAAGCGCAATCAATATGTTGCGTTACAGTAACGAAAAGCATTAATTCTTGTTTTCGCGTGCTTTCAGCGCTTCGCCGAGAATATCGCCGAGCGATGCGCCAGAGTCGGACGAACCGTATTGAGCAACGGCTTCCTTGTCCTGACTGATCTGCATTGCCTTGATCGAGAAAGTCGGCTTCTTCGAGCGGTCGACTCCCGTAACCATCGCGTCGAACTTTTGCCCCACCTGGAAGCGTTCTGCGCGTTGCTCATCACGGTCGCGCCCGAGGTCCGAACGCTTGATGAACCCGGTCGCACCGTCGTCGCCCACTTGAACTTCCAGGCCTCCATCGCGGACCTCGAGAACAGTAACCGTGACGACGGCATTCTTGTTCAAATTGGCGCTGGTGCCACCAATACTTGGCCGTGCGCCCGCTGTTTCCAGCGCAGGCGCGCCCTTCTCGAGCTGCTTGATACCGAGCGAAATGCGCTCCTTATCGGCCTCGACGGCCAGCACCACGGCCTGGACTGTTTCACCCTTGCGGTGGAGGTTGAGAGCATCCTCGCCTGAGATGCCCCATGCAATGTCAGACATGTGCACCATGCCGTCGACATCGCCATCAAGGCCGATGAACAGCCCGAATTCGGTCGAGTTTTTGACTTCACCCTCAACCGTCGAACCAACTGGGTGCTTGTCGGCGAAATCGTCCCATGGGTTCGAGACGGCCTGTTTGAGGCCGAGCGACACACGACGCTTCTCGCTGTCGACCTCGAGGACGATCACATCGACCTCCTGACTGGTCGAGACGATCTTGCCGGGGTGAACGTTCTTCTTAGTCCACGACATCTCGCTGACGTGTACCAACCCCTCGATGCCGGGCTCCAGCTCGACGAAGGCACCGTATTCGGTGATGTTCGTCACGCGGCCGGACAACTTTGCACCGATCGGGTATTTGGCCTCCGCGCCCTCCCAAGGGTCGCTCTCGAGCTGCTTCATACCGAGCGAGATGCGCTGCGTGTCCTTGTTGATGCGCACGATCTGAACGCGAACTGTGTCACCAATGTTGATGACTTCAGACGGATGGTTCACCCGCTTGTAGCTCATGTCGGTCACATGCAGCAGGCCGTCGATACCGCCCAAATCGACGAAAGCGCCATAATCGGTGATGTTCTTGACGACGCCGTCGATGATCTGACCCTCGGCGAGCGTCGAGATCAACCCGGTGCGGGCCTCGGCACGCGTTTCTTCAAGGATTGCGCGACGCGAGACGACGATGTTGCCACGCTTTCGGTCCATCTTCAGGATCTGAAACGGCTGGACGATGTCCATCAGCGGCTGAACGTCGCGGACCGGACGAATGTCTACCTGACTACCCGGCAGGAATGCGACGGCCCCACTCAAGTCGACAGTGAAGCCACCCTTCACGCGACCGAAGATCACTCCATCGACTCGCGCAGATTTCGTAAACTCCTCCTCTAGCGTGTCCCACGCGGCCTCACGGCGCGCCCGGTCGCGGCTCAACATCGCCTCGCCGTGCATATTCTCGACCCGATCGACGAAAACTTCGACCTCGTCGCCGACCTTCAGATCGGCCTTCTGGCCTGGCGCAGGAGCGAATTCGCTCAACCGCACACGGCCCTCAGACTTCAGCCCCACGTCGATCACGACAAGATCGTTCTCGATCGCGGTGACAGTGCCCTTGACTACCTTGCCTTCGAAGCTGCCATCTTCGCCCAAGCTTGAGTCGAGCATTGCCGCGAAATCGTCGCGGGTTGGAAGTGCCGCAGTGGCCATAAAGTCGATCGTCCTATTATTTCGATGTTTCCGGCCAGCCGGTTGTGTCCGACGGTCTTTGACCAGATGTGCCGCACGAACCCCGTGTTCGAACGGCGTTCCCCGTCGCGATTTTAGTGGCAAGTCAGGATGTACGAAAAGCGCGAAGGGTGAGACCCATCACGCTTCAGGTGAGACCCGAGCCTCCACCAGCGCAATCGCATGGCGAACGGCGGCGTCTATAGTCATTGTGCTGGTATCGAGCAAGTCGGCATCGAGAGCTTGCAAGAGCGGTGCATTCGTTCGACTCGAATCCCTTTCGTCGCGCGCCTCGATGTCACTAAGGACTACTTCGAAGGGCAAATGCGCACCGCTCGCGACGAGTTGTGCATGCCGCCGTTGTGCACGGATTTCGGGCGTTGCCGTAACGAAGATCTTAGCTGCGGCATGGGGAGCAATGACCGTGCCGATATCACGCCCGTCAAGCACCGCACCTGTCGGGTGCGCCGCGAAGTCCCGCTGACGTTGCAGCAGGCGGGTGCGGACCGCAGCATGCGCCGAAACGATCGATGCAGTGCGGGACGCCGCTTCGCTCCGGATCTCGGGATCGTGGAGCATGGCGTCACTGAAATCCGCCGCCCGCAACGCGTCGATTTCGTGCATCGGATCGCCGCCGTGGCGTAGCACGGAAATGCCGACCGCCCGGTAAAGCAGGCCGGTGTCGAGGTGCGCCAAATTATAATGAGCGGCCAGTGCGCGCGCGATTGTTCCTTTGCCCGAAGCGGCAGGGCCGTCGACAGCGATTATCATGCCCGCTTCCTCACCCGTCCGACCAGTCCGTAAAGCGCAATCGCTCCCCACGCTGCCTCGAGGCAGAGCGAAGCGAGGTTGTAGTGGATCGAGAGCGACACGGTAAGCAAGGCGGCACCTGCCAGATTGAGCGCGTGATAGAGGGCATTTGGGTCACGCCCTCCGATTGTTTGATAAGCATATGCCGACAGGATCGCACCGGCTCCCAGAAACCCCATGATGTCGCCGAATACCGACCAGCTCATTGCAGCGCCGCCAGCTGCGATAAAAAACGCCGGGTAGCTGGTTGCGACGGGGCTTGCATTGTCGAGGGTTACTGGCTCGCGGCTCACCAGGCCGGCCACTGCCATGCTCATTGCTATCCGATGGTCGAGCTTTGTTGCCACGGCGGCTCCCCCAACCAGCGGCTCACCGCCAGTCCCGTCCACGATCAGCCCGTCGGGGAGTTCCTCCACCCGCGCGCCTATTGCTTGCAGTGCCATAGTCATGGCGGCGATGCGGTCCGATTCCTTGACCCGCAACTCCGAGATGCCGCGCATCACCGTTCGTCCTGACGCAAGGGCGGCTGCGACAAAGAGGATCGGGTATTCATCGATCATGCTGGGCGCGAGTTCGGGTGGCACATCGATGCCGGTCAGCGAAGAATGTCCGACGACCAAATCGGCGACCGGCTCCCCGCCAACCTCGCGTTGTTGTCGAAACTCGATATCGGCACCCATCATCCTGAGCACTTTGAACAGTCCCGCCCGGGTGTGGTTCAGCCCGACGTTTGCGATCACCACCGAGGAGCCCGGAACTATCAACGCCGCGACGCATGCAAATGCGGCTGACGAGGGGTCGCCCGGCACAACGATATGCTGAGGCTTCAATTCCCGTTCGCCGCTGATCGAGATCGTTCGTTCCTCCGTGCGAACTGGTTTCGACATTCAGCTCTGCCCCGAAAGCGCGCAGCATGCGCTCGCTATGGTCCCGCGTCGGCACGGGCTCGATGACACGAGTTACACCAGGCGTATTCAGTGCGGCGAACAGCAGAGCCGATTTCACCTGAGCCGACGCCACCGGCAGCCGATATTCGACAGGAACGGCAGGACATACCCCGCGGACCATCAGCGGCAGGCGCGAATTGGGACTTGCGGTAATGTCGGCGCCCATGAGCGACAGTGGTTCGATGACTCGCCCCATGGGGCGTGCGGAGAGCGAGGCGTCACCATGAAAGGTCACCGAAATCGGGTGACTGGCAACCAGCCCCATTAATAGCCGGGTCGATGTTCCAGAATTGCCCATGTCGAGCGCCTGTCGCGGCTGCAGCAAGCCACCGACGCCCACCCCCGAAACATGCCATTTCTCGCCGCGTCGTTCGATGGTTGCACCCATCGCCCGCATCGCTGTGGCAGTACGCAAAACGTCCTCGCCCTCCAGCATGCCCTCGATCACGGACTCTCCGACGCTCATGCCCGCCAGCATCAGCGCGCGGTGCGAGATCGATTTGTCGCCTGGAACAGTGAGCGTGCCACGCAGCGGTCCCGACTGCGAAAAGGAGCGCGGCTCAGCCATGGCGCGTGGCTTTGACAGTGCCCCCAGGCTATGGCAAGGGCCGCGCCTTCGCCGCTGCGGCCATGCTGCGCGGCCCTCGTAAGCCAATTTTTCCGGAGCATTTCGACCGATGGTGAAGCCTGAATGGGGCGCAAAGCGCAGCTGTCCGAAGTGTGGAACGCGCTTTTACGATTTGACCAAGGAAGACCCGGTCGTCTGCATCAATTGCGGTAATCAGTGGGTTCCCGAACCCGTGCTGAAGTCCAAACAACCGCTGCCTTTCGACGCTCCCAAGGCGGCCGAGATAAAGGACGGAGCCGACCTCGAAGTCGCGGACATCGACCTCGATGTGGTTGACGAGGACGCAGAGAAATCACCTGATGACGAGGTGGATCTGGGCGGAGACGACGACCTGGGTGTCGATACCGGGCAGGCCGAAGACGAGGCCTGAGCGGTTGCATTGGCGGGCGCGCTT
>CBDFMO010000008.1:0-25218 GCA_965249705.1 Sphingomonas sp. | reverse complement strand
CGAGGCCCGCATCGGCGACGCCCATCTCGCCCTGGCAGCCGCCGGATTTCCCGTACGTAAATCGTTGTAATTGTCCCGATTTGGGCTGGGCATACCGTAGAATTTCGCTATGTGGCCGTAACGATCTGGCGCGCGCCAGCGTCCATGGAGTCGCCACCTTGCCCCCTCGCGTCATTGTCACTGCGCTGCTCGTGCTGGTCGCCTCGCCTGCGCTGGCCCAGCACAAGGCGCTGGAAATTGCCGATCGCGGCGATGCCGCGCTGTTCGTCGTGGCGGTCCTGGGCCTGATCCTCGGGCGGCATGTCTCGCGCCGGGCCCCCCGACACGACGACGACAACGCGGCATAGGCGCCGGGCTTGACCGCGCGCCCCCGCCACCGCTTAACAGCGCGGTGACCGATATCCTGACCAAGCTTGCCGAGACGATCGCGGCCCGGCGGGGTGCCGACCCGGACGCGTCCTATGTCGCCAGGCTGCTGGCCGCGGGGCCGCCGCTTGCCGCGCGCAAACTGGGCGAGGAGGCTGTCGAGACCGTCGTCGCCGCGCTGTCCGGCACGGCGGGCGATCTGACCGCCGAGGCGGCGGACCTGCTGTTCCACTTGCTCCTGCTGCTCGAAGCGCGGGGCGTGACCGTCGGCGATGTCCTGGCCGAACTCGAACGCCGCGAGGGGGTTTCCGGGATCGCCGAAAAAGCCGCACGAAAGGCCTGACCATGCCCATCGACGCCACCGCCCCCTATGATGACCAGAACATCTTCGCGAAGATCCTGCGCGGCGAGATACCGAACCGGACCGTCTACGAAGACGAGTTCGCGCTCGCCTTTCACGACATCAACCCGCAGGCCCCGGTCCATATCCTGGTGATCCCCAAGGGGCCGTATGTGTCGTGGGACGATTTCACGGCCAAGGCGAGCGATGCGGAGATCGGCGGGTTCGTGCGCGCGGTGGGCCATGTCGCGCGCGAGGCGGGGCTGGCCGGGGCCGGTTATCGCCTGCTCGCGAACATCGGCCGGCACGGGCATCAGGAAGTGCCGCACCTGCACGTCCATATCTTTGGCGGACGGCAATTCGGCGCGATGCTCCCGCAGTAAGGGGGCGATAGGCGCTTGCGCCGCCTCGATTTGCGGCTAGGTTCTGGGCTTTCAAGCAATTTGCGCCGCAGAAACCGGCGGCCAAGGGGAATTTCGATGGCATCACGTCCGAAACCGGACTTTTTCTCGCGCATGTGGGGCCGAAAGACGGTCGAACAGGTGCAGCGCGAGACGCAGAAGAGCGAACTGAAGCGGACGCTGGGCTCATGGAACTTGATGTTCCTCGGCATCGGCTGCATCATCGGCGCGGGTATTTTCGTGCGGACCGGCAGCGCCGCGTCGCTCCATGCCGGGCCGGCCGTGCTGCTGTCGTTCCTGATCGCGGGCGTGGTCTGCGCGCTCGCAGGCCTTTGCTACGCCGAATTGTCGTCCACGCTGCCGGTGTCCGGATCGGCCTATACCTATAGCTATACGACCATCGGCGAATTCGCCGCCTGGATCATGGGCGCCCTGTTGCTGCTCGAATACGGGCTGGCCGCATCGGTCGTCGCGGTCGGCTGGGGCGGCTATGTCGTCAGCCTGCTGGGCGACTTCGGCATCGTCATTCCCGTCGCGCTGACCGGACCGACGGGTCATCCGATCATGCAGAGCAACGGCAACGACCTCGTGCCCGTGCTCGTCAACGGCGCGCCGATCACCTATTTGTTCAACCTGCCCGCTTTCCTGATCTGCATGGCGATGACGGCGCTCCTTGTCATCGGCGTGTCGGAAAGCGCCAAGGTCAACAACATCATCGTGGCGATCAAGCTGACCGTCATCATCGCCTTCATCCTGATCTGCGGCGGTTTCGTCGTCGCGCATATCGACACGCTGAAGGCGAACTGGGATCCGTTCATCCCGCCGGCGACCGGCGAGGACGGCAAGTTCGGCTGGGGGGGCATCCTGCGCGCCGCGTCGATCGTATTCTTTGCCTATATCGGCTTCGAGGCGGTTTCGACGGCCGGCCAAGAGGCAAAGAACCCCAAGAAGGACATGCCCTTCGGCCTGCTCGGCAGCCTAGCGGTCTGCACGCTCATCTACATCCTGGTGTCGATCGTGATGACCCTGATCGTCAACTACAAGACGCTGAACGTGCCCGATCCCGTGGCGGTCGCGGTCGATGCGCTGGGACCGCAATGGGCGTGGTTCGCCAAGCTGGTCAAAGCGGGCGCGATCATCGGCCTGACGTCGGTCGTGCTCGTGCTGATGTACGGGCAGACGCGCATCTTCTACACCATGGCGCGCGACGGCCTGTTGCCGCGCGTGTTCGCGACCGTCCACAAGACGTACAAGACGCCGTGGATCAACACGATCCTCGTCGGCCTGATCACCGGCGTCGCGGCGGCGTTCTTCGACATCAATACGCTGGGCGATATGACATCGGTCGGCACGCTGGCGGCCTTTGCAATCGTCTGCCTGTCGGTCATCTGGCTGCGGCGCACGCATCCCAACATCGTCCGCGGCTTTACGGTGCCGCTGTTTCCGATCCTTCCCGCGCTGGGGATCATTGCGTGCATCGCGCTGATCTTCACGGTCGAGACGCGCGTCCTGATCTTCTTCGGCTGGTACACGCTGATCGCGATCGTGATGTATTTCGTCTACGGTATCCACAACAGCCGGTTGCAGCAGGACCTCGACGAAATGGAGGGACCCGAAATGGGTGAGTTTCCGGGGCCGGTCGGATCGCAGGCCTGACCGGCAACTGCCCTGGACTGGCGCGCCCTAGCTGAGCCGCGCGTCGACCAGCGCCCTGAGGTCCGCCTCGGGGCGCGGGCCGTAATGGCTGATGACTTCGGCGGCGCAGATCGCCCCCATGGTCAGACTATCCCGAAGGCTGCGTCCCTCCGCCTGTCCTGCGAGGAACCCCGCGGCAAACAGGTCGCCGGCGCCGGTCGTGTCCACGACCCTGTCGATCGGCTCGGCCGCGACGCGCGCATGCTCGCCGCCTGAATGCGCCTCGGCGCCCTGCGCGCCGTGCGTCACGACGAGGGTCGGCACCTTGGCCGACAGCGCGGTAACCGCGCTCGCCACGTCGTCGGTGCCCATCAGGGCGTGAACCTCGCCGTCGTTGGCGAACAGGATGTCGATCATCCCGTCGTCGATCAGCGCACGGAAATCATCGCCGTGGCGCGAAATGCAGAATGCGTCGGACAAGGTGAAGGCGACCTTGCGCCCGGCCCCGCGCGCGATGTCGATGGCGGCGCGCATCGCGGCGCGCGGCTCTTCGGGGTCCCAGAGATAGCCCTCGAGATACAGGATCGCGCTGTCGGCAATCAGGTCCGGCTCGATGGCGGCCGCCGGCAGGAACTGCGAAGCCCCGAGGAAGGTGTTCATCGTACGCTGGCCATCGGGCGTCACGAGGATGAGGCAACGCGCCGTCGGCGGCTCGGCGTCGCGCGCGGGAGTCGCGAAGTCGACGCCGATCGCGCGGATGTCGTGGGCAAAGACGTCGCCCAGCTGGTCGCTGGCAACCTGGCCGATGAAGCCGCACTTGCGCCCGAGCGCCGCCATGCCGGCGATCGTGTTCGCGGCCGACCCGCCCGACACCTCGCGACCCGGCCCCATCTTGCCGTAGAGTTCGGTGGCGCGGGGCGCGTCGATGAGCTGCATCGAGCCGCGCGACAGGTTCTCGGTGACAATGAAGTCGTCGGTCGCGCTTGCGATCACGTCGACAATCGCATTGCCGATGGCCACCACATCATAGCGTGCGTTCATGCTCATATCGACTCCGTCCCGAAAGCGCGCCGCCTAGCCGCACCGCCAGTTGACGGCAAGGGCCGGCCGCGCCAGCAGGGGCCATGCGCTTCGCCCTTGTCCTGCTGCCCCTTTCCGTCGCCGGATGTGCGACGACCGTGACAGCGCCCGCACCGCCCATTGCCGCCACGCGCAGCCCGCCGATGACCAAGACGGGGCTCGACCGGGTCCTCGGGCAGACAGCGAGGGGCCTGACGGCGCTGTTCGGGGAAGCCGACCAGGACGTGCGCGAGGCCGAAGGGGCGCGGCGCCTGCAATTTGCCGGCCCGATCTGCATCCTCGACGCCTATCTCTACCCGCCCCGCCCCGGGGCGGAGGGCGAAGTCAGCTATGTCGACGCGCGTCAGCCCGATGGTCGCGACATCGACCGGGCCAGCTGCGTGGCCGCCCTTACGCGGCGCAAGGAAGCGCGCTGAGCTCGGCCAGCGCCCAGCCGGCAGCCTCGGCAACCACTGGGCTCTGATCGGCCGCAAGACGTTGCACGGCGGGGATGAACGCAGGATCGCCGCTGTTCCCTGCGGCGATACAGGCATTGCGCACCATCCGGTCGCGCCCGATACGCTTGATGGGCGATCCCGCGAAAATCGCCCGGAAGCTCGCATCGTCGAGCGCAAGGAGATCGGCAAGCGGCGGCGCGGCAAGCTCTGCCCTTGGCGCAAAGGCAATGTTGGCCTGTGCCGCCGCCGCAAACTTGTTCCAGGGGCACACTGCCAGGCAATCGTCGCAACCATAGACCCGGTTGCCCATCGCCCGGCGAAACGCCAGCGGAATGGGACCCTTGTGCTCGATGGTGAGGTAGGAGAGGCAGCGGCGCGCATCGAGCCGGTACGGCGCGGGAAAGGCATCGGTCGGGCAGGCGCGCTGGCAGGCATCGCAACTGCCGCAACGATCGTCGTGCGGCCTGTCGGCGACAATGTCGCGCCCCGCCACCAGCGTCGTCATGATGCAGCCGAGGAACAGCCAGCTGCCGTGATCGGTCGATACCAAATTGGTATGCTTGCCTTGCCAGCCGAGCCCGGCGAGCGCGCCGAGCGGCTTTTCCATCACCGGCGCGGTGTCGACGAACACCTTCAGCGCGCAGTCCGCCTGCCCGACCAGCCAGCGGGCGAGCGCCTTCAGGTTGCGCTTGACGACGTCGTGATAGTCGCCGCCCTGGGCATAGACCGAGACGCGCCCGATATCTGCTTCGCCCGCCAGGCGCAGCGGGTCTTCGCGCGGTGCATAGCTCATGCCCAGAGCAATCACCGTCCGCGCCTCCGGCCACAGCGCCTGGGGCGCGCGGCGCTGCTCGGCGCGCGCTTCCATCCAGTCCATCGTGGCGTGATGGCCCGCTTCCAGCCAGCTGGCCAGCGCGAGGCTGCCATCATGCGCATCGGCGGGCGCGATCCCGCAAGATGCAAAACCCAGCGTTCGGGCTTCGGCCTTTAGGGCTTTGGTTAGGGATGACGCACTAGACACAGCCCCCTAACTAGCGGCTTCGCCACAAAGGAAAAACAGTGCTTCGACAAGAATGGCCGGAAGCGCTTATGACGCGTGCGATGATCACCCCCCAACCGGCCATCGAGGCATTCGGCCTCGTCAAGAATTTCGGCGCGACGCGTGCGGTCGACGGCATCGACCTCAGCGTGCCGGCAGGCAGCATCTATGGCGTGCTCGGGCCCAATGGGGCCGGCAAGACGACGACCTTGCGCATGCTGCTGGGAATCATCGACCCCGATGCGGGGCACCGGCATCTGCTGGGCCACGCGCGCCCGCTCGAAGCGGCCCAGCTCGTCGGCTATCTGCCCGAAGAGCGCGGGCTCTATCCCTCGATGACCGCGCGCGAGGCAATCGCGTTCATGGGGGCGCTGCGTGGCCTGTCGCTCGCCGAGGGGCGGCGTCGCGCCGATGTGCTGCTCGAGGAATACGGCCTGGGCCACGCCGGCAAGAAGGTGGTGCGTACGCTGTCGAAAGGGATGGCGCAAACCGTCCAGCTGCTGGGCACGCTGATCCACAAGCCGCAGCTCATCGTCCTCGACGAACCTTTTTCGGGGCTCGACGCGCTCAATCAGGGCCGGCTCGAAACGCTCATCCGCGGGCAAGCCGCCGCCGGGGCGACGATCCTCTTCTCGACCCATGTGATCGCCCATGCCGAGCGGCTGTGCGAGCGCATCGCGATCATCGCGGGCGGCAAGGTGCGATTCGAAGGTGCCGTGGACGAGGCGCGCAATCGCCTGCGCCCCGTGGTGCGGCTGCGGACGCGGGCCGCCGACGGCCCCTGGCGCACGGCACTGCCCGCCAGCGCAGGCACCGGACCCGACTGGCGCTTCGAACTGCCGCAATCGGGCATCGAACCGTTGCTCAAGGCGCTGGTCGACGGCAATGCCGGGATCGACAGCCTGTCGATCGAGCGGCCCGGCCTGCATGACGCCTTTGTGGCCATTGCGGGTGCCGAAGCAGCCGCCGCCCTCGAACAACCGACCGCAAAGGAAGCCGCGCTATGAGCATGAACGCCCGGCGCACCGGCCGCCTGTTCCGGGCCGCCGCCGTCATCGCGCGGCGCGATTATGTGGCGACGGTCTGGTCGCGGTCGTTCGTCATGTTCCTGCTGACGCCCATGATCGCGATCGGCTTTGGCGGCGTCATCGGCAGTATTGGCAGCAAGGCCGACGAGATCGCCATGAGGCCGATGGTCGCAGTGGTTGTCCCCGAAGCCGCGATGCCGGCGTTCCGCGTGGCGCAGCGACGGCTGGACGACCGGATCGAGGATTTTCCGAGCCTGCGACTCGAACGGCCGAGCGGCGACCCCAACCGGCAGGCCGAGGCCTTGCTTGCCGACCCGGGTCGCGGCCCCGGCGTCGTCCTGACCGGCTGGCCCGGTCCGCTGCGCCTCCACGGATCGAAACCACAGCTGAAGGATCGCGTGTCCGACGTCGAAATGCTGTGCGAGGAAGCCGCGCTCGAAATGCAGCTGGCGAAAGCGGGCGAGAAGCGCCCCGTGATCGTCGTGACCCAGATTGCCACCCGGCCGGTCGCGATCAGTTCTGCCGCCAACCGCCATCTCCTCGCCCGCGCGTCGCAGACGATGCTGTTCATGCTCACCATCCTGCTGGCCGGCATGCTGCTGTCGAACCTGGTCGAGGAAAAGTCGAACAAGGTGATCGAAGTGCTGACGGCGGCCGTGCCGGTCGACGCGATCTTCCTTGGCAAGCTCGTCGCCATGCTCGGCGTGTCGATCACCGGCATCACCATCTGGGGCCTTGCCGTCGGTTCGGGCGTGATCGCGACCGTAGGCGCGCAGGGGCTGCCGGCGCCCCCGATGGGCTGGCCGACGCTGATTGCGCTCGGCGTCGCCTATTACATAAGCAACTACATGATTCTGGGCGGCATCTTCATCGGTATCGGATCGCAGGCGGCCACGGTTCGCGACGTCCAGACGCTGTCGATGCCCGTCACGATGATGCAGCTTGCGATCTTTGCGCTGGGGTCGGGCGTCGTCGCCAGCCTCGATTCGCCGCTCGGCCTGTTCGCGGCGATCTTCCCGCTGTCGTCGCCGATCACGATGATCGCCCGCGCGGCGCAGGAAGCCGCGCTCTGGCCGCACCTGCTCGCGCTTGCCTGGCAGGGGCTGTGGGTGTTCATCATCATCCGCATCGCCGCGCGACGGTTCCGCATCGGCGTCCTCAAGTCGGGCGCACCAAGGTCGGGCTGGTTCGGGCGGAAGACGGCCGAGGCCTAGGCCGGGATCAGCAAGCCGGCGAGCGCCGCCGACATCAGGTTGGCCAGGCTGCCCGCCGCCAGCGCCTTCAGGCCCAGTTTGGCGATCATCGGGCGCTGGTTGGGGGCAAGGCTGCCGGTCGACGCCATCTGGATCGCAATCGACGAGAAATTGGCAAAGCCGCAAAGTGCGAAGGTGACGACGGCAACGGTGCGCGGGGACAGGTTCTTCATCTGGCCGAGGTCGATGAACGCGACGAATTCGTTGAGCACGACCTTGGTGCCGAGCAGGCCGCCGGCCGCGGCGGTTTCGTTCGCCGGGATGTTGAGCAGGTACATCAGGGGGGACAGGACAGTACCTAGGATCATCTGGAAGCTGAGGTCGGGATAGCCGATCCAGTTGCCCGCGGCCCCCAGCAGGCCGTTGGCAAGCGCGACCAGCGCCACGAACGCCAGCACCATCGCCGCGACCGCAACCGCAATCTTGACACCGGTCTGCGCGCCCATCGCGGCAGCCATGATCAAATTCGCCGGTTGTTCCTCGGGGTCGACGGGGGCCACGGCAAGCGCGGAATCGGCCAGCGCACCGGTGTTCGCCGGATCGTCGGGCATGATGATCTTGGCCATCAGCAGGCCGCCGGGCGCCGCCATGAACGAGGCGGCCAGCAGATAGGGGAGCGACGCCGGCCCGAGCAGCGCGGCATAGGCAGCCAGGATCGTGCCCGCCACGCCCGCCATGCCGACCGACATGACGGTGAAGAGTTGCGAGGGTGCCAGGCCCGCCAGGTAAGGCCGGATCACGAGCGGCGATTCGCTTTGGCCGACGAAGATGTTGGCGGCGGCGCACAGCGCTTCGACCTTCGAGACGCCGACGACCCATTCGATGCCGCCGCCTACCCATCGGATGATGAACTGCATGATGCCCAGGTAATAGAGAACGGCGACGAGCGAGGCGAAGAACACGATGACGGGCAGCGCCGAAAAGGCGAATGCCGTGCCGAAATTGGGATCGGTCGCGAGCTTGCCGAAGATGAGCTGCGTGCCGGCCCCCGCATAGCCGAGCAGTGCACTGACGCCGCGTGCCATGCTTTCGATCACGGCCTTTCCGGCCGGCACATAGAGCACCAGCACGGCAAGCGTGGCCTGCAGGGCGAACGCCGCGCCCACGACGCGCAGGCGGATGGCGCGGCGGTTCGACGAGAGTAAAACGGCGATCGCAAGGATGAGGACGATTCCGGCGATGCCGATCAGGATACGTTGCACATGAGCCCCTGGGTTCTTTGGCGCACGATGCGGTTGCGTTGCGGGCAAAAGCAAGTAGCAACCGCGCGATGGATAGCGCCACCCCCGCAATGTCGAGCAGCATTCCCCGCTCGTTGTTCGCCTTTGCCATTTTCTATGGGGGCATGGTGCCCCTCGGCGGTTTTCTGGGCGCCAAGCAGGTGGCGATCGGGCCGCTCGCCGTGGAAGCCGGGATCTTCCCTTTTCTGACACTGATCGCGGTGTCGAGCGGCGTGGCGCAACTGCATGGCAAGGCCGTTGCCAACAAGCTCGTCGCCTATGGCTTCGTGCCGCTGATCATGGCGATCGGGCTTGCCTATTTCGTCCTTCAGCTGCCGACCGATCCGGGCATGTATCCGCCCGCCAAGGACGCCTTCCCGATCATCGTCGGCCAGAGCGGACGCATGATGGCCGCCGGCGTGCTCGCCTATGGGGTCTCGGTCTCGCTCAACGTCTGGATCTTCGCGCGGCTGTCGGGCGCAGACGGAAAATTTGCCGAGGCGCGCGGAATCGTGGCCGCCATTCTTTCGCAGATCGTCGATACGCTGATTTTCATCACCGTGTCGTTCTATGGCGTGCGCCCGATCGCGGACCTGATGTTGGGCCAGATGCTGGCGAAGATCGTCCTGTCTGCCGTCGTCGTGCCGCTGGTTATCGCGCTGGTCGTCCGGATCGGGCACAGGCTTGATGCACAGCAAGGCATAGCCGCATGAGCCGCCACGACCCCGACAGCAGCCTGTTGAACAAGGCCGAGACGCTCGTCGAGGCGCTGCCCTATCTGCAGCGCTACGCCGGACAGACGTTCGTCGTGAAATATGGCGGCCATGCCATGGGCGATCCCGCGGCGGCCGAGGATTTCGCGGAGGACATCGTCCTGCTGAAGGCCGTCGGCATCAATCCGGTTGTCGTCCATGGCGGCGGCCCGCAAATCGGGGCCATGCTCAAGAAGCTGGGTGTCGTGAGCGAGTTCGTCGGCGGGCTGCGCGTCACCGACAAGGAAACCGCCGATGTCGCCGAAATGGTGCTGGGCGCCATCAACAAGCAGATCGTCGGCTGGATCGCCGCCGAGGACGGGCGCGCGGTCGGCCTGTCGGGCAAGGATGCGGGGCTGGTGGTCGCCGAAAAAGTGTCGCGCCCCGCCGACCCCCATCGCGGCATCGAACGCCATGTCGACCTGGGCTTCGTCGGCGAGCCGGTGAAGGTGGATCGCACGATCATCGACACCTTGTCGGCCGCCGGCGTCATTCCGGTCATCGCGCCGATCGCACCCGACGCGAACGGCCAGACCTACAACATCAATGCCGACACGATGGCAGGGGCGATCGCGGCGGCGCTCGGCGCCTCGCGCCTGTTCCTGCTCACCGATGTCGCGGGCGTGCTCGACAAGTCGGGCGAATTGCTGACCGATCTCGACCCGGTCCGCATCGAGGCGTTGCGCGCCGACGGCACCGTCACCGGCGGCATGATCCCCAAGCTCGAGACCTGCATTGCCGCTGTCGAGGGCGGAGTCGATGCGGCGGTCATCCTCGACGGGCGCGTGCCGCATGTCATGCTGGTCGAGATTTTCACGGCGCGCGGCGCCGGGACGCTGGTTCACAAAGCGGCCTAGCGTCGCTATCTGGACCCAGAGCCGTAACGACGCCGGGACCCGCAAATGAACACCCTGATCCAGATTGCCCTGTATTTGCTGACGCTCGTCTGGTGGGTCATCATTATCCAGGCCGTAATGTCCTGGCTGATCGCGTTCAACGTGATCAACACCCATAATGATTTCGTGCGGCAGGTCTGGACGACGCTCGACCGGCTGACCGAGCCGCTTTACCGGCCGATCCGCAAGATCATGCCCGATTTCGGCGCGATCGACCTGTCGCCCATCGTCGTGCTGGTCATCCTGGGCATTCTCAACATCCTGCTGGTCAACCAGATCTCCTACACGCCGGCATGACCGCCGCGCTGATCGACGGCAAGGCGCAGGCGCGGGCGCTGCGCGACACGGTCGCTGCCGGCGTTGCCAGGCTGGCGCGTGCACCCGGGCTCGCCGTCGTACTCGTCGGCGAGGACCCCGCCAGCGGCGTCTATGTCCGCGCCAAGGGCAAGGCGTGCCGCGAAGCCGGCATGGCGAGTATCGAGCACCGCCTGCCCGCCGAAACGACACAGGCCGTGCTGCTCGACCTCGTCCGCCAGCTGAACGCCGATCCGCAGGTCGACGGTATCCTCGTGCAGCTGCCCTTGCCGGGCCATATCGATGCCAACGCCGTCATTGCGTCGATCGACCCCGACAAGGACGTCGACGGCTTTCATCCGGTCAACGCCGGACGCCTGGCGAGCGGGCTGCCGGGTTTCGTGCCGTGCACGCCGCTCGGTTGCCTGATGCTGCTCACCGAGACCTTGGGCGACCTGTCGGGGCTCGACGCCGTCGTCGTCGGGCGCTCGAACATCGTCGGCAAGCCCATGGCGCAGCTGCTGCTCGGCGCCAATGCGACGGTCACGATCGCCCATTCACGGTCGCGCGACCTGCCCGGCCTGTGCCGCCGCGCCGACATTCTGGTCGCCGCGGTCGGACGGCCCGAAATGATCCGCGGCGACTGGGTCAAGCCGGGCGCAACGGTCATCGACGTCGGCATCAATCGCGTGGACGGGGCGCTGGTCGGCGATGTCGCGTTCGACGCGGTCGCGGCCCATGCAGCGCACATCACGCCGGTGCCCGGCGGGGTCGGGCCGATGACGATTGCCTGCCTGTTGCGCAACACGCTGACGTCGGCCGAACGCCGCCAGATAAAGGATGCCGCGTGATTTTGCTCCTGCCGTTGTTCGCCGCGGCTGCGGTGGCACCGCACCCCTCGGCAGCCCAGCCACGCCCGCAGGTCCTGCCCGTCGCGCGCCCGGCCGACGCCCTTGCCGCCGCCGAGCGCGCCTTTGCCCGCCGGGCCCAGGTCGAAGGCCAATGGAAGGCGTTCCGGCAGACCGCCGCCCCTGACGCGATCATGTTCGTTCCCGATGCGAGGCCGATCACGGCCGCGCTGACAGGCGCCGTCGAGCCGGCCGTGCCCGTCATGTGGTGGCCGGGGACGATCGCGGCATCCTGCGACGGAACGCTCGGGCTTTCGACCGGCCCTTGGGTCCGCGCCGCTTCGGGCGGCCAGGGCACTTACTCGACGATCTGGAAGCGTACGGCGAGCGGCTATCGCTGGCAGCTCGACCATGGCCGGTCGACTCCGCGGTTCGTGCCGGCCGGCA
Organism: Sphingomonas sp.; assembly: GCA_965249705.1. Classification (GTDB taxonomy): domain Bacteria; phylum Pseudomonadota; class Alphaproteobacteria; order Sphingomonadales; family Sphingomonadaceae; genus Sphingomonas_O. Next base: position 13,182 of record CBDFMO010000008.1, on the reverse strand, counting down.
ACGCGCCCGCCGTGATCGCGCCCGTCTGTTCGAGCGACCCGAGCGGTGCCGCGGCGCGCGAGGCCGAGTATGACAAGCTTGCCGCCGGCGTCGCGGCGCGGGCCGGAGTCGACGGGGCAGCCGCCTTTGCGGCCAGTGCCGCGAGCGACGTGCTCGTCCAGACCGAAGACGCGATGCCCGCCAGCGGGCCCGCCGCCCTGCCGAAGACGAAATTCGGCATGGCCATCGCGTCGGGCCATGCGGACGACTGGACGCTCGCCTGGGCCTCGCGCGCCCTGCTCGGCGGCCATGCGGGCGCGCACGACCTGCGCGTCTGGCAATGGCGCGGTCCGGCGGGGTGGAAGCTCGTCGTCTATGAAACGATCGGGCTGAAGTGACCGAACTCTTCATCTCGGCGCTGGTCACCTTCTTCGTTGTCATCGATCCTCCCGGCTGTGCGCCGATCTTTGCCAGCCTTACGAACGGCACGCCGGCGGCCCATCGCCGCGCGATGGCCCTGCGCTCGACGATGGTCGCATCGCTGATCCTGTTTGCCTTTGCGCTGGGCGGCAAGGCGTTCCTGTCTGCCCTTCACGTCAGCCTCGATGCCTTCCGCATCGCCGGCGGCATCATGCTGTTCCTGATCGCGCTCGACATGGTCTTCGAAAAACGCACCGAGCGCCGCGAGAGCCGCGCGCAGGACGTGCTGGCGGCCGAACATGACGACATCTCGATCTTCCCGATGGGCATCCCGATGATCGCCGGGCCGGGCTCGATTGCCTCGGCGATGCTGCTGACGTCGCGCGCCGACGGGTGGGGCGAGCGCGGTATCGTGCTCGGCGCGCTGGCAGTGACCCTGTTGTTGACCCTGGTCTCGCTGCTGCTGGCCGGGCCGCTGATGAAGCTGCTCGGCAACCGGGTGGAAGCGATGATCACGCGCGTGCTCGGCGTCATCCTGGCCGCGCTCGCGGCGCAATTCGTGATCGACGGCGTGAAGGCGAGCTTCCTCTAACCCGTCACTTCACCCGCCAGAGCAACAGCGGCGATTCCCTTGGCAGGGGCACCGGCTCCAGCCAGTCGAACTTCTTGCCCGACGCCAGCTGTGCGTAGAAGCCCTTCGGCGACCTGGCCCGGTAAACCGTCGACTCGCTCATGTTCGGACAGGTCATCAGCAGCGTGGCGCCGTGCCGCTTGATGATCGCACGGGCGTTTTCGGGTGCCCCGTCGAAGGCATGGTGCACATCGAGGATCGCCTCGCCGTTGCGATGATAGGGGCCCGCAATCGCCTTGTGCGACGTCACCGTGATCAGCCGGGGGCCAAGGTCGACGAAAGTAAAGATCGTCGTGGCCGGCAGGCGCGCGATCGGCGCCATTGCCGGCAGGGTCGGGCAGCGTGCATTGGCCTTGTCGATCGCCTTGCTGCGCGCCGTCGGCTGGTTGCCCGGAATCTTGCCGAGCACATATTGCACGCCAAGCCCGGAAATCAGCAGGATGGCGACCACGACGCCGATCGTCCGCGTCACCACCGACGTGCTGCGGCGAAGCGCGGGGACGAGCAGCCAGGTGAGCGCCGTCGCGCCGGGCACGGCCGTCAACTGCGCGGCGGCGCCCATGCGCGTCTGCCACAGCAGCAGCAGCATGGACGTCAGGCTGATCAGCGCGACCGGTGCCCAGACGGCAAACTGCGGCGTGCCGCGCGCGCGCATCGTCGCGACGATGGCACCGATCACCCCGGCCAGCGGCAGCGCGAGCGTACCGACGATGACCTGCCAGTCCTTGGTGTAGAGGGGTTTGAACTCGTTGATGTTCCTCAGCCAGGACGTGTAGAGTTCGGGCGATACCTGTTCGGGGCGGCCAAGGCACTGCGGCGCCAGAAGCGCGAAACCTGCAGCCAGCATCACCCCGCCGAGCGCCGCGGCGCCCAACCGCAGCCGCCAGTCGCCGCGCTGCAGCTGGGGCAACAGCCAGGCGAGCCAACCCGCCGCCACCATCGTGCCGAGCCAGACCGGCGACAGCACATCGCAGCGCGGCACCGCATTGTCATAGGACGCAAAGCCCAGATAGCCGGCGGCACAACCGACTGCGAGCGACAGCCCATAGGCCGACAGCCGGTCGCGATCCTCGGGCTGCCACACCCAGCGCAGGACGGTGGCGACACCGACGATGACGAGGAAAGGCAGAAGTTCGAGGCCGATCGTGAGCGAGGCCGCGCTGGCCAGCCCCATGGCGATGCCACCGCGCCGCGTCTGCGGATCGGCAATGCCGGCGATACTGAGCACGAGGAACGTCAGCTGCCAATTATGGTGGTCGATGCGCATGGGCATGAACATCGACAGCGCCGCCATGCAGCATGTCGTGGCAAAGGCGACCGCGAGCAACGCCGCGCTGGGGGCGACGAGCCGGCGCGCCGCCAGGGCAAGGGCGAACAGGGTGAGCCCCAGCGGCAGCATCGGCGCAACTGCGGCGGCGAAGCGTTCCGCCGTCGCCCCGTCGACGAACTGCCGCGCGCCCCAATCGAGCAGCGCGATCGGCAGGTCGACGAGGCGGCTCCAGTGCATGTTGAAGCCGGCGGGCGGGTTCAGCCTGTATTGGCGCAGGTCGTACCAGCCCTGCCCGCCGAGCAAGGCCCGCACCTGCGACATGCGCATGTTGTCGTCGGTATCCGGCAGGGTGAACCAGCGGATCATGCCCCAGCGCAAATTGACCAGCACGGCCATGGTCACGAGCCAGACCAGCGCCACCAGGGCCTGCCAATGTTGGTCGAGCAGTGCGGCAATCCTTGCCGCCGGGGCCGAAGTCTCGCTGTCCATTTCGTTCATTTGTACTTGGCGCCCTAAATTCTCGACGAACCGGCGCATAATCTCTACCGGTGCCGCTGCATAGCGGGGGCGGCACGCCCCGACACTGGCGGACCGGAACGATGAGCGACCACGTCTATAACACCGATTTCTACGACTATATCGACGACGGGAGCCGGTCTTCGGCACGGACCGTGGCGCCGCTGCTCCTGGCCGAGATGACGATCGACAGCCTGCTCGACGTCGGGGCAGGACATGGCGCCTGGGCATCCGAATGGATGGCCGCCGGCGTCGCCGATGTGGTTGCGGTGGACGGCGATTATGTGAAGCCTGACCAGCTCGTCATCCCGCCCGCCCATTTCCGTGCCGCAGACCTGTCGCTGCCGCTCGATCTCGGGCGCACATTCGATCTCGTGCAAAGCCTCGAGGTCGCCGAACACCTGCCGCATGCCAAGGCGGCGACCTTCGTCGAGACGCTGACCCGCCACGGTGACGTCGTGCTGTTTTCCGCGGCCGTCCCGCACCAGGGCGGCGAGCACCATGTCAACGAGCAGCCGCCCGAATACTGGCGGCAGTTGTTCGGCACGCATGGCTATGCCGCCTTCGATTTCCTGCGCCCGCGTCTTGCCGGGCAGAAGCAGGTCAAGGGCTGGTACAGGTTCAACAGTTATCTTTACGCCAACCCGGCGGGGCAAAAGCGCTTGTCGGACGCGGTACTGGCGACGCGGGTCGCGGACGGCCGCCCACTCGAGATCGGCGGGGATTTTGCCTGGAATGCCCGACGGGCGATGGTCCGCCTGATCCCGTCGGGCCTCGTCAAGCCGGTCGCCATGGTCAAGGCAAGCGTCGAGGCGCGGGTTCGCGGACGCACGGCATAAGCCGCTTGTCCGGCCCCAATCCCGCGCTTCCGGAGATTAGCCGGGAAACTTAACCAGAGTGTGACATGGCCCGACGTGGCTCGACAAAGAAACTTTGATTATCATGAACCTATCGCTTCCCACCGACCCCGCCGCCCGCGCCACGCTGTGGCAGCTCCTGCGCTATGCCATCGTGGGCGGGCTGATTACGGCCGGCGGGCAGGTGATCTATTATCTCGGCGTCGAATGGTTCGGCATCGACCCGAACATCTCGATCGGCATTGCCTTCATCATCGGCATTGCGGTCGGCTATTTCGCACATGGCTGGATCAGCTTTGCCGGCCATGGCGAACGCGAAAATCATGCGCAGATGGGCACTCGCTTTGTCGCCGTGAACCTGTTCGGCTTCGCCATGAACAGCTTCTTCGTGTGGATGCTCGTCAAATTCATGCAGGGTCCGACCTGGTGGCCGATCGTGCCCAATATCGTGCTAACGCCGCTCGCCACCTTCTGGATGCACCGGCGATGGACTTACGGGGAAACGGCTGGCGGGAAGTCGGCTGGCGGGCATTGAGGCGTCGATGCCGAGCGTTGCCTTGTTGACGCTGCCTCCCACGATGTTCTGGACGATATAGAGCGGCCGGTTCTTGGCCTGGGTATAGAGCCGCCCGATATATTCGCCGATCATTCCCAGCACGAACATCTGGATCGCGCCGAGCACGACCACCACGAGCATGAGCGACGTCCAACCCGCGATGGTCTTGCCCGCGAGCCAGGACGCGAAGATATAGACGATCAGAAAAACGGAACCGGCCGCCAGCCACAGCCCGGCGTGGCTGGCCAGTTTCAGTGGCGCCGTCGAAAAGCCGGTCAGCGCGTCGAGCGCGAAGCGGATCATCTTGGACAGCGGATATTTGGTCTCGCCGGCGAAGCGCGCCTCGCGGCGGTACGCGAACGGCACCTGGCGGAATCCGCCCCAGGCGACCATGCCGCGGACGAAGCGGGCTTGTTCGGGCATGGCGAGGAAAACCGACAACGCACGCCTTGTCATCAAGCGGAAATCGCCCGAATCGAGCGGAATGTCGACATCGGTCGCGCTCTTCAGCACGCGGTAGAAGGCCGCTGCCGTCGCCTTTTTGAAAGCGGTTTCGCCGGCCCGGTCGGTGCGAACCCCATAGACGACATCGGCGCCGTCGCGCGCCATCACTTCCATCATGGGGCCGAGCAGCTCGGGCGGATCCTGCAGGTCGGCATCGACAATGAAGATATGCTCGCCCCGGCACAGGTCGAGACCGGCGGTGAGCGCAAGCTGGTGGCCATGGTTGCGCGACAGGTCGAGCGCGACGAGATGCGCGTCGGTGGCGGCCAGGGCCGACATGATCGACCAGCTGTTATCGCGCGATCCGTCGTTGACCAGCACGATCTCGTAATCGTCGCCGATCACGTCCTGCGCGGCCGCACCGAGTCGCGCGTGCAGCATGGGAAGGCACGTCGCCTCGTTGTAGCAGGGGACGACGATCGAAAGTTTGGGGGCGCTCATTTTTCGATCCGGTAGAGGACAGTCCGGTCATCCGCAAACAGCGGCGTCAGCCCCGGATAGGGCGGAAGGGTCTCCGGGTCGAAGCCGATGGCCCAGACATAGTCGAATCGGTCGCGCGGAAAAGCGGCAATCTTGCGTGCGAGCTGGGGCCGCAGATCGGCGGGACAATCGGGCCGCCGCACAAGTTGCGACGGATCGGCGTTGAACGGCGTACCTGCCGCCCCCAGCGGCGTGAGCAGCTGCGCGCCGGGCACATCCCATTGGCCGTTGGTAAAGGCATCGCGGCGGACGATCGCCAGGCTGTCGAGGTGATCGAGCCGCGGCCGTCGCCAGCTGACTTCGCAGGGAAAGTCGAGGAAGACGGCGATCTTGCTGCCGCGCCCGACATGGTCGAGCGCCTTCAGGTGCAGCCTGTAGTCGGCATCATAGCCCTGGAACCCGATTGTCGTGACGGCGATCCGGACGGCGAAAAGGGCGGCCGCGACCGTCGCAATCCGGTTCGCCAGTGCCGGCGGCGCGTCGGCGCGCGGGCGAAGGGACAAAAGGGCGACCGCGAAGACCACCGGCCACAGGCGGCCGTCGGCGAACGCCGACCCGAAGAGCTGGAACGGCAGGATCACGACGGCCAGCAACAGGATGAGCGCCGCCATCGCGAGCCCCCGGTCGAACCGCAGGATCCGCGAGCTCAGGCCCCAGCCGAGCAGCGCGATCGCGGCCGCAAGCGTAACGGTGTCGAGCACTTCCCACTGGTCGCGCAGCGTAAAGCGCAGCGCGTCGAACTTTCGCGTCCACACGAACCAGGCATAGGTTTCCCGCGCGCCACGCGCGCCATAGCCCAGAAGCAGCATCGGGAGCAGCGGCGTGGCAAGGGTCCACAGGTGGAGCGGCAGCTTCAGCCAGGTGCGCCAGTTCATCTGCGCCAAAGTCCGCGCGCCGATGAGCACCGCGAAAACCGCCCAGCCGTAGATATGGGCCGTCCACAGCAGCAGCGACAGCACGCCGAGCAGAACCAGGCGTCGCCAATCGCGCGCCATCGGCCAGATCCAGGCAGCCGCATGAAAGGCAAGCGCCACGCCCAGCCAATAGTTGACCAGCCCATAGTGCCAGGGATAGGCCATGGCGAACGGGAAGGCCGCCCAGGCCATCGCCTGCACGGCGCCGTGCGCCGCATTGCTCAACCGCGCCATGCCGGAAATCATGAGGACAAGGAGGAGCCCGGCGAGCACGATGCCGCCCCTCTCCACCCCGAAAAGCCGCCCGAGCAGCTCCATCAGCAGGTCGCCCCCCAGGTTGCCCAGCCATTGCCAGTGGAAGGACCAGTTGGCGGCCAGCACCGGATTATCGGCGATATTCAGCTGGATATGATAGCGGCCGAGATGGCCGAGCAAGTCGATCAGCGGGGGCAGCTGCACGAACCACAAGGGCAGCGTCGCCGCCACCGCCGCGATCGCGATTGCCCTTTCCTGCTGCCACCAGCGCGTCATTTGTGATCGATGCGGTAGAGCTGGTCGGGCCCGTTGCTCCAGACACGCGTCATGTCGGCGGTCAGCCGTTCGTCGTGCCGGGGAATATCGATCAGCCACAGATAGTCGAACGCGGCGCGCGGCACGCGCGCGAGCGACTGGTCGAGACTTTTCCATGCGGTCGCTTGCCGGCACGGACGGGGGACGACCATCTGCGATGGGTCGGTCGCGAACCCGGGCGCGTCCGACTTGAGGATTGCCATGAGATTGGCGCCCGACACTTCCCACTGGTCGTTGGCGAAACCGTGCCGGCGCACCATCACGAGCCCCGCCAGATGTTCCATGCGGTTTGTCGACCAATCCAGACTGCAGCTGCGCAGGACGAAGGTTGCCACCCGTGCGCCCCGCGGGATCCGATCGATTGCCTGCAGGGCCCGATCGTAGCGCGCCGAGGCCATGTTGAAACTGACCGTGCCCGCCGCCACGCGTGCCGCGAAAAAGAGCAGGCCGAAGACGGCGATCGCGCCAAGAAACGCAGGCGACGCGGGCGATTTCGGCCGGATCGACAGGATGGCGACCGCGATGACGAAGGGGATCAGGCGCATATCGGCATAAGCCGAGCCAAAGATGATGCGCGGAAGCATCAGGAAGGCAAGGCACAGCAAGACGGCACACAGGCCCAGGCCCCGCGCGAAGGTGAGATTTGGGCTGCGCGCTGCGACCAGCAACAGCCACAGCAGGCCAGAGGTCGACGCGACGTCGAAGATTTGCCATCGGTCGCGCAGCGTCATGACGAGCCACAGGCCTTTGCTGGGCAGATCGAACCAGTCGCCGGTCATGTCCGTCGCCTTCGCCCGCCAGATCAGCATCGGCAGCAGCGGCAGGGCCATGGGCAGACAGGCCAGCGCGGCCCTGGTCGCGGCGGCGGCCCAGTTCTGGCCGAGGTCGCGCTGGCGATATAGCTCCGCCGCGAAGCACAGCAGCCCCAGCACGCCCCACCCGAACGTATGGGTCACCCAGACGACGCCCGAAATGACCAGGAAGACCAGCGGCCGCCACTTGAGCGCGCCGAGCCGGGCCATGCGCAGCCAAAGCGCAAAGGCGAGCAGTGCCAACGCCATCGACAGCGAGAAATTGATGAAGCCGAAGATGAAGTGATGCCCCCATGCAAGCGGCAGCGCGAAGAAGGCGGTCGGCGGCACCTCGCCATGGGCCTCGCGCGCGATCCATAGCATTGCTGCGACCGTCACCGGCGGAATTGTCATGATGATGAGCTTGGTACCCAGCTCGATTCCGAACAGCCGCCCCATCGGCTCGATCAGCAGGTCGACGCCCAGATTGCCGATAAGCTGCCAGTGGAAGCTGAAGAATGCCTTGAACGGTTCCGGGTCGAGCTGCACGGCGTAACGGCCCATATGCCCGGGCAGGTCGACGAGCGGCGGGATGCCGGGCATCAACAACGGGAGAAAGGACAGCACCACGCAGGCCGCGAGCACAGGCTTGCTGCCCCACCAATTCGGCGCGCGATCGTGCAGTGCAGCCAAGCCCGGACTCAATCCCTGTTCGCGCGGGTCAGCGATCGCGCCGCCCCAGCAGGCGCAGCCTTAGCGCGTTCAGCTTGATAAATCCTTCGGCATCGCGCTGGTCATAGGCGCCGGCATCGTCTTCGAAGGTAACGACCTTTTCGCTATACAGCGAATTGGGCGACTTGCGACCGGTCACGATCACGCTGCCCTTGTAGAGCTTCAGCCGCACCGTGCCGCTGACCTTGGCCTGGCTATGGTCGATGGCGGCCTGGAGCATTTCGCGCTCGGGCGAGAACCAGAAGCCGTTGTAGAGGAGCTCGGCATAGCGCGGGGCGAGCTCGTCCTTCAGGTGCGCCGCACCCCGGTCGAGCGTCAGCTGTTCGATGCCGCGGTGCGCCAGGTGCAGGATCGTGCCGCCCGGCGTTTCGTACATGCCGCGCGACTTCATGCCGACGAAGCGGTTCTCGACGAGGTCGAGGCGGCCGATGCCGTGACGACGTCCAAATTCATTGAGCGTTTCCAGAACCGTCGCCGGCGACATCCCCTCGCCGTTGATCGCCACCGCATCGCCGCGTTCGAAGTCGACGGTGATGACTTCGGGCGTGTCGGGCGCGTCCTCGGGATTGACGGTGCGCGAATAGACATAATCGGGGACCTCGTCCCACGGGTCCTCGAGCACCTTGCCCTCGGACGAGGTGTGCAACATGTTCGCGTCGGTCGAAAACGGGCTTTCGCCGCGCTTGTCCTTCGGCACCGGTATCTGGTGCTGTTCGGCAAAGGCGATCAGCGCGGTGCGGCTGGTCAGGTCCCACTCGCGCCACGGCGCGATGATCTTGATGTCGGGCGACAGCGCGTAATAGCCGAGCTCGAAGCGCACCTGGTCGTTGCCCTTGCCGGTCGCGCCATGGCTCACCGCATCGGCCCCGACCATCTTGGCGATCTCGATCTGGCGCTTGGCGATCAGCGGGCGCGCGATGCTCGTGCCGAGCAGGTACAGCCCCTCGTACAGCGCATTGGCGCGCATCATCGGGAAAACATAGTCGCGCACGAATTCCTCGCGCAGGTCGTCGATGAAGATATGCTCTTCCTTGACGCCCATCAGCCGTGCCTTGGCCCGCGCAGGCTCGAGTTCCTCGCCCTGTCCCAGGTCGGCGGTGAAGGTCACGACCTCGCACCCATAGGTCTGCTGCAGCCACTTCAGGATGACGCTGGTGTCAAGGCCGCCCGAATAGGCCAGCACGACCCGCTTGATGGTGGTTTTGTCGGTTCCCGGCACTTGGCAACTCCCGTGATTCGTGGTCGCCTCATAGGGTCGCCGACTCGGGGAGGGAAGGATGGCCGCGAACAAGACCGTGGAAACGGAGGCAGATGTCGATGCGTTCGTCGCCGGCATTCCGGATGCGCGGCAGCGTGCAGACGCCGAAGTGCTGATAGAGATGCTGGCCCGCGTGTCAGGGGAAGCCCCAAAGATGTGGGGCCCGTCGATCATCGGCTTCGGGACGCATCGCTATCGCTATGAGTCGGGCCGCGAAGGCGAAATCTGTCGCGTCGGGTTCAGCCCGCGCAAGGGCAGGACCGTGATCTACGGGATGGCCGTGCAGGACCACGCCGACATTCTGGCCCGGCTCGGCAAGCATGCCACCGGCAAGGGCTGCCTCTATCTCAAGCATTTGGGCGATGTGGACCTGGCCGTGCTCGGCGAGCTGGCGTCATCGGCGCTTGCGGCAAAGGCTTCCTGAACGGATTGTTCAACAGCGGTACAGGTGCAGACAGCGATTGTTCACGCATCCGAAACGATGCGTAGGAGGGTTCGCGCATGAAAATCTGGCAAATTGCAGTGATTTCGGTTGCCGCAGGGGTCACATTGCCCGCGGTGGCGCAAATGGCGGAGGGGCCCGCCACGCGCGCGGAGGTGGAAGCCAACGTCCGCGAGCGGCTCGGCAAGCTCGACGCCAACAAGGATGGCATCGTCACGCGCGACGAGATGATGGCCTTTGCCAAGACGCGGATGGCGGCTCGCGCCGACGATCAATTCGCAGCGATGGACACCGACAAGAACGGATCTATCAGCCGCAGCGAATTCGATGCCTGGCAGGCTCGGCGCGGCGACCGGCAGATCGTCCGGGTCGAACGCTTTGGCGGTCCGGATGGCATGATGCCGCCGCCGCCGCCCCCTCCCGGCCCCGATGGCATGATGCCGCCGCCACCGCCCCCTCCCGGCCCCAATGGCATGGCGCCGCCCCCGCCGCCCCCGGCAATGGACGGGAAGCCGGGGATGCGCGAGCATACGCGCATGATGTTCATGGGCGGGCGCGACGGCATGATTATGGCCGAAGGCGACGGCAAGGGCATCGTCATTGCCGATGCCGTTAAGAAGGCGCTCGAGCGCTTCGACGCCGCCGACACCAACAAGGACGGCAAGCTGACGCCCGAGGAGCGCAAGGCCCAGCGCGACGCGTGGCGCGCGAAAATCAGCTGAGACGTGCATCCCTCCCCTGCGGGGGAGGGATTAGCCGGCGCGAAGCTTCGCCTCGACAACCGCCATATAGTCGCGGGTCATCGGCAACACGCGGCGGTCCTTGGCATATTGCAGCTGGTAGACACAGAGCACGCCGTGCTCGAACGCGCTGGTGCAGCCCGCCAGGTAGAATTGCCACATGCGGAAAAAACGCGCGTCGTAGATCGCCTCGATCTCGGCGCGCTTCGCCATCACCCGCGCGTACCAGTGGCGCAGCGTATAGGCGTAATGCAGGCGCCATGTCTCGCAGTCGGTCTGGATCAGATTCTGCCGCTCGCTGCCGTCGGTGATCTCGCTAAGCGCCGGGGCATAGCCGCCGGGGAAGATATATTTCGACGCCCAGGCGTCGGTCGTGCCTGGCCAGCCCATGCGCCCGATGGTGTGGAGCAGCATCACGCCGTCGTCGGTCATCAGGTCGCGGCATTTGCCGAAGAACGCCCGGTAATGCGGCGGTCCGACATGTTCGAACATGCCGACCGAAACGATGCGGTCGAACTTGCCGGTGACGTCGCGGTAATCGACGAGCTCGAATGTCACCCGGTCGGCCACGCCGCGTTTCGCCGCGTCGGCGCGGGCAAATTTGATCTGTTCCTCGCTCAGCGTGATGCCGACGACGTCGACGTCGAAATTCTGGTGGAGGTAAAAGGCCATGCCGCCCCAGCCCGACCCGATGTCGAGCACCCGCATGCCCGGCCGCAGGTCGAGCTTTGCGGCGATGTGCGCCATCTTGTCGCGCTGCGCCTGGTCGAGCGAATTGGCAGGATCGGTGAAATAGCCGCAGCTGTACTGGCGGTTCTCGTCGAGGAAGAGGTCGTAGAGCCGGTCGTCGAGGTCGTAGTGATGCGCGACGTTGCGTTTCGACTTGGCGTTCCAGTTCCAGCGGTCGAGCTTGCCGGCGATGGTTCCCCAGGCGCGACTGGTCCAGCGCGCATCGTCGATGCCCTTGCCCTCTTCCCAGCGGCTGTTGAGGCGCAACAGCTTGAGCAGACCCATGATATCGTCGTTCTCGACGATCAGCCGGTGGTCCATATAGGCTTCGCCACCACCGAGTTCGGGGCGCAGCGCGATGTCGCGCGCGACTTTCGCATCGGCGAGGCGGATGGCGATCTCGGGATAACCCTCGGTCGGTGTGCCGACCTTGCTGACCCGGCCCCTGTGGTCGGTGACGGTCAGCGTGCCATGGTTAACGAGCTTGGCAAGAAACGTATCGAGCAAGGACATTCAGTCAATTCCAGACGGTTGGTCAGGCGTTACGCGCCAGCATACCATTCATATCCCGCGCCATCCTCCCAAAAGCCACCCTTTCCGCCATAGATTCCTTTCAGGCTGGCGACCGCTTCGATGCGCTGGACATATTTCGCCTGCTTGTAGCCCAGCTGGCGCTCGACGCGCAGGCGCAGCGGCGCGCCGTTCATGACGGGCAGCGGTTGGTCGTTGATGTTCCAGGCGAGAATCGTCTGCGGGTGATAGGCGTCGAGCAGGTCGAAGCTTTCGTAATAGGGCGTTCCGTCGTTGGCGTCGGCACAATGGAAGACGACATAGCGCGCCTCCGGGCGCAGGCCGGCCCGGTCGAGGAGCAGCTTGACCGGCACGCCCGTCCATTTTGCGATCGCGCTCCAGCCCTCGACGCAGTCGTGGCGCGTGATCTGGGTGCGCGCCGGCATCGCGCGGACCTGGTTGATCGGCAGGATCTGCGGCTTCGCCACCAGCCCGTCGACGACCAGAGTCCAGTCGCGGAACTCGGTCGCAATATGGCGCGCATAGCTGTCGCCGACCGGCAGTCGCGTTCCGTTCGACCGGAAGACCGGCGACCGCTGGCTGGGTGCGAATTCCTTGGCCAGCGCCATCCGGTCCTGCAGGCTGCGGTGGACGACGTAGTTCGCGTCTTCGCCGAGTTTCAGCACCTCGCGGAACTGCTCGCTCTGGCCGAGCTTGTCGCAGCCGGACAGCAGGAGGCCGCCGCCGACAGCCATGCTGCCGATCAGGCCGCGGCGGGTAAGGATGGCGCTCATGCCGGTTCTCCTGCGAGGTCGGGGACCGTATCGGGCTGCCGCTTCGGCGCGCGATCGTGGGGGACACGGAACTTGCCGGTGATCATCGAGCGGATTTCGTTATACGGCCCGGCCAACACCACCAGCAGCAGATGCACGACGATGAACGTGCCGATCCCCATCGCGCACAGAAAGTGCACCGAGCGGGCGGTGGCCCGGCCGCCGAACAGGTCGATCGCCCAGCCGGTCAGCGGCGACAGGCCGGGCGACAGGCACATGCCGGTCAGGATGACCAGCGGGAACAGGCCGAAGAGCACGATGATATAGGTGATCTTCTGCAGCGTGTTGTAGTTGAGCGCTGCCGCCCCGGTCGGGAACTTGAGCTGCGCATGGTGCACGACTTCCTCGATCAGGTGCTTCGGCGCGAGCTCGCCCTTCTTGAGGGAAATGTCGCGGGCGATGTGCCGGTTGAACAGGCTGGTGAGGAGATAGGCGAGCAGTCCGAACGCG
>CBDFMO010000007.1:0-13068 GCA_965249705.1 Sphingomonas sp. | reverse complement strand
ATCTGGCTACCGATGTTGATCTGGCCCTATTCTGGGCTTAAGAAAGATTTCGTTATGCATGACATCGTCGATACTGCCGTCGCGGCAGGTTCGTTCACCACGCTCGTTGCAGCCGTCACCGCTGCTGGCCTGGTCGAAACGCTCAAGGGCGAGGGTCCGTTCACCGTTTTTGCGCCGTCAGACGATGCGTTTGCCAAGCTGCCGGCCGGCACGGTCGACGAACTCGTCAAGCCTGAGAACAAGGACAAGCTCACCAAGATCCTGACCCTGCACGTCCTGCCGGGCAAGATCATGGCCGCCGACGTTGCGGGCAAGAAGATGGAACCCGCGTCGGTTTCGGGCGAAGCGCTGCACGTCGATGGCACCCATGGCGTTGTCGTCAGCGGCGCGACTGTCACGTCGGCCGACATCGAATGCACCAATGGCGTTATTCACGTCATCGATACCGTGATCATGCCCAAGGGCTGATCGGTCGACATGACCAAGGAAAAGGGGGAAGCCAGCAGGCTTCCCCCTTTTTTTTCTCCTGCAGTAGCTGTTCAGCGGATTAGGCTTTTGCCTTCAGGCTCTCCGCAACCGCAAAGCCGTGCTTTTCCAGCCCCGCGACGATTTTCTTGGCGCCTTCGAGATCGCCCCAGAACATCGGGCCGCCACGATAGACGGGCCAGCCATAGCCGTAGATCCACACGACATCGATGTCGCTGGCGCGCTGGGCCTTGCCTTCCTCAAGGATCAGATAGCCTTCGTTGACCATCGGGTAGAGCGTGCGCTCGACGATTTCCTCGTCGCTGATCTCGCGCTTTGGCAGGTTCGATTTCGCGGCGAATTCGTCGATGATCGCCTGTGTTTCGGCGCTCGGCGTCGGGTTGCGCTTTTCGTCGTAATCATAATAGCCCTTGCCGGTCTTCTGGCCCCAACGGCCCTTGGCGGCGAGCGCGTCGCGGACATTTTCGATGCGGGTCGGGTCGCGGTGCCAGCCGATGTCGACGCCGGCGAGGTCGGCCATCTGGAACGGTCCCATCGGCATGCCGAAATCGACATGGACCTTGTCGATCTGCTGCGGCGTCGCGCCTTCCATGAGCAGCGCATTGGCCTGAACCTGGCGCGGCATCAGCATGCGGTTGCCGATGAAGCCGTGGCAGACACCCGCGACGACGGCGACCTTGCCGATCTTCTTGGCGATGCCCATCGCCGTCATCAGCGCGTCGGGCGCGGTCTTTTCACCGCGCACGACTTCGAGCAATTTCATGACGTTGGCGGGCGAGAAGAAATGCATGCCGAGCACGTCCTGCGGGCGGCTCGTGCTCGCGGCGATCTCGTCGATGTTCAGGTAGGAGGTATTCGACGCCAGGATCGCGCCGGGCTTGGCAATTTTCTCGAGCTTGCCGAAAATCTCTTTCTTGACGCCCATTTCCTCATAGACGGCCTCGATGATCAGGTCGCAATCGGCAAGGTCCTCGAGGCTGAGCGTCGGCTTCAGCGCGCCCATCGCGGCTTCGACCTGCTCGGGCTTCATCCGGCCCTTGGCCGCGGTCGCCTCGTAATTCTTGCGGATGATGCCGGTGCCCTTGTCGAGCGCTTCCTGCTTCATTTCGACGATGGTGACGGGAATGCCCGCCGACAGGAAGTTCATGCTGATGCCGCCGCCCATCGTGCCAGCTCCGATGACGCCGACGCGCTTGATGTCGCGGGGCTGGACGTCGGCGCCTATGCCGTCGATCTTCTGCGCCTGGCGCTCGGCAAAGAAGATGTGGCGCTGTGCGGCGGACTGGCTGCCGAACATCAGCTTCATGAATTCCTGCCGCTCGAAGGCAATGCCTTCTTCGAAGGACAGGCGCGTGGCCGCTTCGACGCAGGCGATGTTCGCGGCTGGTGCGTCGAAGCCGCGGTTCTTGCGGGAGTTGGCCTTGGCATAGGCCTCGATGCTCGCAGGGTCGCCCTTGACGGGGAGCGCGCGGGTCGGGCGAGGGCCCTTGGCGATGCATTCCCTCGCGAAGGCGAGAGCGTCGGCGACCAGCGTGTCCTCACCGGCCAGCTTGTCGATCAGGCCGACTTCCAGCGCCTTGGCCGCGCTGATCGGGGCACCGCCGGCGCACATTTCGACAGCCGTCTCGATACCGGCCGTGCGCGGCAGGCGCTGGGTGCCGCCGGCGCCAGGGAGCAGGCCGAGCTTCACCTCGGGCGTGCCGATCTTGGCGCTGGGGACGGCGATCCGGTAGTGACAGCCAAGCGTGACCTCGCAGCCGCCGCCGAGCGCGGTGCCGTGGATCGCGGCGATGACGGGCTTGGTGCAGGCCTCGATCGTGCCGACGACTTCCGGCAGCTGCGGCATGACCGGCGGCTTGGTGAATTCGGTGATGTCGGCGCCGGCGAAGAAGGTGCGTCCGTCGCAGCGGATGACGACGGCCTTTACCGCATCATTGGCGAGCGCTTCCTTGATCCCCGCGTCGAGGCCGATGCGGACGGCGGCGCCAAGCGCGTTGACCGGCGGGTTGTTGCTGATGATGACGAGGATGTCGTCATGGATTTCGGTGGTGATGGGGCTGTCGCTCATTTTCTCTCTCCGAAAGTCAGCCGACAAGGGCCGAATAAAGCATCGTCTTGATTTCGCGGCGCACGGGATAGGCGCTCGACGGCATCAGCTGGGTCATGAAGATCATGAACACGTCATCGACCGGATCTATGAAGAAGGCGGTCGAAAACATGCCGCCCCAGTAGAATTCGCCGTTGTTGCCGGGCAGCATCGTGGCTGGCGAATCGATGACCGTACCGAAGCCGAGGCCGAAGCCCATGCCGGCATTGTCCGCTTCGCTGAACAGCGATTTTGACACTTGCGTCAGGTCGTTGCCGCCGGGCAGGTGATTGGCGGTCATCAACTTCAGCGTGTGCGGGCCGACGATGCGCGCGCCATCGAGCTCGCCCCCGTTGAGGAGCATCCGCGCAAACCGGTGATAATCCGCCAGCGTCGACGTGAGTCCGCCGCCGCCGGAGAAATAGCCAGGCGCCTTGGCCCAGGCCGAGTCTGCGCCGGTGTCGAACATCTTCATGCGCTTCACCGGATCCCAGACATAGCAGTCCGGCATGCGGTCCAGCTTGTCGGCGGGCACCTGAAATCCCGTGTCGACCATGCCCAGCGGTTCGAAAACATGCTCGGCAAAATAGGCGGCGAGGGTCTGCCCCGACAGCTTTTCGACCACGGCGCCGAGAATGTCGGTCGACACGGAGTAATTCCACGCGGAACCGGGATCGAATTCGAGCGGCAGGCTCGCGACCTGTGCAACATAGGCGTCGATCGGCCCCGCATCGAACCGCTCGAAGCCGAGCTTGCGATAGGCGGCATCGATGTTGCTGCGCTCCTGGAAGCTGTAGGTCAGCCCCGAGGTATGGCGCAGCAGGTCGATCATCCGCATCGGCGAGGCAGGCGGGCGGGTCACAAACGGCGTGTTGCCGCCCCCGCTGACGAAGACCCCGGTCTTGGCGAAGTCGGGCAAGACCTTTGCCACCGGATCGCTGAGCGCAATGCGGCCCTGTTCGACGAGCTGCATGAACGCGATCGAGGTGACCGGCTTGGTCATCGAGGCGATGCGGAAGATAGCATCGGACTTCAGCGGCTCGCCGGGGCGGGCGTCGCCCATGACTGATAGGTGCGCGACCTCGTCGCCCCGGCCGATCAGCAAGGCGGCGTGCGGGAACCGGCCCCCGTCGATATATTTCGCCTTCAGATGCGCGTCGATGCGGGCGAGGCGTGCTGGGTCGAAGCCGAGTTCGTGCGGTTCGGAGAGGGTGGGGAGGCTCATCGCGGCATGTCGCCAAAGCTCGGCAGGGCTGCCAGGATCGCATCGGCCTTCGCAAACAGCGCCGCGTCGATCGCAAGGCCGCTGGCCTTGGCATTGTCGGTGACCTGATCGGGGCGGCTGGCGCCGACGATGGCGCTGGCGACATTGGGTTCGCGCAGGACCCAGGCGAGCGCGAACTGGGCCATGGTGCACCCGGCCTCTGCGGCGAGTGGCGCGAGGCTGGCGACGGCCTCGAGAACAGCGGGCTCGAGGAAGCGTCCGATGAACCCGCCCATCGCCTCGCTCGTCGCGCGGCTTCCTTCGGGCGGCGTGGCGCCGGGCTTGTACTTGCCGGTCAGAACGCCTTGCGCGAGCGGCGACCAGACGATCTGCGAAATGCCGTTGGCGGCGCAGAGCGGGATGACTTTCGCTTCGGGCCGGCGCCACAGCATCGAATATTGCGGGTGCGACGAGACGAATTTGACGGTATCCGGCACCGCCAGCGCATCCTCGATATTTTGCGGCGACCATTCGGAAAAGCCGATGGCGCGGGCCTTCCCGCTCCGGACGACTTCGCTCAGCGCCTCCATCGTCTCGGCGATGGGTGTTTCGGGATCGTAGCGATGGCACTGGTAGAGATCGACATAGTCGGTCTGCAGGCGCGCCAGGCTTCCATCGATCTGCTTGAACACTTGCGCGCGCGACAACCCCTTGTCGGTGTCGGTCATCGGGAAGAACAGCTTGGTCGCCATGACATAGCTGTCGCGCGGCCGCCCCTTCAGCGCTTCGCCCAGAAATGTCTCCGCCGATCCGCGGCCATAGATGTTTGCCGTGTCGATGAAGTTGATGCCTTCGTCGAAAGCACGGTCGAGGCAAGCGCGCGCCGCGTCCGCCTCGACGCCAAGGCCATAGGTCAGCCAGCTGCCGAGGCAGATCTCTGAAACCGAAATACCGCTGTCGCCGAGTTCACGAAATTTCATACTGCCGTTTTCCCTGTCATCTGTCGTGTTACCGGATGTGAGCTCGACAGGCCGCCATCGACGGCGATCGCCTGCCCGTTGACATAGCTCGCCTGGTCGGAGGCAAGAAACAGCGCAACCTGCGCGAGTTCGGACGGTTGCGCCGCGCGACGCAGCGGGTTGAGACGGCCGATCTTTTCCTCGACGCCCTTGTCGCGGGCATAGTCGAAGGTCGGCTTGGTCATGCCGGTTTCGGTGAGGCCGGGGCACAGCGCATTCACGCGGACGCCGGTGTCGCTCAATTGCTGGGCCGAGGTCTGCGCCAGGTTGATGACGCCCGCCTTCGACGCCGAATAGCTGGGGCCGCCCGCACCCGAACGGATTCCGGCGACGCTCGCGGTCAGGATGATCGAACCGCCGCGCCCCTGGTCCCACATGCGTTTCCCGGCGTGCTTTACCATCAGCATGGGACCGATCAGGTTGACGCGCAGTACTTCCGCCATGTGATCGGGCGTGGTTTCGAAAATGCCCTCCATCCCGCCAGAGATGCCGGCGTTGGCAAAGGCGATGTCGATGCCGCCGTAGGACGCGATGGCGGTGGCTACCATCTGTTCGACGTCGCTCTCGACGCCGGCGTCCATCTGCAGCGCCGTGACCGTGCCGCCTGCTTCGGAGACCAACCGCGCGGTTTCGTGGACGCTATCGGCCTTGTCGCCGATGACGAGCGTTGCGCCTTCGCTCGCGAAGAGCAGCGCCGAGGCTCGGCCGATGCCCGACCCCGCGCCCGTGATGATGGCGACCTTGCTCTGAAGCCTCATACGACAACCCCTCCGTCGATCACCAATGTCTGCCCGGTCATGAAAGTCGACGCGTCCGACGCGAGATAGACGGCGGCGCCCGCAATCTCGTGCGGTTCGCCGATCCGGCCGAGGCACGCGCTCGATGTCGAATGCTTCAGATTATCGGGGTTTTCCCAAAGGCCCCGCGCGAAGTCGGTCCGTACCAGGCCGGGCGCGATGCAGTTGATGCGAACGTTGTCGGGACCGAATTCGCGGGCGAGGTTGCGGCACATCGCGATGTCCGCCGCCTTGGTGATGCCATAGGCGCCGATGATCGGCGTGCCGCGCAGCCCGCCGATCGACGAGATGATGATGATCGACCCCGATTTGCGTTCGCGCATTTCGGGCGCGACCATTGTGATCAGCCAGTGCTGGGCGACAATGTTGTTGTCGAGCGTCTTGCGGAACTGTTCGTCGGTGATCGTGCCGAGCGGCCCGTAATGCGGGTTCGACGCGGCGTTGCAGACCAGCACGTCGATCTGCCCGAATGCCGTGCGGCCAGCATCGACCATCGCCTGTAGCGACTCTTTCGATGACAGCGACGAGACGACAGCAATGGCGGCACCCGGATGCTTGGCATTGATGGCGCCGGCCACCTCTTCGCAGGGTCCGATGTTGCGGCTGGTGATGACGACCTTGGCGCCGTGATCGGCCATCTCATGCGCGATGGCTTCGCCGATTCCGCGTGAGGATCCGGTGATGATCGCGACCTTTCCGGTCATGTCGAACTGGCTCATGCGCCTGCTTCCTTTGCAAATTGCCACGCCCGTTCGGCGAGATAGGGAACGCGCGTCGCCATTTCGGCGGCGTGCGCGGAGGATGCTGTGCCGTCGATGACGCGCTTCTTGATTCCCTGCACGATGCTCGCGAGGCGAAACAGGCCGAAGGCAAAGTACCATTCGAGCTGCGGCACGCCCTCGCGGCCGGTCGCGGCGCAGTAGCGGGCGACGGCCTGCTCGAGGGTCGGTATACCAAGGGCGGGCAGGTCGAGCCCGGCGAGCCCCGCGCGATTGTCGGCGGGGGTCAGCCAGTTCATCATCAGATAGCTGAAATCGGCCAGCGGGTCGCCGGTCGTCGATAATTCCCAGTCGAGGACAGCCAGCACCTTGGGCTGCGTTGCGTCGAAGATCATGTTGTCGATGCGATAGTCGCCATGGACGATGCTGGTGCGAGTCTGTTCGGGAATGGTGCGCGACAGATAGTCGATCAGCCGCTCAATGTCCTCCATGCGCTCGGTCTCGGCGGCGCGATATTGCTTGGTCCAGCGGCCGACCTGGCGTTCGAAATAATTGCCCGTCTTGCCGAAGTCGCCGAGCCCGGCCGCCACGTAATCGACGTTGTGGAGCGCAGCGAGCGTGTCGATCATCGCGTTATAGGTATCGGTACGTTGCGCAGGGGTCAGGCCGGGCAGGCCGCCGTCCCAGATCGTGCGCCCCTCGACCATGCCCATGATGTAGAACCAGCTGCCGATGACATTGTCGTCGGTGCACAGGCCATAGGGCTGCGCGACCGGGAAACCGGTCGGGTAAAGGCCCGCAATGACGGCGAATTCGCGGTCGACCGCATGGGCGCTGGGCAGTAGCGGGCCGAAGGGCTTGCGGCGGAGGACATAGCTGCCCGATGGCGCGTCGAGGCGATAGGTCGGGTTCGATTGGCCCCCGGCGAACTTGCGGACGGAAACGGGACCGGTGAAGCCGGCAACGTTTGTGCCCATCCAGTCGGCGAGCCTGATTTCGTCGAGGATGTCCTGGCCGGTCGGCTCGACGGTGCCGACGAAATCCTCTTCGGCGTTCACTGGTCGAAGACCACGACGGTGCGCACGCTGTCGCCCTGGCGCAGGTCGTCGAACGCCTCGTTGATCGCCGCCAGCGGCACGCGCTTGGCGATGATCGTGTCGAGATCGAGGTGCCCGCGCAAGTAGAAGTCGACAAGGCGGGGGATGTCCACCGGGAAGCGGTTTGCCCCCATGAGCGCACCCTGAAGCTTCTTGCCGCCGAGCAGGTCCAGCGCGCCGAGGCCGACCTTGTGGCCGAGCGGCATCATGCCGAGGATCGTGGCGGTGCCGCCGCGCTTGAGCGTTGCCACCGCGAGATCGCCCGAGGCCGGTCGCCCGACTGCTTCGATCGCGTGGTCGACGCCGCCTTTGGTCAGCTCAACGACCTGTTTGCCCGCGTCGTCGGCCGCGGCATCGACGGTGTCGGTCGCACCCAGTTTCATCGCCAGCTCGCGTTTTTCGGCAACGGGGTCGCAGGCGATGATCCGACCCGCACCCGCGATTTTGGCAGCGTTGACGACGGCGAGTCCGACGCCGCCGCAGCCAACGACGCACACCGTGTCGCCCGGTGTGACATCGGCGGCATGGAAGACGGCACCGGCGCCGGTCACGACCGCGCAGCCGAGAATGGCGGCACGGTCGAGCGGCATGTCGGGATCGATGCAGACGCAGGCGTGCTCGTGGACGAGCATCATTTCGGCATAGGCCGACAGGTTCAGCATCTGGTTGACGACGGCGCCGTCCTCCGCGCGGGTCAATCGCGGCGGCTGGCCCTTGCCGCGCCGCGTATCGGCCCCCAGGCACAGCGACAGGCGGCCCGTGACGCAAAACTCGCATTGCCCGCAATAGGCCGACAAGCAGGTCACCACGGCGTCGCCGACCTTCACCGTGCGGACTTCGCTGCCGACGGCTTCGACGATGCCGGCCGCTTCATGGCCGGGGATGCACGGCATGGCATGGGGGTAGGCCCCATCGACGAAATGCAGGTCGGAACGGCAAACTCCGCAAGCGACCGTGCGGATCAGGACTTCATGTGCCAGAGGTAAGGCGACCGTTACATCTTCGACGACGAGCGGCGTCTTTGCCTCGAACAGGACCGCTGCCTTCACCGCGCGACACCGATGTCGCCGGACGAAACTGACGCTTCGCGCGGCGGCGCATATTTGCCGAACTCGAGCCGGGCGATGGCGCGGTTGTGGACTTCGTCCGGGCCGTCGGCGAGGCGCAGCGTGCGCTGGTGCGCATAGG
Organism: Sphingomonas sp.; assembly: GCA_965249705.1. GTDB lineage: Bacteria > Pseudomonadota > Alphaproteobacteria > Sphingomonadales > Sphingomonadaceae > Sphingomonas_O. Next base: position 4,472 of record CBDFMO010000007.1, on the reverse strand, counting down.
CCATGGCAAGGCCCGCATCTTCGGAAACGCCCGCGCCGCCATAGGCCTGGATCGCGTCGTCGATGATGCGCAATGCCATGTTCGGGGCAGCAACCTTGATCATCGCGATCTCGGTCTGCGCGGCCTTGTTACCGGCCTTGTCCATCATGTCGGCGGCCTTCAGGCATAGCAGGCGGCACATCTCGATGTCGGTGCGGGCGGCGGCAACGCGCTGTTCCCAGATCGAATGGCTGGCGATCGTCTTGCCAAAGGCGACGCGCGACAGCAGCCGCTTGGTCATCTTTTCGAGTGCGACCTCGGCCACGCCGATGGTGCGCATGCAATGATGGATGCGGCCCGGCCCGAGGCGGCCCTGCGCGATCTCGAACCCGCGGCCTTCGCCGAGCAGCATGTTGCTGGCGGGGATGCGGACGTCCTTCAGCTCGATTTCCATATGGCCGTGCGGGGCGTCGTCATAGCCGAACACCGGCAGGTGGCGCAGAATGTTTACGCCGGGCGCGTCGAGCTCCATCAGCACCATCGACTGCTGCGAATGGCGCTGTGCCTCGAAATCGGTCTTGCCCATGACGATGGCGATCTTGCAGCGCGGGTCGCCGGCGCCCGACGACCACCATTTGCGGCCGTTGATGACGTATTCGTCGCCCTCGCGCCGGATCGCGGTTTCGATGTTGGTGGCGTCGGACGAGGCGACGGCAGGCTCGGTCATCAGAAAGGCGGACCGGATCTCACCTTCCATCAGCGGTTTCAGCCAGCGGTCTTTTTGCTCGCGGGTGCCGTAACGGTGGAGCACTTCCATGTTGCCGGTGTCAGGAGCCGAGCAGTTGAACACTTCGCTGCCCCAGCCGACGCGGCCCATTTCCTCGGCGCACAGCGCATATTCGAGGTTGGTCAGACCCGGGCCGTCAAATTCGAAACTGTCGTCGACATGGACGCGGCCCGACGTCGGCGGCATGAACAGGTTCCAGATGCCTGCGGCCTTGGCGCGTGCCTTTTCGTCCTCGACGACCTGAAGTACCTTCCAGCGCGAACCCTGCTTCTGCTGGTCGTAATAGTCCTGCTGACGGGGGATGACATGGGTCGCCATGAACTCGCGCACCCGGTCGTGCCAATAGCGCTGCCGCTCGGTCAGATCGAAATCCATGGTTCTCTCCTTTACGTTTGCGTCAAGCCTATGACGCGGAGACTCGGGCGCGGTCCAGCCCTAATTCTCCGACGCTACGGCAAGCTTGGCGAGGCGGGCATTGTGTTCGACCTCGCCGAACGGGAATCGGCGGATGGCGACGGCGGAGAGCCCGCCGAGCAGCAGCGTGACAACAACGAACGCCAGCGTGTACTTGTCGAGGATCTCGACCGGGACGCTTCCGGCCTTCGCATTGGCAGGGAACTGCGCCCAGCCGAGGATCTGACCGGCAATGCCGATGCCGAGCGCGGTCGACGCCTTCTGCATCAGCAATGTACCAGCAAAGAACAGGCCCTCCTCGCGGCGCCCGGTTTTTTCTTCGGATGCCTCGACGACATCGGACATCATCGAGGCCCCCGTCATCAGCGCGCCGATGCCGAGCGCCGTGCCGGTCGTGTTGAGGATGAGGAACAGGGGAAACAGCAGCGACGAGCCGATATCTGGAAAAATACCGAGCAGGCGCAGCACATAGCTCATACACACGAACACCGCGGCGCCGACCGTGAGGACCAGGGTCGCGCGTATCTTGCCGAGCATCCGGACGATGGGCATCACCGCGAAGAACATCGCAACCATGCCGCCGAGCAAGGCCAGCGCGTAAATCTGAAGCTGCGACCCTTTCAGCTGCCAGACGAAATTGAGGTTGTATTGCGAGATGGCAAATCCCACCCCCTGGTTCACATAACCGAAGAGTCCGGACAACATGAGGACGAGGAAGGCGCGGTTGCCAAGAGTTTCCTTCAGCTGACGGAATGTTTCGCTGGCTGGCTGCGGCGCGATGCGGGTCAGTGGCGGCCGTGCCTGCGCACGGTGCGTGCCGATGGCCGAGATCAGCACGGTCAGCGTCATGACGACGGCGCCGAACAGGCTATAGTTGCGAAACCCGGGGAGTGCCGCCGCGCCCGACATGACCGGCAGGAATATGCCATAGGCCAGCATAAGCATCATCAGACCGCCCGCCCAGCCAAACAGATAGCGGTAGCGCAACACCGATGTGCGCTCGTGATAGTCGAGGGTCATCTCCGGCGCGATGGCGAGGCTAGGCACTTCGTTCATCGTGATGGCGGCCCGTGTGCAGATCGCAACGATGCCAAGCCAGCCGAGCACAAACGCTTCCGTTCCTTGCGGGGGATTCCACAGTAGTGCCCAGGACAGACCGATCGGCAAGGCCGACGCATAAAGCCAAGGATGACGGCGTCCCCAGCGTGTGTGGGTGCGGTCGCTGAGGAAGCCGACGACCGGATCCAGCAGCGCATCGAAAATGAGCGCGCCGGCGACGATCAGCCCGACAGTGCCTGCAGGCAGGCCGATGACCTGGTTATAGAATAGGAGCAGGAACGTCGTGTAACCGTTTTCCTTGATACCATAGGCAATCGCGCCGATTCCATAGGCGACCTTGATCCTGAGTGGGACGCGCTCGGCCGCCAGCGTCACGGGCGCATCCACCGTTCGATTCGCACTGCGCTACCCTCTCGCGTTATGGGCGGAGGATGGGTCGGGACGCCGGTGAGGTCAACAGCAGGCGCGATTGCCGCTACGGCAAGCGGCGCCCGTGGAAAGCTGCTTGCCGTAAACGTAAAGCAGGCATAGCTATGCCGGCATAGTCAGTCGCTTTTGGGAGAGAGTCTGTGACCGATCTGGAAACCTTCCGCGCCGAGACGCGCGCCTGGCTCGAGGCGAATTGTCCACCCGAAATGCGCGAGCCGGTGCGCGACGAAACTGATGCTTGCTGGGGCGGCCGCAACGCGAAGTTCAAATCGCCGGAGCAGAAGCAATGGATGGACGTGATGGCCGCGAAGGGCTGGACCGTTCCCGATTGGCCCAAGGCCTATGGCGGGGCGGGCCTGACGCCCGAGGAGTCGAAGATCCTGCGGCAGGAGATGCAGTCGCTCAACTGCCGCTCGCCGCTGTCGAGCTTTGGCATATGGATGCTCGGGCCGGCACTGCTCAAGTTCGGGACCGAGGAGCAGAAGGTCCATTATCTTAACCAGATCGCCAAGGGCGAAATCCGCTGGTGCCAAGGATATTCCGAGCCGGGATCGGGAAGCGACCTCGTCTCGATGCAGACCTTCGGCGAGGACAAGGGCGATCACTGGGGTCGTCAACGGCCAGAAGATCTGGACGAGCTATGCCGACAAGGCCGACTGGATTTTTTGCCTCGTCCGCACCGACAAGACGAACAAGTACCAAGGGATCAGCTTTCTGCTGTTCGACATGAAAACCCCGGGCGTGACGACCAAGCCCATCCTGCTGATCAGCGGCAATTCGCCCTTCTGCGAAACCTTCTTCGACAATGTCGTCGTGCCCAAGAACCAGATCGTCGGCGAAGTGAACCGCGGCTGGGACGTCGCCAAATATCTTCTGGGGCACGAGCGCGAGATGATCTCGGGCGGCGGTCTCGGCACCGACATGATGTCGATCGGCGCCCAGTATAAGGACGTGGCCAGCGCGGAGCCGGTCCTGCGCGCCGACATGGCCGACTTCGACGTCGAGGTCATGGCCTTCCGCGCGATGAGCGAGAAGTTCGTTGACGAAATGAAGGTCGGCAAAGGGCATCCCGCGTCGCCCAACATGATGAAGTACGTCGGCACCGAGTTGAACAAGCGCCGCCACGAACTGCTGATGGCAGCGGGCGGGTCGGCCGCGCTCGAGTGGGAAAGCGCTGAGTCGCGTGGCGGCGCCAAGGCGCGGACCTGGCTGCGCACCAAGGCGAACAGCATCGAAGGCGGCACGAGCGAAGTGATGCTGGGCGTCGTCGCCAAGCGCATCCTGGACTTGCCTGGGGCTTGATCCGATTTCTCCCTCCCCTTCAGGGGAGAGGGTCGGGGAGAGGGGCAGTCTGCTTCCCGGTTTTATCATCGATAGGGTTGGGAAGTCACTGCCCCTCTCCCCGGCCCTCTCCCCTGAAGGGGAGAGGGAGTCAAAATGCCGCTTTACCTGACCGAAGACCAGACGATGCTCCGCGATACGGCGAAACCGTTCCTCGCCGACGCCGCACCCGTCAAGCACCTGCGCAAGCTGCGCGACACCCACGACGAGACCGGCTTCAGCCGCGACCTGTGGAGCCAGTTCGCCGAGATGGGCTTCACCGGCATCATGGTGCCGGAGGCCAACGGCGGTCTTGGCCTTGGCCATGTCGAGGCGGGGATCGTGCTCGAGGAAATCGGGCGCAACCTGACACCGTCGCCGTTCCTGACGACGGCAGTAGCTGCCGTCGAGGCGCTGAAGGCAAGCGGCCGGCTGACCGAGGAATGGCTGCCCAAGATCGCGTCGGGCGCGGCGATCGTTGCGC
>CBDFMO010000006.1:0-49155 GCA_965249705.1 Sphingomonas sp. | reverse complement strand
CGTGTCGGGTCGGTGCCAATCAGCCGCGCCGTGCCGGCAGTTACGCCTTCGGGGCGTTCGGTTGTTTCGCGCATGACGAGAACGGGCTTCCCGAGTGCCGGCGCTTCTTCCTGCACGCCGCCACTGTCCGTCAGCACGAAATTGCACGCATCGAGCAATGCCACGAAGTGCGTGTAATCCTGAGGCGGGATCATCGCGATATTGTCGCGCCCCTTCAGCATCCGCTCCATCACGCCCGCAACGTTGGGATTGGGGTGGACGGGAAAGATAACGGCGACGTCACGGCGTTCGGCGATCGCGCTGATCGCCTCGGCAACGGCCGTCATCGCTGCAAAGTTTTCGCGGCGATGCGTGGTCACCAGGATAATGCGCCGCTGGCGAAAGCGGCTGAAAAGCAGATCGAGCCCCTTGGTCATGTCGGGCGCCGCCGCGATTCTTGCCCGTGTCGCGAGAAGGGCGTCGATCACCGTATTGCCCGTGACATGCACCGTCGCGGCATCAATGCCTTCGCGATACAGGGCTTCGGCCGCAGTTGTCGTGGGTGCGAAGTGCTGGTCGGCAATCGTCGAGACGATGCGGCGGTTCACTTCCTCGGGCCAAGGGCGGTAAATGTCGCCACTCCGCAACCCTGCCTCGACATGGCTGACCGGAATGCGGCGATAATAGGCCGCTAACGCGCCGATCATCGCCGTTGCCGTGTCACCCTGCACGATGACTCGATCGGGCTTTTCGCCGTCGAGGACGTCACCAATGCCCGTCAGCAACGCTGCGGTAATGGCGTCCAGCGTCTGGGGCGGTCGCATCAGGTCGAGGTCGTGATCAGGAACGATGCCGTTCAGCGCCAGGACCTGATCCAGCATCCCGCGGTGTTGCGCGGTAACGCAGGTTCGGGACACGACGCCCGGCGTGCCCTCCAGCCGCGGCGATGACCGGCGCGAGCTTGATCGCTTCTGGCCTGGTCCCGAAGATCGTCATGACTTTCATGGATTTTTCGCCCCGCATCGCATGGTGTCCGGCTAGGGCATCGGCCTTGATTTGTGGTTAACCCCCGCCGGTAGATTTTGCGTCAGACGGGTTCACCTGCAGCCCGGGCACGTTCCACCACAGTCGCCTCCGCGCGGGGTACGCTACGCCATGCCAGGAGCAGAAAGACGGTCGAGATCGGTGCGACCAGCAGCAGCGAGAGGATGCCGGTCCGCAGGCTGCCGGTCACTTCGGACACGAAGCCGGTCATGAAGGGGCCAAGGCCCAGTCCCATCAGGGCCGTGCCGATAAAGAAGGTCGCGGTCGCCGTTCCCCGCATGCGCGGCAGCACCAGATCCTGGGTCGTGGCACCGGCGGCGCCCAGGGCGGCCGGCGCCAGCATGCCGGCCAGGAACATGCCGATGTAGAAGATCGTCGGGCTGGTTGTAGTATAGGCCACGAGCACCGGGATGACAGGGCCGAGCGTGCCGACGATGATGACCGGAATGCGGCCCCAGGGATATCGGGTCTTGAGCGCGTCGGCGATACGCCCGCCCGACACGATTCCGATAAATCCCGCCGCGCCCCCGCCCCCGCCCAGGAAGACGCCAACGACGGTCTTGCTCTGGCCAAGCATCGTCTCAGCATAGAGCGCGCCGAACGCCGCCAGCCCATAGGAGGCAAAGGCGATGAGGCCATAGCCGAGCGTGACGTAAATGAATGACGGCGTGCCCCAGATCAGCTTGAAGGTCGGCATGTCGCGTGCGCGCAGGGCACTCGCCCACGAGAACACGGCATAGATGCCGCCGCCGATCGCGACCCATTGCGGAATCTTGCCGGTCGCGGCGATCATGCCCCAGGATGCCATCGCGACGATTGCGGCGATGAGCAGATTGACGAAAAGCGGGGCGGTGCCGCGCCGCGCGGCGCCGATCAGCGTCAGAGGCGGAATAATCGTGACCAGTTCGGCGAAAAAATCGCGAAACGGGTTAGGCTGTGAAGGCGTGATAATTCCGTCCGACTGGCCGCGAAGGGGCTCGCGCAGGGTTGCGACCCACAGCGCCATCACGAGGCCAGGCAGGCCAACAGCCATAAAGGCGGCCTGCCATCCGACGAGGCCCCATTTGCCATGGGGAAAGGCATGGTTCCAGTTGTCGACGACGAGGCCGCCGATCGACAGCGACAGCCCACCCCCGATGAAAATGCCCGACGAATAAATGGCAAGCGCGGTTGCGCGGTTCTTTTTCGGAAAATAATCCGACAGCAGCGAATAGGCGCAGGGGCTTGCCGTCGCCTCGCCAATCCCGACGCCGATCCGGGCGAGGGTCAGTTGCCCGCCGTTGCGCGCCAGGCCCGAAAATGCCGTCATTGCCGACCATATGGCCAGGCCGAGCGTAATCAGCCTGACCCGGTGCCAATTGTCGGCCAGCCGTCCGAGAGGGATGCCGAAGAGCGAGTAGAAGACGCCGAATGCGGTGCCGAACAGAAAGCCGATATCGGCGTCGGTCAGTTTCAGGTCGCGCTTGACGTCTGCAGCGAGGATGCTGAGGATCTGACGGTCGATAAAGTTGAGCACATACACGATCGTGAGCACGACCAGCACGTAGTTTGCATAGGCCGGCGATGCCGCGCGCGGCGCTACGAGTTCCGGCGCTGAGGCGCGCGTGTCGGACAATGCTCTCTCCCTGAACTTGTTTTGTCTTGCGACAGGGTTAGCAGGCTCCGCCCCGCGGGCAATGCGGTTTCGTGGCAGCCGGCGCTTCCCACAGGGCGTGCCGGGTCGCTGCGCTCAGACGTACTTCTTGAAATGGGCCAGCGCTTTGGCCCAGCCGTCCTTTGCTGCCGCTTCATTATAGCTGGGCCGGTAGTCTGCCATAAAGCCATGGTCGGCCTGCGGATAGACGGTGAGCGAGGAAGGCTTGCCCGCCGCCTTCAGCGCGGCGGTCATCTTGTCGACGTCGGCAACGGGAATGCCCTTGTCCAACGCGCCGTAGAAGCCGAGCACGGGCGCGCGCATTCCGGCAATGAGTTCGATGGGCTGCTTGGGCGTCAGAGGCGTTCCGGCGCCCGCCAGCCGCCCGTACCAGGCGACGCCGGCCTTCAATTGCGGATTGTGCGCGGCATACAGCCAGGTGATGCGCCCACCCCAGCAGAAGCCGGTGATGCCGAAACGCGTCGCGCTCCCGCCGTCCTTCGCCGCAAAGGAAATGGCTGCATCGGTATCGGCCATGACCTGTGCATCAGGCACTTTCGAAACGATCGTGGTAAACAGCGTGCCGATGTCGGCGACCTTGGTGGCGTCGCCCTGTCGCTGATAATAATCGGGGGCGATCGCGTAATAGCCCGCTTTTGCGAGCCGTCGGCACATGTCCTTGATCCACTCGTGGACGCCGAAGATCTCCTGCACGACGATGATGACCGGTAAATTGCGCTTGCCGGCAGGTCGGGCGCGATAGGCTTTCATCTGCAGCCCGCCACTCGCCGGGAAAGTCGTCATGCCGGCGTCAAGACCATCGGCCGACGTCTGGATTGCAGCTTCCACAGGTTGCGCGGCGAGAGCGTAGCCGGCAAGCGCGACACCGCCGATCAGGGCGTGGCGACGGTCGATCTGCGTTGATTTCACCCAGTTTTCGGTTTCGGGCAGACGGTCGGTCATAAGCGAACATGTCCTCTCTGATACGCGTGACAGCTCTAATCGTTCGATCTATGTTCTCTCATCGCAACGATTCGGGAGGCTATCATGGCGCAGCTCACATTCTACACCAACCCCATGTCGCGCGGACAGATCGCCCGCTGGATGCTCGAGGAGGTTGGCGAGCCCTATGAACAGATATTGCTCGACTATGGCACGACGATGAAGGCGCCCGAGTATCTCGCGATCAATCCGATGGGGAAGGTCCCGGCGATCAGGCATGGCGACGTCATCGTGACCGAGGCGGCTGCGATCTGCGCCTATCTTGCGGACGCGTTTCCGTCGGCCGGGCTGGCACCCGATGTTTCGGCCCGGGGTGACTATTACCGCTGGATGTTTTTTGCGGCGGGCCCGGTGGAGACGGCTGTCACGGCGCGCGCGCTGGGGCTGGAGGCGCCAGCCGACAAGGCGATGACGGCCGGCTATGGCAGCTATGATGCCGCGATGGATGCGCTGGAACGGGCCGTTGCCGGCCGCCGGTTCGTTGCGGGCGACCGCTTCAGCGCGGCTGACGTTTATGTAGGATCGCAGATCGACTGGGGACTGTTGTTCAAGTCGATCCCCGACCGGCAGGCGTTCCACGACTATATCGGCCCGTTCCGCGAACGCGCCGCCTACAAGCGCGCGAAGGAAATCGACACGGCGCTGATGCCAAAACAGGGGTGACAAAAAAGCCCGGTGGGTCGTGCCACCGGGCTTTGGTTTTCGGACGTGCTGCCAGAGGGATCGGGAGCGCCCTCTAACTTGCCACTGGCTACCTGCGGTCGCCCATGAACTGGAGCAGGAAGGTGAACATGTTGATGAAGTCGAGGTAAAGCGTCAGCGCGCCCATGATTACCGACTTGCCCACCATGTCGCTGCCCGCGACATAGAAGTACATGCTCTTGATCTTCTGCGTGTCATAGGCTGTCAGGCCTGCGAACAGCAGGACGCCGATGAAGCTGATCGCCATCTGTAGCGCAGTCGACTGGACGAAGATGTTGATCACCATCGCCACGAGCAGACCGACGACACCCATGATCAGAAACGTGCCGAACGCCGACAGGTCGCGCTTCGTCGTATAGCCGTAGAGGCTGAGCCCAGCGAACGCGGCCGCCGTTGCGAAGAACGTCGTTGCGACCGACTCCCCGGTGTAAACCAGGAAAATCGACGACATCGACAGGCCCATCACGACCGTGAATGCCCAGTAAATACCCTGCGCGGCGGTCGTGGACAGGCGGTTGATGCCAAAGCTCAACACCATCACAAAGCCAAGCGGCGCAAGCATGATGAGCCAGCGTAGCGGCGTCGTCAGCACCTGCTCGGCCATGCCCGAACGGGCGAACAGCAGCGCAACGATGCCGGTCAGCAAGACACCCGACGCCATCGTATTGTAAACCGACAACATATAACTGCGCAGACCGGCGTCGCGGACGTCTGCCTGCGTTCCGGCCGAGGCAGCGGCGGCTGCTGCCGCAGTCGACCGTGGATCCCAATTGGCCATCTCAAAGCTCTCCTTTGCCCGACCGCAATTGGCCGGATGAAGCAAATATCGGGCAATGGCGTCCGCTTTCAAGCGAAAGGCGACACGGAGTTGCCGATTCCGCCGCAATGTCACGACGAAGGGAATCCGTTCCACGCTCGTAACCATATCGCTTAAGCTCTCGTGTCCGTATTTAGGCTATTTTGTCATCATGCGCCGCTGGTTAGCCTTCGCTGCCGTTAATGCCCTGATTGTCGGGGCGCCCGCGCATGCTGCCCTGACGCTTTTCAGCTTCGACCTGCAGCGGCACGCCGGTCGCGATGGCCCGGCGGAGGTATCTCGCGCCGATCTTCGCGCCACGACGAATGCCGAGGACGGGTCACGTGTCGTTGCCGACCCGGGCCGCCACCATTTTCTGGCACTGGCCGCATCCGACGCGACCTCAATCGCCGTCGCCCTGACCGCGCAGCCGCAGAGCCGCGTCGAACTCGAGCTTCAGGCGCTGGCGGGTCATCGCAGCTTCGACACCATGTCGTCGCGGCAGCCGGCAAGCGGCTGGACGCTGTCGAGTAACGGCAATGTCCTGGGCGTCGGAACGACCGGCAGCTTTGGCGTCCGGCTGTCGGGCTCCTGGCAGGTCGCCCCCTTTATGTCGCTCGACTATAATCACATCGATAGCGCGCGATTCGTCAATACCGCCAGCCCGCGACCCTTCACCGGCAACAACGCCGACACCGGCTTTGCCGGAACGCTAGGTGCTGTCATCTCGCACCGTTTCGGGGCGGAACAGCGATTTCGGCTTATGGCCTATGGCGCGATGGTCGCGGCGAGCAGCGATGGGGCTCGACCGCAGGAGTATGGAAGCGTTGGCGCACGCCTCGTCCATGCGATCGGCGACAGCGGCATCGAGACGATGTGGAAGGAAGCGGGATTGGGCCTGAATTACCGACTGACGTCGCGCGCCCGACTGGATGGTACCGTTTTACAGACCATCGACCGGCGCGACGGCGACAATCTGGCCGCCAGGCTGGGGCTGCAGATCGTTCTGTAGGCGTCAGTCCATGCCGGGACGAAGCCGTTCGCTCCAACTGATGACGACGCTCAAGCACAGGCCTGCCAGTTCGAGACCGAGCGCGACCTGATGGGGATTGGGATCGGCACGATCCTCCATTGCCAGCTTGAGCTGTGCACCATTGCCACCCGACAAGGCGATCAGCGCCAGGCTCGCGAGTGCCACGACCACCGTTCGCGTGTGCCTTACCCTCACAGCCGCCACCCCTTCGTTTCGACACCAGTCTAGATAGTCGAACCAGACAGAGGTGCAACGGACAATTAACCATCCGTCGCAATTGTCGTGAACCTCAGCGGCGCCGATCGGCTCGTCCCTGGTTGAACTGACTGTTCTCGAACGAAAAGGCAAAATGTCCGTCCTGCCCCAACGGCAGGTCAGCGGCGCCGAAAACCGAGCGATAACCGCCCGTCCCGACTGCGACACCCATCTCACCGTGAATCCGCCGGTAGGATGTCGAACCATCTACGACACCGGTGTCGGCCTTCATGTTGCGCGCCGCAGCGGCTTCCTTTGCCGCCTCGATGCGCTCGGGTGTCCAGCGCGTCACTGTCTCGGCAGCGGCGAGCGTCGGAGCAAGAAAAAGGGCGGCACTCAGGATAAACCTCATGCCGCCGCTTTCCCCATACAGGCTTTCGCTTTGCTGAATGAATGCGGGCTAGGCGCCCACATCCACTTTCGGCTTGCCGCCCTTCTTGCCCTTGCGGGGAGCGGCAGGCGTAATTTCGAAGCTCAGCGACTTGCCCTTCTCGGGCTCGTCCTTGAGATGCACCATGACTTCGCCGCCGTGCACCAGCTTGCCGAACAAGAGTTCCTCGGCGAGCGGCTGCTTGATCTTTTCCTGGATCAGGCGACCCATCGGCCGCGCGCCGTAGAGCTTGTCATAGCCCTTGGTCGTCAGCCAGTCCTTGGCATCGTCGTCGAGCTTGATGTGGACCTCGCGGTCGGCAAGCTGGAGTTCGAGCTGCAGGATGAACTTGTCGACGACGCGCGCAACGACCTCGGTTGGCAGATAGCCGAACGGGACGATGGCATCGAGGCGATTGCGGAATTCGGGGGTGAACATCTTCTTCACCGCCTCTTCGTCCTCGCCCTCACGCGTCATGGCGCCAAATCCGACCGCTTCGCGCGCCATGTCGCTCGCACCCGCATTGGTCGTCATGATCAGGATGACGTTGCGGAAGTCGACCGACTTGCCATGCTGGTCGGTCAGGCGACCATGATCCATGACCTGCAACAGGATGTTGAACAGATCGGGGTGCGCCTTCTCGATCTCGTCGAGCAGCAGGACGCTGTGCGGCTGCTGGTCGATGGCATCGGTCAGCAGACCACCCTGGTCGAAACCGACATAGCCCGGGGGGGCGCCGATCAGGCGGCTGACGCTGTGACGCTCCATGTACTCCGACATGTCGAAGCGCTGGAGCGGAATGCCCATGATCGAGGCGAGCTGGCGCGCAACCTCTGTCTTGCCGACACCGGTCGGGCCGGTGAACAGATAATTGCCGATGGGCTTGTCCGGATCGCGCAGGCCGGCCCGGCTGAGTTTGATCGCCGAGGCGAGCTTTTCGATCGCCTCGTTCTGGCCGAAAACAACACGCTTCAGATCGGTCTCGAGCGAGGCCAGCGACTTGGTGTCGTCGGTGCTCACCGATTTCGGCGGAATGCGCGCCATTGTCGCAATGACCGCCTCGATCTCCTTGGGCGTGATCACCTTCTTGCGCTTGTTGGGGGCAACCAGCATCTGCATCGCGCCAACCTCGTCGATCACATCGATCGCCTTGTCGGGCAGCTTGCGGTCATTAATGTAGCGCGCGCTGAGCTCGACAGCCGACTTGATCGCGTCAGGCGTGTATTTGACGTTGTGATGGCCCTCGAACGCACTGCGCAGGCCAGCAAGGATCTTGATCGTGTCCTCGACCGTCGGTTCGTTGACGTCGATCTTCTGAAACCGGCGCAACAGGGCGCGGTCCTTTTCGAAGTGGTTGCGGAACTCCTTGTAGGTCGTCGACCCGATGCAGCGGATCGTACCGCCGCTGAGCGCCGGCTTCAGCAAGTTTGACGCGTCCATGGCGCCGCCGCTCGTTGCGCCCGCACCGATCACCGTGTGGATCTCGTCGATGAACAGGATGGCGTCGGGCAGCTTTTCGAGTTCGGTGACGACTGCTTTCAGCCGCTCCTCGAAATCGCCGCGATAGCGGGTGCCCGCGAGCAGCGCGCCCATATCCAGCGAATAGATCACGGCCGGCAGCAGCACCTCGGGCACGTTCCCCTCGATGATCTTGCGCGCCAGGCCCTCCGCGATCGCGGTCTTTCCGACGCCGGGATCACCGACATAGAGGGGGTTGTTCTTCGACCGGCGGCAAAGGATCTGCACGGTGCGGTCGACTTCGGCAGACCGGCCGATCAGCGGGTCGACTTTGCCGTTGCGGGCTTTCTCATTGAGATCGACCGTGAACTGCTTGAGCGCGCTTTCGGCCTTCTTGCCGCCTTCGGCCTTGGTCGGCTTTTCCTCGTCGGCGCCCTTGGGCGTCGACGCTTCGGGGGCACTGGTCCCCTTGCCGACGCCATGGCTGATGTAGCTGACGGCATCGAGGCGGCTCATATCCTGCTGCTGCAGAAAATAGACCGCATAGCTCTCGCGCTCGCTGAACAGCGCAACCAGCACGTTGGCGCCGGTCACTTCGTCGCGGCCCGAAGACTGGACATGAAGAATGGCGCGCTGAACCACGCGCTGGAATCCGCTCGTCGGCGACGGATCGGTCTGTCCCTCGACCCGCAGCGCTTCGAGCTCGCTGTCGAGATAATGGGTGACGGTGTTCTTCAGCTCGCCGGTGTCGACCCCGCAGGCGACCATGACGGCCGAGGCTTCCTGGTCGTCGACAAGGGCAAGCAGCAAATGCTCGAGCGTGGCATATTCGTGCTTGCGACCGGCTGCGGCGGCGAGCGCATTGTGGAGGGTGGTCTCTAGATTGCGGGCAAAGGACGGCATGATGATTTCCTGAACCGGAGCCGCCGGGCGCGGCCCCACTTGGACCTTAATGTCGGGTGCCCGAACCTTCCCGACAAGACCTTATAGGCGAAAGCGTTTTCATCACCTTTATGAGCTTTTGAATATGGCATCGGCACTTGCCCGATGGTGAACGGCCTTGTCGCGGCGAAGTTTCGTCCGCGCGATCTCGGCTTCGAGCCCGGCAATCCGCGCGTCGCAATCGGCAACGGACAACGGGTCGAGGTCCTGCCGTGCAAGGAGCGTCACAGGATCGCCAGCGCGCGGGGGCGGTGCGATGTCGTCGGTATCCATGTGCCGAAGGTTCGCGCGGCCTTCGCCCCGAGTCAACAGGCAGGCGCTGCCCCTATTCGCCGCGGCGCAGCAAGGCGCGCGCGGTAACGGCGGTCTGGAACACGAACAGGCCGAGAAGGATCGCCGAGACGCCGCCAATGAACCAGTCGAAGGCCGAGAAAGGCGATCCGAAAATGGGATCGGGGCCCAGGATGAACATGCCCAGCGTCATGGTAATCAGCATGATGCGCAGTTCGGTCGGGCCGCCGGCCATATAGGAGAGGCGGAACTCGCCGATGACGCGCGCCGCAAGGAAGGTATGGATCGACAGCAGCAGATAGGTCGCCAAACCGAACAAGGCGATGTCGAGCCGGAGGTACGGGCTGAGACCAAGCCCCACCAGCATGACGAGATTGCCGAGCGCGTCGGTGCTATGGTCGATGAAATACCCGAACTGGGGGCGCTCGATCTTGCGGAAGCGGGCCAGGCTGCCGTCGAGCGAGTCGCCGAACCAGTTGATGAAATAGCCCGCAATCGCCACCCATAGCCAGTCGACGTCGAACGTGCTGAGGGCATAGCCCGCGCCGACGGTCACGGCGCCGAGGAATCCCACCGAGGTCAGCCGGTCGGGCGTGACCGCAGGGGGCATCCGCGCCGCCAGCCAGGTGAGCAGGCGCCGCTCGTTTGCGGCAAGGACATTTTGTTGAATGCGTTGCACCGGCTTCATCGATCGGCCTCTCAAGCTTCCGTCTTCGGCACGGTCAAACGTAAATACTGCAACCGAAACGACCCAAAATCGTCATATATCGGTAACGGTCGTGGGCGCGTCGCGATCAATGGTCAAGTGACGTCGATTCAGCGGCGTTTCATATCTTTGCTGACACGGTAGGTTCCCGTCCGCTAGGACGGCCTCAGGACAGGGGGCTTGAATGACCGAAATTCCAGCGATGATGCAGGCAGTTGACCCGGCAACGGCTGGTGGCCCCGAGGTTCTGGTAACGTCGATGCGCCCCGTCCCGGTCGCTGCCGCCGGCGAAGTGCTGATCCGGGTCGCGGCTGCCGGGGTCAACCGCCCCGATGTCCTGCAGCGCAAGGGCGCCTACCCGCCGCCACCGGGCGCGCCGTCGATCCTCGGCCTCGAAATTGCGGGAGAAGTTGTCGCGGTGGGCGAAGGAGTCGCGCCAGACCTTGTCGGCCAGCCGATGTGCGCTCTGGTCGCTGGCGGCGGCTATGCCCAGTATTGCGCGGCACCCGTAGGCCAGTGTCTGGCGGTACCGGCCTCGCTCTCCATGGTCGAGGCGGCGGCGCTTCCCGAAACTTTGTTCACCGTATGGACGAATTTGTTCGAACGCGCCTATGCCGCCGAAGGCGATACCGTGCTTGTCCACGGAGGCACGAGTGGCATCGGTACAATGGCGATCGCGCTCGGCCGGCTGTTCGGCCTGGCGGTGATCGTCACCTGCGGCAGCGATGAAAAATGTGCGAAGGCGCTCGAAATCGGCGCAGCCTTTGCCATCAACTACCGTACGGCCGACTTTGTCGCCGAAGTGGCACGGATCACGGGGGGGCGGGGATGCGCCGCAGTGCTCGACATGGTCGGCGGGGACTATCTGCCGCGCAACCTGCAGTGCCTGGCCGAAGATGGTCGTCACGTTTCGATCGCGGTCCTGAATGGGCCGAAGGCGGAGATTTTCATTCCGCTGGTGATGATGAAGCGACTTACCCTCACCGGCTCGACGCTGCGTGCGCGATCGCTGTCGTTCAAGGCGTTGGTGGCGGACGAGATTACGCGGACCGTCTGGCCGCACGTCGAGGGTGGCCGGCTCAGGCCGGTCATCGACCGCGTTTTTCCCCTGAGCGACGCAGCCGGCGCCCATGCCCTGATGGATTCAGGAGCGCATGTCGGAAAGATCGTGCTCGACATGACCCTATGAAGGCGATCGCGGTTTCGCTGGTCCTTTGTGCGCCAGTGGCGGCGCGGGCAGATACCCTCCAGCAACAGGTGCTGGCGGCGGCCCGCACGGTCGGGCCCAATGACTTTGCGTTTACCGAAACAACGCGCGCCGAACGCGCGGGCAAGCCGGCGAACACCAGCGTTGCACGCTATGATCCGCGCCTGCCCGCCAAGTGGACGCTGCTGTCGGTCGACGGCAAGCCGCCGACGGCCAGGCAAAGCGCTTCGTCGATCAAGTTTCGCGCCAAGGCAAAGGTCGCCACTTACGGACGGATCGCCGAATGGTTCGGCGCACCGGCGACGCGCGTGGCGACGACGCCGACGCACGCCACCTATCGGTTTGCGGCGATGCCAAAAGGGGTGATGATGATGGGGCCGTACGACGCCTCGGCCAACACGGCTGTCGAAGCGGTCGTCAACACGGCGGGCAGGGTTCCCTATCTCGAGCGCGCGCGCTTCACATCCAGGGAGCCGTTCCGGATGATGATGGTGGTCAAGGTCGAAAGCTTTGTCTTCACGGCGACCTATCACGTGTTGCCCGATGGCCGCCCGGTCAATGACAGCGTTGCGACCGAGTTCGCCGGGTCGTTCATGGGCAGCGCTCAGACCTTGCGTACCCGCACGTCCTATTCGGATTATACTTCCGCCCGATAATCACCGACGTTCGTCCGTCCCCTCCCCGCGCGCAGGATCGTCGGGAAGGGGAGTCCGGTTGTGCAGCGCATCAATCTCTTCCTGGCGTAGCCGCAGGTAGTTCCTGCGCGCCGCGGCATAGGGATTCGGCTCCGCCCGGAATGCGCGCAGCTGCGCGTCATATTCGGCGCGATAGTCGATCGAACCGACCAGCGACGCGCCCAGGGCATAGGCAGGCTGGGTAAACGGCTTGCCGACCACGGTCGGCAGCAACGCACGGTCAACCAGCAGCCCGATCAGGTCGCGGACCGTTGTTGGCCCGATCAGTGGCAGGAACAGGAACGGTCCCGGCTTGACCCCGTAATAGCCCATCGTGTCGGCAAAGCCGTTACGGCGCAGCGGCAGCCGGATGCCCTTGCGCTTGGCCACATCGACAAGCCCTGCAATGCCCGCCGTCGAATTGATCGCGAAACGCGCCACCGTCTTGCCGGCCCGGCCGGGCCTGAGCTGAAGCAGGTCGTTCAGGAACACGACCGGCAGGGTCAGGTTGTTGAAGAAATTGCGCACGCCGGCCCTGACAGGCTCGGGTATCGCGCGCTTGTAGCCAAGGGCGACGGGGGCGACGACTTTCGTATCGAGCGCCTGGGTCAGGGCATAGGACTTGATGTTGATCGCCTGGATCGGATCCTCGCGAGGTGCCCTGCTGCTGCTCGACACCACGATATCGTCGCTTGCGGGCGGCGTTCCCGGTCGTGGCGATACCGGCACGGCTGGCAGCATGGGGGAGGTTGCCGCGCTGGGCGGGCCAGCGGCCCCGTCCGGTTGCAGCACCTGGGCATAGGGCTGGCCAGCCGATGGCGGCCCAGCGGCCGGCACTGCTCCGCTGGCAAGGAGCCAAGCCGCAACCGCCGTGGAAACATACATTCTGCTTGGCCGCCCTCGAGCGAAAGCCCGCCGGATGCCTTGTGCAGGTGGCTGACACGACGGTCGATAGGCGGTCAGGTCAGATGTGACAATGGGATGACGGCTTTGTCGTCAGGCAACGGTTTCAAGCGCCTCGCTTGCAGCGACCCATGCCGCTTCCGCTGCTTCGAGCTTTGCCTCGACGCTCGACCGGAGCTTCATCAGGTCCGACATGGTGAGCTTGGCGTGCTCGGGCAGGGCGGTCGAGGGATCGAACATCGCCCGTTCTATGGCACTGCGCGTCGCGGTCAGCTTCGCCATCTCGGCTTCGGCCGTCTTCACGGCATTGCGAAGTGCGGTCCCCTTTTCGCGTGCCGCAGCGGCTGCCTTGCGATCTTCCTTCTTATTGCCTTTGCCGCCTTCGGACTTGGGCGCCTTGCCTAGGATCATGTCGGTGTAATCGTCGAGCGTGCCGGCATATTCCTTGGCAGTCCCGTCATCGACCAGCACCAGCCGGTCCGCCGTCAGCTCCAGCATGTGGCGATCGTGGCTGACCAGCACAACGGCACCGTCATAGTCGTTCAGCGCTTGTACCAGCGCCTCGCGCGCATCGACGTCGAGGTGGTTCGTCGGTTCGTCGAGGATCAGCATGTGGGGCGCATCGCGCGTAATCAGGGCCAGCGCCAGCCGCGCACGTTCGCCGCCGGAAAGCTTGCCGACCTGGGTCGTCGCCTTGGCACCCGAAAAGCCGAAACGTCCCAGTTGGCCGCGGACCGCGCCAGGCGTTTCGCCGCGCATCGCGCGCGTCATGTGCTCGAGCGGGGTATCGTCTCCATCGAGCTCCTCGACCTGATATTGCGTGAAATAGCCAACGCGCATCTTGCCCGCGGCACTCATCGCTCCTTCCATCGCCGGCAGCTGTGCCGCCAGCAGGCGGGCGAGCGTCGTCTTGCCATTGCCGTTGCGCCCGAGCAGCGCGACCCGGTCGTCGGGGTCGAGCCGCAGGTTCAGCCGCTGCAGGATCGGTTTGTTTTCGGTGTAGCCGACGGCGGCCATGTCGAGCGTGACCAGCGGCGGTTTGAGTTCGTCCGGGCTGGGGAAATCGAAACTGAGCGTGGGATCGGTCGCCATTTCGGCAATCGGCTGCATTCTCGCGAGCGCCTTTTGCCGCGATTGTGCTTGCTTGGCAGTTGATGCCCGGGCGGAGTTGCGGGCGATATAGTCTTGCAGCTTGGCGCGCTGATTCTCCTGCGCGGCACGCGCGCTGGCAAGCTGGGCCAAGCGCTCGGCACGCTGCCGCTCGAACGCGTCATAGCCGCCAACGTAAAGCGTGGTCTTGCCGCCCTCGAGGTGGAGGATGTGATCGACCACATTGTTCAGGAGGTCGCGCTCATGGCTGATGACGACCATGGTCGCACGATAGCTCTTGAGGAAATTTTCGAGCCAGAGCGTCGCTTCGAGGTCGAGGTGGTTCGACGGCTCGTCGAGCAGCAGGAGGTCGGGCTCGCTGAAAAGCAGCGCGGCAAGCGCCACCCGCATTTTCCAGCCGCCCGAATAGCTGTCGAGCGGACGGTGCTGCATATCCTCGTCAAAGCCGAGGCCGACCAGAATGCGCGACGCGCGGGCAGGGGCGGCGTGCGCATCGATCGCGATCAACCGCTCGTGGATTTCGGCGATGCGGTGATGGTCTTCGGTCTGCTCTTCTTCGACGAGCAGCGCCGCGCGCTCGGTATCGGCAGCGAGCACCGTCTCGAACGGGGTCGTCGTGCCCGAAGGTGCCTCCTGCGCGATATAGCCGATGCGGCTCTTGCGCGGAATTTCAATGCCGCCGTCATCGGGATCATAATGGCCCGTGATGACCTTCATCAGCGTGGTCTTGCCCGCGCCGTTCCGCCCGATCAGGCCCACGCGCGCACCCGTCGGCAGTGCGGCCGTCGCACGGTCGAGGATAGTGCGCCCGCCGAGCCGCACGGTGATACCGTTGAGATTGAGCATGGCGCGCCCCTAGCAGGCGCCGCGCAGAATGTCATTCCCGAACGCCGGCCAGGCGCGCTATAGCCGAAACGAAGGGAGCAACAATCGTGACCGAGCCGCTGATACTTCACGAATATGCCCAGTCAGGGAATTGCTATAAAATCCGCCTGACTGCCGCAACCCTGGGGCTGCCACTCGAGCGTCGCGAATACGACATCATGACGGGTGAGACGCGGACGCCGGAATTCCTTGCCCGTGTGAATGCGAATGGTCGCATCCCCGTTCTGCAGATTGGCGACCGGTTCCTTCCCGAAAGCAACGCCGCATGCTGGTATCTCGCGGAAGGGTCGCCGCTGCTGCCGGTCGATCAGTTCGACCGTGCCGACGTGCTGCGCTGGATGTTCTGGGAGCAGTACAACCACGAGCCCAACGTCGCGACGATGCGCTTTTGGAAGGCGTTTCTCGGTCTCGACAAACTCAATGAGAGCCAGCGCGCGCAACTGGAAACCAAGTGGATGGCCGGCGAAGCGGCGCTGTGCCTGATGGACAGGCATCTCGAGGGGCGGGACTGGTTCGTCGGGCCGGTCATGACCTTGGCCGACATCTGCCTCTATGCCTATACCCATGTCGCCGAGGAGGGCGGATTCAAGCTGTCCCGCTACCCCGCAATCCAGCGCTGGCTGGCCCTGGTCGCGACATGGCCGGGGCATGTCACGATTCGTGCATGAGAATGATGGCAAGTTGTAACATTCCCGATTCATAGGCGTTAGGACAAAGACCCGAAGTCGCCGAGGGAGCGGTCTATGGACTCGATCACACGCCTGCCGTTCGATGCCGATATCCATGCGTTTTCAGCGTCTTCCCCGTCGATTCCCGAACCCGAAGGCGACGGTAAGCGCCGGCGGTACCGCACGATCTGGATCAGCGACGTCCACCTTGGCACGCGCGGCTGCGCTGCGGACCTGTTGATAGATTTCCTTGATTCCACCGACAGCGAGACGATGTACCTGGTCGGCGACATCATCGACGGCTGGCGCCTCAAAAAGAAATTTTACTGGCCCGACACGCACAACGACATCGTCTGGCGCATCATGAAGCGGGCCAAGCGCAGCACGCGGGTCATCTATGTGCCGGGCAACCACGACGAGATGTTCCGCCAGTTCACGGGCATGAACTTCGGTGGCGTCGAGATCAAAAGGCAGGCGATCCACACCACGGCCGATGGTCGCCGCCTGCTGGTGGTGCATGGCGACGAATTCGACGCGATCATGCTCAGCCACCGCTGGCTCGCCTTCTTCGGCGACCAAGCCTATGGCGCACTGATGCGCTGCAACCACGCTGTCAACAAGGTGCGTGGCTGGATGGGCAAGCCTTACTGGTCGCTGTCGAAGACCGCGAAGCAAAAGGTGAAAAACGCCGTCGAGTTCATCAGCCGGTTCGAACATGCCGTGGCGCACGAAGCTGCGGCGCGTGGCGTGGACGGGGTCGTCTGCGGCCATATCCACCACGCTGAATTCCGGCCGTTGTCGGGCGTCGAATATTACAACGACGGCGACTGGGTGGAGGGTTGTACTGCCCTGGTGGAACATTTCGATGGTCGCATGGAAATCCTCCACTGGCCGGACGAAATGGCCAAGCGCGAAGGCGCACGGCCGGTATTGAAGATCGCTGCCTGAGGGAGGCTGCCGTGCGGATCGCCATCGTCACCGACGCCTGGGAACCGCAAGTCAACGGCGTCGTCCGCACGCTCAAGGCGACCAGGCGCGAACTCGAGCGCATGGGCCATGAGATCATGGTCGTTTCCCCCGATCTTTATCCCAATTTGCCGTGCCCGACCTATCCGGAGATCCGGCTCGCGGTCGCGACGTCCGCCAGCGTCGGGGAACGGCTGGCGGCATTCATGCCCGATGCCGTGCACTTGTCGACCGAAGGGCCGCTTTGCCTGGCGGCCCGGCGCTGGCTGCTGCGGCAGGGCTGGGCTTTCACGACCGCTTATCACACCCAGTTCCCCGATTATTTCGCGGCGCGGACAGGCATTGATGCGGGATGGGTATGGCCGTATTTCCGGTGGTTCCATTCGGCTTCCAGCGCGGTCCTCGTCTCCACCGCCTCGGTACGCGACGGACTGCGCGCGCATGGCATCGCGCATAGCGTGCCCTGGAGCCGAGGTGTGGATCTCGACGCCTTTTCGCCCGATGCGGCACCACATCCCGCCTATGCCACGCTGCAAAGACCAATTCAGCTTTACGTCGGACGCGTGGCCATCGAGAAGAATATCGAGGCGTTCCTCGCCTCGTCGCATCCCGGCACCAAAGTCGTGGTCGGGGACGGGCCGGCTCGGGCCATGCTCGCCGCAAAATATCCGGGCGCCGTCTTCCTGGGCGCCTTGTCGGGAGAAGCCCTGGCAGGCAGCTACGCCGGCGCCGATGTTTTCGTCTTTCCCAGTCGCACCGATACCTTCGGGCTGGTGATGATCGAAGCGCTGGTATCGGCCACGCCTGTCGCTGCCTTTCCGGTAAGCGGACCGATCGACATCGTGACGCCGGCGACGGGCGCGCTGAACGAAAATCTCGACATGGCAATTGCCGCCGCGTTGACCCGCGACCGCGCCGACTGCGCCTTTTATGGGCGGACCTATACCTGGGCCGCGAGCGCCGCCCAGTTCGTCTCGGCGCTGGTGCCGGCGCATCCGCCACTGGCGCGCGCGGCGTAGTGCTTGCCCCGCAGGGCAGTTCGGATTAGATGGACAGACGATCAGGCCGTCCCGAAAGGGGCGGCCCTTTTATTATCGTCAAGAAAGAGACACGCGATGGCCCAGCCGCTCATGCCCCATGCGACCGCTTCCTGGCTGGTCGACAACACTTCGCTGTCGTTCGAGCAGATCGCCAATTTCTGCGGCCTCCATATTCTCGAAGTGCAGGCGATCGCCGACGATACGGCGGCGACCAAGCTGACGGGCCGCGACCCGATCCGCGCGCATGAACTGACGATGGCCGAAATCGAAAAGGGGCAGGCCGATCCGCATTATGCCTTGAAGATGGATCGCGAGCCCGAGGCGGCGACACGGACGAAGGGCCCGCGCTACACGCCTGTCAGCAAGCGGTCGGACAAGCCCGACGGCATTGCCTGGATCATCCGCAACCACCCCGAAGTCAGCGACGGCCAGATCGGCAAGCTGATCGGCACGACGCGCAACACCATTTCGGCGATCCGCGACAAGAGCCACTGGAACATGGCGAACATCGTGCCCAAGGACCCGGTCACGCTCGGCCTGTGCTCGCAACGCGAACTCGACACCATCGTTGCCAAGGCAGCCAAGGCCGCCGGCCTCGAGCCCATCGTCGATACCAAGCTCGACGGCGATCGCGAGGCGCTGATCGACCAGCTGCGCAACGAGCGGGTCGAGGCGGCGCGCGTCGCCGAGGCGATCGCCAAGGGCGAGATGGAAGCGCCCGCCATGATCGGCAGCTT
Source organism: Sphingomonas sp. (assembly GCA_965249705.1). Taxonomy (GTDB): domain Bacteria; phylum Pseudomonadota; class Alphaproteobacteria; order Sphingomonadales; family Sphingomonadaceae; genus Sphingomonas_O. Next base: position 30,754 of record CBDFMO010000006.1, on the reverse strand, counting down.
CGTCGATCCGTTCAAGCGCTGACCGGCGCCCCAAAGGTCACGACTGTCACGCAAGTTCGTGCGAAAATGCCGACGAACCGTGCCATTTCGTCGATCAACCGAAGCCATGAAAGCGCCGGGGACAAGGGCTGGCCAAACGCCGGTCCCGCAGGACGAGATTAGTACATAAGCAGAACAGAGTCAAGAGGGTTACTCCGGCACTCCGGCAGGCGCAGGCCCGGGCGCGGCCCGACGGATGTGAGCAGATCGGTCCGTTCGCTTCGTGCTGTTGTCGCGCCGGAACCTGTGCTTAAAGCGTTGCAGATGACAACTGCTTTGACCCCCGCGCCAGCCGCACCCGACATATCGCTTGCCGACCATGGCTTCGAGCCGCTCGAATCGCGCGGCCTGACCTATCCGATGGGCACGTTCGCGCCGGACTATGGCGTCGTCCACCCGCTTGCCGCCGGCCTGGGCTGGACCCGCCTGCCCGTGCCGGGATCGCTGCGCCACATCAACGTCTGGCTGCTCGAGGAGGAGGACGGCGTCGCCGTCATCGACACTGGCCTGAAGCTCGAGGAATCGCGCGCCGCATGGCGCGCCGCGCTCGACGGGCGGCGCGTGACGCGGGTGCTGCTCACGCATTTCCACCCCGATCACATGGGGCTGGCCGGATGGCTGTGCTACAAGCATGGCGCGAAGCTGTGGATGAACCGCACCGAATATCTGCTCGCGCGGATGCTGATCGCCGATGTCCGCGACGCGCCGCCGCAGGAGGCGGTCACGCAGCTGGTCGAGGCGGGCTGGAGCGAGACGCAGCTGGCTGCCATGAAGGCGCGCGGCTGGGGCAATTTTTCGAAGATCGTGTCACCGATGCCGGTCGGGCATGTCCGGCTCAAGGAAGGCGATGTGGTCCGCATCGGCGCGCGTGACTGGACGGTGTGGATCGGCAGCGGCCATACGCCCGAACATGTGTGCTTCGTCGATCTGGCGGGCAAGGTCATGATTGCGGGCGACCAGGTCTTGCCGCGCATCACCAGCAATGTTTCCGTGACGATCACCGAGCCCGAGGGCGATCCGCTGGGCGACTGGCTTTCGTCGATCGAGAAGTTTCGCGCGCTGCCGGAAGATTTGCTTGTCCTCCCGGCACATGGCGAGCCCTTCTATGGCCTTCACGCGCGCCTCGACCGGCTCGAAGAGGGGCACCGGACCAGCCTCGACCGGCTGCAGGCGCATCTGGCCGAAGCGCCGCGCCGCGCCGTCGACTGTTTCAGCGTGCTGTTCGGCCGCGCCATCGACGACAGCATCCTGGGCCTGGCGACCGGCGAAGCGCTGGCGCATCTGCGGCATCTGGAAGTCAAAGGGCGCGCGACATTCGAGCTGCGCGATGGCGTGCGCTTCTATTCCGCGGCATGATTGGCGCCCGTGTTGCCGCTCGGCCCTTTGCCGCCTAGAGCCTGAGCGGTGAGCGACCCTTCAGCTATTTGGCGCAGCCATTATATCCACCCAGTTCAATGGGATACGCAATTCCCGCCGATGACGTTGTGCGAGATGTTCGACGCCGGCGTCGCCCGGCACGGACACGCGCCGCTGACCGATTTCCTGGGTGCGCGCCTGACCTATGGGCAAATCGGCGCCATGGCTGCCACATTCGCCGCGACGCTCGTCGACTGGGGTCTGGCGAAGGGGGACCGGATCGGGCTCTACCTGCCCAACGTGCCCGATTATCTGATCGCCTATTATGGTGCGCTGAAGGCGGGGGCGACGGTCGTCAACATGTCGCCGCTCTATTCGCGGGCCGAACTGGCGCACCAGACGGCGGACTGCGGCGCAAGGATCGTGGTCACGACCGACGTGCCGGCCATGTTCGATACGGCCAAGTCCCTGCTCGACGACGGCAAGATCGACCGGCTGATCGTCGGCAACCTGTCCGGACGGTTGCCGCTCGTGAAGCGCTGGCTGTTCCGGCGCTTTCGGGCAGCGGAAGTTGCGACGGTCGATGACAGCGATCCGCGGATCGTGCGTGTCGAGACCATGACCGCGACGCCGCGACCGGCCCCGGCGGTTTCCGTCGCGCCGGACGAGGTGGCGCTCATCCAGTATACGGGCGGCACGACCGGCACGCCGAAAGGGGCCATGCTGACGCATGCGAGCATGACCGCCAATGCCCGGCAGGTCCATGCCATCGACCCGCATCCCGAACTGCCGGACCGGATCGTCGGCGTGTTGCCGTTCTTCCACGTGTTCGCCAACACCTGCGTCCTCAACCGGACGGTGCTGGCCGGCGGCATGATCGCGATGCTGCCGCGGTTCGGGGCCAAGGACACGCTGAAGACGATCCAGCGGGTCAAGGCGACGGCGCTGCCCGGCGTCCCGACCATGTACCAGGCGCTGCTCGACCATCCCCGTTGTGCGAAAACGAATTTTCGGTCGCTGCGTGTCTGCATTTCCGGCGCTGCGCCGCTGGCCGAAAGCCTGAAGGCAAAGTTCGAGGCGTTGACCCAGGCCCAGGTCATCGAGGGCTATGGCCTGACCGAAACGGCCGGCGTCGTTGCCTGCAATCCCTATGAGGGGGCGGGCAAGGGCGGCACGATCGGCCAGCCGCTGCCGGGAACCCGGGTTTTGCTCGTCGACCGCGACGATCCGACACGCGCCGCGCGCGAGGGCGAGCCGGGCGAACTGGTCGTGATCGGCCCGCAGGTCATGGCCGGCTATTGGGGGCGTGCCGGCGAGCCGGGCGATTTCGTCGAGACCGCCATGGGGCGCGCGCTGCGCACGGGCGATGTCGCGACCATCGACGGCGACGGGTATATCCGCATCGTCGACCGGCTGAAGGACATGATCGCGGTCGGCGGGTTCAAGGTCTTCCCCAGCCAGGTCGAGGACGTGCTGTACCGCCACCCCGCGGTCAAGGAGGCGCTCGTCATCGGCATTCCCGATGCCTATCACGGCGAAATGCCCAAGGCGTTTGTCACGCTGAACGCAGGTTTCGAGGCGTCGGGCGAAGCGCTGAAGGAGTGGCTCAATCCGAAACTCGGCAAGCATGAACGCGTGGCCGCCGTCGAAATACGGGGCGACTTGCCCAAGACATTGGTCGGCAAACTGAGCCGCAAGGAACTGGTCGCCGAGGAACGGGCGAAGGCCGCCGCTTGACCCCCGCGCCCCCGCTCGCCACAAGCCGTTGCGCCATGGCCGATGACTTTTCCAACCTGTCGTTCGAAGACGCGCTGAAGCGCCTCGAGACGATCGTGCAGCGCCTCGAAAGCGGCGATGCGAGCCTCGACGAATCGATCGAGCTGTACGCCGAAGGCGACAAGCTGAGGGCGCAGTGCGAAGCCCGGTTGAAATCGGCGCAGGAAAGGATCGACCGGATCGTGCTGGGCAGCGATGGCACGCCGGCCGGCACCACGCCGTTCGACGCAGGCTGACGGCAGCGATGGCGGCGATGCCGGCGATCTTGGCCGAGGCACTGGCCGATATCGCGCGTGACGTCGACCGCCTGTTCGACCAAATCCTGACCGTGCCGGACGATGCACGGGCGCCCCTGTACCAGGCCATGCGGCACGCGGCGATCGGCGGGGGCAAGCGCATGCGGCCGCTGTTGACGGTCGCGGCCAGCCAGCTGTTCAATGTCGATCCGGCGGCGGCGCTGCGCGTCGGTTGCGCGGTCGAGGCGATCCATGTCTATTCGCTGATCCACGACGACCTGCCCTGCATGGACGACGACGACATGCGGCGGGGCAAGCCGACGGTGCACAAGGCTTTCGATGAAGCGATTGCGGTGCTTGCCGGCGACTCGCTGCACGAAATCGCGTTCGAACTGCTGGTCGACCCGGAAACGCACGCCGATCCGTTCGTGCGCGTCGAGTTGATCGAGGGGCTGGCGCGGGCGTCGGGACCGGCGGGCATGGCGGGCGGCCAGATGATGGACATCGCGGCCGAAACGTCCGACTTCGACCTGACCGCCGTCACCCGCCTGCAGGCGCTGAAGACCGGCGCGCTCATTGCCTTTTCGGTCGAGGCGGGGGCGATCCTCGGCCGCCTGCCGCCGGAAGGGCGAGGGTCGTTGCGCGGCTATGCGCGCGATGTCGGCCTTGCCTTCCAGATTGCCGACGACCTGCTCGATATCGAGGGCAACGAGGAGCTGGCGGGCAAGGCGCTGAAGAAGGACGAAGCCAAGGGCAAGGCGACCTTCGTGTCGCTGATGGGGGTCGAGCGGGCGCGGGGGCAGGCAACTATGCTTGTCGACCAGGCAATGGCGCATCTGGCCAGCCATGGCCCCGAAGCCGACCTGCTGCGTGCCATTGCCCGCTATGCCATCGAGCGCGACCGTTGACCCCGGATCGGGTCCGGGGCGAGCGGGTCGGCGTCTATCCCGGGACGTTCGATCCCGTCACGCGCGGGCATATGGACATCATCGAGCGCGGCGCCAAGCTCGTCGACCGGCTGGTCATCGGCGTCACGACGAACATGGCGAAATCGCCGATGTTCACGACCGACGAACGGCTGGCGATGGTGAAGCGCGAATGTGCCGGCATTCCGGGGGTCAGCGTCGTCGCCTTCGACCTGTTGCTCATGGACTTCGCCCGCCAGCAGGGGGCGAGCATCGTCATCCGCGGCGTGCGCGGCGTCACCGACTTCGAATATGAGTATCAGCTGACGGGCATGAACCGCCAGCTCGACGACCGGATCGAGACGGTGTTCCTGATGGCCGATGTCGCGCTGCAGCCGATTGCCAGTCGACTCGTCAAGGAAATCGCTTTCTATGGCGGCGCGATCGATAAATTCGTATCGCCTGCGGTTGCGGATGACGTTGCGGCCCGCGTGGCGACGCTCGGTCGCAAGGGCAGCTGATGTTCAGGCGCGGCTCACCTCGGCACGCTAGAGGCGCGCAGCAGAGATTGGAGACATGGGTTAAATGAAGTTTCTCACCGCGTTCATGGCGCTGCTCGCCATTGCCAGTCCCGGGCTTGCCAAGAAGAAGGTCAAGGCGCCGGTGGGGCCGCCGCCGGTTGCCGCTGTCGTGCCCGATCCCGTGCCGACGCCCGACAATCTGTGGCACCTGCAGCTGTCGACCGGCGGCGAGGTCGTCATCCAGCTGCGCCCCGACAAGGCGCCGAACCATATCGAGCGGATCAAGACGCTGACGCGGGCGGGTTTTTACGACGGCCTGTTGTTTCACCGCGTGATCGACGGGTTCATGGCGCAGACCGGCGACCCGCAGGGCACGGGGCAGGGCGGATCGCCGCTGCCCGACCTGAAGGCGGAATTCAACGACATGCCGCATGTCCGCGGCACGGTATCGATGGCGCGCGCGACCGAGCCGAACAGCGCGAACAGCCAGTTTTTCATCGTGTTCATGCCGACCCTGCGGCTCGACAACAATTACACCGCGATCGGGCGTGTCGTCAGCGGCATGAACTTCGTCGACATGGTCGAGCGCGGCGAACCGCCGGCCAATCCGTCGAAGATCGTGCGTGCCTGGATCGAGGCGGACGGACCCAATGCCGCGCGGATTCCGTTGCCGGCCGCCTCGCTGACCGCGCCTGCCGCGCCGGCCGTGGCGACGCCGCCGGTGGCGGCCGCCAAGCCGGCGCCCGCGCCCGAAAAGAAACGCAAGAAGGTGCTCGGCATCTTCTAGGCGGGCGCGAGGGCGTGCGCGTCGACCTGTTCGATTTCGACCTGCCCGAGGACCGGATCGCCCTGCGGCCGGCCAGCCCGCGCGATGCGGCGCGCCTGCTCGTCGTCGATGCGGACGGGCTGCACGACCGGGGCGTCCGCGACCTGCCGTCGCTGTTGCGCGCCGGCGATTGCCTCGTCTTCAACGACACGCGCGTCATCCCGGCGCAGCTGACCGGCAGGCGCGGCGACGCCACGATCGGCGCAACGCTGCACAAGCGCGAGGGACTGCGCGGCTGGCGGGCGTTCCTGAAGAACGCGCGCCGCGTGCGCAACGGCGACCGGATCGACTTCGGGTCGGATGTCGCGGCGGTGGCAAGCGAGCGTGCCGGTGACGGCAGTGCGCTGTTGGTGTTCGACGGCGACGAACCGGTCGAGGTTCTGCTCGCCCGCGCCGGCACGATGCCGCTGCCGCCCTATATCGCCAGCAAGCGCGGCGTCGACGACCGCGATGCCCGCGATTACCAGACGATGTTCGCGCAAAAGGACGGCGCCGTGGCCGCCCCGACGGCATCGCTGCATTTCACGCCCGCCCTAATCGGCGCGCTCGACGCGGCGGGCATCGGGCGCGAGACGCTGACGCTCCATGTCGGCGCGGGAACCTTCCTGCCGGTCAAGGCCGACGATACCGCCGACCATGTCATGCACGCCGAATGGGGGCGGATCGATGCGGCGACGGCCGCGCGGCTCAACGCGATCCGCGCCTCGGGCGGACGGATCGTCGCGGCCGGCACGACGTCGCTGCGCCTGCTCGAAAGCGCGGCGCGCGACGACGGTACGATCGCCGCGTTCGAGGGCGATACGTCGATCTTCATCACGCCCGGCTACCGGTTCAAGGCGGTGGGCGGACTCGTCACCAATTTCCACCTGCCGAAATCGACGCTGTTCATGCTGGTCAGCGCACTGATGGGACGCGAGCGGATGCAGGCCGCCTATGCCCATGCGATCGCACGGGGATACCGGTTCTACAGCTATGGCGACGCGAGCCTGTTGTTGCCCTGAGGCTCGCGCCGGGCCCCGCTAGCGCGCGCTGGCGACGTCGATCCCGTCGACCGCCTTGCTGACCAGGACATTCACGGCAACGCGACGGTTCTGTGCCTTGCCCTCGGGTGTCGTGTTGTCGGCGAGCGGGTCGGCCTCTGCCATGCCGGTCGGCGTCAGGACACGATAGGGCTTCCAGTGGCAGGCCTGCTGCAGATAGTTGATGACCTTTGCCGCGCGCTTTTCACTCAGCGCCTGGTTGAAATCCGCGCTCCCCGTCGAATCGGTATAGCCGACGACGAGCAGCAGGGCGTTGCTGGTCGCCTCCGCCTGCTGGGCGGTCGCGCACAGCCGGGCCTTGGCATCTTCGGACAGCGCGGCCTTGCCGGTGTCGAAATTGACGTTGGTCGTGGCCTTCACATTGTAGTTGTCGATGTCGCCCATGCGGCCGCGCAGTGCGGCCGTTGCGGCGGTCTGTTCATCGAAGCGCTGGTTGGTGCCGTTGCGGATCATCGACGCGGTCTTGAGGTCGCTGCCACGGAAGCTGATCCGGCTGGCGACGAGGTCGCCGGCTCCCGGGGCCGACTGGAGTGTCCTGACGGTCACCGGCAGGCCGTTGAGCAGGTCCTTGGCCGACAGTCGGGCGCGGCTGCCACCGAACAGGCCGGCGTTGCCGCTGATGCGGGTGCTGTCGGTCACGGTGATGGTCGAGCTCGTGCCATCGGCAGCCGTGACCCGGATCTGATTGCCGCTGCGCGCGGAAATAATGCCCTTCACCTCGGGCCCCGGCGCCGTCGGCTGCACTTCGGGCGCGGGCTGGACGCCGGTCACGGTGATGTTGTCGCGCGGGTTCGTCTCCTGCGCCGACAGGCCGGCCGGCACGGCAAGGCAGGTCGCCGCCAACAGCAGTGCGGCGCGTGATTTATATGACGTCAAATACATGGCGGTCCTCCAATCGGTTGCCCCCGTCGGCGCTCGGGGTGCGGACTCGATGCTTGCGCGCAGATGAACGGTGCCGCCATGACGCCCGCGGGCTGGCTGTTGCGGGCAGATTCCACGGCGAGCCGTGAACGTCCGGCAATAGCCAAGCGGGGAAGCCAGCGTTAAGGGCGCGGCCCATGCCCGATTTCAGCTTTGCCATGTCCGCCACCGACGGCCGCGCGCGCACCGGAACCGTGCGGACGGCGCGGGGCGACATACGCACGCCGGCGTTCATGCCCGTGGGCACCGCCGGAACGGTGAAGGGCATGAAGCCCGGCGACGTGCGGGCGCTGGGTGCCGACATCATCCTGGGCAACACCTATCACCTGATGCTGCGCCCCGGCGCGGAGCGGCTGGCGCGGATGGGCGGCCTTCACGCCTGGATGGGATGGGACCGGCCGATCCTGACCGACAGCGGCGGATACCAGGTCATGTCGCTCGGCAAGCTGACGACCAAGAGCGAGGAAGGCGTGGCGTTCAAGTCGCACCTCGACGGGTCGAAGCACATGCTGAGCCCCGAACGCTCGATGGAGATCCAGGCGGCGATCGGCAGCGACATCGTCATGGCGTTCGACGAGTGCACGCCGTTTCCGGCGACGCACGAAGTGGCGCAAGCCTCGATGGAACGCTCGATGCGCTGGGCGCGGCGGTCGCGCGACGCGCTGACCAATGGGGCGGCGCTGTTCGGCATCCAGCAAGGATCGATGTTCGAGGATTTGCGCCAGCGCTCGACCGACGCGCTGACCGCGATCGGTTTCGACGGCTATGCCGTCGGCGGCCTTGCGGTGGGCGAGGGGCAGGCGGAGATGTTTCGTGTCCTCGACTTCGCCGTCCCGATGCTGCCTGCCGACAAGCCGCGCTACCTGATGGGCGTCGGCAAGCCCGACGACATCGTCGGCGCGGTCGAGCGGGGGATCGACATGTTCGACTGCGTCCTGCCGACACGGTCGGGCCGCAACGGGCAGGCGTTCACCTGGGACGGGCCGATCAACATCCGCAACGCGAAGTTCGCCGAGGACACGACGCCGCTCGACCCGGCATCGCCGGTCGCCGCGTGGAGCAAAACCTACCTTCACCACCTCGTCCGGTCGGGCGAAATGCTCGGCGCCATGCTGATGACCGAGCATAATCTGTGGTTCTACCAGCAGGTCATGGTCGGCCTGCGCGGGGCGATTGCGGCGGGCACGCTGACGTCCTGGGCCGAGGCGTTTCGCGCCCGCTATCGCTGAACCGTCAGGCCCAGCGCCTCCCGCCGGATCCAGCGCCACAGGACGAGGACGGCGACCACCGCGAGGCCGCTGGCGAGGCCCAGCCAGATACCCAGCCCGCGCATTCCGATCGGAAAGGCCAGCGTCACCCCGATGCCGACACCGATCACCCAATAGCCGATGACGGCATAAATCATCGGCCAGCGCGTGTCGTGCAGCCCGCGGAGGACGCCCGCGCCGACGACCTGCGCACCGTCGACGATCTGGAACAGCGCCGCCACCGACAGGAACGACACGGCGAGCGAGACGATGACGGCGTTGGCGGGATCGTTCAGGTCGAGGAAGATGCCGACGAGCGCGCGGGGGAAAACGAGCAGCGCCAGCGCCGTGGTGCACATGAAGCCGACGCCGAGGACGAAGGCCAGCCAGCCCGCGCGCGTGATCAGTCCCTTGTCGCCGGCGCCGAGGCCGAGGCCTACGCGGACCGTCGCCGCCTGCGCGACGCCCATCGGCACCATGAACGCAAAGGCGGCGATCTGGATCGCGACCGCATGCGCCGCCAGCGAGGCACGGTCGATCAGGCCCATCACGAATACCGCCGCATTGAACACGCCGATTTCGAGCAAGATCATCACGGCGATCGGCAGGCCCAGTTTCCATATCGCGGCGAACCGCTGCCAGTCGGCGCGCCACCAGCGACCGAACAGGCGATAGCGCCGGAAGTGGCGCGAGGTGAGCACGACGGCGACGAGGCCGAAGCACAGGAAATAGGTCGAAATCACGCTGCCGAGCGGCGCGCCGGCGAAGCCCAGGGCAGGCAATCCGAAATGTCCCCAGATCAGCGCCCAGCTCGCGACGCCGTTGACGACGACGGTCGCGAACAGCACGGCGAACACGGCAAAGGCGCGCTCCATCGCCGAAATGTAGAAGCGCAGCGCCAGGTGCACGAAATAGGCGGGCAGGCACCACATCACGATCTGCAGGAACTGCCCGCCCTGCCTCGACAGCGCCGGGTCCTGCCCGAGCGCGCGCAGGATCGCCTCGCCATGCCATAGCGCGAGCCACGACGGGACCGTGAGGACTGCCGCGACCCACAGGCCCTGCCGAACCGACCGGCGGACGTCGCGCACCGAGTGACGCATCCGCCCGCGCTCGGTCGCGATCATCGGGGCGAGCGCCGACAACAGGCCCGTTCCGAGCATCATGAAAGGGCCGTAGATGTTGACCGCCAGCGACCCGGCGGCAAGCGCGTCGGGGCCGAGGCGGCCGAGCAGGACCAGGTCGGTCGCATAGATCATCGATTGCGCGAGGTTGCCGAGGATCAGCGGCATCGCCAGGGCAAGCAGTGCCCGCGCCTCGGCGCGCCAGAGGTGCTGAGCTGTCGGCATGGCGGTCGCCATAGCCGGTGATGGCGATGCGCGGTAGCTCTGTCGTCGAGTGCCGATTGCTGCGCGGGAAGCGCCCTAATCCACGCCAACCCGGTGGATCGTCCCTTCGAGCGTGGCGACGTTCAGGCCGAATTTATGGAACGACATGGTGTTGCGCGCGCTGCGGCCATCGGGGGCAAAGGTCAGGCTTTGCACGACGCGGACCCCGTCATCCATGACGTAATTCAGACGCAGGACGCCCTTGGCATAACGGCCGGTGACGCCGGTCTTGGCGCCGGTCAGCGTGCCGGCGACCACGCCGGGCGAGACTTCCCGCAGGCGCCAAATGCGGCGGCGCGGGGCTTCGCCGGGCCGCTCGACAACCTGGTCGAGCACGGTGGTGCCATCGGCTTCGACCCGGCCGCTGCCATGGTCGCGCACGGTTTCGGCAGGGCGGAAGATGATCTTGAGGCGCCCGGCGCTTTCGAGGCGCCCGACGAAAAAACGTTCGGGCGAAGGAGCTTCGGCCCGGGCGGCGCCGGCCAGCAGGACGATGGGAACGAGAAGTGCAAATCGCATCGCGCAATCTGGTCGCGCATCGCGTTCCAAGGCAACCGAAATCTGGCCTTCGCGCAGGAAAGGCGGGACACATGGGCAAAAGGGCGCAGCGCACGCGCTGCGCCCGATGACTGCGCCTCAGCCGCTGTAGTACATGTCGAATTCGACAGGGCTGGGCGCCATTTCCCAGCGGTAAACTTCCTGCCACTTCAGTTCCATATAGGCGTCGATCTGATCCTTGGTGAACACGCCGCCCTTGAGCAGGAATTCCTGGTCGGCCTCGAGCGACTGCAGCGCTTCGCGCAGCGAGCCGCACACGGTCGGCACCTGCGAGAGTTCCTCGGGCGGCAGGTCGTACAGGTTCTTGTCCATCGCCTCGCCGGGATGCATCTTGTTCTGGATGCCGTCGATGCCCGCCATCAGCAGTGCCGAGGTCGCGAGGTAGGAATTGCACAGCGGATCGGGGAAGCGGAACTCGACGCGCTTCGCCTTGGTGCCGGCGCCGTAAGGGATGCGGCACGAGGCCGAACGGTTGCGCGCCGAATAGGCGAGCAGCACCGGTGCCTCGAACCCGGGGACGAGCCGCTTGTAGCTGTTGGTCGTCGGGTTGGTGAAGGCATTGATCGCCTTGGCATGCTTGATGACGCCGCCGATGAAGTAGAGGCAGGTGTCGGACAGGCCGGCATAGCCATTGCCCGCAAAGGTATTTTCGCCCTTGTTCCAGATCGACATATGGGTGTGCATGCCGCTGCCGTTGTCGGCCTTGATCGGTTTCGGCATGAAGGTCGCGGTCTTGCCATAGGCCTGGGCCACCATCTTCACGACGTATTTGTAGATCTGGATGCGGTCGCAGGTCTCGACGAGCTTGCCGAAGGTCAGGCCCAGCTCGTGCTGCGAGGCGGCGACTTCGTGGTGATGCTTGTCCATGGGCAGGCCCATTTCCATCAGTGTGGTCACCATTTCGGCGCGGATGTCCGTCGTGACATCGACCGGACCGACGGGGAAGTAGCCGCCCTTGGCACGCGGGCGATGGCCGAGGTTGCCGCTTTCATATTTGGTGCCGCTGTTGGTCGGCAGCTCGACATCGTCGAGCCTGTAGTAGCTGGACGCATAGCTGTTATCGAACTCGACGCTGTCGAACATGAAGAATTCGGGTTCCGGCCCGATGTAGATGGTGTCGCCGAGACCGGTGGACTGGAGAAAGATCTCGGCGCGCTTGGCGGTCGAGCGTGGATCGCGCGAATAGAGCGAGCCGTCCTCGGGCTCGACGATGTCGCAAATGAGGATCAGCATCGGCGTGGCCGAGAAGGGATCGACATAGACCGCGTCCAGATCCGGCTTGAGGATCATGTCGCTCTCGTTGATTTCCTTCCACCCCTCGATCGACGACCCGTCGAACATCAGCCCGTCGGTCAGCTCGTTTTCGCCGATCACGCCCGAGCACATGGTCAGGTGGTGCCAGGCCCCCTTGGGATCGGTGAAGCGGACATCGACCCACTCGATCTCCTGGTCCTTGATCATCTTCAGAATGTCGGCCGGTTTGTTCGCCATGTGAGACTTGCCCTTCGCTCAGTGAGAAAATTCAGATTGCGTCGCTGTCGGTCTCGCCGGTGCGGATGCGCAGCGCGCTTTCGACGGGAATGACGAAGATCTTGCCGTCGCCGATGCGGCCCGTCTGGGCTGCGGCGGCAATCGCCTCGACCACCCGGCTGACCTGGTCGTCGTCGACGACCACTTCCAGCTTCACCTTGGGGAGGAAGTCGACGACATATTCGGCGCCGCGGTAAAGTTCTGTATGGCCCTTCTGGCGGCCGAACCCTTTCGCCTCGGTCACCGTGATCCCGCTGACGCCGACATCGTGAAGCGCTTCCTTCACTTCGTCGAGCTTGAACGGTTTGATGATGGCTTCGATTTTCTTCATGAGTCGCCCCCTGATCCTGCCTATCAATAAGCGTGCCACGCGTTGCGGCGCAACATTACCAGTGCGGCGGCAGGCATTGCCGCCGACTATTGCCCAAGCAATGGGCGGATTGTTGCGTATTGCCTAAAAAACGTGCAGACGTTCTGGCCCTTGGCCAGGACAGGCAGAGCTATGACAGGCGGTGATGCAGTCCGGCCGGGCTGGTCGTGAAGACCTCGCAGCCGCTGTCGGTGATCCCGATGCTGTGTTCGAACTGCGCCGACAGCGTCTTGTCGCGGGTGACCGCCGTCCAGCCGTCCTCGAGCACTTTCACGTCGCCGCGGCCGATGTTGATCATCGGCTCGATCGTGAAGAACATGCCGGGGCGCAGCTCGGGCCCGGTACCGGGGCGGCCGGCGTGGACGACCTCGGGCGCGTCGTGGAAGAGCCGGCCGATGCCGTGGCCGCAGAAATCGCGAACGACGCCATATCGGTTCTTTTCGGCGAAGGTCTGGATGGCATGACCGATGTCGCCGATGGTGTTGCCGGGCCTCGCGGCCTCGATGCCGCGCATCATCGCCTCATAGGTCACCTCGACCAGCCGCTGCGCCTTGATGCCGATCCGGCCCACCGCATAGGTGCGGTTGGTGTCGCCGTGCCAGCCGTCGACGATGCTGGTGACGTCGACGTTGACGATATCGCCTTCCTGCAAGCGCTTGGGACCCGGAATGCCGTGGCACACGACATGGTTGATCGAGGTGCAGCAGCTGTGCGTGAAACCGCGGTAGCCGAGCGTGGCGGGCAGGGCGCCAGCGTCGAGCGTCATCTGGCGGACATGGTCGTCGATCACCTGCGTCGTGATGCCCGGCACGATGATGTCGTAGAGCGAATCGAGGATCTGCGCGGACAAGAGGCCGGCGCGGCGCATGCCGGCAAAGCCCTCGGCACCGTGCAGCTTGATGGTTCCATCGCGCGCCTGTCGGGCGTCGGGTTCGGCGGTTACATAGGTAGTCATGCCGATAATATAGGGTTAGGGCGCGGCCATGACCAGCCAACGCATATGGACCGCCGCGCTTGCCGTGATCGGCGACGAAATCCTGTCGGGCCGCACCCAGGACAAGAACATCGCGCAGATCGCGCTGTGGCTGAACCTGCAGGGCATTCGCCTGCGCGAGGTCCGTGTCGTCCCCGACGTCGAGGACGCGATCGTCGAGGCCGTGAACCAGCTGCGCGCGCGGAACGACTATCTGTTCACGACGGGCGGCATCGGCCCGACGCATGACGACATAACGGTCGACGCCGTGGCCAAGGCGCTGGGCGTGACGGTGGTCGTCCATCCCAAGGCGCGTGCCGTGCTCGAGGGCTATTACGAAACGCGCGGCGGGATCACCGAGGCGCGGCTGCGGATGGCGCGCGTACCCGAAGGAGCGACGCTGATCGAAAACCGCATGTCGGGCGCGCCCGGCATTCGCCATGGCAATGTCTTCATCATGGCCGGCGTGCCGCACATCACCGCCATGATGCTCGATGCGCTGTCCGGCACGCTGGAGGGTGGCGCACCGCTGCTCAGCGCAACACTTGGCTGCTGGGTGGCGGAAAGCGAAGTCGCCGACCTGCTGCGCACGACCGAAAAGACCCATGAAGGGTGCCAGATCGGCAGCTATCCCTTTTTTCGCGAAGGGCGGGTCGGCGCGAATTTCGTCGTCCGCTCGACCGATCGGGATGCGCTCGACACCTGCGTCGCCGCGCTGAAGGCGGGGCTGGAGGCGACGGGTCGCGAGACGGTCGCGGACGGCATCTAGGCGGGTTGCACCCGCGGCAACCGGTGCAGCAGGCCGAGGGCCAGCACGCCGAACAGGGCCGCCACCGCAAAGGCCGCGCCCGGAAAATAAAAGGGCGCGGCGCCACTGGTGAAATAGGCCAGCGGCTGGGTCAGGACGAGCGGGCCGATGATCGAGCCGATTCCCATTGCCATCGAGGACATGCCCTGCACCTCGCCCTGGGTTTCGGGCGTGGCGCGCCGGCTGAGCATGGCCATCAGGCTGGGTTGGACAAAGCTCTGCATGGCGATGAAGCCCATCGCGAGAAAGGCCTGAAAGGTCGTCTGGACAAAGGCATAGGCGATAAAGCCGCCGATCGCCATCACCAGGCCGATCGTTGCCGCGTCGCGTTCGCCGAAGCGCTTCACGGCGCGACCGGTGAGGAAGATCTGGCTGAGCGCAATGGTGACGCCCACGGCGGCGAGGCTGAGCCCGATCATCGACGGCGACCAGCCGAGCTGGGCAATGGCGTAAAAGCTCCAGGTGAGGGGATAGACCAGGCTGGCGATCTGCCAGAGGACCAGCACGGCGGCGACGCCGAGCATGCCGGGGGCGGCACGGGCCGTCTTGAGCGCGCCGAGCGGGTTGGCGCGTCGCCAGTCAAAGGTCCGGCGGCGTGCAGGCACCAGCGTCTCGGGAAACACGATCAGGCCGTAGAGGACATTGAGTGCCGCCATGCCCGACGCGGCGTAAAAGGGCGCCCGCGGGCCCATTTCGCCGAGCAGGCCGCCGAGCGCGGGCCCGAGCACGAAGCCGATGCCGAATGCCGCGCTGACGAAGCCGAATGTCTTGGCGCGATCCTCTGGCGTCGAGACATCGGCGACGGCAGCCATCGCCGGCGCATAGCTGCCCCCGAATGCCCCCGACAGCACGCGCCCGACGAAGATCAGCGGCAGGGTATGGGCAACGGCAAGGAGCAGATAGTCGAGCGCAAGGAAGCTCAATGCGGCAAGCAGCACGGGCCGGCGGCCATAGGCATCCGACAAATTGCCGAGAACCGGCGCTGAAAAGAACGAGGCGACGGCCATGGCGAGGCCCATCCACGCGCCAATGCCAATGGCATGGCTGAGATCGATCCGTCCGACCGTCATGAGCAGCTGGGGCAGCACCGGCATGATCAGCCCGAAGCCGATGGCGTCGATGAAAATGGTGACGAGGACGAACAGCGCGGAATGATTGCGCACCGGCATGATGATATTTCCCCCCGGATTTGAATGCGCACCGCGTCGTTCGCACGGAATGTCGCGCGGCTCAAGCCGATCCCGTGCGACAGTCTCGCGCGGTTCGTAAACGGAAAATAGCGGGCATGACGGCCCCGTCACCCGGACAGGGCGGACGGCCGGTCAGCGGGGCAGCGGGACGGGTACCGCGACGGCCGGCACCAGCTCGATGACTTCGAGGCGGGCGACGGGTGGCTGGCCAAGGAGCGTCAGGCGCCAGCGGAACTCGCCGATGCGTTCGAAGACGCCGGCACGGTTGCGCACGACATCGTCGCCATAGGCCGAGGCGCCTTCGCCATCGCGTTCCGCTGTGCCGCCGAGAAAGATCATGCGCTTGTCGCCGTCGGGCCAGAGATAGCCGCCGGGCCGGTGCGAGCCGCTGACCTTGGTGAAGCCGAGCGATGTTTTTTCGTCGGAAACGACGCAATCGAACGGCTTGAACCGCGCGAAGCCACGCTGTTTCGCCGACGCTGCCCCGGCGGGAACGCCCAGCCGGATCGTGCGACAACGGTACAGGCCCGGCGTCGGCAGGGGCCGCGGCAGTGCGGCATCGGCGCGAAGCAGGTCGCCTTCCTGCGCAACGGTGCGGCTGTCGGGCCTCGCCGCCTCGGTCAGCGCCACGGACCAGAGCGCGGGCATGGCGTCGAGCTGTGTCTGATCGGCCGGACGCGCGACGCGGCGCCAGTCTGTGGGGATGCCCTCTTCGGGCAACACGGCAACCTCGGCATGGGCGAGCGGCGCCGATTTATGGCGCGCGCAACCCGCCGCAAGGAGCGTCGGGACGATAAGCAAGGCAACAGCTATCCGCGACATGTCCGCTCTCCAGTGCCCCCCGGAGGTAAGGATCCGTTAACGCCTATAAGCGCGTGAAAAGGTTAACAAAGTGTAAAGTTGACGGTTGTCGACGAGCCGTTGCGGGCGGTCGCTAGCTGCCAAGCTTTACGCTGAGGAAGCTGGGCATCGGCCCGTTCCAGCCGTCGTCGGGCTCGTCTTCCTGGGTCGAGCGGACCGTGGCGCGTGGCGCCGGACGAGGCGCGGATTCGGGCCGCGGCGCCGGGTCTGCCTTTGGGGCCGGGCGTGGCTTGGCTTCCGGGCGCGCGCGAGCCGCCCGTTTCGGCTTGTCCCCGGTCGGGGCGGTCTCTTCCCGCGGCGCCACCGCGGTCGTCGCGCCGACGCGCTCGATCTTGGTGCCGGTCAGCTTTTCGATGTTGGCGACCGCCTCGGCATCGTCGGGGGTTGCCAAGGTGAACGCCTTGCCGGTCGCGCCCGCCCGGCCGGTGCGGCCGATGCGGTGGACATAGTCATCCGGATGCCACGGCACGTCATAGTTGAAGACGTGGCTGACGCCCTTGACGTCGAGGCCACGTGCGGCAACGTCCGACGCGACGAGCACGGTGATGTCGCCGCTCTTGAACCGGTCGAGCTCGCGGATGCGTTCGCTCTGGTCCATGTCGCCCTGGATCTGGCCGGATTTGAAGCCCATGCGCGACAGGCTCTGCGCCAGTTCGCGCACGGTCGTCTTGCGGTTGGAAAAGATGATCGCGCTGCCGACATCCTCGGCCCGGAGCAGGTCGATCAGCGTATCCTTCTTGGTCCGCGACGTGCACTCGACGAGCCGCGCCTCGATGTTGAGATTGGCAGAAGCGGGCCGTGCGACTTCGATCTGCTTGGGATTCGACAGGAATTTGTCGGCCAGCTTTTTGATCGGGCCCGGCATCGTCGCCGAGAACAACAGGGTCTGGCGGTTGCCGGGAAGCTTGGTGCAGATTTCCTCGATATCGGGGATGAACCCCATGTCGAGCATGCGGTCGGCCTCGTCGATCACCAGCAGGTTGCAATCGTTGAGCATGATCTTGCCGCGCGCGAACAGGTCCATCAGGCGACCCGGCGTGGCGATGAGCACGTCGACGCCCTTTTCCAGTGCCTTGACCTGGTCGCCCATCTGCACGCCGCCGATCAGCAGCGCCATCGACAGCTTGTGATACTTGCCGTATTTTTCGAAATTCTCCGCGACCTGGGCGGCAAGTTCGCGCGTCGGCTCGAGAATCAGGCTGCGCGGCATGCGCGCGCGGCTGCGCCCGTTGCCCAAGATGTCGATCATCGGCAGGACGAACGCGGCGGTCTTGCCAGTCCCGGTCTGCGCGATGCCGATCAGGTCGCGCATCATCAGGACGCTGGGAATGGCCTGTGCCTGAATCGCGGTGGGCTCGGTATAGCCCGACTCGTCGATGGCGCGGAGGAGTTCATCGGACAGACCGAGGTCGGCAAAGCTCATGTCGCCCGCCTGTGGCGCGAGGCCGCCCGAGTCAAGGGGAACAGCCCTTTACGGGACAGGCGAAAGCAGCGCACCTAGCGGCCGGGCACGAGCAGGCGAAAACGCTCCACCCGGCACTGCTGGCCCGCCCGTGTATGCAGCAGGTCGCGGCGCTGGCAGACTTGCCCATCGGCGGTCGGACTGATGTAGAAGCCCGAATAATAATCGAGCGCCGGGCAATCGTCGTCGAGCTGCGCCCGCAGCCGGGCGCCGCCGCGCAGGAACAGGTCGACGGTACCGTTTTGGCCGATCGAAGCGCCCGCCAGCTGGTTCAGAGGCACGCATTTCGGCCCTTTTACCTCTTTCCAGCGGATCGGCCGGGGCGGCGGAGGCGGGGGATTCATGGCCGGCACACGGATGATGATGCGTTGCTGGATCATCATCTGGGCGAGCTCAACCTCAAGGTCGGCGCCGGGCGCCGACTCGCCAGCGGAACGCTGCGGCGCGGCCAGCGCGCTTGCCGCCAGCGCAAGCAGGCCATAGGAAATCGGGGTCACGCGAGAATATCCATCGTGGCTCCGGGCGTTGGCGTCACAGGCTTGAACGGGCGATTAATCTTGGGAAACGCAGCTGTCGAGGCAGTGATTGCCGCCGTTGCCGGGCAATTTGGCGCGAAGACTGTGGCAACTTCGCCACAGGATCTCGCCCCCTGGCTCACCGACTGGCGCGGCCGCTATCACGGGGCGTCAGCCGGGATATTGTCGCCCGCGTCAACCGAAGAGACCGCGTTCATCGTTGCGCTTGCCGCGCGACATGGCGTGCCGCTGGTACCGCAGGGCGGGAATACCGGCATGGTCGGCGGTGCCACGCCGCCGGCGGACGGGTCGGCGCTGGTCCTGTCGATGCGGCGCATGAACCATATTCGCGCCATCGACTTCGGCGGCGGGCCTTGCCGTCGTCGAAGCGGGCGTGGTCCTGCAGACGCTGCACGAGGCCGTATCCGAACAGGGGATGCGGTTTCCGCTGACGCTGGGCGCGCGCGGTTCGGCCACGATCGGCGGGCTGGTTTCGACCAACGCCGGCGGCACGCAGGTGCTGCGCTTCGGGACGATGCGCACGCTGGTCGCGGGCGTTGAGGCGGTCATGCCGGATGGCGGCATCTGGCGCGGCCTCGACGTGCTCAAGAAGGACAATCGCGGCTATGATTTGAACCAGTTGCTGATCGGGGCGGAAGGGACGCTGGGTGTGGTAACCGCCGCGACCCTGAAACTGTTTCCGGCGGTCCGCGACCGGGCCGTGGCGTGGATCGGTGTGGACACGCCCGAGGTCGCGCTGCAGCTGCTGCGCCGGTTCGAGCGGGCGACGCCGGGCATCGAAGGATTCGAAATCATTCCGGCGGACACGCTGGGTCTGGTGCTCAAACATGTTCCGGCGACGCGAAGCCCGTTGGGCGGGACCCACCCGTGGCATGTGCTCGTCGAACTCGTCGCGCCCGAGAACGCTGCCGGCGTGCTCGAGCTGCTGGTCGCCGGGGCATTCGAGGCGGGCCTGATCCGGGATGCCACGATCGCGGCGAGCGAGGCGCAGGCGATGGCCTTCTGGCATTTGCGCGACTCGATATCAGAGGCAGAGCGCGCCGAAGGACCGGCAATGCAGCACGACATTTCGGTGCCGGTCGACCGCATGCCCCGCTTCATGATCGAGGCGGCGCGCACCGTGGAGACGGCGTTTCCGGGGACCACGGCCAGCGCCTTCGGCCATCTCGGCGACGGCAACGTCCACTTTCACGTCCGGGCACCCGCAAGGGTCGAAGCCGATCGTTGGCGTGCCGATGTCGGCGCGCGCGCGAGCGCCCTTGTCCACGACCTTGTCGATGCGGCGGGCGGCTCGATTTCCGCCGAACACGGCATCGGCCAGATGAAGCGCGACGAGCTGGCGCGGCTGTCCGATCCCGTGCGCATGGCCGTGCTGCGCGCGATCAAGCACGCCCTCGATCCGCAGGGCATCATGAACCCCGGGAAATTGCTCTGACCTTGCGCCCGGCGCGCTGTGCCCATAGGGACGCGCGCAACTTCACCTGATCTGCTTTCGGAGAGACATCATGGCCAGCACGGCCCCCCAGAACGCCGGCCTGCCGCTGCTTTACCGCGACCTCGTCCCGCTCTCGTCGATCGACCATGGCTCATGGAAAGTGCGTGGCCTCGAAAGCCTGTCCTTTGCCAAGGGCGAACATGCGATTCCGGTCACGGTCGACGAGTTTGCGCTGGTGCAGCGCCATTTTCCCATCATCTTTTCCGTTGGCGACAATCCGGTGCCGCTTGCGCTGATGGGGCTGAACGAAGGCATGAACACGTTCGTCGATGACGATGGCAAGGTGACCGAAGCGGTCTACCTGCCCGCCTATCTGCGCCGCTATCCCTTTCTGCTCGCAAGGCTCCGCCCCGACGCGGAGGAACTGTCGCTGTGCTTCGATCCGACCGCCGGCATCGTCGGCGATTTCGACGAGGGCGAGGCGCTGTTCGAGAACGGCCAGCCCGCCGCCGCCGTTACGCGCGTGCTGAACTTTTGCCAGGAATTCGAGGAATCGGGCATGAAGACCGGCCAGTTCATGGCGGAGCTGGCCGAGCACGGCCTGCTGATGGACGGCGAAGTATCGATCCAGCCCGATGGTGACAGCCAGCCCTTCATCTATCGCGGTTTCCAGATGATCGACGAAACCAAGCTGCGCGACATGCGGGGCGACGTGCTGCGCAAGATGATGCAGTCGGGCATGTTGCCGCTCATCCACGCCCATCTTTTCTCGTTGCAGACGATGCGCGAGATCTTCGGGCGCCAGGTCATGCAGGGCAAGACGGTCCTTCCCGCCGCCGCCTGAGCCGGCGGACAGGGTAAATAAATCCGCCCGGCGGGGAAGAGGCTGCCCTTGTAGCTTTGTGTGCATTGCACTATCTTTGCCTCAGCCGCTTGCGCGTTCCCCCTTTCGCGCGCGGCCGGTGCGTCCACGGATGCACCTCCTCCCTGAACCTGGCCACCGCGTGTGAAAACACGCGGTGGTGCTTTATTCGGCGGCCAGCGGGACCTTATCCTTGTCGACGATCCGTTGCAGCTGCTCGGCAAGCGTGGCAACCAGCCGTTGCATCCGCGCCAGGCCTGGTCCGGCTGCGTCCAGCGCCGGGTCGAGATACAGGCTCCGGTCGATTTCGAGCTGCACGGCCGAGATGCCGTGCCCCGGGCGGCCGTGCCGATCGAGCATGTGCGCGCCGGCATAGGGCGCATCCACCGCGACCCTGAGCCCGGCCTCACGCAAGCAGGCGACCGCGACCTGCGTCACGTCACTGGATGTGCTGCTGCCGCGGAGCGTCCCCACGACGACCTGCGGGGGCGCATCACCCGGCAACCGGGGCATGGAATGGACATCGACGAGAATTGCCCGGCCATGGATATCGCGCGCGGTGTCCAGCGCCCGGTGGACGGCGGCGTGCCAGGGCCGGTGGATGGAAACGATCCGCTCGGCGAGATCGGCCGTGCGCAGCGGTGCGCGCCACAGGGCGATGTTTCCCAGCCGGTCGGGCACGAGGCCCAACCCGCCACGGGCGCGGTGCGACGGCCGGGCGGCGGGGTCGCGCGCGCCCGTTACCGCTCGCGCCTCGAAGTCCGTCTCGGCACGGTTGAGATCGATCATCAGGCGCGGCCGACGGGCGATCAGCGTCCGCCACCCCTGGCGCGCCACGTCCGCGACGAGCAGGTCGGCGAGACGGTCCTCGAGCGGCGCGATCCGCTCGGCGGGCACGGCAAGCCGGCCCAGCAGCCATGCCGGATAGTCGCGACCCGCGTGCGTCACCGTGAAGACGACGGCGCCGGTCGCCGCTTCGTTGATGCTGTCGAACACGTGCGCCATGCGCCAGGTTTAGGCCGTGATTGTCGGCTGCGCACTGGAATTTCTTAACCGCTGCCGTCATACAGGGGCACTGCGATGTCATCGGGACATCGCCGCCGCTGCCTGGGACCCGAGATGATCCGCATATTGCTTGCCGAAGACGATGGCGCGATGCGGCAGCATCTGGCGCGGGCGCTCGAGCGTTCGGGCTATGCCGTGGTTTCCGTGGAATGCGGCACCGACGGACTCGCCCTGGTCGAAGGCGGCGAAAGTTTCGACCTGCTGCTCACCGACATCGTCATGCCCGGCATGGACGGCATCGAGCTTGCGCAGCGGGTTTCGGTCATCGCGCCCGCCACCCGGGTCATGTTCATCACCGGCTTTTCGGCGGTCACGCTGCGCGCCGGCGAAGCGCTGCCGCAGGCGAAGGTCCTGTCCAAACCCTTTCACCTGCGCGACCTCGTCCTCGAAGTCGACCGCATGTTCGAGGGGCCGAACGCGGGCCGCCTCTGACCGCTTGCAACGCGCGTCCGGCATCGCTAGGGACGCCGCCTTACCCCGATCGTGTGGGCGTGTAGCTCAGTGGTAGAGCACTGTGTTGACATCGCAGGGGTCGCAAGTTCAATCCTTGCCACGCCCACCATTTTCTCCTTGAATTCAAAGAGAAAATCGACGCCGGTACCCAGCTACCCGTCCAAATTTCCGGTGCAGCTCCGGTGCAGTATTGTCGATGAATTCGCGGAAAGCTCAGCGATAATTTCTTGAAGCGCTCGCGTTACTGTCGGATACAGACTTGTGACTGCATAAGTCTCTGTTTGGCCGGGCATTCTATGCCCCATATATCCAGATAAGTCCCAAGGACTGGCACCCCGCTCGCGGACCATGGTCGCCAAGCTGTGTCTCAGAATATATGGCATCCATTCGCGCTCCATTGGAAGATCAAGGGCGGTGAGCATCGACTTCCACGCCTTGTCGATCCGCAAAATCGGCTGTTGCTTATGCGCGACAAGCCATCCACCAGGATTATTGATGCTGTCCAACCAAGCCGCAAGCAACGGCAAAGCCGGCAGTACTGGTCGAAACTTCTTTGTCTGCTCTCGCCCGGCCGGATTGAGATCGATCGTCTCTGAACCTGGCCACCACTGACGTCGTTTTGGCGCGATCGAAATGTCAAAGATGGCGTCAGGTCGCGCAATCGTCGTCAACGAGCCGATAAGGAAAGCATGCAGGGCTTCGCGCTTCATCTTTGGCTCGGCAGCATATGCGAGCATGTTCGCAAGAACGCGGACGTCGCACCGCACCCGTCGCGGGCTCGATGCTTTTCGTCGCGTCAGAGTTTTGAAGGTCGGCCGTGCGTCTGACCGTCTGGTTTCGACCGCGTGGTTTAACACCGCTCGGAGCTGGTTGAGGCTTTCCTCGATGGCCGCTGGGCTCCGGACTTTCTCGATCGTCACCTCGCCGCTTTTGTTCCGCCAGCGCACCGGCTGTGTTCGAGCCCATACCCGGTATTTCTCAGCGAAAACGCTCGTCGTGGCGGCTTCGCAGCTAGTTGCCGACAGTCCATTTTCAGCAAGATACCCGAGGATATGTTTCAAGCGACCTGCGATTGACGTGCTCGATGCCTTTTGGTCGCCGTGCTCTGTTCGGTAATCGACGATCGCATCCGCGAGAAGATAGGCTTCGGCTTTCACAAGCGTCTGCCCACATGTCGGGCAATAGCTGATGGATTCGCCCTGATCCGACAGATAGGCCAGATCGAGCTTCTTGATTGCCTCTACTTCATTGCCAGTGCCCGTTGAAGCGCTGCGGATGCGCCGTCCCGGCGGGGGATCGTACCAGAAGATTGTGAGGTTGGGGGAGCGGAGCGTTCCGTCTCGCTTGGAATCCCACGCAAGCCAGTATTTTCCGCGACGGTAGATTGCCTCTGATGGGTGCGACATTGTGCCTGATCTTTCAGCGCTTGCTCGGCCGCGTCGTGCAGAACGGAATAGGCTCCGGTTGCTGCAAGAAGATCCAGATCGCTGTCGCTCAGCTTGATACCTCGGCCTCGTTCGAGCGCGCGCGACATGCGGCGATCGAGGTCGGACAGGGGCTGTTTCGGTGAAATCTGGGTACGCATCGCAAGTCTCGTGATTTGAGTGGCGTCGAGATGAGGCCCGCTCCCTTCACGCGGCTCTCGATACAGTGCGGTCGAGCCGTTGATGGACTGAGCTGCTGACGTGATCGCCAGCCTGCTCATCAATCGCTCGCCTTCTCCCCTCTGGCTGAAGGTCGAGATCAGGGCGGCAAAGCAAGCAATCTGGCGACGACGAAATGCATTTACGCCGCAGCCACGAAGGAGAGGTCGCCTAGCTTTTCTTCGCGCGCGATGATCTCCTCGACGTGTTTCGCCAGACGCTGCGCCACGAACTTGGCGGCCTGGGCACCCCAGCGCGGATTGATCCGGTCGAACTCTTCGCCCAGCTCAGATATAAGAGCGTCAGGGAGCGCCGCGATCAGCGCTTCGAAAAAAGCCGCCATGCCCGAGTGCGACCATTCGATTGCGAGGTCGGGCCGCTCGAACAGCGCAAGGGCCAACACGCCGCGCGCTGGAAAATCAGCCGCGCCCAATATGGCAACGGCTTCGGCGAGCTCCATCTGACGCGCACCGCGCAGGGCTCGGCTCAGCTGATCCTTGCTCAGCCCGGTCCGCGCGAGGAGTTCGCGTTGCGGGCGTCGGGTCGACCCGACCAGCTCGCTTACAATGGCGCGGACCGAACGGTCGATCGACGGAAGAGGGAGGTCCGACTCGATTTGCATATGCATCACCTTTCGACTCGCACCTACCAAGCCGCGAGCCTGTAGGAAAACAAAACAAGAACATCCTATCGCGCCGAACTGGCAAGGCGAGAGCAAGGTTGCATATCTGGGCCCTCAATCCCCTCGAATCAGGGAGAATCACGGGGCTGCGATGCACTTCGCGAAAAGCGCGACGGGAAACTGATGGCGTGCATCGGGAAGCAGCAATTCTAGGAAATTGCCTTGCAACAACTGCGACGGGAAGCGCCGAACGGCCTCAAAAACTGCCTTTATGTTCGTTCTATGTTCCTTTTGATCGCAGAGTCGGAGGCACACTCGCAAGGTCAATCGGCGGTCGCACTTTCGGGCCGCGACTAACCACCTCGCGGAGTTGTCTTCCCCATGATGTCCCTCAAATCGCTTCCCCGTCCATCGCTCGGCCGCGCTGCCGATTATGCAATCCCGGCCATCGCGCTGCTTGCCTGTGCAACCGCGGCCTATGCCGGTGCCGATGCCACCTTCAGTCCGGCGCTGACCAAGTTCACCGATTTCCTCGAAGGTTCGGGCGGTAAGGTCATTACCGTGCTCAGTCTCGCCGGTGGCATCATCGGCATGGCGTCGGGCCGGTTCAGCCTCGGTCAGGTCGCGCTGCCGGTCGGCGTCGGCATCAGTGTCGGCACCGGTGTCCCGATCGTCACCTCCACCATCACCGCGCTGATCTAGGCGCGGCGACAAGAGGGCGGAGCGGTTCGCATGCTCGACAAATACATTGTTCCCCGGCGTCTCGACGATCCCGAGCTCATCGGCCTTTGGACCCTTGATGAATTCATGGGGCTGGTGATCCCATTCGCCTGGGGAATTCTCGCTCAGCATATAGTGATCGGCATCATGGGTGCAGGCGCGGCGTGGTTCGCACTGCGTAAGGCAAAAGCAGGGCGTGCCAGCGCCTGGGTCATCCATGCTGCCTATTGGTATCTGGGCGAGAGCTTTGTCCGCATGCGTGCCACTCCGCCCTCACACATGCGCCGCCTCGCCGGTTGAAGGAGCTCATCAGATGCTAGCCGATATTGCGCATCAGCGCAGCCAGTCGCTGCTGCGTCAGCGAAAGGCGCTGCTCGCCGCCGTCGCGCTCTCGTTCATCGTCAATGTCGCGCTGGGCGCGGCGGTGACGTCGAAAGACCGCGAAGTCATCCTGCAGCCGGTTGCACCGCGCGCTCTCCAGATCAGCGCCTCGGGCGTGAGCGCCGACTATCTCGAGTTCGTGACCCGCGACACAGCATTGATGCTGCTCAACCGGACGCCCGAAGGCCTCGACTATTGGATGAACGCGATCCTCAAGATCGCGCATCCTTCGGCCTATGGAAAGCTGCGCGCCGAACTGATGCGGATCGTGACCGAACAGCGCGGGTCGGATGTGGCGCAAGCCTTTGTTATCACCGGCATGACGGTCGATCCCAAGGGTCTCGTGTCGATCGTCGATGGCGATCTCAAGACCTTTGTCGGCGGCCAGGTAATTGCCAGCGAGAAGAAGCGGTTCCGCTTCGGCTGGATTTACGCCGGGCTCTCGCTCTCGCTCGAAAGTTTCGCCCTCGTCCCCGAAGGGAAACCCAAGTCATGACTTTCTCGATTTCCACGCGTGCGGCCGGTTGCCGACGCAAGCTCGGTCTCGCGCGCAAGCCGCTCGGCGCTGTGCTGCTCGGTGCCGCGCTCGCCTTCCAATCGACGC
This sequence comes from Sphingomonas sp., assembly GCA_965249705.1. Taxonomy (GTDB): domain Bacteria; phylum Pseudomonadota; class Alphaproteobacteria; order Sphingomonadales; family Sphingomonadaceae; genus Sphingomonas_O. The sequence continues at coordinate 4,426 of CBDFMO010000006.1, read as the reverse complement.
CGGCCTTTGCTGACCAGTTCGTTGAGACAGCCGACAATGGTGAGGTCCGCTGCTCGATCTCGTCGCGCGAACTGACGCGGATCAGCCTGGTCGGCGATGCCTTCGCCAGCGTCAGCAAGATCACGACGGGCGATCCAGCGAGCGACTTCACCGTCACCAACGAGCCGGTGCGTGGCGACATATATGTATCGGTCGCAACGGGATTTACCGCCCCGGGCATAAGCTTCTTCGCCACGTCGAAGAAGGGCAATGTGTACAAGTTCGCCTGCGTGCTCGGCGACACGGCAGCGGCGCAGATCTTCGTCAACAATGCCGGGGTCGCGGCCGAGCAAATCGCAAGCGATGACCGGCCGCGCGAGACCAGCGCGGAGGCCATCCGGCTCATCCAGGCGATGGCCGCGTCGAAGCTCCCCGATGGCTACCGTGTCCGGCAAGCGTCGGGCCGCGTATCGCGGGTCGGCGATCTGAAGATCCAGTCAATCGCCGAATATCGTGGCGCAAGCCTTATCGGCCGCGTCGTCCGGATCGATAATCTCGGCGACGTACCGGCCAAGCTCGTGCCTGGCGATTTTGCCGGGACCGCGTCGGTCGCACTCAGCCTCGGCACCGACACTTTGGCCAAGGGCCAGGCGACGACCCTGTGGGTCGTCGAACGCGCGGGAGCCGGCGCATGAGCACGACACCTCCAGAAGTTGTCGCCCCCGCAGCTTCAACTGTGATCGCTGGCGACACAATGCCGTCGGCGCTCGGTGCGCTCAACGCCAAAACCCGCGCGCGACAACGCATGCTGCTGCTCGGCGGCGGCGGGACGGCGGCCGCGCTTGCGCTCTGGGCAGTGTTCGGAACGGGCACGGGCGTGGCGCCCAAAGCCGATGCGCCGACCAAGATCGAAACCGATGGTCTCGTCAATCGCGACCTGTCGCAGCGCGAGTTCGTCGCGATCTACGGCAACCGGCTCGACGCGCAGCAGCGCCAGATCAAGGCGCTCGAAGACACACGTGGGGATCCGAAAGCGCTGCAGGCGCAACTCGACCAACTCGCATCGCAGAATGCGGCCATGAAGGCGGACGGCGCGCATACGATCGATGCGCTCACGGCCGAGAATGCCGCGCTCCGGCAAAGTGCCGAAGCACAGGCCGCTGCCAATGCGGCGCCGACAGCGCGGGGAGGGACTGTACCCGCCGCTGCTGATGTGCCTGATCCGCTGCCGCAACGCGAGGTCAAGACGCTGAGCTTTACGTCAGGGGCGTCAGACACGCGCCCGGCACGCGGGACGCGTCCGGCTCAGGGCACGCTCGAGGTCGAGGACTCGCCCGATTATCTGCCGCCGAACTCCTATGCACCGGCGCGTGTCATCGTGGGTGTAGATGCCTCTGCAGGGGTCGCGAGCCAGACCGATCCCTTGCCGGTGGTGCTCCGGATCACAGGCCCAGCGCGCTCGGTCGTGAAGGACGGCAAGCTTTTGTCGACACGGCTGCAGGGCTGCGTCGTCAACGGCGCGGCGCGCGGCGATCTCTCCTCGGAGAAGGTCTATGTGAAGCTTGCCAAGATGACCTGCGACCAGCCTGGCGGGCGTGTTGCGGTCTCCGAGGTAAAGGGCTTCATCAGCTTTGCCGGCAAGACCGGGGTGCGCGGCCGCGTCGTCAGCCGTGAGGGCAATCTCGTCACGCAAGCCTTGCTCGCCGGTGTCGTCGGCGGGTTCGGGCGCGGGTTCTCGGCCAATGCCAACAGCGTGTTCCAGGGCCTGACCACCGATGCGTCGGGCAAGCGCTCGACCTTGTCGGGCGGGGACATCGCTCAAGGCGGGCTGGGGCAGGGCATCGGCGATGCCGCCGATACCGTCTCCAAATATCTGATCGAACGCGCCGAGCAATACCAGCCGGTGATCGAGATGCCGACCGGCATCGATGTCGAAATCGTCTTTCTGGACGGTGTCTATGTGAGGAAGAGCCAATGATCACGCCCATCGACGAACTGAACGCGGCGCGCGCCGCGGAAGCAGCAGAGCGCCCGAAGCAGACCACCGGCTGGCGCGCATGGACCGGAATTGCGGTCAGCGCACTGGCGCTCGGCGTCGGGCTCGGCGCGCTGTCCAACGCCGCGCATGGCACGCCGATCTTCGGCGGTGCCGATACGACCAAAGTCAAGCAGGCGCTGCTGGCGAGACTGCCCAAGACCAAGGTGACGAGCATCAACTGCGCCGGCTTTGGCGGGATGTGCGAAGTCGTTGCGGGAACGACGCTCTTCTACGTCGATCCGGCAGCCCGCTACCTGATGATCGGTCGGCTCTACGACATGGAGACACGCGCCGATGTCACAGCCGCACGGCTGCTCGAGCTCAACCCGCAAGCGCTCGTCGCGGGTGCCGCGAAAGCCGGCAACGCCGACGCGCAAGACGAGCATCAGCAAGCGCAAGCGGCACCCGCCGCCAAGGTCGATCTCGCCGAACTGCCCAAAGGCGGTGCAATCCATTGGGGCCCCGAGACCGGACCCAGGCTCGTCGTTCTCAGCGACTTTGCCTGCAGCTATTGCCGTAAGCTTTCGGCCGAACTCAAACGCGGCGGGTTCCGTGTCGAGGAACGCCCGATCTCGATTTTCGGCGAAGCCAGTCGCCATGCCGCCGAGCGCGTGCTCTGCGCACCCGACCCGGTCGCCGCGCTCCATGCAGCCTACGAGACCAATACGATCGCGGCGCCACGCAAATGCGACACCACCGGGCTCGATGCCAATGAGGCGTTCGCCAAGCGCCATGCTTTCGGCGGCACCCCGGTCGTGATCCGCGCCGACGGTACCGTCGCAGAAGGATATCGGACCGCCGAGCAGTTGCTCGCCTTTGTGAAGGGGAACAAATCATGAATATCTTGAATTCATCTCGCCGAATGCTGGGTCTCGCCAGCCTGCTGGCACTGGCATCGGGCTGCACCACGATCGGCGGCAGCGTGCGCGGCGACTTCGCGTGCCGCGCGCCCAAGGGCGGTTGTGCACCGATGTCGGCGATCGATGCTCGCGCCGTTGCGCACATGGCGGACGCCGATGATCGACGTGCCGATCTTGCGATCGTGCCGGCTGCGCCCATCGCGGCGGCGAGCGCAAGCAATCCCACCGTGGCACTGCGCACGGGGGAGCGCACGCTGACCATCTTGCTGCCTGCCCATGTCGATGGTGACGGCGTGCTCCACGATGCAGCAACGGTCCATGCCGTGGTCGAAGCGCCGCGCTGGACCCTGGCGGCCCGAACCAATTCTTCAGATCTCGCGCGCAGTTTCGCCCCTTCCTCACTGCGCGCGGGACTCGCCGAAGCAACAGCTCCGGCGACCGAGGGGCCCGGGTCTTCCCCCCGCCCGGGTCCCTCATCCCCTCAACGGTGTCGATGCGGCCTCGCCGCTGCCACCGGGTATTATGCCATCGCCCTCGGCATTGGCAGCCGCGCGAAAAGGGCACCGGATCGAGCGACCGGGCCTGTTGCCGCCGCTGCTCCCGAAAGAACGCGCGGACGAAGGCCGCATCCTGCTGGGCACGAACGTGCCGAAACCGGCCGATGAAAAGGCCTTGGCAGCAGCCCGGGTCCGTGCGCTCGCGGCACCGTTGATCGCGCAGGCGCAAGGGCAGTCGGAAACTGCCACGAGCATCGACGATGCTCCTGCCGAAGGTGCGCCCCGATGAGCCTGTCGTTCCGCCGCCTCTACGACACGGTTGCCGAAGGCCTGTTCGGCGACGCCGAACGCGATGAGGCCGCACGGCCCGTGTTCGCCCTCGACATGCTGTCGGGCTTCTTGCCCTATCGCGTTTTCGAGCCGTCGCAGCGGCTCTACCTCAATGCGCGGTCGACCGGATTCGTGCTGGCGGTGGCCCCCCTCGTGGGCGCCGACGAGCGGACCGGCGATCTGCTCGGCCAGTTCTTCTCCGAGGGGCTCCCGCCAGGTGCGTGCGTCCAGATCGTCCATTGGGCCTCACCCAGGATCGGCCGCACGATCGCGCCCTGGTTTGCGCCGCGCTATGCAAAGGGCGGCGTGTTCGAAGCGATCGCGCGCCAGCGGGTGGATGCCTTCCACGATCTCGTCTGGACCAGCGGATCGGCAAGCGCGCCCTTTCATGCCCGTCACCACCAGATTTTCATCTCGGTGGGTGTGCCTTCGGGAACCATCGGCAATGACGAGATCGTCGCGCTGCGCGAAAACCTGACCGGCTTGTTGCGGTCGCTCGACGTCCCATCGCGCGATGTCGCACCGACCGAGCTCATCGCCTTTCTTGATGAGCTGACCTCGCCGACGACGGCAAGCGGCGATGACCGGATCGACTATAACCCGCTCGACCCGATCGCCGAACAGGCCTTGCGCCGTGATATCGAGTTGGTTGTCGAGGACAGCCGGATGCTGCTGCGCACCGAGCGGTTCCGACCGACTGGCGCAATGGAGGACGGCGGTGC
>CBDFMO010000005.1:0-13473 GCA_965249705.1 Sphingomonas sp. | reverse complement strand
ATTCGTTCAATTTGCCATCGGCACGCCGATCGACCGCGGCGTCAACGATGTGCGCGACGCGATCGCCAACATCCGCAGCAACCTGCCCGACGGCATCCTCGAGCCGCAGATTCAGCGCGTGGACATTTCCGGCGATCCGATCGGCTTCTTCTCGGTCGAGACCACCGACATGACGCTCGAGCAATTGAGCTGGTACGTCGACAACACCGTCTCGAAGCGGCTGCTGAGCGTTGGCGGCCTGGCGGCGGTCAACCGTCGCGGCGGGGTCAGCCGGGAAATCCGGGTAATCCTCGATCCCGAGAAACTGCAGGCGCAGGGCATCACCGCCAGCCAGGTCAATCAGCAGCTGCGCGCCGTCAACACCAACGCCGCCGGCGGGCGGGCCGAGATCGCCGGGGCCGAGCAATCCGTCCGCGTGCTGGGCAATGCGCGCAACGCCTTCGATCTGTCGCAGTCGGACATTTCGACGGGCAATGGCCGCACCGTAAAACTTGCCGATCTCGGCGAGGTTCAGGATGCCTATGCGGAACAGCGTAATCTTGCCAAGATGAACGGCCGTCAGGTCCTAGCCTTCTCAATCGAGAAAGCGAAAAAGTCCTCTGATGTTTCAGTCTACAACAACGTCAAAAAGCAGCTCGACCTGCTGCAAAATGAAAATCCAAAGATCAAGTTCACGCTGCTTTACACGAATGTTCCGTACACTTTGGGTCAGTATAACTCTTCAATCGAGGCGATGATCGAGGGGGCGGCTCTCGCGGTCGTTATAGTGTTCCTGTTTCTGCGCGATTGGCGCGCCACTGTCATTTCGGCGATCGCGATCCCGCTGTCGGCAATTCCCGCCTTCTGGTTCATGGACCTGATGGGCTTTTCGCTAAATGGGCTGTCGCTGCTCGCGCTCAGCCTGGTCGCCGGCGTGCTCGTCGACGATGCAATCGTCGAGATCGAAAATATCGTTCGTCATATGCGCATGGGCAAGACCGCCTACCAAGCATCGATCGACGCCGCCGACGAAATTGGGCTCGCCGTGCTGGCAACAACCATGGCAATTGTCGCGGTGTTTCTGCCCGTCGGTCTAATGCCCGGCATTTCGGGGCAGTTTTTCCAGAACTTCGGCCTGACGATCGTCGCAGCCGTCCTTGTCAGCTTGGCCGTCGCGCGCCTGATAACGCCAATGGTCGCTGCCTACTTCCTGAAGAGCCATGGTCATGCTGAACATGGCGGTGGCTGGCTGATGGACCGTTACATGTCCGCCCTGCACTGGACACTTGCCAATCGATGGAAAACGGTTGCCGTCGGTGCACTAGCTTTTCTACTCACTGTCATCTCTTGGACGGGTATTCCGCCGCTCGGCTTAAAATCGATAGCGATGACGTTCGTACCCGCAGAGAATACCGATTATAGTCAGGTACGGATTGAGCTCGTGCCTGGCGCGACACTACACCAGACTGAGGCTATTGCCGACAAGGTTCGCAATATGCTTGCCGCAGCACCAGAGGTCGATAAGGCATTCTCGTCGATTAACGTTGGGAGCGCGAATATATATCTCACGCTCAAGAAAAAGCGTGCAATTTCAAGCGTTGAGTTCGAGCATCGTTGGGCACCCAAGCTTAGCGCCGTCGCGGATGCCCGCGTCATTTTTCAAAGTCAGCAGAATGGCGGTCCAGGAAATACAGGGCGGGATATCACGATTACCTTGGGTGGCGACGATCCAGTGTTGCTCAATGCCACCGCCAACAAGGTGGTCGAGGACATGCACACATTGCCCGAACTACGCGCGCCGAGATTCAATGGCGATCTGCTGCGGCCCGAAATCACGATCAAGCCGCGGCTCGATCTCGCCGCTTCGCTCGGCGTGACGACGCAGGCGCTGAGCCAGACGATTCGGATCGCAACGCTGGGAGACATCGACCAGAACAGCGCCAAATTCTCGCTGTCCGACCGGCAAATCCCGATCCGGGTTGCGCTCAGCGAGGATTCACGCCGCAGTCTGGCGACAATTCAGAACCTCCCCGTGCCGACGGCTAGCGGCGGTTCGATCCCGTTAAAGGTCGTCGCCGACATCGGCTTCGGTGCGGGGCCGGTCGTCATCCAGCGGACCAATCAGACGCGGCGTACATCGATCGGCGTCGATCTGGCGCCCGGCGTCGTCACAAGCGAGGGCCTTGCCAAGATTCACGCGCTGCCCGCGATGAAGAACCTACCCGAGGGGGTAAAGGAGCTGCAGCTCGGCAACGTCAAATGGCAGGCCGAACTCGTCTTGAACTTCGTGCTGGCCGTGATCGCCGGCGTCCTGCTCGTCTTTGCGGTCCTTGTGCTGCTGTACCAGCGGGTGATGCCGCCGTTCGTGAACATGGGGTCGCTGTTGCTCGCGCCGCTGGGCGGCCTGCTGGCACTGCGAATTACAGACAATCCGGTGTCGATGCCGGTGTTCATCGGCCTGCTCATGCTGCTCGGCATCGTCGCGAAGAACTCGATCCTGCTCGTCGATTTCGCGCTGGAGGAGATGAACAAGGGCGTCGACAAGTTCACCGCGATCGTCGACGCAGGACACAAGCGCGCGCAGCCGATCGTGATGACCACCGTCGCCATGGTCGCGGGCATGGTGCCCGTGTCGCTGTCGCTAAGCGGCGACGGCTCGTTTCGCGCGCCAATGGGCATCACCGTGATCGGCGGCCTGTTGCTGTCGACCGTTCTCACACTGCTGATCGTGCCTGCCACCTTCAGTCTTGCCGTCGGCGTCGAGGGGCGCGTCGGACCTTGGTTGTCACGACGGCTGACCAACGGCGGCAAGGATGGCGAGCGCGGGCTGATCGCTCAGCCCGCCGAGTGAACCGGACGCGCGGCCTGCGCGTTCTTCGTCGATGATCGGCGGCGTCCCGTCCCTCCGCCTGCCCATACAGGGTGGCGCCGCGCAGATGCGCGCGACGGCGACCGGCCTGCTCGTCGCGATGGCGGCGCTGTATCTCGTGGCCCGGGAATTCGCTCATCTTCATCCCGCCGTCGGCTTCGTCCGCGCCTTTGCGGAAGCGGCGATGGTCGGCGGGATGGCCGATTGGTTTGCGGTCACCGCGCTCTTCCGTCACCCGCTCGGCGTGCCGATACCGCACACCGCAATCATTCCGCGCAACAAGGACCGGATCGGCGACACGCTGGCGCTTTTCCTCCGCGACAATTTCCTCACGCCCGCCGTCGTCGCGCGGCGCATGAGCCGCCTCGACCTTGCCGCTGCTGCCGGGCATTTCCTCGCCCGCCCCTCGGACGCGGGCGGGCGCATGAAGGAGGGCGCGGGGCGGCTGGCGGCCGACATGCTGGGTTCGCTCGATCCCGAGCGGCTGGGCGGCATGGTGAAGGGCGCGGTATCGGCGCGCATCGCCGAACTCGACCTGGCGCCCTTGCTGGGCCAGGCGCTGGGCGCGGCGATCTCACAAGGGCGACATCGCCCGCTGATCGATGGCATCGTCAAATGGGCGGCGAAGACGCTGAGCTCGAACGACGATCTGGTCCGCGAGATGATCCATGCGCGCGCGGGGAGCCTGCTGCGCTGGACCGGCCTCGACGCGACGCTCGCCGATGCGATCATCGAGGGACTGGCCAAGATGCTGACCGAGATGGCCGACGACCCGAACCATAGGCTGCGTGCCAAGGCCGAGGAAGGGCTGGCGCACCTCGCCATCGCGTTGCAGGACGATCCCAGGATGCGCGCGCGCGTGGCGGAATTACGCGACGAGATCATGCGCAACCCGGCGATGCGCCGCTGGATCGACGGCCTGTGGGAGTCGTCGCGCGCGGCACTGCTCCGTGTCGCGCGCGATTCCGATGCGGCGATGAGCGGCAAGGTCGGCGACATGATCCGGCAATTGGGGCAGACGCTGGAGACCGACCCGCGTCTGCGCACGACGATCAACCGTTTCGCACGGCGTACGGCCGTCGGCGTGACGGCGAGCTATGGCCATCAGATCGTCCGGCTCGTGTCGGACACGGTGCGCGGCTGGGACGCCGATACCATCACCGGCCGTGTCGAAAATGCGGTCGGGCGCGACCTGCAGTTCATCCGCATCAACGGCACCGTCGTCGGCGGGCTGGTCGGCGTGGCGCTGCACACCGTCGACGTGCTGTTCTAGCGCGCCCCCACGCCCCGTATCCGCTTCCATACGATCCACGCGGCGACGGCCAGGACCGCAACGACGATGACCACGTCGAGGCTGTGGAAAATCTGTTTCAGGCGCGGGTCGCTGCCCCAGGCATTGCCCAGCTTCATGCCGAGCCAGATCAGCGCGAAGCACCAGATGGCCGATCCGATGCTGGTAAAGATATGGAACGTTACCCGGTTCATCCGCGCCATGCCTGCCGGCAGCGCGACGAACGCGCGGACCAGCGGCAACAGTCGCCCCACGAGGACCGCCGCCGGGCCGAACCGGGCAAAAAACCGCTCTGCCATGTCGAGGTGATGCAGATCGACGAACAGATACCGTCCGAAACGTTCGACGAACGGCCGCCCGCCGCGCTTGCCGGCTTCATAGGCAATTGCTGCACCGATGTTTTCCCCCAATACCGCCGCTGCCGTCGCACCAATCAGGGTGAATGCCCCCGTGGAGACGAGATAGCCGCAGAATGGATAGACGATCTCGCTCGGCATCGGGATGCACGCACTGCCGATTGCCGACAGCAGCACGATGCCGGGGTATCCCAGTGCCGTGACGACCGCGCCGAGCCAGATCGCCAGCGTGGCAAGGATGTTGTCGAGAATGCCGCTCATCTTGCCGCCTGTGGACGCGGTGGCTAGGCGACGCAACATGGAACCGGTCCACGTCGCTTTCCTGCTGTTTCCTCAGGTCACCCAGCTCGACCTGACCGGCCCCGCGCAAGTGCTGTCGCGCTTGGGTGACGCGCGGATCGATCTGGTCGCGGCGACGCGCGCGCCAGTGCCGACCGACGCCGGGTTCGACCTGTTGCCGACCGCGACATTCGCCGAAGTGACACGCGCCGACGTGCTGTGCGTGCCCGGCGGGTTCGGCACCGTCGCCGCGATGGAGGATGCCGCCACGCTCGATTGGGTGCGGCACGTGGGCAGCGAGGCGACCTGGGTGACCAGCGTGTGCACGGGCTCGCTGGTGCTGGCGGCCGCCGGGTTGCTGACCGGCTACCGTGCCGCTTGCCACTGGGCATCGCGGCACCAGCTGGCGTGGTTCGGGGCGGAGCCCGTCGCGGAACGCGTGGTGTTCGACCGTAACCGGGTGACCGGCGGCGGGGTGACCGCAGGCATCGACTTCGCACTGGCACTGACGTCGGCGATCCGCGGAAAGGATCACGCCCGGTTCGTGCAGCTGTCCCTCGAATACGATCCCGCACCGCCGTTCGACAGCGGTACGCCGGAGAAGGCCGATGCCGCAACGCTGACGCGTTATAACGCGATGGTGGCAGCGCGCGCAGGGGATCGCGAGGCCCGGGTGCGGGCCGTGGCGGATGCGGTTACCAGAGGCGCTTGACGCCCCAATCGTCGAACAGCATTTCGTTTGAGATCAGGACCATGTCTTCAACTTGCGCTTGCGCGATGAGCAGGCGATCCCACGGGTCACGGTGCGGGATCGCCATAGACCCAGCAAGTCGGGCGTGATCCAGCGTTATGTCCAGCTGAAGGAAACCTTCGCGCACAAGCCATTTGTCGAAAACAGGCAAAAGCGGCGCGACGTCGGGGAGTTTGCCGGCCCTGTGCTTGGTGGTCAATTCGAAGGCACTGACCGCGCTCACCGACACGTCATTGCCCCTATCAGCGATCGCCTGAACGGCCGGTGTGGTAAGCTTAGGCGAACCCTCGAACCACCATATGAGTGCGTGCGTGTCGAGCAGCAGTCTCAAAGTTTGGAGTCCGGCCCGTATCCCATTTCTTCGTCGCTCAGTTCGTCCCAAAAGCTGTCGTTCAAATGAATGATGCCCTTCAAACGCCCGGGCCGACGAGGTGGCAAATCGCCCGGGGCACTTACACCTTCGCACGGCACCAGCCTGACCGCCGGCGTGGACCCACGCGCAATGATCACCTCACCGCCGGCCTCGGCATCGGCGATCAGCCGCGACAGGTTCGTTTTTGCCGCATGGACCGTGAAGACTGCCATATCATGTGAGTATAGCTAACCCCTTAGCTAGTCAAGAAGCCGCGGCGCGCGACTCTCTGTCCTACATGCTTTTGCGCTCCTAGCCTGTCGCCAAGCTGATTCGTCTGCGTCGACGAAGCGGTCACGAGAGGGTGCGAACAGATGCATCGTTTGGCTAAACTTTACTAAACTTTGGACCAGCGGGGGTGCCACTTGATCGAAACGAAGCCGCAAATTTTCCTGCCCCCGATCCTCGCGCCAAGATTCGCTTTAGTGACAGGCAACTTGAACTCGACCGACGCTTTATGTGTGAACTTCGGCAGTTTTCAGCCATTTCTCGGTCTGGCCCGCGCGGCTCGTAAGCGGACGGCGCGCCCGGCCTCGAACACGTCGGAATCGACGCCGCTTGCTATTCCCGACCGCCTGTGTCATATGGCGTTGCAGCGCAGCACGACGACACCCGTCGTGCGGTCGGCCAGCGTGATTGCGCCCCTCCCGAAAAACAGGGACGGGACAGGCCGGACCCTTCTGACGCTCCAGCCAAGCGGCTACCCCTTTCACGCGGGTTGTCATCAACCCGCACGCGCGTGCCCGAGCCGGGCGCGCGCCTGCTCGATACGAGTCCAATTCACATGACCAAATTCACCGACCTGGGCCTCAGCCCTCAAATCCTGTCCGCGCTCACCGCCAAGGGCTATGACACCCCTACCCCCATTCAGGCGCAGGCGATCCCGCCGCTGCTCGAGGGACGCGACCTGTGCGGCATTGCGCAGACCGGCACCGGCAAGACCGCCGCCTTCGCGCTGCCCAGCCTGATGCGGCTTGCCGCGAACCCCAAGCCGCGCCCGCCGGGCAGCTGCCGGATGCTCGTCCTGTCGCCGACCCGCGAACTGGCGGCGCAGATCGCGCAGTCGTTCGAGGATTACGGGCGCGGCATGCGCCTGTCGGTCGGCGTCGTGTTCGGCGGCATGCCGATCAACAAGCAGATCCGCATGTGCGGTGCAGGGCTCGACATCCTCGTCGCGACGCCCGGACGCCTGATGGACCTGATCGAACAGCGCGCGCTCAACTTGCGCCACGTCGAGATCTTCGTTCTCGACGAGGCTGATCAGATGCTCGACCTGGGGTTCATCCATGCGCTGAAGGCGATCGACAAGCTGCTTCCAAAGGTCCGCCAGTCACTGTTCTTCTCCGCCACCATGCCCAAGACCATCGCCGAGATGGCCGCGCGGTTCCTGACCGATCCCGTGCAGGTGTCGGTCACGCCCGTCGCGTCGACTGCCGAGCGCGTCGATCAGTACGTGACGTTCGTAAACGCAGCGGAGAAGCAGGCGTTGCTGTCGATCGTGCTCGCCAATGAGCCGATCGAGCGCGCGCTGGTATTCAGCCGCACCAAGCACGGGTGCGACCGCATCGTGAAGCATCTGGCGGCCACCGGTATCCGTTCGGCGGCGATCCACGGCAACAAGTCGCAAAATGCCCGCATGGATGCGCTCGACGCGTTCAAGCGCGGGGACATCAAGATCCTGGTCGCGACCGACATCGCCGCGCGCGGAATCGACGTGACCGGCGTCAGCCATGTCTTCAATTTCGACCTGCCCAACGTGCCCGAGCAATATGTTCACCGCATCGGCCGAACCGCGCGAGCGGGCGCGTCGGGCATCGCGGTGAGCTTCGTCGCGGGCGACGAAAAGGGCTGGCTGCGCGACATCGAGAAGCTGACGGGCGTCAAGCTGACCCCTGCCCCGCTTCCCGCCGATTTCGCGACCAAGGCAGCCGCGCTGCCCAAGGTTACGATCGTCCGCGAGCCGCAAGGCCGCCGCGACGCCGCACCCGCCGCCCCGCGCAGCCGCTATGCGCCGCGCCGGCCGACGGGGGTCGGCACGCACAAGGGGGCGGTTCAGCGCAGCGGCGGCGGTCGAGGGCGGTAGCGCCCATCGGAACAGCTGCCACTTTGCCGCGCGTCAAAGGGGGCCCTCAATAGAGTGTCCCCGGCGCTCCTTGCGGTTACCGCTGTCCTACAGCGTGCGCCGAACCTAGCGTCCCCGCCATGCTTACGCGACTCGACGCCAATGCTTCCCCTCGACGCGCCGCTGCTGTTTGAAGACATGCGAGGAGTGCGATCGACCCTCAACTTCCTCAACTTCGATCCGGTACTTTGCGGGAAATCAAAGACTTGGGCCTGGCGTGCGGCAACCATGGTGACGTTGCCTCCGCGGGTCGTTCATCTGGCGCACAGCTAGCGCACTCGATAGAGCCAGACGATGCCCCCTGTTGTTCAGCGCCTCGTGCGCGCCTTCGCTCTTGTAGCCTCGATCTGCTTCGTCACGCCGTCGCTGGCACGCGAGGCGACGCAGGCTGTACCATCGACCGGATCCACCCCCTGGCTCTACAAGGGCAGCGACATTCCTCCCGACCGCGAGTGGGTGTTCGGCGAATTGCCTAACGGCCTGCGCTATGCGGTGCGGAAGAACGGCGTGCCACCGGGCCAGATCTCGATCCGCATGGCGATCGACGCGGGATCGCTGAACGAGACCGACGGCGAAAAAGGCTATGCCCATTTCAACGAGCACTTGAGCTTTCGCGGCTCGCGCTATGTGCCCGATGGCGAGGCCAAGCGGTTGTGGCAGCGGCTCGGCGCGACGTTTGGCTCCGACACCAACGCGTCGACGACGCCCACGCAGACCATCTACAAGCTCGACCTGCCGGCCGCGACGGCGGCCGGGCTCGACGAAAGCCTGAAGGTTCTTTCGGGGATGATGGCGGCGCCGGATATCACGCAGGCCGAAGTCGATGCGGAACGCCGGACGGTGCTGGCCGAATTGCGCGAGGGGGATGGGCCGGGACGGCGCGTGGGCGAAGCGACGCGCGAGGTCTTCTTTGCCGGGCAGTTACTGGGGCAGCGGGACCCGATCGGCGATGTCGCCTCGCTCAACGCCGCGACGCCGGCAACGCTGCGTGGATTCCACGACCGTTGGTATCGGCCGGAGCGCGCGGTGCTGGTCATCGTCGGCGATGGCGAGACGGCCACGTTCGAGGCGCTGGCGCGTAAGTATTTCAGCGACTGGCGCGGGATCGGCCCGTCGCCCGCCGATACGAATTTCGGTGTCCCCTCGCCGAATGCGCCGCGCGAGCGCGTCGTGGTCGAACCGGGATTGCCGCTGGCGGTCAGCATGGCGGTGCTTCGACCGTGGCACCAGAAGAACGACACGGTCGAATACAATCGTGGCAAGCTGATCGAGACGCTGGCGCTGCGCCTGATCAGCCGTCGGCTCGAGGAGCGCGCCAGAGGTGGTGGCAGCTTCCTGACGGCGGAGGTGGGCCAGGACGACGTCTCGCGTTCGGTCGATGTAACGTACATCCAGGTGGTTCCGCTCGCCGCAAACTGGCAGGCCGCCGTGCATGATGTTCGCGCCGTCATTGCCGACGCGCTGATTCGGCCGTCCGCTCAAAGCGATATCGACCGCGAGGCGACCGAATTCGCGTCGGGGTTGCAGGCGGGTGTCGAGCAGGCACGGACGCAAAGCGGTGGAGGGCTGGCCGACACACTGGTCGAGGCGGTCAACATTCGGGAAACGGTCGCCAGTCCGCAAGTCGCGCGCGATGTCTTCTCCAACATGAAGGCACGGCTGACTCCCGCCAACATCATGGCCGCAACACGGCGCATGTTCAGCGGAACGGCGCTTCGCGCGATCCTGACGACGCCCAAGCCGCTGCCCGGGGCCGACGCCCAATTGCTCGCGGCGATTTCCGCCGACGTGAAGCCGGGGAATGCGCAGTCGGCGCAAAGGCCGGTTGGCATCGACGCCTTGCCCAAGCTTGGTACGCCGGCGACGGTGGTCAAGCGGGTGACCATCCCGGGCGTCGACCTGCAAGTCGCGGAATTGTCGAATGGCGTTCGCGTGCTCGTGTTCGCCAACCCCGCCGAAGCCGGCAAGATCTATGTAAGCGCACGTTTCGGGCACGGTATGAAGGCCTTGCCCGCCAACCTTCCCACCCCGGCTTGGGCGGCGAGCGGCGCCTTACTCGAAAGCGGGATCGGAACGCTCGACGCAAACGCGCTTGACCGTCTGACGAGCGGCCGGCGAATGAGCATGGCCTTTGCGATCGGCGACGACGCCTTCGTTCTGCGCGGTGCGACGCGCGCCGCCGACCTGGACGATCAACTGCGCTTGATGGCCACAAAGCTTCAGTTTCCCCGCTGGGATAACGCGCCTGTCGAGCGTGTCCGCGCGGCGACGCTCTCGGGGTACGCGACCATCGGGGCGAGTCCGGCCGGCGTATTGCGGCATGAGCTGCCCGGCCTGCTTCATGGCGGCGACGCACGTTGGGTCGAACCCGATCTTGCGCAAATCCAGGCCCTGACGCCGAGTACGTTCCGCGCCTTATGGGAGCCGCTATTGAAAAGCGGTCCGATCGAGCTATCCATCTTCGGCGACATCGACGCGGACAAGGCATTTGCCGCCGCTGCCGCAACCTTCGGCGCGCTGCCCCCGCGTGCCGACACTCCCGTCATACCCTCAAGCGCGCAGACGAAGGGCGTTGCAGCGACAGCGCAGCCGCTGATCAGGACGCACACCGGCCCTGCGGATCAGGCTATCGGCGTGCTCGCCTGGCCAACTGCAGGTGGTTCGGGCGAAATCTACGAAAGCCGTAAGCTCGACATTCTCGCTGCCATCTTCAACGACCGTATGTTCGCGCAATTCCGTGAAGGCGAGGGCGCCAGTTACAGCCCGAATGTATCGAGCAACTGGCCTGCCCAGATGCCGGGTGGAGGCAGCTTTATCGTGACGTCGCAGGTCAAGCCTGCGAACGTCGATCGCTTTTTCGTGCTCGCCCGGAAGATCGCCGTCGAACTGGCCTCGCAGCCTGTTACGGCAGACGAACTGACGCGTGCGATCGGGCCTACCAAGCAGGCGATTGCGCGTGCTTCGAGCGGCAATACATTCTGGTTAAACGAGCTGAGCGGAACAACATCCGACCCGAGCCGATTGCAGAATGTGGCGACGCTTGCCAGTGACTATGAGCGCATCACTCCGGCCGAACTTCAGGTAACGGCCAAGCGATGGCTGATGCCGGAGAAGAGCTTTGCGATGGCGGTGGTGCCACGCACGCACTAGCTCTGCTCAAACCGCCGGACGACTTCGGTCGGGCCTAGGGGAAGCGCGAGCTGATCGAGTTTGCATTGGGCAGGTGATTTGTCGGGGCGGCGGCGTATGTAGCGTGTGCCGTGCCTGAACCGCTCATCGGTTACCTGGTCATACGCGACTTCGATGACGACGTCGGGAACAACCGCGATCCACGCGCTCGACCGTTCGGTCGCCCAACGGCTGGGTCCTCCCGGTGCCCTCCCGCTGAAACCTTCGCCTGGCGTAAGCTCGTGTTCGAACTGTAGCCGTTGGTCGACGGTAAGTGCGGACGTGAAGCCAACGTGGTGCAGCCTGCCCTCCTCGTCGTGCAGGCCAAGAAGCAAGGATGCGAGCGCGTTTCCCTTCGATGCCCTGCGATAGCCACCGATCACGCAGTCTGCGGTTCGCTCCGGCTTCACCTTGACCATTGCGCGCTCACCCGCAGCATAGGCGGCGTCCAGACGCTTGGCGATGACGCCGTCGAGCGCTTCGCCTGCTACCGCAAGCCACGCCTTCCCCACTGCCGAGTCCTGCGCCGCAGGCGACAGCAGCAAGGCAGCGCCACCGTGACGCGCGTGAAAGCGTTCGAGTGCCTGGCGACGTTCAACCAGCGGCCGGTCGAGGAACGCCGCACTGCCAAGGGCCAAAAGGTCGAAGAGCACGAATTGCGCAGGTGTCTCGCCTGACAGACGCACGATGCGACTGGCCGCCGGGTGCAGCCTCGCCTGAAGCGCGCCAAACGATAGACGGTCTCCGACCGGGACGACGAGTTCCCCGTCAAGGACGAAGCAGGGCTCGGGCAAGCCCGCAAGCAATGAGACGATCTCGGGGAAATACCGCCCGAGCGCCTTGCCCGATTTGGACATCAGCACGACGTCGTCGCCGTTCCGGTGCGCAAGGCAGCGAAAGCCATCCCATTTGGGCTCAAATTGCCACCCCTCGCCTTGCGGCAACTCGGCGGCGACCTTGGCCTCCATTGGCGGCAGATCGAGCGGGATCACTTGTGTTGCCCCTCGGCCACAAACGTCTTCGTCGCGAGCGCATCGCTCGTCGCCGCGCCGCTCATCGTGTTGTCGAAGATGCACCAGACCTCACCCGTTGCCTTCATAAGCGCATTGGCCAGCGGCGCGATCCGATCGGCATAGGGGGTGCGGTACATCTGCGGTGAGCCATGCATCCGCCAATAGGACATGCTTTGCACGCCGCCCGGATTATCCCCCGCGGGCACTCTGGGAGGATCGGCCGCGACGCGTGCGATTGCGTGGCCGGTAAGGACGGCCTCGGCTTCGCGCCCGAACCACGTGGCATGACGCGGCTCGCATGCGACAGAGCCCGAAAAGCGATCGCGCAATGCAGTGAAAAACTGCCCCGCCAACGCTGTGTCGAAGGCGAGGCTCGGCGGCAGCTGGATCAGGACAGGACCGCGCTTGTCCCCGAGCGCCGAGGTCTCGGCCAGGAACCGCTCGATAATGCCCTCGCACCCGACCAAGCGGGCTTCGT
This sequence comes from Sphingomonas sp., assembly GCA_965249705.1. Taxonomy (GTDB): domain Bacteria; phylum Pseudomonadota; class Alphaproteobacteria; order Sphingomonadales; family Sphingomonadaceae; genus Sphingomonas_O. Next base: position 755 of record CBDFMO010000005.1, on the reverse strand, counting down.
GTGTCGCAGCCTTGGGAAATTTTACGGAGAAACGGAAGTGGTCCGGAACGGCTGCTGCCCAGCGCATCCAAATCGCTGGGGCATGCGACCGGTAGAAGCTCGAATTGATCTCCACCGCGTTGAATACGGCGGCATAGCGTTCGAGTCCTGACCCAACGGCAGGAAAAGCGTCGGCATGCGCGCGAGGAATGGCTCAGCCCGCAGTACCGACGCGGATCATAGCACGTATTTCGACAGATCGGTGTTGCGCGCGACACTCGCCAGCTGCTGATCGACATAGGCCGCATCGACGGTAAGCGTCGTTCCTTGCCGATCCTCGGCGTCGAAGCTGACGTCCTCGAGCAATTTCTCCATGACCGTCGACAGCCTGCGGGCACCGATGTTCTCCAAGCTGGCGTTCACCTCGGCCGCCGTTCGGGCAACCGCCGCGATGCCGTCGTCGGTGAACGAAACCGTCACGCCTTCCGTCCCAAGCAGCGCGCTGTACTGCGTGGTGAGCGAGGCGCGCGTGTCGTTCAGGATGCGCACGAAATCGGCCTCGGTCAGCGCCTTCAGCTCCACGCGGATCGGCAAGCGGCCCTGAAGCTCGGGCAACAGGTCGCTGGGTTTGGCCACATGAAACGCGCCTGATGCGATGAACAATATATGGTCGGTCTTCATAGGCCCGTATTTCGTCGCCACGGTCGTACCCTCGATCAGCGGCAGCAGGTCGCGCTGCACGCCCTCACGGCTGACGGACCCGCCACGCACGTCGC
>CBDFMO010000004.1:0-12922 GCA_965249705.1 Sphingomonas sp. | reverse complement strand
TTCGAACAGAATGTCGAGATCGAGTATCACCGCAACGCCGAGCGCTACGACTTCCTCAAATGGGGATCGAAGAGCCTCGACAATTTCAAAGCCGTCCCTCCTGGAACGGGCATCTGCCACCAGGTTAACCTGGAAAATATCGCGCAGGCCGTTTGGACCTCGGTCGACGCCTCGGGCGAGACGATCGCCTACCCCGACACCTGCGTTGGCACCGACAGCCACACCACAATGATCAATGGCCTCGGCGTCCTCGGCTGGGGCGTCGGCGGTATCGAAGCGGAGGCGGCAATGCTCGGCCAGCCCGTCTCGATGCTCATCCCCGAGGTCGTCGGCTTCAAGCTTACCGGCACCATGCAGGAGGGCATTACCGCAACCGACCTGGTGCTGACCTGCACGCAAATGCTGCGCAAGCACGGCGTCGTAGGCCGCTTCGTCGAATATTACGGGCCGGGACTGGACAGCCTGACGCTGGCCGACCGCGCGACGCTTGCCAACATGGCGCCCGAATATGGTGCAACCTGTGGCTTTTTCGGCATTGACGACAAGACGCTCGACTACATGCGCCTCACGGGCCGCGAGGAAAGCCAGATCGCCCTCACCGAGGCCTATGCCAAGGCGCAAGGGCTGTGGCGCTACGCTGACTCGCCCGATCCCGTCTTCACTTCGACGCTCGAGCTCGACATGTCGACCGTCGTGCCGTCACTTGCCGGCCCGAAGCGCCCGCAGGACAAGGTTGCGCTTACCGATGTCGACGATACGTTCAATGCTGACCTTGCCTCGATCTACAAGCATGATGGCTTCAAGCGCGTGGCTGTCGAGGGCAGGAGCCACGATATCGGCGACGGCGACGTCGTGATTGCCGCCATCACCAGCTGCACCAATACATCCAATCCCGGCGTGATGATCGCGGCCGGCCTTGTCGCCAAAAAGGCCAACGAACGCGGCCTGAAGCCCAAGCCCTGGGTCAAGACCTCGCTTGCCCCGGGGTCGCAGGTCGTCACCGATTATTTCAACAAGGCCGGGCTTCAGGAGCATCTCGACGCGATCGGGTTCAACCTCGTCGGCTATGGCTGCACCACCTGCATCGGCAATTCGGGTCCGCTTGCCCAGCCGATCTCTGACGCGATCAACGGCAACGACATCGTTGCGGCCTCCGTGCTGTCGGGCAACCGCAACTTCGAAGGGCGCGTGTCGCCCGACGTGCGCGCGAATTTCCTCGCCTCGCCGCCACTGGTCGTTGCCTATGCGCTGAAGGGGACCGTGACCGAGGATTTCGTCAACACGCCGATCGGCGTGGGCTCTGACGGCGCGAACGTTTATTTGAAGGATATCTGGCCGACCAATGCCGAGGTGGCGGAAACCATGGCCTCTTGCATGGACCGCAGCATGTTCCGGGCGCGCTATGCCGACGTGTACAAAGGCGATGTCCACTGGCAGGCGATCGACGTCACCGGCAGCGACACCTATCAGTGGCGCGCGGGCAGCACTTATGTCGCCAACCCGCCCTATTTCGAGGGGATGTCGATGACGCCGGCGCCGGTCGCGGACATCATGGGAGCGAAACCGCTTGCGATCCTCGGCGACTCGATCACTACCGACCATATTTCGCCGGCCGGCTCGATCAAGGCTGACTCACCCGCTGGCAAGTGGCTGATGGAGCATCAGGTCTCGAAGGCCGATTTCAACAGCTATGGTGCGCGGCGCGGCCATCACGAGGTGATGATGCGCGGTACCTTCGCCAATATCCGAATCAGGAACGAGATGGTGCCGGGCATCGAAGGCGGCATGTCGTCGTACAGGGGCGAAGTCATGCCGATCTACGATGCCGCGATGCGCCACAAGGCTGACATGACGCCGCTGATCGTCATCGGCGGCAAGGAATACGGCACGGGCAGTTCGCGCGACTGGGCGGCCAAGGGGACCAATCTGCTCGGCGTTCGGGCGGTGATCGTCGAGAGCTTCGAGCGGATCCATCGCTCAAATCTCGTCGGCATGGGTGTGCTCCCGCTTCAGTTCAAGAATGGCGACACGCGGCTGACGCTGGGTCTGACTGGCGACGACAGCTTCACGATTACCGGCGTCGCCGCCCTGGCGCCCCGCCAGGATGTCGAGGTACACGTCACCCGCGCCGATGGATCGACCTTCAGTTTCACCGCGCTGTGTCGGATCGATACCGCCAATGAAGTCGAATATTTCATGAACGGCGGAATCCTCCAGTACGTGCTGAGGAAGCTGGCCGCCTGACATCGGGGCGTCGAGTCAGCGCGCTGAGGCCGGCGTGCGCTTAGCTGGCGTTATCGAGCGTGTTGAGCGTGTCGACCATCTGACGCATCTGGGCATCGTCGACGGGGGCGCCAGTAACATCGGTCGCGGCCGCGTTGTTACCCGCGGCGGGGGGATCGCCGAACATGTCGATGACCTGCCAGCAGACGAATACGACAAAGGCCATCGCCCACCAACGGTTGCCAAGGATCCTGCGTGTCGTGAAAGGCCACATGTCGCGCAGGCTAGCGTCAGCAGGTTAAAGAAGCTTGCGATACCGGGCGACAAGATGGTCGAACACGGCGAGATGCAAGGCGCGGTCGAATTCGCAACCATAGGTATAACCGGATACCCAGGCAACGCGCGCTTCGAGCGCGGCCAACCCGGGAATGGTAATCGCGACACGTTGGTCGATGTTCAGGCGAAAACTGGTGGTAAAGCCGATACCGGTCAGCGACAGGTCGGTTACATGGATCTCGAATCTGTTTGCCGATCCGAGTTCGCGCAAAAGGGCGTCCAGCTTTACGTCCAGCCGGGCAGCATAGCGATTATCGCGACGGGCAGGCTGGTTCATCTTACCGATCCAATTGCTGGATCGAGCTATGTTAGCCAGGTCGTTTCGATAGTGTAAACATCGAACGCAAGTTTGCCCCGGGGCTTACTTCGCGGCCGTTTTGCCGTTCAGCCCCCGCAAGGCTGTCAACGTACCCGTGATATGTCCATCAGGCTTCATCTCAGACAGGACATAGGCAATCTTGCCATTGCGGGCGATCACGAACGACGTTCGATTTGACCGCCCCATGAGTGGCAATTTCACGTCATAATCGGCAATCATCTTGGGGCTGGCGATCGCGACCGGAAACTTGCTGCGGCAAGCTTCGGTGGAGAAGCGCTGCAGCGTTTCGATCGGGTCCGCGGCCACGCCGATAAGCGTAGCACCGGCCTTTTTGAAGTCGTCGCTGGCGTCGGCGAAAGCCTTGGTCTCGATCGTGCAACCGGTCGTGAACGCCGCCGGGAAGAAATACATGACGACCGGGCCCTTCTTCAGCGCCTGCGAAAGCGAGAATTGGAACGTCTTGCCGCCGATTGCGCCTTGTGTCGAAAAGTCCGGCGCGGTGGCTCCCACGGGCAGCGCGGCACCGGCAGGTGTGGCGAGAGCGACGGCGGCAACAGCAAAAAGAGCGCACGCAGCACGGGTCATCGGGGAATCTCCTAAGATGGAGGATGCACCCTAGCGCACCTACCGCTCCGGACCAAGCACATGGCGTGCGGCTGTCGCGGGCTTCACGCGCAGCACCTGCCGACGTCGTTCGCAACCGTCCCAATCCGGTGCACTCCCGCGAAGGCACAGCACGACAGTCGAGATCGACTCGGCCCGGGGACACCATGCGGCCCATCGCCGCATCATGGTTATCCGCATGTTAATGGCCGCGCTGCTGGCGGCAGGGAGCGTCGATGCGTCCGCCGCTGTGGCTGCAGAGCTGCCGCCGGCAAATGCCCCCGGATCCGGAGCCGCGGTTATCGCCGAGGCGCGGGCGACGATCGGCCGCCCTGTCATCCTGCAAAGCAGCACCATCGATGCGCGCGCTGCCGGCGCCGCACCGGTCCGCCAGCCGCCCCGCCGCTGCGCCAGCACGGACAGCACTGCCCCCGATTGCCGCCTGATCGTCTACGATCTTCCCTGAGGCAGTGGACTTGCGGGGCCGGACCCCCCACATCGCACTTCATGCCGCCCGTAACCGAGACGAGCGAAGCAACCCCCGCCGGGTTTGCGACGCTGCGTCGATTCCTCCCCTATCTTTGGCCCGCCGATAACCGCGCGTTGCGGCTGCGCGTCGTCGCCGCGCTGCTGCTCGTCGTCGTGTCGAAGGCTGTCACGCTGTCGATGGGCCTTGTGTACAAGGCTGCCATCGATCGCATGGTCCCCGCGCTCAAGCCCGAGGTACAGGTCGCCATCGCGCTGGTCGTGGCCTATGCGGGCGCGCGTTTTGCTGGCGTGCTGTTCGACAATCTGCGTAATGTCATCTTCGAGCGTGTCGGGCAGGATGCGACCCGGCACCTCGCCGAACATGTGTTCCAGCGGCTGCACGCCCTGTCTCTGCGCTTCCATCTCGACCGGCGGACCGGTGCCGTCGCCAAGGTCATCGAGCGCGGCACCAAGAGCATCGACACGATGCTCTACTTCATGCTGTTCAACATCGCGCCGACGGTCCTCGAACTCGTCGCGGTCTCCGTCTTCTTCTTCTTTTCGTTCGGCTGGGAAATGGTTGTGGCGACCTGGGTGATGGTCGTCGCCTATATCCTGTTCACCCGGACGGTGACCGACTGGCGCGCCAAGCTGCGCGAACAGATGAACGACATGGACACGGGCGCCGCCGCCAAGGCCGTCGACTCGCTGCTGAACTACGAAACCGTCAAATATTTCAATGCGGAAGCCCGCGAGACGGCGCGCTATGCCAATGCTGCGCGCAGCTATGCCAATGCCGCAGTCAAATCCGAGAACTCGCTGGCGTGGCTGAACGTCGGCCAGAGCCTGATCACCAACCTGATGATGGCCGGCGCCATGGCCTATGTCGTCTGGGGTTGGAGCAAGGGGCGGTTCACGACGGGCGACGTCGTGCTGGTGAATACCTGGCTGTCGCAGCTCTTCCGCCCGCTCGACCTGCTCGGCATGGTCTATCGCACCATCCGGCAGGGGCTTATCGACATGGCGGCAATGTTCGCGCTGGTCGATACCAAGGCCGAAGTCGTCGACGTTCCCGGCGCGCAGCCGCTGATCGTCGGCAGCGGCGAGGTCCGGTTCGAGGGTGTCCGCTTCGGCTATGAACCTGCGCGCGAGATCCTGCACGGCATCGACTTTACCGTCCCTGCCGGCAAGACGCTCGCGGTCGTCGGCCCCTCGGGCGCGGGCAAGTCGACGCTCGCGCGACTGCTGTTCCGCTTCTACGACGTGACCGGCGGGCGCATCCTGATCGACGGGCAAGACATCTCGAAGGTCCAGCAATCCAGCCTGCGCGCGGCGATTGGCATCGTGCCGCAGGACACAGTGCTGTTCAATGACACCATCGGTTACAACATCGCCTATGGCCGCGATGGCGCCGACCAGACGGCGGTCGAGGAGGCCGCCCGCGGCGCCGCCATCCACGGATTCATTGCGTCCACGCCGGACCAATACGCGACCAAGGTCGGTGAGCGGGGGCTGAAATTGTCGGGCGGCGAGAAACAGCGCGTCGCGATCGCCCGCACCCTGCTCAAAAACCCGCCGATCCTGATCCTCGACGAGGCGACTAGCGCGCTAGATAGCCGCACCGAGGCCGAGATCCAGGCCACGCTCAAAGCCATCGCCGAGCGTCGCACCACCATCGTCATCGCCCACCGCCTGTCGACGATCGTCGATGCCGACGAGATCGTCGTGCTCGAGGCCGGCAATGTCGCCGAGCGCGGCACGCACCCCGCGCTGCTGGCGAGGAACGGGCTCTATGCCGAGATGTGGACGCGGCAGGCGAGCGAACTGGATGAGGCAGTGGCGGCTGCCTGAAGCCGTTCGCCGCAGCGGACCCATGCCGCCGGGACCGCGTTGACAGCGCATTGGAGGAACCGATGCGCTTTCCCATCAAAGTTGTCGCGGCAGTTGGCTGCCTTACCCAAACGTCCATTGCTGTTTCGCACAACCGGACTATCGGAGCCCCATGGCGGCGCGCGGCGTCGTCGAGACCTATTACACAGCGCTCGATCGCGGTGCGTTCCGATCGGCCTACGAATTATGGGCGGGCAACGGCCGGGCCAGCGGCAAGAGCTATGCCCACTTCAGGGACGGTTTTGCGGCAACCGCGCGAACACGCGTGGTGACGCGGACGGCAACTGGCGGCGATGCCGGTGCCGGGTCGATCTATGTCGATGTTCCGGTGGACATTTATGCTACGCTCAAAAATGGCCGCCGCCAACATTTCCAGGGGCGCTACACCTTGCGTCGCGTCAACGATGTCGATGGCGCAACGCCAGCCCAATTGCACTGGCACATTGCTTCGGCCAGCCTCCACCGCATCGGCTAGCGAAACCGCCGTGGGGCGAAGACAAGTGCTCGACGGCGCAAGGTGCGCATGACTAAGGGCAACCGATGCCCACACCCCTCGACATCCTCAAATCCACATTTGGCTTCCCGGCGTTCCGCGGGCGCCAGTCGGAGGTCATCGACCGGGCCATGGCCGGCCAGAACACGCTGGCGGTGATGCCGACCGGCGCGGGCAAGTCGCTCTGCTATCAGATTCCGGCGCTGGCGCTCCCCGGCACCTGCGTTGTCGTCTCGCCGCTGATCGCCCTCATGCACGACCAGCTTCGCGCGGCCGAAGCTGTCGGCATCCGTGCAGCCACCCTGACCAGCGTCGACACCAACCAGATGGAGACGATCGAGCGCTTCAAGTCCGGCGCGCTCGACCTGCTCTATGTCGCCCCCGAGCGTGCGTCGGGCGGGGGTTTTCGCGACTTGCTCGACCGCGCGCCGCTCGCGCTTTTCGCCATCGACGAGGCGCATTGCGTTTCGGAATGGGGGCATGATTTTCGCCCCGATTACAGACTGTTGCGGCCGCTGCTCGACCGCTTCGGCCATGTGCCGCGTCTTGCGCTCACCGCGACTGCAGACGCGCACACCCGCGCCGATATCCTTGCCCAGCTCGGTATTCCCGACGACGGGTTGATCCTCGCCGGCTTCGACCGGCCCAACATCCGTTACGCCATGTCGCCCCGCAGCGGCACGACGCGACAGGTCGCCGACCTCGTCGCCGCCACGCCTGGTCCCGGCATCGTCTATGTCCAGTCGCGCGCCGGTACCGAGAAAATGGCCGAGGCCCTGGGCGCGACCGGCCGCCCGGTGCGCGCCTATCATGCCGGGCTTGACCCCGCCGTCCGCGCGCGCAACCAATCGGCCTTCGTCGCCAGCGAAGACATGGTGATTTGTGCGACGATCGCGTTCGGCATGGGAATCGACAAGCCCGACGTCCGCTTCGTGGCGCACGCCGGCCTCCCCAAATCGATCGAGGCCTATTATCAGGAAACCGGCCGTGCGGGCCGCGACGGCGACCCGGCGGTCGCGCATCTCTTCTGGGGCGCGGACGACTTTGCCCGCGCCCGGCAACGCCTCGCCGAAATTCCCGACGACCGCCAAGCGGGCGAACGGGCGCGGCTCGCGGCGCTGGGCGGTCTTGTCGAAACCGGCGGCTGCCGGCGGGCGGTGCTGCTGCGCCATTTCGGCGAGAACCCGCCCGAAAACTGCGGCAATTGCGACAATTGCCTGTCGCCCCCGGCGCGCACCGACCTTACCCAGCTCGCGCAAAAGCTGCTGTCGGCGGTCTACCGCACCGGCCAGATGTTCGGCGTCGGCCATATCGAGGCGGTGCTGACCGGACAGGCGAACGAGAAGGTGACCAAGGCCGGGCACGACCGGCTGAGCGTCTTCGGCATCGTCGAGGGAGAGGACGCCGCGCTCGTCAAGCCGGTCGCCCGCGCGCTGTTGCTGCGCGACGCGCTCGGCCAGACCGAGCATGGCGGGCTCGCGCTCGGTCCCTCGGCGCGCGCAATCCTGAAGGGCGACGCGAATTTCGAGATTGCCATTCCGCCCAAGACGATCCGGCAGAAGCGGCGTGAGCAGGGCACCGGCAATCCGGTCGGCAATCCGCTGTTCGAGGCGTTGCGCGCCTGTCGCCGCGACCTCGCCGCGGAAGCCGGCGTGCCGCCCTATGTCATCTTCCACGATTCGACCCTGCGCGAGATCGCGGCGGCACGGCCCTCGACGCTGGCCGAACTCGGCCGCCTGGGCGGCGTCGGCGCGCGCAAGCTCGACGCATATGGGGATGCATTTCTCGCCATAGTGCGGCAGTATTGACTTCGGGAGAGGCACAAATGTTCCGAACGCTCGACGACCGTGTCATGGTCGCGCCACAGATCGATGTCGCGCAGATCGCCGAAGCAAAGGCGCAAGGCGTGACCTTGATCATCAACAACCGGCCCGACGGCGAAGCGCCCGATGAACCGCAGGGTCCCGAGATCGAGGCGGCCGTGCGTGCCGCAGGCCTCGCCTATGTCGCGATTCCGGTCGGGCATGGCGGCTTTTCGCAGCCGCAGGTCGATGCGATGGGCGCGGCGCTCGATACGGCATCGGGCAAGGTGCTCGCCTATTGCCGTTCGGGCACGCGCTCGACCCTGCTCTGGTCGCTGGCCCGCGCCAAGGCCGGGGATACGCCGCAATCGCTTCACGAAAAGGCCAATGATGCCGGTTACGACCTGACGCCGGTCGCCGCTCTGATTGACATGCTGGCGGCCCAAAAATGAACGGCATGCTGCTCGTCGGGTCGCTCGTCGCGATCTTCGCGCTGGCCGGCATCGCGCGGTGGCTCGACCTTGGCGGCGACGCCCGGCTCGACCGCGCCGAAGCCGTGCGTCTGGCGGAGGAACAGGGCTTTGCCGTGACGGATGTCGTGCTCGATCGCGCCGGGCTGGCGGCGCTGGTGCGCGATGCGGCAAACAATTTCATGCTGGTGCGACGGCACGGCGCCCATTTCGTCGCCCACCCTCTGCGCGATGCGCAGCAGGCGCGGCTTGATCACCGCTTCCTGTCGCTGGGAAAGGTGACGCTCGATCTTGGTGACCAGGCGGGCGTTTGGGCGGCAAAGCTGCGACGGCTGTCGGCGTGATGGACAAGCTGCCCAACCCTGTCGACTATGCGGTCCCCGCCTTTGTCGCGCTCGTTCTCATCGAGATGTTGGTCGTTCGGCGCGCCAACCGCCATCGCTACGAGCCGCGTGACACTTTGACCTCGCTGTCGATGGGGCTCGGCAGCACCGTTGCCGGGGCGCTGTCGGCCGGCGCGATCATCCTCATGTCGGGATGGCTCACCAGCCACCGCATCGCCGACATTCCCTATGTCTGGTGGGCGTGGATCGCCTGCTTCGTGCTCGACGACCTCAACTATTACCTGTTCCACCGCGCGGCGCACCGCGTCCGCTGGTTCTGGGCGGCCCACGTCAATCATCACTCCAGCCAGCACTACAATCTGTCGACCGCGCTCCGCCAGACCTGGACGGGCTTTCTCGCGCTCGGCTTCGTCTTCCGGCTCTGGCCGCTGCTGCTCGGCTTTCCTGTGCCGATGTTGCTGTTCTGCGGCGGTATCAACCTGATCTACCAGTTCTGGATCCACACGGAAGTCATCGGCCGGTGCCCGAGGTGGTTCGAGGCCGTGATGAACACGCCGTCGCACCACCGCGTTCACCATGCCGTCAACCCGCGCTACCTCGACAAGAACTATGCCGGCGTCTTCATCGTCTGGGACAAAATTTTCGGCACGTTCGAAGGCGAGCGCGACGACGAGCAAATCCGCTACGGAATCGTCAAGCAGCTGGGCAGCTTCAACCTGATCTGGTCGGTATTCCACGAATGGGCGGGACATCGCGCGGGACTTGTGGACTGCGCCGTGGCGCGCCAAGCTGATGTATCTGGTCGGCCCGCCGGGCTGGAGCCATGATGGTTCGCGCGAGACATCGGAAATGATCCGGGAGCGCTGGGAGAGAAAGAGTTGCCAAGTTCCGGGGATGAGTACGACATCATCGTCATCGGCGGGGGCTCCGGCGGCAGTGCCGCTGCCGGACGGCTCAGCGAAGGCGGCAAATACAGCGTCTGCCTGATCGAGGCGGGCGGGCCCAATACCGCCTGGCAGATCCTGGCACCAGCGATGCTCGGGCAAATCCCGCAAAAGTCGAACTGGCGCTATGAAACCGTGCCGCAGGCGGGTCTCAACGGTCGCCGTGGCTATCAGCCGCGCGGGCGCGGGCTGGGCGGTTCGTCGGCGATCAATGCCATGATCTACATCCGCGGCCATCGGTCCGATTACGACAATTGGGCCGCGCTCGGCGCCACCGGCTGGGCGTACGACGACGTGCTCCCCTATTTCAAACGTGCCGAAAACAACGAGCGCGGCGCCGACGACTGCCACGGAGTCGGGGGTCCGCTCAATGTGACCGACCAGAAATATCCCAATCCCGGCAGCCTCGAGTGGGTCGAGGCAGCGGCCTCGCTGCAGCTCCCGCGCAACAGCGACTTCAACGGTGCGCAATTCGAGGGCGTCGGCCTCTACCAGGCCACGCAAAAGGGCGGCGAGCGCTGGTCGGCGGCACGCGGCTATGTCGAACCGGCCGTCGCGGCCGGGCGCATCGATGTGAAGATGAACGCGCTGGTGGAAAAGATCGACGTCGCGAACGGGCGCGCCACCGGCGTCACGATCCGGCAGGGCTGGTCGCGCAAGACGATCCGCGCGCGCGGCGCGGTGATCCTTTCCGGGGGCGCCTTCGGCACACCGCAGATCCTGCAATTGTCGGGCATCGGGCCGGCGGCGCACCTCCAGTCGCTCGGCATTCCGGTCGTGCTCGACCGCGCCGCGGTGGGAAGCGACCTTCAGGACCATATCGACTATGTCGCCGGCTATGAGACGGGCGGCGCGGTCTTCCACGGCATGTCGCTGGCGGGCCAGTGGCGCGGTTTCAAAGCGATGCTCGAATGGCGCAAATCGCGGTCGGGCTGGCTGACCTCGCCACTCGCCGAGGCGGGCGGCTTTGCCCGGACCGCGCCGGATGTTGCCGTTCCCGATGTGCAGTTCCACTTCGTGCCCGCCCTGCTCGAGGATCATGGACGGACCAAGGTCAAGCAGATCGGCTTTTCCTGTCATGTCTGCGTGCTGCGCCCGGAATCGCGTGGCACGGTGCGCCTGGCGTCGCCCCGGGCGAAGGACGCGCCGCTGATCGACCCGCAGTTCCTGTCGGATGAACGCGACATGACCGTCCTGAAGCGCGGCGTCCGGTTGATGCAGCGCATCTGCGAAAGCCCGCCCCTGACGGGCCACGCCGGGCGCGACCGGCACACATTGGGCGTGACCGACGATGCCGCGTTCGAAGCGATCATCCGCAGCCGCGCCGACACCGTCTATCACCCGGTGGGCACCACGCGCATGGGCAGCGACGCCGAAGCGGTCGTCGATCCGACCTTGAGGGTTAACGGAATCGACGGCCTGTGGATCGCGGATGCCAGCGTAATGCCGCGGCTGGTGAGCGGCAACACCAACGCGCCGAGCATCATGATCGGCGAACGTTGCGCCGATTTTGTGAGGTCTGCCTTGAATTAAGGCTCAGAACGGAACCCAGCGCGCCTTTTCGCTGAATTTCATATAGCCGATGTTGACGCCCAGCCGCGCCCCGACACCCAGTCGCACGGGGATCAGCACGATGTTGCCGCGCCGCAAATAGGTCGCCGAAAAGCCGCCGACAAAATAAGCGCGGCCCTCGGCCTGAGGATAGCGGCGATAGAGGTCCTGGCTGTCGTAAAGGTTGTAGACGAGCGTAAACACCTTGGTTGCGTCACCGCCGGCATCGAATCCGATCGACGGGCCTGTCCAATAGACCGGCCGTTCGCCTTCGACCGTGTGCTTCATCGTGCCCGAACCGTAGCGTAGCCCGACGACCAGCGCGAGCGCGGCTTCGCGGCCTGCGATATAGGCATTGGGCTCGCCCTGATCGGCGAGGATGCGCTCGATAATGCCGGCGAGGCCTGCCGCGCCCTTGCCGAAGACGCCTTCGGCGGCACCGATCAGGTCGTCCTTGCGATAGGTCGGGACTTTCTGGGTTGCCAGCGTGGAGGCGGGCGGCGCGGGCAGGCTGGCGTCGGCAGCGGCTTGCGGCGTGCTCGTCGTCAGGTCGGGCTGCGGCGCCGGCGGTGCGCCGGGTGGCGCGACAGCCGTGCCGCGCTCGCCGGGCAGCGGCGCAACGTCGCTCTGCGCGGCGACCGTGTTCGGATCGACGCTGCGCACTTGCGCGCCCGCCGGCGCCGCAAGCAGGGTCAGCCCGGCAATCAGCCATCCGGCCACGGTCTTGTTCATCGAAACTCCCCTTCGCGGACGCCGCTCGCGTGCACTAGAATCCACCGAAGCTGTCGCTGCAATGAATTGCGCGCCAATCGGAGTCGATTTTGCGCTGGACCGAGTCGGGTCGCACGACAGCGCGCCGGTGTTGCGCGGTTGATTGCCTCCGGACCCGTCGCTATAGGCCGTCGCTCGCTACCAGCCGGAGACGTGGGTGAGTGGCTGAAACCAACGGTTTGCTAAACCGTCGTAGCGGGTAACCGCTACCGCGAGTTCGAATCTCGCCGTCTCCGCCATGTTCCCGCCCGCGCGGGGGGCACTCTTGTCCGCCGGTTTCGGCGCACGCGGGTAGCGTGCCGCTAAGCCGCCGTAACCAGCTGATCTATTTATAAATACTTCAAAGATGTCGCATTTTTTGGCAAAATTCGCCCTTAACCAAGTGTCTGGCTCGTATTGGGACGGTAATTTGCTTGCCAACAGGCGGCGAATCCACGAAGATAGCAATGCGTAACGATTTGTTTCCGGTCGTAGAAATTCCCCCTCAGTCGTCACTCGAAAGGATAGGTTAATGAAGCTTACCGTCTCCAAGGCGCTGGTGTGCGCCGCGGCCATTGCTCTGGCTTCTCCGTTCGCCGCGTCCGCGCAGAGCGCGAATCACCCCGAGCATCCCGCACATGCGGATCATGCGCCGCACGGCACGCCCGTTCCCATCGCGGGACAGGGCCTGGCTGCCCTGCTTCTGGCGTTCGGCGGCTATGCCGCGAC
>CBDFMO010000003.1:0-43266 GCA_965249705.1 Sphingomonas sp. | reverse complement strand
TATGCTGCACCCAGGCCGGCGTGTTCGGATCGCGTCCCATCTCCGGCTGCTTGGGCAGCTCGAAGAACGCGATGACATTGCCGCCGCCGCAATCGAGGAAGATGTGCATGTACGGGTCGTACGCACCCGTCGATGGGACATGGTCCTCCGAAAACGCCGTCTGGAACGACATGCCCAGCATGCGCGCGTACCAGTCTGCCGTCTCCTTCGCGTCGCGACAGCGATAGGCGACATGATGGATCTTGTTCAGTGTGAAGGGCAAAGTCTTGAGCCCCTCCCCGTCAGGGGAGGTTTTGGGGAGGGGGAGTCCTTCACGCGCGAGCGAACCAGCGGTGGCGATGGGCTGCCCCTCCCCCAGACCATCCCGGCTCACTGCGCCGACTCCAGCACCCCGCGTTCGAGCTGATCCGCCTCGATGCTCTTGAACAGCGCCGTGAAATTGCCCTCGCCGAATCCTTCGTCCTTCTTGCGCTGGATAAATTCGAAGAACACCGGCCCGATCTGCGCCTGCGCGAAAATCTGGAGCAGCAACCGCGGGTCGCCGCCTTCGGTCGATCCGTCGAGCAATATGCCGCGCGCCTTCAAGTCCTCTACCGGCTCGCCATGTCCCGGCAGCCGGTCGTCGAGCTGCGCGTAATAAGTGGCCGGCGGCGGTGCCATCAGCGGCACGCCGCTCGCCCGCAGCCGGTCGATGCACGCGATCAGGTCGTCACAGATCAGCGCGATGTGCTGGATCCCCTCGCCGTTGTAGGCGCGCAGATATTCCTCGATCTGGCCGCCGCCCTGCTTGCCTTCCTCGTTCAGCGGAATGCGGATCTTGCCGTCGGGCGCCGTCATCGCGCGGCTGGTGAGGCCGGTATATTCGCCCTTGATGTCGAAATAACGGATCTCGCGGAAGTTGAAGATGCGCTCGTAGAACTTGGCCCAATGGTCCATCCGGCCGCCATAGACATTGTGCGTCAGGTGATCGATCAGCTTGAAGCCCGCGCCTTCGGGCACGCGGTCTACGCCCGGCAGCCAGTCGAAATCGATGTCGTATATCGACAGCGCATCGGGCTTTTCGAGCGTCGCATACCGGTCGATGAGGTAGATGATCGCACCGCCAATCCCCCGGATCGCGGGCAGCCGCAGCTCCATGGGCCCGGTACGCGTCTCCACCGGCTCCGCCCCGCGCGCCAGTGCCGCGTCATAGGCCGCGTGTGCATTGCGGACGCGAAAGCCCATGCCGCACGCCGATGGGCCATGTTCGGCCGCGAAATACGCCGCCGGCGACTTGGGTTCGTAATTGGCGATCAGGTTGATCCCGCCCTGCCGCCACAGGTCGACGTCCTTCGACCGGTGCCGCGCGACATGACTGAACCCCATCGCCGCGAATACCGGTTCCAACAGTCCGCGCTCGGGCGCGGCAAATTCGACGAACTCGAACCCGTCGAGGCCGAGGGGATTTTCGAACAGGTCGGTCATGCATCTGCTCCGATATCGTATCAGTTGCAACGATATGGAGTTGACCAGGTCGTGTCAATTGATACGACCACGCAATGAGCAAATTACGCCTCGACGATTTCGTTCCCTACCGTCTGTCTTACACATCAAACTTGGTCAGCGAAGCCATAGCACGCACCTATGAAACCCTGTTCGGCCTGACGATCCCCGAATGGCGGCTGGTCGCGGTGATCGCCGAGCATGACGGCATTACCCAGGCCGCGATCTGCGCTCGCACCGGCATGGACAAGGTGACAGTCAGCCGCGCCGCGATCGCGCTCACGACCCGCGGCCTCGTGTCGCGCGCACCCAGCACTACCGATCGTCGCTCGCACGACCTCGCGCTCAGCGACGAAGGCCGCGCGCTCTATGCCCAGGTCGCGCCGAAGGCACTTGAGCTCGAGAAACAGATTTTCGGCGGGCTCGACGCCGAAGAACTGCACGCCTTCGTCGTAACACTACGACGGATCGATGCGATCGTACGACAAGCCTGACCTGCGGGGTTCGACCGTCATAGCTACCCGTCCTAGATCACCGGTATCTTATAGTGATGCCAGGCAAAAATAGCTGCCGCGCCGCGATAGGGTCGCCAATCCTCCGCTATGGCGCGCGCAGTCTTCTCGTCGGGGCGATCGTCATGGCCCATGATACGGCGAACCGATTCCTGCACGGCGAGATCGCCTGCCGGCCAGATGTCAGCACGTCCCTCGGCGAACAGCAGGTAGACTTCCGCCGACCACCGCCCGATGCCCTTGACCTGCACAAGCCGCGCAATCGCTTCCTCATCGTCTACCGGCAAGGCATCGAGGTCGAGCGCCCCACAGGCGCACAGCTCCGCCAGGCTGCGCGCGTAGCCGATCTTCTGCCGCGAGAGCCCGGCGGCGCGCAGCTCTTCGTCGGTGCGGGCGATCAAAGCGTTCGGGTCGCCAATGTCGCCGACCGCCGCCGCCATCTTGAGCCAGACGGCATCCGCGGCCTTGAAGCTGATCTGCTGCCCCACGATGGTGCGCAGAAGTGTGACATAGCCCCGGTCGCGCCGGCGCGGTTCAGGATAATCCGCCAAGGCCAGTGCGGCGGCAAAGCGCGGGTCACGGGCCGCCAGCTTATCAAGATGCTCTTTCAGCTGCGCCGCACTCAATCCCATGGCGCATCTCCTTGCCTTGGCCATTCTATCGCGACATAGGCGCAAGCGAACCGGTGGGACAGGAGTTATCGATGCCGAAGCTGATCGTCACGAAGCGCGATGGAGAAACCGTCGAGCTCGAGGGCAAGCCGGGCCTGAGCGTGATGGAAGTCATCCGGGACAACGGCATTGACGAGCTGCTGGCGCTGTGCGGCGGATGCTGCTCTTGCGCAACTTGCCATGTCCATGTCGATCCTGCGTTCGCCGACCAGGTTGCGCCGATGAGCGAGGACGAGAACGACCTGCTCGACTCTTCGGATCACCGCAACGAAAGCTCGCGCTTGTCGTGTCAGATGCCTTTCACCGCAGCGCTCGACGGGCTGAGGGTCACGATCGCGCAGGAAGACTAGGACCTACTTCAGCCGTAGCACGGCGCTCGGCTCGTCCCTTGTCAACGGCGTCACGCGCCATTGGATCTGTTTGCGGCTGCCCACGGTCTTGGCACCGTCTTCATTGTTCTGGCTGACGACTTCCGCGTCGGTATCGAGCGTGAACCGACCGTCGAGGAATTGAGGTCCGCTCGACGCGCCCCCGCCCATGCCGGCCATGCCAGTCATGGCGCCGCTCTGGTTGCTGGCAAAACCCGGCGCGCGCAGCCGGACGGTGCCGCCCTGCCGCACCTCGACCATGACGAACGGAATAATCGCCTGTGCGTCGGCGTTAAACGGGAAGAGGAAGGCGTGAGTCAGGCTGCCTGTGATGACATAGTCGATGTCGAACTTGCCCTTGCCCCGGTAAACGACCGAGCGATAACCAGCCTCTTTCGTCAAAGCGTCTGCAATTGCGCGATTTTTTGTTTCCGGATCGACATCTGCAGGCAGTGGGGCAACGTGCGGGTCGGCCTTGTCAGCCGCGACTGGCTTGGTTTCGCTGGTGTCGCCGATCCCCTTCATCGCCGCCGAGGGATCGACGGCAATAACCTCGCCCTTATAGGCAAAGACGAACGTCCGGTCGGCATTGATCGTCAGCGACGACACGAACTTGCCGGGCGTCAGCACGCATCCCCACAGCACCAGTGGCGCTGCCAGCGCCAACGCCGCCCGCATCAGCGCCTTCATGCCGTCACCCCCACTTGCGCCGCCGCATAAAGCGCAATTGCCGCCGCGTTCGAGACGTTGAGGCTTTCGACCCGAGGCGAGATTGGCAGACGCGCGATCGCATCGCAATGCGCGGCGACATTTTGACGCATCCCTTCCCCCTCGGCGCCAAGCACCAACGCCACTTTCTGCGGCCCCAGCGCCTGCGCGAGCGTGGTACGCGTCTCGCCGGCCAAGCCGATCCGCCAGAACCCGGATTCGGCGATCTCATCGAGAGCGCGTGCGAGATTGACGACTCGCACCCAGGGCACGATTTCGAGCGCACCCGACGCCGCCTTGGCCAGCGCCCCTGATTCCGGCGGGGCATGCCGGTCTTGCGTGATGATCCCCAGCGCGTCGAAAGCTGCAGCCGATCGGAGGATAGCGCCGACATTATGCGGGTCGGTCACCGAATCGAGCACCAGCAGTGCGCGGCGGTCAGCCGCGCCCTGATCCATCAGGTCGCCGAGCCAAACGTCCTCAAGCGGGTTGACCTCGATCACCAGCCCTTGGTGAGGCGCATCGTGTGGCACCATCCGCCCGAGGTCTGCGACATCGGCATAGACGATGGGTATGACCGGCGGCAGCTCGAGCTTGCCGATCGCCTCGCGCGTTCCCCAGATCTTGTGGACGACGCGTTCCGGATTGGCGAGCGCGGCCGTCACCGCGTGGCGTCCCCAAAAGCGTGGCCGCTGAACATTGTGGCTGCTCGTACGATTACCCCGGCGCATGTCTTCTCCCTCGCCACCCGCCCTACGCCTGCACGCAATTGACAGGCAAGGCCCGCTTCGCCATTGACGCCCGCTCGCTGCAGACGCTTGATGGGGTCGGCGCGATGTGGACAGGTGGCCGAGTGGTTAAAGGCGGCAGACTGTAAATCTGCTCTCGCAAGGGTACGCTGGTTCGAATCCAGCCCTGTCCACCACCCGATAGGGGCCGCTGGGGCGATATCGGTTTGCCCCGATCCAAGGGGGCGATACCTCTATGATCGGTGGCGCCGGTGCGATACGCGTGCTTCGGTGAGCCCTGATCCGTCACGCAGCCGCGGAGTCTTTCTACTGCTTTTCGTCGTCCAGTTCTTGAGCTGGAGCGCCATGTTCTGTTTATGGATCTACGCTGTTCCGGTCATCACCCAGTTCATCCTGCGCACCGGGGCCGATGCCCGGGCGTACCGATCCGGCCTGATCGCGGTAAGTGCGTGCTTCGCGCTCTACGCCCTCCTTGCGGCGCTGCTTGCCTTTGCACTCCCCGTCCTGTTGCGGCGTTTCCGCGCCGGCACCGTCTACGGCCTGGCACTGATGTTCGGCGCAGCGGGATTGGGTATTTTGGGCATCGTCACGTCGCCATGGGCGCTGGTACCGGCATTTGTCGCGATCGGGATCGGGTGGAGCGCCATGTCGAACCTTCCCTATGCGCTGGCCGGCGCTGCAGCGCACGAGGGGCAAGGCGCGCACACCCTCCGCCTGTTCGGCTTTTCAACCGTCATTCCGCAGGTTTTCACCACGCTGATCCTCGCGGTTGCCGCGGCGCCGCTCTTTGGTGACGCGCTCAACCGGGTCATGCTCGTCGGTAGCGCGATGATGATGCTGGCAGGCCTCGTCGCGCTTTGCGCGCGGAACCGTTTCGACCTGCCCCCTGAAAGCTGGTAATGCGCGCAGTTCGTCGCCTGCCCGATAATCGACGACAAGGAATTGAACCGTGGAAGTTGAACTATCTGCCGAGGCCAAGGACAAACGGTTGAACAAGCTTGTTGCCATCACCGTCGTGGTGCTCTCCGTTTTCATGGGGCTCTGCAACATAAAGGATGGCAACATCGTGCAGAATATGGCGCAGGCGAAGGCTGACTCGGTGGATCGCTGGGGCGAGTATCAGGCGACGCGCACGAAGACCCACATTGCGGAAGTGGCGGAATCCACCATTTCTGTCCTGTCGGCGACACCCGCGGCGCGGGCGGCGATGGCAAAGCTCGAAGGGCAGATTGCGAAATACCGCGCCGAAGCGCCGAGGCTCGCGAGCGAGGCCCGAGCGCTGAGCGCGACATATGATTCCCTGAATGTTCACGACGATCAGTTCGACGCGAGCGATGCGCTGATCTCGACGGCAATTTCCCTCGCCGCCGTTGCCGCGCTGTCCGAAAGCTTCATGCTCGTCGTTGCAAGCTGGGCATTCGGCGCGGCCGGCCTGTTCATGGGCATCTGCGGTTTCGCAGGCTGGGCGTTCCACCCGGATGTCCTGAGCAAGTTTCTCGGCTGACCGGCGCATAAAGCGCGCGAGCGCCGCGATGCTTGTGCAACGAGCCGTACGGGCCGGCTCAACGAGTAGGCCGCAACAGTTGCAGCAACATGGCTGAAAGACGTTCCCGGGTCCTCACGGCGCAAATGGGCCCAGCGTCATGACAACAAATGGGTGGCCGGCCCATCCGCAGCGGATGGTCAGGCCCCCTGGCCCGGACGCACTCGACAGCTCGAACGTCGCCCCTGCAGCACGCATCGGTTGATCAGGCGCCCGTCGACGCTCCACACGATTGCCCGCCAGCTGCGTGGTCCCCGCCGTTCCAGCGTCATGTAGCCAAAGCCGTCCACCCATGATGCGAAGGCATCGGGAATCACTCCTGGGGCAGGCGAATAGTCCGCGGGCAATTGCTGCGGCAGCGGCACGACGTCTTCTACCGTGCCGGAAAAGCCCGTGATGAACTGGCTGGGAAAGCGTCTGGGGAAACTGATCTGCTCCCACAGATGGACATGGCCCGAAAGGATAGCGTCTATATTGGCGGGAAGAATGTCGGGATCGCGCGAGGCAAAGACGGACTGCGTGCCGACTGTCGCCGTCCGCAGGGCGACGGCGCCGTTCTTGTCCGTCGCAGCGACGCCGAAAATCGGCTTGTGCGTCGCGACGAAATTGAAGGTCGCGCCCTGCGCGAGATCGCGAATGGCATCATGGGCGGCCGCGAACTGGGCGAAGCGGGGGTCGGTGCCATCGATCGGCTTGTCGGGCGCCGTGGCGAGATCGGCAACGATGATGCGCGCGCCGCCCCCGATGGGCACGGCATAGGCAGTTGCAGCGTCGCCCAGGATATCGTCCTCGGCACGATTGCAGTCACGGCCGGGTCGCAGCGGTCGCGGATCGACCAAGCGCCACCAACCCTGTCCGGCGCGCGGGCAGTTTTCATGGTTGCCACGCACAACAATCCATGGTGCGGCACGCAGGAGGGGCGCACCCGGCAAGAAGAAATCGGCATTCCACGCGTCCCAGCCATAGCCCCAGGGAGAACCCGTGCACCCCGTCTTGTCTGTTGGGCAGGGGTTTTCGCGATAGTGATAATCGCCCACATGTACGACGAGCTGCGGCTTCCACTTCGCTGCGCGTGTGGCAATTCGTGCAAACGGAAAGACGGCCGGGTCGTTGCAAGCCTGATAGGCATTGTCGCTCGCTTTCAAGCGACATCCTGTATCGCCGATGACGACGATGCGGCGAATATCCTTTCGCACGCGCGGTAATGGCTGACCCCCGATCGAAGCGCTCTTCGTTCCGGCCGGCACGACCGCATCGCACGTCAGCACCGGAAAGGCCGAAGGCTTGGTGTTTTCGGGTGTCGACAATGTCGGGCGAAGGGCAAGCGTTTCCGCGGGCAACCGGATCGACATCGGCATCGGCCTGCCATCGACCAGCAGATCGGGACACTGGGCGTCTGCGGTAATCGCGCGGGCGACTGCCTGCCCGTTCTCACCTAGCACGACAAATGCCGCTTCGGGCGCTGCCAGCGCGGGCACCGGCGCGAGGGACAGCGCCAGTGCCGCACACAGGCGCATCAGAACTTGACCGTGATTTCGCCGCTGATCTGACGGCCGGGCTGGAAGAAATACTGGGTGCCCGACACGTTGATGACGCGCTGCGAGTCGAACAGGTCGCTGACCTTGATCCCGGCACGCACGAAGCCGAAGTCGTAGCTCGCCGACACCAGCGCGGTGTTGTAGGGCGCGATGCGGAAGCGGTTGGCAATGCCCGCGACCGGCGTCAGCTCGATAATCGTCGTGCCCAGCCCTGAGTTCGTAATGAACTGTGGACCCGTATATTTGTCGATGAGCGAGAAGCGGATCGGGCCGTGCTTGTACAAGATGCCCGCGGCCGCCGTGCTTTCCGGCGCCTTGTCGATCTGGAGGCGCGTGTCCTTGGCGATCGCTTCGTTGATCGAGCCATTGGCAAAGACGGCGAAACCGTTGCCGAACGCGAAGGTCGCCTGCCCTTCGAGGCCGCGATACAGCGCACCGCCGATGTTGGTGAAGATGACGCCTTCACCCGGAACCGAAGACGTGGAGCTCACGAACTTGTTGTTGAAATCGATCGAATAGGCATCGAAGTCGAGGCTGAGCTTCGACCCGTGGTAAACAATCCCGACCTGATAGTTGGTAGAGGTCTGGGGCTCGACCGTCGACAGGTCGGGGCGCGCCACATAGAGCTGGCTGAGCGGAGGGGCGAGAAAGCCCTTTGCATATTGTCCGTAGATCGAGAGATTCGACGTGATCTGGTAGTTCGCGGTCAGGAACGGCACTGTCGCGGTGTACGTCTTGCTGATCCGCTGCGCATAGCGCGTCGTCTGGTTGTAGAGTGCGTCGATCTTGCGGTTGAAGTCGATGTGCTTGATGCCGGGCGTGATTGTCAGGCCGGCGAAGGGACGCAGTTCGAGCTCGGCGAACTCTTCGGTGTGGTTGAGCGAGCTGTTCTGGTCGAACCGGATATAGCCCTGCGTGATTGCGCCGGGGTTCAGGCCGGTTGCCGGCGCGACCTGCTGCGAATTGCGATAGTTGAACTGGTTCGAGATCAGATCGACTTCGGTCTGCTGGCGATAGGTATGGCTCCATTCGAGCCAGGCCCCGGCCGTCAGTGCGCCGAAACCGAAATCGACCTTGACCTTGGCGATGTCGCCATAGGTGCGATAGGAATTCGACTTGGTATAGCCGGGTATCCCGAAGACAAATGCGCCGGTCGCCGACAGCTTCACGCGGTTGGTCGTGGTGACGCCGGTCGGAACGACTACGCCGGGTACCTGACCCGCCAGCAGCCCCGGTTGCGTCGCATCGAGCCCCGACAGCGTCTCGTTGTCGTATTTGTAGGTATAGGCACTGTTCGTGAATTCGCTGTTCTCGGCGATCTTGGCATCGAGCCGCGCGATGTAGAAGTCTGTCGTCTTGATGGTACTGTTGTACTTGAAATAATTCTGCGTGTTCGGATCGTTCGACAGGGCATAGCTCTTGCCGAAGGCCAGCACCTGGGCGGCACTTGCGCCGTCATTGTCGGACTGGGCGAAGACGTTGCGGTTCGCCGTCGCAATGATGCTGAGCGTCACATCGGTGCTGATCGGGACGACAGCCTTGGCATAAAGGTTGAGCTGCTTGTATTTTTCGAAAGTCAACGCGCCGTCCGAATTCACATATTGGGCGCTGACGACGAATTTCGTGCCGCCGAGCGCACTGATCGCGCCCGACTGCAGGACGGCCTGGCCGTTGATCGTGTTGAAGCTGCCATAGCCACCGACAAGCTCGGCACCCATCTCGTCGCGCGCGGCACGACTGAACAGGTTGAAATTGCCGCCGAAGGTCGCCTGCCCCAGCTGGCTGGCGTTCCCGGGACCACGGTCGACCACCAGGGTTTCGATCGTGTTCGAGGGCCAGAAGGTGTTCGAATGGTGCGTGGGGTCGTTCTGGTCGCCGAACGGAATGCCATCGTAAGTGATATTGTATTCGCCGTCCTGGAATCCGCGCAGCTGCGCCTTCGACTCCGACAGGCCGATGCCGTTCGTGCCGCCGAAGTTGGAGACCGACGGTGCGATCAGCGCGATCTGGTTGAAATCGGCGGTCGTCGAGATCGAGTCCTGGATGAACGATCGCGAGATGATCGATTGGGGCTGGGTCGTTGCGAGCGATGCCGTCACCGGCGCGATCTCGTTCGCCTTGGTCGCCGTCACGATGATCGTGGACCCTTCGGCGATCTTGTCTTCGTCGGCAGCTGGCGCCTCTGCGGCATAAGCCGATGTAGCACTGGCGATAAAGGCTGCGCCAACCAACAGGCGCGCAAGAGTCGTCGTTCGCATAAGTCCCCCTTTGGACAGCGAGCGTTTGTTCGCCGCTTTCCGGCCGCCGCTAGGAAGATTGCGTGACACTTTCGAAAAGGTTTTGTTACCGAAACAAGTCCATCGAGCGTCCATTCCGGTAGCAATGCAGCTGAACCCCGCATTTGCCCCTGCTATGCGCTGCTCCGACATGTGGAAAAGCGTATCGTTGCCGAAACATTGGGAATTCCCAATGTGTCGAGTTCGCCTTTCCTCCTAAGCCGATGCGGATGACTCTCCGCGTTTCTTGGCTCAGTCTCGCCGTCTTCGCGTCTTCATTGGCAGGGTGCGCCCGCTATCAGGCGGCACCGATTTCGCCCGCGGCGTTCGCCAGCGAACAGGCGACACGTTCCTATGATCCGGCATCGATATCGGCAAGGCTCGAGCGATTGGCGCCGGCCTCGCGTCAGCGAACGGAGAGCTGGAACCGTTTGTCGCTTTTTGCTGCGCTGGTCGAGAATAATCCTGACGTCGCTGCGGCGAGAGCTACCCTTGCGCGAGCTGTCGCCGAGCAGCGCGCCGCCCGCGCGCCGGTGGGCCCCACCCTCACGCTGACAAGCGAATATGCCGGCGCCGCGCCCGAAGCCTCACCATGGTTGTTCGGCGGCGTGATCGACGTACCGCTCGATCTCGGTGGTCGCCGTGCGACCCGGATCGACAACTCTAGGCTGAAGACCGCCATGGCGCGCTACGATCTTCTGGAAACGATCTGGACGGCGCGGCAAGCACTCAGAACCGCATTGATCAATCGGCTGATGGCCATTCGGCAGGTCGAAGCAGGGCTTCAGCTCGTCGCATTGCGTGAACGCTATTTTACAGCCGTGTCACGCCGCGTCGCGGCGGGGGAAACAGCGCGGGCAGATCTCGAGCGCATCCGTGCCGACCTTGGTGACGCGCGCCGCCGGGCCGCCGATGCCGCGTCACGTGCCGAAGCCGAAACCCACGCAATCGCCGCTTCCACCGGGCTCCCGGTTGCACTTCTATCGAATGACAAGATCGATTGGGAGGCGTTTGACGACCCGCCTGGCGCAGCAGCCGACGAAAATGCCTTTCGCGCGGCGCTTGTCGCGCGGCCCGACATCCTGCGCGCGGTGGCAGCCTACGACCAAAGCGAAAACGATCTGCGCGGGGAAATCGCCCGGCAATATCCCGCCATCAGCGTGGGCCCTGGTTTTACCTGGGAGCGCGGCCTCGTGAAATTGCCCTTTTCGCTGGGGTTGGCTCTGCCCCCGCTCGATCTCAACCGCCGCGCGATCGCTGCAGCCGAAGCGAAGCGCAGCGAAGCCGGGCGGCTGCTAGAAGCTGCCGTGGCCAATGCCGCTATGGCGATCAACGCCGCGCAGGCCGAAGCACATGCGGCGCGAAAGGCGCTGGCCGCCATCCGGCGCGACGAGCTTCCGGCCGCGCGGCAGCTTGCTGCTCAGGCCGATCGCGAGCTGCGCTCTGGCGCCATCGATCGTACCGACTGGGCCGCTTCGCAAAGCGGTGTGCTGGTCGCGCGCCTCGCCGAGCTCGACGCTCTTGCCCGCGTCCATGCCGCCGATACTGCGCTCGAACTGGCACTGCGCCGACCGTTGAACGGCCCCGAACTCCAAATCACCGCAAATCTGGGAGCGTTACTGTGAAGCAACTTGCGCCATTTGCGTGGGCGGCGCTTGGCGCAGGCCTTTGTGCGGGAGCAATTTTCGCGATGGCACCCAAAGGTTTATCGCTCGATGAGAGCGACAAGCCCCCAATCCCCGCAGCTGCCGGTTCCGATCGACCAAAGCTTGACGACAAAACAAAGGCCCTCGCCAGCATTCGCGTCACGGCGCTAGGCGGCTCGGAAAACACGGTCCTGCAAACGGGCTTTGCTCGCGCGCTGGATGTGGGCGCGCTTGCGGCGATCGATGCCGACTCCAAGGCGGCAGAGGCCACCGCCCGGGCCTCCGGCGCCGAGGCCGCGCGCCTCGCGACCCTGGCTGCGCAGGACCAGAGCGCTTCGCGCCGCGCTGTCGAGGCAGCACAGGCGCAGGCGCAAGCCGACTCGGCGCACGCACAACTGGCCGCAAGGCGTGTTGGACTGGAATTCGGCCCGGGCTTGGCTCGGCTCGGGCGCGGCGGCACATCAGCGCTGGTGTCGGCCATCGCTTCCGGAAAGGCCGCGCTGGTACGGATCGACATCCCCAATGTCATGCTGCGCCCCGGTGCGACCGTCCGCCTTGGCGAGCCGCCGAACGCAACGAGCGTCCGCGTGCTGGGCGCGACCGCCAGCGCGGATGCCAAGCTGCAGAGCGCCGGCGTTCTGGCGATCGTACGGGGCGGGGCTGCCCAGGGTCTGCTGGCCGGGCGGATCATACCGGCGGCTGCCGAAACCGGCGCGCGCCAAACCGGGGTTACCGTACCCCGTGACGCAATCGTCCGGTATCAGGGCGCGCTTTGGGTCTTTGTCGAAAAGCCCGACAAGAGCTTTGAAAGGGTGCGACTGAGCGAAGCCCGCCCGGTCGACGACGGCTGGTTCGTTTCGCGCGGCCTGGCGCCCGGAACGCGTGTTGCCGTGTCGGGTGCCGGGTCGCTGCTCGCGATCGAAACCGGCGGAGCTTCCGCCGAAGACGACGGCTGACGCCGAATGCTGAAAGCCATTGTCCGCTTCTGCCTGCTGCACCCTTGGCTTGTCCTCGGCATCGCCACGATCGTCATGGCTTTCGGCATCATCACCGTCGATCGCGCGAAATACGATGTCTTCCCCGAATTCGTGCCCGCGCAAGCCACAGTGCAGACCGAGGCACCGGGGCTGGTAGCCGAACAGGTCGAAGCCCTTGTGACACGTCCCCTGGAGGACACGATCAACGGTGCGAACGGCGTGGATGCCGTGCGCTCCGAATCCGCTCAGGGCTTGTCGGTCATAAACGTAACTTTCCGCGAGGGAAGCGACCCCTATCGCGCACGACAAGTCATTGCGGAAGCGATTGCCGAAACGGCTGCCCGGCTGCCGGCCGGTGCCAATGCGCCCCGTCTCAGCCCGCTGACCTCTTCGACCATGGACCTGCTTAAGGTAGGATTTGTCAGTGATCGGCTCGATCCCGGCGCGCTGCGTGACCTTGTCCAATGGACGGTGAGGCCGCGGTTGCTGGCGACACCCGGCGTAGCACACGCCATCGTCTTTGGGGGCACCCAACGGCGTATCGAAATTCGCGTCAAGCCCAGCGCGCTGATCGCAAGCGGCGCGTCGATGAGCGACATCGCGGCTTCGGTCTCTGCCCTGTCGGGGATCAGGGGAGGTGGCTTTGCCGAAACAGCCAGCCAACGCATCCTCGTACAACCAATCGCTGGAACCGTCACCGCAGATAGCGTTGCGGCAGCCCCGGTCGTTACCGGCAGCGGCGCGGCACTTACCGTCGGCGCGCTTGCCGACGTCGTCGAGGCGCCCAGCCCACAATTCGGTGATGCCATCATCATGGGACGTCCCGGCGTCCTCGTTGCACTCGCCAGCCAATATGGCACCAACACCCTGGACGCGACACGCGCGGTCGAGGCGACGCTGGCGGACTTGGCTCCCACGCTCGAGGCCCAGGGCGTCCGCATGTTCCCGACGCTCCACCGGCCAGCCAATTTCATCGAGGCCGCGTTGCACGGCATTGCCATCGACCTGCTGATCGGCGCCGCCATGATCGCGCTCGTTCTCGTCGTCTTCCTGCGCAATGGCCGCATTGCGTTGATCGCGTTCCTGTCGATCCCGCTCTCCCTGTTGGCAGCGCTCATCGTGCTCGACAGGCTTGGCCTGACCATCAACACGATGACCCTGGGTGGCCTCGCCGTGGCGCTGGGCGTCGTGGTCGATGATGCCATTGTCGATATCGAGAATATCGTCCGCCGCCTTCGCGAGGATCCCGGCGCCGACCGCATCGCGACCATTGAGGCGGCGGCGGTCGAGGTGCGCGCGCCCGTCGTCTACGCAACCTATGTGCTTGCCCTGACGATCGCGCCAATATTGTTCCTCAGCGGCCTGCAGGGCGCCTTTTTTGCGCCGCTCGCCCTGTCGTTCCTGCTCGCGGTCCTTGCATCGCTAGCAGTTGCGATGACGGTGACCCCGGCGCTCGCTGCACTGCTGCTGGCGCGTGTCGGACGGGTCGAGGAATCGCCCCTGCTCGACCGGATCAAGGCCGCCCATGCACGGCTGCTTTCGCCTCTGTTCGACCGCCCCCGGCACGTCGTGGGGGCGTCCCTCATCGTGGCCCTTTTGGGCATCATTGCTTTCGCGTCGTTCGGATCCGAACTGCTGCCGGCCTTCCGCGAGGGCCATTATGTTCTCAAGGTCAATGGGCCGAGCGGCGCATCAATGGGATGGATGCGCGATATGGGCACAAAGATTTCGCGCGACCTTCTTGCCGTCCCGCAAATCGCGACCGTCGAGCAGCAAATCGGGCGCGCCGAGGCGGGCGAGGACACTTTCGGCCCCAACAGCAGCGAAATGCACGTTGATCTAAAGCCGCTCCACGGCGCGAGCGAAGCTGTTGTTGTCGAAAGAATACGCGCCATCCTCGCCCGTTACCCTGCGATCACGAGCGAAATCCTGACCTCGTTGGGAGACCGCATCGGGGAATCGCTGTCGGGCGAAACGGCGGCCGTCACCATCAACATCTATGGCGCCGATCTCGCCGGGCTCGATCGGACCGCCGCGCAGATCGCGGCCGTGCTTGCGAAGGTTCCGGGTGCCGCCGATGTGCAGGTCAAGTCGCCACCCGGAACGCCGGTCCTCCAGATTGCGCTCGACAGCGCGCGCATGGGCCTTCGCGGGGTCTCGCCGACCGACGCCTATGATGCCATCGAGGCAACTTTTCAGGGCCGCGTCATCGCCGAGGTCCCGGCCGCGGACCGTGTCACCGAGGTTGCCCTGACCCTGCCCCCCGAGCTGCGGCGCGACCCCGAAAGCGTTGCCGACGTGCTCGTGCGGGCCGCCGACGGGTCGAGCACGCGACTCGGCGATATCGCCACGATCCAGCTCACCGAGGGCCGCGCAAAGGTTCTGCGCGAGGGCGGCCAGCGGCGCCAGGTCGTCACTGCCAACCCCACGCGCGCCGATGTCGCCGGGTTCGTGGCCGATGCGCGCCAGGCCATTGCGCGCGGTGTGAAGCTGCCGCCCGGCGTATCGATCGCTTTTGGCGGTGTGGCAGAAGGACAAAGGGCCGCGAGCCGTCAGATTGCGCTCAATGTTGCCGTCGCCAGCATCGCGATCATTGCCCTGCTGACCTTGGCGTTCGGGGGCGGCCGTGCGGCAGGGCTCATCCTTGCCGGCACGCCTTTCGCCCTTGCTGGCGGCGTGATCGCCATTGCCTTCACCGGCGGCGTCGTGTCGCTTGGGGCACTCGTCGGCTTCGTCACGCTGTTCGGCGTCGCCGCGCGCAACGCGATCCTGCTGGTGTCGCACGTCGATCACCTGGTCGAGGTTGAACGAGCGCCATGGGGTCCAGCTACCGTCCTGCGCGCCGCGCGCGAACGGGTTACGCCAATCCTCATCACCGCCCTGGTGACGGCGCTCGGCCTTGCGCCTCTGGCGCTCGAGGCCGGCCAGTCGGGCCGCGAAGTCCAGGGGCCGATGGCCATCGTTATTCTCGGCGGTCTTGTCACGTCGACCGTAATGAGCCTGGTTCTGTTGCCCGCGCTCATCATGCGCTATCGCCGAGCCGCGAGCGTAGCGGCGGAAAGTTGACCCTTGCGGATATTGCTGATCGAAGACAGCGAGGATGCGGCGCGGCAGGTTCGCGACGAACTGACGCTGCGCCAGCATGAGGTCGAAATTGTTGGCGACGGCGCGACAGGTCTCGCCCGGGCGCGCCGTCGGGGCTGGGACGTTCTGATCGTCGACCGGATGCTTCCCGCAGTAGACGGTCTGACGCTCGTAAAGTTCCTGCGCGCCGAAGGGATCAAGACGCCGGTTCTGTTCCTGACCGCGCAGGGCCTGGTCGAAGACCGGGTTGACGGCTTCGACGCGGGCGGCGACGATTATCTCGTCAAGCCTTTCGCGATGATTGAGCTTGTCGCGCGTGTCGAAGCGCTGAAGCGCCGCGAAAGTCGAGGGACCACCGCCGTCCAGGCGCTGGCCGATCTCACGATCGACCGGCTGGCGCGGGTCGTGAAGCGCGGCGACCACGTCATCCCGCTGCAGGCCCGCGAATATGAGCTGCTCGATGCGCTGCTGACGGAAGCACCGAACGTCATGACCCGGACAATGCTGCTGGAGCGGGTCTGGAACATTCGCTTCGACCCGGGCACCAACCTGATCGAAAGCCATATCAGCCGGCTGCGCGCCAAAATCGACATTGAGGGCGCGCCGCCGCTGATCCAGACCATTCGCGGCGAGGGCTATGCAGCGCGGCTGGCGTAGCGGCCTCTGGCAATCGACCAGTTTCAGGCTCGCCGTTGTTCAGGCCGGCTTCCTGCTTCTGGCAATGACGGGCGCGGGGGTGGCGATGTCGGTCATTACCCGCGGGGTTGCCGAGCGCGAGTTGCGGTCGCGTATCATGCTCGAAAGCAACGCGATCATTGCCGAATTGCGGGGCGAGGGCGTCGAAGAGGCCGCAGCCGCCGTCCGGTCCCGCGCGGCGCGTCCCGGCGCGCTTGAATATCTGCTGATCGACAGCACCGGCCGGCATCTTGCCGGTGACCTTCCCAACTCGCCGTCGTCAGGCTGGCACCATATGCTTGTCGCGCACGGCAACATGGCATCGGACATGATTGCTTATTCCGTTGCGGCACCCGGCGGAGCCCGACTGACAGTGGGGGACGATCTCGCCCCCGCGCAGGACCTTGCCGATGCCCTGCTTCGGTCGCTGCTGTTCTGGGGCGGGTTGGCGCTGTGCCTCGGCCTGGGATTCGGGATATGGGCGACGCGGCGTTCGCTCGGCCGCATGCAGCTGCTGGGTCGCACGCTCGACGAAGTCAGTGCCGGTGATCTGTCCGCGCGCGTTCCGGGCGTGGACGTGCGGGGCGACGATCTCGACCTGGTTGGTCGCGGTATCAACGCCATGCTGGACCGGATCGCGCTGCTGGTACAAGCCCAGCGCCGTGTCTCTGCCGATGTCGCGCACGAGCTTCGCAATCCTCTGGCGCTGGTTCGCCAGCGCATCGCGCGGGCCGCTACGGCGGAGGATCCGGCAGATCGCGCCCTGGCGCTTGCAGCAGCCGATGCATCGATCGGCGACGCGTTGCGCCTGTTCGATGCGATGCTGCGGCTCGCCGAAATCGAAGCGGGCAGCGCGCGCCAACGTTTTGCGCTCTTCGACCTGGGTGAGCGGGTCGAACTGGTGAGCGACGCCTATCGCGCCGATATCGAGAACGCTGGCCGCTCCCTCGATATCGATCTGGCGCCAGCAGTCATGCTGGTCGGGGACAGCGACCTCGTAGGGCTGGCGGTCGCCAATCTGTTCGACAATGCGATCAAGCATACGCCGCCCGGGGCCAGCATTAAAGTTCGCGTGGCGTGCATCGGGGGACAGCCGGTGCTCGGCTTTCGCGACGAGGGTCCGGGCATGTCGGCGGCCGAGTTTGCACGCGTCGTCGAGCCCTTCGCCCGGCTGGATGTGGCGCGATCGACAAGCGGCGCAGGCCTGGGCCTGGCAATCGTCGCGGCGGTCATGCGCCTGCATGGCGGCAGGTTCGAACGCGTCGAAGCGGGCGGCGGCCTGCACCTGCAATGCCGCTTTGAGGCCCCGCGCGCGAGCTGAACGGTTGCGCAAAACTTGCCTCACGTCCCAATCGCAACCTATTGAATTCATCTGGTATTCATCGTTACGGGAGCGTATTCCCTGGCTGGCTCCGCAGGTGGCGGTGCCGTCTGAATGGAGACTCTCATGCGCTTACTGCTTGCTGCTGCTGCCGCCCTGGGACTCATGACCACGCCCGCCCTCGCCGCCCCCTGCAAGGATGCGAAAGGCAAATTCACGAAATGCCCCCCCGCCCCCAAGGCGCCCGTGCGCTGCAAGGCCAATGGCAAGTTCGCCAAGTGCGGCACGCCGGGCGCAAAGCCGGTCTGAGGGCGACGCGGCCAAAGCCCGCGATTTCACGCGTCGCGTGCCTAGGCCGACGTCGGCCGGGCTCGGTCCGTTCCAACGACAAAGGGCGCGTTACCTTTCGGTAACGCGCCCTTTGTCTTAGACGGGCTTGCGGCAGCCAGTTTTGAGTTGAGCTGCGCCCGCGCCTGCCTGCACGGGCGCTTCGACTTGCGGAACTGGTCCCCCGGACCGTCTCCAGCCGCGCCTTACCCCATCAGCTCCGCTTCGAGCTTCTTCGCCATGTCTTCGATGTTCTCCGGCGGCCAGCCGGGGATGTCCATGCCGAGGCGCAGGCCCATGCTCGAAAGCACTTCCTTGATCTCGTTCAGGCTCTTGCGGCCGAAGTTCGGCGTGCGAAGCATTTCTGCTTCCGATTTGCCGACGAGGTCGCCGATATAAATGATATTGTCGTTCTTCAGGCAGTTGGCGCTGCGGACCGACAGTTCCAGCTCGTCGACTTTCTTGAGCAGGTAGCGGTTGAGCTGGTTGGTGTCGCTTTCGCTCGCCGGCGCGCCTCCGGCAAAACCACCCGCCGTACCGGTGGGCGCCGCCATGCCGATAATCGGCGACTGGCTGACTGCCGAGCTGTCGTCGAAATGGACGAACAGGCTGAGCTGGTCCTGCAGGATGCGCGCGGCATAAGCCACCGCGTCTTCGGGCGTGATCGTGCCGTCTGTCTCGATCGTCAGTGTCAGCTTGTCATAGTCGAGCTCCTGCCCGACGCGGGTGTTTTCCACCTTGTACGCGACCTGCTTGACCGGCGAGTAGAGCGCGTCGACCGGGACCAGGCCGATGGGCGCGTCGGCCGGGCGGTTGCTGGCAGCGGCGACATAGCCCTTCCCCGTGTCGGCGGTCAGCTCCATGTTGAGCGTCGCGCCCTCGTCGAGGTGGCAAATCAGCAGCTCGGGGTTCATCACCTCGATGTCGCCCGACATGGCGATCATGCCCGCGGTGACGTCGGCCGGGCCGGTCGCGCTCAGCTGGAGGCGCTTGGGCCCCTCGCCCTGCATGCGCAGCGCGATCTGCTTCACGTTCAAGACGATATCGGTCACGTCCTCGCGGACGCCGGCCAGCGAGCTGAATTCGTGCAGGACGTTCTCGATCTTGATGCTGGTGACGGCGGCGCCCTGGAGCGACGAGAGCAGCACACGGCGCAGCGCGTTGCCGAGCGTCAGACCGAAGCCGCGCTCAAGCGGTTCGGCGATGAATGTCGCACGACGGCGGGTATCGCCACCCGCTTTCTTCTCGAGCGCGACGGGCTTCTTGAGTTCCTGCCAGTTCTTTGAGTTGACGGCCACGGTGTTCCCCTTGGGGTTGGGCGACGCGCTCGTCAGCGGGTCAGCCGGGTATTCGGAAATGTCTGCGATCTCGAGCATCACGCGCGGATTAAACGCGGCGACGCTTCGAAGGACGCACGCCGTTGTGCGGAATCGACGTCACATCGCGGATACTTGTGATGTTGAAGCCTACGGCCTGCAAAGCGCGCAACGCACTTTCGCGACCCGAGCCCGGGCCCTTGACCTCGACCTCGAGCGTGCGGACGCCGTGCTCCGATGCCTTTTTGCCGGCATCTTCGGCAGCGACCTGGGCGGCGTAGGGGGTCGACTTGCGCGATCCCTTGAAGCCCATCATGCCGGCGCTCGACCAACTGATCGTGTTGCCCTGCGCGTCGGTGATGGTAATCATGGTATTGTTGAAACTGGCGTTCACATGCGCGACGCCCGAGGTGATGTTCTTGCGTTCGCGGCGCTTAATCCGCTGTGGTTCGCGTGCCATATCTGTGCTGTCCTAATCTTGCAGGAAACCCGGGGCCCCTGGGGGCCGGCGCAGGTTTATTTCTTCTTGCCGGCGATCGGCTTGGCCTTGCCCTTACGCGTGCGCGCATTGGTATGCGTGCGCTGGCCGCGGACTGGCAGGCCCTTGCGGTGACGCAGGCCGCGGTAGCAGGCAAGGTCCATCAGACGCTTGATGTTCTGCGACACAGTGCGACGCAGGTCACCTTCGACCGTATAGCCCGCATCGATCGCTTCGCGGATCTGCAAGACTTCCTGGTCGGTCAGGTCCTGGACGCGGGCCGACTCGGCAATGCCCAGCTTCGTCGTGATTTCCTTGGCCTTGGTATTCCCAATGCCGTGGATATAGGTCAGCGCGATATGGACGCGCTTATTTGTCGGTATGTTTACACCAGCAATTCGTGCCATTTTTCAATTACTTCCTCAGCTCCACAGGACCCTTGGCAAGCGTCCCATCTCTCAGCGTTTGTCCTGAAACGACGAAAACGCGACGCGCGCAAAAGCACTCGCCGGTAAACGGGTTTCGGGAAGGAATGTCCGATAGACAGCGCCATCGCGCCTGTCAAGCGACGCGCCGGTGGAAAGGCGCTCTGCTGCCCCCGGTATCGGGGCGCGTCGTCCTTCCCTTATATGCTCCAGCCATCGCATCGACGACTTTCAGCGGTCAAGGTCGTGGCCAGTTCGGCGAGACGGCGTCGATCGCTTCGGACCAGACTAAGCCGCGACGTTCTAGCCCTGACCGGTCAACAAGATACGCATTTCGTCAATGGCCTCGCTTGCGCTTCAAGCTGCCCGGCTTGTGAGCAGCGATTGCGCCAGTGCTGTCGGACTTCACGATATATTCCGGATTGTCCTCCGAGGCTGCGACCTTATGGCCCTTGATGCGCGTCGGCCCAGTGACCTTTTTGACTATTTTGCCGACCGAATGTCCGCCGCTCGACTCCCATTCAACGGCGTCGCCCCTTTTGAATGGCTCTTCAGGCATATTGATGCTCCTTCCCGGGCGTCAACATGCTGCAAGGGCGGTCGTTCCGAAGTAAAGCCGCTTGCGCCGCCCAAGGCAGGAATTGCGCCAGATCGAAGGCGATTAAGTGGCGCCCAGGATCGCTTCGATAGCAGCGGAGACATGCTCGATATTGGCCATGCCGTCGATGCGCGTCAGCAGATTGCGCGCTTGATAGATGGGTAGGATGGGCGCGGTCTTGGCACGGTATTCAGCCATACGGGTGCGCACGGTTTCCGCATTGTCGTCGGGCCGACGCTTGAACTCGGTCGATCCACAGGTGTCGCACACACCCTCGACTTTGGGCTGCGCATAACGATCATGATAGCCGGTGCCGCACTTCACGCAGGTGTAGCGCCCCGTTATCCGGTCAATGAGCGCGTCTTCATCGACTTCGAGTTCGATCACGGCGTCCAGTTTACGCGCGCGGCTGTCTAGGATCGCGTCAAGCGAAGCGGCCTGTGCGGCCGTCCGCGGATAACCGTCGAATATCGCCCCCTGCTCGGCGGGCATCATATCCAGCCTGTCGCCAATCAGGCCATCGACGATTTCGTCACTCACCAGTTCGCCAGCGTCCATCACCGCCTTGGCCTTGAGGCCAATCGGCGTCCCCGCCTTGACGGCAGCACGAAGCATGTCGCCAGTCGAAAGCTGGACCATGCCGCGATCTTCGACGAGCCGTTGGGCCTGCGTGCCTTTGCCGGCCCCCGGCGGGCCCAGCAGAATGATGTTCATCGCCCGCAACTCCCCTAAGAAACCGGCCCGCCGGTTAGCGGTTCCGAGCGCCCTTCAGCTTCGACTTCTTGATCAGGTCACCATATTGATGGGCCAGCAAGTGGCTCTGGATTTGGGTCACCGTATCCATTGTGACATTGACGACGATCAACAGGCTCGTGCCACCCAGCGCCAGCGAAATGCCGAACTGGGACGTAATGAATTCCGGAACCAGGCAGATCAGCGTCAGATAGGCAGCACCGATCACGGTAATTCGGGTCAACACATAATCCAGATACGTCTCAGTCGTCTTGCCCGGACGAATGCCCGGCACGAAGCCACCGTATTTCTTCAAATTCTCGGCAGTCTCTTCCGGATTGAAGACCACAGCCGTGTAAAAGAAGCTGAAAAAGATGATGCCTGCGCCGTACAACGCCATGTACAGCGGCGAGCCATGCTGGAGCAGGCTCGTCACCTGTAGCATGATGTCGCCCGCCGTGCTTTCGCCCGCGACGCTCTTGCCCGCGAACTGGGCGACGGTCAGTGGCATCAGCAACAGCGAAGACGCGAAGATCGGCGGGATAACGCCCGACGTATTGATCTTGAGCGGCAGAAAGCTCTTGTCACCCTGCATCATGCCGCGCGCGGTCTGGCGCTTCGGATACTGGATCAGCACGCGGCGCTGCGCCCGCTCCATGAAACAGATGAACGCGATCAGCCCGATCGCGAGCACGAGAATGCCAAGGATCAGCAGCGGGTTCATCGTGCCCGTCCGCGCGCCTTCGAACAGGTTTACCAACGCGCGCGGCAGCTGGCTGACGATACCCGCCATGATGATCAGCGAAACACCGTTGCCGATGCCGCGGCTTGTGATCTGCTCGCCCAGCCACATCAAGAACATCGTGCCGCCGATCAGCGATACGACACAGGTGATACGGAACAGCAGGCCCGGCTCGATGACGGCGGAAATACCCTGCGCAGCGCCCCAGTTCTCGAGGCCGACGGCAATGAACCAGCCCTGGATCGCGGTCAGCAGCACCGTGCCATAGCGCGTGTACTGGTTGAGCCGCTTGCGCCCGCTCTCGCCCTCTTTCTTGATCGCCGCAAGTTGCGGGGACAGCGACGTAGAAAGCTGCACGACGATGGAGGCCGTAATATAGGGCATCACGCCAAGCGCGATCACGCTCATGCGTTCGAGCGCACCGCCCGAGAAATTGTTGAAGAAGTCGAGCACACCGCCGCGCGTCGTGTTGTACAGCGTCGCCAGTGCGCGCGGATCGACACCGGGCAGCGGCACGTGGCTGAGAAAGCGGAAGACGACCAGCGCGCCAAGGGTAAACCACAGGCGCTTGCGGAGTTCGGTGGCCTGGGCGAATTTGCCGAGGCTGATATTGCTGGCCATGCGGTCGGCTGCGGATGCCATAAGACGTTCGGTTCCTGATGCTCAGCGCGTCATATAGGGCGGCAGAACGCGTTGTCTAACCGCCCGCTATGGAATCAGGCCCTGGCAGCTGCCTTCTTCGCGTCCTTGTCCGCGGCCTTGGCCTTCTGGACGGTGCGATGCTTCGCCTTTGCCTTGTCGGCGGCGGCGACAACTTCGATGACTTCGACCGACCCGCCAGCGGCTTCGATCGCCTCACGCGCGCCTTTCGACACGCCGGCAACTTTGAAGCTCAGCTTGGCCGAGAACGCGCCCTTGCCCAGCAGGCGAACGCCGTCCTTGCCACCGCGGGCCAGGCCAACGGCCTGAAGTGCGGCATGATCGATAACGCCGTCGAACGTGGCGCCGGCATCGATCAGCTTCTGGATCATGCCCAGATTCGCCTCGGCATAATCTTTGGCGAAGATGTTGTTGAAGCCGCGCTTTGGCAGACGCATGTGGAGCGGCATCTGGCCGCCCTCGAAACCGGCGATGCTGACGCCCGAGCGGCTCGTCTGGCCCTTCTGGCCGCGACCGGCGGTCTTGCCCTTACCCGACCCGATACCGCGCGCCACGCGCATACGGCTCTTGCGGGCACCGGCGTTGTCTTTGATCTCGTTAAGTTTCATTGCACTCGCTTTCGCTTTTGTCGCGCTAATGGAATGGAGACGCGCCGAGCGTTAGCCCTGCACCTCGACCATGTGCCGCACCTTGCGGATCATGCCACGGACTTCGGGGCTGTCCTGCAGCTCCGAAACCTTGTGCATCTTGTTGAGGCCGAGACCCACCAGCGTTGCCCGCTGGTCGGCCGTGCGGCGGATGGGCGAACCCGTCTGCTTGATCTTGATCGTTGCCATGATGCTTACTCCGTGACCATCGCGGCATCGGCATCGGCAGTCTTCGAACCGCCATTGCCGAGCAGGTCGGCGATCTTCTTGCCGCGACGCTGCGCGACGCTCTTGGGCGAAGTCTGCTCGCCCAGCGCCTCGAAGGTTGCGCGGATCATGTTGTACGGGTTCGACGTGCCGACCGACTTGGTCACCACATCGGCCACGCCCAGCGATTCGAAGATGGCGCGCATCGGGCCGCCGGCGATGATACCGGTTCCCTGCGGTGCCGAACGCAAGGTCACGCGGCCGGCACCGAAGTGGCCGTTGCCGTCATGGTGGAGCGTACGACCATCGCGCAGCGGTACGCGAATCATCTTCTTCTTGGCAGCAGCCGTTGCCTTCGAAATGGCTTCGGGCACTTCGCGCGCCTTGCCATGGCCGAAGCCTGCACGGCCCTTGCCGTCGCCGACCACGACGAGTGCGGCAAAGCCGAAGCGCTTGCCGCCCTTCACGGTCTTCGACACGCGGTTGATGTGAACGAGCTTTTCGATGAGCTCTTCGCCACCATCGTCACGCGGGCCGCCACCGTCACGACGGGCACGGTTGCCGTCGTTGCGGCCACGATTGCCGCCGGGGCCGCTGTTACGACCGCCGCGCGGGGCGCCACGGCCACCACGCGGCGCATCCATGGGGGCCGCCGCAATATCGGCTTCGGGAGCCGCGGTGATTTCGGTTTCGTCAGCCATTTAGAACTCCAATCCGCCTTCGCGGGCACCCTCGGCCACCGCTTTCACGCGGCCATGGAACAGAAAACCACCACGATCGAAGACGACGCTGGTGACGCCTGCGGCTTTCGCCCGTTCGGCCACAGCCTTGCCGACCGCCGTCGCTGCGGCAACGGTTGCGCCCGTCGAGCTGCGCGCGTCCTTTTCCAAGGACGAAGCGGCTGCGACGGTCTTGCCGGCGGCGTCGTCGATGATCTGGGCATAGATGTGGCGGCCCGAGCGGTGGACCGAGAGACGCGGACGGACCGAGCCCTTGGCCCGCAGCTTCGTGCGGACCCGCTGGCGACGCTTCGCAAAAGGATCGAGCTTTGCCATTACTTCTTCTTACCTTCTTTGCGGAAGATGAACTCGCCACGGTACTTGATGCCCTTGCCCTTGTAAGGCTCGGGCTTGCGCCAGCGACGGATCTCTGCGGCGAGCTGCCCCACCTTTTGCTTGTCGCTGCCCGAAATGATGACCGTTGTCTGGTCGGGCGTCTTGACATCGAGATCGCTCGGGACGTCGATGTCGACGTCGTGCGAATAGCCGAGCTGCAGCTTGAGCTTGCTACCCTGCGCTGCGGCGCGATAACCGACACCGGTGATCTCCAGCGTCTTGGTGAAGCCTTCCGTCACGCCGGTGACCAGGTTCTGCACCAAGGTACGCTGCATGCCCCAAAATGCGCGCGCGGCCTTGCTGCCGTTTGCGGGCTGCACCGAAATGCTGCCGTCCTCGATCCCGTAGCTGATCTCGTCGCGCATCGCGAGGGTGAGCGTGCCCTTGGGCCCCTTCACCGACATGATGCCACCGTCGACCGTGGCGGTAACGCCAGCGGGCACGGGGACGGGACGTTTACCGATGCGGCTCATCAGAACACCTCCGCGAGGACTTCGCCGCCGACATTGTGCTCACGCGCTTCGGAATCCGAGAGCACGCCGCGCGGCGTCGAGACGATCGTGATGCCGAGGCCGTTGCGGACGCGTGGCAATTCCTTGCTGCCCGAATAGACCCGGCGGCCCGGCTTCGAGATGCGCGCCACGTGGCGGATCGCCGGCTGGCCTTCGAAATATTTCAGCTCGATGCGGATACCCGCATGGCCGGCAACTTCTTCCGAAGTGTAGCCGCGGATATAGCCTTCGCGCTGCAGCACGTCGAGCACGCGGACCCGAAGCTTCGACGACGGCGTGGTCACGCTGTCCTTCTTGGCCTGCAGCCCGTTGCGGATGCGGGTGAGCATATCACCCAGGGGATCGGTCAATGCCATGTCTAAACCCTTACCAGCTCGACTTCGTAACGCCGGGGATCATGCCTTTGTTGGCCAGATCGCGCAGCATGATACGGCTGAGACGGAACTTGCGATAATAGGCGCGCGACCGCCCGGTGACTTCGCAGCGATTGCGGACGCGCGTCGGATTGGCGTTGCGCGGCAGCGTCGACATCTTCAGGCGCGCCATCAGGCGATCCGTGTCGTCGGCGTTCTGGTCATCGGCAATTGCGCGGAGCGCCGCGAACTTGTGAGCATATTGCTTCACCATCGCCTTGCGCTTCTCGTTCTTGTTGATCGAGCTCTTCTTTGCCATCGCTCAGGCCGCCTTCTTCTGTTCGGTCTCTTCGATCGGGAACGGGAACCCGAACAGGCGAAGCAGCTCGCGCGCTTCGTCATCGGTCCGCGCCGTCGTCGCGACGATAACGTCCATGCCCCGGGTCACGTCGACCTGGTCATAGCTGATCTCCGGAAAGATCAGCTGTTCCTTGATGCCGCAGGCATAGTTCCCCCGACCATCGAAGCTCTTGGGGTTCAACCCGCGGAAATCGCGGACGCGCGGCAGCGCGATAGTGATGAACCGGTCGAGGAATTCATACATCCGTTCACGACGCAGCGTGACCTTGCAGCCGATCGGCATGCCCTCACGCAGCTTGAACTGGGCGATCGATGCCTTGGCCTTGGTGATCACGGGCTTCTGGCCGGCGATCGCTTCCATTTCCTTGGCAGCCTGATCGACGCGCTTCTTGTCCTGCGTCGCATCGCCCACGCCCATGTTGAGCACGATCTTGTCCAGGCGCGGCACCTGCATCGGATTCTTGTAACCGAACTTCTCGGTCATCGCCTTCACGTAGCGCTCTTCATAGAGCTTCTGCATGCGGGGCTTGTACGTTGCATCAGCCATTGATCAGCTCCCCGGACCGCACGGCGACCCGAACCTTCTTGCCATCGCGGATTTCGAAACGGACGCGCGTTGGCTTGCCCGACTTCGGATCCTCGATCGCGACCTTCGACACGTGCATCGGCGCTTCGAACCGGTCCAATCCGCCCTGCGGATTTTCCTGGCTCGCCTTGCGGTGGCGCGTGGCGATATTCACGCCCGACACGATGACCTTGCCATCGCGCGGCATCGACTTGGTGACTTCGCCGTGCTTGCCCTTGTCCTTGCCGGACAGGACGACGACCTTGTCACCCTTCTTGATCTTCAGTGCCGACATCACAGCACCTCCGGTGCGAGCGAAATGATCTTCATGTAGTTCTTGGCGCGCAGCTCGCGGCAGACCGGTCCGAAGATACGGGTGCCGATCGGCTCCTCGTTCTTGTTGACCAGGACCGCGGCATTGCCGTCGAAACGGATCGTCGAGCCGTCGGCACGATGAATGTCCTTGGCGGTGCGAACGATGACGGCACGGTGCACGTCGCCCTTCTTCACCTTGCCACGGGGTGCGGCTTCCTTGATCGACACCACGATCACGTCGCCGACGCCGGCAAAGCGCCGCTTCGATCCGCCCAGCACCTTGATGCACTGGACGCGCTTCGCGCCGCTGTTGTCCGCGACGTCGAGGTTGGATTGCATCTGGATCATTACGCGTTGTCCTCGACCCCGGTGTCGGCCACGCCGCCACCATCGATCACTTTCCAGGTCTTCAGCTTGCTCACCGGCGCGCACTCTTCGATGCGGACGGTCTGGCCCAGCTTGAACTCATTGCCTTCGTCATGGGCGTGATACTTCTTCGACCGACGGATAATCTTGCCGTACAGCGGATGTTTCACCTTCCGCTCGACATTGACCACCACGGTCTTTTCGCCCTTGTCCGAGACAATGACGCCGGTGAGAACGCGCTTTGGCATCGCTCCGCTATCCTTACTTCGCTGCAGCCGCGTCGCGCGCGGTCTGGAGCGTCTTGATCTGCGCGATGGTGCGGCGCACCTCGCGGACACGGCTCGGCTTTTCGAGCTGGTTCGTCGCTGCCTGGAACCGCAGGTTGAACGCTTCACGCTTCAGCTCGGTGAGCTGGCCCAGCAGTTCATCGTCGGTCTTGACGCGAAGATCGGCAATCTTGGCCATGTTATTCGGCTCCCAGATGCGAGAAGTCGCCGAGACGGGCCACGACCTTCGTCTTGATCGGCAGCTTCTCCATGGCACGGCTGAACGCGACCGCGGCGAGCGGGCCGGGAACGCCGTCCAGTTCGAACAGGATGCGGCCGGGCTTGACGCGCGCCGCCCAATATTCCGGCGCGCCCTTGCCCTTGCCCATGCGGACTTCGGCGGGCTTCGAAGAAACCGGGACGTCCGGGAACACGCGGATCCACAACCGGCCCTGACGGCGGATGTGACGCGTGATCGCACGACGTGCGGCTTCGATCTGACGCGCGGTCAGACGATCCGGCTCGAGCGCCTTCAGGCCGTACGAGCCGAAGTTCAGGTCGGTGCCACCCTTGGCATCGCCCTTGATCCGGCCCTTGAAGGCCTTGCGGAACTTGGTCTTTTTAGGTTGCAGCATGTCTGTTCAGCCTATCAGCGACGGTCGGACTGCGGACGGACGCCGGAAGTCTGTGCTTCCATCATCAGCCGCTCCTGCGACATCGGGTCGTGACCCAGGATCTCGCCCTTGAAAATCCACACCTTGATGCCGCACACGCCATAGGCAGTGTGTGCTTCATGCTCGGCATAGTCGACGTGCGCGCGCAGCGTGTGCAGCGGCACGCGGCCCTCACGATACCACTCGGTGCGCGCGATTTCGGCACCGCCCAAACGGCCAGCACAGGTGATCCGGATGCCTTCCGCGCCCAGACGCAGCGCCGACTGGACGGCACGCTTCATGGCACGACGGAACGCGATGCGACGCTCGAGCTGGTCGGCGACACCCTGCGCAACGAGCTTGGCGTCGATCTCGGGCTTGCGGATCTCGACGATGTTCAGCGACACGTCCGACGAGGTCATCGACCCGATCGTCTTGCGCAGCTTCTCGATGTCGGCGCCCTTCTTGCCGATGATCACGCCGGGACGCGCGGCATAGATGGAGATGCGGCACAGCTTGGCGGGACGCTCGATCACGACCTTTGAGATCGCGGCCTGGGGCATCGACTTGAAGATGAACTTGCGGATCTTGATGTCTTCGAGGAGCAGGCGGCCATAATCGGCGCCATCGGCGTACCAACGGCTGTCCCACGTCCGGTTGATCTGGAGCCGAAGCCCGATCGGGTTGGATTTCTGACCCATATTAGGCTTCCTGATCCTGAACTTCGCGCACGACGACGCGCAAGCGGCTGAACGGCTTCACGATGCGGGCCGAACGACCACGCGCGCGGGTGGCAAAGCGCTTCATGCTGAGGCCCTTGCCGACGCTTGCCTCGGTGACGACAAGGCTGTCGACGTCGAGGTTGTGGTTGTTCTCGGCATTGGCGATCGCCGAGGCCAGGCACTTGCGGACATCGACAGCCATCGACTTGGTCGAGAACTGCAGGATGTTCATCGCATCGCCTGCCTTGCGGTTGCGGATCAGCGCGGCGACGAGGCCGAGCTTCTGCGCCGAACCACGAATGGCGGTGGCGGTGGCCAGCGCCTCGTTATCGGCGACGCGACGGGGGGATTTGGGCTTTGACATCAGCGCTTGCCCTTCTTGTCAGCGGCATGGCCGGGAAAATAGCGCGTCGGCGCAAATTCGCCGAGCTTCATGCCCACCATGTCCTCGTTGACCGAGACCGGCACGAACTTGCGGCCGTTGTAGACGCTGAACGTGAGGCCGACGAA
The DNA here is from genome assembly GCA_965249705.1 of Sphingomonas sp. Lineage (GTDB taxonomy): Bacteria > Pseudomonadota > Alphaproteobacteria > Sphingomonadales > Sphingomonadaceae > Sphingomonas_O. Next base: position 13,847 of record CBDFMO010000003.1, on the reverse strand, counting down.
CTGCGGCAGGATCGTCGAGCGGCGCGACCAGGTCTTGATCGGCGCGCGCGCGTTGGTGTCCTGCGCGGTTTCTGCCTTTTTCAGCAGATGGAGGTCGACGAACGGACCTTTCCAGACTGAGCGGGCCATGACTACCTCTTCTTCTTGGCGTGACGCGACCGGATGATCATCTTGTCGGTCGATTTGTTATGACGCGTGCGCGCGCCCTTGGTCGGCTTGCCCCATGGCGTGACCGGATGACGGCCACCCGAGGTGCGGCCTTCACCACCGCCGTGCGGATGGTCGACCGGGTTCTTCGCGACGCCGCGCGTCAGCGGGCGAATGCCCTTCCAACGATTGCGGCCAGCCTTGGCGAGGTTGGTGTTGGCGTTGTCGGGGTTCGACACCGCGCCCACCGTCGCCATGCAGTTCGCATGGATGTAGCGCTGCTCGCCCGAGTTCAGGCGAACGATGACCATGCCGCGATCACGGCCCACGACCTGGACATAGGTGCCGGCCGAACGGGCGATCTGGGCACCCTTGCCGGGCTTCATCTCGACATTGTGGACGATCGTGCCGACCGGCATCTGGCCCAGCTCCATCGCGTTGCCCGGCTTTACGTCCGTCTTCTTGCCCGAGATCACCTTGTCGCCGACGGCAAGCCGCTGCGGGGCGATGATGTAGACCAGGTTGTCGCCGGCGCGGCCGTCGGTGTTCGGGCCATAGTTGATCAGCGCGATGAACGCGGTCCGGTTGGGATCATACTCAATCCGCTCCACGCTGCCCTCAACGTCCCACAGGCGACGCTTGAAGTCGATGATGCGATAACGCTGCTTGTGGCCGCCCGCGATACCGCGCGACGTCACATGGCCCTTGTTGTTACGGCCACCGGTCTTGTTCTTGCCTTCGGTCAGCGCCTTGACGGGCTTGCCCTTCCACAGCGACGACTTGTCGACGAGGATCAGGCCGCGGCGTGCGGGGCTGGTCGGGTTATAATGCTTAAGTGCCATGGCCTTAAATTCCCGTGGTCACGTCGATCGACTGGCCTTCGGCCAGGCGAACGATGGCTTTCTTGAAGTCCGACCGCGTGTAGGGCGTGCCCTTCCAGCGCTTGGTCTTGCCCTTCTGGACGATGGTGTTCACGTTGAGCACGTTCACGTTGAACAAGGCCTCGACCGCCGCCTTGATCTGCGGCTTCGTGGCCGAGTTCGCGACCTTGAACACAACGGCGTTGTGTTCGCTGACCATCGTCGCCTTTTCAGTGATGTAGGGCGCGACGACCACGTCATAGTGACGCAGTTCGACCGCCTTTGCTGCGGGGGCCTTAGCCATTGAAACGCGCCTCCAGCTTTTCGACGGCAGCGCGGGTCAGGACCAGCGTGTCGGCATGAAGAATATCGTACACATTCGCGCCAACGGCGGGGAGCACGTCGATCATGAACAGGTTTGCCGAAGCATGGGCGAAGCTTGCGTCGACGGTATCACCGTCGATCACCAGCGCCCGCTTGGCGTTCCAGCTTGCGAAGCTTGCGGCGAGCGACTTGGTCTTGCCGTCGGCGATCGCCAAGCTGTCCATGACGATCAGCTTGCCGTCGCGCGCTTTGCTCGACAACGCCATCTTCAGGCCCATCGCGCGAACCTTCTTGTTCAGCGAGGGGTTGAAGTCGCGCAGACGGGCACCGTGTGCCTTACCGCCGCCGATGAAGTTCGGTGCGCGACGGTTGCCGTGACGGGCGGTACCGCCACCCTTCTGGTTGCCGAACTTCTTGCCGGTGCGGGCCACATCCGCACGCTCGCGGGTCGGACGCGCGGTCGCGCGACGCTTTTCGAGCTGCCAGGTGACGACGCGGTGCAGGATGTCGGCGCGCGGCTCGAGGCCGAACACATCGTCATTAAGATCGATGGTCGCCTGTCCGGCACCGTCGAAGGTTGAGATCGTGAGCTTCATGATCAGCCTTCCTGGCTCGAGTTGGCGTCCGCATCGAGCTGGGCGTCGACCTGGCCAGCGCCTGCCTCGTTCGAAGCCACGACGCCAGCGGCGACGGCGTCATCACCGGGCAACGGCTCCATCTCGTGAACAGCACCAGGTTCGACTTCAGCAATCGTCGGCTCTTCGTCATGCGCCTTGCTGCGCAGCGATGCCGGGTAAGGCGCGTCGGCGTGACGCGCGACCTTGACCGAATCCTTGACCGTCAGCCAGGTGCCCTTGTGACCGGGCACCGAACCCTTGACGAACAAAAGGCCGCGTGCGACGTCGGTCGACACGATTTCTAGGTTTTGCTGGGTGCGCTCCTTGTCACCCATGTGTCCGGCCATCTTCTTGCCCTTGAACACCTTGCCCGGATCCTGGCGCTGGCCGGTCGAACCGAGCGAACGGTGCGAGACCGAAACGCCGTGCGTGGCGCGCAGACCGCCGAAGCCCCAGCGCTTCATACCGCCCTGGAAACCCTTGCCCTGCGTATGGCCCGATACGTCGACGAGCTGACCGGGGACGAAATGATCGGCGGCGATTTCCGCGCCGACATCGACCAGCGCGTCTTCCGACACGCGGAACTCGACCAGGCGCGCTTTCGGCTCCACTTCGGCCTTGCCGAAATGGCCGCGCTGCGGCTTGGCGACGTTCTTGACCTTGGCGACACCGGCACCGAGCTGCACCGCGACATAACCGTCACGGTCTGCAGTTTTGTGCGAGACCACCTGATTGTTCTCGAGCGCCAGGACGGTCACGGGCACATGGCGCCCATCGTCCTGGAACAGACGGGTCATGCCCATCTTCTTGGCTATCACTCCGGTTCTCACCGGCATTCTCCTTAACGTCAGAGGCGCACGGAAAATGATTTTCCGCGCGCTTGGCTTGCCCAAAAGTCGAAACGTGCCCCGTCCGGGCTTTTCCCCTTTCGAACCACATGGAGTGGCAGGGGAGGACGGGGACGCAGCCCGGGCAAGCCCGGCGGTATCCCTTATCTCGTCGCTATCGAATCAGTCGATCCGTCAGCGGAGCGCGGCCATTAGGCCAGCTTGATCTCCACGTCAACGCCTGCGGCAAGATCGAGCTTCATCAAAGCGTCGACCGTTTGCGGCGTCGGCTGCACGATATCGAGCAACCGCTTGTACGTGCGCACCTCGAACTGCTCGCGAGACTTCTTGTCGACGTGCGGGCCGCGGTTCACCGTGAACTTCTCGATGCGGGTGGGCAACGGAATGGGACCACGGATAAGGGCGCCGGTGCGCTTGGCAGTGTCGGCGATGTCGCCGGTCGCCTGGTCGAGCACACGATGGTCGAATGCCTTCAGACGAATACGGATATTCTGCGTTTCCATGATCTCACCGATGCGAAAGAGCGATGGTGCCCGTCTTGGACGGCACCGTCGCCCTGAACTTGCTTCAGGGCCCACCTCTCCGCCGGAACGTCCGCACCGGCGGAGAGGTGGATGCTGAAACGAGTTCAGCATGACGGCGCTCGCTTGGGTTGAGCACCCCTACATTAAAAACAGTCGAGCCGCCCGGCTGCTTCAAGACAACCGGGCGGCTCTGATTCGTACCTACTACTTCGTGATCGAAGCGACAACCCCCGAACCGACGGTGCGGCCGCCTTCGCGGATCGAGAAGCGCAGGCCCTGCTCCATCGCGATCGGCGCGATGAGCTTGACACCCAGCTGCACGTTGTCGCCGGGCATGACCATCTCGGTGCCCTCTGGGAGGACGACTTCGCCGGTCACGTCGGTCGTGCGGAAGTAGAACTGCGGACGATAGTTGGCGAAGAACGGAGTGTGACGGCCACCCTCTTCCTTCGACAGCACGTAAACTTCCGAGGAGAATTCAGTATGCGGCTTGATCGAGCCGGGCTTGCAGAGAACCTGCCCGCGCTCGACTTCCTCACGGCCAACACCGCGGATCAGTGCACCGATGTTGTCGCCGGCTTCGCCCTGGTCGAGCAGCTTGCGGAACATTTCGACGCCGGTGCAGACCGTCTTCTTGGTGTCCTTGAGACCGACGATCTCGACTTCCTCGCCTACCTTGACGACGCCCTGCTCGACGCGGCCCGTGACGACGGTGCCGCGACCCGAGATCGAGAACACGTCTTCGATCGGCATCAGGAACGGCTTGTCGAGCGGACGCGCAGGCTGCGGGATCCAGCTGTCGACGGCCGCCATCAGCTTCAGCACGGCTTCCCGACCCAGTTCGGGGTTGGTGTCGTTGAGAGCGCAGGTCGCCGAACCCTGGATGACCGGGATGTTATCGCCGTCGAAGTCGTACTTCGAAAGCAGCTCGCGGATTTCCATTTCGACCAGTTCGATGATCTCGGCGTCGTCGACGAGGTCGCACTTGTTCATGAACACGACGAGCTGCGGCACGCCGACCTGACGGGCAAGCAGGATGTGCTCACGGGTCTGTGGCATCGGGCCGTCGGTCGCCGAAACAACGAGAATGCCGCCGTCCATCTGCGCGGCACCGGTGATCATGTTCTTCACATAGTCGGCGTGGCCAGGGCAATCGACGTGCGCATAGTGGCGGTCCTGCGTCTCATATTCGACGTGCGCGGTCGAAATGGTGATGCCGCGGGCGCGCTCTTCGGGCGCCTTGTCGATGTTATCGTACGACGTGAACGTTGCGCCGCCGGTCTCGGCCAGAACCTTCGTGATCGCTGCGGTGAGCGAGGTCTTGCCATGGTCGACGTGACCGATGGTGCCGATGTTGCAGTGCGGCTTCGTCCGCTCGAACTTTGCTTTCGCCATTTTTCCTACCTTCGTGTGCTGAACTTGTTGCGGGGATCACCGCTTGCGGCGGACCCCATAGTGACAAAATTATGATTACGCCAGCTTCGCCTTGACCTCTTCGGCAACATGCGTCGGCACTTCGTCATAATGCGAAAATTGCATCGAATATTGCGCGCGGCCCTGGGTGAACGAGCGCAAGGTATTGACGTAGCCGAACATGTTGGCGAGCGGCACCATGGCTTCCACCGTCTGCGCATTGCCGCGCGAATCGGTGCCCTGAATCTGCCCGCGCCGCGAGTTCATGTCGCCGATGACGTCGCCCAGATAATCTTCCGGGGTAACGACTTCGACCTTCATGATCGGCTCGAGCAGCTTGATGCCCGCCTTCTGCGCGGCTTCGCGCATGGCAGCACGCGCGCAGATTTCGAACGCCAGCGCTGACGAGTCGACATCGTGGTATGCGCCGTCATAGAGCGAGATTTCAAAGTCGATGATCGGAAAGCCGATCAGCGAACCCGAAGCCGCGGTCTCGCGCATGCCCTTCTCGACCGAGGGGATATATTCCTTGGGAATATTGCCGCCCTTGACGTCATCCTTGAAGATGATGCCCGAACCACGCTCGCCCGGCGTCGCAGTGAACTTCACGCGACCGAACTGGCCCGATCCGCCTGACTGCTTCTTGTGGGTGTAGTCGATATCGACCTTCTTCGCGAGATATTCGCGATAGGCGACCTGCGGCGCACCCACATTGGCCTCGACCTTGAACTCGCGCTTCATGCGGTCGACCATGATCTCGAGGTGAAGCTCGCCCATCCCCTTCAGAATGGTCTGGCCGCTTTCGTGATCGGTCGATACGCGGAACGACGGGTCCTCGCGCGCCAGGCGATTGAGTGCGACACCCATCTTTTCCTGGTCGGCCTTGGTCTTGGGCTCCACCGAAACCTCGATGACGGGATCGGGGAATTCCATGCGCTCGAGGATGATCGGGTCGTTCTGCGCGCACAGCGTGTCGCCGGTCGTCGTGTCCTTCAGACCCGCCAACGCCACGATGTCGCCTGCATAGGCCACCTGGATGTCTTCGCGATCATTGGCATGCATAAGCAACATGCGGCCGACCTTTTCCTTCTTGTCCTTGACGCTGTTCTGGACCGACGAGGCGGTTTCCAGCTTGCCCGAATAGATGCGGGCGAAAGTCAGCGTGCCGACAAAAGGGTCGTTCATGATCTTGAACGCCAGCGCCGAAAACGGCGCGTCGTCGCTCGCGGCGCGCGAATCCTCGGTCACGCCGTCGAGCTTCAGGCCGTTGATGGCAGGCACGTCGAGCGGCGAGGGGAGATAGTCGACGACCGCGTCGAGCAGGGGCTGCACGCCCTTGTTCTTGAATGCCGAGCCGCACAGGATCGGCACGAAGGCCGAGGTCAGCGTGCCCTTGCGGATCAGCTTCTTGAGCGTCGCAACATCGGGCTCATTGCCTTCGAGATAGGCTTCCATAATGTCGTCGTCCTGCTCGACCGCCATTTCGATCAGCTCGGAACGCGCCTTGGCTGCCTTGTCGGCCAGGTCGGCGGGAATTTCCTGATATTCGAACTTGGCGCCCAGCGACTCTTCGAGCCAGATGATCGCGCGGTTCTCGACAAGGTCGACCAGGCCCTTGAACCCGCCTTCGATTCCGATCGGGAGATAGAGGACGGCCGGACGCGCCCCGAGGCGGTCCTTGATCATCTCGACGCACATGTCGAAGTTCGCACCGGTACGATCGAGCTTGTTGATGAAGCACATGCGCGGGACGCTGTACTTGTCGGCCTGGCGCCACACGGTTTCCGACTGCGGCTCGACGCCGGCCACACCGTCGAAGCAGGTAATCGCGCCGTCGAGCACGCGCAGTGAACGCTCGACTTCGATGGTGAAGTCGACGTGGCCCGGCGTGTCGATGATGTTGATGCGGTGATCGTTCCAGAAGCACGTCGTCGCGGCGCTGGTGATCGTGATCCCGCGCTCCTGCTCCTGCTCCATCCAGTCCATGGTCGCCGTGCCTTCGTGCACTTCGCCGATCTTGTATGACTTGCCGGTGTAGTAGAGAATCCGCTCGGTCGTCGTCGTCTTGCCGGCGTCGATGTGCGCCATGATGCCGATATTGCGATACATGCTGAGCGGATGGCTGCGGGCCATGACGATTTCCTCGAAGAAGTGGGGAGCCGGACTATCCGGTCCCCCGTTATATAGTGATTACCAGCGGTAGTGCGAGAAGGCGCGGTTGGCTTCGGCCATGCGGTGCGTGTCTTCACGCTTCTTCACGGCATTGCCTCGATTGTTGGCGGCATCCATCAGTTCGCCCGACAGGCGGGCGGCCATCGTCGTTTCGCTGCGGTTGCGCGCCGCGGCGATCAGCCATCGGATGGCAAGCGCCTGCGAACGTTCCGCACGCACTTCGACCGGCACCTGGTAGGTGGCCCCGCCGACGCGGCGCGAACGGACTTCGATGCCCGGCTTCACATTGTTGAGCGCGTCATGGAACACGCCGATCGGCTCGCGCTTGGCGCGGGCTTCGACCGTTTCCATCGCGGTATAGACGATGCCTTCGGCAACGGCCTTCTTCCCGTCGAGCATGAGGTTGTTCATGAACTTCGACAGGGTGATGTCACCGAACCGGGGATCGGGGAGGATGATGCGCTTTTCAGGGCGACGACGACGAGCCATTTCAAATTCCTTCGTTCTTCAGCGGGGTCCGGAACGTGTCCGGCGCTTACTTTGGCCTGTTATTTCGGACGCTTGGCGCCGTACTTCGAACGCGATTGCTTGCGGTCCTTCACGCCCTGTGTGTCGAGCACGCCGCGCAGCACATGGTAGCGGACGCCGGGAAGATCGCGGACGCGGCCTCCGCGGATCAGCACGACCGAATGCTCCTGCAGATTGTGCCCCTCGCCGGGGATGTAGCTGATGACTTCGCGGGCGTTGGTAAGGCGGATCTTGGCCACCTTGCGCAGCGCCGAGTTCGGCTTCTTCGGGGTCGTGGTATAAACGCGCGTGCAAACGCCCCGCTTCTGGGGGTTGGCTTCCATCGCAGGGACCTTCGACTTGGCCTTCTGCGGGTCGCGGCCCTTGCGGACCAGCTGGTTGATCGTCGGCATGAAGCCCTTCACCTTTTTGTTACCGGCAAGTTCCGGCGGTTACTCTACCGATGCACGCAGTCGTTCGTGCGCCACGCAAATGACGCAAAGGACCGCGAAAAGAGGGGCGTTACCCCCCGTTTCCGGTCCCCACACGCATCGGTAATGTTCAAGCGTATGCTTTATCGAGGATAGCCAGAGCCATCCGCGAAGGCGCGCCCATAACGGGGGAATCGGATGGGGTCAACGGGCTTGCACCCTGCCCGCGCATCTGCCACCCGGCCCCGCATGTCCAGACCCGAACCGTGGCGGCTCTCGCCGAGTGCTTACCCCTTTACTGCCGACATCCCGACCCGCTGGGCCGATCTCGATCTGCTCGGGCACATCAACAATGCCTCGATGGCGGGGCTGTTCGAGGAGGGTCGCGGGCGCTTCAACCGGTCGCTGGCTCTGGAGCGCAGCAGCCGCGAAGTGCGCTGGCTGATCGCTGCCGTTTCGATCAATTACCTCGCCGAGGCCCATCATCCGCATGATGTCACGATCGCGAGTGGCATCGGCCATATCGGTACCCGTTCGTGGACGATCCTCTCAGGCGCCTTTCAGAACGACACCTGCGTTGCCACGTGCGACACGACCATCGTCTATACCGATGCGACGGGAGCCGTGCCATTTCCCTGCGATTTCAATGCCAAGCTGTCGGCATGCCTGATCGACGTTCCAGAATAGCGCACGTCCGGGCATTATAACGGTTGCGTAATAAACCCGACGTTCAGATTTAGGTGCGCAAACCTCCGCGCGCAGCGGGCATTTGGGCTCGTGGCATACGAGCCCGGGAGCCCTTGCCGATGAGAAATTTGCCGCTGAACTGGCTGGGGTTCGCTTTGCCGCTGGCCCTTGCAGCATCCGGCGGCAGCGACAGCAGCGGCACGACGGCAACCGGAACGGCGGCAGCGCCGGCAGCCGTTGCGCCAAGCCCGGCCGCACCGGCGACGCCATCGGCTCCGACCACGCCCGCGACGGTGTCTTCCGTTCTGTCGATCGATTTCGCGACGCCACTAAATTACGGCGCACCGACCTTACCTGCCTATTACGACGGCACGGTCGTCGCACTGGACAACACACCGGCGGACAACGCGATCACCGATCGCATCGCGACGCTCGGTCGTATCCTGTTCTACGACAAGAAGCTGAGCTTCAACGATACCATCGCCTGCGCCAGCTGCCACAAGCAGGCGACCGGGTTCGATGACAATGCCCGTTTCAGCGCCGGCTTCCAGGGCGGCACATTCACGACCGCGCACGCGATGCGCCTCGGCAACGTCCGTTACTATCGCCCCGGCGCGATGTTCTGGGACAAGCGCGCCGCCTCCGTCGAGGCGCAGGCCAGCCAGCCTATCCAGAACGCCATCGAAATGGGGTTCACGGCCGCGAATGGCGGCATCCCCGCGCTCCTGACCAAGTTGCGCGCAATACCCTATTACGCCGACCTGTTCCCCTATGCCTTTGGTGATTCGACGATCAGCGAAGCGCGTATCCAGTCTGCGCTCGCCCAGTTCGAACGGGCGATGATCGCGTCGAACAGTCGCTGGGATACCGCCTATGCAACCGTGTTCAACGCCGGGGCGCCCAATCGCAACCTCAATGTCGACTTGCCGGGTTTCACGACCGAAGAAAACCGCGGACGGCAATTGTTCATGACCGGGCCGGGCAACGGGGGCGCCGGCTGTTCGGCGTGCCACGCGCCGCCGACTTTCGCGCTCAATGCGAATTCGGACAGCAATGGCCTTGACGCGGGCCAAACGACGATCTTCAAATCGCCCTCGCTCAAGAATATCGCGCAATCAGTCGCGTTCATGCATGACGGGCGCTTCGCCACGCTCGATCAGGTCGTCGAACATTACAACAGCGGCGTGCAGGCAGGTCCGGCGCTGGACAATCGGCTGAAGGGCCCGGGCGGCGCGCCGCAGCGCTTGAACCTTTCGGCCGCAGATAAGGCCGCTCTGGTCGCCTTCTTGCGCACATTGACCGATACGTCGCTGAACACGGACCCCCGCTTTTCGAGCCCGTTCCGGTAAGCGGCGTTTGCGTCAGTCGGTAAAAACCGGCGCGCGCTTACCCATGTTGGCGGCAACAGCCTCCATCATATTGGGCTTGCCGATCACGGCGACCTGCTCGTGCGTCTCGAGTTCGAGCAGCGCGCGCGCCGGGGTGTCGTGTGCGGCATTGCACAAGCGTTTGGCCCCGCGGATGGCATGCGGGCTCTTCGCCGCGATCAGGGTTGCCAGCTCCATTGCGGCGGCATGCGGATCGTCGGCAATACGCGTCACGAAGCCGTGGCGCAGCGCCTCGTCCGCGTCGAACTCGCGCGCCGTATAAACCAGCTCGCGCAGCACGTCGTCGCGTACCAGTCCGCGCCAGATCGGAAAACCCGCCATGTCGGGAACCAGCCCCCAGTAAGTCTCGCGAATGGCAAAGCGCGTAGCTGGGGCCGCGATGCGGATGTCGGCCCCCGACATGATCTGGAACCCTCCGCCGAAAGCCACGCCGTGGACGGCGGCGATGACCGGCATCGGCAGCTGCCGCCAGCCCCAGGTGACATGCTGCGGCAGGATGCTGCCCTGATCGTTGCGCTCGGCGCCGGTGCCAGACCCGCCAGCGGCCATGCTCGCCATGTCGAGCCCCGCGCAGAACGCCCGCCCCTCGCCCGACAGCACGACACAACGGACATCGGTGCGGGTCGCAAGGCTGTCGATCGCGGCGCCGACCTCGCGAAACATGGCGGGGTCGAGCGCATTCATCTTGTCGGCGCGCGTCAGGCGAACATCGGCAATATGGTCGGCGACGGTGATGGATATGCGGTCGGTCATGATATCTCCCTGTCGCCCCAGCGAACGAGGTTAGGCATTTTCATTTTGCTTCGCCCAATAGGCGTCCCTGATCAGCCGCTTGTAGAGCTTGCCCGTATCGTGGCGTGGCAGTTCGGCCATGAAATCGATGCGCCGCGGGATTTTCGGGCCCGACAGGCTGGCGCGGCAATAGGCGGTCAACTCCGCTGCCAGCGTTTCGCCCGCCGCGTCCGGATCGGCGGGCTGCACGACGGCCACGACCTGCTCGCCCAGATCGTCGTGTGGCGCACCCACAATGGCAACATCGGCGACCTTCGGGTGCCCGACGAGCAGGTTCTCGATCTCCTGCGGATAAATGTTCACCCCGCCCGAAATGATCATGAAGCTCTTGCGGTCGGTCAGGAACAGATAGCCGTCCTCGTCTACCCAGCCAACATCGCCCAATGTCGTCCAGCCGTGCTTGTTCCGCGTATCCGCCGTGCGATCGGGATCGTTGTGATATTCGAAGGGGCGGGGGCCATTGAAGTACACGGTACCCTCGTCGCGCGGCGGCAGTTCGTTGCCATCCTCGTCGCAGATGTGCAGCGTCGCCTCGCCCATCGCGCGTCCGACCGAGCCCGGCCTTTCGAGCCATTGCGTGGCCTTGATGGCCGTAAAGCCATTGCCTTCGGTGCCGGCATAATATTCGTCGATCACGGGCCCCCACCAGTCGATCATCGCTTTCTTGACGGGCACCGGGCAAGGCGCTGCGGCGTGGATAGCGACCTGCATCGACGACACGTCATAGCGCGTGCGCACCGCCTCCGACAATTTCAGCATGCGCACGAAATGGGTCGGCACGAATTGTCCGGCATTGCACTTGTATTGCTCGATGAACTTGAGGGCGGCTTCGGGATCAAACTTCGTCATCAGCACAACCGTGCCGCCCAGCTTCTGCACGACCATCGTCCAGGCCAAAGGGGCAGCATGATAAAGCGGCGCCGTTGACAGGTAGACACTGTGAGCGCCCAAGCCGAAGAAGCCTGCGGCCAGCATCGTCAGCGGATTCACGGCATCGATGGCGGGATCTATGGGTGTCGGCAGGCGAATTCCTTTTGGTCGGCCGGTCGTCCCGCTCGAATAGAGCATCGATGCGCCGGCGGTCTCGTCGGCGATAGGAGTTGTGGGCATCGTGGCCACAGCCTCTTCCCAGCGATCGAATCCTGGAATCGCGCCGCCGAGGCTGAACCGGGCAGGCGAGGCTGTCAGCACCGCCGCGACGTCTGCCAGATCGGCGCCCGCCACCAGCACTTCGGCACCGCTGTCGCACAATATGTAATCGACTTCGGATGCGGTCAGCTTCGACGACACGGCCACAAAGCGCAGCCCGGCACGCTGTGCGCCCCACACCAGGGCATAATAATAGGGAGTGTTCGTCAGAAAAAACGCGACGCGCGCCTCGGGCATCAATCCGCGTGACCGGAAATACTGCGCGACCTTGTTCGATGCGTCGTTAAGCTCGGCATAGGTCATGACCGTGCCGGTCTCCGCAACGATGACGGCCGCCTTGTCCGGCGTTGACGCCGCGTGACGATATGGGTGCATGGCTCCCTCCTGCACGCGACATTAGCGCGGTGTTCGCTTTACGCAAACGTAAAGCCGTGCTTAGGCTCGTTGCATGAGCGCTGATTTCGACCCCGCCAGACTCATCAAGATGATGACCGGCCATAACCACAATGGCCTGATTGGCACCGAATATAGCGCGCACGGCGACAACTGGTGCGAGTTGCGGCTGCCGTATCGCGAGGACCTGATCGGCGACATGGAGACAGGCATCATCGCATCAGGCCCGATCATCACGATGATGGATTCGGCGACCAGCATCTCGATCTGGCTGGCGACGCAGAAATTCCGCCCGCAGGCAACACTCGACCTGCGCGTCGATTACCTGCGTCCCGCAGAACCGGGCAAGACCGTTATCGGCCGCGGCGAGTGCTACAAGATCACCAAGAGTATCGCTTTCGTCCGCGGCGAAGCGCACGACGGCGACCCTGCCCGGCCACTCGCCCATGTGGCCGGCACATACATGTTCACCGATGCCTGAGTTTTCTTCACCCTATGCCCGCACGCTCGGCCTGACGCTGTCTCGCGAAACCGGCCGCGCGCTCGTGACGATGGTGCCCGGCGAAGGGGTCAGCGGACGCCCCGGGTTCCTGCATGGCGGCGCGATTTCGGGCCTGCTCGATTACGCCGCCTGGGTGACGCTAATGGATGCGTTGGCGGGCGAGGGGCGCATCAAGCCGATCTCGATCACGGTCGATTTCATGCGCGGCGGGAAACTCGAAGAAGCCCATGCCGTGGCACAGGTCGTCCCGGCTTGGGCGGCGCATTGCCAATGTCGATGCGACGGCCTGGCAGGAAGACGAGGCCAAGCCGATCGCGAGCGCCAATTTGAAGTTCCTGATCGTCCGCTAGGCGTCGATCGATGTTTGCAGCTCAGCACTCACAAGGCCGCCGTCGACGTTGAGCGTGTGGCCGATAACATAGTCGCCTGCCCGCGAGGCCAGATAGACCGCGCCGGAAGCGATATCCTCCGGCCGGCCAACGCGCCTTGCAGGAATCGACTTCGCCACTTCGTCGGCATGATCGCGCGCTGCCCTGTTCATCTCGGAGCCATAGGCGCCCGGTGCCAGCGACTGGACGACGATATTGTCACGGATGAGGTGCGCCGCCATTTTCTTCGTCAGCATGATCAGCGCCGCCTTGGAGGCCTGGTAGCTGTAATGTTCCCAGGGATTGAGGCGCTGGCCATCGATCGACGTGACGTTGATTACCTTGGCCGGCTGGTCGGCAGAGGCCGCGGCTTTCAGCTGTTCGAACAGCGCCTGCGTCAGGAAGAAGGGCGACTTGACGTTCAGGTCCATGACCTTGTCCCAGCCCTTTTCGGGAAACTGGGCAAAGGGCTCGGCCCAGGCCGCACCCGCATTGTTGACGAGGATGTCGAGCTTGGGCTCGTGCGCCGCAAATTGTGCGGCGAGCGCTTGGCAGCCGGCAACGGTTGACACGTCCTGCGGCAAGGCAATGCAGTTCGGGCCCAGCTTCTCCGCCATCGCGAAGCAGGCGTCGGCCTTGCGCGCCGAAATATAGACTTTCGCGCCCTGCGCGATGAACGCCTCGGCAATCCAGGAGCCGATGTTGCGCGAGCCGCCCGTGATCAG
>CBDFMO010000002.1:0-323607 GCA_965249705.1 Sphingomonas sp. | reverse complement strand
TGCAGCAGCACGCGCGCGGGGCGATACTGAATTTCCGAATTGCCGGTCGGGTTATTCTGCCAGTCGACCAGTGCCTGGATGTCTGCCGTAGAGACGGTGAATCCGCCGTCCTCGAAGCGCAGCAGGTTTTCGAGCAGCACTTTCATGCTGAAGGGCAAGCGCGAAATGTCGCCCAGTTTCGCAGCAGCCTTTTCAAGGCTGTAATAGGACACCGTCTGGCCCCCGGCGGAAAGCGTGCTGCGGGTCGCGAGAGTATCTTGGCCGACGGCGGTCATGGCGGTTTTCCCTGCTCGGTGATGAAAGAGTCGCGAAGCCCTTAGCAAGCAGGGGCGGCGAGGCAAATGCACGGCGGGCTGGTCGTGCGCATTGTCGGGCGCCGCCCATCGAAAAAGGCCGCCCTGGGGGGCGGCCTTCCGTTGTTTACCTCTAGCTGCAGCTAGATCGGCGGCCCGGCACCCGCAGCGGCGCCCGATCCATCGCCAAGGTCGTCTTCGTAATCATCCTCGTCGTCCGACAGTTCGCGACCGTCCTGATCGAGTTGCTGCCCGGCTTGTCGCCCGAAGGCGCCATCCTGATCCGTCGCCTGTCCGGTCGACCCATAGTCGGTCTGCTCGGCTTGCAGGTCCGCGCCGCTGGTCGCACCGGCCGCGGATCCGGCCGTATCCGGAAGTGTGCCCATGCCTCCGGCGATGTTGCCAAAGTCACCCAAATCGTTGGTGCCGTTCTCGCCCATGCCGTTGAAATCTTCGCCAGACTGCTGCTGCGCGGGACTGTGCGGCTGGAGCTGGTCCTGGTCCTGCTGTTGGCCCTGCATCATGCTGGTGCCCTGATCCGTGCCTTCGCTCATCCTAACCTCCCGAAATACCACCCGCTTATGGTCTTCAACGAGAAGATCGCGATTCGTGTTCCGCGCTAATCGTCTTCGTCTTCATAGCCGACGAGATCGAGCGCGCGGGCCTTGATCTGGTGCGTCATGCACCAGTGCAGCAGCGCGTCCTCTCGGCCATGGGTGATCCACACTTCCTTAGGCGAGACGTCGCGGATCGTGGCCGTCAGCTCGTCCCAGTCGGCATGATCGGACAGCACCAGGGGCAGTTCCACCCCGCGCTGCACCGCACGCTGTCGCACGCGCATCCACCCCGAGGCCATGGCCGTGATCGGGTCGGGCAGGCGGCGCGACCACCGGTCGCCAAGCGCGGACGGCGGCGCGATGACGATGGCCCCCCGCATCTCTTCCTTCGACGCGACCAGAGCCTGGCGCAGCTCGCCCAGCTCGACCCCCCAATTCGCATAGAGATCGCACAGCTTCTGCATGGCGCCATGGATGTAGATCGGGCGGTCGTGGCCAAGCGCGCGCAACTCCGCGATTACCCGCTGCGCCTTGCCCAGTGCATAGGCGCCGACGAGCACGCAGCGCTCGGGCTCCGCCGTCAAGGCGTCGAGCAGCTTTTGCATTTCGCCCGCTGTGTCGGGATGGCGGAACACCGGCAGGCCGAAGGTCGCCTCGGTAATGAAGATGTCGCATGGCACGACTTCGAAGGGCGGACAGGTGGGGTCGGCGCGGCGCTTGTAATCGCCCGACACGACAACCCTTTCGCCGGCATGTTCGAGCAGGATCTGCGCCGAACCGAGGACATGGCCTGCCGGCATGAATGTGGCGCGTACGCCGTTCAGATCGACGCTGTCGCCATAGGGCACCGCGATTCCGCCAGCCTGTTCGCCATATCGCGCGGACATGATCGCGAGCGTCTCGGGCGTCGCCCAGACCGCGCTATGACCGCCGCGGGCGTGATCGGCGTGGCCGTGCGTCACCAGTGCACGTTCGGTCGGGCGCGAGGGATCGATCCACGCGTCCGCAGCTGGAATGAAAATGCCATGCGGATGCGGTTCGATCCAGGAGCCTAGCCGTGCCATCGTCCCTATATGGATGCGATGCCTGCCGATTCCCACCTGCCGCACGTCCTCACCGACTGGTTCGCGGCAAAGGGCTGGGCGCCGCGCCGGCACCAGTTCGCCATGCTATCAGCCGCGCGGGCGGGGCGCCATGCGCTGCTGGTCGCGCCGACCGGGTCGGGCAAGACGCTGTCGGGGTTCCTGCCGACGCTGGTCGAGCTGGTGGAAACGCCCTCCGCGGGCCTCCACACGCTCTACATCTCCCCGCTCAAGGCGCTGGCGGTCGACATCCGCCGCAACTTGTTGACGCCCATCGAGGACATGGCGCTCGACATCACGGTCGAGACGCGCACGGGCGACACGCCATCGGACCGCAAGAAGCGCCAGCGCGAAAAACCGCCGCATATCCTGCTGACAACGCCGGAGTCGCTCAGCCTGCTGCTCAGCTACCCCGACTCGTTCCTGATGTTCCGCGGCCTCAAGACGGTCGTAATCGACGAGGTCCACGCCTTTGCCACCGGCAAGCGCGGAGACCTGCTGAGCCTGTGCATGGCGCGCTTGTCGACGATCAATCCGGTGCTGCGCCGGGTCGCCCTGTCGGCAACCGTCGCCGACCCGGACATGTACCGTGCGTGGCTGGGGCCCAATGGGGACATCGATGCGGTGGCTCTGGTGCGCGGGGAGGCGGGGGCGGACCCGCGCATTTCGGTCTTGTTGCCCGAGGGCCGCGTGCCCTGGGCGGGGCATTCCGGCCGCTATGCAGCACCACAGGTGATGCAGGAAATCGAGGCGCACGAAACGACACTGATCTTCTGCAACACGCGTGCGCTGGCCGAACTGATCTTCCAGGACTTGTGGAAGGCAAACGAGAAGCAGCTGCCGATCGGCATCCATCACGGGTCGCTCGACATCGAGGCGCGGCGGCGCGTGGAGGCGGCGATGGGCGAGGGGAAGCTGCGCGCGCTGGTCTGCACGTCGAGCCTCGATCTGGGCGTCGACTGGGGAAGCGTCGATTGCGTCATCCAGATGGGGGCGCCCAAGGGGTCGTCGCGCTTGCTTCAGCGGATCGGCCGCGCGAACCACCGGCTCGACGAACCGTCGGAGGCAATGATCGTGCCCGGCAACCGCTTCGAATATCTTGAGGCGCGGGCCGCACTGGATGCGGTCGAGGCAGGGGAACTCGACGTTGATATCTTTCGCAGCGGTTCGCTCGACGTGCTGGCGCAGCACCTGATGGCCTGCGCCTGTGCCGCGCCGTTCGACGAGGCGGCGATGCTGGCCGAAATCCAGGCTGCGCTCCCCTATAGCGCACTCGCGCCCGAACTCTTTGCCAATGTTCTCGATTTCATCGCCACCGGTGGCTATGCACTGCGCGCCTATGATCGCTTTCGCCGGCTCGTGAAGGGACCGGACGGCACCTGGCGGATCACGCATCCGCGCGTCATGCAGCAGCATCGGATGAATGCCGGCATCATCGTCGAGGCAGCCATGCTGACCGTGCGCTTCAAGAACGGCCGCCGGCTGGGACGCGTCGAGGAAGGATTTGCCGCAACATTGTCTGTCCGCGACACCTTTTTCTTTGCCGGCCTGAGCCTGGAGGTCGAGCGGATCGATAACGAGGATGTGATTGTCCGGGCGACCAGCCGCCCTGCGCGTATCCCGAGCTACGGCGGCGCGCGCATGCCATTGACGACCCGACTTGCCGAACGGGTCCGGCATTTCCTGCACGACCCGTCGCAATGGTTGCGCTTTCCGCCCGAGGTCCGCGAGTGGCTCGAGATGCAGCAGCGGCGGTCGCGCCTGCCGGCCCCCGGCGAACTGCTGATTGAAACCTTTCCGCGCGAAGGGCGGCATTACATGGTCGCCTATCCCTTCGAAGGGTGGAACGCGCACCAGTCGCTGGGAATGTTGCTTACCAGCCGGATGGAGCGGCGCGGGCTCAAGCCGCTGGGGTTCGTGGCGAACGATTATGCGCTGGCGACCTATGCGCTCGAGCCGGTCAGCGACCCGCGCCCGCTTTTCTCGGCCGATATCCTGCGCGATGAATTCGACGACTGGGTGCAGGGTTCGCATCTGCTGAAGCGCGCGTTCCGCGAAGTCGCCGTGATCGGCGGACTCGTCGAGCGGCAGCATCCCGGCAAGCGCAAGACGGGCAAGCAGGTGACGTTTTCGACCGACCTGATCTACGACGTGTTGCGCCGTTACGAGCCCGACCATTTGCTGTTGAAGGCGGCCTGGGAGGATGCCCGTGCGAAGATGACCGACGTCGGCCGGCTGGCGGCGCTGCTTGACCGGGCGGAGGGCACCATCCTACACGTCGATGTGCCGCGCGTCACGCCGCTTGCTGTACCAGTTCTGGTGATGATCGGGCGTGAAAGCGTGCCGCAGGGCACGGCGGACGATGCCTTGCTGGTCGAGGCCGAAGGTCTGGCGGCCGAGGCGATGGCATAGTCCTCGCCCGAAAAGAAAAGGCCCGGCAAAGCCGGGCCGTTATCAGTCGTGGCCATGGTGCGGCAGCTCGTACACCCGGCCCTGTGCAAGGCCGCGCCCAAGCGCGGCCTTGCACCGGACACGACTGCCTTAGGACTCGGGCGTCAGGTTCACTGCGGCGTGCTTGCCGCGGCGGTCGACCTCGAGCTCGAACGACAATTTGTCGCCCTCGTTCAGCGAGCTCATACCCGCACGTTCGACGGCCGAGATGTGCACGAACGCATCGGGCTGCCCATCGTCGCGCTGAATGAAGCCGAAACCCTTCATCGCGTTGAAGAACTTGACCGTACCGGTTGCCTTTTCCCCAGTCAGGGTGCGCTGAGGAGCACCACCGCCGGCACCGCCATAGCCGCCGCCGGCGGGGCCACGCGGCGCGGCATCGCGATCACGCGGCGGGCCACGGTCGGTGACGGGCAGCGGCTCGCCCTCAATCTTGAGTTCCGTCGCCGAGATGCGACCCCCACGATCGACGAGCGTAAAGCCGAGCGGCTGGCCTTCGGCGAGTCCGGCGAGCCCGGCCTGTTCGACAGCCGATATGTGCACGAATACGTCCTCGGCGCCATCGTCGCGGACGACAAAGCCGAATCCCTTCTGCGCGTTGAAGAACTTTACGACGCCGGTCCCTTCTCCGACAACTTGTGCGGGCATGCCGCCGCGCGGAGCGCCGCTGCCGCCAGCAAAGCCGCCACCGCCGCCGCTGCGAAAGCCGCCGCCACCGCCTCCGCCGTAACCACCGCCGCCGCCGAAGCGATCGCCGCCGCCGCTGTTGAAGCCGCCGCCGCCGAAGCGGTCTCCGCCGCCCCCGTAGGTGCTTCCGCCGCCAAAGTTGTCATCACCGAACTTGTCGCGTCCGCGCCCGCCGCGATCGCCGCGGCGTCCCTTGTCGAAACTCATGCCTAAATCCGTATTCCTGTCACTCGCCCGCCTAGATCCCAACGAAAAATCCATGCCCAGGACGACGGACACAGTTTTCTCGGGCGCGAATCGCTTTGCGCCAGTTCCAAGGCGTAATGTAAAAAGGCCCAGTCCGCGAGCGCTTTTAGCTTTCATTACTGTCGGCTTAACCGTGCATGTCCATGGCGGTGTTGCTTGAAAGTCGAAATCGGCATCCGCCCGAGAGGGTTGCAGCGGACCGCGTGGAGATGCAATGCCGCCCGTAACAGTTTCGGAGACCCTTGTTTGACCGTCCACCTCCACGAAGAAGACCTGCCAGCGGATGTTCTTGCGCCCGGGCCAGTCGCGATCGATACCGAGACAATGGGCCTGCATCCGGGGCGCGACAGGCTGTGCGTGGTCCAGATATCCGACGGCCATGGCGACGAACATCTCGTGCGGTTTGCGGCTGGCAGCGATTACGGCGCGCCCAACCTGCGTGGCGTGCTGACCGATCCGGCGCGGCTGAAACTCTATCACTTTGCGCGCTTCGACCTTGCGTCCATTCAGGCCTATCTTGGTGTCATGGCCGAGCCGGTTTACTGCACGAAGACAGCTTCGCGGCTGGTGCGGACCTATACCGACCGCCACGGGTTGAAGGAAATCGTGCGCGAGTTGCTTGGGATGGAATTATCCAAGGCGCAGCAATCGTCCGATTGGGGATCGCCGGTGCTGACTGACGCGCAAAAGGAATATGCAGCTTCCGACGTGCGCTACCTGCACCGGCTCCGTGACGAGCTTGACGCCCGGCTGGCGCGCGAGGGACGAACCGAACTGGCGCAGGCGTGTTTCGACTTTTTGCCTCACCGTGCCAGGCTCGACCTCGCCGGCTGGCCCGAGATCGATATTTTCGCCCATGTCTGAAGCGGCAAACTTCGGCCGCGATGCCCAGCGCGACCGCCGGTTGCGCTGGGCGCGTCCGGGCAGCAGCCACGACCGCAATGTTCGCGTGGCTCGTGTCGCGCTGCCGGCGTTCGTTGGCGCGCTGGCGGCGGTGCTGGCAATTGCGCCCCTGACCCAGCGCGCGGAGATGAGCTTCGTCCTCGCCAAGGACCGTGTCGACATGGCGTCCGAAAGGATGCGCGTGACCCAGGCGCGCTACCGCGGCCAGGACGACAAGGGACAGGCATTCACGCTCAATGCCGGCACGGCGGTTCAGGCCACCTCGAAATCGCCCGTGGTCGAACTGGGCAATCTGTCGGCCGAGTTGGCGGGCGCGACGGGCATCTCGACGCTCGTTGCCCCGCGGGCACGGTACAATCTCGACTCGGAAAAGCTCGATGTGAACGGGCCGCTGACCTATTCTTCGACCGATGGTTACAAATTGTCGACCAGCAATGTCGGTGCCGACCTGAACACCCGCCAGCTGTCGAGCAATTCCCCCGTGACTGGCGAAATGCCGGTCGGCCGCTTCAGCGCGGGCAATCTAAAGGCCGACCTCGGGGCGCGCACGGTGACGCTTGGCGGACGTGCCCGCTTGCATATTACCCAAGGCGCGATCAGAGCGCGCTGATGATGTCGAAAGCTATCATCGCCCTTGCTCTTTTCGTCGCTGCCCCAGCGGGCGCACAGGCGCTCAAGGGACATAACGCCAATGCGCCGGTCGATTTCGAGGCAGACCGGATCGAGGTTCAGGATCGGGCCGACCGCGCCGTGCTCGCCGGCAATGTAAAAGTGCGCCAGGGCAATCTGACACTCGACTCGGCGCGGCTGACGGTTGCCTATACGGGGGCGATCACTTCGGGAAATCCGACGGTC
Source organism: Sphingomonas sp. (assembly GCA_965249705.1). Lineage (GTDB taxonomy): Bacteria > Pseudomonadota > Alphaproteobacteria > Sphingomonadales > Sphingomonadaceae > Sphingomonas_O. The sequence continues at coordinate 316,533 of CBDFMO010000002.1, read as the reverse complement.
CAGCGGCTTGACGCCTCGGGGGGCGTCGTCGTGCGCAGTCCGAGCGAGACGGCAAGCGGCGAATTTGCGACCTATGACCTGAACCGACGCCTCATCACCCTGGTGGGCGGCGTCACGCTCAACCAGGGCGCCAATGTCCTGCGCGGCGGCCGCCTGGTGATCGACCTCAATACCGGGCGGTCGATTGTCGACGGGCGGTCGTCCGGAGGTGCGCCAGGCGTGACCGGAGGAGCCGGCGGCCGCGTCACCGGGCGGTTCAGTGTCCCTCAGCGCAGCAACTGACCGCTTCGACGCAACGTCGTCCGGGGTTATGCAAATACCCTGCCAATTGCAGCAGCCGTAACCTTCCTTTAATCCCCGGCTGCGACCTGATGGAGCATCGATGTCTGACGCTGACACTCTCGAACGGCTGAACGACGGCCTCAACCACGGCACGGGTGGCACAGGGCTCGACGTGGTGTCGATTGCCAAGTCCTACGATCGCCGCGTTGTGTTGTCCGACGTGTCGCTCTCGGTGGGGCCGGGAGAGGTGCTGGGGCTGTTGGGACCCAATGGCGCTGGAAAGACGACCTGCTTCTATTCGATCATGGGGCTGGTAAAGCCCGATTCGGGACGCGTGACGCTCGATGGCGTGGAGATCACCGGCTTGCCGATGTATCGTCGCGCCGTCATGGGCCTCGGCTATTTGCCACAGGAAACCTCGATTTTCCGCGGCATGACGGTTGCGCAGAACATCATGTCGGTGCTCGAGCTTGCCGAGCCTGACAGATCGGTGCGGGCCGCGCGGCTCGACCAGTTGCTGGGCGAATTTCATCTCGACCGGCTGCGCGATTCCATGGCGACGGCCTTGTCGGGCGGCGAGAGACGGCGATGCGAGATCGCCCGCGCCCTCGCGGCCGATCCGTCGATCATGCTGCTCGACGAACCTTTTGCCGGCATCGATCCGATCTCGATCTCGGACATTCGCGCCCTCATCATCCAGCTGAAGGCAAGGGGCATCGGCGTGCTGATCACCGATCACAACGTGCGCGAGACGCTCGACATCTGTGACCGCGCCTGCATTATCTACGATGGCCGCGTGCTCTTTGCCGGAACGCCCCAGGCGCTCGTGGCAGACGAGAACGTGCGCCGATTGTATCTGGGCGAGAGTTTCTCGCTCTAGCCATGGCCATTGGCCCGCGTCTCGAACTGCGGCAAAGCCAATCGCTGGTGATGACGCCGCAGCTGCAGCAGGCGATCCGCCTGCTCGCCCTGTCGAACCTTGAGCTCGAGGCCGTTGTTGCCGAAGAAGTAGAAAAAAATCCGCTTCTCGAATCGGGTGAGGAGCGAGTCACGGTCGGCGCCGACCGCGAGACCGATGGTGAAGCGACGCCCGATCCGGCGAGCGCCGACGATCTGATCGCTGCGGGCCATACCGACAGCGACGCGCCGCTCGACGCGGATTATACGGCGGACACATTCCACCACGACAGTGCCGCCGACAGTGGCATGGCCAGCGGATCCGCCTCCGGCGAGGATATCGACTTCGACAGCTTCGAAGGCGCGTCAGAGACGCTCTCGGATCATCTGACGGCACAGGTTGCCATGATGCTCAGTGGACCCGACCTTGCGGTGGCACAGGTGATCATCGACGCACTCGACGATGCCGGCTACCTGACCGAAAGTCTGCGCGACATTGCGACCCGGCTCGACGTGCCGCTCGCACATGTCGAAGCGGCCCTCAGCGTCATCCAAAATTGCGACCCGACCGGAGTCGGGGCGCGGACGCTTTCCGAGTGCCTTGCGCTGCAGGCGCGCGAGGCCGACCGCTACGACCCATGCATGAAACTGCTGATCGACAATCTGGAGCTGCTGGCATCCGGGCGCATCGCGCAGCTCCAACGGCTGTGCATGGTGGACGACGAAGACATGGCTGACATGATCCGTGAATTGCGTGGCTATGACCCTAAGCCTGGCTGCCGCTTCGGGTCGAGCCGCGTCGAAGCGGTCGTGCCGGACATTTATGTGACGCGCCGGGCCAAGGGGTGGCACGTGGAAATTAATAGCGGCTCATTGCCGCGCGTGCTTGTCGACCGCCGCTACCATGCCCAGTTGGCGGCTGGGGCCAAGGACAAGGCTGCGAAGGCATGGGTTGCCGACACGCTCGCCAACGCCAGCTGGCTGGTCAAGGCGCTGGACCAGCGCCAGCGAACCATTGTCACGGTTGCAACGGAGATCGTCAAACAGCAGGAGGCGTTTTTTCTTCACGGCGTCTCACACCTTCGTCCGCTGGTGCTCAAGACGGTGGCGGAGGCCGTGGGCCTGCACGAATCGACCGTCAGCCGCGTCACCAGCAATAAATATCTGAGCTGCACGCGTGGCATGTTCGAACTGAAGTATTTTTTTACCAGCGGCGTCGCCAGTTCAGACGGTGGCGAGAATGCCTCCGCACTGGCCGTGAAGGCGGCGATCAAGGCGCTTATTGCGCAGGAGACGGCAGACAACATCTTGTCCGATGATACTCTCGTCGACCAGCTCAAAGCACAAGGGTTCGACCTGGCGCGGCGCACGGTTGCAAAATACCGCGAAGCGATCGGGCTTGGCTCGTCGGTCCAGCGGCGGCGCGCCAAAGCGATTGATGCCAAGGCGGCCTAGCCGTCACTTTCGCGAAACAATCCGCGCGCAGTCCCGGTCTCACAGCCACGGGAGCCGCCTCATGATCCGTATCGACCGCCGTCAGCTCTTCACGACCGCCGGCTTCGGCATCGCGGGTTTGGTCCTGCCAGGCGGCGCTGCGATGGCGCAGGCGCTGTTGGGGCTGACCGGCTTCACGCACAATGTGGCAAGCGGGGAGCCCGGCCCCGATTCAGTGCTGCTCTGGACGCGCTATGTGCCCGCAAGCGGCGGCCCGGCGAAAGTGCGCGTCGAGATTTCCGAGAGCCCGGATTTCGCCAAGGTGGTCGGCGGCGGACAGATGGTGACTGGACCATGGCGCGACCACACGGTGAAGATCACCGTCGATGGTCTTGCGCCGGGCAAATGGCACTGGTTCCGCTTCATTGCCCCGGATGGCGCAATGTCGCCGGTCGGGCGCACGAAGACATTGCCGGTTGGCAAGGCCGCGCGTTTCAACATTGCGATCTTCTCGTGCTCGAACCTCGGCTTTGGGGAGTTCAATGCCTATGGCCATGCGGCCGCACGCGATGACATCGATCTCGTCCTGCACATGGGCGACTATATCTATGAATATGGGCGTGGCGGTTATGACAGCGGTGCAAAATTCGCCCAGCGGCTCCTGCCTGCGGGGGAGTTGCTGACGCTGGCCGACTACCGGCTTCGTTACCAGAGCTACCGGGCCGACCCGCAGCTCCAGGCCCTGCACGCGGCCTTTCCGATGATCGCCAACACGGACGACCATGAGGGGGCAAACGACAGCTGGGAAGGCGGCGCGCAAAACCATCAGGCAGACGAGGGCGACTGGACCAACCGCAAGAATGCGGCAATGCAGGTCTGGCGCGAATGGCTCCCGGTCGGCGAGCAGCCATGGAAAGCCTATGAGATCGGCGATCTGGCGACCTATTACCGCACTGACACGCGCATGATCGCGCGGTCGCGTCAGGTCGAGCCGGCAAGTTTCATGCATGCGGCCGATCCAGCCAAAGCACTTGCCGAATTCCATGACGGGCCATGGCGCGACCCGTCGATGACAATGATGGGAACCGAACAGGAGAGCTGGCTCTACCATGGCTTCGCGCGCGAGAAGGCAACGTGGAGCGTTCTCGGCGTCGGAACCAACATGGGCTATAATTACGTGCCCGAAACGGCCATGGCCACGATCTCGGCCAATTCGCCGCAGCGCAGCCGCGACTATGTGATGGCCGGCATCGCGCTGGCAAAGGCGGGCCTTCCCTATAATTTCGACAATTGGGGCGGTTATCCGGCCGCGCGCTCGCGGTTGCTGGCCGCGGCCCAAAGCCATGGACGCGATCTCGTGGTCGTCACCGGCGACAGCCACAATGGCTGGGCCTTCGACCTGCCCGAGGGCGGCAAGCCTGCGGGCGTGGAATTCGGGGGGCATAGCGTCACCTCGCCGGGATTCGAGCAATTGACCGGGGGTATCGATCCGAAGATCGTTGCCGCCGCACTGGTCAACAAGCAAAACTCCGAACTGCGCTGGATAGATACGTCGAACCGCGGCTACATGTATCTGGCGCTGACACCGCAGGCGGCCACGAACGAATGGGTCTTCGTCGAAACCGTTCTGTCCGTGTCTCGCGCGACGAAAACGTCTTACAAGATGCGCGTGCGGCCGGGCCGCCGGGTGCTCGAAACAGTGTAGGCATGCGGCATCGGGCATGGCACAACCCGGCGCGACGGGTTCTTTCGCGGGCGCCTGCGGACTGCTAGACCGCCTCCATGAATCAGGATCCTGTCGTCATTATAAGCTACGCCCGCACGCCCATGGGCGGATTTCAGGGCGCTCTGGGCAATGTTACCGCGACCAGCCTCGGCGCCTCGGCTGTCCGGGCGGCCGTCGAACGTGCAGGCGTGGCCGGTGAGGATGTCGACCAAATTGTCATGGGGTGCGTTTTGCCGGCCGGCCTCGGCCAAGCCCCGGCGCGGCAGGCAGCGCTTGGCGCGGGCTTGCCGCTGTCGATCAACGCGACGACGGTCAACAAGATGTGCGGCTCGGGCATGCAGGCCGCGATGATGGCGCACGACATGATCGCGGCGGGGACAGCAGATCTGGTCGTGGCAGGGGGCATGGAGTCGATGTCGAACGCACCCTATTTGCTCCAGAAGCATCGTGGCGGTGCGCGCATTGGCCATGATGTCGTGAAGGATTCCATGTACCTCGACGGGCTCGAGGACGCTTATGATCCGGGCAAGCTGATGGGCGCGTTTGCCGAGGACTCGGCGCGCGACTACCAGTTCACGCGAGAAGCGCAGGACGATTATGCGCTGCGCTCGCTCGAGCGCGCTACGGCCGCAATCAGCTCGGGCGCCTTTGCCGGCGAGATCGTGGCCGTCGAGGTGGCGGGACGTGGCGGGAGCACCATGGTCGACACGGACGAACAGCCGGGCAAGGCGCGTCCCGACAAGATCCCGACCCTGAAGCCGGCCTTTGCTAGGGACGGTACCATCACGGCCGCCAATGCCAGTTCGATCAGCGATGGCGCGGCAGCCCTCGTCATGACACGGCAGAGCGTCGCGGACGCCAAGGGCCTTGCGATCGTCGCACGCGTCGTCGCCCATGCCGCGCATGCGCATGAGCCATCGAAGTTCACGACCGCCCCGGTGCCTGCGATCCGAAAGTTGCTGGACAAGGCCGGATGGACCGTCGGTGATGTCGACCTGTTCGAGGTCAACGAGGCGTTCGCCGTCGTCGCCATGATCGCAGCAAAGGAACTTGGCATCCCGCCGGAAAAGCTGAACGTGAACGGCGGTGCAACTGCCCTTGGGCATCCGATCGGCGCATCGGGCGCGCGCATCGTCACGACCCTTCTCGCCGCGCTCAAGGCGCGCGGGCTGAAGCGCGGCGTCGCCTCGCTCTGTATTGGCGGCGGTGAAGCCACCGCCCTTGCGGTCGAGCTGGTCTGAGCCAGGATTTCGCCTCGATCGAGCGCGCAGCGCTTTCGGCCGCGCTGCGCCGTGTGGCGGAGGGCGACCGCGCCGCCCTGCAGGAAGTCTATCGGCGCACCTCTGCGAAGCTTTTCGGCGTATGCCTTCGTATCTTCCCCGAGAATTCCGATGCGGAGGATGCGTTGCAGGACGCTTTCGTCAATGTCTGGCAGAAGGCGGGGTCGTTTGACCCCGCGCGTGCCAGCCCGATTACCTGGCTCGTCACGCTCACGCGCAACCGTGCGATCGACCGGTTGCGTGCCTCGGGCAAGCGGATGATGGCGCCGATCGAAGCAGCGCTCGACGTCGCGGACGAAGCGCCCGACGCGGAGGCCTGCCTCATCGCTTCCGACGATCGCGCCCGCATCGCCCAATGCATGGACATTTTGCCATCGGGCGACGCAGTCATGATTCGCACTGCCTTTTTCGAAGGGGCGACCTATCATGATATTGCCGAACGTGCGGCACTGCCGCTCGGCACCGTCAAGAGCCGCATTCGACGCGCCTTGATGAAGTTGAAAGCCTGCCTGGCATGACGGAGGACGACGAAATCCTGGCCGGCGAATATGCGCTGGGGCTGCTGTCGCCCGAGGAGGCGCTTGCCGCCGAGGCCCGGATGAAGACCGACGCGGCGCTCAGCCTGCGTGTTGCCTGGTGGCGCGACCAGTTTAGCCCGCTTGCCGAGGAGGCCGGAACGGCACCCGGTGACCATGTCTGGCGGGGCATCGAGATGCAGCTTGGCGTGAACGACAATTCAGTCGATGCCGCGCGCCCCTGGAAATGGGCAACCGGCGGCATGGGTGCGGTGGCGGCAGCGCTACTCGTCGTTATCGCGCTGCGGCCTGCGGCCCAGCCGGTCCCGGTAACGACGACGTTGCCCACGCCTGCGGCGCCTATGGTCGCCAGCCTGTCTGGCGAACGCGGGATGGCCGTGACCGTCGCCTTCGATTCAGCAAGTCGCCGCTTGCTGGTCACGCCGGTCACTCTGGATCCGGGCAAAGGCGATGCCGAACTCTGGGTCATTCCGGTCGGCAAAACTGTGCCCGTCTCGCTCGGCGTGATCGATGCCAAGGCAGCGGGAAGTCACCAGATCGACCAGCCCCGGGCTGCGCTTCTTGCGCCGGGTGCGACTTTTGCGATTTCGCAGGAAGCCCGCGGCGGTTCGCCGACCGGCACGGCCAGCGGTCCGATCGTCGCGTCGGGAAAATTAATTCGCGTCTGAAAGGAATCCGGTGCGTCCGGATGCCCACTGACTCCGTATCTGGCCCGTAGCCCGCCAGAGGCTGCCGCTAGATTTACGAGGAGTATCCCATGAAGACCCTGATCCGCGCCGGCGTTGCCGCACTCGCGCTCGCCACTGTCGCAACCCCGGCTCTCGCCAAGAACCCGATGGTTGGTGGTGCTGCGATGTACCCGACCAAGAACATTGTCGAAAATGCCGTCAACTCGAAGGACCACACGACGCTTGTCGCTGCTGTAAAGGCAGCGGGCCTCGTCGAAACGCTTTCGGGCCCGGGCCCGTTCACCGTATTTGCGCCGACGAACGCCGCCTTCGCAAAGCTACCCGCGGGGACGGTCGAGACTCTCGTAAAGCCTGAAAACAAGGCCACGCTCACGTCGATCCTGACCTACCATGTCGTTTCGGGCCGCATGACCGCGATGGACCTCATGAACGCGATCAAGGCCGGTGGCGGCACGGCCACGCTGACGACGGTCAATGGCGGTACGCTGACTGCCAAGATGATGGGCAAGACGATCATGCTGACCGACGCCAAGGGCGGCATGGCCCATGTAACGATCGGCAACGTCATGCAGTCGAACGGCGTCATCCACGTCATTGATTCGGTATTGCTGCCGTAACCAGTTTGCGGGCCTGATCCTCCTGCCCGCATCGGCGGAGCTCGTCGGCTTCCCTCCCCCCGGGGAGACCGGCGGGCTCCGTTTTGCGTCGGCGCTTGAGTTTTGGCTGTATCGCTGGTACGCGCGCCGCTCTTCACCTGCCCGAACGGCGGGCGATTCTCTATTGCAGTTACGGAGCCGTCGTTTTTTATGCAGATCATGGTGCGCGACAACAATGTCGACCAGGCGCTTCGGGCGCTGAAAAAGAAGCTTCAGCGCGAGGGCGTATATCGCGAGATGAAGCTGCGTCGACATTATGAAAAGCCGTCGGAAAAGCGGGCACGTGAACGTGCTGCAGCCGTTCGCCGCGCGCGCAAGATGGACCGCAAGCGCCTCGAGCGCGACGGCGTCAAATAATGTCGGAAATCACGGCGGTCCCGATTGCCCCCACCAAGCGGAGCTGGCTGGTGTGGCTGGTCGGCGCGATCGCCGTCGCGGCGCTTTTCGGCATCGTCCTGGCGTGGACGGGCACGGCCAAGGCCGTCGCAGAATCGGGCTCGGCGGAGCAATTTCTGTCTTGGCACAAGGGTCGCCCGGGTGTTGTCACGACGCCCAGCGGCCTGCAGTATCAGGTGCTGAAAAAGGGGGAGGGTGCAACCCCGACGGATGCCGATGTAGCGCTCGTCAATTACAAGGGCAGCCTGCGCGACGGAAAGATTTTCGACCAGGCCCAGCGTGCGCCCTTTCCGGTCACGGGGGTCGTTCCGGGCTTTTCCGAAGCGCTGAAGCTGATGCCCCGCGGATCGAGCTACCGTGTCTGGATCCCGCCAGCGCTCGGCTATGGAGCGCAAGCGCAGGGCGACTCGATTCCCGCCAATTCGCTGCTCGTCTTCGACATCGATATGATCGATTTCAAGAACCAGGCGGAGTTGCAGGCGCAGATGCAGGCCATGCAGGCTCAGGGGCAGCTGCCGGGTGTCGGCGCGCCGCGCTGAGCTTCGTACCACGGCTCAAGGGGCAGCGATCGACCAGCTGATCGTGGTTCCGGCGTGGAACGGCACGATTTCAGCCTCGCCCAGCGCAAGGCGTTCGGGTACGGCCACGGCGCGTCGCTCGAGCGTCACCTTTCGCTGATTGGCCGGCAGCCCGTAGAATCGGGGGCCGTTCAGCGAAGCGAATGCCTCAAGCCGGTCGAGCGCGTTTTCCTCGTCGAACACGGCGGCGTAGCTTTCGAGCGCAAAGGGCGCATTGAAGATGCCGGCGCAACCACACGCAGATTCCTTCGTGTCGACGGCATGGGGCGCGCTGTCGGTGCCGAGAAAAAACTTGGGCAACCCCGAAGTCGCGGCTGCGCGCAGCGCCAGCCGATGAGTCTCACGCTTGGCGACCGGCAGGCAATAGGCATGCGGGCGAATGCCGCCGTCGAACATCGCATTGCGATTGATGTGAAGATGCTGCGGTGTAATCGTCGCCGCGAGCGTGGCGGGGCCGGCCATGACGAATTCGGCCGCTTCCTTGGTCGTGATATGCTCGAACACTGCCTTGAGCGCGGGAAAATCTGCCAGCAGTGGCGCGAATGTCCGGTCGATGAACACGGCCTCCCGATCGAAAATATCGACATCGCGGTCGGTGACCTCACCGTGCACCAGCAACGGCATGCCTACTCGCTGCATCGCCTCAAGGACGCGGGCGATATGGCGTATCTCGGTCACGCCATGGGCCGAATTGGTCGTCGCATGGGCAGGGTACAGCTTGCACGCCGCAAACACACCGCGTTCGAACCCGTCGACGATTTCTCCCGCGTCGGCACCATCGGTGAGGTAGCAGGTCATCAGCGGCTCGAAATCGCTGCCCAGCGGTAGCGCGGCAAGAATGCGTGCCCGATAGGCTTCGGCCGCCGCAATCGTGGTCACTGGAGGCGAAAGATTGGGCATGACGATGGCGCGGGCGAATTGTGCTGCCGTATAGGGCAGCACTGCCGCGAGGACCGCGCCGTCGCGCAGGTGTACATGCCAGTCATCCGGGCAGCGGATGGTAAGTGTTTCGGTCATCCCGTTACCGAAAGCCGCTTCCCGCGCAGAGGTCAATGTCTGGCTTGGATGCAGCGTACGGGCCGACCGGAGGGGGCGGCCGGCCCGGCCGACGCTAACGCTCAGGCAGAGGCTTCGTCAGCCGCTTCCTCGTCGACCTCATCATCTTCGGAATCGGTGTCGTCGCCGTCTTCCGGATCGGCATCCTCAACGTCGGCGTCTTCGATGTCGTCACCATCGTCGGCGACGGTTTCCGTAGCGGTCATGGGCATGCCCGAACCGCCTTCTTCTTCAGCCAGCTCTTCGGGATCGGCGGGATCGTTGACCGTGTCGACCATGGTTTTCTCCTTGTGCGCGAAGGGCGATCGAGGTCCGACTCGCCCTGAGCGAAGCTGAGTGGTGTGCATTGCTGCCATGTGTCAGTCCCGCGTCGCATCGGTGTCATTCACGCAACGGTTGGGGATCGCACCATCCACTCCTATGTGGGGGCAATGCCCGCCACCACCTTGACCGATCGTGCGATCATCCGTCTCTGCGGCGACGGTGCCCGTGGGTTTCTCCAAGGTCTGGTCACCAATGACGTCCTCGCTTCGCTTCCGGTTTGGGCCGGGCTGCTGACGCCGCAAGGCAAGGCCTTGTTCGATTTCATTATTTGGGCCGACGGAGCCGACGTGCTGATCGATTGCGAGGCAGCGCAGGCCGAAGCCCTGGTGCGTCGGCTCAAGATTTATCGATTGCGCTCGCCCATTGCGATCGATGTCGACCCCATGATGGCGGTGCACTGGTCTAGAGATCCCGGCGCCGGTGTGCCGGACCCCCGCGACGCACGTCTCGGTTACCGCTGGATCGCCCCGCCCGGTCCATCGGCGTCTGGCTGGCACGCACACCGTCTGTCGCTGGGCATCGTCGAGGGCATCGCCGAACTCGGCAGCGACGCGACACTCTGGCTAGAAGCCAATGCTCGTGAGCAGAACGGCGTCAGCTTTACCAAGGGGTGCTACGTCGGTCAGGAGAATACGGCGCGCATGAACTACCGGCAAAAAGTCAACCGGCGCCTGGCCGTGGTGAAGTCGAATGCCGAGCCCGAAAATGCGCGTGCTTTTTATCCCGAACTCGGTCTGGCCGTCGTGCGCGAACGTATTGCCTGAATTTGAACTTCGAGTTCGGCAATGAGCGCATCGACACTGGTGAGAGCGTTCAGTTGGTCCGCAGATAACACGATGTCCACCGCGCCCTGGCCTTGGAGTAGCACCACCGGCAACTCGAAATCCGGATAGGGCGAATCGTCCTTGTGAAAGAACCCGGTCGCAATCGGCAGGGCGTTCAACCAGGCGCGCCAGCGCCGGTCCATCATGAAGGCACCATAAGTAATCCGGCACAGGCTGCACGGATAGGTCGCGGGCGACAGGGTCTTGTGGATCGTATCGGCGATCCCCTGCGCTATGCCGCCGTCGGCGTTGTAGATGAAGATCAGCCGATCGGGCGAGTCGACTTGCGGATTTGCCATAATGTCAGCAGCCCTATCACCATCCATACCGCATTGAGCACGGCAGAAGGCAAAGCGCCGTTCCAGCCGCTGTTCAGGACAAATCCGGCAGACCCCACGACGTTCATCCACTGATAGCGGCGCGAGCGGCCGTCGAGACGCCCAATAGAGAGCAGGATATAGGCAGACAGGATCACCAGCGCCGGACCAGCCGATCGCCTCGATCAAAGGTCCGAATTTTGTCATCGGCCACCCTTACCATCTGGACGCCTGTTCCGGAACCGGCCAGACCGGCCGTGAAAAGGGGATTGAGCATGCGGCGCTTTCTGGCCTCGGCCATGACATTGATTTTAGCTGGTAGTGCAATGGCTTCGCCGCCTTCGGCCGAGCGCGACGCAGAGGCTTATGTTGCGCGTATCGCCAAGCTTGATCGCGCCGGACCGCGCTTGAACAGCGTGATCATGGTCAATCCCGACTGGCGAACCCAGGCCCGCGCCCTCGATCGGCAGGCAATTTCAGGCCCGCTCCACGGCAAAAGCATCTTGATCAAGGACAATATCGAAACCGCAGACCGTATGGCCACTACGGCAGGGTCATTGGCGCTGACCGACAATGTTTCGGGGCGGGACGCGCCGCTTGTTGCCCGGCTGCGTGCCGGTGGCGCCCTGATCCTGGGCAAGACGAACCTGTCCGAATGGGCGAACATCCGGTCGAACCGGTCGATGAGCGGCTGGAGCGCCGTGGGCGGGGTCGTCCGCAACCCCTATGCACTCGACCGGACGTCCTGCGGGTCGTCGAGCGGCAGCGCGGCTGCCGTGGCAGCCGGCTTTGCCTGGGCGGCCGTCGGGACAGAGACCGACGGTTCGGTCGTCTGCCCGGCGTCGATCAACGGGCTGGTCGGGATGAAACCGACTGTCGGTCTCGTTTCGCGAACGCATGTCGTGCCGATCAGCCATTCGCAGGACACGCCCGGCCCCATGGCGCGGACGGTGCGCGACGCCGCCATCTTGCTCGGCGGCCTTGCCGGCAGCGACCCGGCCGATCCGGCGACGCGCGAGGCCGATCGCCGCAAGACCGACTATGCCGCAGCGCTCACGGGGAACATCGCCGGCGTGCGAATCGGGGTGCTGCGTGGTGCCGTGGGGACCAATCCCGCCACCATTGCGGTGTTCGATGCGGCGCTCGGCAAGCTCAAAGCGGCCGGCGCAGTCCTCGTCGAAATCGAAAAGATCGACGCACCCAAGGGGTTGGGGGAAGCTGAAGGCACCGTGCTCTACACCGAATTGAAGGCCGATCTGAACGCCTATCTCGCGACCACCCCTGCGGCGGTGAAGGCGCGCACGCTGGCGGCCATCATCGCCTTCAACACTGGCCAATGCCGCGCGCGAGATGCCCTTCTTCGGACAGGAGACATTCGTTGCCGCCGAACAGACAAAGGGGTTGGACGATCCCGACTATCTCAAGGCGCTTGCCCTGTCGCGCGACGGCGCCCGCGCCACGTTGACGCGGCTGATGGCCGACAACGGGGTCGCGCTGCTGGTGGCGCCGACCTATGGTCCCGCCTGGCTGACCGACCCGGTGCATGGCGATCAGTATGAAGGGCCGAGCGCGAGCGGGCTGCCAGCCATGTCGGGATATCCGCACCTGACCGTGCCCATGGGGCAGGTGATGGGGCTGCCGGTCGGGCTGTCGTTCATCGGGCCCGCGTGGAGCGAAGCGACGCTGCTCAATGCAGGCGAAGCCTATGAGCGTTTGCGGGGCACGTTCCCCGCCCCGAGCTTTGACCGCACGGTGGCGGCGATGCTCGATCCGCCACGCCCCTGATCGCTGTCGATCTCGACTTCGATCTCCAGCATATCCTCGCGTACGTGCAGCGAGGCGAGCGCAATGCGGGTTTCGCGCAGGAACTGCACCATGGCGCCCGCCAGCAAGGCGATCGCGACGACGAACAGCACGGCGATCGCGTCACCCAGGCTGAAGTCGAAAAGCTCGCCCACGAACAGGGTGACGACCAGCAGGCAGACGGCGAGCCCGCTCGCGGTGCCGAGGTAGATGGACTGACCAGCCAATACCATGCGCCTTTCAAGCGTACGGAGTTCTTCCACCAGCTGCACCCGTTCGTCACGGGCGAGGCCGTCGTGGAGGTCTTCCAGATGACGTGACCGGTCGACGACGCGAGCCAGGCGTCCGGCAATCACGTTCATGAAAGCACCGATGCCCGCGAGCAGGAACACGGGCGCAATCGCCAGCTGGATCGTGCGCGCCATATCCGATCCGGCCACGACTTCGTTCATGCCGTCCTCGCGTCGAAGCTGGCAAGCGCGGCCCTGGCACTGTCAGGCAGGGGGCGGGGGCGGTGGTCGGACAAATCGACGTGGACAGCGATCAGCTCAATGCTGGCGCGCAGGTCTTCGGCGCCCGCGCCGTGAATTTCGACGAGCGTCGTCATGCTTGTCCGCCCGAAGCGCGATGTGCGCGCCATCAGGTCGATCTCCTCGTCGGCGCGGATGGGCTTGCAGAAATTCAGCTCAGCCCTGGCGACATGGCACTCGACGGGTCCCGAGTCCCAGAGCCCCGCTTCGCGGATCGCGCGCCAATATTCGGTCACCGCGATATCGGCATAGTCGAGGTAGCGCGCGTTGAAGACGATCGCCTGCGGGTCGACCTCCGACCAGCGTACGCGGATGCGATAGGCATGGGCAAATTCGTTACGGGCCACGCGCTAAGCGGAGCTCGCGCCCGTGTTGACACCCATGCTCGCCAGATATTTGCGGACGTTGCGCGCGGCCTGGCGAATGCGTTGCTCGTTTTCGACCAGCGCGATGCGCACAAAGCCCTCGCCCTCTTCGCCATAGCCGACCCCGGGGGCCACCGCGACGCCGGCATGGGTGAGCAACTGTTTGGTGAATTCGAGGCTGCCCAGATGGGCGAGCGCGGGCGGCAAGGGCGCCCAGGCGAACATGGAAGCCGGCGGGGCGGGCACGTCCCACCCCGCGCGGGCGAAGCTTTCGACGAGCACGTCGCGCCGCTGGTGGTAGAGCGCCCGGTTTTTTTCGACAATGTCCTGCGGCCCGTTGAGCGCGGCGCAGGCCGCCGCCTGGATGGGCGTGAATGCCCCGTAATCGAGATACGATTTTACCCGCGTCATTGCGGCGATCAGCTGCTTGTTGCCAACGGCAAAGCCGATCCGCCACCCCGCCATCGAATAGGTCTTGCTGAGCGACGTGAACTCGACCGCGACCTCGGTTGCCCCTTTCACCTGCAGGATCGAGGCTGTCGGCACACCGTCATAGTAGAGTTCGGAGTAGGCGAGGTCGGAAATGATCCAGACTTTGTTGTCGCGCGCCCAGGCGACCAGCCGCTCGTAGAAGGCGAGGTCTACCGTTTCGGATGTCGGGTTCGACGGATAGTTGACGACAAGCACCGACGGCCGCGGCACCGTGAACTTCATCGCACGCTCAAGTGCCTCGAAATAATGTTCATCGGGCGTCGTCGGTACGCTGCGGATCGTGGCTCCGGCAATGATGAAGCCGAAGGTGTGGATGGGGTAGCTGGGATTGGGCGCGAGAACGACATCGCCCGGCGCCGTGATTGCGGTCGCCAGGCTGGCCAGCCCTTCTTTCGACCCCATCGTCACGACGACTTCGCTGTCGGGATCGATATCGACACCGAATCGACGTGCATAATAGTTGGCCTGAGCCTTGCGCAGCCCCGGGATGCCGCGCGAGGCGGAATAGCCATGGGCGTCAGGCTTTTGAGCGACTTCGACCAGCTTGGCGATGACGTGGGGCGCCGGCGGAAGGTCGGGATTGCCCATGCCGAGGTCAATGATGTCCTCTCCCGCCGCGCGTGCCGCTGCCCGCATCGCGTTGACTTCGGCGATGACATAGGGCGGCAGGCGCTTCATGCGGTAGAATTCGTCGGACATTGGTCTCCCTTTCGACAACATGCCCCTACGCCATTTCCGTGCCAGCGGGAATCCCGTAAGGACGACGCAGGAGAAGGAGTTGCTGATGGCCGATAATCCGGCGCCGATTGCCGATGCGGCAGTATCGCCCGTGCCGGACCTAAAGGGGGGTGTTCGGGCCATTCTCGACGGCTGGGGCGCGATCCTGAAGCCCGTGGCGGAAGCGAATCGCGACAAGGTCAATCCGGACGACAAGCGCTTTGCCGGGCCCGAGTGGGACCATCCGGTCTTTGACCTGATGCGTCAGGGCTATGCGATCATGGCCGAAACGATGATGTCGGCCGTCGATGCAGTGCCCGCCGATGCCGATCAAAAGGCGCGCATGGCTTTCGCGATGCGAACGCTGGTCGAGGCTATGTCCCCCGCCAATTCCCCGCTGACCAACCCGGTCGTGCTGGACCGGGCCCTGGCCACCAACGGGGCCAGCCTTGCCGCCGGCTTCCAGAACCTGATGACCGACTTGCAACGCGGTCAGCTGACTCATACGTCGCCGACAGCCTTTGAACTTGGCGTCAATATCGCTACGTCCCCGGGCAAGGTCGTGCACGAAACGCCGCTTTACCAGATGATCCAGTATGCGCCGACGACGCCGAGGGTTTCAGCGACTCCGCTCGTCATCTTTCCGCCGTGGATCAACCGTTTCTACATTCTCGACCTGTCACCGGAAAAATCCTTCATCCGTTGGGCAGTGGGCGAGGGGCTGACGGTTTTCATGGTCAGCTGGAAATCGGCAGACGCGTCGATGGCCGATATCGTCTGGGACGATTACATCGCCGCGCAGATCGAGGCGATCGAGAAAATTCGCGACGTGCTCGATGTCGATTCGGTCCATGCCATCGGCTATTGCGTTGCGGGGACGACGCTCGCTGCAACACTGGCGGTCCTTGCCGCACAGGGCAATGCGGATAAGGTCAAGTCCGCGACGTTCTTCACGGCGCAGGTGGACTTCAGCGAAGCTGGCGAGTTGCTGAACTTTGTCGACGACGCCAACATTGCGATGATCGAGCAATTGTCGTCTGCCGGCTACCTCGACGGTCGTTATCTGGCGCTGACGTTTAACCTGTTGCGGGGTAAGGACCTGATTTGGAACACCGTCGTCAGCAATTATTTGCTCGGCAAGGAATATCCGTCGTTCGACCTGCTCCACTGGAACGGCGACACAACAAACCTTCCGGCAAAGTGGCACAAGGCCTATCTGACTGACCTTTACCGCGACAATCGGCTCATCGAGCCGGGCGCCCTGTCCGCACTTGGCGTGCCGCTCGACCTGACGAAGATCGAAACGCCGGCGTATATTCAGGCCGGTCGCGAGGACCATATTGCGCCGCTCGCCAGCGTCTGGAAGCTGACGCAACACCTCAAGGGGCCGCTGCGATTCGTTCTGGCGGGGTCAGGGCATATCGCCGGCGTGGTCAATCCGCCCGCCGCGCAGAAATACCAGCACTGGATAGACGGCCCCATGACCGGCCTGAGCGATTTCATCGCCGGCGCGACGGAAGTGAAAGGCAGTTGGTGGCCCGACTGGATTTCGTGGATTCGCAAGTTCGGCATGGACGACGTCGCCGCCAAAGGGGCTAGAATCCCCGGCGGCGGCAGGCTCAAAGCAATCGAGGATGCGCCGGGTAGATATGTCAAGTCTCGCTAATCATTGCGCTTTTCAAAACTGACAATCGCCGATCCGACGTCGAAATGACCATTATGTTGCAGTGCAACAAAATGCTTGAAATCCGATTTTGTTGCGATATATGGTGCACTGCAACATAGATCAGGAGCGCCGCCCGTGGCCAAAGTTCCGACATCGAAAACGCCCGTGACGAAGGGCATCACGCCCGCTGTTGCGGAAGCTGCCCGTCCCGTCGCCGTAGCCCCTGTTGCTGCCAAGCAGGTGCCGGCCGCCAAGCCTGCACCGGTCACTGCGACAAAGACAGCCGCCCCGGCGCAGTTGACAAAGGTTGAAGCGCCGAAAGTTGAAGTGCCTAAAGTTGACTCGCCCAAGGTCGAAGCCCCCAGGGCCGACGCCGCCAAGGCTGAAGCGGCAAACGCTGTCGCTAACGCCGAACCCAAAAATGAAACGCCCGCTTCGTCCAGTCCGGTCGCAGCGCCTGCCCTCGTGAAAGGAAACATCATGAACGACACCATCAACAACGCCCAAGCATCGATCAAGACCGCTGCCGAAGACATGCAGAACCGTGCTACCGATATGTTCGGCGACATGAACACCCGCGCCAAGGAAGCCATGTCCAAGGGCACCAAGGCCATCGAAGAGCTCGTCGAATTCTCGAAGGGCAATGTCGAAGCCATCGTCGCTTCGGGTCGTGTCGCCGCCAAGGGTGCCGAAGAGATCGCGAAATATTCGGCTGAATATGGCCGCACTGCGGTTGAAAAGGCCAATGCGACCGCGAAGCAGTTCGCAGCCGTCAAGTCGCCGACCGAGTTCTTCCAGCTGCAGGGCGAAGTCGCCAAGCAGACGCTCGACGCTCTGGTTGCCGAAGGTTCGAAGTTTACCGAAAACTATCTGAAGCTCGTTGGCGAGATCGCTCAGCCGATCTCGAACCGCGTTGCGGTTGCGGCCGAAAAGGTCAAGTCGACGGTCGCTGCCTGAGATCGTAGCACAGCGTCGAAAGGGCCGTGCCGGGCGACCGGTGCGGCCTTTTCTTTTTACCCGCTGGCCGTCCGGCCCTTGTCGCACGGCCCGCCTTTGCCATATTCTGATCAACGATGATTCCAAACATGGCCTCAGATGACCGATCGAGCGATGAAGGGCGCGGCGCAGGTGTCGGCGTCGCGACGCGCACGCGCTCGAAGACCAAAAAGCCACAGCCCTACAAGGTGCTGATGCTCAACGACGATTACACGCCGATGGAATTTGTCGTCCTGTGCCTGCAGCGCTTTTTCCGGATGAGCCTCGAGGATGCCACCCGCGTCATGCTCCATGTCCATCAAAAGGGCGTCGGCGTCTGCGGCATTTTCAGCTACGAAGTCGCCGAAACCAAGGTCACTCAGGTCATGGATTTCGCCCGCAGCCAGCAGCACCCGCTGCAGTGCACGCTCGAAAAAGCCTAATTCAACGCGCCAGCGCCGACCGGCGAGGGGTAGAGGTACCGGTCGTCGAATTCCCCCAGCGCGTAAAGCGCAGCGAGGTCATGGACTTGTACCACGCCCCCCGTAAAGCTGACTACACCCGTTTCGCGCAGCTCGCGCAGGACACGATTGGCGTGAACGCTCGTCATGCCACAAGCGGAAGCAATGTCGGCCTGCTGCATGGGCAGGGCATAGCGTAACCCGTCGCTCAACCCGACCATCTGCAAGCGGCGTCCGGTTTCCGCAAAAAAATGGGAAACGCGGCCCGCGCCCATTAATCTCCCCAGGCGGAAGATCCACTCCCGGTGCATTGCGGCATCGAGCAATGTACTGAACCACAGATGGCGGCCAAGGTCGGGATAGTCGTTCACCATGCGCTTGATCGTCTCATGCGGGTAGGTGGCGAACCGGCATGCCGTCAGCGTCGCGACATCGTGGTCGAGCTTGCGCAGCGCATAGCCATGCAGATCGACGAAATCCCCCGGCATGTGCAGCCCGACGAGTTGGCGGCTGCCATCGAGCCCGTCCATATAGCGACAGACGAACCCTTCGATGAGCAACATGCTGCGGTCTATGGGCGTGCCGTTCCGGACGATGTCAGTCCGCGCCGGAAAGCTGACGACCTCGCCAACCTCGCGTTCGATCACGTCGATCTCGGTCGGGCTCAGCTCCTCGCGGTGACGCCCCATCAGGAATTTCTCGGTCAGCATGGTCATACCCTCATCCTCGTCCGGCTTCTGCCACTTGATCTATGTTGTTTATCCGAAACGGTTTTCGGGCAATTGGTCTATAACGCGCCAGTGAGGAAACGCTTCCGTGACGACGATCGAGAAGGAATATTATCGCGAGCGCGCGCGGCAGGAACGTGAGCGCGAGGCGACCGCAACGACCGAAACGGCGGCGCGAGCGCACGCCGAAATGGCCGCAGAATACGAGCGGCTGCTGCGTGAAAGCGAAGGCGAACTTCAGCACTGAAGGCCTCGGCTTGCACAGGCGCTGGCAGGCGCTTAACCGTCGCCTATGGACCGTATTCTCATTCGCGGCGGCAACAAGCTGTCGGGCCGCATTCATATATCGGGGGCCAAAAACGCCGCGCTGACGTTGATGCCGTGCGCCTTGCTGACCGACGAACCGCTGACACTCAGAAACCTGCCGCGCCTCGCCGATGTCGACAGTTTCGGGCATCTGCTCAATCAGCTGGGCGTATCCACGTCGATCGAGGGCGCGCGACCCGAGGATTTTGGTCGCGTAATGACGATGCGTGCGGGGCGGGTGACGTCGACCATGGCTCCCTATGACATTGTCCGCAAAATGCGCGCGTCGATCCTCGTCCTCGGCCCCTTGCTGGCGCGCATGGGCGAAGCGACGGTCTCGCTCCCCGGTGGCTGCGCGATCGGCACGCGGCCGATCGACCTTCACCTCAAGGCCCTGGAGGCTTTTGGCGCGGAAATCGAGATCACGCATGGCTATGTCAAGGTCACCGCGCCGGGCGGGCGGCTTGCCGGCGGCGCCGTACGCTTTCCCGTCGTCTCGGTCGGCGCGACGGAGAATGCCCTCATGGCGGCCGTGCTGGCGCGCGGCACCAGCGTCATCGACAATGCCGCGCGCGAGCCCGAAATCGTCGATCTGTGCAACTGCCTGATCGCGATGGGGGCGAGCATCGACGGCATCGGCACGGACAGCTTGACGATCGAAGGGCGCGACCGCCTTCACGGTGCTACCTATGCCGTCATGCCCGACCGGATCGAAGCTGGCAGCTATGCTTGTGCTGCGGCGATTACGGGTGGCTCGGTCGACCTTGTCGGTGCCGATGCAAGCGAAATGGGGGCCACCTTCGGTGCCTTGCGCGAAGCCGGCGTCAACGTGACGGTTGACAAGGATCTGGTGAGGGTCTCGGCCAACGGCCATCTCGGTCCGCTGACATTGTCGACTGCACCCTATCCGGGTTTCGCGACGGACATGCAGGCGCAGTTCATGGCCATGCTGTGCAAGGCCGATGGCGCGTCGATGCTGACCGAGACTATTTTCGAAAACCGCTACATGCATGTGCCCGAACTTGCGCGCATGGGCGCCGACATCACCGTCAAGGGCCGTAGCGCGATGGTGCGCGGGGTCCCCGTCCTGACCGGCGCGCCCGTCATGGCGACCGATCTGCGGGCCTCGATGAGCCTTATTATTGCGGGCCTTGCTGCCGAAGGAGAAACCCAGGTCCAGCGGGTCTACCATCTCGATCGCGGCTACGAGCGGCTGGAGGAAAAGTTGGCCGCGGTCGGTGCCGACATCGAGCGGGACAGCGACGGGTAGGACCCTGTCGGTGCTAAGCCACTTTTAATTTGTAGCACATAGGGTCGTCGCCGAGAGGCGGGCCATGACGACTGTCGAATACCAGAGCGGCAAGATGCTGTAAAACATCTTTGGCTGCTCTGTCTTGGCATTTTTCGGAATTTGGGTTGCATCCCTACCCGATCTGCCCGTCCAAATCCGCTTTTTCGGTGGTTTTCTAGGAGTGACACTACCTATCGTTGCCTATCGCCGCGATTGCGCTCGCACGGCGCGTGCAATCCGGTCTGGCGGCTTTGAAGTTCGACGGCCACACCATCGAAATCGCTACCTTCTTTCGTTCGGCTTCGTACCGCTGGGACGAGGTGCGCAACATTTCGCGCGAGACGCTGACGCAGTCTAGTTCATTCGGCCTGTTCAAGCGAGAACTCGCCCATTATCTCGTCGTCACAGTGTCGCAAGGCGGCGGAACACTCGACACATACCGAATCCAGGAAGACGTGCTCGATTGGCCAAAAGATGGTTTTGCCGCTCTTGCCGAACAGATGGCTGCCCATTGGATGGGACATTTCGCGCGAGCGGGCTGTCCAAGTCCCGTTTTGAGCATGGCTGCTTCTGCTCCGCCGACGCCTTACGGGCTTCCGATGCGCCCCGGTGCTCCTTCGGGCTTTGGTCGGCGCGGTCTTTAGGTGCGCCGTCGCTCCAGGCGGTGGAAGTCGCTCACTTGGTCGGCCCGGCCGCATTTGATACACGCACGGCTTGACCGAAGCTGACTTCCTCGCCCTAATTCGCCCCCTCGCCACGCATCCCGCAGCCCGTGGGTTGCTCGACGATGCGGCGGTGCTTGGCGATCTGGTGCTGACTCACGACGTGCTGGTCGAGGGCGTGCATTTCTTGCCCGACGATCCGGCGGAAGATGTTGCTTGGAAGCTGGTGGCGGTGAATCTGTCCGATCTCGCCGCAAAGGGCGCGACGCCTCTAGGCGTTCTGCTCGGCTATCCGCTGGGGGATGACGGCTGGGACCGGGCCTTTGCGCGCGGGCTCGGAGACGTCCTCGCCCATTTCGACGTCGCGCTCCTCGGCGGTGACACGGTAAAGGGACCGCGCGTTCTGTCGCTGACGGCCATCGGCCGCTCGCCGCATGCGCCTGCGCGGAGCGGGGCCCAGATAGGCGATGCGTTATGGGTCACGGGTGTCGTCGGGCGCAGCGGGCTGGGACTGCGTGCCGATCCGGATCACCTCGACGCCTATCGGCGCCCTGTGCCGCGCCTTGCGGAAGGACAAGCGCTCGCGTCCATTGTCCACGCGATGATGGATGTGTCCGACGGTCTGCTGATCGATGCGGAACGCATGGCGGCTGCCAGCGGCCTGGCGGTCACGATCGATCTCGACGCGGTGCCGGTCGTGGGCGAGCGCATGGCCGCAGTGACAGCGGGCGACGACTATGAATTGCTCTTCGCCCTGCCCGGCGGGATGGCGCCGCCGGTCGCTGCAACACGCATCGGCGTCTTCCGCCAGGGTCGCGGCCTGACGCTGCACGATATGGCCGGACCAGTCCGCTTGCCCGGCCGCCTAGGCTGGCAGCATGGCGTATGAGGTTGCCTTTGTGAGCGCCGTCCCTCTATAGCTCAGGGCGAAAATCCGTGCGGGGGAAAAGCACGAGGATATCGCAGGGAAGGTTGTCCATGAACTTCGTCTTGATCGCCATTTTGTGCGGCTTCGCAGCCGTGCTTTACGGCATTGTCACCAGCCGCCAGGTTCTGTCCGCCTCGCCGGGCAATGCCAAGATGCAGGAAATCGGCGCCGCCATCCAGGAAGGTGCACAGGCTTATCTGGCGCGCCAATACCGGGCGATCGCCATCGTAGGCGTTGTTGTCGCCGTGCTCGTTGGCGTGTTCCTCGGCCTGACCCCGGCGGTCGGTTTCGTGCTGGGCGCCGTACTTTCGGGTGCGACCGGGTTCATCGGGATGAATATTTCGGTTCGCGCCAATGTGCGCACCGCACAGGCCGCCTCCGAAGGGCTGCAGCAGGGCTTGACCATGGCCTTTCGCGCCGGCGCGATTACCGGCATGCTCGTCGCCGGCCTGGCGCTGCTCGCGATCGCCGTTTTCTTTTGGTACCTGACCGGTCCAGCCGGCTATGCGCCCAATGACCGCATCGTCATTACCGCGTTGACCGCGCTCGCGCTGGGCGCCTCGCTCGTCTCGATCTTCGCGCGCTTGGGCGGTGGAATCTTTACCAAGGCTGCCGACGTCGGCGCCGATCTGGTGGGCAAGGTCGAGGCCGGCATCCCCGAAGACGATCCCCGCAATCCGGCCGTCATTGCCGACAATGTCGGCGACAATGTCGGCGATTGCGCTGGCATGGCGGCCGACTTGTTCGAAACCTATGTCGTGACCTTCGGCGCGACGATGGTTCTTGTCGCGATCACGCTGGCGGCGCGGACGACGGCTGCCCAGCTGCTTGCGCTCATGTCGCTGCCGCTGCTCGTTGGCGGTGTCTGCGTCCTGACGTCGATCGTCGGGACGTATTTCGTCCGGCTCGGCAGTTCCAAGAATATCATGGGCGCCATGTACAAGGGCTTCCTCGTCACGGCAGTCCTGTCGGCGATCGTCATCTGGTTCGCGACCGAAGCGGTGCTCGGCAGCATGGAAACCACGATCGGCGCCAGCGTCGACGGCACTGGCGGCTTTACTGGCCGCATCCTCTATTACTGCATGTTCCTGGGACTTGTGATCACCGGTCTGCTTATCTGGATTACCGAATATTATACGGGCACGAATTACCGCCCCGTTCGCAGCATCGCCAAAGCTTCGGAAACTGGCCACGGCACCAACGTTATCCAGGGGCTCGCGATCAGCCTCGAGGCGACGGCCTTGCCGACTCTCGTGATCGTCGTCGGCATCATCATCGCGTTCAAATTGGCGGGCCTGATCGGCATTGCCTTCGCGGCGACGGCGATGTTGGCGCTGGGCGGCATGGTCGTGGCGCTCGATGCCTATGGTCCGGTTACAGACAATGCCGGTGGCATCGCCGAAATGGCTGGCATGGACGACAGCGTCCGGGAAAAGACCGACGCGCTCGATGCCGTTGGCAACACGACCAAGGCAGTGACCAAGGGCTATGCCATCGGTTCGGCGGGCCTCGCCGCGCTGGTGCTATTCGCGTCCTACACGGCCGACCTGCGCGAATTCTTCCCGGACATGCAGGTGAACTTCAGCCTCGAGAATCCCTATGTGATCGTAGGGTTGCTGCTCGGCGCGCTGCTCCCGTATCTGTTCGGCGCGATGGGCATGACGGCGGTGGGTCGGGCGGCGGGCGAAGTAGTCACCGATGTGCGCGATCAGTTCGCCAAGAACCCCGGCATCATGACCTATGAGGTCAAGCCGAACTATGCGCGCACTGTCGATCTCGTGACCAAGGCGGCGATAAAGGAAATGATCCTGCCGTCGCTGCTGCCGGTGTTGGCACCGGTCGTCGTCTATTTCGCAATTTACGCGGTGGCGGGGCAGGCCGATGCTTTCGCGTCGCTCGGCGCCTTGCTCTTGGGCGTCATCGTCTCGGGCCTATTTGTCGCCATCTCGATGACATCGGGTGGGGGCGCTTGGGACAATGCCAAGAAATATATCGAGGACGGCAACCATGGCGGCAAGGGCAGCGAAGCCCATAAGGCCGCAGTGACGGGTGACACGGTTGGCGATCCCTACAAGGATACGGCAGGTCCTGCGGTCAACCCGATGATCAAGATCACGAATATCGTGGCGCTGTTGCTACTGGCGGCCCTCGCTCACGGGGCGATGTAGGTTTTAGTCTGAGATAAGTATTCATACCTGCCGATGTTTTCATCGGCGGCTATCCGCACTCCTCCGCTATGCCCGCGTTTTCTTTATGCTTTTGTCAGAAGGAAATGGGGGCAAGCGGGCATACCGGACCTCAGCGAAGTCAGTCCCGCGCATTTCCCCGAGCAATTTGCGACGCCGATCCTTCTTGTCCATGGCAAAAGGGACCTGCGTGTGCCGGTATCGCAATCGCGGCGCATGGCCGATGCGCTTAAGGCGGCAGGAAAATCTTTCGAATATCTCGAGCTGCCACTCGGCGATCATCGTTTCAGCCGACAGGCGGACAGGCTCGAATTTCTCGAGGCGGTGGAGAGCTTCCTCAAAAAATACAATCCGGCAGCCTGATGGCCGGCTTCGCCTTTTCTTTTTCACGCCTTGCGGCTAAGGGGCCGACACTTTCGTGACACTGGTATGAAAAGGGCTGCATGGCCAAGGAAGAACTTCTCGAGATGCGCGGCACCGTGCTTGAACTCCTGCCCAACGCGATGTTTCGCGTAAAGCTGGAGAATAATCACGAAGTGCTGGGCCACACTGCGGGCAAGATGCGCAAGAATCGCATCCGCGTGCTGACCGGCGACGATGTGCTCGTCGAAATGACGCCCTATGACTTGACCAAGGGCCGGATCACCTATCGCTTCATGCCGGGTCGCGGCGGCCCCGGTCCGTCCTGATCCCGGAAGCTGAGGCGCGGCCGGTGCGCCTCGTGCTTGCCTCTGCCTCGCCCCGCCGCCTCGACCTGCTTGCGAGGCTCGGCATCGTACCCGACGCCATCGATCCGGCCGAACTCGACGAGACGCCCCTGAAGGATGAAGCGCCGCGCGCGCACGCGCTTCGGCTGGCGCGCGCAAAGGCATTAGCCGTGGCCGATCGCAATGCCGGCTGCATTGTGCTGGCCGCAGATACTGTTGTCGGAGCGGGGCGTCGCATCCTGCCTAAGGCCGAGGATGAGGACACGGCGCGCGCGTGCCTCGCGCTGCTGTCGGGGCGCCGTCATCACGTCTATACGGCCATTGCGCTGATCGACGCGACCGGCAAGCTGCGCGAGCGATTGTCGGACACGCGCCTTTCGTTCGCCGTCCTCACGCCCGCGACGATCGACGCCTATGTCGCGGGCGGTGAATGGTGCGGCAAGGCGGGCGGCTATGCCATCCAGGGGCGTGCCGAAGCCTTTGTCCGTGACCTTGCGGGCAGTCATTCGGGGGTCGTCGGGCTGCCCCTGTTCGAAACGCGCAACCTGCTACGGAGCGCCGGGGTCGTTCTTGCCTGAGTGGCTCTACGAGAGGGGTATCGGCGAGGCACGAGCCGCGCTGATCGAAAAGGGAATGATCGTCGAAGCGGTGATCGAGGTCGAGGGCGCAGGCCCCAGGGCCGGCGCCATTGTCGAGGGACGCCTGACCCGGATCGCAGATCCTGCCCGACGCGGATTCGTGACGCTGCCGGACGGGACCGAACTTCTCGTCGAGCCCCTGCCGCGTGAATGGACGCAAGGCGCAAGGGTCTGCATTGCCGTGACCCGAGAAGCTGTTCCGGAGCGCGACCGCGTAAAGCGGGCAAAGGGGCGTCCCGCGCCTGATCAGGAGCTGTTGGCTGGCCCCGATCTGCGCGGGCGATTGGAGGCCTCCGGGATCGGCGTCCGCACGCTCGTCACGCACGACGAAGATGCATTCGAAGCCGCTGGGTGGGGCGAATTGATCGAACGCGCAGAGACCGGCCTGTGGCCGTTTGAGGGAGGGGAGCTGCACATATCGCCGACGCCGGCGATGACCTTGATCGATGTCGACGGGCACCTTGAACCCGGGGCCCTGGCGCTGGCGGCGGCCACTGCCGCCGGCGGCGCAATCCGCGCCCTTGGCCTTGTCGGATCGATCGGTATCGACTTCCCAACGGTGGGCAGCAAGGAGGCACGGCAGGCTGTCGCTTCGGCGTTGGATGCAGCGTTGCCGGCCCCGTTCGAGCGTACGGCGGTCAATGGTTTCGGCTTCATGCAAATCATTCGCCCGCGCACCCGGCTGTCGCTGGTCGAGCAACTCCGGTCTGACCCCGCTGGACACGCCGCACGCTCGCTGCTGCGCCGTGTCGAACGCGAGCGCCGGACAGGCGCAGTGACGCTGGTCGCCCATCCGCGGGTGATTGCCGTGCTGGAGGCACATCCGATCTGGCAGGAACAGCTTGCGCGCCATTTAGGTGGCGGCGTCGGGTTGCGCGCCGATGGAGGCATCGCCATCTTCGGCGGCTATGCAGAACCTGCCTAAACCTTGCCCGATCTGTGCCAAGCCGCCAGTGCCTGGGCATGCCCCGTTTTGTTCGCAGGGATGCCGCGATCGCGACCTGCTGCAGTGGCTCGACGACGGCTACCGCATCCCGGGACCGCCGACCGAAGAGTCGCTCGACTCGCTTGGGCTGGACAGGGACGATATCGCGTCGCTATAGGCCCGCCTTCGCGACGCCTCGGCGACGTGTGCCCGGGTAGCTCAGTTGGTAGAGCATGCGACTGAAAATCGCAGTGTCGGCGGTTCGACCCCGTCCCCGGGCACCATTTGCTTTGATGAGGCACGGCTCCATCAGATCGCCCTTGAGGCGCGTCGGGCGCGGCCATAAGCACGGTTGATGGACGCTATTGCATCCCCGACTTGGCAAGGGCCCTTGGGCGGTATTCGCGTTCTCGATTTCTCGCGCGTGCTGGCAGGGCCTGCGGCATCGATGGCGCTGGCCGATCTGGGTGCGGAGATCATCAAGGTCGAGCCGCCTGGCGTCGGTGACGATACGCGCGGTTTTCCGCCTTTTTCAGAAGGGCACAGCCTTTATTTCCTCGGCGTCAACCGGGGCAAGAAGAGCATTGTCATAGATCTGAAATCCTCGGACGGCGCCGCTCTGGCGCGCGATCTGGCGAATAAATGCGACATCCTGATCGAGAATTACCGGCCCGGCGTCATGGACCGTTTGGGATTGGGATATGACATGCTGTCCGCGACCAACCCGCGCCTGATCTACTGCGCCATTTCAGGGTTCGGCATGACCGGCCCGATGCGTGACGACCCCTCGTTCGATATCGTGACGCAAGCGCTTTCCGGGGCCTTCAGCGTCAACGGGGAGCGCGACCGCGCGCCCACGCGCCTTGGCATTCCGTTTGGGGATCTGATCGGGGGGGTTAACGGCCCTATCGGCATTCTTGCCGCGCTGTACGAGCGTAGCATTACCGGGCGGGGGCGCCTGATCGATGTCAGCCTGCTCGACGGGCTGATCGGGATGCTGGCCTATATGCCGCAGGTCGCGCTGATGACGGGCGAGAACCCCCGGCCCCAGGGCAATCCGCATCCGACGCTGGTGCCCTATGGCGTTTTCCCGGCCCGCGACGGCCTGATGGTGATCGCGTGTCTCTCCAACGGCTTTTGGGCCAACCTGTGCCGGGCGCTGGATATGGACGACTGTATCGACGATGCCCGGTATGCGACGATCGATCAGCGGCGTCTCCATCGCGAAGAGGTCGAGCGGCTTGTCGCCGAACGCACGATTCTGTCGAGCTTCGGCGAGCTCGATGAAAAGCTGCGCCAGCATCAGGTTCCTCACGCCCCGATTCTCGGCGTTCTCGATGCGCTACGGCAGCCGCAAGCCGTCGCGCGCGACATTGTCGTCGAAGCCGAGCACCGGGGGCTGGGCACAATCCCGATCGTGAATCGCCCGATCAAGTTCCCGAATGCGCCCCAGCCAAGCCCGACTGCGGCGCCCGTGCTGGGTGAGCATACCGACGAGATTTTGGGCGACATTCTGGGGCTGGACGCCGCCGCGATCGCAACTTTGCGGGCGTCGAAGGCCGTCGCCTAGCCTTTTGTCAGGTCGATCAAGATCTTCGCCCATTCGGGGCGGCAGATCAAAAGGTCGGGCATGTAGGTATCGCGCTGGTTGTAGACGAGCGGCGATCCGTCGGCGCGGCTGACGTGCAGGCCGTGGGCTGAAGCGACCGCGACAGGAGCGCAACTGTCCCATTCATACTGGCCGCCGGTGTGAAGATAGATTTCGGCGTCGCCCCGTACAACGGCCATGGCCTTTGCCCCCGCGCTGCCCATCGGGATCAGCGCGGCGCCGATCGCTTCGGCCACCTTCAGCGCCTCGGGCGCGGGACGGCTGCGGCTGACGACCATTCGGGGCGGCGTGACAGCAGGTGGCAGTGGCGAGGGGCGGTCGCTGCGCAGGACAAGGTCGAGCCCGGGCAACGCAACAGCGCCAACTGTCGCCACGCCGTCGACAGCTAGGCCGACATGCACCGCCCAGTCGGTGCGCGCCTCACCATATTCGCGGGTTCCGTCGACAGGGTCGATGATCCATACGCGCGATTTCGTCAGGCGCGCGTCGGTATCCTTGCTTTCCTCCGACAGCAGCCCGTCATCGGGGCGCTGTTCGGCAATCGCGTGGATGAGGTACTGGTTGGCGGTGTTGTCGCCTGCCTTGCCGAGAGCCTTCAGTGACATGAGGCCACAAGCGCGCACCTGTAGCAGCAGTTTGCCCGCCACATCGGCGAGGTGTGCGGCGAGTTCGGCGTCGGTCAGCATGCTCATTTAAGCGGCATGATCTGGCGGACGATGTGCTCGGCGGCCTCTGCCGGGGTCATCTCGACAGTGTTGACTGTGATCTCCGGTTTCTCGGGTGCCTCATAGGGGCTGTCTATCCCGGTGAAGTTCTTGAGCTGCCCAGATCGCGCTTTTTTGTACAGGCCCTTCACATCGCGCGCCTCGGCGACTTCAAGGGGCGTGTCGACGAAGATTTCGATGAATTCGCCCGCGGGCAGCATCGTTCGCACCATGTCGCGCTCGGCGCGAAAAGGGCTGATGAACGCGGTCAGCACGATCAGGCCCGCGTCGGCCATCAGCTTGGCGACTTCGCCCACGCGGCGGATGTTTTCGATTCTGTCGGCCTCGGTGAAGCCCAAATCCTTGTTCAAGCCGTGGCGCACATTGTCGCCGTCGAGCAGGAAGGTATGGCGGTTCATCAGGTTGAGCGCCTTTTCGACCTCGTTCGCGATGGTCGATTTGCCCGAGCCCGACAGGCCGGTGAACCACAGCACCCGCGCCTTCTGGTTCTTGAGCGCGGCGTGCGCCTCGCGCCCGATGTCGGTCGCCTGCCAGTGGACGTTCTGCGCGCGGCGGAGCGAGAAATGCAGCATCCCCGCGCCGACTGTGCGGTTGGTGATCTTGTCGATCAGGATGAAGCCGCCGAGCGTATGATTGTCGGCATAGGGCTCGAAGACGATTGGCTTGTCGGTCGCGACCTCGGCGACACCGATGGCGTTCAAATCGAGCGTCTTCGCCGCCATGTGTTCCATGGTGTTGACGTTGACGGTGTATTTCGGCGCCTGCACCGTCGCCGACACCATCTGGGTGCCGAGCTTCAGCCAATAGGCGCGTCCTGGGATGAGCGCGTCGTCGGCGAGCCATACGATGGTCGATTCGAACTGGTCGGACACTTCGGGCGGCGCGTCGGCGGTGGCGATCACGTCGCCGCGCGAACAATCGACTTCGTCGGCGAAACACAGCGTCACCGACTGGCCCGCGACGGCTTCGTCGAGTTCGCCCCCGAGCGTCACGATCTTGCTTATCGTCGAGGTCTTGCCTGACGGCAGCACGCGGATCGCATCGCCCGGGTGGACGGTGCCGGTCGCGATCTGGCCGCTGAACCCGCGAAAATCGAGATTGGGGCGGTTGACCCATTGCACCGCCATGCGCAGCGGCTTGGTCTGGTCGGTCTCGTTGTCGAGTGCAACTGTTTCCAGATGCGCCATAAGGGGCTTGCCGCTGTACCAGGGTGTGTTCGCCGAATTTTCGGTGATGTTGTCGCCCTTGAACCCCGAAATCGGCATCGCGGTGAAATCGGTGATGCCGATGCTCGCTGCAAACGCGCTATAGTCGGCAACAATCGCGTCGTACTCGGCCTGATCATAGTCGATCAGGTCCATCTTGTTGACGGCGAGCACAATGTTGCGGATGCCGAGCAGCTTGGCGAGGTAGCTGTGCCGCCGCGTCTGGACGAGCACGCCCTTGCGCGCGTCGATCAGGATGACGGCAAGGTCGGCGGTCGACGCGCCGGTCACCATATTCCGCGTGTACTGCTCATGCCCCGGGCAGTCGGCGACGATGAACTTGCGCTTTTCGGTCGCGAAGAAGCGATAGGCGACGTCGATCGTGATGCCCTGCTCGCGTTCGGCGGCAAGGCCGTCGACGAGGAGGGCGAAGTCGATCTCCTGCCCTTGTGTCCCCATCCGCTTGCTGTCGGCCTCGAGGGTAGCCAGCTGGTCCTCGAAGATCATCTTCGAATCGTAGAGCAGCCGCCCGATCAGCGTCGACTTGCCGTCGTCGACCGAGCCGCAGGTGATGAAGCGCAACAGGCTCTTGTGCTGGTGTAGGTCGAGATAGGCATCAATGTCCGAGGCGATCAGATCGTCGGTCTTGTAGATGATGTTTTCATCGAGGGTGGCCGACATCAGAAATACCCCTCCTGCTTCTTCTTCTCCATGCTGGCGGCCTGATCATGGTCGATCACGCGGCCCTGGCGTTCGGAAGTGGTCGTCAGCAGCATTTCCTGGATAACTTCGGGCAAGGTCGTGGCCTCGCTTTCGACAGCACCCGTCAGCGGAAAACAGCCGAGCGTACGAAACCGGATCGACCGTTCGGTAATCTCGGGTTTGCGCCCCATCACCTGTTCGAGCCGTTCGATATCGTCGGCCATGAACAGCTGGCCATCGAGGACATAAGTCGGGCGGGGCGCGCTGAAGTAGAGCGGGACGATCTCGATCCCTTCGAGTTGGATATACTGCCAGATGTCGAGTTCGGTCCAGTTCGAGATCGGGAAGACGCGGATGCTCTCGCCCTTGGCCTTGCGCGCGTTGTAGAGGTTCCACAGTTCGGGCCGCTGGTTCTTCGGGTCCCAGCCGTGCGTCGCGGTCCGGAACGAGAAAATGCGTTCCTTGGCGCGGCTCTTTTCCTCGTCGCGGCGTGCACCGCCGAATGCAACGTCGAAGCCGTATTTGTCGAGCGCCTGCTTCAGCCCTTCGGTCTTCCACATGTCGGTATGGAGCGATCCATGATCGAACGGATTGATCCCGCGCTCCTTGGCCTCGGGGTTCTGGTGGACGAGCAGCTCCATCCCGGCTTCGCGCGCTGCTCTTTCGCGGAGTTCATACATCGCCTTGAATTTCCAGGTCGTATCGACGTGTAGAAGCGGGAAAGGCGGGGTCGATGGGAAGAAGGCCTTGCGGGCGAGGTGCAGCATCACGGCAGAATCCTTGCCTACCGAGTAAAGCATGACGGGCTTTTCCGCTTCCGCAACTACTTCGCGCATGATGTGGATGCTCTCGGCTTCGAGCCGTTCGAGGTGGGTCAGGGTCCTGGTCATAACCGTGCGCGTCGTGCCCCTTTGGCGGATCGTGCCGCTTTTTTCCCGCTGTTTCTATGGCGGGATCGTTATGTCATCGGCGTCCGGAGCCATGCGTTCAAGTGAAGCTTTCTTTAGGGCGACTGCATCCGCGTTTGCATCTTGCGTGGAAGCCAGCCTCCAGATCATGAATTGACTATAATATAACTATGGTTATTACCGCTGTCCTTATGGAAGAAAATCCGGGGTCGAAGCTGGCTGATGTGGCCCGCCTGATGCGGCGGTCGTTCGATGCGCGCGCGCGCAGCATCGGGGTGACGCGCCCGCAATGGCAGGTGCTCTCGCAATTGCGCCGCCACGAAGGGATCAACCAGGGCAAGCTCGCCGATCTGCTCGAGGTCGAGCCGATTACGGTGTGCCGGATGGTCGACCGATTGCAGGATGCCGATCTGGTCGAGCGCCGCACCGACCCGGCTGATCGGCGCTCGTGGCGGCTGTTCCTGACCATCAAGGCGCACGAATTGCTGGGCCAGTTGCGCCCGCTGGCCGACGAATTGCTCGACGAGGCGTTCGAAGGCATCGAGTTGGCGGAGCGGTCGCAACTGCTGGCGACGCTCGACCGCATGCGCCTCAACCTGACGCGCCGCCCGCCTGAACCGATGGTGTCGCATGGCTGACGCGGACCCCGGCATCGTGCGGGCGGACACGACCGCGCCCGCCGCGCGCAAGCCCACCCGGCGGCTGCGCAAGATAGCGCTAATGGCCGCCGTGCCCTTGCTGCTCGCCGGCGGCGCGACCTGGTATTATGTCGCCAACGACCATTATGTCTCGACCGACAATGCTTATGTCCGCCAGGACAAGGTGTCGATCAGCGCCGAGCTCAGCGGCCGGATTGTCGAGGTCGGGGTGAAGGAAAACCAGCCGGTCAAGGCGGGCCAGCTGCTGTTTCGCATCGACCCTGAACCTTATCGCATCGCCTTGGCGCAGGCAGACGCGGCGATCGCCGCCGCGCAGGTCAAGGTCATCGGTGCGGAAACCGAATATCAGACGACGGGTGTCGACATCGCGAGCGCACGCGAAGGCGTGGCTTTCTACACCGAGGAATACCGACGCCAGGCCGAACTGATGCGCAGCGGCTTCACTACCCGCGCCCGCTTCGATGCCGCCGAGCATGCGCTGGCGGACGCCCGCGCCAAGCTTGCCAATGCGCAGGGCGACGCGATCAAGGCGCGCGCGGCTCTCGCCACCGGGTCGGCGGCGCCGGGCGTCAATCCCGCAGTGCTCGCGGGGCAAGTGCAAAAGCGGCAGGCGGCGTACAACCTGACCAAGACCGAAGCGCGCGCACCCGTCGCCGGTGTCGTCAGCCAGGCAGACAGGTTGCAGGTCGGCCAGATGATGACGCAAGGCCTGCCTGCGGTCAGCATCGTCGTCAGCGACCGCAGCTGGGTCGAGGCCAATTTCAAGGAAACCGACCTCAAGACCATGCACGTTGGCCAGCCGGCGGAACTGTCGCTCGACGCCTATCCCGATGTCACACTGAAAGGCCATATCGCCAGCATTGGTGCAGGGACGGGTTCCGAATTTTCGATACTCCCGGCGCAGAATGCCAATGGGAACTGGGTCAAGGTGACGCAGCGCGTGCCGGTGCGCATCGCCATCGACAGCCGGACCGACCGTCCCCTGATCGCCGGCCTGTCGACGCATGTCCGCATCGACACGTCCAAATAGCGCGACCGCCGCGCCGCCCGTCGACGACGTGGCGACGCTGCCGAGCCGTCACACGGGCCTGCTGATGGTCGCGGTGATGGGCGTGTCGATCTGCCAGTTTCTCGACCTCACCATCGCCAATGTCGCACTGCCGCACATGCAAACGAGCCTGGGCGCATCGATGGAGTCGATCAGCTGGGTGCTGACCAGCTTCATCATCGCGGGTGTCCTCGTGCTGCCGTTGACGGGCTGGCTGTCGGATCGGCTGGGCTCGCGGAACCTCTTCATCGGGGCGACAATTGGCTTTGTCCTGGCGTCGATGCTGTGCGGCGCGGCGACCTCGCTGACGCAGATGGTCGCGTTCCGCGCGCTTCAGGGCGTCGCGGCCGCTTTTATCGGCCCGCTGTCGCAGACGATCATGTTCGATATCAACCGCCCCAGCCGCCAGGCCAACGCCATGTCGATCTGGGGGATGACCGTCATGATCGCGCCCATCAGCGGGCCGTTTCTCGGCGGCTATCTCACCGAGACGCTCAGCTGGCGCTGGGTGTTCTATGTCAACCTGCCGATCGGCATCCCGGCGCTGGCGCTGCTCTGGTGGTTGCTGCCGTCGCGCCCCATTGTCCGCCGCCGGCTCGACATCTTCGGCGCAGTGATGCTCGGCCTTGCCTTGTGCGGCCTTCAGCTCATGCTCGACCGTGGCCAGCACAACGACTGGTTCGAGGCGCGCGAGACAGTGATCGAATTGCTGTTCGCGCTCAGCTGCTTCTGGGTGTTCATTGTCCACACCCGCACGGTCGACCACCCGTTGTTCGAAAGCGCCATGGTGCGAAACCCGAATTTCCTGGTGGCGCTCGGCTTCATGGTGGTGCTCGGCATCACCAACGTCGCGCTCTCGTCGGTGCTGCCGACGATGTACCAGAACGTCTATGGCTATGACGTGATCGACACAGGGATGCTGATGGCGCCACGCGGCGTCGGCGTGTTGCTCACGATGTTCGTCGCCAACCGGCTGATGGGGAAGGTCGACACGCGCCTGCTGATCACCACCGGGTATCTGCTCGCAGCGGCCTCGATGTGGACGATGACACGCTGGTCGCTCGACATGGGGTCGCAGCAGATCGTCGTGTCGGCATTCCTGCAGGGCCTGGGGCTCGGCTTCGTCTTCGTGCCCATCAACCTGCTGGCTTTTTCCACCCTGCTGCCGCGCCACCGGACCGACGGGACGACATTGATGACGTTGTTTCGCAACCTGGGCGCGAGCTTCGGCATTTCGGCCATCGTCACCGTTCTGGCGCGCAACATGCAGACCAGCCATGCCGACATTGCTGCCAGCGTCACGTCCTATAACTTGCCGGTCGATCCGGCTTCGGTTGCCGGCCAGCTGGGAAGTATCGGCGATGCGGCCATGAGCGTCCTCAACGGCGAGGTGACGCGCCAAGCCGCGATGATCGCCTATCTCGACAATTTCTACATGCTCTTCTGGCTGCTGCTCGCAATCGCGCCTCTCGCCCTGCTGCTGAAAAAACCAAGGCAGACGGGCGCGCCACTGCCTGTCCACGACTGAAGCACGGGTCGCACGCCAATCAGCAAAGATCGCTCGCGACCGGCGCAAATCGCTTTACTATGAGGTGATGACGATCCCCATGCATGACATCCCCCCCTTGAGAATGCGGTCATGGCTGTTTGCGCCGGGCGACAGTGACAAGAAGATGGCCAAGGCCGCCGACGGCCAAGCCGACATGGTGATCTTCGACCTCGAAGACGCCGTCGCGTCCGAGAACAAGCCGCGGGCGCGCACGATGGTGCATGATTTCCTTCAGTCCCAAGGGGGCGACCGGCGTCGGCTCTGGGTGCGGATCAATCCGCTCGACGGGCCGTGGACACTCGACGACCTCGTCGCGGTCATGCCGGCGCGGCCGGGTGGGATCATGCTGCCCAAGGTCAATGGCCGCGCCGATGTCGACCGACTCCACCATTATCTGTCGGCGTTCGAGGCGGCACATGGCATCGAGGCAGGCTCGACGCCCGTCATTGTGCTGGTCACCGAGACTGCCGAGGCCATGTTCCATACTGGCGGTTACAAGGGTGCCCCGCGGGTCGTTGCGCTGACCTGGGGGGCGGAGGATCTGGCGGACTCGCTTGGCGCGAGCTCGAACCGCGATGCCGATGGCAGCTACGGCTTTACCTATGAACTGGCGCGCAGCCTGTGCCTGCTCGGGGCGGCTGCCGCCGGCGTGGCGGCGATCGAGACAATTCATGGCGACTTTCGCGACACCGAAGGGCTGCGCGCGCGGGCGGAACAGGTTCGCCGCGACGGGTATCGCGGAATGCTGGCGATCCATCCGGGGCAGGTCGACGTGATCAATGCCGCTTTCACTCCCTCGGCCGCGGAGATCGCCGAGGCGCAGTCCATTGTCGACCTGTTCGCCGCAAATCCGGGCGTGGGCACGATCGGCCATAAGGGTGGCATGCTTGACCGGCCCTATTTGTCGCGCGCGCTGGCGCTGTTGGCGGCAGCTTCGGGACAATGACCTTCACGACCGACGCATCAGGACTCGACCTCGCCCGACACCTGCGCCAGGGCGATCGCATCGTCATCGGGCAGGCTTGCGGCGAACCGACGACGCTGGTCGAGGCGCTGATTTCGCAAGGCGCGGGGATCGGCGACCTGTCCGCCTTTATTGCCACCAGCTTTTCCGGCCTGTTCACGCCGGACAAGGCGACCGGATTCGCGCTGTCGAGCATGGGCGCGATCGGCGCTTTGCGGACGATGGCGGCGACGCACAAGCTGGGCATCATTCCCTGCCACGTCGGCCAGATCGGGTCATTGATTGCAAAAGGCGTGATCGGATGCGACGTTGCCTTTGTGCAGGTCAGCCCGGCCGACAGCAAAGGCAACCACAGCTTCGGGCTGATCGCCGACCATGTCGCGGATGCCGTCGCGAAAGCCCGGACCGTGATCGCCGAGGTCAATGAACGCGTGCCCTTCGTCCCTGGCGACCATATGCTGCCGTCGTCGAAGATCGATGTTGCGGTCCGTGTGTCGCGCGCGCCGGTCGAGGTCGCCCCGGCCCGGATCGGCCCCACCGACGAGGCGATCGCGCGGCACATCGCGAGCTATGTCGAGGATGGATCGGTGCTCCAGACCGGTGTCGGCGCGGTGCCCGACGCGGTTCTGCGCCTCATCGACGATCGCAAGGATCTTGGCGTTCATTCGGGGATGCTCGGGGACGGGCTGGTCGATCTCGTCGAAGCGGGCGTCGTGACCAACGCCCGCAAGCCGATCGATACCGGCGTGTCGGTCAACGGCGCGCTGATCGGGACGAAACGGCTCTACGATTTCGCCCATCGCAATCCGGGGATCCGGATGTGCAGCGCCGACTATACCCATAGTGCCGCTATCCATGCGCAGATCCCGCAGATGGTCACGATCAACTCGGCGCTGGAAGTTGACCTGACCGGGCAGGTCAATGCCGAACAAAGCGACAGCAGCTATTTTGGCGGTACGGGCGGACAGGTGGATTTTGTCCGCGCGGGTAGCCGCTCGCCAGGCGGACGGTCTATCATCGCGCTTCCCGCTACGGCAAGGGGCGGCACACTCAGCCGCATCGTCGTCGCGCTGTCGGGACCGGTAACAACGGCGCGCAGTGAAGTGGACGTCATCGTCACCGAATTCGGCGCGGCCGAGCTCAGGGGACAATCGCTAGCGGAGCGCACACGCCGCCTGATCGCCATCGCGCACCCCGATTTCCGCGAGGCGCTCGACCGCGCGGCGCATGTCATCCGCCAGAGAGGATATTGAATGAGCGACGCGGTTCTCTTCGATGCGCGGGCCGATGGCATTGCGATCATCACGCTCAACCGGCCCGATACGCGCAACGCGCTCAGCGCCGAAATCCGCGGGGGGCTGCGCGCCTCATGGGAAATGTTCGAACGCGACGCATCGCTGCGCGTCGCGATCCTGACGGGTACAGGGGACAAGGCGTTTTGCGCAGGCGGCGACCTGAAAGCCATGGTCGCCGACGTTATGCAGGTGCCGCCGCGCGATTTCTTCCCGCTACCCTATGACAGCATTGAATTGTCAAAGCCGACAATTGCGGCGGTCAATGGCGTGGCCTTCGCCGGCGGCTGGATGA
Source organism: Sphingomonas sp. (assembly GCA_965249705.1). Taxonomy (GTDB): domain Bacteria; phylum Pseudomonadota; class Alphaproteobacteria; order Sphingomonadales; family Sphingomonadaceae; genus Sphingomonas_O. The sequence goes on along the minus strand of CBDFMO010000002.1, from coordinate 279,202 downwards.
TCGCGCAGGCGTGCGACCTGTGCGTTGCCAGCACGACCGCCAAATTCGCGATCACCGAAGTGAAGGTCGGGCGCAGTTCGCCCTGGGCCGCACCGCTGATCCACATGATCCCGCAGCGGATCATGATGGAGATCATCCTGACCGGAAAGCCGATTACCGCCCAGCGCGCTTATGAGATCGGTCTCGTTAACCGGCTTGCCGAGCCCGAAGCGCTGATGGAGGCGGCACTGGCGCTTGCCGCCGAGATCATCGACGGCGCCCCGCTTTCGGTAAAGGCTGGGCGCGACACCGTGATGCTGGCAACCGAAATGGGCAGAAGTGCGGCGCTTCAGGCGGCGCGGGCGGCCTCTGAATACACCTATATGAGCGAAGACGCGCAGGAGGGACCGCGTGCCTTTGCCGAAAAGCGCACGCCCCGGTGGAAGGGACGCTGACCGAAGCGCCGGCTGCTAGAGGGTAAAACGCGCGCTCACGCGGATGTCGCGGCCGGCGAGCGGTGCAAAGTCCTTCAGGAAACTGGCATGGCGCCGCGCCTCAACGTCGAAGATGTTGTTGGCCGACAGGACGATGCTGGTCCGGTCCCCCTTGCCGCGCGGGTGCCAGGCGAGGCTGGCATTGACCATCGTATAGCCCTTGGTCGGTGTCTCGAACGCGGCGACGCGCTTTTGGTCGGCAGTCCATTCGACTTCGGCCCGTGCATCGATCTTGTCCGATTGCGCCTCGACGCCCCCGAGCATACGGAGCGGCGGGATGCGCGGTACGGCGCCGCGTCCGACAATGGTGGCCCGAGTAAAGTCGCCAACTCCATCGAGGTTCATCGTATAGTCGCCGATTTGGGCGAGGCGGACCGAAGCTTCGCCCTCGACGCCGAAATAGCGTGCGGCGGCCTGGCGCGACTGGAACACGGGCAGGGCATCGCGCACCTGCCCTGTCTCAACCTCGTAGATATAATTCTCGAACCAGTTCTGATAGGCTGCAAACGAAAAGCTGTAGCCGTCACCCTCGCCGCGCAAGGTGGCCTCGATGCCGTTGCTGGTTTCCTTGACGAAATTCGGATCGCCGATCTCGAAGGCCTGGGTGCCGGCATGAGGGCCGTTGGCGAACAATTCCTCGGCGCCGGGCGCACGCTCGGTGTGCGATCCGGACAGACCGATCTTGAGGGACGGGGTCAGCGCGTAGCTGGCGCCGAGCGAGCCCGAAAACGCGTCGTAGCGCCGCTGATAGGCGGGATTGCCAATGACGGCGCTTGCGTCCGCTTCGATCACGCTGTGTTCGTAGCGCGCGCCCAGCTCGGCCTTCAGCGGGCCCAAGTCGAACGACTGGAGCGTGAACAGGCCGGTCTGGTTGGTGGTGTTCTTGGGGACAAAGGCTTCGGCGCCAATGACATTGAAGTCGCGGATTGCGACCTGCAGGCCGCTTGCCCCCTGCCAGCTGCCTCGCCTTGCCTGTACCAGTTCGAGCCGGCCCTCCCACCCCTTGTTAAGGAAGGTCGTGCCGATCGCGCCGGTCTTGTCGATCTCGGAATGCTTGTAGTCTGCAAAGCTGCCGCGAAACCGGATCTTGTCGAGCAGCGCGCCCCCGACGTTGATTTCGGCACGGCCATCAACGCGCGTCTGGCGCACCTGCAGGCGCACTTCTTCGGCCGTGACCGTCGGATCGAGCGAATATCGGGGCGGGACGCCATAGAGGCTGTCGTAATGGCTGACGTTGAAGCCGAGGTTGCCGCCATCGGTGATCAGCGCCGCGCCCGCCCCGACATCCCAGGTCCGCGCCGCACTGTTCGCAAGCGAGCCCTGCAGCGCCGCCAGGGTGCGCACGCCCGCGTCGGGGCTGGCGAGGGCTTGGAGCCGGAGGGCGGGCGACAGGCTGAAGCCGCCGGTTGAGAGGTCGCCGGTCTTCGAATAGCTGCCGTCGATATGGAAAACGAGCTTGCCGGCGACCGGCACGTCAACCGTACCACTCGCCGAGCGCTCTTCGGACGCCGAGCCATAGTTGGCGATGGCGTCGACGTGGACAAGCTCGTCGGGCACGCGCCGCGGGATGCGGCTGTCGACGACGTTGACGACGCCGCCGATGGCGGACGAGCCGAACAGCAGCGCTGCAGGGCCACGCAGGACCTCGATCCGGTCGGCGGTAAGCTGGTTGATGACGACGGCATGGTCGACGCTGGTGTTCGACACGTCGATGCTGCCGATCCCGTCGGTCAGGACACGGACGCGTTCGCCCTGGAATCCGCGCAAGATGGGGCGCGAGGCATTGGGACCGAAGGACGTGGCCGACACGCCGGGCTGGTGCGCCAGCGTGTCGCCGATGCTGGGGCGGAGGTCGCGGGTGAGCGCGGTCCCCGCGACGACCGACGTACCGGAAAGAACATCCGCGCGGTCGCGCTCGAACGGTGCCGTGACGATAATTTCAGGTGGCGTTTCGACATGGTTTGCCGGCGGCGCGGCCTCGGCAAGAGCGGGACCTGCGGTGGCAGCAAGGGCGGAGGCGGCGAGCAGGACAGATTTACGCATGGGAACTCCGGTGGATTGCGAGGGTCCTCTAAGCTCGATGATACATCATATCAAGTTGGACATGTTGCGATTGGGCGATCCTTTCAATCGCCCAACCGTTGATCCCTTGCGGCTCTATTTTTCCGGAGGGGCCTTGGCGGCTATCGCCTCGATCTCGATCAGATAGTTGGGGCCGGCGAGTGCTGCCACCTGGACCGTCGAGCGCGTGACGAGATTGGGGTTGTCTACTGTTCCGAAAAATTCCTTATAGCCAGCGTTGAAGCCGGCGAAATCCATCTTGCCCCCCAATTTCGGGTCGCCCACAACAAAAACCGTCAGCTTGACGATGTCCGACATCGAATAGCCCAGCTTTGCGAGGGCCGCCTTGATCTTGTTGAAGGTGCTGATTGTCTGGGTCCTGGTGTCGCCATAGTCGTCCATCGTCACGGCCTTGCCCTCCACGATCGGATTGGCGAGTTGGCCGCTGAGCAGGACGAGCTCAGCGCCCGGCGGGACGGTGACGCCGCCCAGGATGATTGCCGGGGGCGGGTTGGTGTGGCGCACGATCGGTGCTGCAACGGCGGACGTTGCCGATAGCGTTGCCGTTGCGAGCGCGAGTGATTTGATCAATCTTGTCATGAAGCTCTCCTGTGTCATTGCCAGAGCAGGCACCGCGCCTGCTTTTTTTCCGAAAAATTGATCTCTGACGGCATATCACCCCAGCCAGCCGCGCGCCTTTTGGCCGGGCGCCTTTCCGATTTCGCAGCAATGCATCTTCCTGTCGCCGGGCCTTGTGGGTTCGCTACCGCGCAACCGCCGGAAAGCTTGAGCTCGTCTCACAATCAGGCGGCCACGCGACCGGGCGCGGTCTGCGCGCGGGCGCTGACCTGTTTGGTAAGGGCGGCAACGCTGGCGTGCGCCGACTGGATGCCACCTTCCTGCCAGCCCGGCGTCTGGCTCAGCGCCGCACTGGCGAAGAACACGCGACCCTCGGGCTGGCAGAGCAGCCGGAAGGCAGGCGTATCGATGCGTCCCTCTTGCGGCCCCTTTTTCTCCGGGTTCCAGTTGGGCCAGGGGCCAAGGCTGTAGGGAATCTTGATCCAATTGACCGCAAGCGGATTGACGCAATCGTCGCCATGCCCGGGGTGCGCCTTTTCGATCGCGGCACGCGCCATCGCGACCTGGTCGGAAATGCTGTGCCGCGCGAATTTCGCCCCCGCCTCGCCCGAGCTGTAGCAGCCCAGGATCATCCCGCGCTCGCTGTGCAGCCCGGTGGACGGGTACCAGATCAGCGACGTCTCGCCGCCGACGAAACTAATGCCGCCGTAGATCTGCTCGCGCTCCCAGAAGCGCGGCGCCTCGAACGCGACCTTGTTCGAATTGTCGTAGACGACGCTGGCAATGGCGGCCGAAACCGGTCTGGAGAAATTGCTGTCGATCCTGGCCAGCACCGGGAAGGGGATCGTGCATATGCAGTAATCGGCGTTGAGGGTGCGGCTGGTGCCGATGGTCTTGTCCAAAAAGATGATCTCGACACCTTTCGAGTCGTGACGGATGCGCTGGACTTCGGCTCCGCGGATGGCGCGCCTCTTGAGGTTGCGCTCGATGCCGACCGAGATCTGGTCCATCCCGCCGATCGGCTGAAACATCGTCGCCTGCATGTAGAGCATGTCCTCGAACAGGGTCATCGGCAACTGCTCATTGCCGAGCAGCGTGCCGAGCGGCTGCGCCTCGGACGCGGTTTCGAAGCTTGACGTGCCGGCGCCAGGCGGCGTTCCGAATCCGGAACGCACGCTGCCCTCGAATGCATATTTCTCGTCGAGATCACCGTAGCTTTTCAGGAAAGGCAGCAACCTGGCCTTGTCGTCGCCGGAAAGCGCCTGGTCGAGCGCCCCCTGGTTCAATGCCTTGGCCAGCAACTCGGAAATATGGCCGCGCGTGTCGTTGATTGCGGTCCGCATGCGCAGCCGGTTGCCATTGTTCGACACGATATAGGCCGAGCGGCTCGAATTGACCTCGACTTCGAGCGGGACTTTGAATTTGCGGGCGTAACCCAGGATCAGCTGGTGAAAGCTGGGCAGGCGCGCGGGCCCCGCATTGAAATAGACGCCTTCGGAGAATCGGGCGGTCTGTATCGCCTCGCCGTTCATCTCGATCTTGTCGCCGTCGCGGACCGTCCAGGCCCGCCCGCCGACGCGCTGGCGCGCCTCGAGCACCGTTACCGAAAAGCCGCGCTCCTCGAGTTCATGGGCAGCGACCAAGCCGGAAATACCTGCACCAAGTACGATGACGGACTTGCCGCTGCCAAAGTTCCCGCCAGTATCGGGCAAGGGCGCTGCTTCGGCCACTCCGAACATGCCCATTGCCTGCATCGCGCTGGCGGTTGCCGCAACGCCGCCGCTGGCACCCAAATGCTGTAATATCGACCGACGCGTAATCATGAAGGTCCCCCGGGTGATGAAACGCGCGTCTCAAGGACCCTCTGCCGACCGTGTTTGCCTGCATGGGCAATCCATCCGCCGATTGTCCGCCTGCAATTCTCTTAAATTGGCACTGGCAGGTCGTGACTCAGAACATCCGAAACAGCTGCCGGTCGTTCCAAGCCAGTAATGAAAATGTAAAAGTGGCCCATCGACAATTGCAATTTTTGCAACTTACTCCCTCTGTGCCCTATAGGCCGCGTATCGGGAGTGATCAGATGCACGATATCCGCATGACCGTGACGATCGGCAAATTGGGAGCGCAATATTAGCGTCTTTGCAAAATCGCCGGAGGATTCACGCGTCTTGCAACTTGCCGCAGCACGAAGCTGCTGCGGATACGCGCCACATGCGGGAGAATAGACAGTTCCTGCCGGTAGATCGCGTCATAATCGTTGAACGAGCTGACGTGGATCAGGATCAGGAAGTCCGTGTCGCCCGACACGAACCCGCAATAGGAGATTGACGGGCACTTCACGACCTCGAGCTCGAATTCCTGAAGAATGTGTTCGGCCTGCGACGCGAGCTCGATCGAAACGACGACGACCCCGCTATAGCCCAGTTTGGCCATGTCCAGCCGCGCATCATAGCCGGCGATGACGCCGCTTTCCTCCATCACCTTGCGTCGCCGGGCCACCGAGCTGCTCGACAAGTGGACCCGTTCCCCGATGACGACATCCGATGCGCGACCGTCTTCGGATAAGGCCCGCAGGATTCGGTAATCGGCATCGTCAAGCACGAGCTTGCCAGATTCTTTCATTCTATGCCCCCATGAAGACGAATTCTTGCAAAACGCAACGTGAATTCGTCTCAATCTGCGGAACACCCTAACATTCTTTCTGTTAGCATCAATGCTTGAAACCGGCTGGGCAAGCGTCTGGGGAGATCGCCTGCCAAGTGACCGGTCCCGTTGGAGGGGGAACCTGACAGAGGCGACACATGCGCCACTCCAGGGGGACCTATGGCCACGAACAACTTAACGCGCGCACGGCTGCTCGCGACGTCAACTCTCCTTTCCATCAGCGGCTTGGCGACGCCCGCCTTCGCTCAGACGGCGCCTGCCGCCGATGTCGCGGAAACCACTGCGGAGGGCAGCGACATCATCGTCACCGGGACGCGCATCGTGCGTGACGGCTATAATGCGCCGACGCCGGTGAGCGTCATCAGCATCAAGGAGCTGAAGGCCGAAGCGCCCGCCAATATCTCCGACTTCGTGAATACACTGCCCGCGGTGCGCGGCAGTGGCACGGCGGCGACCAGCAACGGCTCGCTGAGCAATGGCGCAGCCGGCATCAACACGGTCAACCTGCGCAACCTGGGCGCCCAGCGCACACTGGTGCTGTTCGACGGCCAGCGTTCGGTCGCCTCGGCGACCACCGGCACGGTCGACGTGAACACCTTCCCACAGGCGCTGATCGAGCGGGTGGAAGTGGTGACGGGCGGTGCGTCGTCGGCCTATGGCTCCGATGCAGTTTCCGGCGTGGTGAACTTCATCCTCGACAAGAAATACACAGGAGTGAAGGGGTCCTACGAATATGGCGTCACCACCTATGGCGATGGTCCGAACCACAAGGTCGAAGTGACCGGCGGCTTCAAGTTCGGGGGTGACAAGGGCCATATCCTGCTGAGTGGCGAGGCGTTCACGCAAAAAGGGATTCAGTCGATCGACCGTGCCTGGAACGATTCGGGCTTTTTCCAGATCGACAATCCGGCCGGTCTCGCCTCGGCGGGACGGGCCGGAACCTGCACGGCGCCGGCGGGCTATGTCGCGGGCACGCCGATCGCCGGCTGCGGTCCGGCGCGGTACATCGGCGGGGGTATCGGCACTGGTCAGTTCACGCCAGGCGGCCTCATCAGCGCGGGACCGTTCCGCGGCACCTATTTCGGGACCATCGACCCGAGCACGGGACGCGCCACCGTCAACCAGCTCGCCTTCGGGCCCACCAACGGCCAGTGGATGATCGGCGGCGACTATAACATCACCAGTGCGGGGCACCGGAGCAGTGCCACGCTGCTGCCCGCCGAAAAGCGGCTGAGCGCCTTCGGACGGCTAAGCTACGAATTCTCGCCCGCCATCGAACTCTACGGCCAGTTCGCCTATAGCAAGTACCGCGGGCAGAGCTTTTACCAGCAGACGCCGACGACCGGGACGACCATCCAGGTCGCGCCCACGGCGGCGAACGGCGGCCTTATCAATGCCTATCTGCCCGCCGCCTTCATCGCGAGCGTCAACGCCTATAACGCCAACCCGGCCAATACGACCAAGGTGTCAACGGTCGCGCTGGGCACAAGCAACATCGATATCCCGCCACAGGGCAGCGACAACACCCGCGAAGTCTATCGCTTCGTCATCGGTGGCAGCGGCAAGTTCGAGGCGATCGGCGCCGAATGGGCGTGGGACGCCTATTACCAAAAGGGTGTCGTCAAGACGAACGAGCTGCTGACCAACACCTGGAACCTTTCGCGCATGGCACTCGCAACCGACGCGGTGTTTGCGCCGGCCGGCAACGCCATTGGCGTGGCAGCGGGCACGATCGTCTGCCGCTCGACGCTGACGGCACCGACGAACGGATGTGTCCCGCTGAACCGGCTCGGCATCGGCGCCGCGAGCAAGGCAGCGATCGACTATGTCCTCTACAGCGGCCAGCAGCCGCTGCGGAACCAGACGCTGAAGCAGGATGTCGCGGCGATCAACTTTTCGACCAACAACCTGTTCAACATCTGGGCCGGGCCGGTCTCGCTGGCGTTCGGTGCCGAATATCGCAAGGAATCGGTCGATGGAACGGTCGATCCCCTGTTCCAGCCGATCGTCGCCAATGGCGTGACGACGGGCACCTGGATCTACGGCAATTATCTGGCGACCAAGGGCCAGTACAACGTCAAGGAAGCCTATGCCGAAACCGTGGTGCCGATCATCAAGGGTATGGATTTCAACGGCGCCTTTCGCGTCACCAACTATTCCACGTCGGGCACCGTCACGACCTGGAAAGCCGGCCTGACCTGGCAAGCGATCGAGGATATCAAGTTTCGCGGCACGATATCGCGCGACATCCGGGCGCCCAACCTGGGTGAATTGTTCGCACCCGGCGTCGGCCGCACGAACACGGTCAATGTGCCGATCGCCGGTGGCGGCTTCCGCGCGGACCAGTTCAACGAATCGACGGTCGGCAATGCCGCGCTTGTTCCCGAAGTCGCCAAAACCTATGGCGCCGGTGTCATCCTCACACCGCGTTTCCTGCCGGGCTTTGCGCTTTCGGTCGACTATTTCGACATAACGCTGAGCGGCGCGATTTCCTCGCTGACCGCGCAGACCCTGATCGACCAATGCTATACTCAGGCGATCGCCAATGCCTGTTCGTTCATTTCGACAACGGGCGGTCGCGGCGTCACGACGCCAGGGCTGCTGGTGACGAGCATCGAGATCAAGCCGATCAACTTCGTCAGCATCAAGACGCGCGGCATCGACATCGAGGCGAGCTATCGTCGCCAGATCGGACCGGGCACGCTCGGCCTGCGCGCGCTCGCGTCGAACGCCATCAGCCTTTATACAAACAACGGTGTCGACGTACCGACCGAAGCGGCGGGCCAGAACTCGGGGAGCCTGCCCAAATGGACCTACCGCCTGTCGGCCGGCTATGACCTTGACAGCGGCCTTGGCGTGCAGTTCATCGGTCGCGGGGTCAGCGCGGGCGTCTACGACAACAGCTTCATCGTCTGCGATACCAATTGTCCGGTTTCGACCGTTGCCAATCGTACTGTGAACCAGAACAGGATCGCAGGCGCATTCTACCTCGACTTCAACATCAACTATTCATTCAAGATCGACAGCGCCAAGGGGCAGGTATTCCTCTCGGTGAAAAACGCGCTCAATACCGACCCTGTTCTCGTCGGTAACGGGCCCACCGGCAACAATACGCCGGCCTATCCACAAACCAACCGGGCGTTGTACGACGTGCTGGGGCGCGTGTTCCGCCTTGGCCTCCGCTTCAGTCTTTAGGCGTCATCGCCCGGCAGGCTGTTGCTGCCGGGCCTGTACCGTTCACCGCGTTTTCGAGTCCTCGCCAATCCCCTGTCAGGAGAGAAAAACATGCCCTTCCGCAAGACCCCCCTCAAGGCCCTGCTGCTCGCGACGAGCTTGTTCGCAATGGCCGCGCCCGCACATGCCCAGGCCGATCCGGCGTTCAAGGCCGAAGTGGCCGCGCTGATCGACGGCAAGGCCAAGCTGGTCCAGGAAATGGTCGATTCGGTGTTCAGCTTTGCCGAGCCCGGTTTTCAGGAATTCAAGACGCAGGAATATCTGACCGCAATCCTGGCCAAAAACGGGTTCAAGATCACCAAGGGTGTCGCCGGCATCCCGAGCGCGTGGACCGCGACCTGGGGCGAGGGCGGTCCGCTCATCGCGATGGGCAGCGACGAGGACTGCCTGCTCGGCGTGTCGCAATACCCCGGCATCACCTCGCTCAAGCCCATGGTCGAGGGGGCGCCGGGTCATGGCGAGGGACATAATTCGGGCATGCCGCTGATGATAGCGGCCGCGCTTGCCACCAAGGAAGTCATGATCAAGCACGGAATCAAGGGGCGGCTGATGCTGTGGCCGGGCATTGCCGAGGAGCTGCTCGCCACCAAGGCTTATTATGTCCGCGAAGGTTTGTTCAAGGGCGTCGATGCCAACATCTTCACCCATGTCTCCAGCGATTTCTCCACGTCCTGGGGGCTGGGCGGGAGCAACGCGCTGGTCTCGGTCGAGTATACTTTCACGGGTACGACGGCGCATGCGGCTGGCGATCCGTGGGACGGGCGGTCGGCGCTTGACGCGGTGGAGATCATGGACACTGCGTGGAACTTCCGCCGCGAGCACCTGCCGCTCAGCCAGCGGTCGCACTATGTCATCACCAATGGCGGCGGCCAGCCTAACGTGGTGCCCGACAAGGCGTCGGTCTGGTATTATTTCCGCCAGAACGGCTTTCAGCAGGTTCGCGACTTGTACAGCATCGGCAATACCATCGCGCAGGCGGCGGCGGAGGCGACCGAGACGACCGTGACACATCAGGTGCTCGGCTATGCGGCACCGAACTTCGGCAACAAGCCGATGGCCGAGGCGGCCTATGCCAATATCAAGGCGGTCGGCATGCCCAACTGGACGGCCGACGACCAGGCGTTCACCAAAGCAGTGCAGACCGGCCTGAAGCGGCCGATCAAGCCGCTGGCAACGACTGTCGCCGAACTCAACGGGCCGACGGTGGAGCGCGTGCCTACCGGCGGGGGCTCGGACGACATCGGCGACATCATGTGGACCGTGCCGACGATCACCATCCGTTTTCCCTCGAACATTCCGAGCATGATCGGCCATCACAAGACGTCGGCCATCGCGATGGCGACGCCCATCGCCCACAAGGGCGCCGTTGCCGGCGCCAAAGCCGTCGCCATGACGGTGCTCGACCTGATGACCACGCCCAAGCTGATTGCCGATGCCAAGGACTATCAGCAGAACGTCCAGTTGAAGGACCAGAAATACGATCCGATCATCACGGCGACCGACAAGCCCGCGATCTGGCTGAACACCGAAACCATGCGCCGCCTGCGGCCGAGCATGGAGAAGTTCTATTACGATCCTAAAAAATATCCGAGTTATCTGGCCCAGCTTGGCATTGCCTATCCCGGTACGGCTCCTGCCAATTGAGTTTCGGCCGGGCGCAATGCCGTTTGACCCTGCTCGCAGCGCTCCAGTTGAGCGCTGCGGGACCGCTTCTGGCGCAACGTACGCAGGAAAACGTCGTGACGGGTGCCAGTGACGCGTTCGGCTCGGCCGTCGGCACCGAGAAGATCGGGCTCTACTCGACCGACGACATTCGCGGGTTCAATCCGATAGAAGCGGGCAATGCGCGGATCGAGGGGCTATATTTCGATCAGCAGGAGCGCCCGTCGAACCGGCTGATCGAAGGGTCGACGATGCGTGTCGGCATCACCGCGCAGGGATTTCCGTTCCCGGCGCCGACGGGCATCGTCGACTACCGGTTGAAACTGACCGAGCCGACCCGTGGATTGGCGCTCGAGTTAGAACGCGGCGCCTATGGCGGTCTCATGGCCTCGGCAGAAGCCAACCTTCCGCTTGACCACGATCGTCTGGTCTTGTTGGCGACGGCAGCCTTTCGGCGCACCGTGCAGCCGCAGGGCGGCCATATGAACACACGGGCCTATGGCGCCCTGCTGCGCTGGCACCCTTTTGCCCGAGCCGAGGTCACGGCCGTCTTCGGCGGGTTCGGGCAGTTTGACGAGGATCCGCTGCCGAGCTTCTTTCCGGCGGGGGACGCCCTGCCGCCGCAGGTAGCGCGCGGCGTTTTCCTCGGCCAAGACTGGGACCGCAAGAGCAGCTATACCCAGTTGGGCGGGCTGACCGCCAAGCTGCCGTTCGGCAATTGGCGTATCGATGCCGGCATTTTCCGGTCAACCAAGGTCACGGGATCGACCTTCGCCGACCTGATGCGCGGCGTGCGGCCAGATGGCAGTGTTGCCAGCCGCACGATCGTCGCCGATGCAGACAATGCCGACACGTCGATCTCGGGCGAAGTCCGGCTGAGCCGATTGTTTCGCACCGGTCCGTTGGTTCATACACTCGTCGCTTCGGCACGGGGTCGCGCGAAGAATCGCGACTTCGGCGGGCAGGTAACGCTCGCACTCGGCGCGAGTACGATCAATGCGCCCGATGTGCGCCAGCGGCCAGCCTATTCGCTGGGACCGAATGACCATGACCGGGTGCGCCAGACGACGCTCGGCCTTGGCTACGGGCTGAATTGGGCGGGGCACGGCACGTTCAGCCTGTCGGTCTCGCGTGCCGACTATCGCAAGTCGGTAGACTTTGCCGCGCCCGCATCGCCGGACCTGCGCGTCGCCAGCACGCCGATCCTTTACAATCTGACCGGCTCGCTCGTGCTGACGCGTCGCGTCATCCTGTTCGGCGGCTATGTAAAGGGGCTGGAGGAAAGCCTGATCGCGCCCGACATCGCCACCAACCGCAACGAGGCGCCGCCGGCTATCATCACCGAACAGGCCGAGGCCGGGTTTCGCGTCGCGCTCATGCCGAAGCTCACGCTCGTTGCCGGCGTTTTCTCGGTCAAGAAGCCCTATTTCGGTCTCGATCCCGCCCTGCGCTTCGGCCAGCTCGGCACGGTCGACAACCGGGGTGTCGAGCTGTCGTTGGCGGGTACGCTGCTGCCGGGCCTTTCCATCGTGGCCGGATCCGTCTTCCTCGATCCACGCATCTCGGGCGAAGCCGTCGCGAGCGGCAGGATCGGCGCTCACCCCGTCGGTTCCGTCAGTCGCCGCAGCGTCCTCAACCTCGACTGGAAACCCGCAGGCCAGGCGAGCTGGTCGTTCGACTATGCGATCGAAAGCCTTTCCTCGCGCATCGGCAATACGTCCAACCGGCTGTTTGCCCCGCCACGAACGACGCTGGCGCTCGGCACCCGCTATCGCTTCAAGATCAATGGCACGGCGGGGCTCGTTCGGGTGCAGATGACCAACGTTTTCGACGAATTTGGCTGGCTGGTCAGCAACAGCGGCGGCTTCACCTATTCGCCCGGCCGGGCGCTGATCGCGCAGCTTGCGCTCGACCTTTGAGACTCGACCTTTGCTATTTCGGCACGTTGCGCCTATATCGAGAAGGCTGAACGTCGCCTGCGACGGATATCGGGCCGCTTACGCCCCCCTTTGTCCCTAAACTTGCTTCACGACGCCGGGATGGTCCGCACGTGGCCCATGCCCGTCAATTCGGACTAAGGAATGCCCGATATGATTACCGGAACAGTCAAATTTTTCAACGCCGACAAGGGTTATGGCTTCATTGCGCCAGAAGGCGGCGGGGGCGATGCCTTCGTGCACATCTCGGCCGTGGAACGTGCCGGCATGCGTACGCTCGATAAGGACCAGCGTGTCACCTACGAGCTCGAAACCGACAAGCGCGGCAAGACCTCGGCTGTGAACCTCCAGTCGGCCTAACAGGCTAATGGCGGCGGCGGCAGGGGCAACCCCGCCGCCGCCGTTTTCTTTTCTCTCTGTCTAGAAGGATTCGATTCCGCCATGAGCCCTCTCGAATTCTACCGTACCCAAGCCACCAAGGCCGCGACCGATGCTGCCGCCGCGACACTCGACAACGTCCGCGACCGCTGCCTGCGTGCCGCTGCCGCATGGGATGTGATGGCCGAGCGCATCGAGCGCACCGAGGAGATGCGCGCGGGGCGGCCGGGCAGTCGCTAGGTTCGCCTCGGTCAAATCCGCTTGGCTGAGCTCGTCGAAGCCCTGTCCTTCTTCGCTACCGGGTCAGAATGAGGGGCAGCCCTTCGACAAGCTCAGGGAAGCGACCTCCTACCTCAACGCCGTGATTGCAGGCGACTTCAGGCACGCCGCCAGATTGCCGATTGGCTTGGCCGCCACGGGCTTCGCATAGGGCGCGACCTCGACCGGCACGCCGATGCCGATCGTGCCGAACCCGGTCTTCCCGCGACACTTCATGACTTCGGCGAGCAGTTTCGACGGCGTGTCCCACGCCTCGTAGCTCAGCCGGAACGTGCCCCAGTGCATGCCATAGGCAGTCGATGCGCCCAGCCGGTTGAACACCTCGGCGGCATCGATCGGGCCAATGTGGCTGCCGGTGCCCATTTGCCCCGGCACGAAGCGGAATGCGCCGATGGGGAGGAGGGCGAGGCGTATGGGGCCGAGCCTGGCCGCCTCCCGCGGCCACTGCCCGTCGCCCATGCCGGTATCGCCCGCGAAAAACAGGTTGCCGCCCTTGGGCAGGACGATGGTGAAGCTCGACCAAAGCGCGCGGTTGCGATCAGTGAACCAGCGGCTGCCCCAGTGGTGGCTGCGGGTGATCACGACCGACGCGCCATTACTGAGCGGGAAGCGGGCACCCCAATCTGCGGCCATGGCCCTGGCGCTGCCGCCTGCAATCACCCGGTCGTTCCCCAGGCTTGTCAGGATCAGGGGCTTGTCGCGCTCCCAAAGCCTTGCCAGCGTGCCCAAATCCATGTGGTCGTAATGGTCATGGCTGACCACAACGAGGTCGATCTTCGGCAAATCCTCGAACCGGATGCCCGGTTCGGCGACGCGGCGCGGGCCGATGCCGAAGGGGCCGCTGGTTTCCGCCCAGATCGGGTCGGTGAGGATGTTGAGGCCGTTGGTCTGAATCAGCCAGGTCGCATGGCCAACCCAGGTCGCGACCATCCGCTCGCCCGCGACGCGGGCCTCAGGCTTCACCGGCGTGACGCGGACCTTGTCGGGCCAGGGCGGGCGCGCGTCGCTGCCGGTCAGGTATCGGAACAGGAAGTTGCTGCGGCTGGTTCCGCCCGGGGGTGCCGCCGTGTCTTCGCCATCGGGGTTGAAGAACCGCGCGCCGTCGAAATGTGCGCTGGCCGGCCCCTCGTAATAGAGACGGTCGAGGAATTTGGGGACGATGACGACCGCCAGGCACAGCGCCACAACAAACCACAACAGGCCCCGGCCCACATAAATGATTGCGCGCCGCATCCCGCCTCGCCACTCTGACCGTCATGGCGGCGATAGCGTTTCTGATTGCGGCGGCAAGCGTGTCGACTACGCCTGTGGCGACCGCACGCGTCGAATTCGATGCACGGCGGATCGGCCCGGGCACGGTAACGGGGATCGCCGACCGCGCAAATTCGCGTGCGCTTGCGATCGACGATCCCGTTCGCGTTGCCAGCGTGTCCAAACTGGTTGTGGCATTGGGCGTCATGCGGCTGGTGGAGGCGGGGAAGCTCGATCTCGACCGCGACGTCTCGAGCTATCTCGGCTGGCCGCTGCGCCATCCTGGCTTTCCCGACGTGGCGGTCACGCTCCGCATGCTGTTGTCGCACACCTCGGCGCTGCGCGACGATGCCGATTATGCGATCCCGCTGGGCGATACCGTCCGCGCGCGTCTCGGCAATCCCAGGGCCTGGGATGCCGAACACAAGCCGGGCGCCTGGTTTCGCTACACCAACCTGAACTTTCCGGTCATTGCGAGCGTGATGGAAGCGGCGACTGGCGAGCGGTTCGACCGGCTGATGAAGCGCCTGGTGTTCGTGCCACTGAACATCGACGCCTGCTACAACTGGACGATGTGCAGCGATGCCAAGATCGCGCGCAAGGTCGTGCTCTACGACATCGGCGGGCCGGTCAGAAGCGACGGCTTCGCGACGCTGCGTCCGGACTGTCCGGTGCGCTTGCCGGCGGAGGGCGCCCGTTGCGACCTGTCGGGCTATGTGCCCGGCAGCAACGGCGCACTGTTCAGTCCGCAGGGCGGCTTGCGGATTTCGGCGCGGGATCTGGCGCGGGTCGGGCAAGTGTTCCTGAGGGCCGGAGGGCGGTTCCTCAAGCCGCACTCGTTATCCGAAATCACGCGGCCGCAATGGGTCTTTGACGGGGGCAATGGGGAGACCGAGGACGGCTTCTACTGCGCCTATGGTCTTGCCGTGCAGACACTGGCGACACCGAACCTGCCCGATTGCCATGACGATCCGTTCGGCGATGGCGCGCGGCGCATCGGCCATGCGGGCGAGGCCTATGGCCTGCGCTCGGGGCTGTGGATCGACACGAAGCGGCAATCGGGCGTCGCGTTTTTCGCGACGGGTGTGGCCGACGACGCGCCGAAAGGCCGTTCGGCGTTCACGACGATTGAAGAGCAGCTTGCCAGAGGGGCCAAGCAAGGAGAATGACGGTGCGGAAACTTGTCTTGCTGGCGTCGGTCGCGATGGCGACGGTAGGAGCCGCACCGCCACCGGCCTATGATGTGATCATCCGGGGCGGTACGATCTACGACGGCACGGGGGGCAAGCCCTTTGTCGGTGATGTGGCGATCAAGAGCGACCGGATCGTCGCCGTCGGCGTCATACGCGCAAAGGCTGTGCATACGGTGGTGGCCAAGGGGCTGGCGGTCGCGCCCGGTTTTATCAACATGCTGAGCTGGGCCAATGAATCGCTGATCGCCGACGGCCGCGGGATGAGCGACACCAAGCAGGGCATCACGCTCGAAGTGATGGGCGAGGGCAACTCGATGGGGCCGCTCAGCCCGGTCATGAAGACCAACGCGGTCAACCGGCAAGGCGACATCAAATATCCTATCGGCTGGACCAGCCTTCGCCAGTACCAGGACTGGCTGACGTCGCGCGGTATCACGCCGAATATCGCCAGCTTCGTCGGGGCAACAACGATCCGCGTGAACGTGCTGGGCGAAAATGACATCGACCCCACGCCGGCACAGCTGAAGCGCATGCAGGCGCTGGTGCGGACGGCGATGAACGAGGGCGCGCTGGGTGTCGGCAGCAGCCTGATCTACGCGCCCGCGAGCTATGCCGAGACGCCCGAGCTGGTCGCGCTCATGCAGGCGGCGGCGCCCTGCGGTGGGCGCTACATCAGCCATATCCGCGACGAAGGGCCGCGGCTGATCGAGGCGATCGACGAGCTGATCGAAATTGCGGAAAAATCGGGCGCTCCGGCCGAAATCTATCACTTCAAGCAGTCGGGTCGCGCCAACTGGGGGAAGATCGAGGCCGCGATCGCGCGGGTTGAGGCGGCGCGGGCGCGCGGCCTGAAGATCACCGCCGACATGTACACCTATGCGGCAAGTTCGACGGGCTTCGACGCCGCGATGCCGTTGTGGATCCAGGAGGGCGGGGTCGAGGCCTGGGTCGATCGGCTGAAGCGGCCCGAGCTGCGCGCGCGGGCGCTGGCTGAAATGCGTAGTGCCACCGCGGGCGAGAATACGAGCCTCGTCGTGACCGAGCCCGACAAGGTGATCCTTCTTGCATTCAAGAACCCGGCGCTCCGGCCGCTTGTCGGCAAGACATTGGGCGAGGTCGCGCGCGAACGCGGCCAACGGCCCGAAGACGTGATGGCCGATTTGATCGTTGCCGACGGATCGCGCATCCAGGTCGCCTATTTCTCGATGAACGAAGCCAATGTCGCGCGCGAGACGAGGCTGCCCTGGATGAGCTTCGGCTCCGATGCGTCGAGCCAGGCGAACGAGGGCGTGTTCATGCTGTCGAGCACCCACCCGCGTGCCTATGGCAATTTTGCGCGCGTGCTTGGCAAATATGCCCGCGACGAAAGGACAGTGACGTTGGCCGATGCCGTGCGCAAACTGTCGGGGCTGCCCGCCGCCAACCTCGGCATCGCGCGGCGCGGCACGCTGAAGGTTGGGAACTATGCCGATCTCGCCATCTTCGATCCGTCGACGATCGGCGACACGGCGACCTTCGCCAAGCCACAGAGCTACGCGGTCGGCATGCGCTATGTCTTCGTCAACGGGGTCCAGGTGCTGAAGGACGGCGAGCACACTGGGGCCAAGCCGGGGCGCGTGGTGGCGGGACCCGGCACGGGGAAGTGCGTGCCGGTGAGTGGCTAACAGACGGGCGGGCCAGCGGCTCGCTTGCGGTCCGCGCTAGGCCTGTTCGAGCAACCGCTCTTCCCGGATCTTCTTCGACCACAGCTGCGGCGCGAGGGTGTGGACGTTGGCACCGTCGCTATCCACCGCGACCGTGACCGGGAAATCCTTCACCTCGAACTCGTAGATGGCCTCCATCCCGAGGTCGGCGAAGCCCACAACCTTAGATCCTTTGATCGCGCGCGCGACGAGATAGGCGGCGCCGCCGACCGCCATCAGATAGGCGCTCTTGTGCTTCGCGATCGCCTGGGTCGCGGCAGGCCCGCGCTCGGCCTTGCCGACGCAAGCGAGCAGGTCCTGGTCGAGCATCATGTCCATGAACTTGTCCATGCGGGTTGCGGTCGTGGGGCCGGCAGGGCCGACGATCTCCTCACCCACGGGATCGACGGGGCCGACATAATAGATGACGCGGCCTGCGAACTCGACGGGAAGCGCTTCACCCTTCGCCAGCATGTCGGCGATCCGCTTGTGGGCGGCGTCGCGGCCGGTGAGCATCTTGCCATTGAGCAGCAGGCGGTCACCCTGTTTCCAGCCTTGGACGTCGGCCGCGGTCAGCGTGTCGAGGTCGACGCGGATCGCCGCGCTGTCGGGCTGCCAGTCGACATCGGGCCAGTCGGCCAGGTTCGGCGCTTCGAGGAAGCTTGGGCCGCTGCCGTCGAGCGTGAAATGGGCGTGGCGGGTGGCGGCGCAATTGGGGATCATGGCCACCGGCTTCGACGCGGCATGCGTCGGATAATCCATGATCTTAACGTCCAGAATGGTCGCGAGGCCGCCTAGCCCCTGCGCACCGATGCCGAGCGCGTTGACCCTGTCGAAAATCTCGACGCGCAACTTTTCGATATCGGTCCGGGGACCGCGCGCCTTGAGTTCGGCCATGTCGATATGGCCCATCAGCGATTCCTTGGCGAGCAGCATCGCCTTTTCGGCAGTGCCGCCAATGCCGATGCCGAGCATTCCCGGCGGACACCAGCCGGCGCCCATCTGGGGTACCATCTCGAGCACCCAGTCGACGATGGAGTCGCTGGGGTTGAGCATCTTGAACTTCGACTTGTTCTCGCTGCCGCCCCCCTTGGCCGCGACGTCGATGTGCACCTTGTCGCCCGGCACCATCTCGACCGACAGCACGCAAGGGGTGTTGTCCTTTGTGTTCACGCGCGTGAAGGCCGGGTCGGCAAGGATCGAGGCGCGCAGCTTGTTCTCGGGATGGAGATAGGCGCGGCGGACGCCTTCATCGACGACCTCCTGCAGCGACCGCATCGAGCCGAGCACACATTGCTGGCCCCATTTGACGAAGACCGTGACGATGCCTGTGTCCTGGCAGATCGGCCGGTGTCCCTCGGCACACATGCGGCTGTTGGTCAGGATCTGCGCGATGGCATCCTTCGCCGCCGGGCCCTGTTCGACCTTGTAAGCTTCGCCCAGCGCGCGGATATAATCCATCGGGTGGAAATAGCTGATGTACTGGAGCGCGTCGGCCACGCTGTCGATGAGGTCGGCTTCGGCAATCGTGACGGTCATGGCTGGCCCCGCTGGTTGATGCGGCGGCCCTAGAACGACGCGACGGGAGAGAAAAGCCGGTGAGCAGCAGTTCCGCCCCTTCGGACCCCGAACTCATTCGTTTCTTGCGCGAAGAACTGGGCGAGGAAGCGCCCGTCGGTGGCACGTGGACGTTCACCGGGCCGTTGTGGGTCTGGCGGGGGCAGGCCAAGGACGGCACGCCGACAAAGACCGCCTGGCATTTCGTCACGATCGACGGCGATGTGGCGCAATCGATCCGTGCTGCGGCGCCCGGACGGACGGCCGCCTGGGGATCGGTCTATGTGCGCGTGACGGTTGGAGCGACGGCGTGGCGGACGTCGCTGTTCCCGAGCAAGAATGTCGGCGGCTATCTGCTGCCGGTCAAGGCGAGCGTCCGCAAGGCCGAGGGGCTGGGCGAGGGCGACAACGTAATGGTTTACCTGTCGGTGTGAGGTTGGCAGGCGCCGGACTGCAAATATCTTTTTTCGTTCATTGCCCGTTCCCTTGCGCGTCACAAAATCGACGCATCCCTGCCGCGTCGCTGCATTGCAGCATCGGCGAGCCGAATCGAATCTGCGGCGAACTGATTGGTAATCCCGTAATTTACCCTCTTGCGTCTGAAACTGGTTGAGCCACTATAGCTAGCGGTTCGGGGCATGGGGCCGACACTACAGCTTGTATATCATCGTTGCAGACCCAGAGTCGGCACCGGCGGTTTGCGCGCTGTGGAAAATGGGGACAATTCCCGTTTTGTTCGCACCTGGGCCTAACTATGTGTAATATCGGGGTTTGGGCCCCGAGTCGGATGTGGTGCGAGCTGCGGGCCGGCGGAACGGGGACAAGGCGCGATGGATTTCAGAGACAATGATGGCAGGACGGAGAGCATGAGCGCGGACACGGCAACGCTGGTGGCGGACGCAATGGCGAGCGCGGCGACCTCGATGGGGGGCGCGGCGGCGGCCGCCAAGCCGTCGTCGAAAGATGTCCATGCGCGGCTGTTTGCAGTCGAGGTCGATCATTCGCGCGACGCGCTTCTGACGGACTTTGGCAAGGAGACGCTGAAGGATCGATATCTTCTGCCCGGCGAATCCTACCAGGACCTCTTCGTGCGCGTGGCGTCGGCCTATGCCGACGACCAGCCGCATGCCCAGCGCCTCTATGACTATATCTCGCGGCTGTGGTTCATGCCATCGACGCCCGTCCTGTCGAACGGCGGGACGGGGCGCGGCCTGCCGATCAGCTGCTATCTCAACTCGGTTCCCGACAGCCTTGAGGGCATCGTCGATACCTGGAACGAGAATGTCTGGCTGGCATCGCGCGGCGGCGGCATCGGCACCTATTGGGGCAATGTGCGCGGGATCGGCGAGCCCGTCGGCCTCAACGGCAAGACCAGTGGCATCATCCCGTTCGTGCGCGTGATGGATTCGCTGACGCTCGCGATTTCGCAGGGGTCGCTGCGGCGCGGCTCGGCAGCATGCTATCTCGATGTGTCGCATCCGGAGATCGAGGAATTCCTCGAGATCCGCAAACCTTCTGGCGATTTCAATCGCAAGGCGCTGAACCTCCACCATGGCGTGCTGCTGTCCGACGCGTTCATGGAAGCCGTGCGCGACGGCACCGACTGGAAGCTCGTCAGTCCCAAGGATGGCAGCGTCCGCCAGACGGTCGATGCGCGCAGCCTGTTCCAGAAGCTGGTCGAGACGCGGCTGGCAACGGGCGAGCCCTATATCGTGTTCGGCGATACGGTGAACCGCGCGATGCCGCGCCATCACCGCGAGCTGGGCCTCAAGGTATCGACCTCGAACCTATGCAGCGAGATCACCTTGCCGACGGGCAAGGACCACCTCGGCAACTATCGCACGGCGGTGTGCTGCCTCTCGTCGGTCAACCTCGAAACCTGGGACGAATGGAACGGCGACAAGATGTTCATCGAGGACATCATGCGCTTCCTCGACAATGTCCTCACCGACTATATCGAGCGCGCCGAGCCCGAGATGTCACGGGCGAAATATTCCGCGAGCCGCGAGCGGTCGGTGGGCCTTGGCGTCATGGGCTTCCACAGCTTCCTGCAGGCGCGCGGGCTTCCCTTCGAAGGGGCGATGGCCAAGAGCTGGAATCTCAAGATCTTCAAGACGATCTCGCAGCGCGCCGAGGAAGCGTCGATGCTGCTCGCCGCGGAGCGGGGGCCCTGCCCCGATGCCGAGGAACGCGGAGTGATGGAGCGGTTCAGCTGCAAGATGGCGATCGCGCCGACCGCCTCGATCAGCATCATCTGCGGTGGGACAAGTGCGTGTATCGAGCCGATCCCGGCAAATATCTACACGCACAAGACGCTGTCGGGCAGCTTTTCGATCAAGAATCCCTATCTTGAAAAACTGCTGAGCGAAAAATCGAAGAACAGCGATGCGATCTGGAACTCGATTCTCGAGCAGGGTGGCAGCGTCCAACATCTGGACTTCCTGAGCGTCGACGAAAAGGCGACGTACAAGACCAGCTTCGAGATCGACCAGCGGTGGCTGCTCGAACTTGCCGCGGACCGCACGCCGTTCATCGACCAGGCGCAGTCGCTCAACCTGTTCATTCCGGCCGATGTCGAGAAATGGGACTTGCTGATGCTCCATTTCCGCGCTTGGGAACTCGGCATCAAGTCGCTCTACTATCTGCGGTCAAAGAGTGTGCAGCGCGCCGGCTTTGCGGGCGGCGTCGAGGCCGACAATACGGCTTTGCCGCCCGTGATCGAGCTCGAGAGCAAGGACTACGACGAATGCCTCGCGTGCCAGTGAAGGCGCGCGAGGCAATGTCGCTTGGCCGTCGGGCCAGGGATCAGCTCTGCTGTTCTTCTTCCTCGAACGTCACGGCGACGTCGGCGTTGGCGGAGAGACGGACCTTGTCGCCCTCGACACCGGCGATGAGGCCGGCAGAAATATAATGGTGGTGGCCCGAATGCGTACCGGTTCCCTCGACGACGTCGGCGCTGCTGTCCTTCTTGGTCAGCTTGATACGGTCACCGTCCATATGGTCGACGGTGCCGACGTGAACGCCGTCGGCGCCGATGACTTCCATATGTTCGCGGATCTGGCTGGTATCGACCATGAAAATGGCTCCTTGGTTGGGGTGACGGGAACGCAACGCATGAGCCACGGATTGGGTGCACAGGCACCGCACGAAGGACCCGATGATGACTGCCCCCCTGTTGATGGCGCTGGTGGCGCTGCTGTGCGCGGGCGGAGCGGCGATTCTGTATGTGCGCCCGGCGAAAAACGAAGCGTCGATCTATCGCCACCGGATTGCCGCGACGATGCTGGCGGCCGCCGCGATCATCCTGGCGGCCTTTGCCTGGACGCTCCACGGCTGGGACGCCCTAAGCTGAGCCTGTTTTCGCCTCATCGCCATTCGAACCCCCTTTCTGCCGGAGCCTGAAGCCATGTCCCTCACCGTCGCGCGCAACCAGTACAAGCCCTTCGAATATCCCTGGGCTTATGACTTCTGGAAGCGCCAGCAGCAGATCCACTGGATGCCGGAAGAAGTGCCCCTGGGAGAGGATTGCCGCGATTGGGCGCAGAAGCTGACCGATCACGAACGCAACCTGCTGACGCAGATCTTTCGCTTTTTCACTCAGGCCGACGTCGAGGTGCAGAACTGCTACCACGAACATTATGGCCGCGTGTTCAAGCCGACCGAGATCAAGATGATGCTCGCCGCCTTTTCCAACAT
Organism: Sphingomonas sp.; assembly: GCA_965249705.1. GTDB lineage: Bacteria > Pseudomonadota > Alphaproteobacteria > Sphingomonadales > Sphingomonadaceae > Sphingomonas_O. The sequence continues at coordinate 256,556 of CBDFMO010000002.1, read as the reverse complement.
GGAGACAGTGCATATCGCTGCCTATTCCCACCTGCTCGACACCATCGGCATGCCCGAAAGCGAGTACGGCATGTTCCTTCAGTATGAGGAAATGAAGGCCAAGCACGATTATCTCGGCACCTTCGGCGTCGACAATGACGAGGACATCGCACGCACGCTGGCCATGTTCGGCGGCTTCACCGAAGGCCTTCAACTGTTCGCGTCGTTCGCGATGCTGATGAACTTCCCGCGCTTCAACAAGATGAAGGGCATGGGGCAGATCGTGTCCTGGTCGGTGCGCGACGAAAGCCTGCACTGCGAAGGCATCACCAAGCTGTTCCACGCCTTTACCAAGGAGCGCAACTGCCTGACCAAGGCGGTGAAGGACGACATCCTCGATTGTTGCCAGACGACGGTGCGGCTCGAGGACGCGTTCATCGACCTGGCCTTCGCCGACGGCCCGGTGTCGGGCATGACGGCCAAGGACATCAAGAAATATGTCCGCTTCATCGCTGACTGGCGGCTGGACCAGCTCGGCTTCAAGCCGATGTTCATGATCGAGGAGCATCCGTTGCCGTGGCTCGCACCGCTGCTCAACGGCGTAGAGCACGCCAACTTCTTCGAAACGCGGGCAACCGAATATTCGAAGGCGGCAACCCGCGGCAATTGGGGCGACGTTTGGGGCAGCTTCGACGCACGCAAGGGCGCCAAGGCAAAGAACGCTGCGGCAAACGAGGATGTCGTCGCGGGTGAGGTCGACATGTTCGGGGTGGCGGCCGAATAGCCACCCGGCCCTGCAACCCGTTACGCCGCCAGCAGCGTCTGGTTGCGGCCATTGTCCTTGGCGGCATACATGGCGGCGTCGGCACGCCTTAGCAGCTTATCGATATCGAGTTCAGTGCCCGCAATCGCCACGCCGATGCTGACGGTCACGGCAACCTGCGCTTCGCCGTCGACGAGGCAAGGGCTGGCTGCGATGGCGCGACCAACGCGTTCCATTTTCGCGCGGACGTCGGGCAGGCTGGTCCATTCGAACAGGATCGCAAATTCCTCGCCGCCAAGTCGTGCGACGAGGCTGTCATCCGGAGCGTTTCGGGCGATCTCGCCGGCGACATGGCGGAGTGCACGGTCGCCGGCGGAATGACCGAACCGGTCGTTGATCAGCTTGAAATGGTCCAGATCGGCGAGGGCCAGCGCCACGAGGCGTGTCTCGTTGCTGGCCGCCATTCGCGCCCGCGCGCGGTTGAGAAACGCCCGGCGATTCATCAGACCCGTCAGGTCGTCATGGCTGGCGAGCCGGTCAACTTCGATCAGCAGCCGGTGATTGCGGACGATCAGCCAGATCAGCGTGCTCACCGCGATGGGCGAGACGATGAGGGGCACGACGACCGCGATCATGATACCGGTGCGTTGTGTCGCCGGGTCGAGACCCGTGCTCAGGCTGGTGGTCAGCCCAAGCGATCCCACGACGGACGCCACGACGACGGCCAAGCCGACGAGCAGCATCCTGAAGGTGAACCGGTCGACTGCGGGAAGCATGGAGATGCTATAAGCCGCAAATGTAAACGCGCGGTTTCACATCCCACAAGGTGGCATCGGCGCGCGCTAGGCCTGCGCTCCAAGCACAAGCGTTCTTGCATCGCCCCTGGCCTGAAAGCTGACGACCAGCAGGTAGGCGCTCAGGAAAGCCGAGCCGCCGACAGCCGCCAGAAAGGCCAGGGCAAGACCACCCGGGCTGAAGCGATGTCGCCAGGCCACCCACGTCGCCGACAAGGTCAGCATGAACAGGAAGTCCAGATTGAACTGGCCGGGCCAGCCCATCCCACCGATGTCGCCGAAAAACACCGGCAGAAGGTTCCATCCGTGCTGTGCGATCACGACGGCCGTGTACAGAAAGACCGTGAGTGCCATTGCGGCCAGATAGGCCCGAAATGCTGCCATTGCCGCATCCTCCACGAGATTATCCGGAGTATGTAGCACGTGCTACACTTTATGCAAGCCGTTCAGTCCGTGGTCTCGTTCTCGGCGGCCTCGGCCGGATCTACGGCCTGGTCCTGGTTGACCGCAGCCGGTTCGGGCTTCGCTTCGGCGGCCTTGCTGGCAGCCATATGGGATGTCGGGTGCGCCGGAGACACGGGCGCGGCGGCCCGGCGCGCGCCCATCCACGACACCGAAGGCGGCGGCGGCGGCGGGCGCTCGCCGATGCGGATCTTGCCGAACAACCCGGCGTGGTAAAGCCACAGCATCGAAACAATGACGAGCCCGGTGCAGGCAAACAGGAACAGCGCGAGCGGGCGCATCATCAGCGCCAGGGTGCTTGGCGGAAGGCCGTTGTCGATAGCCCGGTAACTGGGTTGGCGACCGCCGAAATCATGTTGAATCATCGCGGCATAGTCGTTGTGAGCATCCGCATCGATCCGCGCCACCGTCGTCGGGCGACGTGCCACGAGATTGCCGGGACCGCGAGTTCGGGGCATCGCGCAGGAGTCGCATATCTGGGTTAATCTAAGGTGGACGGCGAAACGGCGCGGGGGAGGGCCCCGCGCCGTCTGCCATTTCATAAGGTCACCAACCTGGCCGAGCCACGTTGCTGGTCGCGCCATTGACGGCGCTCGGACGTCGCCCGGGTAAAGTCGGGCGCCTCTTGCGCTAGAACCGAACCCCGACGCCCGCCAGCACCTGGTGCCGATCGAGGTCGATGTCGACGTTGGTCGACCCCACGTTGAGGTTGCGATAGTTCGAGTAGCGATATTCGGCCTTCACGAAGCCCGACGGCCCGAACAGGTTGAACTTCTGCTCGATGCCGGCCCCCACCCGATACCCATCGGTGGTATTGCCAAAGTTGGTCGTGTTGCCAGCGCCGTCGCTGTAGATCGTCTTGAACCGCGCGTTGGTATATCCACCCTTCACATAGAGCAGGGTCGAGGGCGCAACGGCAACGCCGACACGCGCACCGATGTAGAGGTCGCGGTCGGTGCGCAGGCCCGCGCTGTCGCCGATCAGGGCCAGGTCCGTCGTGCTGCCGCGCGTGGTCGAATCTGTATATTCGCCTTCGATGCCAGCGACGGCGCCGCCGAGTTGGAAATCATACCCGCCAGCGACACCATATAGAAATCCGTCGCGCCCGTTGTCCGTCCCGCCGAGATTGTCATAGCCGGCGAGGGCTTCGATGTGCGGTCCGGTGAACGGCGCGTTGGCGGCCGTGTTCTGGGCAAGCGCGGGGGACGCGGCGGCCGTGGCGAGCACGGCACCGAGAATGAGGTTACGCATTATCAACTCCGATTGTCATTCAGTCGTCATATTGTGACGACGCGGCGCTCAATGATTGCTGTTCGCGGGAGTTGCATGAACCTCAGACAACAAGACGGGCCGTTGCAACATTGCCACAATGGCGCCTTCGTCTTGCCCGTGCGGCGCGTCACGGGCATAGGCCGCGCATGTCCCAGATGCTCAAGATCGCCCTTCCCGACGGCTCGACGCGCGAAGTTGCGCCCGGGACGACCCCTGCCCAGATTGCCGCGGCGATCGGTCCGGGCCTGGCGAAGGCCGCGCTGGCCGCGCGTGTCGACGGCGAATTGCGCGATCTCGACCGTCCGCTCGAAAGCGACGCGACTCTCGCGCTCATCACGGCGCGGGACGAAATCGACGCGCTCGAACTGGTGCGGCACGATTACGCCCATGTCTTGGCCGAGGCGGTACAGAACTTGTTTCCCGGCACGCAGATCACCTTCGGCCCCTCGACCGACGACGGCTTCTATTATGATTTCGCCCCCGCCGACCGGCCTTTTACCGAAGAGGACCTGCCCGCCATCGAGGCAGAGATGCGCGCGATCATCGGTCGCAACGAGCCGCTGGTGCGCGAGGTATGGAGCCGAGCGGATCTGATCGCGCGCTGGCAGGCCGATGGCGAGACGTTCAAGGCCGAATGGGCGTCCGAATTGCCCGAAGGCGAGGAGTTAACCGTCTATCGTGCCGGCAGCTGGATGGACATGTGCCGCGGGCCGCATTTGCCCTCGACTGGCAAGCTGGCACCCGACGCCTTCAAGCTGACCCGGGTCTCGGGCGCCTATTGGCGCGGCGACCAGAACAACGCGATGCTCAGTCGCATCTATGGCACCGGCTGGCTCAACAAGAAGCAGCTGAGCGAGCATCTCGTCCGCCTCGAGGAAGCCGCCAAGCGCGACCATCGCCGCATTGGCCAGGACATGGACCTTTTCCACCTGCAGGCCGAGGCCCATGGCAGCGTGTTCTGGCATCCCAAGGGTTTCATGCTGTGGCGCCAGCTCGAGTCGTACATGCGTCGTCGCCTCGACGCCGCGGGCTATGAAGAGGTCAAGACGCCGCAATTGATGGATGTCCGCCAGTGGGAGCGGTCGGGCCATTGGGGCAAGTACAGCGAAAACATGTTCGCCGTGCCCGATGAGGTGCCGCAGGCGGGCGGCGAAGGCCCCGTGTTGCAGGGCGAGGGCGACATGATGGCGCTCAAGCCCATGAACTGTCCCGCCCATATCCTGATCTTCAAGCAGGGCATCAAAAGCTATCGCGATCTGCCGCTGCGCATGGCGGAATTCGGGTGCTGCCACCGCAACGAACCGCACGGCGCACTGCACGGCATCATGCGGGTCCGGCAATTCACGCAGGACGACGCTCATATTTTCTGCCGGGCCGACCAGCTGGTTGAAGAGGTGCAGCGCTTCTGCGACCTGCTCGACCTCGTCTACCGCGACCTGGGCTTTTCCGATTATGCCATCAAGCTCGCACTTCGCCCCGAAAAGCGTTTCGGTAGCGACGAGATGTGGGATTGGTCTGAACAGTCGCTGCGCGACGCGGTGGCCGCCACCGGCCGCAACACGGCCGAATGGGGTTGGGAGGAGCTGCCCGGCGAGGGGGCGTTCTATGCCCCGAAGCTGGAGTTTCACCTGACCGACGCGATCGGCCGCACCTGGCAGGTCGGAACGCTCCAGACGGACACTGTGTTGCCCGAGCGGCTCGACGCGAGCTACATCGCCGAGGACGGCGCGCGGCACCGGCCGATCATGCTCCACCGCGCCATATTGGGCACGTTCGAACGCTTCATCGGCATCCTGATCGAGCATTTTGCCGGCAAGTTCCCGCTGTGGCTGGCGCCCGTGCAGGCCGTGGTGGCGACAATCGTGTCGGACGCCGACGACTATGCAAGCGAAGTCGTGGCGGCGCTGGCGGCTGCCGGGCTGCGGGTCGAGAGCGACATTCGTAATGAGAAGATCAATTACAAGGTCCGCGAGCATTCGCTTGCGAAAGTGCCCTATTTGCTCGTTGTCGGGCGGCGCGAAGCCGAAGAGCGCACGGTCGCGATCCGCACCCTGGGCGAAGATGGGCAGCGCGTCATGAGCCTCGACGAAGCGGTCGCCATGCTGCGTGACGGTGCCATTCCGCCCGACCTCCGCACTCAAGGTTGATTCCGGACCCAGTCATGTTGCCGATGCGCCTGATCCTCAATGGCAAGGCCGCCGACGATCCCCGTGTCGCGGACGCCCTGGCTGCCGTGCGCAAAACGGGTCGCGTCGTCGACGTCGTCATGACCGAAAAGGCAGGGGATGCAGAGCAGTTGACCCGCGACGCGGTCGAGGATGCACGGCAGGGCAAGATCGGCACGATTGTCGCGGGCGGCGGCGACGGCACCGTCAACGAGGTCTTTGGCGCCGCGGTCGGCGCGACGCCGCCCGAAGGGTGCAGCTTTGCGGTGCTGCCGCTCGGTACGGCCAATGACTTCGCGCGTTCGATCGGCGTCCCGGCGGACGATCTGACGCAAGCAATGCGGATTGCCGCCGGCGACACCGCACGCCCGATCGATGTCGGCCAGTTCGACGGCAAGCCGTTCTTCAACATGGCGACCGGCGGATTCGGCGCGCGGGTGACAGCAGAGACCGACCCCGACCTGAAAAAGCGGCTGGGTGGTCTGGCCTATTTGCTCACTGGCGTCTCGCGCTTCGGCGACCTTTCGGGGTCGACCGGCCGCTTCCGGGCCGAAGGTTTCGAATGGGAGGGTGCCTTTATTGCCGCGGCAATCGGCAATGGGCGGCAAGCGGGCGGCGGCGTCGTGCTTTGCCCGGATGCCGACCTCGCAGACGGCCTGTTGGACCTCACGATCCTGCCCGAAATGTCGGGCGTGGAGCGGGCGTCCGCGCTGCTCGACTGGATCAATCCCGTGTCGGGCACGGCAATCGCGGATGCCATGGCGAAGACCGCACGCAGCGCCTGGATCGAGTTCACGAGCCATGAGCCGTTGTTCGTCAACCTTGACGGCGAAACCGTCGAGACCACTAAATTCCGCGTCGAGGTGATGCCGGCCAAGCTGCTGTTGCACGTCGGGCCTGACGCGCCCGGCTTCGCTGCTGTCGCCGTTCGATAATCGTATAAGTCGTTGATTTGGTCCGCTTTACCTTTCGGTAATTGGAACATATAACGAACGGATGGCCCAGCTCGACACCCGGCAAAAACTCGAAATACTCGCCGACGCCGCAAAATATGATGCATCGTGCGCCTCGTCGGGCACGAGCAAACGCAACTCAAAGGACGGCAAGGGCCTCGGCTCGACCGAGGGCATGGGCATTTGCCATGCCTATGCGCCCGACGGCCGCTGCATCTCGCTCCTGAAGATCCTGCTGACCAACAGCTGCATCTTCGACTGCCATTATTGCATCAACCGCAAGAGCAGCAACGTCCGCCGCGCGCGGTTCACCGCCAAGGAAGTCGTCGATCTCACCATCGCCTTCTACAAGCGCAATTACATCGAGGGGCTGTTCCTGTCGTCGGGCATTATCGGCAGTTCGAACTACACGATGGAGCAACTGGTCGAGGTTGCCCGGTCGCTGCGCGAGGATCATGATTTTCGCGGTTATATTCATCTGAAAACCATTCCCGACGCCGATCCCGCGCTGGTCGAGGCCGCCGGGCTGCACGCAGACCGGGTATCGATCAACGTCGAACTGCCGACCGTCGGCGGGCTGAAACGGCTAGCCCCCGAAAAGTCGGTCGAACGGATCGAAGGGGCGATGGGCGAGATGAAAGCCTCAATCCTCGATGCGCGTGACGCCCAGAAGAAATACAAGTCGGCGCCGCGATATGCGCCGGCAGGTCAGTCGACGCAGATGATTGTCGGCGCAGATGCTGCGACCGACAGCGATATCGTCGTGCGGGCGAGCGGGCTTTATGACCGCTTCGGCATGCGACGGGTCTATTATTCCGCCTTTTCGCCCATTCCCGATGCCAGCGCGGTGCTGCCGCTCAAGCGCCCGCCGCTGATGCGCGAGCACCGGCTCTACCAGTCGGACTGGCTGATGCGCTTCTATGGCTTTGCGCCCGGCGAAGTGCAGGATGCAACCGTCGACGGCATGCTGCCGCTCGACATCGATCCGAAGCTCGCCTGGGCGCTCAAGTTTCGCGAGAGCTTTCCCGTCGACGTCAATCGGGCGCCGCGCGAAGCGCTGTGGCGCGTGCCGGGACTGGGGACGAAGGCGGTGAAGGCCATTCTGATGGCGCGCCGTTACCGCCAGCTGACGCTCGCCGATGTGGGTCGGCTCACGGTCTCGCTCACCAAATTGCGTCCGTTCATCGCGACAAGCGATTGGCGCCCGACGGCGCTCCTCGATCGTGCCGATTTGCGCGCGCGGGTCGCGCCAAAGATCGAGCAGTTGGAGCTTTTCGCGGCCTGATCGGTTGATCGAGAAATCCGGAGAACAGACCTATGGCCAGTGCCACGATTTTTGACAGCCTGAAGGCCGATCACGACCGCCATCGCACCATGCTGAGCATCATTGCCGAAGCGTCCGAAGCGGACCGGCCTGCTCTGTTCGAGCAGTTTCGCGTCGATGTTTCCGCCCATGCCGCAGCCGAGGAGCAGACGCTCTATGCCACCATGATGGCCAATCCCGATCTGCAGGACGATGCGCGGCACTCGGTAAGCGAGCACAAGGAAATCGACGACATGATTGTCGAGGTCGCCAAGGCCGATGGGTCGGTCGATTGGGAACAGGCGTTCGATGCGTTGCGGACCGAATACGACCATCACATTACCGAGGAAGAGGAAGAGATGTTCCCGGCCGCCGCCGATGCGATGTCGGACGAGGATGCGGCGCGGCTCGCGTCGGTGTTCTCCGAGCGAAAGCCCGAGGAGATCGAGAAAGCCGAAGCGGTTGATCCGGCAGAAAAGGAAGAGCGCGACTGACAACCACGCTGCACAGCGTCGTCTTGGCGGAACCCGACGATTTCGAAGGGTGGCGCGACGCGGCGCGTGCGCTGGTGCTGGCAGGAGTTCCGCCCGAGGGCGTCGTGTGGAACCAGGGTGAGCCCGACCTGTTCGCCGACAGCGACTTTCCGACCGGGCCGCAGAATACGCTTTCGGTGCCGCGCGCGTTCGTCGAACTGGCGCGCAGCGTCGTCTGCCATTCGGACCCCGAACGTTTCGCGCTGCTCTATGCCTTGCTGTGGCGGCTGCAGGTGCAGCGCACGCTGATCGACGATCATGCCGATCCGCTGGTCCGCCGCTGCGACGAACTGGCGAAGGCCGTGCGCCGCGACATTCACAAGATGCGCGCCTTTCTGCGATTCCGCGAAGTGCCGGTGTTCGACCAGCTGGGCGGCGGCATGCACGAACGGTTCGTGGCGTGGTTCGAGCCCGAGCACCATATCGTCCGTGCCAATGCAGGGTTTTTCGTGCGGCGGTTCGCCAGCATGCGCTGGTCGATCCTGACACCCGAACTGACGATTCACTGGGACCGGCACACGCTGACCGAGGGGCCGGGCGCGGCAAAATCCGACGCGCCCGAGGGCGACCCGATCGAGGACGTGTGGAAGACCTATTACGCCAGCATCTTCAACCCGGCGCGGGTGAAGATAGGCGCGATGCTGAAGGAAATGCCGCGCAAATATTGGAAAAACATGCCCGAGACCGCGTTGGTGCCGCAATTGCTGGCAGCAGCGCAGGCACGGGAAAGCGGCATGATCGAACGGGCAAAGGACGTCGGCAGCAACAGCTTGATTGCCTGGGACGCACTTCGCGAGGAAGCGCTGGGGTGCACCCGCTGCCCGCTATGGAAACCGGCAACCCAGACGGTGTTCGGCGAAGGGCCGGTGGATGCGCCGCTCATGTTCGTTGGCGAACAGCCCGGCGACCAGGAAGACCTGGCGGGCCACCCCTTTGTCGGTCCTGCGGGACACGTGTTCGACAAGGCATTGGCCGAAGCGGGGGTGGACCGGGCGCGCGCCTATGTCACCAACGCGGTCAAGCACTTCAAGTTCGAGCAACGCGGCAAGCGCCGCATCCATTCGAAACCCGGCGCCGGCGAAATCGAAGCGTGCCGCTGGTGGCTTGATCAGGAGCGCGACCTCGTGCGGCCGCAGGTCACGGTGGCGCTGGGCGCGACGGCTGCGCGCAGTCTTTTCGGAAAGGCCATGACGATATCGCGCGAGCGCGGACGCGCGCTTGAACTTCCCGGTGGCGGCGAGGCCTGGATTACCGTGCATCCGAGCTATCTTCTGCGCATCGAGGACCGGACAGCCGCCGAAGCGGAATATGCAAGGTTCGTGGACGATTTGAAGACCATCGGTGCGCGGGTTGCGCTGGCGGCTTAAGCCGCCCACATGCGACTCATGCTGATCGAGACAGAAACCACACCCAACCCGTCCACGCTGAAATTCCTGCCCGGTCGCACGGTCATGGACATGGGGACGCGCGACTTCGCAACGCCCGAGGAAGCCGCGGCCTCGCCCTTGGCGGAAACGCTTTTTGCCCTTGGCGATGTGACCGGCGTATTCTTCGGCCATGGCTTCGTGTCAGTGACGGCAGCACCCGGCGTCGACTGGAATCACCTGAAACCCGATGTCCTCAATGTTCTGCTCGATCATTTCTCGGCCAACATGCCGCTGTTCAAGCCGGCAAGCGGCGCAGGTATCTCGGTGCCGCGCGCGGACAACTTTGCTGACGATCCGGCCGACGCCGATATCGTCGACCAGATCAAGGATCTTATTGAAACGCGCGTCCGCCCGGCCGTTGCCAGCGATGGCGGTGATATCGTGTATCGCGGGTTCCAACAGGGCAAGGTTTACCTGCAATTGCAGGGCGCGTGTTCGGGGTGCCCGTCATCTTCGGCAACGCTCAAGAACGGTATTGAATCGCTGCTGAAATATTATGTGCCCGAGGTGACCGAAGTCCTCGCCGTCTGATCCTCTCATCGCCGGAGCCTCAATGCCCAGACTCGACGACGCCGCGCTCGACCAGCTGTTTCGCACTGCGCGCACCTATAACGGATATACCGACGAACCCGTGACCCGCGCGGACATGGACGCCATTTGGGAAGTCATGAAGTTCGGCCCGACGTCGGCCAACTGCTTGCCTGCGCGACTGGTGTGGTGTGCGACCGCCGAGGCCAAGGCGCGGCTTGCGGCCCATGCAGGCGGCACCAACGGCCCCAAGATCCTTGCGGCGCCCGTGACGGTGATCATCGGCATGGACATGGAATTCTACGAACAGCTGCCCGAGCTGTTTCCTCCGGCCGATGCCCGCAGCTGGTTCGCTGGCAACGATGCGGCAATTGCGACGACTGCATTGCGCAATTCGTCGCTGCAGGGCGCCTATTTCATCCTGGCGGCGCGCGCGCTCGGCTTCGACACCGGGCCCATGTCGGGCTTCGACAATGCCGCTGTCGATGCCGACTTCTTTGCGGGCACCCCGGTGAAGTCGAACTTCATTTCCACGCTCGGGCACGGCGACCCGGGAACGATCTTCGGGCGCCTGCCGCGGCCCGGCTTCGATCGGTTCAATACCATTCTGTGAGGGTGCTGGCGATCGAGACGGCCATGGCCGCCTGCTCGGTCGCCTTGATCGAGGGCGGTCGCGTCGTCGCGTCCGACCATGCCGCCATTGCCCGCGGCCATGCCGAGCGGCTGGTGCCGATGATTGCGGATCTTCCGGGTGGGGGGCGCTGCGACGCGATTCTCGTCGATGTCGGGCCGGGCAGCTTTACCGGCATACGCGTCGGAATCGCGACGGCGCGGGCGCTGGCATTTGCCTGGCAGGTGCCAGTCCATGGCTATGCCTCGCTTGCCCTGCTTGCGGCCGCCGACGGGGGCCGCCCCGATACGCTCGTCACGATCGAAGGGGGGCATGGCGAGGTTTTCGTCGGGCGATACGCGGGCGATCCCCTGGCCGAGGAAGTGGCACCGCACTCGCTGCCGTTCGAGGCGGCCCTCGCCGCGCTCACCGCCGGTCGGCTCATAGGCAGCGCGGCGCAGCGGTTGGCGGCCGCCGGCGCCCGCGCGGAGGCGATCGAGGTTGTGCCCGACGCGCGCGATGTGACCCTCCTCCCAGCGGGACTATGCACGTTGTCGCCCGTGCCCTTTTACGGTCGGGGGGCGGATGCGACACCCATGGCCCTTGCATGATCACGATCTCGCCCCACGGTATCGACGGGCTTGCCGATGTCATGTCGGTCATGAACCGCGCATTCGACGCGCAGTTCGGTGAAGCCTGGACCGCGGCGCAATGCACCGGAGTCATCTCGATGCCGGGCGCGCAACTGCTCGTTGCGCATACGACCATCGCGGCTGGCTTCGCACTGGTCCGCACGGTTTATGACGAGGCAGAACTGATGTTGCTCGCCGTGCGTTCGGATCACCAGCGTCAAGGTATCGGCCGCGCACTTTTGGAACAAAGCGTGGCGACTGCAAGAGCAGCAGGTGCATCAACTTATTTCCTCGAAGTGCGCAACGATAATCCCGCACGCCGGTTTTACGAAGATTGCGGGTTCGAACAGGTCGGAATTCGACCGCAGTATTACCGGGGTGCTGACGGTGTTCGTCGTGACGCCCTTACATACCGCTTGTCCTTGCGCTAAAATTGGATAACAAAATCTTTAGCTTATAGGTTACCCGTCAGAACTACGCCCGAAGTTCAGGCGCGGAGATTTGTTCGCAGGTTTTACACAGGGAACGGACTGGCTCATGGCCGACGAAATCGAAATGCAAGAAACTTTCATCACGCTGACTGCCGACATCGTCGCCGCGCACGTCAGCAACAACAGTGTCGCTGTCAACGACTTGCCGACCTTGATCTCGAATGTGCATGGGGCGCTTGCGGCGCTTGCCGGCCCGACCATCGTCGCGCCGGAGGCCAAGCAGGAACCCGCCGTGTCCATCCGGGCGTCGATCAAGCCCGACTATGTGGTGTGTCTCGAGGACGGCAAGAAGCTGAAAATGCTGAAGCGCCACCTGATGACGCATTACAATATGACACCCGACCAGTATCGCGCGAAATGGGGTCTTCCGGCCGACTATCCGATGGTTGCGCCCAACTATGCCGAGCAGCGCCGCACTCTTGCCAAGAGCATTGGCCTTGGCACCAAGGGGCGTCGCAAGGCAGTCCGGTAAATCGAATGCGCTTTGCGGCGACGCTGGCTTTCGGCTAGCGTCGCTCCAATGCATCGCAGAATCGATATCGAGGCGCTCTGCGCCGAAAAGGGGCTGAGGATAACCGAACAGCGCCGCGTCATTGCGCGCGTTCTTTCCGACGCCGAGGACCACCCCGACGTAGAGGCGCTTCATGCGCGCGCGTCTGCAATCGACGCGGGCATTTCGATCGCCACCGTCTATCGCACCGTGCGTCTGTTCGAAGAGGCAGGAATCCTCGAGCGCCATGAATTCGGGGATGGCCGCGCGCGCTACGAAGCGGCCGCCGAGGCCCATCATGACCACCTGATCGACGTCGAAACCGGCAAGGTCATCGAATTCGTCGATCCGGAAATCGAAGCGCTGCAAAAGCAGATCGCGGAAAAGCTGGGCTTCCGGCTCGTCGACCACCGTATGGAGCTTTATGGCGTCGCCATCGATCGGCCCGTTTAGTCAAGCGCGGCTCGAGGCGGCAGCCGGCAGGCCGCCCGCGATCTCGGCGATGGGCTGGGCCCGTATTGCCGTTCGCGCACTCGGGATCATCGTGATCCTGATCCCGCTCGTCATCCTCCATTATATCTGGCGGGCGGGGCGACTGTCCTCCCCTTGGCCGCGCCTCTTCCTCGGCTGGACCGGCTGGATCGCCGGCGCGCGCGCCGACAAGATCGGCACCCATGTTCGACGCGACGTCGTCTTCATTTCGAACCACATCAGCTGGGTCGACATCCTCGTCATTGCCGGGGCCAGTGGCAGTGCCTTTGTCGCCAAGGCGGAAATCCGCGATGCACCTGTCGTCGGCTGGCTATCGACGCTCAATCGCACGGTCTTCGTGTCGCGCGAGGACCGCGTCGGCGTGGCCGAGCAGATCGAGCGCTTGCGCGAGGCGCTGATCGACACATGGTCCGTCACGATCTTTCCGGAAGGAACGACCGACGACGGACGCTCGCTGCTGCCCTTCAAGTCGTCACTCCTGAAAATCCTGGAGCCGGCGCCGCCTGGCGTCGTGGTCCAGCCGCTGCTTCTCGACTATGGCCTGATCGGTCCCGAAATTGGCTGGCTCGGCAAGGAGAGCGGTGCGAACAATGCGCTGCGCGTGCTCGCGCGGCGGGGCAGCTTTCGCGTCGGCATCGAGTTTCTGGCACCGTTTTCTCCCGACGAATTCGTCGGGCGCAAGGCGATTGCGACCGAGGCGCGCGCCCGGATCGCCGCGGCGCTGTCGCGCGTTCTGGGCCGGCCGGCCGGCCCGTTCATCGGTCATGATGCCTGGAGCTCGGGTCTGGTGGCCAAGCTCGACGAAAGCAGTTCTGCTTCGCCGGCGGTGGCGTTATGACCGATCAGATGTCTGCACCCCGTACATTTCACGTCAGGTCGTTCGGTTGCCAGATGAACGTCTACGACGGTGACCGCATGAGTGAATTGCTGGAAGCCGAGGGCATGGTCGTCGCAGCGGGAGCCGCCGATGCCGATGTCGTCGTGCTCAACACCTGCCACATCCGCGAGCGTGCCGTGCACCGGGTCTATTCCGAAATCGGGTCGCTGCGGCGGGACGACGGCTCGAGCCCCCTGATCGCCGTCGCCGGCTGCGTTGCACAGGCCGAAGGGGCAGAAGTCGCGCGTCGCGCCCGCGACGTCGATGTCGTGGTGGGCCCCCAGGCCTACCACCGTCTGCCCGCCCTGCTTGCTGCCGCCAGAGCCAGCGGCAAGGCGCAGGTCGATACCGACATGCCCGCCAGGTCGAAGTTCGACGCCTTGCCGGTTCGCGGGCCCGGTCGACCTTCGGCGTTTTTGACGGTTCAGGAAGGGTGCGACAAATTCTGCACCTATTGCGTGGTGCCCTATACGCGGGGCGCCGAAGTCTCGCGGGGCTTCGATGCTGTCATGGACGAAGCGCGTGCGCTGATCGACGGCGGCGCGCGCGAGATCACGCTCCTCGGCCAGAATGTGAATGCCTGGGACGATCGCGGGCGGGGGCTGCACGAGCTGATCGTGGCGCTCGACAAGCTGCCCGGGCTTGCCCGCATCCGCTATACGACCAGCCATCCCAACGACATGCGTCAGGGCCTCATCGATGCGCACCGCGACGTCGAAAAGCTTATGCCGTTCCTGCACCTGCCGGTGCAGTCGGGCAGCGACCGCATTTTGAGGGCAATGAACCGCAGCCACGATCGCGACCAATATCTGCGGCTGATCGACCGAGTGCGCTCCAGTCGGCCCGACATCGCGATCTCGGGCGATTTCATCGTCGGCTTTCCGGGCGAGACCGATGGCGATTTCGAAGCGACACTCGAGATCGTCCGCGCAGTCGGCTATGCTCAGGCGTTCAGCTTCACCTATTCACCGCGCGCCGGCACGCCGGCCGCGACAATGTCCGCGCAAATTCCCAAGGCCGTGATGGACGAACGGCTGCAGCGCCTGCAGGCCGCGCTCAACGAACAGCAGCATGCATTCAACGCAAGCAGTGTCGGCAAGCGCTCGACCGTGCTGATCGAACGGCCGGGAAAGCTCCCCGGACAGATGCTCGGCAAATCGCCCTGGCTGCAATCCGTACATGTGATTGACCCCCGGCTTGCCATCGGCGATCTCGTCGAGGTCGATTTGACTGCCGCCGGACCCAACAGCCTGACTGGAACCGCCCCGATGAAATTGGCCGCCTAAGTGCCGAAGAAGCCCGTGCCCGCCCAGCTGGGCGACCGCAGCCGCATCGAAGTCATGTTCGACAAACCGCAGTTACTCGCGCGGGTACTCGGTGAATATGACCGCAACCTGGTCGCCATCGAGAATCGGTTGGGGGTCTATATCGGGGCGCGCGGCAACAAGCTGCAGATCGAGGGCGAGGCTGCCGCCTGCGCCCGCGCGCGCGACGTGCTGACGGGGCTCTACAACCGTGTCGTGCAGGGACAGGACATCGATACGGGCGAAGTCGATGCCGTGATCGCGATGTCGGCAGAACCGACGCTCGACGGCATCATCCGCCACGACGTCGCTTCGCCCCCCAGCATCATGATCCGCACGCGCAAAAAGACGATCGTACCGCGTTCGGCGACGCAGACGCGCTATATGGAAGCCCTGATCTCGCACGATATCATCTTCGCGCTCGGGCCGGCGGGAACCGGCAAGACCTATCTCGCCGTCGCCCAAGCTGTTTCGCAGCTGATAACGGGCAGCGTCGACCGCCTGATCCTGTCGCGTCCCGCAGTCGAAGCCGGCGAGAAGATCGGCTTCCTGCCGGGCGACATGAAGGAAAAGGTCGATCCCTATCTGCGCCCGCTTTATGACGCGCTGTACGATTGCCTACCTGCCGAACAGGTCGAGCGCCGCATCGCCAGCGGTGAAATCGAAATTGCGCCGATCGCCTTCATGCGCGGTCGCACGCTCGCCGAAAGCTTCATCATTCTTGACGAAGCGCAGAACACGACTCCGGCACAGATGAAGATGTTCCTCACCCGCTTCGGACAGAACAGCCGGATGGTCGTGTGCGGCGATCCCAAGCAAACCGATCTGCCCAAGGGCCAGGAGTCGGGGCTGAACGATGCGGTCGACAAGCTCGAAGGGGTCGAAGGAATCGGCATGGTCCGCTTTGGCGTGGGCGACGTCGTGCGCCATCCGGTCGTCGGTCGCATCGTCGAGGCGTACGAGGGCAAGGGGTGATCGAGGTCGCCGCGATCTGCGAGGCGCCCTGGCCTGAATCGGACTGGGACGGTCTCGCGCAACGCGCGGCGGAGGCAGCCATTGCCGCCAGTCCCCAAGCCGGGCTGACCGGGACGTCCGCAGCGGTCGAGATCGCCGTCCGCCTGGCGTCCGACGACGAGGTTCACCGTCTCAATCGTCAGTATCGCCAGCAGGACAAGCCGACAAATGTCCTGTCCTTTCCGATGGTCCAGCCCGATCTGATCGAGAGCCTGGGCAATACCGATGACGGCGAGATCCTGCTCGGCGATATCGTGCTTGCGCACGGCATCTGCGCACGCGAGGCAAGCGAGAAGGGCGTGTCCCTTGCGGACCATGCCGCACATCTCATTGTGCACGGGGTGCTTCATCTGTTAGGACATGACCACATGAACGACGTCGATGCTGACGCCATGGAAGCGATCGAGCGGGCCGCCATGGCATCGCTGGGTCTGCACGACCCCTATCAGGATTGAAGAAGCCCTCCGATGAAAGAAGGCGATAGTAGCCGCGACCACGGCATCTGGAGCACGGTCCGCGCCCTGTTCGGCGATACGCCCGAACCCACGCTGCGCGAACAGATCGAGGAAGCGATCGACGACCATGAGGGCGATCCGGCGCCCGACGAAAAGGGCGATCTGTCCCCCGTCGAGCGGCAGATGGTGCGCAACTTGTTGAGCTTCGGCAAGCGGACCGTCGACGATGTCGGCGTGCCGCGTGCCGATATCGTGGCGATCCCTGAAAATTCCAGCTTCGCCGAACTGGTCGCCGTGCTTGCCGATGCGCCGCACAGCCGCCTGCCTGTTTATCGCGACAGCCTCGACGAGGTCGTCGGCATGATCCACATCAAGGACGCCTTTGCGCTGCTGGCGCGCGGCGAGCCTTTTCCCGAGACCATCCTCGGGCTGATCCGGCAGCCGCTCTACGTGCCGCAGTCGATGGGCGTGCTCGACCTGCTTGCCGAAATGCGTAGCCAGCGCATCCATCTGGCGATCGTCATCGATGAATATTCGGGGACCGAGGGCTTGGTGACGATCGAGGACCTCGTCGAGGAAATCGTCGGCGATATCGAGGACGAGACCGACGATGCCGTGGTGCCCCTGATGGTCCAGCTCGAGGACGGCATGTGGGAAGCCGATGCGCGGGCGGAACTGGAAGACGTGGCTGAGACCATCGATCCGCGCCTGGCCGAGATCGACGAGGACGTCGATACCATCGGCGGCCTTGCTTTCGTTCTGGCGGGGCATGTCCCTCAACCGGGCGAGTTGCTGGTCCATGACAGTGGCTGGCGAATCGAAGTGACGGAGGGCGATGCGAGGCGGGCCACGCGGCTGCGATTGCATCCGCCAATTATCGACACACAGGCTGGCGCGACGGGCAAGTGATCGCCATATCGCCGACATGACATTGCGCGCCAAAATACTTTCCGCTTTGCTCGTCCTGTTGCTGATCGGCGCGGGCGCTCTGTGGTATCTCACCCGCGGTGTTCCCGCCCAATTGCCAGTCGAGGCCGTTTCGGGAACTCGGCCCCGAATCACCGAAGCCCGACCAGAAAAAATACCAACGGTCGACGTCGCGAAGCCGATTGGCTGGGTTGGCGATGCCCGGCCGGTTGCCGCGCCGGGGCTGAGCGTCGTCGCCTTTGCCCGCGACCTCGATCATCCGCGCTGGCTGTACGAACTTCCCAATGGTGATGTTCTCGTCGCCGAAACCAATTCCCCGCCGCGCGAAGGTGGCGGGATCAAGGGTTGGGTCATGGGCATTCTAATGAAATATGTGGGAGCCGCAGGGCCAAGTGCAAATCGCATCACCCTGTTGCGCGACACGAACGGCGATGGCGTTGCCGATCTGAAAGTGCCCTTTCTGACCGGCCTCAATTCGCCCTTCGGCATGGCGCTCGTCGGCGACCAGCTGTACATCGGCAACCACGATGCGCTGGTCGTCGTGCCCTATACGACCGGCGAAACCAAGATCGCGGCGACGCCGAGAAAGGTCATGGCGCTTCCCGGCGGCGGCCTGCACTGGGCCAAGAATGTGGTCGCCTCGCCCGATGGTCAATCGCTGTTCATCTCGGTCGGTTCGACCTCCAACATCGGTGAAAACGGCCTGGACGCCGAAACGAACCGTGCCAATATCCTCGAACTGAATCTCGCGACCAAGGCGGTGCGGATCTGGACCTCGGGCCTGCGAAATCCGGTCGGCATGGCGTGGGAACCGCAGACCAAGTCACTGTGGACCGTCGTCAACGAGCGCGACATGCTGGGCGGCGACCTGGCCCCCGACTATATGACGCGTGCCGATTTCGGGGCCTTTTATGGCTGGCCGTACAGCTATTGGGGCGGCTACGAAGACAGGCGCGTGGAATCGCGGCCCGACCTGCTGCAATACACCCATCGTCCCGAATATGCCCTGGGTCCGCACACGGCATCCCTCGGGCTCGCATTCGGCTCGCTGGGGCCGTTCCAGAAAGGTGCGTTTATCGGCCAGCACGGGTCGTGGAACCGCAAGCCGGTGTCGGGCTACAAGGTCGTGTTCGTCGGTTTCAATGCGCTCGGCTTTCCCAAGGGCCCCATGCGGGACGTGCTGACCGGCTTTCTCGACAGCAAGGGGCAGGCCCAGGGACGTCCGGTCGGCGTCATTGCGCGCAGCAAGGGCGACCTGCTGGTGGCTGACGACGTCGGCAACTGCATCTGGCGCGTTGCGGCCCGATAGGTCGTCAAACAGGGCGTTGCATCGCCGCCGCCCCGCCGTTATGGGGTCCGGCTCCGCAGCGCTTCCCAAGGCGCGGCGTTTCTGGTGAGGGGCTGTAGCTCAGTTGGGAGAGCGCGTCGTTCGCAATGACGAGGTCAGCGGTTCGATCCCGCTCAGCTCCACCAGAAGCACGCAATCACGTCACCGCGGCCTGGGCCCGATAGTCAGGATGATCCCAGGCGCCGCTGTCGACCACGTCGCGGATCGCTTCCATTGCCTGCCACACGTCCACGAAGCGCGTGTACAGCGGCGCAAATCCCAGCCGCAGCGCATCGGGCGCGCGGAAATCGCCGACGACGCCCCGGGCGATCAGGGCCCGGCAGATTGGCCAGGCATTGGGGTGGGCCAGGGACACATGGCTGCCCCGCACGGCCGCATCGCGCGGCGACAGCAGCGTAAAGCCGCGCCCGGCACAATGGGCCTCGATCAGGGCAATGGCATAGTCGCCCAGCGCGCGGCTCTTGGCGAAGGCGGCTTCGGGCTCGACACCGTCAAACGTCGCCAATCCTGCCTCAAGTGCGGCCATAGCAAGCACGGAGGGCGTTCCGCACAGAAAGCGGTCGATGCCGGGCGCCGGGCGGTAGTCGTCCTCGAAGGCAAAAGGCGCGGCATGGCCCATCCATCCGGAGAGCGGCGATTGCAGGCTCTCCTGCAAATGACGCGCGACATAAAGGAAGGCAGGGGCGCCCGGTCCGCCGTTCAGATATTTATAGCCGCAGCCGACAGCCAGATCCGCCCTGGAGCCATTCAGGTTGACGGGCACCGCGCCGGTGCTGTGGCTCAAGTCCCAGACGACGAGCGCGCCTGCCGCATGCGCGGCTGCCGTGATCGCGGCCATGTCGTGCATTTGGCCGGACTTATAGTGGACATGGGTCAGCAGCAGCACCGCGACACGGTCGTCGAGCGCCGCGGGAATGTCGGCAGACGCACTGGTTTGGAGCCGCGCACCGCGCATCGCGGCGACGCCCTGCGCCATGTACAGGTCGGTCGGGAAGTTGCCGGCCTCCGACAGGATGACGTCGCGATCGGGCCGCGCGGCAAGTGCCGCTGCGATCAGCTTGAACAAGTTGGTCGAGGTCGTGTCGGTCACGATCACTTCGCCGGGGTCGGCCCCGACCAATGGCGCGATGCGCGCGCCGAGCCGCTGCGGCAGGCCGATCCAGTCGTGCCGGTTCCAGCTGGAAATAAGGTCCTGCCCCCATTGCCCGGCCATAACGCCGCCCACGGCGGCCGCCGTCGCGCGTGGCAGGGCACCAAGCGAATTGCCGTCGAGGTAGATCACCCCTTCGGGGAGGGCGAAACGTGCGCGCGCATGGGCGATCGGATCCGCATCGTCGCGCGCCTGCGCGTCGCCATATGTCAGCCCGTTCATGGCAGATCGCGCAGCACGGCGCGGACCGGAGCCGCATCCAGACCGCCCAGCTTCAGCGGCAGGGCAATCAGCTCGTAATCGCCCGCCGCGACATCGTCGAGCACGAGTCCCTCGAGGATCGCCATGCCCGCAGCCCTGACTGCGAGATGCGCGTCCATCGACTTTGAGTCCTGTGCATCAAGCGAGGGGCTGTCGATGCCGATCAGCAGAACGCCGTGCGCAGCAAGCGCAGCGATCGATGCCGGTGCCACTGTCGTGAAATGCGGGTTCCAGCGTTCATGGGGAAACCGGTCGTAGGTGCGCAGCAGCACGCGTTGGCAGGGCGCCTCCAGCACCGGCGCCAGCATGTCCGGCGTGACTACCGGGCCGCAAGCCCGCAGGTCGACGACCCGCGCAACCCCGACATAGGCGCACAGCGCAACGGCATCGATCCCGGCGCCCCCTGGATCATAATGGAGCGGCGCGTCGGCATGGGTGCCCGCATGGGTTGAGGCGGTATAGCGTGCGACATTGACCGGCGAACCGGGGCCATAGTCCCAAGTCCGCACGGCGCTGAACGCCGTGTCGCCGGGCCACATGGGGGTAGAGGGCCACAGGGTTTGGGTGATGTCGCGCAGCATGGGGTCGTGATGGCCGCTCTGCGCTGCGGCTGCAACCACATGGACTGCCTGCGACCTTAAACGCCCAGTGCTCCCCGTACCCGGGCGATCAACCCGTTGCGGTCGATCCATTGGGCATAGGTGCGATAGTCCACATCGGCGCGCAAATGGCGTTCTTCGGTCATTGCTCGCCAGTAATAGACAGCGCTGACCGCCGCCATGATCACCGTATTTCGCGCAGCGTCGGTCAGGCTGCCGGTGTTGACGAGGAACGGCAGGGTCGACAGCCACCAAAATGTGTTTTTCGACACATAGGCGGGGTGACGCATCCAGCTATACGGCCCGTGGGTCAGGATGCCGCGATGGGTAAGGTTCGAAAAGCGCAGACCGAACGCCACCGTCGCCCATGCGTAGACCCCGGTCAGCAGCACCAGCAGCCCCCCGTTGATCCAGAGCAGCAGCGGATAGTTGCGGAGCCAGTAGCTCCAGTCCATCGTCCCCTGGTGATAGTCGAGCGGCCCGCCGTTGCCCATCAGGACGAAAGGCGGATAACAGATCAGCGCCGCGATCCACCCGCTGGCATAGGGCGTCGCCGACCTGATATGTGCGTCGAGCGGCTTGACCGTAAGGACATAGCCGACGGTCGCCATCGTCATGTCGACGAGAAACATCACCGAGATCAGGAAATTGGCAAGGCCGACCGGGTCTGTCAGCGTCGGCAACGGCCGCGTGACGGTATCATAGAAATTGCTGGGAAATCCCGATAACATGAAGGCCGTGAAAAAAGCCTTGACCGCCCAGCTGCGGAAATGGTCGGCAATGGCGCTTCGGTCGACGGTCCGGTCTCCCATCAACCAGCTGCCAAAGGCCCAGCAGCCGTCGCGCGGGTTTTTGAGGCGCGTGTCGAGCCAGAGGATATAGGGCACCGAGCCGGCGAACAGAAACGGCGCGGCATAGATCAAGGTCTTCATCGCGAAGGCGTAATTGCCGGTCCAGTAGAATCGCGCGCTGGCATAGACGACCGCGATGATCGCCCAGGTCGCCCAGAGCCCGGCCAATTTGGCAAGGCTGGTATCGAGGGTGGCCGACAGGGGCGCCGGTGCTCGGCTCCAGTCGATGCCGGTGGTCGGGTTGCGGTGGACGCGATCGACGAAAAGCGACCATAAGACCATCGGCAAGCCACAGGCGATGGCGGTGGCGATCGCCGAGAAGGGGCCGTTCATCTGGTAATGACGGGCAACGCCCATCCAGAGCGCAAGTCCCAGCAGGCCCGAGACCCCGACCCCGGTCGATACGGCGGAGCGGGGGCGGGCGTCGGCGACGCTTTCCGGGCTGTCGGACGCGTCGGCAGCGCGCGCAATGCCGCGCGTTGCCGTCACTATTTGCCCTGCGCGCGCCAGCGCTTGATGACGCGGGTCAGGATCTCCTCTTCGCCGCCTGCTTCTTTCCAGAGCTCGGAAAACAGCGGATCGGACGAGGCCGGGCGCTTGTGATCCTCGAGCGGATCGAAGCTGACCCGCACCGGGATCGCAACGCCCTCGCCGCAGATGATGCATTCGCGGTTGCGCAGCGCCGGGATGGTGTCGAGGAACCCGCGGGCCCCTTCTGGCATGGCGGCCTTTACAAAGGCCTGGTCGCGCTCGTTGTTCAGGCGCATGGCAAAGATCGTGCCGCACTGCGACAGGACGCCTTCGGCGAGGTCGGAGGGACGCTGGGTGATGAGGCCAAGCGACACGCCGTATTTACGGCCTTCCTTGGCGATGCGCCCCAGGATCTTGCCGACTGCACTTTTTTGCGAATTGGCTTCATTGGGCACATAGCGATGGGCCTCTTCGCAAACGAGCAGGATCGGCCGTTGCGGCTCGTTGCGGCTCCAGATCGCATAGTCGAACACCATGCGCGCAAGCACCGCCACCACCACCGACGTGATATCGGACGGCACGCCCGACACATCGATGATCGATATCGGCTTGCCGTCGCCGGGCAAGCGAAAAATCCGCCCGAGGAAGCCGGCCATGTTGTCGGCGACGAGCATGCCTGAAAACATGAAGCTGTAGCGCGGGTCGGACTTGATCTCGTCGATCTTGGTCTTCAGCCGCATATAGGGCGCATTGTCGCCCGCCTTGTCGAGCTTGCCCATTTCGGCCGTGATGTAGTTGGTCAGGTCGCTGAGCAGATAGGGTATGGGCGAATCGACGGTCAGTTTCGAAATGCCTTCGGCCGCACGGCTGCGGGCCTTGGCGGCAAGCAGGCACTTCGCCAGCACGTCCGAATCGGTCTGCCGGTCCGAACCCTGCGTGGTCACAAAGACTTCGCAATGTTCCTCGAAGTTCATCAGCCAATAGGGCATCGCCAGGTTGGTTACGTCGTAGAGTGCGCCGTTGCTTCTGAACGCAGCGGAATACTCGCCGTGCGGATCGATCATCACGATGTGGCCCTGCGGCGCCAGTTCGCAGATGCGGTGCAGGATCAGGGCGGTCGCGGTCGATTTGCCGGTGCCGGTGGAGCCGAGAAGCGCAAAATGCTTGCCGAGCATCGCGTCGATATAGACAGCGCCCCGGATGTCCCGGGTTGGATAGACAGTACCCACCTCGATGAAGGCGCGGTCGTCGGCGGCGTACATCTGGCGCATGTCCTCACCGCTCACCGGGAAAGCCTGCCCCCCCGGTGTCGGGTAGCGGGTGATGCCCCGCCTGAAATTATAAATCTTGCCGGTCAGTCGTTCTTCATCGCCTTCGCCGAGAAAGTCGATGAAACCGATCACGCCATTGTCGCGCGAAGGGTCGAGGCGCAACGAGCGGACGTTGGCCACCAGCCATGTCGACCCCAGGCGGATCTTGATCTGGCTGCCAACCTGGCCAGCCGTCGCCAGGCTTGGGTCGATGGCCGCTGTCTGTCGAGCCAGCGCCGCGGCGTCGAACCGGACCTGCGACGAAGATCCGGATATTTCGATCACCTCGCCGATCGCGCTGCTATAGGCGCCAACCATGCGACGACCGTCGCCCTCGCTGGTCGCTGGCTCAACTCCGCCGGTACGCTGAATGTCCACGCTGATAGGTCCCACCTGACAAATCCAGGGGCGGTGGTAGCGACAAAATGGTTAAAAACCGGTCACGTAGCGGTCGGCCGGTTCAGATGCGGCGGAACAAGGCACCGGCTGCCCATCCGAAGCCGATGGAAAGAAGAACGGCGAGCAGGCCGTAGGAAATCGGCCAATTTTGGGCGAAATTTGCGACGATTCGTTCAAATCCCTCTTTACGAACCCTGATATTGCGCGTGGCGGCGGCAATGACCTTCCCGTCGCGAATCAGAAACGTCTCCGCAGTATAGCGCCCGTCGGGCACACGGGGCGGGATGGTCAGGCGCGCGCGATAGAGCACGCCTTTGGTGATCTCGATCGATCCCGGCTGCGTGACAAACAAGCCGCCGCGCCCGCGCAAGTCGACGAAGCCGGTTTCGAAGCGATGGGCGACGTCCGGATCGACGCCGCCGGCCGGCGACAGATGGATGCTGCCGAGACCAAGTTCGTAGATCGCCGCCGTCCGGTCATCGACGAGTTCGCCGAGGGGGCGCGATGCGGCAATCGCGTAGAATGCGGGCGCGGAGCGGAAGCGCGACGACCCGGCATTTGCCCAGATCACGCCACCCAGCTTCTTTTTCTCGCGCACCAGGATCGATTGCGGCGGCCCCTTCAGCACGACCGCCACGTCGGTGCGGCCGTCGGGGATCCTGCCGCCGGGATAGAGGATCGCGCCGAACAGGAGAAGCTCCGCGCCGGTAAAGCTGTAGTGGATGTCGATTTCGCGTTGCGACACATCGGGCACCAGCACCGGCGCATTGTCGCTGGCCGCCGACAGCAGCAAAAGGGCAAGGATTGGCAGCGCGGCGTGCTTCACAGGATTTGCACCGTGTAGAGCTCTTCGGGGCGCCAGGTGAGCCCGATCGCCATGCGGAACGCGACCGCAAGCACAATCGCCGCCAGCAACAGGCGCAGGTAATCGGGTCGGAAGCGCGCCGCCAGGCGCGTGCCGACCTGCGCGCCGATGACGCTTCCCAGCAGCAGGAAAAAGGCCAGCACGACATCCACCGCCTTGGTCGTGACCGCGTGCACCATCGTCGTCGCCGCCGTGACGAACAGGATCTGGAACAGCGATGTGCCCACCACGACGCGCGTGGCCATGCCCAGGATGTAAAGCATCGCCGGCACCATGATGAAACCGCCGCCGACACCCAGCAGCACGGTCATAATTCCGGTAACGAAACCCAGCAGCAGCGGCGCAAGCGGCGAAATATAAAGTCCAGATGCGTAGAAGCGCCAGCGAAACGGCAGTGCCGCCACGGCGGGGTGATGCCGCCGCTTCTTCGCGGGTATCG
The DNA here is from genome assembly GCA_965249705.1 of Sphingomonas sp. Lineage (GTDB taxonomy): Bacteria > Pseudomonadota > Alphaproteobacteria > Sphingomonadales > Sphingomonadaceae > Sphingomonas_O. The sequence continues at coordinate 231,392 of CBDFMO010000002.1, read as the reverse complement.
CCGTCCCTGAAATAGAAGCCGCAACGCTCTGCACCGCTTCGCGCGCCATCGGTATCCCGACCCCCAGAAGCAGCACGACGTAGAGGATGTTAATCACGGTATCGATCTGGCCGAACTGTTGAAGAATCCGGAAAATGCCCGATCCCGCAACGGCCCCCAGTACGCCGCCGGCGACGAGTACCCCGCCCATCGGAATGTCGACGCCCCCGCGCCGGTAATGGGCGAGCGCGCCCGACACGCTTGCGCCGGTCACTTGCGTCGTCGCCGATGCGGCGGCAACCGTAGGCGGGATGCCGTAGAAAATGAGCAATGGGGTGGTAAGGAAGCCGCCGCCGACGCCGAACATGCCCGACAACAGGCCGACGCCACCGCCCAGCAAGACGATGACCAGCGCGTTGACCGAGAGGTTCGCGACGGGGAGGTAAATATCCATCGGCGCCCTCTGCCTAGCGCGTGCGGTGCGGTGCCGAAAGGGCTGCGTCAGAAATCCGCCCCTAAAGTGACCACCGCCCCCGATCCCGGCGCAGCGTTGCCTGCCATGCGCGCCCGCCATTCGCCCGAGATGCGCAGCGCGTGCCCGCCGAGCGTCGTCCGCGCGACCAGCTGTGGCCCGACGTCCAGACGTGCGACGCCCGGCTGGATGCTGGCCCAGCTCCCCGCACCCAGGGAAAGCCTGCCCAGCTTCGTCGCGACGAGGCCGCGTTCGACCCTCGCCGCGCCATCGGCGAAGCCGTCGCGCCCCACGATGCCCGCTTGAGCATATGCATCGAGCCGTATGCCAAGTGGCAGCGCAACGTCGGCGACCCCGGCAACGGCTGTGACCGACCAGTCATTGCGACCGCCACGGTCGAGTGCAAAACGGCGCTCCGCGATCAGTGACACGGCACCGCGCCGCACGGCAAGCCCCAGCGCGCCCTCGCTCTGCCGGCTGGCCAGGGCGGTCGAAAGGCCCGCGGTAAGGGCAACGCCGGGCGACAGGGCACGGTAGATCCTTGCGCCCACTTGCGAGCCGCCCAGTTCGCCCTTCGCGAGGCCGTGTACCCATCCCGATCCCTGGCGCGAAATGCCCCAGATCGATGCTGACCAGCCTCGGTTCCGGGACACGGTTGACGGCATCAGCAGTGCAGTCGGCGATTCAGGGGGCGCGTCGTCCCGGCCTGCAGCCGCGCCAAGGTTGACCGGAGTCTCCGCGGGTAAGGGGTGCACGCCGGAATCCCCAGGCTTTCCCGCGATGTACCATGGATGCGCAGGCTTGCGGCGTGCGACCGCGCGGGATGCCATGCGACGCAAAGGCGTCTCCCTCGTCCCGACTCGGGCAACGGGTGCCGAAGTCCTTTGCGCCGCGAACGCCGGGCTCGGGCGATGCGCCCCGCTCGGCAGCTGCCCGTGGCCCGTCGCCCACAGAAAGGCACTGCGCCCGCCGATCCACAGGCCGACGAACAGGGCCAAGGCGCGCAAGGGGCGGGCAGGGCCCGGTGACATCAGCGTGCCGCAGCGGGGTCCGCGGGGAAGCGGTGCTGCGTCTTGTCCCATCGAACCACGCCGTCCCGCCGCGCGCGGCGATAGATGCTGACGGCGCGGCGCGCTGCCATCATATCGATGATGTTGGCGACGAAAGCCCGCGGCACGGAGCGCAGCCCCTCGCGCCAGCCATGGATCCGCGCAACGAGTATCGCACGTATCGAAAGCCGCCAGACCAGCAGCGCTGCCGACACGCCAAGCAGCCTCGTGACCAGGGGAGCGGGCGGCGGCCGCTGCACGGCTCCCCATGCCAGTCCGAGCACCAGCGTCGCGCAGTACAATGCCAGCGCCGCATAGCCCGTCAGTACCACCAGAGCGGCAAACAGGGCGCGCCGGTCGTTGATCCGCATCCACCGCTCGGCCAGGCTGCCCCCCCAGCCCAGTCTGTCCCAGCCCGACAGCGCGATCCCGGCAATCCAGCGCGACTTCTGCGTCACCGCAGCGCCAAGGGTCGCCGGAAAATGCGCGCGTACGCACACCGGCGGCCCTCCCGGGGTTTCCGGCAATCGTACAAAAGCCGCCCGGCCGCCGAACTGCGGCAGGCGGATGCCGAGCTCGTATTATGCGGCGTCAACTATTATCAGCGGCGTTAGTTAAAAAGAGCGCAAAACTGTCGTTCTTTTTCTAGATCGGTCGAGATAATTATGATCCCTTTGGCACAAAATCGACTTCCTGCGGCTTAGCGCCGCGACCATGCGTATCGCGGGTTGTCTCGTTACCATTCGGTTTCAGTGGTCTTGGTAATCCTACAAGACCGTTTCGACCCCGCGCTGCTTGCAATCTCGCCATCACACCCGTTGCCCGACCTGCGAATTTGCCGGGCTGTATGTCGAGCTCCGGATGAGCCGTTAGTGTCGCGAGCTTTTCTTCCGGATCGGCGTGGAGATACGCTTCGATCGTGGCGTAGCTTGCATGGCGAAGATGCTTGGCGGCTTTTCGGGAGTCCTTCGTCGCCTTCAATATCGCCATTGCACATGAATGGCGCAAAACATGGGGCGTGACGCGCTTGCGGGCGATCGACGGGCACGCGATCGATGCAAGCCGTGCATATTTGCTGACCACGTAAGCGCAGCCGTCGCGCGTCAAAGCGTCGCCTTCCTGATTCAGGAAAACATTTGGCGCAGGCACCTTCGGGCGTACGGCCAACCACGCCTTCATCACGTTTACGTGATCGGGCAGCAATGGCATCTCGTCCTTCGTTCCGCCCTTTCCGTGAATGATCATGTTGGGATTGCGGCCGAGCCAAAGATCGTCGAGGCAAAGCCCGACCGATTCGGAGACCCGGAGCCCGTAGGCGTATGTGAACAGCAGCATCGCACGGTCCCTGATCCCGGCCACGGTGGTTTTTTCGGGCGTGTCGAGCAGGACCTTGATTTCCTCGATCGTCAGGAAGCTGACGAGACCCCGTTGATACCGTTTTCCAGGGATCATCAGCAGCCGCGACGCTTGGTCGAGCAGGACACCGTGCTTCCAACCGGCGTAGCCGAAGAATGACTTCAACGCCGAAAGTCGCAGGTTGCGCGATCGTACCGTGTTCCCTCGTTCGGTTTCGAGGTGCTGGAGGAATGCCAGGACGGTCTCAGCAGTAAAGTCGCGAAAGTCCAGTCGATCGGGGTTCCGTTTGGTAATATCGGAAACATAGCGAAGAAACAGCATTAGCGAGTCGGCGTAGACCGCTACCGTTTTCGGACTAAGGCCTTTGCTACCCACGAGGTGTTCGTCGAGAAAACCCGAAACAAGTGACGGGACATCAGACGGTGTGATATTACGCATTTCGCATTCCTTCCATGGCGTTCAGAATTTCAAGCTTGGTCGATGGCAAGAGCCGCAAGTACCAGTAGGTGTCGGCCACGCTGACGTGCCCGAGGTAGGTACTCAGCGCGACGATGTGGTTGGCGACGACTTTCTCGTCGTGCGCACATCTTGCGAGCGAATTGATCGCAAATGTGTGGCGAAAATCATGGATGCGGGGTGGTCCGCTCTTGGTGCGTCCATGCATCGCAAGCGAGCGCGTACAACGTCGAAAGACCTCATCGACCAGTTGAGGGCTAGGTTTCCGGTTCAATCGGATCACGAACAGGCTGTGACTGTCGAGTTCCGGCGGGCGCATTGCTACGTATCGGCGGATCGCGCGCGCCGTGCTCTCGCTGACGAAGATGAGTCGGTCTTTGCCGAACTTCCCCTTTCGGATGCGGATCTCGGGCGAATTTACGTCTGCGAGGCATATGTTGAGTGCTTCGCTGAGCCGCAACCCGGTCGCCGCGATCAGGCCAATGATCGCGCTGTAGGTCACCGCATCGAAAGGATGGGGCAGCTCGAGTCCCGCGAACCCGTTCATGATCCGAAGCGTGTCGGCTTCCTCGTAGAAGAACGGGATAAGTCGACTGCGCTGCCCGCGTCTTGCCAGTACGTTCGCGGGTAGAAGCTCGTGCCGCTGGTCTTCGGCACGCAGGTACTTGCCCAGGTTGGCGAGCCAATCGACCCGGCGCGTCCAGCGATAGTCGCTCTGAGAGGAGCAGCCGATCCATTCGAGCATGAGGTCGTTGCTTAAGTGGGACGCGCCGCGGTCCGCCGCGAACTTTGCAAAGTCACGCAGGTTTCGGGCGAGGTCCTGGTCCATGTAGCCGAGACGCTTGCGCATCTCGAGATAGCGCTCGATCGAATCGATCATGACGCTTCCCCCGGCCATTCCTGCGCCACGCTCATGAGCGCCGGTTCATCGACCTTTGCGTAGATCATCGTCGTCATCAGCGACTCGTGGCGCAGGACCGTCGCGATATCGGGCAATCCGCTCCCGGCCTTCAGGAGTTGACGGGCAAGTCCGTGCCGAAACAAGTGCGCACCGCCGGTACCCTTCAGGTTTGCGCGCTTTAATGCCCAAACGACGATATGCGTGACGGCCCCATGGCTGACCAAACTGGTGTGCGGTGGTCGCAGTCGGACGAACAATCCTTCATCATCGGTCACGGGCCGCGCTCGCTCGAGCCAGTCGAGAATCGCGTCGCCAGCGGCTTGCGTCAGCGGCATCACGCCCGCGCGACCGCCCTTGCCGCGAACGGCGATCTGCGCCGCTTCCCAGTCGAGATCGCCGAGGCGCAACTGTGCCACCTCGTTTGCCCTCATACCGGTTTCCAGAAGCAGGGTCAGAACCGCACGGTCGCGAATACCAGTGATCGTCTTTGTATCACACGAGGCGATGGCGCTCCGGAGCGTCTCGAAGGGCAAGCTTTTTGGTATCGTGCCCATTCTATAGACGGGGCGCGAGATAAGGGCATGGACGAGTGCGGCGGGACAGTCGCCGCGCGCCGCCCTAAACGCGATATAGCTTCGCATCACCGTGATGAAGCGGCTCTGCCGCGTCGGCGATTTGCCTTCAAGTTCGATGCGGGCGATCGCTCGGATGTGCAGCGCCGTATAGAGCGCCGCATCGTCTCCCAGTCGATGCTGCCACCCGGCAATCTCCTCCAGGTAGGCCTTTACCGTAGACGATCGCAGGCCCTTGTGCTGAACAAGCCATGCTCGATAAGCAGCAACGGGTTCGGAAAGCTGAGGCGGTGGCTTGCGCGTCACCCTGGCAGGTAAGCCCTCGATCATCACGGGGTGTTCGTTAGCAAGGAAGCGCAGGAACCGGATCGCTCCGCGGCGACGCCTCACACGGTAGCTCGCGATCGGCTCGCAATCATAACCGAGCAGCCCGCATCGACAGTTATGCGCTAGGAAACGATCGATCGCGCTTTGCGTGAGTTCGGCTCGCGACAGGCCGTTGAGGCGCGCCCAGAGGACGAGATGGGCACCGTGCAAGGCCTGATTGTTAGCGTCGACAATCGGGAGGCCGTGTACGATCAGCACGTTCCTGAAATCGACGCACCGCCTCCAGTCGTCGCCGGTCCAGCCATAGGATGGCGAAAGGCCCTGGTACTGGAGGTAAAGAAGGACGCGGGCGATGACGTTGACATAATAAAGCTGGGGATGCGCGGTATTGGCAAAGCGCCCTTCCGCCGTGCATTGGTGAAGCCGGAAGCGGTCGAGTGTCTCGGCATCCGATACGAACCAGGCGTCTTCGCTTCCCAGCCATTTGCTGAAATGGTTCGCTGGCCCCCGCACCTTGCGCATCGACGATGATGCGTAGCTCGCATCGAGAAACGCCTGCAGAAATGAGGGGGAGGTTACCGGCAACAGTTTGCCGGTATCGTTCGCGCGATCGGCATAGGCGGCCATACGCCGGACCACGTACTCAAATCCTCCGGCAAAACGATCCGGGGAGTATCGTCCACCGACGGCCGTTGTTGGTATTGGCATGGAAAACCTCCACGATGAAGGGATCGGCGGCGCGCAGCCGTCGATTGACAAGCTCGTGGAAATCGCGGAGACGTATCGAAGGTGGCGATGCCGTCAATGAAGCCGCGAGCACGCCAATGCTCGTGGCTTCAAGCTTTTTCAGGCCGAGCGGTAAGTGCGAAAATCACGATCGGGCTAGGTCATGATACGCCTCCTGACCGGAGCGCTGTCTGACGAAACACCCGCAGTCCGTTGGGACTCCGGACGGCGATGCACGGGTGCAGCTCATAATTTTCGACATATTGCCCGCGAGAAGCGATCCCCGCCGGGCGCCGGAAGCAAATCCAGAAAATCATGGTGTTACAAACCCGCCCTCAAACTGTGCCGAGTCGCGACCGTTTCAGAGATTTGCATTGCGGCATATTGGGGTCGTAATAATATTACGTCGTTTTTCGAAGATTCTTGGCCATGGCAAAGACAGATCGCCGACATCGTCACGTGTGCGACGTCATGCGAACCGTGCTGGCGTTCGAGTTCGCCCTGCAAACCTGGTCCGCCGACGCTCCCCGCTTCCGGGGTTCAAAACCAATGCAGCACTCGGGCTTCGAAGAATGGCGCGGCGGGCGAATTATCCCAAAGGATAATCCGGGCGGTGTCATCGACCAGCTCGAAGAAGCGGCACCCGGAACCGCCGCAATCTTTCGAAGCCCCATGTGGGTGTTGCTGCGCGGCGAGCAGGCTACGGTCGAGCGGCTCGAGAAGTGCTTGGCCGACGGGGAGATGCACAAGCTCGGGGCTGAATATCGGGATCTTGCCAAATACGAAGACGTCCTGCTCCGGGTCGAGATTGCGTCGCGGATACAGAAAGTAGCGGTTTTCGACGCGCTGCTCGGAAGTGGGAAGGACAGCATCGCCACAATTGGACTGCCGCGCGTGGTCGCTCCCTTCGCCAACGACTTCGCCCGTCTATGTCGTGATGCATTTGAAAAATGGGACGAGGCTCTCGCCGTTTTGCAAACCATTTCCCGACGCGCGGATGTCACCCCGGTGTCGGCTGACCCATTGTCGAGCGCTGAGATTGAGGCGACCGCTAGCCGCTCAGATTTGCCCCTTACGCCAAACGGACATGAAGAACCTCGACCGTCGCCGCTGTCATGGATCGCGGACCTTACAAGAAAGGACTCGCTCATCGCGATCGTGGCATTGCTACCGAGTGCTCGCTTTCCCGAGCTTTTTCCGGTTAGTTTCGTGATCTTGGCGCTCAATTTGGCGGGGCTTTTTTCGCCGAGCGTCTTCGACTGGCCGGGGCACAAGTCCTCAGCAGGTGACCGAAAGTAAGTGTTTTTAAAATTCGCCACGATGCAAAGGCTTATGCGGTCCAGGCCGTTTCTACGAGCTGTATTACTCCATCGATTGGAAAACGACCGTCTCCGCCACCCAAGCGGTCGCTTGCTCAGCGTTTCACCATCTCGCGATCCGCGCGGCCGCTGCCGGAGAAAGGTTTTATTGTGGCTAGCCGACGTTGCGCTTTGTCGGGAAAAATTTGGCTAAAATCCAAAGGATGGCTATCCCTAAAACAAATCCTGCTGAGAATTGGGCAGCACCCGCGCCGATCTGGCTCCAACCAAGCTGTCGGAGTTGCGCGTGGACGCTCGTCCCTATTAGCAGGCCGGGGACGAGAGCGACCGCTAGCCGCCAATGCTGCCGAAGTTGCATGAAGCAGCTTATGAACGACTGGCATTGCGGCCGCTAGTGGGGCTGCGGCCCCCGCTGCCCGCAGATGAACGTGGCGGCGATCGCCAACATTCCTGCTGTTCCAGCGGTCGATGAGCTTTTTCGGAAACGGTCGTTCGTTCAGCCGCGAAATCGACGCGCTTAGCTAGCACTGGACGTTAGCCTTTGTGATCGCCGCCTGATTGTCACTATCGGCCTGCGGCATTATTCGTGAGGCATGACGCTCCAGCCAAGCGACGCGACGATAGAAACCGAACGCCTGTCGCTTCGGCGGATCGACGCGTCCGATCTCGAGTTCCTTACGCGGATCCACGCCGACCCTGACGTGGCGAGGTATCTTGGCGACGGTCAACCGCGTTCGCCCGACTCGACGGGCCGCTGGTTCAACGATGTCCAGAACAGCTATGAGACTGCGCAGCTTGGGCAGCTGATGGTCCTGCGCAAGGTCGACGGCGCTCGGCTTGGGCGTTGCGGCTTGAGCGATGCAGTCATCGAGCGCGACGCGCTATCCGGGCGGTTGCGCAAAGGCTGGTTCTTCAGCGCGCATGCACCCGACGACGTCGATATCGAGCGCATCCCCGAGCTCGGCTACACCTTTGACCGGGCGTATTGGGGGCAAGGCTACGCGTCCGAGGCTGCAGGTTGCGTCCACAAGTACGCAAAAGCGAACCTCCACTTCATGACCATTATGTCCGTCATCCATGCCGACAATGCTGCATCGCGCGCGGTGGCGCTCAAGTTCGGTGCGCGGTACGTCGATGTAGTCGAGCTAATGCGGCGACCGTTTGATCGCTATCATTGGCCTTTGGCGTAACCGGCCTCGCGGCCAGTTGCGCTTTCACGCTTTTGTATTCTCGGAGTAAAGTGGCTTCGCGCCGTCTCAACCATCCCGATCGTCCAGCACACCGGGCACCCTCGAAAGGATACGAGCGCAACAGCGGCAAGCGCAAGTGAAGCGATCAGCGCGGTAATGCCGGTCTCGCGACCGATGACGATCGCCGCAGAAATGGCACCAAGACCAATCATGCCGCGCAAGGCGTGTTCAACAAGCGATTTACTGGCAAACATTTCAATTCCTATCGCTGGAGATATTCACGGAGCAGGGCACGTCCCCGATGCAGGCGCGCCTTGACCGTCTCGCGGGTCGTCTCGAGCTGCGCGGCGATCTCGTTTATCGTCAGCTCCTCGACGTCGCGGAGCAGCACCACTTCGCGATAATGCGCCGGGAGTGACTCAATTGCGTGGGCGAGGTCGATCCGCAGATCGTGCAGCGGCGTCTCCGCCAGACGGCGGTCGAGCGCGAGCGCATCCTCATCGATCGGCGCGCCGACGAGCAAGCCCGCTAACCGCAAGCACTGGCGATGGACGATTGTGAACAGCCACCCTGATATCGCAGCCGCCTGACGCAACGCCGAGACGCGACGATAAAGAATGATCAGGGTTTCCTGGACCGCATCCTCGACGTCGCTGGTCGTCCTGCACGTTCGTCGCGCATACCGACGAATGTCCGATTGTGCGGACGACAGCAGCGCCGCAATCGCCTGAGGATCGCCGCCCGACGCAGCATCGATCAGCTCGGTAGGCAGGGTGTTGCTCACGCTCCCCGCGATCACGGCAGGGTCTTACGCCCGGCTACAGCGCACGCCGGGCAATAGCCAACGAAGCCGGTCAGCAGCGAGACGACGCCTACACATGCGATGACATAGCCGACCGGCAAGCCCTTCAGACCCAGCAGTCCACACGCGATCATGGCAACCCCGGCAACGAGGCGGATGACGCGCTCGGTGCCCGGTACGTTCTTTCTGTAGAACATTCTAACTCTCCCCCGCCTGGATGACGGTACACTTGCAAGAGCCTCGTCGTGAGCAAAACGGTTCGCGCCGTTTAGAAAAAAGATTTCGGGCGCCGAGCGAACCGTTTGTCCTCTCAGCGCTCTCTTACCAGCACAGTCGGCAATTTCGCCGCTGAGCGGAGGAAATTTTTCATGTCACGCATCTTCAAACTTTCGGTTGCCAGCATTGCACTGGCCTTGGCCTCGGTGGTTACGCCCGCATTTGCAGGCGAGTTCGCGCCAATCTCGATGGCGGCGTATCAAGCGGCAGCGGCAAAAGGCCAGCCGATCATCGTTCATATCCGCACCAAGGACGGCCCCGTCTGCAATGCCCAGCATGCCGTGCTAGCCAAGCTCATGGCCGAACCGGCGTTCGCCGATTACCTCGTCCTAGAAGCCGATTTCACCGCAAACGCCAACGCCGTGAAGATGATGCGCGTCGATTTGCCCGCAACACTCATCTTCAACCGGGGGGCAACGGAATTAGGCCGCGCGACAGGCATCACGAAAGAGGCGGATATTCGAGCGCTGGTTACACGTACGGCAAATTAGTAGTGTTGGACCGGCGGCAGATTATGCCGCCGGTCCTCTCGCATGATTGGCCGCATTCAATGGCCAATACAGGAGACATTGGTTTGGCGTCGAACCGCTCGATTAAATGGGCCTTGTCCGCGTCCGCCAACAAAGCCGCCATTCTAAGGCTTGGATGCGTCCGTTAAAACCTGCCCTTGGTTCAGGTGGCTTGGCGACATACTACTTCCCATCAAATTGCTAGACAGACCGAGATGTAGGCTAGACAAAATGGCCGATCCGTTCTATTTTCTGATCATGGCTCGTACGGAAACAGCACAGATCAACATTCGCTCAACATTCGTGCGCAACCGGGTCAGCGCGCTCGTGCAGCGCACGGGCATGACGGCAACGCAGATCGTCGAGGAAGCTCTGCGCGCCTACGTGCCGCCTGTCGTCGACGCGCCGCACGGGCGACTGGTCCGCAAGGGGCCACTCCTAGTGATGACCGGAGGGAAGCGCGTCACCCGTGCCGAGACCGATGCGGTAATCGAAGCTGCCCGGCTCGGCGAGCGTGACGAGTGACGGTGCCGCTTGCACTTCTCGACAGCAATGTGATCGTTGCCGGGGTTGCCGCAGAGCATGACGATCATCTGCTGTCGGTCGCGTTGTTTGAGCGCTTCCCGGTAAAGAGCTTTGCGGTTGCCGCCCACAGCTTCGCCGAAAGCTATGTTACCCTCACCAAACGCGGCCCGCGCGCGCCACTTGCGTGGGACGCACAGGATGCATGGACAGCGCTGGAAGCGGTTGCGAAAGCAACGCAGCTGGTCGGTCTGTCACCTGCGGCTGGGCTCGACGGCGTTCGACTTTATGCAGACCAAGGCAACATAGGTGCACGCGTCTATGACTGGCTGCTCGGTCAGAGCGCCGTGCTGGCGCGCATTCCAGCGATCGTCACCTGGAATGTCGGTCATATGAAGGGGTTGTTTCCCGCGCTCGTTGTTCAAACGCCAGCAGAGTTCATGGACCGACAATAGTCGCCAATTTTGCTCCCGCCGCAAGAGAGCGCGCCGGCTTTGAGACGCATTTGAAGGTCAGATTTCTGTTCGCTCGGCAAGCGTGATCGCATCATCGATATCGACGCCGAGATAGCGAACGGTGTTTTCGATGTTTGTATGGCCAAGCAGGATCTGCACCGCGCGCAGATTGCCGGTCGCCTTGTAGATCAACGAAGCCTTCGTGCGCCGCATTGAATGCGTGCCGTACTCGGCGACATTCAAGCCAACCGCCCCGACCCACTCGTCGACGAGCCGCGCATACTGGCGGGTGCTGAGGTGGCCCATATAGTTGACACGGCTTGGGAAGATGAAATCGTCGAGCGAGCCGCCGCGCCGCGTGAGCCAAGTTAGCAGTGTCTTGCGCGCCTCGGTCATCAGCTCGAACTGCACCGGTCGGTTCGTCTTCTGTCGGATCACTGTCGCACGAGTTCGCAACGCGCCACCCGCGACGATGTCGCCAATCTTCATCTTGACGATGTCACAACCGCGCAGCTTACTGTCGATGGCCAAGTCGAACAGCGCTCGGTCGCGTAATCGCCGGTGCTCGTCGAGAAAAAAGCGGATCGCCCACACGTCACGCGGTTTAAGCGGGCGCTTGGCGCCAACCATATTGCCCGAGTTCCACGGACGCCGTCCGTGTGCATCAGGATCAAGATCTGAAACGCCCATATCGACGCCTTCCGAGCTGCTTCAGCAGCTTACGAGGCAAAGATGCTCAAAAGATTAACGTGTTGGTTCGGAAGGGTGTGTGGCTGTCGCCCTTCGCCAACACTCCTGCCGTTCCGCTCCGTGGATTACAGTGTTTAAACCGGCCGTTCGTTCACTTCCGCGATTGAGGCCCGAAGCGACTCCAGCCAAGACCGTGGATCGGCATCCCATTAGCCCCACTTGCACACCACTCCGGAACTGCAAACTCTGGGCCTCTGAACCGCGCCGGGTTTGTCGGAGGCTCCAACTCCTGAGAAGGTGGAGCGATGACAAGCAAGACAACGAACAAGTATGCGCCTGAAGTTCGCGAGCGAGCGGTACGGATGGTGCTCGATCACGAGCGTGACCACGCATCGCGCTGGGCAGCGGTCGTATCGATTGCGGCCAAGATCGGGTGTGCGGCGCAGACGCTGCACGAGTGGGTCAAGAAGGCGGAGGTCGATAGCGGCCGACGCGTCGGCGTTCCCACCGAGGTCGCGGCACAGCTGAAGGCGCTGGAGCGCGAGAACCGCGAGCTGCGCCAGGCCAACGAGATCCTGCGCAAGGCATCGGCGTATTTTGCTCAGGCGGAGCTCGACCGCCCGTTCAAGCGATGATCGCATTTATTGACGACCAGCGCGCCGTTCATGGGGTCGAGCCGATCTGCAAGGTGCTGCCGATCGCCCCGTCAACCTATCATGCACACGAGGCGAAGCGGCGTGATCCATTGCGCCTGTCGGCGCGGACGCGCCGCGACCTTGCCCTTCGGATCGAGGTGCGGCGCGTGTTCGATGCCAACTACCGCGTCTACGGCGTGCGCAAGGTCTGGCGGCAGCTGCAGCGCGAGGGGTTCGACGTCGCGCGCTGCACGGTCGCACGGCTCATGCGGGCGATGGGCTTGGCAGGCGTCATCCGTGGCAAGCCCGTGCGCACGACGATCAGCGACCGCTCGGCACCGTGCCCGCGTGATCACGTCAACCGGCAGTTCCGCGCGCCAGCGCCCGACATGCTGTGGGTCTCGGACTTCACCTATGTCGCGACCTGGGCAGGGTTCGTCTACGTCGCGTTCGTCATCGACACGTTCGCACGGCGGATCGTCGGGTGGCGGGCAAGCCGCACGGCCCATGCCGGCTTCGTCCTCGATGCGCTCGAGCAGGCCCTCCACGATCGCCGACCGACGCACAGCGGCGGTCTCATCCACCACTCCGATCGCGGTAGCCAGTACGTCTCGATCAAGTACACCGAACGCCTCGCCGAAGCGGGTATCGAACCGTCGGTCGGCAGTGTCGGCGACAGCTATGACAACGCTTTGGCCGAGACCATTAATGGCCTTTACAAGGCCGAGGTGATCCACCGGCGGGGACCGTGGCGATCGTTCGAGGCCGTCGAATACGCGACGCTGGAATGGGTCGACTGGTTCAACCACCGCCGGCTGCTCGAACCCATCGGCAACATCCCGCCCGCAGAAGCAGAGGAGCAATACTATGCCATGATCGAACAAAAGCCTATGGCCGCATGACTTAAACCAATCAGCCTCCGGCAAACCCGGCGCGGTTCACTCAGGTGCCGATAGCGGAAGTGCCGAACGACCAATGCAAAAGCTGACGATGCGCACAATCGCGGTCGTTTGCTGCCTTTGACGTGAGACGCGCAAATTGTCTTTCAATCAATCACAGTCGGCCGGATCAGCAACCGCCTTCCTGGCAAAATTCGGGTCCCCAGACGATCAGCAATACCAATCTGCCTAATTTGGCTTGCCACTAGGTGAGTATCAGCTGCAAGTAACATGGCGAAGCCAAGCTTGAGTTCCTGCGGCTTCCGTTGCGAGCCAATTCCTAAAGCGCTGCACGTGCGGACGGTTTGCGCTCGAAGCGACCGGAAAGTGAGCAACGAATGCATGGCTCGTCATTGCGCCCGTACTCACAGCGTAAGGCAGTGAGATCGCGGATGCGTCTAGCGCATTCTGAAGCAAGACGATGCCACAAAGACATATTCCAGCATCAGCCAGGACGGCATCTAGGGCGGGCACGACCCGGCGGAAACGGATTCCCCGATCGGGCGCCGAGCGCGCGATGGCGCAAGCGGCAAGCCATGACGGCCATGTTGGACTGGCCGGGTCGTCGCGGTAGGCGTCGAGATGGAGCAAGGGAAAACCCTCCAGCCGACTGTGCGCCGGCTCCTTTGCAGTGCGGTCGCGGATTGCCGGCGAGCTGATCGGCACGATGAATTCCGGAAACAGAAACTCTGTCTCTGAACGTAGAACAGCTGGGCCAAATTCGATCCGGCAATCGACCCGCGCCAGCCGCATCGGCGCGTCGCCTTCGCCATTGATACAGAAGGAAACATTGGGATGCGCTTGGCGAAACCTGGAGAGCCTCGGGGTCAGCCAGAGCTGGACCAGATCAGTCGGAGCAGCAATGTGTAGCTCCTGCCCACGCTGCAGGTCGAGCTCGCGAGAGACGGTGGCAAGTTCGGCGAAGGCGCGCTCAAGGCGTGGCAACGCCGCCCTGAGTTCCGGAGTCGCGCGAATGCCGGCGCGGCCGCGCACGACAAGCTCAACGCCGAGATAGTCTTCGAGCGCCTTAACGCGCTGTCCGACGGCGGCGGCGGTTAATCCGAGCAGTTCGCCGGCCCGCTTGAACGATCCCATCCGAACCGCAAGCTCCAGTGCTTGGAGTGATTTCAAATGGGAAGTGATCACCATCTCCAAATAATAAACGCCACCTTTAGCTAGCGCCATGGATTTTAGTTTGTACGAATGGGGCTGCCACGCGAAACTGTCCTGGTAAAAACATACCGAGAGGGCAGGATCATGAGTCAGCTGAAACGTTACCTGGTCGAGCGTGACATCGCTGGTATCGGAGGGATGTCGCTGATCGAACTTTGCGGCGCGGCCCGCGCTTCCAATCAAGCTATCGCCAAACTCGGTAGCGGCATCCAGTGGCAGCATAGCTATATCGCAGGCGACAAGACCTTCTGCATTTACCTGGCCGATGGCGAAGACGTGATCCAGGCGCACGCCGAGCAAAGCGGCATACCGGTCTCCCGTATCACAGAAATTCCCCAGATTATCGATCCGACAACCGCCAACAACTGATTGGCCGAGAGGAGAAGCAAGATGACCACTATCGATGAGGCTGCCCTGAATACGTTCGTCGGCAAGATGCTTGGCGACCTTGGAGGTGTGTTCAGCGTATCGACGGTGAGGATTGGACTGCGGCTCGGCCTGTTTGAGGCCCTTCACGAAAGCGGGCCTTCGACCGCTGCCGAACTGGCGGCGCTCACCGGCGGTCTTGCAGTGCGCTATGTGCGGGAGTGGGGTCTGGCGCAGGCTGCCAACGGCTATGCCCTCTATGATGCCACGACGGATCAGTTCAGTCTCTCGCCGGAACAGGCACTCGTATTTGTGATCAAGGACAGCCCGGTCTATCTCGCCGGCGCTTTCGAACTGGCGGCCGCGATGATTGAGGCAGAGCCCAAGGTCGAAGAGTGTTTTAGGCATGGCTCCGGTGTCCGGTGGGGCGACCACGCCGGTTGCCTGTTCTGCGCGACTGGGCAGTTTTTCCGGCCCGGCTATGTCAATAACATTGTTCAGAACTGGCTCCCCGCGCTGGAAGGTGTCGAGACCAAGCTGCAAGCTGGTGCGAGTGTTGCCGATGTCGGCTGTGGTGTTGGCTTCTCGACCCTGCTCATGGCTAAGGCCTATCCGCAAAGCAGTTTTGTCGGCTTCGACTTTCACGAGCCGTCGATCGCGTCAGCGCGAGAGCATGCCCAGGAGCACGGACTGAGCGATCGCGTTCGGTTCGAGGCAGTCGCGGCCAAGGAAATTGCCGAGACCGGCTTCGACCTCATCACCATGTACGACTGCCTCCACGACATGGGCGATCCGAAGGGATGCGCTGCACATATGCGTCGCATCCTAGCCGACGATGGCACCTGGATGATTGTTGAGCCTAATTCGGGTGACAGCCCAGCCGACAATATGAACCCGGTCGGGCGACTGTTCTACAATGCGTCGACCATGATTTGCATCCCCACGTCGCTTGACCAGGAGGTTGGCGAAGGTCTCGGTGCTCAAGCCGGCGAGACGCGCCTGAGCGAGGTTATCCGCAGCGGCGGCTTCGGCACTGTCCGACGGGCGACGGATGGTCCATTCAACATGGTCCTCGAAGCGCGCTAGCAGTGACCGAAACCGATTATTTGATCGTTGGCGCGGGCGCTGTCGGCATGTCTTTTGCCGACACCCTGTTGACCGAAACCAATGCTCATTTGACGATCGTCGATCGCGAGGCCGCACCGGGCGGCCACTGGAATCACGCTTACCCGTTCGTCGCTCTTCACCAGCCGTCGATGCTCTATGGCGTGAATTCATTACCCCTGGGCACTGGCGCAAAGGACACAAGTGGTCATAACGCCGGACTTTACGAACTCTCAACCGGTACCGAGGTGCGCGCTTACTTCGACCAGGTGCTGCGCCGCCAATTCCTTCCGAGCGGCCGCGTGACCTACCATCCGTTGTCCGAATACAAAGGCAATGGCACCTTTGTTTCTTTGACCTCTGGCGCCACATCGAAGCTCCGCGTCCGGCGAAAGACGGTCGATGCAACCTATTTGGAAGCCTCGGTTCCCGCGCTACACACGCCGAGTTTCTCGATCGACAATGGCGTACAACTTATCGCACCGCATCAGCTCGCGACTGTTTTGCGTCACGGACCGGCCCCGAACGGCTACGTAATCCTCGGTGGCGGCAAGACTGGCATGGACGTAGCCCATTGGCTGCTAACGACTGGAGTGGCACCTGAGGACATTACTTGGATACGTCCCCGGGAGTCCTGGCTGATCAACCGACAAGCCGTCCAACCGGCCATGGACTTTTTCGAAGCGTGTATCGGCGCGCAGGCGGCGCAGATGGAAGCGTATGCTGAAGCTGCTGACCTGGACGATCTGTTTGATCGTCTCGAACGGGCCGGCGTAATGTTACGGATCGATCTCAGTGTGAGTCCACGAATGATGCACTTTGCGACGATCTCGACCCACGAGATCGCGGTGCTTCAAAGGATCAAGAAGGTGGTCCGACGCGGGCGGGTGCGCACGATCCGTGCTGGATCGATAGAATTTTCCGAGGGCGAGGAACCTACGTGTGAGTCACCGATGTGTATCGATTGCACGGCATCGGGGGCAGTGCCGTGTCCGGTTCAGCCCGTCTTTCAAGGCGATCAAATCATTCTACAATAAATCTTGTCGCCGCGGACTTCGCTCAGCGCAGCGATCATCGCATTCGTCGAGGCGCATCAGCATGATGATGCGAGCAAGAATGCGCTGTGCGAGCCGGTGTCGATGGGCGACACCGTCGCTGATTACGTGCCACTGATCTTGGGAAATATGGCAAATCAGCAACGACTGTCTCACGACACCGACCTTCGCGCGTGGTTACGCAAGTCGCGGCTTGATGGCTTCTCGGGCCTAATGGCGGCGGTAAATTCTGACCACGCCGCAAAGCTCGCCATAGTCCAGAGGATTAAACAAGCGGCGCCGACGGCCTTCGCTAATTTAACGCGAATTCAGCGAGCTCGCGATGAACCAGCCGTCTACTAATGCGCCCAACCCCATCCGCTCCATGCCGATAGCGTCAAGGCCAAGACCCGTCGGCTGTTCACTGGCCATGTCCGCCAACAATTCAGACATTTAAATCGTCACGGCTGCTCGTCAAAAGCCGCCATTGGTTCACCCGAATAATCAGCGGCTGGAATTGGTGGTGAGCCGAAGGGCGGGTTTAGGGCGCAAACGCTGGAAAGCGGTCATCGAATCGTGCATACCTTCGCCATTAGAGGAGCACGGCAGTGGACCGCGATGCGGAAAGTTTGAAAGCAGAACGCCTTGAACTCGTAGACAAACTCGGCACGCTAGGGTTCGGCGCTCGCATTCGCCCCGCCGCCGCCTTTCATGCAATCGATGAAGCCAGCTTCTATGCAGAAGACGGTTTTCGTGAATTCAGAGTGTTTGTTGCAGAAAACGTGACGTGGGGGCCAGATATTTCTCACTACATCGAGGAATCCGATGACCTGCGATCCCTTCCCCGCGAGGGTCATCGCCGGGCTCCTTTATGCCGCCTGCATCGCAGCGGTTGAGGTGACCGCTTTGAATTGACCGGCGCCCGTTCAAGCAAGAAGCGCCTATCTGCTTGCGAAGGGAGACCGATGGCCAAAGCAAAGCGCAAGACGCTTCCAGAAGACTTCAACGCCCTGTTGGAAAAGGGCGACGTCGAAGCGCTCGCGACTTTATCCGCCACCTAAAACGTCAACGCGCGCGGCGGACACTTGCTGAACTGGCCGCGCGTTTACAAATGGCCGCTTTCGCGGCGATCAGCTTCTCCGAGGAGTGACTGATAAGTTGTCGCCAACGGCCGAAACGGTCAACCCTCATGTCTTTGATCCTATGACGTGATTGCAGGTTGATCGATCGCCTACAACCTGATCCCGTTAAGCTGGATACGAGCAACTTAGACAGTAATAGAACCGTCGGCCAATCGTGACGACGCGAGAGCCAGATCACCAGTACGAAGTGGCGCGCGCTGGTCTCCGGCTACGAATTGCGGACGGTCCCGGAGCATCTTAAAATAAGAGGCCCAAATTTCCGATGTTCCGGTCGACTTTGTTTCATCTGGGCAAGCGAGAACCGCGTCAGCTTCGTATGGCGCGACGAGCCCTTCCAAATCACCCGCATTGACGCGGTCCACAAAAAAGCGGGCGAGGTCGCCGGGGTTACACGCCGGCTTGGACGTGTTGTGCATGGGCAAATCCTACAGCAAGGTTGTCACTTACCCAATGCTGATATTTCGAAGAATGAACGAACGAACCCAAGCGAACGCCAACCTAATGGCCTCGAATGCGATGTGCAGCGTGCGAGCAGGAGGCCTTTCTGCACAAGTGTCATTTGATGATTTAGTCGGATCTTCCAGCGCCGGGGTTGTCTGATGGGGCCATTGATGGGATCTTGCTGCTCTGCATACGTTACCGTTTGCAAGAAATGCGGGTAGACCTCAAGAAAACGCAAAAACGCGCTACGATAAGTCGTGCGGCACTACGATTACGCGCACTCCCGCCCGCTCTAGATCACTGAACCCTGCATCTTTGATACGGTCGTCAGTGATGACGGTGTCGATCTGGTCGAGCGCACAGACTACATTGCCCGACGGACCGTCAAACTTCGTGGCATCGACTAGAACGATAATTTCGTCGGCGCGGTCGATCAGACGGCGCTCGGCAGCTACGAGCACGATATCGGCCTGCATCAACCCCTGCGCGCCGATCGAGGCGGCACCCATAAATAATTTCGGCGCGTGAAAACGAGGCATCCCATCATCGCCGAACACAGAGAGGATAATGTTCTGTTCGGGAAACACCGCTCCGGATGGTACCAATAATCGCGTGCCCGCCTGCCCGATCAGGGCGGAAACAATGTGCAGCGAATTGGTCAGCACTTGCAGGTTAAGCCCCGCCAGATAAGGGCACATTTGCAGCGTCGTCGATCCTCCGTCGATCATCACGCCTTCGCCGGGCTTGCATAGCGCTGCTGCCGCCTTACCGATTGCAACCTTGGCCTCATGGTTGCGCGCAATATTTTCGTGAAACGGAATGCCCGACAGGTGGACCGACATCAGTGGTGCAGAGTCCGGTCTGAGCGCGTTTGCCTTGATCCCGCCGCGCACCCGGGTCAGTCGGCCTGCAACCGCCAGCCTCTCGAGATCTCGGCGAAGCGTCGCGGGCGATCCATCGACGCGCGTTTCAAGATCGCGAAACGCAACAAACCCCCGGTCGTCGAGCAGACGTAGTATCAGGTTTTCGCGCTCATTGGCGTGCATGTATGGTTGATGCTGAACGTGTTGGGTTAAATCAATCAAATTCGATCAACGGCTGCGTTTAAACAATTCCGGCTCCCAGACCAACGGCTTTTCGCTCCTGCGCTTTACGCGGGCGATAGCCGCTCTCTCGATAGGCGGTCAGCACATCAATGGCTCCGCTCGACTCCATACGCGCCATCGCTAATATGGGCGCAACGTCCACATTGTACGCACGGCGCAGTGCCTGAAACGCCATCATCGTATCGTTGCTGTCCTGCGCAGCGTGCAGCGCGTCGCGGTCGACAATCACAGCCTTGGCATAACAAGATACAATGGCCTCGGCGCTCGACATCATGCTTTCGATAGGATCGGTCACATTGTGCGACTGGTCGATCATATAGGCGGGGTTGAAGCCGTCACGCGGATGGAGTTCGGCCTCGACCAGCTCGTTGAATACAAGGAACAGCTGGTGCGGGTTGATGCTGCCGCTGTCGAGGTCGTCGTCGCCGTATTTGCTGTCGTTGAAGTGGAACCCACCGAGCTTGCCGAAGCGATGCAGGCGAGCAACGATCTGTTCGATGTTCACATTGGGTGCGTGATGGCCGAGATCCACAAGGCATTGAGCCTTCGACCCCAGCGTCTGCGCGGCAAGGATCGAACTGCCCCAGTCGCTGATGACGGTCGAATAGAAAGCGGGTTCGAACATCTTGTGTTCGAGCAGCATCCGCCAGTCGTCAGGCAGTGCGGCATAGACCTGCGCGGCAGCATCCAGATAGCGATCAAGCGAGCGGCCCAGATCCTGCTGCCCGGGAAAATTGGTGCCGTCGCCGACCCAGACCGTGAGCGCGCGCGAACCGAGCTGCCGCCCAATCTCAATGCACTCGATGTTGTGCTCGATTGCTTGTTGGCGTGTGACTTCCAGCGTCGACGCGAGCGAGCCAGTGTTGTAGCTATGCGCCTGCCCCGGCTGGTCCTGAAAGGTATTCGAATTGACTGCGTCGAACCCGAGACCGAAGCTGGCCGCTTCTTCGCGCAGCGCGGCATAATCGCTGACTTTGTCCCACGGAAAATGCGGCGACACGCGCGGGGTGACCGTTGAAAGCTGGTTGACCACAGCACAGTCCGCTAGCTTTTCGTGGATATTCGTCGGCTCACCCGCAATCGGGAATTTGGCAAAGCGCGTGCCGCCGCGGCCCGATCCCCAGCTGGGGATCGCGACCGAAAAGTCGGCGACCCTCGCCTTGATCGTGTCGATTTCGAGCCCGCGCCGCTTCAGCTGCCGGCCAAGTGCATCATAATCCTCGTGCAGCGCCTCGACGCGCGCCGCATTGTGATCGGCAATCTGGTCGGCCGACAGGGGCAGGTCGCTTGCCATATCAGCGCACAAACGCCTGGGCATTGCCCGCGTCAACATTGATCATGTTTCCGGTCGATTTGGCCGACTTGTCGCTGGCGAGGAAATGCACGGCTTCGGCGACATCCTCGGGCAGAACGTCGCGCTTCAGCATCGACCGGTTGCGATAGTGCGCCTCCAGTTCGTCGCCCGCGTCGATGCCGTGCGCGCCAGCGCGTTCCTGCCGCCAGTCGCCGTCCCAGATTTTCGAGCCACGAATGACGGCGTCGGGGTTCACGACGTTGACACGGATGCCCGCCGGTGCGCCCTCGAGTGCTAGGCAGCGGGCGAGGTGCAGCGATGCCGCCTTGGCCGACGCATAGGCCGATGCGTTGGTCGCCGCCGCAATGCCGTTCTTCGACCCGATAAAGACGATCGACCCGCCGCCGCTCGCTTTCATCAGCGGGAAGGCGGATCGCGCGGTCAGGAAATATCCTTCGGCGAGCACGTCATAATTCTTGCGCCACAGCGCGACCGTCGTGTCCTCGATCGATGCAGACGACGCGATACCGGCGTTGGCGACGAGGATATCGATGCCGCCGAATTCGAGCGCGCAGGCATCGAAGGCGGCCTGCACCTGCGCTTCATCGGTCACATCGGCAACCGCCGACCGGACGACGTCCTTGCCGTGCGCCCCCTTGAGCGAAGCTTCGGCCGTCTCAAGCGATGCCGCATCGCGGTCGACCAGCATCACGCACGCGCCGTCGGCGAGCAGCCGCCGTGCCGTCGCCGCGCCGATGCCGCCCGCGCCGCCGGTGACCAGCGCCACCTTGCCAACGAGTGGCTTCGGTTTGGGCATACGCTGCAGCTTGGCTTCCTCCAGCGCCCAATATTCGAT
This sequence comes from Sphingomonas sp., assembly GCA_965249705.1. Classification (GTDB taxonomy): domain Bacteria; phylum Pseudomonadota; class Alphaproteobacteria; order Sphingomonadales; family Sphingomonadaceae; genus Sphingomonas_O. The sequence goes on along the minus strand of CBDFMO010000002.1, from coordinate 209,702 downwards.
GCCATAAGCCTCGCGCTCGTCGAGGCCGGTATAGCCGCCGATTACCTCTGCGCCCCGCATGACGTTGATGGCGTTGCCGTAGAATTCACCGGCAAGTCGCGCCGTCGTCTTGTCGGTGGCAAAGGTGATGCGCCCGATGCCGGGGGCCACCACCACGATCGGATTGGCATCGCGCATGGCCGGATCGCCTTCGACCGCGCAGCGCTGGTAATAGGCGGCATAGCCATCGCGATAGGTCGCCAGCGCGCCATCCAGATAAGCCGTGTCCTCCAGCCGTGCCGGGTCGAGCACCAGCGGCGCAATCTTGGTTCGCAGGAAATGGTCGGGACAGGATGTGCCGATCGCTGCGAGCCGCGCGAAATCGCGCGACGCGACGAATTCCAGCGTCTCCGCATCATCGGAGAAGTGCCCGACCTTGGACTGGTCAGTTGCCATCAGGCCGCGCAGGCGCGGCATCAGCGCCACAGCTGCCGCGCGTCGCGTGTCGGGCTCGAGCGTCGTTGCAATGGGGCCGCCGAACGCCGAACCCTTGGCGAGGCGCACGTTGAGATACATTGCTGCGTCGGCGATCAGCTGGATCGTCTGATCGTAACAGGCCTTGGCCGTATCCGCCCAGCAAATGATGCCGTGCCCGGCCAGCATGGCCCCAATGCAGTGCGGATTGGCCTCAGCAAAATCGCGCAGGCGCAGGCCAAGGTCGAACCCGGGACGCTTCCAGGGCAACCAACCGATCCTGCCACCCCAGATTTCCTGTGTTGCCACCTCGCCGCCCGCTGCTGCCGCCAGCGCGATGATCGCGTCGGGATGCACATGATCGACATGAGCAAAGGGCAGGAAGCCATGCAGCGGCGTATCGATCGACGCCGCGCGGCCGTTCAGGTTGAACGTGCAATGCGGCAGATAGCCGACCATCTCGTCTTCGAACGCGACGCCGTGATAGAGTTTTTCGAGGCCGAGCAATTTGTCCTGATAGAGCGTGGCGAAGCCGTCGAGCTTCATCGACCCGATGTCGCCACCCGATCCCTTGACCCACAAAATTTTGACGCTCTCTCCGGTCAGCGGATCGATTTCGTCGATTTTCGCTGAGGTATTGCCGCCGCCGAAATTGGTGACCGTCAGGTCGGAACCCAGCAGGTTCGAGCGGTACAGCAAAAGCTCTTCGGGTGATTTGCCCGCCGCCTCGACTTCGGACCAGCGGTTCGCGGGAACGACAAATGGCAGTGCGGTCCCGGTCTTGGAGATGGGGCTGATGGCGTTCATGAACTCGGTCCATTCGTAGCGAAGGTGCGAAGGCCAAGTATCAAAACAACTAGCCAAGATCAATCATATTCGATAACAGGCAATCATAAGTGATAATATCTGGAGCATTCGGGGATCGTGCAAGGCAAGGCCGTAATTGTCATCGACATCGGCAAGACGCTCGCAAAGGCGACGCTTTGGGATGCCGACCGCACCCTGCTTACGCGCGAAACACGACCGAACGAGCGCATCGACTGCGGCGCCTATATCGGCCTGGATGTCAACGGGATCGACGTCTGGCTGGGCGGTGTGCTGGCGGACTTTTCAAAGCGTGCAAATGTTGGGGCAATCGTGCCTGTGGCGCATGCCGCGGCGGCGGTGCTTATCCGGAACGGTAAGGTTGCCGTGCCGCCAATGGATTATGAAACGACTATTCCGGCGGAAGTGCTCAACGCCTATCGTGCACGGCGCGCGAATTTTGCCGAAACTGGCTCGCCTGCCCTGCCCGACGGGCTGAATTTGGGCGCACAGTTACACTGGCTGGAGGCATTGCATCCACAGGCGTTCGACGAGGCGCTTATTTTGCCCTGGGGCCAATATTGGGCGTGGCGACTTTCAGGGGTGGCCGCGACCGAGGCGACTGCACTCGGGTGTCACACCGATTTGTGGAACCCGGTTACCGGTTCCCCCTCTTCGCTTGCCGTCGCCTCCGGATGGAGCGCCTGCTTCCCGCCGCTACGCCTCGCTGGCGATGCGCTCGGCTTGCTGACGCATGAATGGACCGCCCGCACCGGACTGCCTGCCGACACGCGCATTCATTGCGGTATCCACGACAGCAATGCCGCACTGATGGCGGCGCGCGGCTTTGCCGAAATCGCCGACCGCGAAGCGACGGTGCTCTCGACCGGTACTTGGTTTGTGGCCATGCGAACCCCGGGAGAGCCCGTCGATCTCGCAGCACTGCCTGAGGCACGCGACTGTCTGGTCAACGTCGATGCCTTTGGCACAGTTATTCCCTCAGCACGCTTCATGGGCGGGCGCGAGATCGAGACATTGACCGGCGTCGACGCGCGTCGCATCGACATCCGTCCCGATCAGCCCGCGCTGCTCGCCTGCGTCGCCGGCATCGTCGCGGATGGCACGATGGTGTTGCCGACCTTCGCCCCTGGTTTCGGCCCGTTCCCCGATAGCGCAGGCAAATGGATTGACATGCCCGACGACTGGTTCGCCCGCCGTGCCGCCGTGTGCCTCTACGCCGCACTCGTGGCCGATGTCGCCCTCGACCTGGTCGGTGCGCGCAAGACGATCCTGATCGAAGGGCGGTTTGCCGAAGCCGAGGTGTTCACGCGCGCGCTAGCTTCGCTTCGGCCCGATGACGCAATCTTCACGTCGCACGCGCATAACGACGTGTCCTTCGGAGCGCTGCGGCTGCTTGAGCCGGATCTGAAGCCGTCGGCCACGCTCGATCGCGTTGCGCCACTCGACGTCGACTTGACGGCTTATCGCGCGCGCTGGCATGCCGTTGCCCGACAGCCGGAAGCGGTCGCGTGATCGCCGCGTCGATCCTCGACTATCGCGCGCTGGCCCGGCGGCGCTTGCCGCGTTTCCTGTTCGATTACATCGACGGAGGGTCCTATGCCGAGGTGACGCTCGAACGGAACATTGCCGATCTCCGCGACATTGCACTGCGCCAACGCGTCCTGTGCGACGTGTCCGGCATCGACCTGTCCACTACGCTGTTCGGCCAAAAGCTCGCCCTGCCCGTTGCCCTCGCGCCCATTGGTCTTGCCGGGATGAACGCGCGGCGCGGCGAAGTTCAGGCCGCACGCGCGGCTGAAGATGCCGGCATTCCCTTCACGCTATCGACCGTATCGGCCTGTCCGATTGTCGAGGTTGCCGTTGGCACCACAAAGCCGTTCTGGTTCCAGCTCTATATGATCCGCGACCGCGCCTTCATGCGCGATTTGCTCGCGCAGGCGAGGGCGGCGAAGTGCAGCGCCCTCGTGTTCACCGTCGACATGCCGGTGCCCGGGTCGCGGTACCGCGACTATCATTCTGGCCTGGCCGGGGCGCCCGGACTTTCGGGGTCGCTGCGGCGCGGCTGGGAGGGAGCAATGCACCCCCGCTGGGCGTGGGACGTGGGCATCATGGGCCGTCCGCACCAGCTCGGCAATGTCGCGCCGGTGCTCAAAGGACAAACCGGCCTCAACGACTTCTTTGCGTGGATGCGCGACAATTTCGACCCTGCAGTCAGTTGGGCCGACCTCGACTGGATCCGATCCGAGTGGGACGGGCCGCTTATCGTCAAGGGTGTTCTCGACCCCGAAGATGCTAAACTTGCAGCGAAACATGGCGCGGACGGGATTGTCGTATCAAACCATGGTGGTCGCCAACTCGACGGTGTGCCGTCGACAGCGCGAGCGTTGCCGCCGATCGTCGATGCCGTCGGCGCGGATCTGACGATACTGGCGGATGGCGGCATCCGCTCAGGGCTCGATGTCGTGCGGATGCTGGCGCTCGGTGCGAAGGGCGTGCTGCTCGGCCGGGCATGGGCCTATGCGCTCGGGGCTGCGGGGCAGGCAGGCGTCGCGCATATGCTGAAGCTGATCGACGCCGAAATGCGCGTCACGATGGCGCTGACGGGAACAACACGAATTACCGAAATCAACCGAACCAAGCTCGTACAAGAAGATTGGAAAAAGAGATGAACGAGGCAGGCGACCAGGGGAGCTGGCGCAACACAATTCTGGCCGGTCTCGCCAATTACATCGACGCGGGATCCATTGTGACGGGGTCGGTGGCGATCGCTTTGTGGAAAGAGCAATTTCACCTATCGGACAGCTTTATTGGGCTTATCGGGGCATTCAGTGCCAATGCCATTTCGGCGGGGATCGGCGCATTTATCGGCGGCTGGCTATGCGACCGGTACGGTCGCAAGAAAATCTACCAGTATGACATGCTGTTTTATGCCTTTGGCATGCTGTTCCTGATCTTCGCCAGTGCCTCGTGGATGATCATTGCCGGGTTCTTGCTCGTCGGCCTCGCCGTTGGCGCGGATATCCCCGCAAGTTGGTCACTAATTGCCGAACAAGCCCCCGATGCCCGGCGCGGTGCACATTCGGGCGTGGCACAGGTGCTCTGGTATCTTGGACCCGTTGTTGTACTCATCTCTGCCTATTTTTTGAAGCCCTTCGGCATCAACGGGATCCGGTGGCTCTTCGTCCATCTCGCAGTGCTGGCCTTGGCTTTGACATTCCTCCGCTCGCGGATGGCAGAATCGCGACGGTGGGAAGAAAGTCGTGCTGCACGCGCATTTGGTACGTCCGGTATTGATTGGTCGGAATTGTTCAGTCCGCGTTACGTGCGGTCGATGTTCTATCTGATCACCATGTATGGCCTTTGGAATCTTTGGGCCGGCTACAACGGCTTTTTTACACCCTACCTGATCGAACAAAATCACCTGCCGCAATGGGCAGCCACTGTGCTCCCTGCCAGCTATTTCGGGATCGGCATCGTTTCGATTTTAGCCATTTTCATGACGTTGGCCGACAAAGTAAACCAACGCACGATGTTCGGTATTTCTGCTCTCTTGCACGTTGGCGGAATGGCGTTGCTTGCAGTTTTTGGTTTCACACTCAACGTCGTGATCGTCCACATTGTCATCATGGGTGTGGCTGCGGGTTTTGGCGCGCAAAGCTTTTTCCAACTGTGGAGCGCGGAAATGTTCCCAACCTCAATTCGATCAACGGCGCAAGGCTTAACATTTGCCGTTGTCCGCGTTGGGCTGGGCATATGGAGTCTTGCGGTTCCCGCACTGGCGGCGAACGATTTCAAAACTTTGGCCTGGATTCTGACTGCATTTCTTGTTGGGTCAGGCTTGGTCGGCTATGTTTGGGCTCCACGCAATGAAGGAAAATCGCTCGAGATTATAGCAGCGGAACGGTCTGCTTGAGATATTCGATGGGACTGACTTCACAAAACAGATCTTCGGACTCGACATAAAATTTGTTTGCTGATAAAATGCTTCTTATATATAAAATATGGGAGCCAGCGATGCGCAGTCAGCATATTTTTTCGACCATTTGCGGCACAAACGTTCGCGACACTGGCAAGCTACAGCGAAAAGTGTCCGTGCGTGGTCTCAAGAAGCCCAGCTGCATCGCATTAATCGCTGCAATCTCAGTTGCGGGACTCGGTGCATCGCCCGCGCTAGCGTCAGCCCCGGCTGGTTCTACGGACTGGATGTACATGGCGGGACACGGCGTTGCGGTTCATTGGACAACCCAATCGCTGCCTCAGTCTGGCGGCTCGCCTGCTGCATATTGTACGGCCGTAAATACATTCGACGTGAACGCTTTTGCCAGTCAGCTGCAGAAGGCCGGAGCAGGATACGTCATTTTTACGATTTCGCATGCCGCACAGTATTTTGCCTTTCCCAGCGCAAAGATGGATTCAGTCCTGCCTGGCAGGACATGCACGCGTGATCTTTATTCCGATATGTTTGCTGCCCTCTCACCTAAGGGCATCAAAATGATGTTTTATTATCCGTCGCTTGGCGTCGATTTCGACGAGCCCTGGCACGTAGCCAGCAAGTACGACAGTGATCCCGCTTATTTTGCACAGCTTCAGTATGATCTCGTCAGCGAGATCGGGAATCGATACGGGACGAAGCTCGCCGGCTGGTGGGTCGACAACGTTTTTGATTCGCCGCCTTCGTATACTGATGGGCGAGCGGGAGCCGGAGCCCGCTACAATTTTACCACCTATTCCAACAGCCTTCGATCCGGCAATGCCAATAGACTGGTTGCGTTCAATGTAACGTATAAATATTGGAACAGCGCGACGGCTCAGGGCATCGCGGACTATGCCGCTGGCGAGGAAAATGACATAGGGCGTACGCCCTCATCGCGATTTTCGGGTGAGGGTAATACACAGTGGCAGTCGCTCGTTTGGATGGACGACTTCTGGGTGCATTCAACCGCTGGCACCCCTACGCCAAAGTATGGCGATGGCCGCGTGGCAAATTATATTCGGCAAGTCACAAACGCTGGCGGTGCCTTCACGTACAACGCTGCACCCTTTCAGGATTCCCTGATTTCCGCGCCAACTTTGAGACAACTGACCGCCGTAAACGCAGCGGTACATGCCAATCGGATTGATGATCGCGACGGTCGGATTGCATATGGATCCGGCTGGAACCAAGCGTCGAATAGCAATTATTATACGGGCACTTCCACCTACGCATATACATCAGGAAGCTCTGCCACGTACACATTCAGCGGCAGAAGCATCAAATGGTATGGCGTGGCGGGTCCCGACCACGGCCTTGCCGATGTTTATATCGACGGCGCACTTGCAAAAACTGTCGATTGCTATGCGCAATATTGGTCAGCGAACACACCTCTATTCTATCAGGCGGGTCTCGCGGCAGGAAACCACACATTGGTGATCACTGCGAAAGGCCAGCACAGCTCATCGGCATCAGCCAACTATGTCGAGGTCGATGCGCTAGAGTCAGCAAATGGCATTCCCGCCGTTACCGACGATCGAAATGGTGTCGCCTACACGGGCTCATGGTCACAAACATCGAATAATGCCTACGCGAATGGAACCGGCACGTTCAGCACCACGGCCGGCAGCACAGCCACGTTCGGTTTCACGGGCACCGCCGTTCGCTGGTATGGCGTCGTCGGGCCCGACCACGGAAAAGCTGATGTTTACATCGACAACGTGCTTATCCGAACCTCGGACTCCTATGATCCGACTTGGAGTGCAAACGCGCTGCTGTTTGCCGCCGGCGCTTTATCGAATGCACCTCACACCTTGAAAATTGTCGTTCGCGGCGATCGAAATGCAATGTCGTCGAACAATTATCTTGAGGTCGATTCACTGGAAGTCGAATGATGCTTCGTTCTGCCGGACAAATCGCTTACCCGAAGACGCGTTTCACCGCATTGAGATACGCCATTCCAGATCGGTTGTCGGGCAACAAATAGCTGCCTTCAGTCCACTCGTTCCACGCGTTGAGCGTCACGACACGCTGTTCGGGTGGCCGGGCTTCAACCCAATGTTTTGCGCGAAGTAGCGCCGCTTCATAGGCCTTCGGCGTGTTCCCTTCGAGCACTGCCTGCCAAGGATAGCCATAGCTTCGGTAAGGCACATCCTGACGCGTCCGCGGGCTTGGGTCCCAACCCATTGACACGTTAGGGTGGTATGGGAGGCCATAAAGCGCTGCGTAACGATCCCATGCCGCATATGACGCTTCAGCGGCTGCGTTATAGCTGTCTCGAGGAAATGACCGATCTCCAACCGGATAATTGTGCACCCACGCATATGTCGTAAGGCTCGACAGGCCGAGTTCGCGGACAACTGCAGCAGGGTCGAGCAGCTTGTTTTCGCTCGGTAGGACTTGCACGCCCCAGACGACGGCGTTGAGGTGTATTTGCCCCAGCCCCGCACGCCGTACTTTTGCTCTGAACGAGTCGAGCGCTCTTTTAGCAGCTCCAACTCCCCCCAAGCCTTTGATCAGCGTCCCTAGTTCATAGACCGAAAAATAGAGACCGCCGTCAATCCGCAGATAATTCGGTTTGTTGAAGTAATGGGCGACGATGTAATCGGTCAGCCGGTCAAATTCCGCGCGATCGACACCGCCTTTCGTCAAGAGCGGCCGCTCCTTGCCAGGCTCGGATGGAAAAATGTTCAGCCAGTCATGATTTGCCCACATCAATGCAAACTTCATGCGGTTTGTGTTTGGTGCCTTCAGGAATCCGTCTTCGAGACCCGCGTTAAGGAACGGCTTACCGTCATACCAATACCAGTCGTAAATAAACCCGGTAAGCCCATGATCGGCGGCCAGAGCAATCTCTCGCGTCGCCCATGCGGGGTCGGACTCGTCGAATTCGCCCCACGCCGGGATTTTTGGCTGTTGATGGCCGGGATAACGAGGTTGAGCTGCCGCCAGGAGGCGCCATTCGGTCCAATCTTTACCATGCCATTCGGCCTGACGCGCATCACGGTGCCAAGCAGGGAAATAATAGGCGAGTACGTCAACGGACTTAGGACGTGGGCGCGCGCGAACGCCGGTGGCAGCGATTCCGCCAACGGCGGCGGCACCCGCCAGGAAGCTGCGGCGTCCGGCAGCATTTGCTGTCCGTTTCTCGTCGGTACTATCCGTCATACGATCATCTCCCAAGATCAATTTAATAATTGTCAGGCCGTGACGCGTTGCCGTTGACTTCCCAGCCCTTCGATCGACAATGTCATTGTATCACCGCGCGACAGAAAAACCGGCGACGGCCGCTGGCCTTCGCCCACTCCTGGCGGCGTGCCTGTGGTGATCAGGTCGCCTGGTATGAGCGTCATAAAGCGGCTGATGTAGGCAATCAGCTCCCGCACTGGGAAAATCATCGTCGCGGTGTTGCCGTCCTGCATGCGGCGACCGTTGACGTCGAGATGCATCGCGAGCGCTTGCACATCGTCGATTTCATCGGGCGTCACGAGCCAAGGACCAACGGGGCCGAAGGTATCGCATCCTTTGCCCTTGTCCCACTGCGATCCGCGCTCCTTTTGATATTCGCGCTCGGAAACGTCATTTACTAAAACATAGCCGGCCACGTGGTCGAGTGCGTCGTTCTCACTCACATATCGGCATGTCTTGCCGATGATGACCCCGAGTTCGACTTCCCAGTCGGTCTTTGTCGAGCCTCGTGGAAGACAGACGTCATCGTCAGGGCCATTGAGGCACGAGATGGCTTTAGAGAACAGGATAGGCTCTGGCGGTACAGGAAGCCCTGCTTCGCGCGCATGATCGGCGTAATTCAGTCCGACGCCGATAAATTTCGAAATGCCGGAAATCGGAATGCCGTAGCGAGCGGCATCCGGCAGAATCGGATGTTTGCTGAGATCCTCACCGCGCAATCGGTCTATGAGCCCATCGGCGAGGCTGTCGGCTGTGATATCGTCGATCACGTCCGACAGGCTGCGTCGCACGCCGTCGCCATCTACTATCGCTGGAATCTCAGCGCCTATGGGACCGACCCTGCAAAGCTTCATCGCTCTTCCCTCTCCCGTCGCACTGTCTATACTTGATTTCATACATACAAAGTGTTTTATTGGTGCGCAATCGGGAGCATGGTTTTGACAAGCGGTAACACAATGATCGGGCAAGACTTGGCTCCTCGCGAACCGCCTGTTGGCCGGTGGATGTGCCGTTTGATAAACTTGCAATCAGATCAAACTTTGCTCGATGAGTATGAGCGGCGTCACGCTCGTAATGCGGTTTGGCCCGAAGTTGTCGAAGATTTGCGGCAACGCGGCATCGATCGGATGGAAATTTGGCGGCTCGACAGCATTGCCGTCATGGTCATGGAGGTCGCCGACGACTTCCCACGCAAACCTGACAAAAGCCTTCAGCCGACGGTCGAGCGTTGGGAGGCCGAGATGACACATTTCCAGAACGGCATCGACGGAGTGGCTTCGGACGAAAAGTGGCGACTGATGAAATGCGTCTTTTCGCTCGCAGAGCAGACCGGTCTGTGAGTTCGACATCCAAGTCTGGACGCGCCAAAACATTTGCCGATCGGCTGGGACAGCTCGGCTTTGGCGGCGCGCCGATTGGCAACCTCTACCATGCTGTCGACGATGATCGCGCAGCTGCGACGATCGCAGCTGCCTGTGCGGCTGGCATTCGCTGGTTCGATACAGCCCCATTTTACGGGTTCGGTCTGTCCGAACGGCGACTGGGTGTCGCGTTGGACGGCTCGGACCAGTATGTCTCGACCAAGGTTGGGCGACTGCTCGATGCCGACGATACAGTCGTAGACGATCGCGAGCGTTTTGGGTTTCATTCAACAGAACGGTATTCGCCCCGCTTCGATTATTCAGGCGACGGCATCCTGCGATCGATCGACGAAAGCTGCGCGCGGTTGAAGGCCAGCAGGCTGGAAATAGCGTTCATTCACGACATCGGCGTTGCAACCCATGGTCAAGCAAATCCGTCGTTCATGCAGCAATTGGCGACCGGCGGACTTAAAGCCTTGGCCGATCTCAAAGTGTCGGGCGTGATCGGACATGTAGGTGTGGGCGTCAACGACACTGCAGCTGCCGAGGATTTGATCGGAACGGGTCAAATTGACGTCGTTATGCTCGCTGGTCGATACACGCTCCTCGAGCACGCTGCGTCGGCAACTTTCTTGGCACGCTGTGCCAAAGAAAATGTGGCAGTCGTTCTCGGTGGACCCTTCAATTCCGGTATCTTGGCTGGTGGACTCAGCCGTTACAATTATCAAGATGCGCCTGTAGCAATCGTCGATCGCGTCAATGCGTTGCGTATGGCTGCCGCGCGCTTTGACGTGCCGCTCGCAGCCGCGGCTTTACAGTTCTGTCTTGCCAACCCGGCTGTTGCAAGCGTGGTTGCAGGCTTCAGCGCGCCGCATGAAGTCGATGAGGCAGTGGCCAACGCTGCTTGTGTTATCCCTGTCGAATTCTGGCGGTCACTCGTCGACCAACGACTCATCGCTGAAGACATCAGCGTCCCCGAACCGGTGTCGACATGACCCGGATCATAGATTCCCATCAGCATTTCTGGACGCTCGCGCGCAACGATTATGATTGGCTTACATCCGATCACAGGGCCCTTTATCACGATTTTGCCCCAAGCGATCTGTTGCCTAACCTTCGCGCTTCAAAGGTAGATGCGACCATTCTGATACAAGCGGCACCGACCGCGGCGGAGACCACCTTCTTGCTCGGACTCGCCGCGAAGCACGACTGGGTGTTGGGAGTCATTGGCTGGATCGATCTGCGGTCGGCAGACGCATCGTCCGATCTTCTTGCTTTTTCGAACGACCCGAAATTTCGCGGTATCCGACCTATGCTTCAGGACGAGGCCAACATCGAATGGCTGACATCGGGCCCCGTTCTCGAACTGGTCGAGTTACTCGGCAAGCGTGGATTGGTGTTCGAGGCTCTTGTCCGCGAAGACCAAATCGACACGGTTGGAGCTCTGGCCAATGCGGCGGCCGGGACGACGATCATTCTCGATCATTTCGGCAAACCATCAATCTCGGAAGAAGGACCGACCGCATCTTGGATAGCGGCGATCCAGCGTCTCGGAGCGCTCCCCAACGTAGCCTGCAAAATGTCAGGCCTGGCAAGTCTTGCGATCGAATTGCCCGACCTCAAAACGCTGCGGCCCTTTTTCGAAACCGTCCTGACGGCATTCTCGGCCGAGCGGGTCCTTTGGGGCAGCGACTGGCCGGTGCTGACCGAAAAGATGCGTTATCGCGACTGGTTCGAGTTGTGTTGCGCGATTCTGTCTCCGCTTGCCCTTGCCGATCGCCAGGCAATCATGGGCGGCAACGCAGCGCGCATTTATCAGGTGGATGTCGCATGAGCCAAGCTGCGATCCTCCTTCACCCTGACGATAATATCCTTGTCTGTCGTCGTGACACAGATGTCGGCGACAAAATCATACTCGACATTTTGGAACAAGTCGTCGTGCAACAAGCGATCAAACTTGGCCACAAAATCGCACGTTCGCATATCCCGACGGGTGATCCGATTATCAAATACGGGATGGTCATCGGCCGGACGACGGCTGACGTCCCCCAGGGTAGCTGGGTACACGTCCATAACATGCGCAGCGATTACATCCCGGCGCACACGCATGCTGCGTCGTCCTCGGAGGAGCTTGGCTGATGCAAGGTATTTTGAGGTCCGACGGGCGCAAAGGTATCCGTAACATTATTATCGTCGCTTACCTCGTCGAATGCGCTCACTTCGTGGCGCGTCGTATCGTTGACCAGTCGGGCTCGCCCGATATTCACCTTGTCGGTTTTCCTGGCTGTTATCCTAATGCCTATGCGCTTGAGATGATGAAGGCGCTCGCCACCCACCCCAATGTCGGCGGCGTTGTCCTCTTGTCACTCGGTTGCGAAGGATTCGATCGATCCGAATTGGCGCGCCATATCGAGTTATCGGGACGTCCGGTGGAAACAGTCGTCATTCAGAGCGCCGGAGGGACGGCGAGTGCCATTTCGGTCGGTTTACAAGCAGTCGGGCGTGTGAAGCGCCAAGTGGCAGACACGGTTCAACGGGTAGATTTTGACTGGTCGGACCTCGTGGTCGGCACAATTTGCGGCGGATCGGACGGGACAAGCGGAATTACTGCGAATCCGGCGGTCGGCCGAGCCTTTGACAAACTTGTCGATGCCGGTGCCACATGCATCTTTGAAGAAACAGGTGAGATGATTGGCTGCGAAGGCGCAATCGGCGACCGAGCCCGCACTGCTTCGATCGCTTCTGACGTGCTTGCCGCGATCGACAAGGCCGATCGCTATTATCGAACAATGGGTTTTGGCAGCTTCGCGCCGGGCAATGCAGAGGGCGGACTTTCTACACAGGAAGAGAAATCGGCAGGTGCTTATGTGAAGTCCGGAACACGCCCGATCGAAGGTGTCATCAAGCCTGGTGAACGAACAACCGCTCCAGGACTCTACCTACTCGACGTGGTTCCCGATGGCGAACCGCGTTTTGGATTTCCAAATATCGCGGACAACGCAGAGATCGTTGAACTTATAGCGTGCGGCTCTCACCTCACCCTTTTTACGACTGGGCGCGGATCGGTGGTGGGTTCGGCTATTTCACCGGTCATCAAAGTCTGCGCCAACCCCGATACCTATCGTCGCATGTCCGAGGATATGGACATAAATGCGGGGCGGATCCTGACGGGGGATGCAGACATCGAAACGGTGGGAGCAGAAATCTTTCGCGCGGTCGAAGCCGCGGTCGGTGGCCAGCAAAGCAAATCAGAGGCTTTGGGTCACTGCGAATTTTTGCTCACCTACAAATCGTTCGACCATTCGACGAAAGTGGATCGCCAATGCGCTTGACTGGAAAGACCGTGCTGATCACCGCTGCCGGTCAGGGCATTGGACGGTCCGCAGCCGAACGCTGCCTGGCCGAGGGAGCGCAGGTCTGGGCAACCGACCGCGATGTGTCGTTGCTCAGTAGTCTCGCCGACAGCCGAACGGCTGCGCTGGACGTAACCGACAGCGCGGCAGTCAGCGAAATCGTCAATTCGATCGGCCGGATTGACGCCTTGTTCAACTGTGCTGGTTGGGTCGCCAACGGCAACATTCTCGAATGTGCAGAGACCGACTGGCAGCGCTCATTCGACCTCAATACAACCGCGATGTTCCGAACGATGCGTGCTGTTCTCCCAGGCATGCTTGAGGCTGGCAGTGGTTCGATCATAAATATGGCCTCGGTTGCTAGTTCGATCAAAGGCGTTCCGAACCGCTTTGCTTATGGGTCGTCGAAGGCGGCAGTCATCGGCATGACCAAAGCCGTGGCGGCCGATTTCGTCGGCAAGAACATCCGCTGTAATGCAATTTGCCCTGGCACCGTCGATACGCCTTCGTTGCACGACAGGCTGTCTGCAACGGGTGATCACGATGCAGCGCTCGATGCCTTCAAGGCGCGTCAGCCAATGGGGCGTTTGGGTCGCCCCGAGGAGATCGCTGCCTTAGTGGCCTATCTCGTTTCGGACGATTCCGCATTCACGACGGGACAGACCTTTGCAATCGACGGAGGCTGGTCGAATTAATGATCGCTCTGTCAAGTTCGTGCATCACTGGGGAACAGCTGACGGGAGATGTCCTGCGCGGCTATATCGACTTGTTCTGCCACTTCTTCGATGGGAACCGGCAAAAGCAACGTCTCGACGAAGGGAACCGTAAGCGCCGCGGCGGCCAATTCGCCTCGCATGATCGGCGCCGACACATCGACGATCCCAGGCACATAATCACTTGGCGCGCGCGCGCGGCCGGCCGTGCGGATAGCGTCGCAGCGAATCCGAAATGCATTCAACTCTGCATTGGTAGGCTTGGGCACCATCAGCGCCTCCCAGCGCTTGCGTATCTCCGAAGGCTGGAACGCATAAAGTGTCGCGCCCGAGAGCGTACTGATGATTGGACGGCGATAACCGATGCGGACAGAAAATCCGATCTGTCCGGCGGATTCCATACGAGCAACAATGACCATCTGGCCTTCCGAATGAATAGCCAGATGGCAGGACTGAGATATTTTACGAGACAGCGCCCGCATGACCGGCAACGCAGTCTCGGTAAGGTTACGGACCGGGGGTCGATCCATCCCCAGCGAGAACAGCCGATTAGTCAGGACGTATCCGCTGCCATCGGCGGCAAGAGCAATGAAGCCGCGATGTTCGAGGACCTGAACCATCCGGAACAATTCACCCGTCGATCGGCCGAGGCGCTGGACAATTGCGCTTACGGTCAGAGGCTCCTCCTCGCTCGCAAGCAATTCGAGGATGTCGAGCCCCTTTTCAAGCGCAGGAGCGCGGTAAAGCCGATCGGAATCGATCCTCGCTTCACCCGGGCCGTGTTCAATTTTCGCCAAAATCAAATCTCCAGATTGGCGATTAAATGCCATCGTTCCGCTGAGATGGCCAGCGTCGCCCGGGAGGTCGAACGTCAATGGTGACAATCAACAAGTTTCGGCGACTTGGTCGCGCGATCATCCTCAGTTTTGCACTCGCGGTCGCGGGGGCAGCCAGCGCTGGATCACGCGACGGTCCGCCCTTTGTGCCAGATGGCGAAATTCGGGTCGATCGGGTCAACGAATTGATGGCTGAGGATGCTGACCGTATCGGAGAATTTTCGCCGTTGTCTCCGGTCAGCCATCTCAAAGGTCCGCTCACAGGCTGGCAAGACGAGCGGCAAGCATTGTCGTGGACGGTGAATGTGCCAGAGGCAGGCGACTTTTCCGTTGCCGCACTTGCTGAGCACACGTCCGGGTCTGCCGTCACATTTCAGCTGTCGGTTGACGATCAAACAGTCACGGCAAAATTTCACCCTGATCCTCAAGGTTTTGAAGCGCGCAGTCCGTTCGGTGACCGGCTTCACCTAACTGCTGGGCGCCACACAGTCATCTTGCGCATCAGTCCCGCTGAAGCCGGAGCAGCGTTCGGAATCGACGTCCGCGCCATCGAGATCACTGAGATTGCCTTGTTGGCAGATCTTGATCGCAAAGCACGCAGTGTGCGCGCCGACGCCCGGTGGATGGCCAAGGAGCGCTTTGGCTTGATGACACACTGGACAAAACGCACGATGCCACGATCAGGGCCGCAAAAGACCTACCAGCAAGCCGTCGATTCATTCGATGTCGAGCGGTTTGCCGATACCATCGAGGCAACCGGCGCAACTTTCTTGGTGCTGACGACCGCGCATGCCGACCAGTATTTTCCCGCTCCGCTCAAATCGCTCGATGCAATTCTTCCTGGACGCACCGCATCGCGCGATCTGATCGCTGACATGATAAAGGCGCTGGCGAAACGACGCATCAAGCTGTTTCTCTATTATCATATCGGCGCCATCGACGACGTAGCCTGGGGTCGGGCAACCGGCCTATGGACGATCGACAGCCGCCGTCTTTTTGCAAACTGGCGGGCGATCGTTTCCGAAGTTGGCACGCGGTATAGCAAGGGTGTGGCAGGATGGTGGTTCGACGACGGACTCTACAATTATCTTTATCGCAGTCCGGATTGGGCGGCCCTCGATAAAGCAGCCAAGGCGGGAGATCCGACGCGCCCGATCTGCTTCAATTCATGGCGAGGCACGTCGGCGACAGGGTTTCAGGATTACCATTGCGGTGAGGAAATCGTGCCGTCCGGCGCGAACGATGCGTTGAACCGCGACGGCAGCATGAACGGACTGCTTGTTGCAGGCGGTGATGGTCGCATCACAAAAGGAGCTTTTGCGGGCTTGCAGGCTGCAGGAACCTTCTCGCTCGAAGGTGTCTGGGTTCACAGCAAGCGTGACACGCCAGCGGTTGCCCCCAAATATACCGCAGAACAACTTGCTCACACGATGAGTCGGTTGAAGCATTTTGGAGTCGCGCCGATCGTCAATGTCCTCATTTATCAGGACGGAACAATCGCCGACGCTTCGTTGCAGGTCGTAAAAAGCGCGAATGCTCTTCTCAAGCAAAACCCATGAAATTCGACGACGTGATGTCCGGGTTTCGCGACCCGCCGCCCGGTTATAGTCAGACACCGTTCTGGTGGTGGGTCGGAGATCAGCTCGATTTCGACCGACTGAGATGGCAGCTCGACCAGCTTGTCGAAGGCGGCGTGAGGTCCGCCATCATTAGTTACAACCATTGGCCCGATGGTTCAACGAATGTCGGCGAGCCCGAAGTTTTTGGAAGCGAGTGGTGGGACGTTCTGATCCAGTTATTGGATTATGCTGCGCCGCGCGGAATCACGCTCGGTATGAAGGATTATTGCCTGCTCAACCCGATTCTCCGCCAGATCGGTTCCGAGCATGCTATTCCTGGCTGGGAATTGCGGGCCACCGACGAAGGGCGAGGTGACGCGCTCGATCTGTCTATCCGAACCGATCGGCTAAAACATTCGCGCGTCTTTGGCTTGCCGACCGCGTTCGATCCGCTTCACGCCGACAGCGGGCGCCTGGTCGTCGAGCGGTTTTATCTCCCGTTCGCTGAACGCCTGGGCAAACACTTTGGCACGACATTCAACATATTTTTCCAAGATGAACTCGATTTTTCATGTCGCTTTCCGCTGTGGTCGACGGACATACCTCGCCAGTTCAGCGACCGCTTCGGATATTCGCTCGAGGGCCGACTGCACGAAATATTCGAGCATGATGCTGACACATCGCAGTTGCGAGTCGATTTTGCCGAATTGAACGCTGTTCTTGTCGAAGAGAACTATTTCAAGCCGATCCATCACTGGATGGAAGCGCACAATTGCCTGTTTGGACACGACAATGCCGGTCGAGGATCGCCGCGGGTCGGCCTCGACCATTATGGCGACTATATGCGAACCATGCGCTGGTATTCAGCTCCGGGATCAGACGACCCCGATTTGCGCGGACCGCGCGCCTTCAAGGGAATCAAGGTCGCCAGCTCAATTGCACATCTGAACGGCCGCGCGCGCGTCTGGGCCGAATGTTTCCATTCTAGCGGATGGGGGGTAACCCCGCACCAAATGTTGACCGGCGTGAACACGCTGTTCGTGCTGGGCGCTAATCTCATAAACCTGCACGGACTCTATTACACAACGAACCGCTCGCACTGGGAATGGGCCCCGCCCGATTTTCACTTTAGACAACCATTCTGGTCGGCAACAGTGTCGCTCAATGGCTATATCGAGCGCATGTCATGGCTGTTGTCGCAGGGTCATCACGTCTGCGACACAGCAATCCTTTATCCGACGAGTGCGCTTGCAGGAGGCTTGAACTCGGACGTTTCGTCATTCGGACCAAACTCTCTGTCTGACGATCAGCGAGAAGCTACAACAACTGTCGATTCAGCCGAAGCCCTCAGTTTTGAGATCGCCGATCACCTTTTCCGCGATGGCGTCGATTTTGATTTCATCGACGGAAGCGCTTTTGAAAATTTGAAGGTTGTGGATCGCCAGCTTCGTGTTGGGAGGGCCAGTTACGGAACGCTGATCCTGGCGGACGCAACGACGCTTGACCACGTGACGCGTGATTGCATCAGTGCTTTTCTGGCGCAGGGCGGTCGTGTTATCGCTTTTGGTGCCCTGGAACCCGACATCGCGGGGGTGCACGGGCTTATAAGGGTCATCGATAAAGACGCGGACTTTGCAGAAATCGTGAGCCCCAGAATTGCTCGACGCATCGTACTTAATCATCCCGATCTTCGCGTCATGCAGCGCTCCATCGACGATCTGGACGTCTGGTGCTTGTTGAATATCAGCGGCGAACCTGTATCCGTGCGGCCATACCTGCCAGCTCTCGCGAAGCCCGCGCGTCTCGATGCTTTTACAGGACAGTGGCAGCGCCTTTCGGTTGACGACGGCTATCTTCCTCTTGCGTTGCAGGCTGGCGAATTAGCGGTCATCGCGTCGTCCGCTGGCGCCGGCGACGAAGCCAGCTTTGGTGACAAAGAGCGGATTGTTACACAATTGCCGGACGACGCTTGGTCCTATTCCCTTATTCCGACGCTCGATAATCGCTTTGGCGACTATACGCTTGACTGGCCTGACGCCCTTGCCGAACTCCGACACCTGAATTGGCGCGACGATCTCACGCAGCCTTGCCAAAGCGTTGCGCCTGGATTTGCCCCACGACTGCGTCTGCTCGGCCCGATCGCGAGTGACGCCGAGCGCTCGACATGGCGAAACGCGACAATCGCGGCGGCAAGCGATGACGACTTGGCGGCATTGGCGGCGTCGACAGAGGCTCCGACGCCATGGCGCGACTGTCTCGCTTCTACGACCGAAGGGTTGTTTGAAGACCCTTGGGCAAAGGATTGGCGCAGCGGTCCGCATGGGTTGAAACAGATTAGGTTGCCCGACTGGATCAACCTTGACGGAAAGGCCGGAAACCTTTGGTATGCAGACGGTTTTTGGCGAGCGCCACCCGCGAACGCAACCCACTTGCGACTCTCGAGCCGAGCGGCTTGGCAGTTGTGGAGCGATGGCGACTTAATTACTGCACGTACAGAGGCGTTGGGAGCGGCAGCGCTTCCCGTCTGGGGGTTGCCCGACCATGCTGGCCCCGAAATAACGATCCCGCTCGACGATCGATTGACGTCCGGGCGCTTTTTCCTCCGATTTGTTCAGGGGCATGACGGGTATTGTCGCGCGCGACTAAATTGGGTCGATGCTGAGGGTCGTGAATTAACCGAACAACCAACGATGGCGACACCACTCCTCAGGCGACCTCAGCATTTTTCGGTTAAGCTCCCGCCAGGATCGATATCAATAACCTTCGATCATTTCGGGATAATTAAGTTAAATACAAACGAACGAAACTGGACGGCTAACACAGAGCCGACGGCGATCGGAAACACGACCCACTTGGTGCGTCATGATCCTATTGCATCAAGCGGCAGCTTTGAGTTCACAATAATCGACCCCGAGGGCCGCCGCGGCGGCGACTGTCTCCGATCGTCGATTGCAATCATGAGTGCCACCGGCCCAATACCATCGGGCGATTGGTCGCTTTACGGCCTCGCAAGCTATTCGGGGGGCTTACGATACCAGCAGTCGATCGTACTTGATGATAACGACGTCAGCCGGCCTTTGTCATTGCGACTTGGGCAGGTTCGGGCCGCTGCTATGGTGAAAATAAACGGCACGGCGATTGGAAGCGTCTATTCGCCGCCGTGGACACTCAACTGTGGAAAATCACTGGTTGCGGGCATGAACTTGATTGAAATTACGATATTCAACACGCTCGCGAATCATTTTTCCGACGTATCCCCCACGGGTTACATTTTCGATGATCAAACCAGTTCCGGTCTGTTCGGCCCTGTGCAGTTGATAACGACGACAACAGCTTTTTAAGCAGGCGCAGCCACGACCAGCCGGTGTCGCATGACGACAATCCAGCAGAGTGCAACAAGATAGCCAGCACTGCCCATAGCAAATAAACTTGCTGCGAGCCGCGTCGCGACGACATCCGAAAGGGCGGCTGCTGTGCCGTGAACACCGATGGCCGCTAGGATCAGCCCGCTGACGAGGAGGCTAATTGATGTGCCGACACGCCAAACCAGGCTGAAGGATCCTGAATATGCACCGTCAAGCGGTTGGGCAAAACGGCATGAAGCCGCCTGCGCCGCATCTCCCATGAGGCTCGTCGTGACAGGCAACACGACGCCACTCGCCCCCCAATAGAGCCCCTGAAGCGCGATGAAAGCAACGAGAGCAGTGGTTGAACCTAGCGAGACCCAGCCGGTGAGGAAAAGTGCAGCCGAAAGAACTTGCGCGAATATCCCTATGAGGCATCCGACTAAAAGGGCGCCGATTTTAGACGATCGCGCAATCAGCAAGGGACCCGCCAACGACCCAAGCGCTGCGCCAACCATGCCCGATCCGGCAACGAGCGCTTTTTCCCAGCTGTCGAACAGCATATAGTGAACATAGACATAGGTTTGGATGGACGAAACCAGCACCATGCTTATGACGAATACCAGCAGGGCACCGAGAATAGCGAGCGTAACGCGGTCACTCAATACAGTGCGATAGGTCCTGATAAAACCAAAATGATCGGTCGTTTGGTCACCAGTTGAAGACCGTCGTGCACGCCAAGATGCTGCAATTAAGATCGCCGACAATACCAGCACTGCCACCGCAAAAGTCAGGGCCATCGACTGATAATTGGCGGGCTCGCGCATCTCAGCCCCCAATGTTGCGCCGGGTTGCGCCGATTTAGGAAAGAAGATCAACCAAGCCAGCGCTGGCCCAAACAAATTTGCGGTCATATTGAAGACCCAGCGAACGCTCTGCAGCCGTGACCTGTCCTCGGGATCGCTTGCCAGCTCAAAGCCAAGCGCAAGGTATGGCACAACGAACATCGTAAGCGCGGTGCGCAGCGCAATGTTTGCTCCAAGCAAATAGCCGAACGTTGCCATCTGGCTGGTTCTGAACATGGATGGAACATACCACAGCATTACAAAACAGACGGACATCGTCCCGGCGCCGAGCGCAATCCAAGGTAGCCGCCGGCCAAAGCGTGAGTTGGTTCGGTCGCTTATATAGCCCATTGCGGGCTCAGTTACGGCCTCCCAAAAAACGGAGACTGACAATGCGAGGCCCGCTAGTGCGGGATTGAGACCCAGAGCTTCGGTATAAAAGATAAGGGCAAAGCCAAACAGCCCATTCATAATAAGCGAGGTCGCAGCCTCCCCAACGCCATAACCCGTAAGTTGACCGACGGTCAGTCGACTACGGGTGGGTGCAACGGACATGCTCGGTGCGGCAATCCCCGACGTCTCTGCCGCCATCAGGCTGCAACACTGGCTTTGAACGCCCTGCTATCGATAAAGTTTGAGATTCCCCCACCCGTCCCACCATGCTCTCGAAAGCAGTCAGCGCCGGAAAGCACTTCGCGTCCAACTTTCAAAATGTCGAGCGAATCCGGGTAATTCACCCATTCATTGCTGAGCCATCCCTTTGTATACTCATCCCAAGACTCGGCCTCGGGCGTTTCCCAAATATGGGGCGATAACGACCATTGTCCCACCGGTTCATTGATCGGCTGATACCGAAAGTCTGCCGATATACGAAAGCGATCCGACACATTCGGCATGCCCGCATGGACGGTCAGGCTGTGGAACAGCACTGCGTCGCCTGGTTGATAATCGATGCTGGCCCAACGGGAATCGTCCGGATCAACATCGATACCGATACCACCAGCACCGGTTGCGGCCTGCATCGGGTACACCCCACCGATCTGAGACCCAAGCAACACACGCAGGCCGCCATCGTCCATACCCACATTGCCAAGCGGCACCCACATCGTGAAAAAATCAATCGTTCCGGCAATTAGCGGAAAATCCTGATGGGGTGCGGTTGTGAACGTCGGGCGCTGCGGCCAGACGACGCGTGCAATTTTGCGCGGATGCACAAAGGCAGGCATGCCGAACAGGCCCGCGAGCATTGCAATAACCGCGGGATCATGAGCAAGCCGGTGGAAAGACTCAAGCCTCTGAATTGCACGGTAGCCGCCCCACCAATTTTCATCGCCCTCGAACCGCGCAACACCCGTCGGCTGCCCTTCTCTGTTAGCCCAGCCATGTTCCTCAATCGCCCGCATGATGTCTTTGCGGGTTGCAAATATTGCCCCGGGATCAAACAGCCCGCGAAAAAACAGCACGCCTTCTTCAAACAACCGCTTCCGTAGGATATCGGGTCTTCCGATATCGACACTCGCGTCCTTTAAGCGCTGCATGATGACCGTACCCGCCATATTAGAACGACGCCCTTACGCCGAACGTAAATCGCCGACCGACATTTTGTACACCGCGCAGCGCGCCATACTTGTCGACATTGACCAGGTTCGAGTTCGTCAGATTGAGAATGTCAAGCTTTGCCTGAATTTGCGCAGTCAGATTGAGGCTCGCCGACAGGTCGAGCTGACGATAGGCATTCACGAAATCGCCATCACCAAAGTAACTGCTTGTGTCTACGACGAAGCGATCGCGGAAATTGTAGGCCAGGCGGACGCCTACGGTCTTGTCTTCGTAGTAGCCAACCAAGTTGTAGTTGTTTTTCGAAACCCCCGGCAATGCGATCGGCGGGCCACCCGAAACAACCGAGACGGGGTCCGCCTCAACGTAGGTGTAATTGGCGATAACGCCGAAATTGCGGAAGAATGGACCAAAGAACGTAAAGGGCTGTTGATAACCGATTTCAAAGCCCTTCAGCTTTGATCCTGCGCCGTTGTCGGGAAGGAACCGGGTGAAAGGTATTTGCAAAGTTCCGCCCGTATCGATCTTGACGGTCAGTGTCTCGGTGCGCGAGGTTGAAACGATGAAGTTCTTCAAGTCTTTGTAAAACCCCGCGACTGACAACAGCCCGCCACCTTTTAGATACCATTCGAGCGAGAGATCAGCCTGATCCGTCAAATAAGGCTTCACGAGAGGGTTATTTGAATTGATCGTCCGGACGTTGGCATTGACGGACGTGCTGGGCGACAAAAGGCTGAGCGTCGGTCGAGACATGACACGGGCAAGCCCGAACCTCATGACTACATTGTCGGCAATCGAGTATTTGAGATTGAGGCTTGGCAACACGTTATCGTAGCTTCGTTTGATCGTTTGCGCAGAGACGGTTGGGATCGTCGTAATCGCGCCAAGCTGCGAGAAAATGATATTGTTTAAGTCGGGAGCATAGCCTTCTGACGTCTGGCTTGTATGCACGTATCGCACGCCGATATTCCCGCCGAAGCGATCATCTGCTGTGCCGAAATCGACACGCAAATAGGCTGCCGGGACACGCTCTTTGACCGAGAAAGTGCCCGCCAGATTAGGCGCGGGCGCGAAGGTTGATAGCAACTTGTCCTTGGACAGCGTACCGTAAAACTTCTCGATGTCAGCTGCGAGATAGGTGGTCGGATAAGGTCCGACCGAGGGATACCCCGGGAGAAAATTCCCGTAGTTGATCTGGGTCAAGAACGGGGCAGCAGCAAAAGCTCCACCTTCAACAGTCGGCAGATACGTCGCTCCGACCAGCGGCGCAAGTTGCTGTGCGCTTATTGCGATGGAATTGGGAACCTGTTTTTCCAATCGATCGGAATATTTGAAGCCAAGCCGGATCGCCTTTACGAACCCGTCCATCCTGTAAGTTCCATCGATGCGGAAGTCCTTGTTGGTATCGGTGGTCGGCACTGCGTCAAAGCCATTGATACCAAGTACATAGTAAGTCGAAGGGTTTAGCGGATCATAGCCTCTGCCATAGGTTACGGACGGTATTGCACCCAGATTACCGCGCAAATCTTCGGCAGTGTTGCCGCGACTGATCGTCTGGAGCTGCAGGTAATCAGAGCTCCGCGTAGCACGCGAATATGATAGCTCGCTGTCAATCTGAAGATCGCCTGATTTCCATGTCCCGCCCAGCGCGATCGAATAAAGCCGGTTGCGATTGGCAATGATCGGGTGCCCGACGCGGTGATCGACGCCATTTGCGTCGAGGAACGTCACAAGGCCACCACCCACTGCGGGATCGATCACACTATTAATCACAGCGGCACCCGGTCCGGCAATGTTCGTAAAGCGGTTAGCATTCACCAGTGCCGCAAAGCGCTCGTCGAAATAGGATGCGAGCGTATCGAGATGAAGGTCAAGCTCAGGTGTTGGTTTGAACTGGAGATTGAGAACAGCAGTGCCGCGCTCTGTACGTCCGCGGTCCGAATTGAAATTGGCCGCGTGATTGATCAGAAATGTATCCTTGAAATCACCATCGCGATTGTAGTCGAGTTGCGGGGAGCGCGTGCTTTCGGTGGCTGACTCGAGACCAAATGCCTCATATCGCTGGATTCCCAGCGCGCGCCGCTCCCAGCTGACCCCGAAATTAACGCCGAAACGACCATCGTCGAACACGTGATTGGCCAAAAGTGACAGCTTTGGTTGCGTCTCTTTTGGGTTAGATTCGTAAACCGCTTCAGCCGATAGAGCGAGCCGGTTTTTGCCAAGATCAAGAGGTCGCGCCGTTCTGACGTTGATTGTGCCAGCGATACCACCTTCCTCCCGGTCTGCGGATGGCGTCTTATAAACTTCGATTGCGCTCACAAAGTCTGACGCCAAAATCGTGAAATCGAAATTTCTGCCTCCAGTCGGCGAAGTTACTGAACGGCCGTTCAGTTCAACGCGGTTGAATGCTGGGTCCAGCCCACGAATGCTGACGTTGGATCCTTCGCCACGGTTACGCGTAATCTGGACCCCCGTAATACGTTGCAAAGACTCGGCCAGATTCGTGTCTGGGAATTTGCCAATATCTTCTGCTGCGATCACGTCGGCGACCACGTCGGACGATCGTTTCAAATCTATCGCCGTTTTTAGGCCGGCACGAATACCGGTTACGACGATATCCGTATCCTCAGGCACGCTTGTTGCCGCTTGTGTACTCGCTGCTGCGCGATCAGGACCAGTCTGCGCTTGCGCGACTGCGGCTAGAGACAAGCCCGAAATGGCCAAGGCGGCATTGCTAACTCCGGAAATCACCCTTGCTGAAACGCGCTTCATCATTCTCTCCCCTAGCTGCGCCCTTTTAGATGAACGCTACGATTTATTTCTCACATATGAAAACTTATCCATTTGTGAAAAGGTTGTCAAGCGCGCGGGATCCCGCAGCTAAACGACTTAAAATGCTTGATTTCGCCGCATTTTTGGGGCCGTTCATCCCCCCGAGCCCCCGAGGCGGTCATATCGCGCCAGACATTAGATGGTCGAAATTCGAGAGCGCCAGGTCAGGCAATCCTGGAAGCTTCGGCAGATCTGAACCTGCAATTTTCCTTGGTTCGTGAGCCGGCGCGCCGCTGTCACTGGTGTTGATAAATTCCCATTATCAACACCAGCTTGAAAGGCCGGCTTTTGATACAGTCGCAAAGGCACGGATAATGAGATATGCTTCCGAAACGCGGCGGATAAGCTCACCGGAGCCGAAAGATGATCGGGGTTTCGCACGATCGAGATACGGGGGAAATTGTTCTCATCGATAGCGGTGCCAAGAAGATTTACGAATTCACGCCCAACAAAGCGCGAAATCTCGCCGTCCAATTGCGCACCGCAGCACGGGCCGGCGCCGCTATTTTGATCGTAGCCACGGCAAATCATGGTGAGCAAGCTCGGATCGGCGGCGAAGCGGACGATGCAATTCGAATGGCAGACGATATAGAGCGTAACGCCCAGCTTGGTGAGAACTTATCAGGTCGGAAGCTCAGAAATGTATCAGCCGACTTTTCTCCCAAACCATAGTACACGCCCAACAACGTCGACCTCAGCGCGGTGCCGCGGCTCCCAGGATGGATATGCTGGATTATCGCTGTGCACGATCAGGCCGATTTTTGTCGGGACGCGCGCCAGGCGTTTGACCAAAAGCTGATCGTCAGCGCGCAGCACATAAATACCATCCCTTAGCCGCGTATTGCCGTCGCTCCGATCAACGATGACGTCATCTCCAGCTGCGAGCGTCGGCTCCATCGAGTCACCGATCGCCTGAATAGGCGCGGTCCGCCTCGGCAACCCGGACACCGTGCTCGGGCTTGCCGAAGGCGTGGAAACCGCTTTGTCTGCCATGCGCCTCTTCTACATCCCCTGCTGGGCGACGGGGCGACGCTCGGTGCCGCAGCCTTCGCGCTCACGGACGGCGCAACGGCATTGTCCTCCCCATTTTGTTCGAGCGACTGACGCCGCTGCCTTTGACACATGATGATTGCTAGCGCTTCTTAGCCTCACGTTCGGTGGGCAGCCGCGGAGTCAGGCCAAGTCCGGCGGCGTCTATATGAAGTTCACCGGGGAAACCTTTCCGGTATGCATAGGCAACAACGCCCAGCATCGCGTTAAGCGCAGCGAAGTCGAGTGAAGCGCCAGTATCGGGATGCTTCCAGCCGGTGCGTTCAGCTCGCGTGACGAGGAGTACGCCAGCACGGCGTCCGGCCGGGGCCAAATATTTGGCGACAAGCTGGTCGGGGATCGTCGCGGCGAGGTCGGCGCCCGAATAAAGCTTATCGCCGACTTTGAGCTCGATCACGCCTTCCACGCCGTTGACCGTGGAGCGAAACCGGATGTCCGTTTCCTTCTCCTCTGCGGTGACCCCTTCCTGCCCAATGGTGTACCTGTGGGGAACAATCTGGGACGGATGGTCTCGCCGTCCCGCGCTGGGTCGCCTTCCAGACGAACTCTTTCACAGCCTGATGGCGCGCAAGCGTGACAGCGCGAGTGCGTCGCATGTCATCGGGCAAGCGGCGAAGCACAATCCGGCACTTTATTACACGACCATCGAATGTGCCGAACTGACAGAGGTGCACAGCGATATCGCTGTTAGGCTGATTGGGCATGACAATCCGCCCGACCATCCGGGGGGACATGTTGGCTCGCGCCTAGTTGCCGAGCGGGGCATGTTGCACAGGCTGTTTCCGGCATGCCGCGACTTCCTCGCAGATGCGCGCCGGCAGCGAGACTTCGACACCTTCGCATTTCACAACCGATATGTCGCTATCACCTTTCTGACCCTGTCGCTTTTCACGGCGCATCGACCCGTGCGGGCACCTTTTCAGAACATCCAAGACTTCGATCTGACAGCCCATTGGCTTTTCATTGACGACAAGGAAGTTCGAGAGTCGCCTGGCAGGACATCAACTCAAGAGGCTTTGCACACGCCGACCAATCGGGGTCGAGGCCATGCAGAAATTTCCATCCGGGAAACTCGATTTGACAGTAAGCCACTTGGAGATTCCGCTCGGGTTAATGCCGCAGGATATCTAGGGTACGCCGTCCAAATGGCTGCGATTATGTCGCAGCCGATTTCTGATGCTTCGACATGCTAGCGTCAAAAATTTTGTG
Organism: Sphingomonas sp.; assembly: GCA_965249705.1. Lineage (GTDB taxonomy): Bacteria > Pseudomonadota > Alphaproteobacteria > Sphingomonadales > Sphingomonadaceae > Sphingomonas_O. Next base: position 182,606 of record CBDFMO010000002.1, on the reverse strand, counting down.
AATGCACAAAACGGCTGAAGTGGCTCAACGACCACATCACTGCAGCGCTATGCTGGTGAAGGGTTCCTTTGCCACATCATGTCACCAGCGACCACATTCGGCGTCCGTTCAGAAGACACTGGACGGCAGTTTTGTCGGGGATTCCGGAAAGTCCGGTTTTAGGTTGGTAAGCGCGGTAACCTGCCGTTCAAGTTCCAGAATCAATTGACGTGGTCCGCCAGATTTTCGGTCATTCGCACAGCAGCTGTCGTAACCCATGACCTGCCATTTGTTCATCGTGCTTCGGCAAAGCCTCGGAGCGCTGGAGCCAAGACGTCAAGCTAGGCAGCGGTGATCCCATGACATCCGTTCGGCCGACAGCGACAGCGACACCGCCGCAGCCTACATCGTCAGCAATGAAATTACGCGACGTTTGGGAGCGTAGCGCTTGAGCTCGCCACAGCCCGATGGGGCAATTTCCAGCCGGGGCGCACGAAATGACAAGTGTAGCCGTTGGGAATGCGCTTAAGATAATCCTGATGCTCGGGCTCGGCTTCCCAGAAATCGCCAGCTGGCTGAAGTTTCGTCACGACCGTGCCCGGCCATAGACCCGACGCTTCGACATCGGCGATGGCGTCCTCGGCCACGCGCCGCTGCTCGTCGCTGGTGTAAAAGATCGCCGAGCGATAGCTCGCACCGGTGTCGTTGCCTTGTCGGTTTTTCGTCGTGGGGTCGTGGATCTGGAAGAATAATTCGAGCACCGCGCGATACGTCGTTATTGCAGGATCGAATATAATTTCCACTGCTTCGGCGTGTTTGCCATGATTGCGGTAGGTCGCGTTGGGCACTTCGCCGCCCGAATAGCCGACACGCGTCGAAAGGACGCCTGGCTGGCGTCGGATGAGGTCCTGCACTCCCCAGAAACAGCCGCCGGCGAGGATCGCGGTTTCGGAACTCATGCGACGTCCTCCACTTGGGTCAGATATGCGCCATAGCCTTCGACGTCCATCTCATCACGATGGACGAAACGGAGTGACGCCGAGTTGATGCAATAACGCAGGCCGCCCCGGTCGCGCGGACCATCAGTGAACACATGCCCGAGATGGCTGTCACCATGTTTCGAGCGGACTTCGGTGCGTGTCATGAACAGCGACTTGTCCTTGAGCTCAGCAACGTTCGCGGGCTCGATCGGCTTGGTGAAGCTCGGCCATCCGCAGCCTGATTCATATTTGTCGGACGACGCGAAGAGCGGTTCGCCCGAAACGATATCGACGTAAATGCCGGGTTCCTTGTTGGCGAGATGTTCGCCAGTCCCGGGTCGTTCGGTCCCGCTTTCCTGCGTGACCCGATATTGTTCGCGGGAGAGCGCGGCGATGGCCTCAGGACTCTTGCGATAATCAGTCATGACGATCCTTCATTTACGCGAAGTTCGGCTTTACGAAATCGACTTTTCAGAGCGATTTGGCGTTGTGTCATATGCCAGCGTACCATTGATAATCGGCTGAATCTTCCCAATAGCCACCTTTGCCGTCCCCGATCCCCGACAACCGATCGACCGCCTCGACACGCATGACGAATTTGGCCTGCTTGTAGCCGAGCTGACGTTCGAGGCGCAGCCGGAGCGGGGCACCGTGACCCATGGCAAGCATCCGGTCGTTCATTCCCCAGGCGAGGATCGTTTGCGGGTGATAGGCATCGATCAGGTCGATGCTCTCATAATAGGGCGTCCCGTCGAAATCGTCGGCGCAATGGAAAACGATATAGCGTGTGCTCGAACTGACGCCCGCCGCGTCTAGCACCAGCTTGAGCGGCACCCCGGTCCACTTGCCGATCGCGCTCCAGCCTTCGACACAATCGTGACGGGTAATCTGGGTACGCGTCGGCATCCGGCGGATCTGATCGAGAGTGAGGCTGAGCGGTCGGCGAACAGCGCCATCGACGGCGAGCTTCCAGTCGGCGAACCCGTTGGCGGCATGCGCCTGATAGGCCTCGCTTTCTGGCATCGTATTGCCGTTGGTGCGAAATATTGGCGACATATCCGCCGCGGAAAATTCGGCTGCCAGCGCCGTCCGGTCAGTAACGATCCGCTGCGCGCGCATTGTCAGTCCCTGTCCGAGGCCCAGCATGCGCTGCACTGACGCCGAATTGTTGATGCGGTCGCATCCCGACAGGACGATGGTACCCGCACCAGCGCCAAGCGCGCCGATCAATCGGCGGCGCGAGACATCCATGCTCACTTCCCCCGCTCTTCGGGCAAGCGATACCAGCCGGTGATGATCGAGCGCAGTTCATTGATCGGGCCTGCAAGCACCACCATGGCCACATGGACGACGATGAAACCCGCCACCAGCATAGCGCAAATGAAATGGATCGAGCGTGCCGACTGACGGCCACCAAATATGTCGAGAAGCCAGGGCCAAGCCGCGTCCATGTTCGGCGACATGGTCAATCCGGTCAACACCATCATCGGCAGCAGCCCGAACAACACGCCAACATAGCTGAGCTTTTGGAGGATATTATAATGACGGGCCTCGGCTCCGCTTGGAAAATGCAGCCGCGCGTGGTCTTTGACATCCTGCCAGATTCTTCGCGGTTTGAGCTCCTCGGTTGTCGGCACCAAGTCGCGCTGGACATGGCGCGCGGCAAAGCCCCATATCCAGTAAAGCAGGCCGGGAACGACAACAGCCATGCGAACGCGAAGTGCCAGTTTCGCGCGCCAGCGAGATCGTAACTCGAAGGAATCGTCACGATCGCCGGGAAAGCGCGCTGTTCGCCATTCGATACGCCTAGCACACCCGTCGTCGGTAGCTGGATCGGACCGACGCGAGCGAACCCGCTATCGCCGTCGTTGCCGATCTCAAGCCATGGGTGCTCGTGGTCGGCACCATATTTGCCCCAATATAATTGCGGATGCGCGTTGAAGATCATGAGCCCGCTCATCAGCATCACGAACACCGCGAATGCATTGAGCCAATGCCAGATGCGTGTCGCCCGGGACTGGCGATAAACGAGGTCGCCGCCATGCGGAGAGGGCAGATCGGGCTGCGTCGGCATCGATGATCACCAATCTTGCGTGAAAACTCAAAAGAGTGGCGGAGGGCCGCAACGCTGCCCTCCGCCTGAAGTTTCAGCCGCCCTTCATCATGTCGGGATGCATCTTCATCATCTTCATGCAGGACTTATTCTTCATCATCATGTCATGTGACATGGCGTTGCACTTCGTCATCATTTTCTTCTGCGCCATCGACATCTTCATTGGTTTCATGGGCTTCATGGAATCGCCGGACGCCATCTGGGCATAGGAAGGGGCCGCCATCATTCCGGCAAGCATGGCACTGGCGCATATCAACTTGATCGACTTCATCATGTTACTCCTTGGTTGTCCGGATTGGTCTGGACTCTGGTCGAAGAGCACGGCGGCTCTTTCGATCGTGGGGACCGACGAGCGTTATCGCGACGTCGTGTCGAGGCTGCGAAGATATTGGGAAATGTCGGCGCGCTGACGTCCGTTCGCCAGATAGAAGGGGTGCGGGGCATTGCGGCCTCGACGCGGATCGAACAGGGCATCGAGGCTCGGCACCGAATTGTCGTGAAGATAATTGGGTTTGCGGGCGAGGTCGAGCAACAGCGGCATGGCAACGCCGCGCTTCTCGCCGCGCAAGCTCGCATTCACCACCGCCCACTTGTCGTCGAAGAAATTTCCCGGGGTGTCCTGCACGGCAAGGAGCGGTGGCTTGCGCGGGGCAAGCAGCATCGGGCGATCGCCGGGCCAGACCTGAGCCATGGCATGGAGCGTGGTTGGCACCGCGCGGCCCTGATTGGTATTGTGGCATCCGGTACAGCCGCTCGACTGGAACAGCGCACGACCGCGAAAAGCCGCCTGACGATCTTCGGTCCGACCGGGAGGGGCGGGCAGCGATGCCAGATAGGCATTCATTGCGAGCAGCTTGCGGTTGTCGACGCGCAGGGCGATCGGCGTTGCGAGCGCGCCAGGCTTTCCGCCCGCCGTGGCGCGGACATAGGGGTAGCCGGTCACGCCGGTGTCGCGCAGAATCTTGGCGTAGTCGTCGAGCATCTCGTCGCCGGCGGGGCCCGCGAGTTTGTGAACGAATGCCCGCCCGCCCGGCGACAGCAGCGTCGTCTGGTCTAGCAGGCTCGTATAGACGAGATTGCTGAAGTCTTCGAGTTTGGTGAACGTCCCTTCGCTGCCATAGGGCGCGGCGAGATCCTGCCTGAACAGTGCCGAGTTGTGCATCGCGTCGCCGTTGCCGTCGAACGTGTCGTCGAACATGCCGACCGGATAATATTGGGGATTCGAAAAATAGGCGTCGAAATCTGCTTCGGTCGAAGTCTCGGTGAGACCGGTCGGTGCGCGACCAAAAGCCTTGCCCATGTTCGCCGAAAGCGCGGTTTGCGCGACCGTGTATAGCGCGCGCGTATTGGCCGCAGTCGCGAAAATCTTACCGATATTGAGGCTATGGTTAGCCTGCCCGTCTAGGCGGCTGCCGATCGATCCGCCGCTGGGCGATTTGAACACCGAGGCATCGGACATGGTATGGCACATTGCGCAAGTCGCACCCACTTTGTCGCCCTTGGGTGCCATGCCAATAACCGCACCCGCCTTGATCAGCGCCATTGTCACGGCGGGATCGTTCAGGAGCGACGAGCTGCGGCCCGAAGGATCGGCGCGCAATTCGGCCGCCAGCTTGGCCTTGGTGGCGGGATCGATGGCATCGGAATCGATTTGCAAGCCGAGTTCAAGCGCCTGCATCGGCGTGACCTCCGCCGCCATGATGCCTGCGGGCAGACGCACCGCGTCGGTCCAGAAACCTTCGTTACCGAATGTTTCATTGCGGAATGTTTCACGACCAAGTGCGATGTTTGTGCTGGTCAATTGCTGCGGGAGCGAGGGTCCTTGATCGACTGGCCCTGCGTTCATCAGAATTGCCCGCCGCGGAGCGGCGTCTGTCGCTACCGTAACGATGGCCGAAACAGCGGCCGTGGTCGCAATGAGAGCCGAAAGCACCCGTGTCCTGCCAATCATGATGGTCTCCCTGTCTATGCCGCCCAGCATTTTACAATCATCCGTCGAGCGCCCGAAGATGTTTGCCATGACGCTTAACCTTCATGCCGCAGGCCCGTTCCTAGCGCGCAACGATATGCACGTGACGCGACCGAAACGGGACGATACCGCACTTCATGGACGAAACATGCTAGAGGCTGCCGCGTTCTCCTGGCTCACCCAGAGGAAAGTTTCGTATGACCATTTTGGCAGCGCAAGTCGCAATAATCACCGGCGCGAGTTCGGGAATCGGAGCGGCGACCGCACGCCTGTTCGGTCGCGAGGGTGCCGCTGTGATTGTCGCACACCATGATGAGCCCGACGAAGCGGGCAAGGTCGTTGCCGACATCGAAGCGGGCGGTGGCCGTGCCGTCGCAATCGGCGGCGACGTTCGTGACGAGGCGTATGTCGCAAGCGTGTTCGAAAAGGCGCAGAAAGCGTTCGGCAGGCCGACGCTGCTCGTCAATTCCGCAGGACTCGATGCGTCTGGCATCCCTATTGGCGAAATGACGCCCGATCGGTTTAGGGAGGTGCTTGAAACCAATCTCGTCGCGCCGTTTCTGTTTTGCAGCGCGTTCGTCCGTGCCGCGAAGGTCGCAAACGGCAAGGGAAGGATCATCAACGTCACGTCAGTGCACGAGGACATTCCACGCGCGGGTGCCGCCGAGTATTGCGCCTCGAAAGGCGGCCTCAGAAACTTGACGCGGTGCCTGGCACTCGAACTTGCCGAGATGGGTATCACGGTGAATAATCTTGCCCCTGGCATGGTCCTGACGCCGATGAACCAGGAAGCGATCGACGACCCCAAAAAGCGCAAGGAGGAGACTGATACCATTCCGATGAAGCGCGCGGCAGAGCCCGAGGAAGTCGCCAAACTTGCACTGTATTTGGCTTCGGAGGCCTCGAGCTATGCGACGGGTGCGACCTTCACGCTCGATGGCGGGTTGTCGATGAACCTCGGGCAAGGTGCCTAGGCGGCGTCGAGCATGAGCAGCGCGTAGGCAGGCCTTTCCTCGATCCAGACATTGCCGACGGTCCACCCCGAACGCACGGCGAGCGCGATCAGCCCGGAGAGCGTGAATTTGTGGCAGCTCTCGGTATGGATTGTTTCTCCTGGGGTCATCGCGAAGCTGCGGCCCGAAATTGAGATCGACTGCTGTACCGTGCTAACCAAATGCATCTCGATCCTGCCTGCGTCCTCGTTCCACACCGCGCGATGCTTGAAGGAGTCGAGGTCGATCGAAGCGCCAAGCTCGCGGTTCATGCGCGCAAGCAGATTGAGGTTGAACGCCGCAGTGACGCCGCCAGCGTCGTCATAGGCGGCGACAAGCGTTCGTTCGTCCTTCCGGAGATCGACGCCCAGCAAAAAGTGGGCGTGCGCGCCCAGCGTCGCGCGGGCCGAACGCAGAAAATTAGCCGCGTCGTCAGGCGTGAAATTTCCGAGCGTCGAACCGGGAAAGAAGCCCAGTCGGGGATTGCGGTTCAGGGAAGCATCGAGCGTCAGTGATGAGGTAAAATCGCCATGCATCGGCATGACTCTCAATGCAGGGTATGTGGCTGCAATCGTCGCACATGAGTGGGCAAGCTCGTCGCGGCAGATGTCGATCGGCACATAGGTCTTAATCGTCGGCGCGGCATCAAGCAGCAGGCGCGTCTTGCGACTTGCACCGCTGCCATATTCCACAAGCGCGGTGCCGGGACTCAGATCGGACGCAATTTCGGGAGCCGCTCGCGCGAGCAACAGCCCTTCTGTGCGCGACGGATAATATTCGGGAACCCGGCAGATCGCCTCGAACAGCCGTGAGCCTTCGGCATCGTAAAGCCATTTGCACGGCAGCGTCTTGGGTTCCGCCGAAAGCCCGGCAATACAGTCGGCGCGAAAACCCGACGCGGCGTCGGGAGTCTCTGCAGTTTCGCACAGGTCGGTTTCGATAGAGTCAAGCGTCAGCAGCATTTCGGCGCTCCTTCAGGGTAAGTTTTCGGGTTCATCGGACAGCGCGAAGCGTTCGCGCGAACCACGCAAATTGCGCGGGGCATCGAGCTCGGGCTTGGTGATCGTCTTTCGGAAATTGCTCGGATCGGTGCCATAGGCGTCGCGGAAGGCGCGGCTGAAATGGCTGCGGCTCGAAAAGCCTATACTGCCCGCGATGACTTTGATCGCGACGTTGGTCGATCGCAGCATCTCGGCAGCGTGGTGCAGGCGCGTCTTGGCGACGAACTCCATCGGACTCATCGAAAAGGCTGAGCGGAATTCGCGCGCAAAGGTCGATCGGCTCATCCCCGCCGCCGAGGCGAGACTGGCGACGGTATGCGCGCTAGCCGGGCGATCAATCACTGCCGAAACTGCGCGCCCGAGCCGCGGGTCCTGAAGCGCACCGAGCAGTGTCGATCCGGGCTCAGCGCGGTCGAAATAGCGTCGCAGAACCATCACCAGACATGTTTTCATGAGCGCGCCCGCGAGCGCGCGCGTGCCAAGTCCGGGATGGCTGATTTCGTCGAGCATGATCGCGTAGGCCTGGCGGACGATCTCGATGTCGCTCACATTTTCGACGATCGGATCGGTGACCTTGTCAAGCAAACCGAACGATCCCGAGATACTCGCCATGATGATCCCGCAGACGATGCGCAAATCACCTGCGCCACCGTCGGCGGCATCGAACAGCAGCAGTCCGTCACGCACCATCGAGCAATTCTCGGCGGCGATAACTTCGCCCGTCGCCGCGCCGTCGCAGGTTATCGATTGTGCAACGCGTGGTGGAATGATGACGACGCTGCCGGGTCCGCATACGATCGTCTCGGCATCTGGAACCATGAGATGCATGGTCCCCTGAAGCACATAGTGGATCTCGATTGCATCGATGCCGCGCCCGACGAGGCGAAGACCCCGCCGCACCTCGCAGATCGCAAACGCCTCGACCGCGACGTCCAGGGTTACCAATAGTCGGTCGAGAACCCGGTCTGCCATCTAATCCTCCAAAGTCGAAAGCGACGCAGCTCGCCGATCGTTGCAGTGCCAGGGCTGACCAACAGGCGGAAAGGACGCACCGGCACGTCATCGGGATGATAACGCACCTAATCCGGGAAACTATTGGCTTCGTTGCCTGTTCCACTCTCCGGACGCAATCGCACAGCAGGAGACTCGCGGTGAAACTGAGATCTGGTCTGGCCGGTGCCGCACTGACGGCATCGCTTATGCTGGCGAGCAGCCATGCTGCGAATATTCCGCAAACCGCGATGGCTGCGGGCGATTTCAAAAGCTTGCTGAAAGCTACAGAGACGGCCGGACTTTCGGGTTATGTCGGCGGTCCGGGGCCGTTCACGATGTTCGCGCCGAACGACGCTGCGTTCGCGAAGGTGCCGAAGGACAAGCTCGACATGCTGATGCGTCCGGAAAACCGCACCAAGCTCAAGGTGACGCTCGGTAACCATCTTGTCACCGGCCTGCTGCCGATGGAAGCGATCGACAAAGGCCTCGGCCAGGCGGACTCGGTCAGCGTGATGGCGATCAACAACATGGGGCTCGTCATCAAGCGCGAGAATGGCGTGCTGACGGTCAACGGCGCGCATGTCGTGAAGGGTCCGATGAAGGTCGACAACGGCATCGTCTACGTCATCGACACCGTGATGATGCCCGCCATGCCTGTGCAACCGACCTATTGAGGAGCCTGTCATGAACGAAGACAATCGAGATTTGGCGATGTCGTCTGCGGCACCAATGGGCGGGATCGTCGCGGGCCGTCTTGAAAGCGCAGCGCAATGGGCGATGCTCTATGCACTCGTCGTCATTTTCCTGTGGTTCGGGTGCATGAAGTTCACCGCCTACGAGGCGAGCGGCATCGCGCCGCTGATCATGAACAGCCCGCTGGTCGTGTGGATGCATGGCGCATTCGGCATCGCCGGAGCCTCGCGCTTTCTCGGCGTCTATGAAGTGTTGACCGGCCTGCTCATTGCGCTGCGCCCGATCGATCCGCGCATATCGGCGATCGGAGGCGCGATGGCGGCGATCACCTTCGCGATCACTCTCACATTCATGCTCTCGACACCCGGCGTTGCCGAACCCGCCGCAGGCGGCTTTCCGGCGCTGTCGGCAATGCCCGGGCAGTTCCTGCTGAAAGATCTCGTGCTCTTCAGCGTCTCGCTCTGGGTGCTCGGCGCGTCACGCGCCGCTGCCCGCAGGCGCTGAAAACCGGGGCGGGACTGTTTCCCCCGACAGTCCCGCCCCCCCAATTTTCGCGGAGAGCGACATGGCAAAGCATACGACGGCCGACATCATGCTGGCGGCGCTCGCCGAATGGGGCGTGACCGACATTTTCGGCCTGCCCGGCGACGGCATCAATGGGATTATGGAGGCGTTGCGCACCAGCAAGGACATCCGCTTTATCCAAGTCCGGCACGAGGAAGCCGCCGCGTTCATGGCGTGCGCCTATGCCAAATTCACCGGCAAGCTCGGCGTTTGTCTCGCGACGTCGGGGCCGGGCGGCATTCATCTGCTCAATGGGCTATACGATGCCAAGCTCGACGGACAGCCGGTGCTGGCAATTACCGGCCTCCAGCATCACGATCTTATCGGCACGCACGGCCAGCAGGATGTCGAGCTCGACAAAGTCTTTTCCGACGTCGCCGATTATAATGAACGGATCATGGGACCCGGCCATGCGCGCAGCGTGGTCGATCTCGCCTGCCGCTCGGCTCTGGCGAACCGCACCGTCTCGCATGTTACGATCCCGGTCGATTTCCAGTCGATGCCGTGCGATGCGGATACGCGGTCGAAGCGCAACATCCCGGGGCACAGTGTCGAGGTGTTCGCCCGCGCGCGACCGATCCCGTCGCTCGCCGAACTCGAGGCCGCGGCAGAAATTATCAATGCCGGCAAGAAGGTGATGATTCTGGCCGGGCAAGGCGCGCTGGGCGCGACCGATGCGCTCGAAGCGGTCGCCGAGCGGCTGAAGGCACCGGTCGGCAAGCCATTGCTCGGCAAGGGCTGCCTGCCCGACGACAGTCCCTATTCGATGGGCGGTGTCGGCCTGCTCGGCACGCGGCCGAGCCACGACGCGCTCGACGGCTGCGACACGCTACTGATCGTGGGCTCGTCATTTCCCTATGTCGAATTCTATCCCAAGCCGGGGCAGGCGCGGATCGTACAGATCGACGTCGATGCCGCGCGGATCGGGCTGCGGTGTCCGGTCGAGCTGGGACTGATCGGCGACAGCCGAATGGTCCTCGAAGCGCTGCTGCCCAAGCTGACCGGCAATGATGACACCGCGTTCCTGACTACGGCGCAGGACGGCATGCGCGACTGGTGGGCACTGATGGAAGCGCGCGGGACGCGCCAGGACATGCCGATGAAGCCGCAGGTCGTTGCGTGGGAGCTTGGCAAGCGGCTCTCCGCCGATGCCATCGTCGTTTCGGATTCGGGCACCATCGCGACTTGGTTCGCGCGCCAGATCCCGGTCAAGCGCGGCCAAATGTTCTCGCTGTCGGGGACACTCGCGTCGATGGCCAACGGCCTGCCCTACGCCATCGCCGCGCAGATCGCGCATCCCGACCGCACCTGCGTGGCGTTTGTCGGCGACGGCGGATTGACGATGCTGATGGGCGAGCTCGCAACGGCGGTGAAGCACAAGCTGCCAATCCGCGTCATCGTCATCAAGAACGATGTGCTCGGCATGATCAAATGGGAGCAGATGGCGTTCCTCGGCAATCCCCAGTTCGGCGTCGAGCTCGAACCAATCGACTTCGTCAAGGTTGCCGAGGCCTGCGGTGCGAAAGCGTTCCGGATCGAACAGCCCGGCGACTGCGGTCGCATTCTCGACGAGGCATTCGCGACCGCTGGCCCGGTGCTGATTGAGGCGGTGGTCGATCCCGATGAGCCGCCGCTGCCAGCCAAGACGGGCCTGTCGGACGCGATCAACCTCGGCAAAGCGCTAATCCGCGGGCAGAAGGATGGCGGCTCCCTGATCGCATCGCTTGCGCGCACTCAAGTGCGGGAGTTGATCTGATGGCCAACCCCGATTCCCGGCCCGATCCGTTGCGCGGTGCGATCGCGGGTGTGGCGGCTGGCCTCGCCGCAGCGTTTGCGATGAACCAGTTCCAGAAGCTGTGGCCGCAGGAAAGCGCCGACAAAGGCGACCCGGCAACGGTCAAGGCCGCCAGCAAGGCGAGCCGTACGGCCACCGGCAAGCCGGTTCCCGATCCTGCCAAGGACATCGCTGGCGAAGTGGTTCATTACGGTCTCGGCGCGGCGCTCGGCGTCGGCTACGGCGTCATGGCCGAATATTGGCCGCAAGCGACAACCGGCTTCGGGACCACATTCGGCGCGGTGACTGCGCTTGCACTCGACGAAGCTGCCTTGCCCGCTATGGGGCTTGGCAAGGCACCGTGGCAGACGCCGCCCGCCACCCACGCCTACGGGATGATCTCGCATCTCGTTTTCGGCCTGGTGACCGAAGGCGCGCGGCGTTCACTGCGAGCCGCATTATGAGAGGCTTCGCCGTCGAAGCGATCGAGCCGATGACGCTGTCGCGCCATGGGCGGCTGAGCGACATGTATGTGCTAAGCCCGTTCGTCTGGAAATTGGGCAAGGGTTTTGAAATGCTCATCCGCGCGGTGCCGCGCCGCGACGACGAGCCGCGACTGAAGATGGCCGAAATCTGGTGGGGCACTTCGGACGACGGCCTGCACTTCGACATGGACCGCGCGCCGGTAATCTTTCCCGGCCCCGGCCTCGACGATCTTGATGGATGCGAGGACCCGACCGTCATCGTCGACAAGGGCCGCACACATATGTGGTACACGGGCTGGAACCAGCAACAAGCGACCGGACGGCTCCTCTATGCCGCCGGACCCGACGCCGAGAGGCTGGTCAAGCAGCGGCTCGTGCTCGACTCGAGACCACCCTACGCCAATCCGAAGGAGGCCACGGTCGTGCCGTCGGGCGACGGGCGGTGGCGGTTGTTCTTCGAATATGCCGACGGCGATGCCTCGAAAATCGGCATGGCGACGGCAGACGATCTCGAAGGGCCGTGGGCTATAGACGGACCCGCGATCGACATTCGCAAGGACAATTGGGATTGCTGGCATTTGAGCACCGGTCCTATCGTCGGTGGCGGATCCGACCGTCCGGTGATGTTCTATAACGGCGCGACGCAGGACGCGCATTGGCGGATCGGCTGGGCCGCGTTCGACAAGGACTATGCCAAGATCGTCGCGCGCGGGGTCGAGCCGGTGATCGCGCCCGAAAATGTCACCAAGGGCGCGACCGACATCGCGTTCGCATCGTCGGCGATCGAGAGCGGCGACCGCATCTACCTTTATTATTCGATTTCCGATCAGGACATCCACCGCGCGACGTTGAGGCGGTTGTGAGCATCGTATTCGACCTCGTCGAGACGCTGCCGGTCGGCAATACGATTGGCGAATGCCCGCTGTGGGACGACCGCACAGAGACGGTGCACTGGACCGACATCCTGGCGCGCCGTTTCTGGAGCTGGAAGTTCGGGACAGCGCTGTTTTCGAGCGTGGCGCTTCCCGAACAGCTCGCGTCAATGGCGCTGACCGAAATGCCCGGCGTTTTCATCGGCGCGTTCGACAAAGGTTTTGCGCGCTTCGAACCTGCGCGCGGAAGTTTCGAGCCGCTCGTCGACATCGAAGCGCGGCATCCGCAGCTTGCCATGAACGACGGCCGCGTCGATCGCACCGGCACCTTCTGGGCAAGCACCAAGCTGGTTGGCGAACAGCCCGACCGCGGCCCGGGCGGCAAGCTCTGGCGGTTTGACGGACCGGGACTCGCGACGCCGTTTCTCGGCGGCCTGCTTGTGCCAAACGGCCTGGCTTTCACCGGCGACGGACGATCGATGTTCCTGGCGGATTCCGAAAAGGCCGCAATCTGGAAATTCGCGCTCGACCGCGAGGATGGCCCGATCGGATGTGCGCTCTTCGCGCAAACCGCGCCTGGCGTAAAGCCCGATGGCGGGGGCATCGATGCCGAAGACCGCTATTGGAGTGCGCATTGGGGCGGCGGCGCGATCGTCTGCTACGCAACCGATGGCACAGTCGTCGCGCAGCTCGACCTGCCGGTTAGCCAGCCCAGTTGTGTGGCGTTCGGCGGCCCGCTGCTCGATCATCTGATCGTCACCAGCGCACGCGAAGGGCTGTCCGCAGAGGCACTGGCGCGCGAACCGCTGGCCGGATCTTTGTTCGTTTACCGCACCAACGTGCGCGGTCGGCGCGAGGATCGCTGCACCGGTGACTTCGCTCAGGCGTTGGCGGCATGACTGTTTACGCCAGCATCGAGGATCTGCGGATCGAGGCAAAGCGCCGCGTCCCGAAATCGTTCTTCGAATATGTCGAGGGCGGCTCCTATTCGGAAGTCACGCTCGCCGCGAACCGCCGCGATCTCGACGCGGTCACGTTACGCCAGCGGCTGATCGGGGACGTGTCCGAACGATCGCAGGCAACGACGATGCTCGGACAACCGGTGTCGATGCCGCTGGCACTCGCGCCGACCGGGCTGTGCGGCGCGATCCATGCGCGCGGGGAAATCCTCGCGGCGCGCGCCGCCAAGGACTTCGGCGTGCCGTTCGCGCTGTCGACGATGTCAATCGCCGCGATCGAGGATGTCGCGGCCGAAGTCGGTGGTGATTTCTGGTTCCAGCTCTATCCGATGCGCGAAGAGCGCATCAACGCGTCGCTGCTGTCACGCGCGAAGCTCGCCGGATGCGATGTCCTGATCCTGACGATCGACGCGCAGACCGAGGGAATACGCTGGCGCGACGCTCATAACGGCCTCGGAGTGCCGCCCAAGCTCACTGCGACCAATATCTGGGGCATTCTTAGTCACCCGAAATGGGCGCTTGAGCAGTTGCGCTCACCGCATTTCACCTTCGGCAACCTGATCGGGGAGATCGAGGGCGGCGGCCTCGCTGCACTGAGCGAATGGGTGAAAGAGAATTTCGCGCCAACGATTGATCGCGCGCTGCTCGACTGGGTGCGCGCGCATTGGGACGGCAAGCTGATCGTCAAGGGCATCCTCGACCTCGACGATGCTGCAGCTGCGGTCGATGCCGGTGCCGACGCGATCGTCGTTTCGAACCACGGCGGTCGCCAGCTCGACGGGGCCGCATCGACCGTCGAAGCATTCCCGCGCATCCGCGACGCCGTTCCCAGCCATGTAGAGCTCTATGTCGACAGTGGCATCCGCACCGGCATGGACATTTTGCGCTTCCTCGCGATGGGCGCGCGCGCCTGCCTGATCGGCCGCGCCTACATGTACGGGCTCGGCGCCGACGGCGGGGCGGGCGTCACTTGCGCGCTCGGTATTCTGAAGGATGAACTCGACCGCAGCATGGCGCTTAGCGGCGTCGCCGACATCGGGCAGATCGACGACAGCCTGATCACCGATTTCAAGTAACCGCCGGGCGGTTCGGAACGTAAAGAAGGTAAGGAGATCATCATGACCAAGACTTTCTTTCTCGCCGCAGCCGGTATCGGCGGGCTCGCCGCAGCGGCCCTGTCCGCCCAGCCGTCCGCGCAAACCGCTCGTGCGCATCCAGTGGTGATCGAGCTTTTTCAAAGCCAGGGTTGCTCGTCCTGTCCTCCGGCGCTGGCGGTACTCGACCAGGAGGCCGACCGGCCTGACGTGCTCGCGTTGAACTTCGCCGTTACCTACTGGGACCAGCTCGGCTGGAAAGACATCTTCGCCAAGCCCGAATTCACGGCGCGCCAGTGGGAATATGCGCGTGCCGGAGGGCGCGGCAACGTCGCAACCCCGCAGCTGATCGTTGCCGGCCGCCAAGCCGTGCTCGGCAGCCGCAAGGGCGAAGTCGATGCGGCGATCGCAGCGAACGCACGCTCTGACGGCCCGACGATTTCGGTCGATGGCGTCAAGGTCGCGATCGGTGCTGCACCCGCCGCGAAGCCCGCGACCGTCTGGGTGGTCGATTACGACCCGCGCCGCGTCGCCGTGCCGATCCGTGCCGGTGAGAACGGGGGACGTACGCTGCCGCACCGCAATATCGTCAAACAGCTTGTCGCAGTCGGCACTTGGACCGGAGCTGCCGCCGCATATGACGCGCCTTCGCGCCCCGCCGGACTCGCGCGTGCGGTGCTCATACAGTCGGGTAAGGGCGGTGCCATCGTCGCAGGGCAAAAGATTTAGGCACCTGGCTCGGGTTGTGACAATGGCTTTTTGAAGTCTGTTTCATTGCTTGGATTATAGTCGCCTCGACGGAAACCGCCAACATTGCTGCGCTTGGTCGACCGAAGCGCTTCCCTGATACCTGCCTTTCGTTGAGCCTGCGTGAGACGGCACCTTTGTTGGGGGGAGCTGACTGTCCGGTTTCGATAGCAATCGGCCCGAAGCGGATGGTAAGTGTGGATGGCATTGGTCGCACATCTGAAATCATCGTCCGGTAAGCATTCTTGGGGCGTGTCGGCTCATCAGGAGACCCATCGCTTGCGAATGTATGGAAAGAGTGGCACTTCGCCGTACCTTCGGTACGCTTTCAACAGCGCGCTTGCGGACGGCCCTTAGGATATCTTGCCTATCGGCAAATCGGAGCGCCGTAGATGAAAAGCAAAACACCCGCTTTAGCGAATGCTGTGAGCGCGCTTTCCGCCGTGAGTCTGGCCAGCGTCCTCGATCAAAGTGGCGATTGCTTCAAGCTGCTTACCATGGACGGCAAAATTCAGTATATGAACGATCATGGCCTCTGCGCCATGGAGATCGATGATTTCAAGGCAGTCCAGGGCACGTCATGGGCCGACCTGCTGCCGGACCCCGCGCGGCAGACGGTTATTGAGGCGTATCGCAATGCCGCCGCTGGTCGGATTGTTCAATTTCGGGCTTTTATTCCTACCTTGAAAAATAGTCCGCGCTGGTGGGACGTGTCTGTTTCGCCGGTTGCCAATGCCAAGGGGAATATCGTGGGATTTCTGTCGGTCTCCCGCGACGTGACATCCAGTCACCAAGGTCGAGAAGCTCTAAAAATTGCAGCCGCCGAAATGAAACATCGACTCGGCAATACGTATCAAACGATCACAAGTCTCATGACCCTGACGGCGCGCGGCGATCCCAATCATGAAGCATTTGCCAAGCAGATGGCCAATCGCCTAGGCTCGCTAGCGAGAGCACAAGCTCTGTTTACCGATAACGATGCGCCGTGCGCCCTCGACCAGCTTATACCAGCGCTCGTGACACCCTTTGGCAATGAATCGACCGAGGTGACTTTTAACTCCTTGCCTGCCGTTTTGTTACAGCAGTCGCAGGCAGATGCCATCGCACTGGTGGTTGGCGAACTGGCCGTCAATTCTTCCAAGCATGGCGCATTCCGATATGGGGGCGGGGTCCATTTAACCACTGCCGTCGATAACGATGACACTCTGACCGTCGTATGGCGAGAGCAATGCAACTTGGCAGTATCGCAGCAATCGCGCGAGGGCGGTCAGGGCCTTAAGCTGATGGATGATATCATGCGCGCGCGGAACGGAAGCATGATCGTCGATTGGCAGGAGCGAGGAATTACTGCGACCCTGGCGCTCGGACTGGCGGATCTAACGGCAGCGTGAGCTGGGGCGATAGATTTATGTCTGTTTTGAAGCCGCAGGGAGCACAAGCTCAACGTCCGCAATCTTGTCGAAAGATAGCTCAAGATATAATCTTCGGCGAGGTTGCGGGACGAGATGTGCCTAATCGGAGCGCCGATTTCTGACGTTTGTTGAAAGTTCGTTTCGGAACCCAATCGGCTTTCCAATGTTTCTGCGACGTGGTGATATCGGAGAACAGATATTCTGGCGATCGAGCTTTGCGAAGCTGAGAATATACCGGTCGGGAGATCTGCGGTGTGTTTAAACGACGCAGGCGCGACAGCGGACGCACGACGGCTGGCTCTAGTCGAAGCGTTAGCGCGGGTCAGCTTGAACGATGCGACCGGTCTCCACGCTGTCTATCGGATGACCCATGCCAAACTTGAAGCAGTTTGCCTGACCTTCTGCCTTGATTATCAGGATGCGCAGGACGCTCTCCAAGACTGCTATATTGCGGTGTGGCGAAACGCGGCAGGATATGACGCGGCGCGCGCGAGCCCGATCACCTGGCTTGTCAGTATCGCCCGCAACAAGGCCATCGACCGGCTGCGAAAACGCAAACGCGAAGTTCCCCTTGGAGTCTCGGGTACCGAAAAGGACTATCACGACACTGCACCTAACCCCGAAGAGTTGATGTCCCTCAATCAGCGGCGCGCAATCGCGGATGCGGGCGTCGCTTCGCTCGCCGATGCACAACGCGCCTTGGTTCGCGCGATCTATGTAGATGGACTGACCTATTCCCAGCTTGCCGCACATACCGGACTCCCGCTCGCCACCGTCAAGAGTAGCGTTCGGCGCGCAGTTATCGGCCTGCGTGCGCAACTCGACAGGCAAAGCACACACTTTCTCGTCGCTGGCGATGGGGTCGCGCCTCATCTTTAAGCTCAGCACAAATCCATCGTGAGCGGGTCAACTCACCGGCTCAAATTTTGATTCAGTTGCTTGAAGTGCAAGCTTGGCTGTAGCAGCCCTTATGGGATTACCGCATGCGCATGACCAAAAATTGCCGCGGATGTTGCCGTTCAACCGCGTTTTTAAACCAGCTTAAAGCGATCCTCTAACGTTCTTGAAACGTCGCAAATGACGTCGCATTCGGTCATTTCCGTGCCGAGGCGAGTCAAGTCCGATGCCACCGCCACAAGGCACGTGCGCCCTTGCCCCGGTGGGTCAACAGGCACCTCCCGTGGCGCGTCGCCGCCAGCGCTCCGTTGCCGGCGCGGGTCGACGCGCCACGGGGCCGTTGTATTGATTACCGCGAGTAGGGCTCGGCACCTGTAAGGCGCGATGGAGTCTGGTCATCGTGTGCCCGCGCTAGTCATGTCCGATGCCCCCGGCTAGTCCCGTATTCGTTGCGCCACGGGCGAAACGGGAGGGATGCGATGGATACCGATCTGGCTCACGCCTTCGTCGACCAGCTGGCCAAGCTGCTTGAGCTCGCAGGCGTTGGAATCATCATTGCCGGCGTGGCGCTGTCCGCCGTTATCTTCGTGCGCACAGGCCTTCGCGATGGCAATTGGCAAGCTGCCTATCCGGTGTGCCGATCCAATCTCGGGCGTGGGATTCTCCTCGGGCTCGAACTCCTCGTCGGCGCGGACATCATATCGACGATCACAGCACCGCTCACATTTCAGAGCGTCGGCCTGCTTGGCGGCATCATTCTCATTCGAACATTCCTCAGCTTTTCGCTGGAGACCGAGATTGAGGGCTGCTGGCCGTGGCAACGCGCGGACAGAGACCAGCGCAATCGGGACGACCGCTCCCCGCGCTGACATCTCAGCGACGCGCTTGCCATACGGATGCCTGGCGAAGGCGGAATGTGTAGACAACCCGCTGCTCGCCGCGAATGGCGATACGCCCGCTCCCATGGGACAGCGCGACGCCTCGCTCGTCGTTCTGCAAATAGCGCCGGTTGCGGAATGAGTATGCGAGCATCCAGGGCGGGTTCAGCGCGCCGATGCATTTGCTCCCACGCTTGAGCACAATCTGGTTGCGCCAAATCCGATTTCCGATTGCATCAGACTTTTCCCGATACAGAGCCACATTGATGACCACGCGCTTAAGACGCGCTTTGTATTTGCGCGAAACCGATTTCATCATGAGCTTCCTCGCTGGCCTTATCGCTCGCATTTGATCATCGCAAATCTAGGCTTAAAATGCCGATTGGGTCTATTGCCTGAGATGAATACCAATACCCGACGAGCTGACCGAGCGCATGCGCGGCGTCGTCGCGATCGCAGTGATCGTCCTAGTCGCGATCAACGTGCATGCGTAGGTAATCCCGTGCGTGCAGTTGCAAGATGACCGCGAACCCTTGTTGCCCTGACGCTAATCAACCGCTTCCTTGAGCACAAAGTTTTACGCTGTCAGCCTGCTAGAGATCAGAAGACTCCACTTGCATAATGTTGGTCGCACGGGACAGCTGCGAAGACCTCGTCGACCTTTCGCACTTTCCTGAGATCGCGTTCTGCTCAATCTTCGAGGTCGAGGTGAGACATCAGCGCCCGCGCGTTGTCGGTTGCATTATCGTAAAGCACAAGCCAGCTTGCCGCATGGCCGTCGGAATGCCGCTCCCACGCAGCGAAGATCGCGTCGTCGGTGGCTTCGATGCCAAATTGCAGGAGGTGATCGCGCAGAACATCGACACACCCTTTGGTCCTTTCGCGTTTTTGTAACGCGCGGAGATCAGGTTTGAGCGTTGCCTTCCTCAACGGCTTGCTGATCGACCCGCTGGGCTTCGGCGAGAGAGGTCGATCATCGCCCGACGGGCGACCCTTACCCAGACGGTTTTCTTCCGCCGCCCTGTCAGCGATCATCTTGTCGATTATCGACACGCCCTCTGCATCCTGCTGCCTGACGCGTAGACGAATGCGCTCGAGAGCGCCATCGCTCATAGGGTGGAGTGCTGCGTGTCGGCTCATATTGACATTCTAGTCTGCCTTAGCTCGCGCTGCTATCCCTCACGGTCTGCCTACCGGGCGTCTAGTCGCCATCGGTCCGCTTTTTGCGGGATCGTGACGGCTGACGGTGCGGACTGGCCTGCGTCCACTTCCTATCCAGCGCACGACCCAACTGGGCTTCTTCGTCGTCCAATCTCCTGCCTGCATCGCCAGGCTTGTTCAGCCGTCCGATCAAGTTCGAGCTGATTACCGACTTGGTCGGATTTCGCACCTCGATCTCGTCGACCGGCACTCCCGCATCATTGTGTATCGTGACCGTACGTCCCTCGCTGTATGCCGAGAAATACAACGAGACACCCGACACGACATCAACACCGCCCTCGACGAGCCCGTCGAGGAAGTCGGCGACAGTGGACTTCGCTTGCTCGACCGGAAAGGGCCCCCGTAGAACTAGCCGCATCGCGCTGCGCCGCGTCGCTTCACGACATCCTTCCTATCGATGGCGCATTGGGCCGTCGACACACCGTCATAGCCCGAACCTGCGTAGCGCGCCCCGCAAATTGGAGTAAGGCAGCAACTGCTGACCCGCATTGCCCGGCTGTGATCGCGACAACCGTGCACATGCCAATGCTCCTAGGCTCCCGCATTGCTGTTGCATCGGTGGAAGGGATCGCGCTGCCATACACGGCCACTTATCGCGCACCAATGTTAATTTGTCGAGAATACTCCGTGGCGGAATACTCGACAACCTTTGCTCTTGGCAGCAATGGAAATTCGGGAAGTCTTCGCCAGCAATCTTCGTCGCTCAAGACGCGCCGCCGGGCTGTCGCAAGAAGAATTGGCACACCGTGCCGGTATCGACCGCACATACATCAGCTCGCTCGAGCGTTCAGTCTATTCGGCGGGCATCGATGTCGTCGACAGCCTCGCTCTTGTGCTCGGCACCACGGCCGCCGCTCTATTGGAGCGAGCGCAGAAAGAGGCCGACAAGTGAAAGTTTCTGACGAGACGACGCCCATCAAGGTGTCGGAGATTTCCCGAAACTTGCGCTGAAGAGCGGGCCTTATTGAACGTCAGCCTTATCGTTAAGCGAGCGAAATCGTCTATGCGGCCGCATTCACCCCCTCTCAAAAGACCTGTAGCGTATCCGTGACGTCCCACATCAGCCCGAAAAGACTGCGGTATTATGTCGAGCGGAAAACACAAAAAATCCTATATAACGGCGGTTACTCGGTGCCTGCTGCGCATAAACCGATACTGCACATAAGACGGTTTATGTCGAGCACCACTTAACTCGTAATCCTCGGTCAGACTCGTCGCGTCGAACGGACCGTCACGCCCCTCGGCCACCCGCGCAAGCATGCGCCGCGAAAAGGCGCAGCCGACGCCAGCAGAGGGGATACCGGCACCGATTGCTTCGCGCGCAACCAGCGTCTTTCCATGATGCACGGCGAATTCGTCGAGGTAGTGCCCGCTGACCCAGCGCGAATGGGCGTCGACGAGTGGAACCACCGGGATCTGGACGAGATCGAACCGCTCGACCAGGCTATCGAAAACGCGATATTCGGCCGGGTGGACCACGTCTTCGGCGTCGTGGAGCACGACTGCCTTCACCGGCACATTATCGTGCGCCTCGTCGGCTAGCATCCGCCGCCACAGGCCGTTCAGGCAGTCCGCCTTGGTCGTCGGCCCCGGACGTTCCCCGATGACGATCCGAATCCGCGGATCAGCGAGCGACTGTGCCGCGGCACGCGTCGCGGCATCGTTCGGATAGACGCCGACGTAAATCAGCCAGCGACCCTCGCCCAGTGCGCCGACCATGTGGTGCAGCATGGCGCCGAGAACCGTTCCCTCATCCCAGGCCGGTACGAAAAAGACAATTCGACCAGTGGCTTCAGGCAAAAGGAGCGATTGTACGTCGGCCCTCCGATAAAATGGATAAACAAGGATTTGTTTCCGGACGAAACGCAGAGTCCAGATGAGGTCAATTGCGATATCGCTTACACCAGAGCAGACAAATAAACTTGCCGAAAAGAGCGTGAGCTCGTGATCAACGCTCATCAATACTGAGATGATCAAAGCGCTCACTTACGGGGAGTCCCATTTATAGAGGAATTTCTACAATGGTGGATCGTCTCGCTCAGTCAAGGCTCCATCACATAAGTGGTTCATTCCTCTGGACTTGGTCGTGCGCTTGGCGGACGATGCGTCCGACAGGGAGAAGGACATGCGGATTCGGTGGCGGTGGCTGGCGATCGGACTGTGCGTGGCGCCACTCGTTGCCCTTGGCGGCACTGCGCCACAGGTCGTGCTTGCGACGCCCGGGTCGGCCGGGTCGAATGGCGGCGCGATCGAACGTTTCACGATGCGCTTTTCCGAAGCCATGGTGCCGCTGGGTGATCCGCGCGCGGCACCTCCGGCAAAGCTGACTTGCCCGGTGGGCGCAACCGGCCGCTGGGTCGATACGCAAACTTTCGTCTATGATTTCGAAAAGGCTCTGCCCGGCGGCCTGACGTGCAAGGTCGACCTGAACGACGCTCTGGCGTCCGCACGCGGCGCACAACTCGAAGGCGCACGCAGCTTCACCATCGATACGGGCGGCCCCTCCGCCCGCGGCGTTCTCAGCGGCCATGATTCGAACATCGAGGAGGAGCAGATCTTTCTCGTCGCGACCAATGTTGCGCCGACAGCGGCTTCGGTCGGAGCCAATGCCTATTGCGCGGTCGATGGCATCGGCGAGAAGATCGCCGTCGACGTATTGAAGCCCGAAGTGGCGGCTACGATTATCGATGGCTTGGGCGCGGACAGTTGGCAGCTGCGCAATTTCCTGGAACAGGCGGGGCAGCCTCAGGCGCTCCCGACCAATGCAGCCGACAAGGCCAAGGCCTTATCGACGATCGTGCCCGTCAAGTGCCGGCGTCCGCTGCCGGCCGGTCACGATGTCGCGCTGGTCTGGGACGCTGGCATCGCAAGTGCGGACGGCCGCACCGCAGGCCGTCTCCAGCGCTTCGACTTCACCGTCCGCAAGGCATTCGAGGCGCGCTGGGAATGCACGCGCGTCAACCCGCAGGCCGGGTGCAATCCCGTCAGCGACGCACATGTGCGCTTTGCCGCGCCGATTCCGATGGCGCTGGCCAAGGCGATCAGGCTGACGTTTGCAGATGGCACCGTGCGCGAACCGAAGATTGCCGATGGCGACCGTAGCAATCCCGAAATTGCCGACCTCGACTTCAAGGGCCCCTTCCCGGAGGCGCAGGCCGCGACGCTGACGCTGCCGGCGGGCATCAAGGATGCCAGCGGACGAATGCTGGCCAATGCCGAACGCTTCCCGCTGCAGGTGAAATTCGACCCCGCACCGCCACTCGTGAAATTCGCGGCCCCCTTTGGCATCATCGAATCCAAAGCGGGCAGCGCGCTGCCGGTCACCGTCCGCGCTGTCGAGCCGCAGCTCGCGATGAACATGCGGCCCATTCAGGGCAATATGCTGCGGGTCGACGGGGGCGACTCGCGCGAAGCGGTGGTCGCCGACTGGCTGCGGCGGCTCGACAAGGCGAACGAGAACGACTTTCGCGAGGAAGGGCCCGAAGACAAGGACGGCAACCGCAAATCGGTGAACTATACCGGCGCGACGCCCCTGCTGAACGGCGGCGGCAAGCCGCTGCAGCTCGACCTGCCCGGCAAGGGCAAGGAATTCGAAGTTGTCGGCGTCGGCCTCACGCGGCCCGGATTCTATGTCGTCGAACTGGCCTCGCCGATCCTCGGCAAGGCCCTGCTCGGGCGAGCGGCCGTCCGCTATGTCGCGGCGGGTGCGCTCGTCACCAATATGGCCGTGCATTTCAAATGGGGGCGCGAAGCGTCGCTCGCCTGGGTGACCGCGCTGGACAGCGGCAAGCCCGTCGCCAATGCCGACGTGCGCATCACCGACAGTTGCACCGGCACGCTGATCGCCCGCGGCGCGAGCGACGCGCAGGGTCGGCTGATGATAAAATCCGGCCTTCCCGAACCGCAGACCTATGCCAGTTGCGACGAGAATTCTGACAGCCATGCACTGATGGTCTCCGCCCGGCTCGCCGACGACTTCAGCTTCACGCTCACCGAATGGGGCCAGGGCATCCGCCCCTATGATTTCGACCTGCCCTATGGCTATTCGGCGCGCGACGACATCCTGCACACGGTCTTCGACCGCACACTTATGAAGCAGGGCGAAACCGTCAACATGAAGCATATCCTGCGCAAGCCGGTGGGCGCGGGCTTTGCGCTGGCACAGGGCATGGAAGGGACGTTGCGGCTGTCGCACCGCGGGTCCGATACCCAGTTCGACATGCCCGTGAAGATCGGCGCGGACGGCGTGGGTGAAACCAGCTGGACTGCGCCTGCCAGCGCCCCGATGGGCGACTATGACCTCAGTATCATCATCGGCGACAAGACGATCTACACCGGCCAGTCGGTCCGGGTCGACGAGTACAAGCTGCCGACGATGCGCGCGACGGTGACGGGTCCGAAGGAGGCATTGGTCCGGCCCAAGCTCGTGCCCCTCGACCTGTTCGTCGGCTATCTCTCGGGCGGTGGCGCGTCGAACCTGCCGGTCGCCCTGCGCACGGCGTTTTCGACAAGTTCGGTCGATCCGGATGGCTGGGACGGCTGGACCTTCGGCGGCGAGGCGCTGAAGGAAGGCACAACACCGCTAGACGGCGACGGCAAGGCGCCGGACACGCCGCTGCCGCTGTCCCAGACCCTGCCGGTCACGCTCAAGGACGATGGCACCGCCCAGACCCAGATCGAGATCGCGCAGGCCATCGACGCCACGACGGCGATGACGGTCGAGATGGACTATCTTGACGCCAATGGCGAAACGCTGACGGCGTCGCGCACCTTGCTGCTCAACCCGTCCGCAGTGAAGCTGGGCATGAAGACCGATGGCTGGCTGATGCGCGACAGCGACCTGCGCCTGCAATTCGTTACGCTCGACGCCGAGAACAGGGTCAAGAAGGGCCAGCGCATCATCGTCGATCTCTACACGCGCGAGACGATCACGGCCCGGCGACGGCTGATCGGCGGCTTCTACGCCTATGACAACCAGTCGAAAGTGACGAAGATCGCCGCGACCTGCTCCGCGACGACCGACGACAAGGGGCTGGCGTCGTGCAAGCTCGACCCGGGCGTGTCGGGCGAAGTCGTCGCGGTCGCGACCACCACCGATGCCGACGGCAATGTCGCGCGCGCCGTGCGCACCGTCTGGCTCGCGGGCGAGGACGACTGGTGGTTCGGCGGCGACAATGGCGACCGCATGGACCTGATCGCCGAGAACAAGGCGTATAGGGCCGGCGAAACCGCCAAGTTCCAGGTGCGGATGCCGTTCCGCTCGGCGACCGCGCTGGTCACCGTCGAACGCGAGGGCGTTTTGTCGAGCTTCGTTACCGAGCTGTCGGGCAAGGACCCCGTCGTTTCGGTGCCGATGCCCGCGAGCTACGCGCCCGATGTCTATGTTTCGGTCATGGCGGTGCGCGGGCGCGTCGGCGGCTGGTCCTTGTGGTGGGCCGACCTAGCGCGCCGCTGGCATTTGCCGTTCGTCAGTCGCGAAGGGGCCGAGCCGACTGCGCTCGTCGATCTCGCCAAGCCGAGCTATCGCCTCGGCATCGCCAAGGTGAAGGTCGGCTGGGAAGGCCATAGTCTCGGCGTCAAGGTCACGGCGGACAAGCCGAAATATGCCGTGCGCGATATCGCGCAGGTCGATGTCGCCGTGACGCAACCCGACGGCAAGCCGGCGCGGTCGGCCGAGATCGCCTTTGCGGCCGTCGACGAGGCATTGTTGCAGCTGCAACCGAACGACAGCTGGAAATTGCTCGATGCCATGATGGGTGACCGCACGCTCGACGTGCTGACGTCGACCGGCCAGACGCAGGTCGTCGGCAAGCGCCATTATGGCAAGAAAGCCGTCGAAGCGGGCGGTGGCGGCGGCGACGCGACCGCGGTTACGCGCGACGATTTCAAGCCTGTCCTGATGTGGAAAGGCCGCGTGGCGCTCGACGCCAATGGCCATGCGCGTATCCCCGTACCGCTGTCGGACGCGCTGTCGTCGTTCAAGATGGTCGCGATCGCCACCTCGGGCAGCGACCTGTTCGGCACGGGCATGGCCAGCGTCCGCACCAGCCAGGACCTGCAGCTCTTCTCCGCGCTGCCGCCGCTCGTCCGCACCGGCGACTTTTTCGGCGCAAGCTTCACCTTGCGCAATTCGAGCGACAAGCCGATGCGCGTGACCGCGACGGTCAAGGTCAATCCCGGCATCGCCAATGGCAAGCCGCTGACCGTCGACCTCGCGCCAGGCAGCGCCCAGGCCGTAACCTGGAACCTGACCGCGCCCGAGGGGCTCGCGAAGCTCGACTGGACCGTCGAGGCGAGGTCCGAGGACGGCAAGGCAGTGGATCGCGTTGCCGTCTCGCAAGAGGTCGTGCCGGCCGTACCCTTTGAGGTCTGGGCAGCCACATTGGCCCGCGTTGGTGCGGGGTCCGGCATCCCGATCAGCCCGCCTGCGGGCGCGCTTCCCGGCAGCTATGTCGACGTGAAACTGTCGGACAGCCTGGCCCCACCGCTTGCCGGCGTGCGCGACTATATGTCGGCCTATCCGTACAATTGCTTTGAACAGCAGCTCAGCCGCGCGGTTGTGCTGGGCGATGCGGGGGCATGGGGAACGCTCGCGGGCGCGCTGCCCACCTATCAGGATGGCGACGGGCTGATCCGCTACTTCCCGGGCGAATGGCCGGGTTCGGAGGCGCTGACGGCCTACGCCCTGTCGATGACGGCGGAGGCTGGCTTCGCCCTGCCCGAGGCGGCCAGGGCCAAAGCGGTCGAGGCGATGAAGGCCGTGATAGAGGGGCGTCTCAAGCGCGACGCCTATGGCCCGGTCGACAACCGGCTGTTCAAGGTCGCGGCGCTGGCGGCGCTCGCCCGCAACGGCGCGTCGACGCCGGCGCTGCTCGGCGCGATCGACATCGCCCCTGCCGATATGCCGACGGGAGCGCTGGCCGATTGGCTCATTGCCATCGAGCGGACGCCGGGCCTCAAGAACGCCACGGCGCTGCGCGGCGTGGCCGAGAGAACATTGCGACGGCGGCTGGTCTATGAAGGGACGCGGATCGACCTGACTGACGCCAGCAACGCACCATGGTGGATGATGGTCAGCGACGACGAAATGGTGCTCAAGGCGCTCGGTGCGGTCCTCGGCCGCCCCGGCTGGGAAAATGAAGGGCCGAAGATGATGGTCGGCGTCGCGCTGCGCCAGCAACGCGGCCACTGGGACACAACGCCCGCCAATGCCTGGGGCACGGTCGTCGCGCGGCGCTTTGCGGCGCTCTATCCGGCCAGCGCCGTGGCGGGCACCACGACGGTTGCCTTGGGTGGCGTCAGCCGGACGCAAGGCTGGCCCATGGCGGCAACCGCCGCCGCGTTGCGCTTGCCCGCAGTCGCAGGGCCCCTGATCCTCAGCCAGTCCGGGGGCGCTGGCCCCTGGGCGATGGTGTCGGTGAGCGCCGCGGTCCCGCTCACCCAGCCGCTCTACGCGGGCTATCGCATGGAAAAGGCGATCGAAATGGTCAGCCAACGCCAAAAAGGACGGCTGACCCGCGGCGACGTGATGAAAGTCACGATCACCGTCGATGCGACCGCCGATCGCAACTGGGTGGTGATCAGCGATCCGGTGCCACCGGGGGCCACGATCATCGGCGGTCTGGGCGGCCAGTCGTCGATTCTCGGCAATTTGACCAGTAGCGACGGCACGAGCCCGAGCTATGTCGAGCGCGGTCGCGATGCGTGGCGCGGCTATTTCGGCTGGATGCCGCGCGGGCGGGTGACGGTCAGCTATGTCGTGCGCCTTAATGGCGTCGGTCGCTTCGGCCTGCCGCCCACGCGTGTCGAGGCGATGTATTCGCCCGAAGTCCGCGCCGCGTTGCCGAACCGCGGGATCGAGGTGGGGATGTGAGCAGGAGACTGCGTCTGCTCGCAGTCCCGCTCGCCGGGCTTCTCGCGCTCTTTGTCCTGACCCTTCCCCCGCCCCTGCCGGTCTATGGCCGCGTGGTTGCCGGCTGGCAGCCATCCGAATCCTGGCTTTATGACCGCAACGGAACGCTCCTCGACAGCGAACGGGTCGCGTTCAAGGCGCGGCGGTTGGCCTGGGTGCGGTTGAAGGACATGTCCCCCGCGCTCGTCGACACAGTCGTTACAAGCGAAGACCGGCGCTTTCGCGATCACGGTGGCGTCGATTTTCTCGCGCTTGGCGGTGCGCTGCGCGCGCGTCTGGCGGGGGAAAAGTCGCGGGGTGCCTCGACCCTGTCGATGCAGGTCGCCGGCTTCCTGTCGCCTGAGCTTGCGAAACCGGGCGCGCGCGGCTGGCGGGACAAGCTGCGCCAGATGCGCGCGGCCTGGGCGCTCGAAGACCAGTGGTCGAAGGACCAGATCCTCGAAGCCTATCTAAATCTTGCCGGCTTTCGCGGTGAGGCGCAGGGCATCGGGGCGGCGGCCCAGGCGATGTTCGGCAAGCCACCTTCCGCGCTGACGCACACCGATGCGGTGGTCGTCGCCGCGCTGCTCCCCGATCCGCGTGCCAGCGTCGCGCAGGTTGCCGCGCGCGCTTGCCGCATTGGCGGACTGGCTGATTGCGCGCCGATCGCCACGACGACCGCTACCGCGCTTTCGTCGGAGCGCGCGCGGGCGCTCGATCCGGACATCGCCCCCCACCTTGCCGCGCGTCTGCTCGACAAGCCCGGCCTGCGCGTCACGACCACGCTCGACGCCGGCGTCCAGCGCGTGGCGACCGTCGCCCTGAGCCGCCAGCTCCAGGGCCTCGGGCCCGGTCGGGCCCGTGACGGCGCCGTCGTCGTGATCGACAATGCGACAGGGGATGTTCTCGCCTATGTCGGCGGCGTGGGACTCGGCTCGACGGCAGCGCAGGTCGATGGCGCCAATGCCTATCGCCAGGCCGGATCGACCCTGAAGCCGTTTCTCTATGCGCAGGTGATCGAAAAGGGCTGGCTGACCCCCGCGTCGATCCTCGATGATTCACCGGTGCAGCTCGATACGGCGTCTGGGCTGTACGTACCGCAGAATTACGACCGCAGCTTCAAGGGGCCGGTCAGCGTGCGCACGGCGCTGGCGGGATCGTTGAACGTGCCCGCCGTCCGGACCCTGCTGGTCGGCGGGGTTGAGGCGTTTCGCAACCGGCTCTGGGATACCGGCTATCGCGGGCTGGTCGAGGATGGCCAATATTACGGCTTCTCGCTGGCGCTCGGGTCGGCGGAAGTCACCTTGCTCGAACAGGCCAATGCCTATCGCAGCCTGGCGAACGGCGGACGGTTCGCGCCGCTGCGCCTGCGCGCGTCGGATCCGGGCGGAAACGCCCGCCAGGTGCTCAGCCCGCAGGCGGCGTGGATCGTCAGCGACATCCTGTCGGACGCCTCGGCACGGTCGAGCACCTTCGGCGTCGACAGCGCGTTGCGCCTGCCCTTCTGGGCGGCGGTCAAGACCGGCACGTCGAAGGCGATGCGCGACAATTGGTGCGTCGGCTTTACCCACCGCTTCACGGTCGCGGTCTGGGTCGGCAACCTCGAGGGAGACAGCATGAAGGCCGTTTCCGGAACGAGCGGTGCTGCCCCGGTATGGCGCGACGTGATGATCGCTTTGAACCGGGGCCGCCCGGGCGCGCCGCCGCCGCGTCCGCCCGGGCTCGAGCAACGACGCGTCACTTTCGCCAAAGCGATCGAGCCGCCACGCACCGATTGGTTCCTCGCCGGCACGGCTCAGTCGCAGCAAATCGCCGCCCCCGACGCCGCGCGCCGCCCGCGCATCGTCAACCCGGTGTCGGGCAGCGTGTTCGCGCTCGACCCCGATATCCCGATCGACCGCCAGCGCATGGGCGTCGCCGTGACCGGCGCAGTGGCGGGCCATCGGCTCGTTCTCGACCGGCGCGATCTTGGCGATGCCGACGCACGGCCGCAGGTGCTGGCGGGCCCCGGTATGCACCGCCTCGCGCTTCTCGACCCCGGTGGGCGGGTGATCGATCAGGTCCGGTTTACCGTGCGCTGAGCCTGCGCTACCGCCAAGCCCAGCCATGATCCGAAAACTCACCCGCAGACCCCGTTCCGCGATGCGCGCCTTCCTCCGTTCGGAGTCTGCGGGCGGGCTCTTGCTCATGGGCGCGGCCGCGCTTGCCATGATCATTGCCAACTCGCCGCTGGCAGGCACCTATTTCCACGCCCTACATCTCGAGACGGGGCCGGTCCTGACGCCCAAGCTGGGGCCGATGTCGGTGCATCTTTGGATCAACGATGGGCTGATGGCCCTGTTCTTCCTGGTGGTCGGGCTGGAGATCAAGCGCGAGTTTGTCGATGGTCATTTGTCGAGCTGGGCCGATCGTCGGCTTCCGTTCATTGCGGCGGCCGCAGGGATGGGACTGCCGGCACTCGTTTATTTGATCGCAACCGGCGCGGACCCGGCCCTGACGCGCGGCTGGGCGATTCCGGCGGCGACCGACATCGCCTTTGCGCTCGGCCTGCTCGCGCTGCTGGGCAAGCGTGCGCCGGCGTCGCTCAAGCTGTTTCTGACGACCGTCGCCATCGTCGATGACGTTGGGGCCGTGGCGATCATCGCGCTGTTCTATACGGCCGCGCTCAACTGGGCAGCGCTCGGCGCGTCGCTTGTCGTGCTGGCGGCGATGTTCGGGATGAACCGGTTGGGCGTGAAACATCCGCTCTGGTACTTCGCAGCCTTTGGGTTGCTCTGGTATTTCATGCTGCTGTCGGGCGTGCATGCCACCGTCGCCGGGGTGCTCGCGGCGCTGGCGGTGCCCCTCAGGGCCATGCCCGGCATGCCTGACGATGCCGATTCGACCCTGCACCGCATGGAACACGGACTTCACCCCTGGGTGGCCTTCGCCATCGTGCCGCTGTTCGGCTTTGCCAACGCGGGCGTCGCGCTGGGCGGCGACGCGGCGCCATTTGCCCCGCTCCCGCTGGCGATCGCCCTGGGTCTCTTCATCGGCAAGCAGGTGGGCGTGTTCGGCAGCGTCTGGGTCGCGGTAAGGCTCAAACTCGCGACGCGACCCGCAAAGGCGAGCTGGCCGCAGGTCTACGGCGTCTCGCTGCTCTGCGGCATCGGCTTTACGATGAGCCTGTTCATCGGCGGACTGGCGTTCCCCGCTCAGCCACAGGCCGATGCCGTCAAGATCGGCGTGCTGATGGGGTCGTTGCTTTCGGCCGTCGCCGGTGTCGTCGTGCTGCGCCTGAGCGGCCGCAGTCAGCCTATCTTGAAGACGACGGTGCCGCGGAAATAACTCGCCAGTGGCTTTCCGTCCTTGTCGAGGGCCGGGGTAAAGCGCGCCCGTCGCATCATGGCCTTGCACACAGCGTCATCGAATTCAGGCGGGCGGCTCGATTGCTGAATGTGGCAGGCACTTGGTTTCCCGGTCTCGTCCACGCTCAGCCGGAAGTTGACGATCCCCTGTTCACCCATCATCCGGGCCCCGCTCGGATAATCGCTGCTGGTCAGCCACGTCATCGCGTCCGACAAGGGCATCACGTGGCGTGACAGGCTGGCATGGCGGGCAACATCCACGCCCCAGCGCGTCAGCAGATCGTCAAGGCATTTGTCGAGCGCGGCAACGGGCGCGCGCATCGAGCCCAGCTCGAGTTTCACCGGGCGCAGCAGCGGGCGGCCGATCACGAGTTCCCTCACCGCGGCCACGCGAGCGGGGCTCAACGGGGGCGTGTCGCCGCCGGCCCCGAATCTGCGGGCCCCGCGGGGCAGGTCGGATTGCTTGTCCATCCGCAAGTCACCCCGCAGGATCAGCGCCGGAAGGTCCTTGCTGTAGCTGCCGGTGAAGAAGTCGCGCATCTGCTCGGCTTCGTCCGGGCCGAAACGGACGCTCGCCTTGCCGCCGTTGGACACATAGCGGAACCGCTTGCCGCCCATGGTCAGCTTGAACGAACGGCCCGGTGCGAACTGGTCGAATACGACAAGCACCATTGCGTCGCCGGCGCCGAAGACCCGGGCGAGACGGCACGAGTCGTCACCATAGTTGACGTTCCAGGCCGATGACGGCGCAAGCGTTTCCGGCTGGGGGGGCGCCGCCTGCACGTTGGTCGCCAAAGCCGATGACGTCGCCAGCGCGACCCGAAAAACATTAAATTTCATAACGATATAGCTACGCATCAAACCGCCATGGTCAAGCGGGATACGCGCACTTCCGATCGGCTAGCCGGCGATTTTCAGGACGACGCGAAACCGGGCCTGGCCGCTCATCATCCGGTCATAGGCCGCTTGTGCACGATCGAGAGGATAGACCTCGTTCATCGATGCGACGCCCTCGGTCGCACTAAAGTTCAGCGTGTCTTCCGAGTCGATCGACGTGCCCGAATACCACCCCTTCACCGCCGCACGGTTCATCAACAGGTGCATCGAATCAATATCGAGATTGCCGGCGGCGCCGATGACCATCAGCGTGCCGTTCGGCCCCAGGCCGCCGACCGTCGAAGCCATCGCCGTCGCGTCGGTGACCGTGGCGATGATTGCGCGTGCGCCGCCCATCGCGCGCAGCGCGGCCGCCGGGTCCTGCGCGGTCGAGTCGATATAGTCGCGCGCGCCGAGTTGCAGCGCGAGCTCGCGCTTGTCGGCGCCGCGCGCGATCGCCACCGTGCGATAGCCGAGCCGTGCGGCATATTGCACGGCCAGGTGGCCGAGGCCGCCGATGCCGTGCACCGCGACAAGGTCGCCGGCCCTTGCGCCGGAGTTGCGAATCGCATTGAAGGTGGTGATACCCGCGCACAGCAGCGGCGCCGCCTCGACCGGATCGAGCGATTCGGGCATGCGCGCCAGCGCCGAGGCATGGGCGACCATATAGTCGGCATAGCCGCCGTCGCGATACACGCCCGTCACGTCATGAATGGTCTCGCAGGCAAAGGCATTGCCGTGCCGGCAGGCGTCGCACCAGCCGCAATTGCCCGAATGCCAGCCCACGCCGACGCGCGTCCCGGGCTGCCAGCCGTCGACATCGGCGCCGACGGCATCGATCACGCCGACAACCTCGTGGCCCGGAATGCGCGGCCAGCTGATCCCCGGCATATAACCGCCGACGGTAATCGAGTCCGAGTGGCACACGCCGCAGGCGTGAACTCTGATGCGCACCTCGTGCGCTTTCGGCTCGGGGACCGGCCGCTCGACGAGGACGAGCGGGCCGCCCTGGTATTGGACTTCGACGGCGCGCATGGTGGTCATGACAATCTCCCTGCGCCTCCCTGGTCCATGCGTGTTACAGTTTCTCGGTCAGCTCCGGCACGATCTTGAACAGGTCGCCGACCAGGCCGAAGTCGGCCACCTGGAAGATCGGCGCATCCTCGTCCTTGTTGATGGCGATGATGACCTTCGAATCCTTCATGCCTGCCAGGTGCTGGATCGCGCCGCTGATGCCGACCGCCACATAGACTTCGGGCGCGACGATCTTGCCGGTCTGGCCGACCTGATAGTCGTTGGGGACATAGCCGGCGTCGACCGCCGCGCGGCTGGCGCCGACACCCGCGCCCAGCTTGTCGGCCAGCGGCTCGATCAGCGCGTGGAAATTCTCCGAATTCTGCAGGGCGCGGCCGCCCGACACGATGATCTTGGCGCTGGTCAGCTCGGGGCGCTCCGACTTGGCGATTTCGGCGCCCAAGAAGGTCGACAGCCCGGCGTCGCCACCGGCACTCACGGCTTCGATGGTGGCGCTGCCGCCGGTCTTCTCCGCCTTGGCAAAGGCCGTCCCGCGCACCGTCAGCACCTTCTTGGCGTCCGACGACTTGACCGTCGCAATCGCGTTGCCGGCATAGGTCGGGCGGACGAAAGTGTCGGCCCCCTCGATGGCGACGACTTCGCTGATCTGCATCACGTCGAGCAGCGCGGCGACGCGCGGCGCGATGTTCTTGCCATTGGCCGTGGCGGGCGCAACGAACGCGTCGTAGTTCGCCATCAGGCCCGCCACGAGCGGCGCAATGTTTTCAGGGAGCGCATGGCCATAAGCCGCGTCATCGGCCAGCAGCACCTTGGTGACGCCGGCGATCTTGGCAGCTTGGTCGGCCACCGCCGCACAACCCGATCCGGCGACCAGCGCATGGACTTCGCCCAGCTGCGCGGCCGCCGTGACGACGGCAAGCGTCGCATCCTTCAGCTCGGCATTGTCATGTTCAACGAGGACCAGAACGCTCATTCGACCACTCCCAAAACCTTAAGCTTGCCAATCAGTTCGTCGACGTCGGCGACCTTGATGCCGGCCTGCCGCTTGGCAGGCTCCTCGACCTTGATCGTCGTCAGGCGCTTGGCGACATCGACGCCGTAATCGGCAGGCGTCTTCTGCGCCATCGGCTTCGACTTCGCCTTCATGATGTTGGGCAGCGATGCATAGCGCGGCTCGTTGAGGCGCAGGTCGGTCGTGACGATCGCCGGCGTCTGCAGCTTGACGGTCTCGAGCCCGCCATCGACTTCGCGCGTCACGGTGACGGTATCGCCCTCGACCGTAACGGCGCTCGCGAACGTGCCCTGCGGACGTCCCAGCAGCGCCGCCAGCATCTGGCCGGTCTGGTTCGAATCGTCGTCGATCGCCTGCTTGCCGAGAATGACGAGGCCCGGCGCTTCCTCCTCGACGACTTTGGCGAGCAGCTTGGCCACGCCCAGCGGCTCGACTTCGGTCTCGCTGACGATCAGGATCGCGCGGTCGGCGCCCATCGCCAGCGCGGTACGCAGCGTTTCCTGCGCTTTCTGCTCGCCGATGCTCACCGCGACGATCTCGGTCGCGACACCCTTTTCCTTCAGGCGGATGGCTTCTTCGACCGCGATCTCGTCGAACGGGTTCATGCTCATCTTGACGTTGGCGAGATCGACGCCACTGCCGTCCGCCTTGACGCGGGGTTTCACGTTATAGTCGATGACCCGCTTTACGGGGACGAGGATCTTCACGGGGCGTCTCCTGAGAATCGCTTTACGTTAACGTCAACTGTGGCGCATGTGGGCAAACCGCGCTCAAATATCAAGCCTGTCGCAGGCAAACTGCTTCTATGCCGCCTTGCGCACCTCGGCGACAATCTTCTTGGCGGCATCGCCCAGGTCGTTCGCCGCCACGATCGGCAGGCCCGAATTGGCGAGGATGTCCTTGCCCTGCTGCACGTTCGTGCCTTCCAGCCGGACGACCAAAGGTACCGATAAATTCACTTCCTTGGCGGCCGCGACAATGCCGTCGGCAATGATGTCGCACTTCATGATCCCGCCGAAGATGTTGACGAGGATGCCCTTTACCGCCGGGTCCTGAAGGATGATCTTGAAGGCCGCCGTGACCTTTTCGGTCGAGGCGCCGCCGCCGACATCGAGGAAGTTCGCCGGAAATTCGCCGTTGAGCTTGATGATGTCCATCGTCGCCATGGCAAGGCCGGCACCGTTGACCATGCACCCGATGTTCCCGTCGAGCTTGATATAGGCCAGGTCGTATTTCGAAGCTTCGATTTCCGCCGGGTCTTCCTCGGTCAGGTCGCGCAGCTCGGCCAAGTCCTTGTGGCGGAACATGGCGTTGCCGTCGAACGCGACCTTGGCGTCGAGCACCAGGAGCTTCCCGTCGTCGGTCACCGCCAGCGGGTTGATTTCGATCTGCTCGGCATCGGTGCCGAGGAACGCGTCGTACAGCTTCGACGCGACGTTTGCCGCCTGCTTGGCAAGGTCGCCCTCGAGACCCAGCGCCGCGGCGACGGCACGGCCATGATGCGGCATGAACCCGGTCGCCGGGTCGATGTCGAGCGTCTCGATCTTCTCGGGCGTGTCGTGCGCGACGGCCTCGATGTCCATGCCGCCTTCGGTCGAGACGACCATGCCGATGCGCCCCGAGGCGCGGTTGACGAGCAGCGCGAGGTAGAATTCCTTGGCGATGTCCACGCCGTCGGTGACGTACAGCCGGTTGACCTGCTTGCCGTGCTCGCCGGTCTGGATCGTCACCAGCGTATTGCCCAGCATGTCGGTTGCCGCCGCGCGTACCTCATCGGCGGTCTTTGCCAGCCGTACGCCGCCCTTCGCATCCGGCCCCAATTCCTTGAACTTGCCCTTGCCGCGTCCGCCCGCGTGAATCTGCGCCTTCACCACATAAAGCGGCCCGGGAAGCTTTTCAGTCGCCGCCACCGCCTCTTCGACCGACATCGCGGCATAGCCGGCGGGGACGGGGACACCGAATTTGGCCAGCAGTTCCTTGGCCTGGTATTCATGGATGTTCACGGGGGCTCGCTCCAATTGGCAGGTGCCACGGCCTAAAGCATGAGTCCGCCGCCGATGCCAACCCTTAAGACGCGATGGCGCAGCCAAGGCCAGCGGTCGTGACAACCGTCAGGATCTTCGGATCGCCGAGCGCCGCCGTCCGGCGCAGGAATTCGCGGACCGTCAATTGGCCGATCTGCTGCTCGCGCAGGCCCGATAGCCGGGAAAGTCGTTGCAATTGGGCGAGCGACAGCCGATCGACCATGCGTTGCGCCATGCAGCTGGCAATGGGTCGCGGCAGGCCCGCCTCGACAAGCGCCGTGCGGACGCGCGTTTCGGGCGTGGCGCAGGCACTCAGCGCGAGCAGGGGGAGGGCGGCAAGGAAAAGGCGCATCGTCATTTGTCTCCGTCGGGCGGGCCTGGCTGCGATATCCACGCGTCCGCATTAACGCCCGCTTATGAGGATGGGTGACTCGCAGAACAAGTTCCGGGTGACGACGCCCGTCGCGCCTCCTATAGGGGCGCTATGTCCATCCTCCTCGGGATTCTCCTGTTCTTTGCGACCATCGCTGCGATGGAAGTGGTCGCCTATGTCGCGCATCGCTGGGTGATGCATGGTTTCGGCTGGTTCCTCCACGAAAGCCACCACCGCGCGCGTCACGGCATGTTCGAATTGAACGATCTTTACGGGGTGATCTTCGCCATTCCGTCGATCATCCTGCTGCTCGGCGGCGTCCAACTCGGCTGGCCTGCATGGACAGCCTGGGTCGGGGCGGGAATCGCGGGATATGGCGCCATTTATTTCGGGTTCCACGATGTCATCGTGCACAAGCGGGTACGCACGCGGTACCTGCCGAAGTCGCAATATATGAAGCACATCATCCAGGCCCATCGGCTCCACCATGTTGTCGAGACGAAACATGGCACCGTCAGCTACGGTTTTCTCTGGGCGCCGAAGCCCGAAGACCTGAAGGCCGAGTTGAAGCGGCGCGGCCATGCCGGCGTGCGCGCGCCGGTCGGCACATTCGGCCCGGTCTGACACTCACACCGGGCCGTTGCGCGTTACCGCCAGCGGCACGTCCGAATGCGGCGGTGATTGCGATAGCGCACCGTGCACACCTTGCGACGCTGGCCCATGTGCCAGCCGCTGTCGCGATGCGTCCGCGTCACCACCTGTCGGGTCGTTTCCATGCGGCGTTCCGTCTGGACAGGCGTGCGCACGACCGTGGTCCGCTCCGCGCCGCGCGGGGTCACGGTCGTGGTGGTGCGCGTCGTGACCTGGGCGCTCGCGGGCTGGGCTGCCAGACCGCCGAACGCAAGGGCGACTATCAGGACTAATCGTTTCACGTTACTCTCCTTTTTGTTGCGCAGCCTTAACGCTGTGGCATGGCAAAACGGTCCATTGCGGCCTTGACGGCGCCGGAACGACGTATTTCCCTTGGGTTTTGCGGGCTATCTCCGTATAGAATTGACATGGAAACTACGCCTGCGAACGGCGCGGACACGCCGCGCGACAACACGCCCAATGCAAATGAATATGGTGCCGACCAGATCAGGGTCCTGAAAGGGCTCGATGCCGTCCGCAAGCGCCCCGGCATGTATATCGGCGACACCGACGACGGGTCGGGCCTGCACCACATGGTGTTCGAAGTCAGCGACAACGCCATCGACGAGGCGCTGGCCGGGCATTGCGACAGGATCCTCATCCAGCTGAATCCGGACGGCTCGGTTTCGGTCGAGGACAATGGTCGCGGCATCCCGACTGGCATCCACAGCGAGGAAGGCGTGTCGGCCGCCGAAGTCATCATGACGCAGCTTCACGCCGGCGGTAAGTTCGAGAACACGTCGGACGAGAATGCCTATAAGGTCTCGGGCGGGCTGCACGGGGTCGGCGTTTCGGTCGTCAACGCGCTTAGCGAATGGCTCGATCTCACGATCTGGCGCGATGGTGAGGAGCATTACATGCGCTTTGCCTTCGGCGATGCCGTGGCCCCGTTGAAGGTCGTGGGCCCGGCGCCTGCGGGCAAGAAAGGCACGAAAGTCACTTTCTTCCCCAGCCCCGCGACGTTCAAGATCACCGAGTTCGACTTCGAAAAGCTCGAGCATCGCTACCGCGAGCTCGCCTTCCTCAATTCGGGTGTCCGCATCTTCCTGGCCGACGCGCGCCATGCCGAGCGCGTCGAGCACGAACTCTATTACGAGGGCGGGATCGCCGCCTTCGTGAAATATCTCGACCGGTCGAAGACCCCGCTGTTTCCGGAGCCGATTTCGGTCACCGGCCAGCGCGACGACATCGGCATCGACGTCGCGCTCGAATGGAACGACAGCTATTACGAAAACGTCCTCGCCTTCACCAATAACATCCCGCAGCGCGACGGCGGCACGCACATGGCGGCGTTCCGCGCCGCGCTGACGCGCACGCTCAATAACTATGCCGACAAATCGGGGCTGATGAAGAAGGAGAAAGTCACGCTGACCGGCGAGGACATGCGCGAGGGCCTGACCGCGATCGTCTCGGTCAAGCTGCCCGATCCCAAATTCTCGTCGCAAACCAAGGACAAGCTCGTCTCGTCCGAAGTCCGCCAGCCGCTCGAATCGCTGATGAGCGACAAGATGGCCGAATGGCTCGAGGAAAACCCGGCAAACGCGCGCGCCATCATCCAGAAAGTCATCGACGCCGCCGCTGCACGCGAAGCTGCCAAAAAGGCGCGCGAGGCCAGCCGCAAGTCGGTGCTCGGCATTGCTTCGCTCCCCGGCAAGCTGGCCGATTGCCAGGAAAAGGACCCCGCCAAGTCCGAACTCTTCCTTGTCGAAGGTGACTCCGCCGGCGGCTCGGCCAAGCAAGGCCGCGACCGCCACTTCCAGGCGATCCTCCCCTTGCGCGGCAAGATCCTGAACGTCGAGCGTGCGCGCTTCGACCGGATGCTGGGCAGCAAGGAAATCGGCACGCTCATCCAGGCAATGGGCACCGGCATCGGGCGCGACGATTTCAACATCGAAAAGCTGCGCTACCACAAGATCATCATCATGACCGACGCCGATGTCGACGGCTCGCACATCCGCACGCTGTTGCTGACGTTCTTCTATCGCCAGATGCCCGACATCATCACGGGCGGGCATCTCTTCATCGCCCAGCCCCCGCTCTACAAGGCGGCACGTGGCCGCAGCGAAGTCTATCTGAAGGACGATGCGGCGCTCGACGATTTCCTCGTCGAAGGGGGCGTCGCGGTGTCGCGGCTCGAAGGGCCGCAGGGCGCGCGGACCGGTGCCGACCTGCGGACGCTCGTCGACCATGCGCGGCGCATGCGCAGCCTGATGCGCTATGTCCCGCGGCGCTACGATCCCGCGATCGTCGAGGGGCTGGCGCTGATGGGCGCACTCGATCCGGCGCTGCGCGACGACCAGCGTGCCGAAGCGCTCAACCTCGCCGCCGAGTGGCTCGGCCGCGCCGACCTCGAAGCCCGCTGGACCGCCAGCATCGGCGCCGATGGCGACTATGTCCTGCGTCGCCTGTGGCGCGGGGTGACCGACCATAATGTGATCGATGCCGCCTTCCTGATGAGCCAGGAAGCGCGCCGCCTGCATACGCTGGTTGCCGAGCAGGCCGAAAGCTACGCGCAGGTCGCCCGGCTTGTCGCCATGCCGAAAGGTGCGGCAGCCTCGGAGCCCGCGGAAGAAGACCCGTCCGAAGGCGATGACGAACTGTCGGCGATTGCCGATACCAAGGGCGCGCTGATTTCCCGCCCGTCCGATCTGCTCGATGCCATTTTGGCCATTGGTCGCAAGGGGCTGAAGTTCCAGCGCTACAAGGGGCTTGGCGAAATGAATGCCGAACAGCTCTGGGAAACGACCCTCGATCCCGAGGCCCGCTCGATGCTCCGTGTCGAAATCGCGCAGGCTGACGCGGCGGACGAGATCTTCACCCAGCTGATGGGCGACGTCGTCGAGCCACGCCGCGATTTCATCCAGGAAAACGCGCTGAACGTGGCAAACCTCGACGTCTGAATGCGGTCGGGACAGATTTTGAACGCAAGCGGGATAAAAGGTTGAGCGGCGCGCACGATCATGCCGGGCACGCGCACGCCGGCCATAGCCATGCGCCGGCCAGCTTCGGGCGCGCCTTCCTGATCGGAACGCTGCTCAACATAGGCTTTGTCGCGCTCGAGGCCGGCTATGGCATCGCTGCCAATTCGGTCGCCCTGCTGGCGGACGCGGCACACAATCTTTCCGACGTGCTCGGCCTGCTCGTTGCCTGGGGCGCGGCCACCCTGTCGAAGCGCCAACCGAGCGCGCATTTCACCTATGGCCTACGCCGCTCGTCGATCCTTGCCGCGCTGTTCAATGCCGTCTTCCTGCTTGTCGCGGTGGGCGCGATCGCGCTGGAGGCGATCGGCCGGTTTTCCGACCCGCAACCGGTCGAAGCCACGACGGTGATGGCGGTCGCGGCGATCGGGATCGTCATCAACGGGGTGACCGCATGGCTGTTTGCGAGCGGGCGAAAGGGTGACATCAACATTCGCGCCGCATTCATGCACATGCTGGCCGACGCGGTGGTGTCCGCAGGCGTCGTCATGTCAGGTGTCCTGATCCTGTGGACAGGCTGGCTGTGGCTCGATCCCGTGACCAGCCTCGTCATCGTGGCCGTCATCATGGCGGGCACCTGGGGCTTGTTGCGCGATTCGGTCGCGATGTCGCTCGATGGCGTCCCTTCGGACATTGCGCCGGGCGAAGTGGAGGCGGCGCTGGCGGCGCTGCCCGGCGTCGTCCGCGTCCACGATCTCCACATCTGGTCGATGAGCACGACCGAAGTGGCGCTGACTGCGCATCTCGTCATGCCGCAGGGCAGCCCGGGGGACGCGTTTCTCCATGAAACGAGCGCGATGCTCAACGGCCGCTTCAAGATCGGGCATACGACGATCCAGATCGAGCACGACGAAGCTGGCGCGTGCGGCCAGGCGCCGGCGCACAAGCTGTGACGTCCA
This sequence comes from Sphingomonas sp., assembly GCA_965249705.1. Lineage (GTDB taxonomy): Bacteria > Pseudomonadota > Alphaproteobacteria > Sphingomonadales > Sphingomonadaceae > Sphingomonas_O. Next base: position 141,858 of record CBDFMO010000002.1, on the reverse strand, counting down.
GGGCGGCTGTCGGGACCGGCAAAAGGCAGTGGATGCCCCGCGAGGATTCGAACCTCGATAAACGGTATCAGAAACCGTTGTCTTACCATTAGACGACAGGGCAGCGCCGAGGCGCGCGTGTAGGTCGAAACGGCGGGGGAAGTCAACGTGGATGCGGCGGCAATGCGTGGCTCTGCGCGCTGCGGTTGCCGCGGCGCGACACTGTCGCTACACCTCTGCGCAAGTGCTGCGGCCGGTTTGCCTGCAGCGATTGGGCAGATTTTCGATGGCCGACCATGACGGTTCAGCCGCCTCTGCCGCCAAGGGCGCAGGGCAACGAAGCACTTCCGGCAGCTGGCAACAGCGCCGAACCTATGCCGCGCTTGATCTCGGCACCAACAACTGCCGCCTGCTGATCGCGCGCCCCTCGGGGAATGATTTCGTGATCGTCGACGCCTTTTCGCGGATCGTGCGGCTGGGCGAGGGGCTGGCGGCCTCGGGCCGGCTGAGCGACGTCGCCATCGACCGCGCGCTGGGCGCGCTGTCGATCTGCGCGGACAAGTTGGTGAAACGCGGCGTGCACCTGTCGCGCGCGGTCGCGACCGAGGCGTGCCGCCGCGCCGAAAACGGTCGCGAGTTCGTCGACCGCGTCTACCGCGAGACCGGCATTGCGCTCGACATCATCGATCCCGGCGAGGAAGCGCGGCTGGCGGTGCAGGGCTGCCACGCACTGCTCGAACGCGGCGCGGGCCCCGCGCTCATCTTCGACATCGGCGGCGGGTCGACGGAGCTGGTCGAGCTGCTGCCTGGCGACGGCCCGCCCCAGATCGCCGACTGGATCAGCATCCCCTGGGGCGTCGTCTCGCTCGCCGAAAGCGAACCGCAGGGCGTTGGCGACCGCATCGAACGCCTCGCGAGCTACGAACGCATGAAGGCGCGCGTCGCGAACGCCCTGGGAACGCTCCACCTCCCCGAGGGTGCATTGCGGCTGCTGGGCACCAGCGGCACGGTGACGACGCTGGCCAGCGTCTACCTCAATCTGCCCAGCTATGACCGGCGCGCGGTCGACGGCCTGCACGTGCCGGTCGGCGACATGCGCCGCATCGGCCGCGAGCTTGCTGCCATGTCGATCACCGAACGCGCAAAGGTCGCCTGCATCGGCAGCGAACGCGCGGACCTCGTCGTCGCGGGCTGTGCAATCCTGGAGGCCATTCTCGACCTGTGGCCGGCCCCGCGTGTCGGCGTCGCAGACCGCGGCATCCGCGAGGGTATATTGCGCTCGCTGATGGCCGGTACCGTCCGATGAGTCGCGGCGGGGGCGCGTCACGCACGCGGGTGAAGACCGCGCGGGGGCGTACCGCCCAGTCGAACCGCTGGCTCGCCCGCCAGCTGAACGACCCCTATGTCAAGCGCGCCCATGCCGAAGGCTTTCGTAGCCGTGCCGCCTACAAGCTCAGCGAGCTCGACGAGCGCTTCTCGATCCTGAAGGGCGCGCGCTACGTCATCGACCTTGGCATCGCGCCCGGCGGCTGGGCGCAGGTTGTTCGCAAACAGGCGCCGCGCGCCCGCATCGTCGGGATCGACCTGTTGCCGGTCGATCCCATCGAGGGCGTCCACATCGTGCAGATGGACTTCATGAATGACGCGGCACCCGACTATCTTATCGGGACGCTCGGCGCTGCCCCAGACCTCGTGCTGTCGGACATGGCGGCGAACACGACGGGCCACCCGCCAACCGATGCGCTGCGCACCATGGGCCTGGTCGAGGCCGCCACCGAATTCGCCGTGCAGGTCCTGCGCCCGGGCGGCGCCTTTGTCGCCAAGGTGTTCGCTGGCGGCGCGGACAGTGCCCTGGTTGCCGAACTCAAGCGGAACTTCACCCATGTGAAACATGCCAAGCCCCCGGCGAGCCGCAAGGACTCATCCGAATGGTATGTGGTTGCCCAGGGGTTCAAGGGGCGCCCGGACGCAGCGCCGGAAGCGACCTAACGAGCGGCGACCTGCATGTGCTGCGGACGCATCGACAGAATGGTATTCAGCTTGGCCCGAAAGGCAGCCAACTGTGCCCCTTCCAGTATCGAGCGCGATTCGAAGCTGACGCCCGACGGGTTGACCGGAACACCCTCGCGATAGACCTCGAAGTGGAGATGCGGGCCTGTCGACAGGCCCGTCGAGCCGACATAACCGATGATCTGGCCCTGGCTGACGCGTGTGCCGGGCGCGACTGCGATCCGGCTCATATGCGCATAGCCCGTGCCCAGCCCGCTCGGATGCTTGAGCTGGACCATATTGCCATGCCCGCCGTGCCAGCCGGCAAAGCTGACGATCCCGTCGGTCACTGCCCGGATCGGCGTGCCATAGGCGGCGCCGTAATCCGTGCCCTGGTGCATTCGCGAATAGCCGAGCAGCGGGTGCAGCCGCCAGCCAAAGCCACTGGTCTTGCGTGCATTGGCAACCGGCATGACGAATCCGGCGTGGCGCTCGCCGACGCCTGCCGCATCATACCACTCGGTCCGGCCGTCGCCCGAGACGTCCCACTGGATCATCCGCGTGGCCCGGTTGCCGCGGTTCAGCCCGATGTACAGCAATTTTCCGTAACGGACTTCGCCGGTGGCAGCGCGGTCCTGCTCGACGATCAGGTCGAAGCGGTCCTCGGCGCCGATGTCTTCCATCGCCACGTGCGGTGCCAGCGCGCGGATATAGGTCTGGATGGCGCCCGCCGGCGCACCCGCCGCCCGCGCCGAGGCGTAGAGGCTGTCGCCAACACGGCCCGCGACGCGCAGCGGGCTGGAATCGACCGCAATCGGCAGGCGCTGCATGGAGAGGGCATTACCCAGCCGCACGAAATTGACGCGCATGTCGAACCGCGCGCGAAAGGCGAGTGCCTGGAGCGGGCGCGCCTCGGTCTTGCTGGCGCGGCGCCCCAGCGTGACGGCAAGCGCCGTGCCTGCCGGAATCGCGTCCGGGTCGACGACGTCGGACGTCATGTCGGCGATACGCCGCGCTTCGGCGCCGCCGACGCCGGCACGCTCGAGCGCGCGGCTCAGCCCGTCGCCGTCCCCCAATGTTGCGGTCAGGTCGATCTGCGGCCGCTCGGGCGTATCCGCCAGCGGCTGGACGGCGTCTGTCGCTGCCATGTGCCGGCCGCTGTCGGCGCCCCAGGCAAGCGGTGAAAGGCTTTGTGCACGGCTTTCTTCCCAGGCGCCTGCCGAAATCGGCGGGGCCGCCGGCACGACCAGCGGCTTGAACCCCGGCGCCAGCGCGATCGTCGTTGCGCACAGTGCGATGCAGGCGGCTAGGCCCTGCCACCACTGGCGGCTGCCGACATCGACGCCCAGGTCCGGCAACACGTCGATGCTGAAGCGACTGCCGCGGGGAAGGGGCAGTCCGGCGCGGCCGAACGACAGGGGGGCGCCTGGCAGAGCGCGGTCGAGCGACAGCGTGGCCGTGCCCCCGCCGCCGAACCCGATGTCGTTCGCCTGAAACAATCCGCTTCTGCCCGCGTCAGAGTGCAACCCGCTCCGGCCGTCCTCCGACGACCGCCCGGGTGCGAGCGTTGTGGAGCGACAGGGTTAAAGTCAAACTAACTTGTGCCGTCGCACAATGCAGATGCGGCGAACAGTGGGGTTCGGGCGCCGGAAGCGGGTTTCACCCGGAACGCAATTGCGCGGTTGCGCGACGCGCGCGCACATCCGATGTAGGGATGATGTCGCACCCGCGCCCTCTCGTGACGGCGGTCCTCGGTCCCACCAACACCGGCAAGACCTATCTCGCCATCGAGCGGATGTGCGCGCATTCGTCGGGCGTCATGGGATTTCCGCTGCGCTTGCTGGCGCGGGAAGTCTATGACCGCGTCGTTGCGGTGAAGGGCCCCGGCGAAGTCGGCCTGCTGACCGGCGAGGAAAAGATCCTGCCGCCCGGCGCCCGCTGGCTGTTGTGTACCGCCGAATCGATGCCCGTCGATCGCGACGTCGCCTTTGCCGCACTCGACGAAGCGCAACTGGGCGCCGATCCGGAGCGGGGGCATGTCTTCACCGACCGGTTGTTGCGCCTGCGCGGGCGCGAAGAAACGATGATCCTTGGCTCGGCGAGTATCGGCGGCCTCGTCCGGGCGCTGGTGCCCGAGGCGGAGATCATCCGCCGCCCCCGCTTCTCCACGCTGAGCTATGCCGGCGCGAAAAAGCTGTCCCGCATCCCGAAGCGCTCGGCGATCGTCGCGTTCAGCGCCGAAGAGGTCTATGCCGTTGCCGAGATGCTGCGCCGGACGCGCGGCGGGGCCGCAGTCGTGATGGGGGCGCTGTCGCCGCGTACGCGCAATGCCCAGGTTGCCATGTACCAGGCGGGCGAGGTCGATTACCTCGTGGCGACGGATGCGATCGGCATGGGCCTGAACATGGACATCGGCCATGTCGCCTTTGCCAGCCTCACCAAGTTCGATGGCCATCGGCTGCGGCGGCTGACCGTTGCCGAAATGGCGCAGATCGCCGGGCGCGCGGGTCGGCACCAGCGTGACGGAACGTTCGGTTCCCTGGGTTCGGAAGTCGGCCCTTCGGCCTTCCGGCCCGAAGAGATCGAGGCGATCGAAGAGCATCGCTTTCCCCGGCTAGATCATCTCTACTGGCGCGAGGGCGCGCCCGACATGTCCTCGCTCGACACGCTCATCGAAAGCCTCGAGACCCCGCCGCACCACGAAAAGCTGCGCAGCGCCCCGCAATCGGTCGACCTTGCCGTGCTCAGGCGTCTCTCCGAAGACCCCGACGTGCGGGGCCGCGCGCGGGGGCAAATGGTCGCGCGCCTGTGGGCGGCGTGCGGCGTCCCCGATTTCCGCAAGGTCGGGGCCGATCACCATGCGCGCTTCGTCGGGCGGCTGTTCCGGCATCTGAGCGAAGGGTCGGGCCATGTCCCCGTCGCGTGGTTTGCCGACGAGCTGCAACGCCTCGATCGCGTCGATGGCGATGTTGAGACGCTGGGCGGGCGGATCGCGGGCGTCCGGACCTGGGCCTATATCGCGCATCGCTCCGACTGGCTCGCCGATCCCGCCCACTGGGCGGCACGGACCGAAGCGGTCGAGGAGCGGCTGTCCGACGCCCTGCACGCGCGGCTGACCGAACGTTTCGTCGACCGGCGCACTTCCGTGCTGATGCGGCAGGTCGGCGGCGATGTGGGGCTGCTCGCGGTCGCGGTCGACGACGACGGCACCGTCACGGTCGAGGATGAAAGCATCGGTCGGCTCGATGGCTTCGCCTTCAGCGTGGACCCGTCGGCGCGCGGCGTTGACCGCAAGCGGCTGATCGCTGCAGCCGAACGCTTTCTGGTTGCCGAGCGGGCGCAACGTGCGGCCGCGCTGGTCGCCGCACCCGACAGCGCGTTTCGTGTCGATGGCAGCCGCAGTCCGCTCGCGCTCGAATGGAGCGGCAATATCATCGCCACACTTGCCCGCGGCCGCGGGCTCACGCCCGACATTCGTCTCGACCGCGCGCTCGATGCGCTGGACGCGAGCGACCGGGCGCGCGTTGCGGGGCGGCTCGCCCAATGGCTCGACGCGCAGCTTGCCCGCTACCTCGGCCCGCTGCGCGACATGGAGGCGGCGCGTGCGTCGCCGAAAACCCCGGCGCCCACCCGCGCGATCCTGGCGCCGTTGATCGCAGGGGGCGGCGTCGTGCCGCGCGCGGACATCGACGGTGCGCTTGGTGGGCTGGGCAGTGACCTGCGGCGCGCGCTGACCCGCTCGGGCCTCACGATTGGCAGCCTGGACGTGTTCGACGCGCGGTTGCTCAAGCCCGGTGCCCTGTTTTGGGCGAATGCGCTCGATGCCGTGCGGGCGGGCCTGCCCGTGGCCGATACGCTCAAGCCCGGCGCAACGACGGGCAGGGGTCGGTCGGCACGCGGCTACCGGGCTTTCGGCGACACGCTGGTGCGGCTGGACCTTGTCGAGCGCATTGCCCGCGCGACCCACGATCTGCGCACGGCGCGTGAAGCTTTTGTCCCGGACATGGCACTGGCCACGTCCTTCGGCATCGATGCCGCGACGTTCGCCGCCATCCTGGCCGCGCTCGGCTTTCAGGCCGACGCCGAGGGGCTGTGGTCGTGGCGCACCCGGCCAAAGGCGCAGCGGCCGACCAAGCCTTCGAAACCAAATGCCTTTGCTGCGCTGGAGACGTTGCGCCTTGGATGAGGCCGGCATGCGGCTCGACCGTTTCCTGTGGTTCGCCCGCCTGTCTGCCTCGCGCAGCTTTGCGCAATCGCTTGCGACGGGCGGTCATCTCCGGATAGACGGTCGCCCCATTACCAAGCCCGCCACGCCGGTGCGGGTCGGGAATATGCTGACTTTTGCGACTTATCGCGGCGACATCCGGGTCGTCAGGATCGAGCGTCTGCCGGTCAGGCGCGGCCCCGCTGCCGAGGCGCGCGCCTGCTACACGGACATGATTGACGCGCCGCCGGACGAAAACTAACGCGGCGCGCACTGAAGAACCGGAGCACTCGACCCAATGACCTATGTCGTCACCGACGCCTGTATCCGCTGCAAATACATGGACTGCGTCGAAGTGTGCCCGGTCGACTGTTTCTACGAGGGCGAGAACATGCTCGTCATCAATCCCAGCGAATGCATCGACTGCGGCGTGTGCGAACCCGAATGCCCGGCAGAGGCGATCCTGCCCGATACCGAGAACGGGCTCGAAAAATGGCTCGAGCTCAACACCACTTTCTCGGCGCAATGGCCCAATATCACGCGCAGCCGTCCAGCGCCGGCTGATGCCGACGCGTTCAAGGGCGTCGAGGGCAAATTCGAGGCGCACTTCTCGCCGGAGCCCGGCCAGGGCGACTGACCCACAGTGGCACAGTGTGTCCGTTTGGACGCAATGTGACAAACACTGGTAATTTTGTTGCGAATCTGTTAAAAGCCGTAGCCACAGGCGGACGGCCTCCTCGTCCGCGTGGGAAGTGCACAAACGGAACCATCCCTGCACCGCCGTTTTGACCGTGCCGCACCTGTGCGGCCTGCGAAGCCGCCCTGCACTCTGATGGTCCCACGGAAAGGATAAAAATGGCCGCTGCACCTGCGCTGCTTTTCGACGTTGGCGATTATGTCGTTTACCCCAAGCACGGCGTCGGCCGTGTGGTTGAGCTCCAGAAATCGGAAATCGCGGGGATGGCGCTCGAACTCTACGTGCTGCGCTTCGAGAAAGAGCGGATGACCCTCCGCGTGCCGACCAACAAGGCTGAAAGCGTCGGGATGCGCAAATTGTCGTCCGACAAGACGATGCGCGAAGCCTTGGCGACGCTCAAGGGCAAGCCCAAGGTAAAGCGCACCATGTGGTCGCGTCGTGCCCAGGAATATGAAGCCAAGATCAATTCGGGCGACCTTGTGTCGATCGCTGAAGTGGTTCGCGACCTGTTCCGTGCCGATGACCAGCCCGAGCAGAGCTATTCGGAGCGGCAGATCTTCGAAGCCGCGGCTTCTCGTCTGGCGCGCGAGCTGGCGGCGATGGAACAGCTCGACGAGCCCAAGGCACTCGAAAAGCTGCTTGAAATCCTGCGGGCATCGGCGGCGATCTACAACAAGGTCGCCTGATCCGCTTGCACTGGTCTCCCCAAGGCTGTATTGTACGAATAATACAGCCTTGGAGAACCGCCATGCGCCTGATCGTCACTGCTGCCGTGGGCGCTGCCCTGACCGGATGTTCGGCATTTGCGGACGTCGACAAGGTTGAGTCGCGCAATTTTCCGGTCTCGGCGTTCGATGAGGTCCGTGTCGGCGGTTCGGACACGGTGAAGATCGTCCGCGGCCCGACGCCGGGCGTCGTGGCGCGCGGCCCGGCCAGGTTGCTCGACAACCTCGAAATTCGTATCGAGGGGCGCAAGCTGCTGGTCGGGCACAAGCCGGTCATGGGCATCAGCTGGTCGACGAACCAGAACATGGTCATCACGGTGACGCTTCCCGCTCTCCGCGCCGCCGAACTGGCCGGGTCGGGCGATGTCAGCATCGACCGCGCCGACGGGGCCGAGTTCGAGGCCAATGTCTCCGGGTCGGGCACGCTGGACATTGCCGATGTCGCCGCGGCCTCGACCAGGTTGGGCCTGCGCGGCTCCGGGACGCTTGAAGCGCGCGGGACGACCGGGGTGCTGAGCGCCGACCTGGTCGGGTCGGGCGACCTCAAGGCCGCGGACCTGCACGCCGACACTGCCGCCATTGCCGTAAAGGGGTCGGGCAGCGCCTGGGCCTTTGCCCGCAAGTCGGCGTCTGTGACCCTGACCGGATCCGGCGACGCGACGGTCAAGGGCACGCGCCAGTGCGCGATCACCTCCCGCGGCTCCGGTAACGCGCGCTGCACCGGCTAGGGAGCGGCCGGCGCTTGCACCGTTACTTGCCGACGCCCATGCTGGTGCAATGGTAAAATATATATTCGTCGTGTCGCTCGCGGTTGCATCTCCCGCGCTTGCTGCCGAGCGCACCTTGTCGCTTACCGATTTCGACCGCATCCACGTGGAAGGGGGGTTCATCGTGGACGTGCGGACGGGCGCCGCGACGACGGGACGGATCATCGGCAGCCAGGCGGCGATCGATGTGGCGAGTGTCGAGGTTCAGGGCCGCCAGCTGACCATCAGGCGCGATCGCTCCGTCTGGGGACGCGATGCCGACCATGAGCCGCCGGCGGCGACGATCCGCCTGACGCTGCCGGCACTTTCGAACATCTGGGTCAGCGGCCCGGCCAAGGTTTCGGTCGACCGGCTGAAGGGCTTGCGCGTCGCGGCGTCGCTCGAGGGGCCAGGTGCGCTGTCGGTCGGCGGTGTGGCTGCCGACCGGATGGACGTCGGCGTGGTCGGAGCGGGAACGCTGTCGCTTGCGGGGGCTGCTGCAACGCTCACCGCGACCGTGCGCGGGGCAGGAACGTTCGACGGTGCAAAGCTCGTCGTCACCGACCTGAAACTCACCAGCGAAAGTGCGGGGCAAGTGACGCTTGCCGTGAAGCGCGCCGCCAATATTACCATGACGGGCACGGGTGCGGTCACGATCGTCGGATCGCCTGCGTGCACTGTCAAGAACGTCGGAAGCGGCACGGTGCGCTGCGGTTCAGATCAGCCCCAGCGCTGAGAGATCGCCGACCAGTCTGGCGGGGAGGTCGTCCGCACCCGCGTCGGCGAACAGGTCGGGCGGCGCGTCGGCGGCCTCGAGGTAGCGCCATCCCTGATGCGCACGGCGCGCAAGCGGCCGGACGCGCACGATGGCCGTGCTGACGACGATATCCGTCTTACCGTCGATGGCATCTTCAAAGCCGAGGATTTCGGTCCGCGCGACCAGCTGGTGCTTCAGGATCCAGAACAGCGATCCGCCGACCAGTTCGTCGGCCCGTTTCGGCCTGTAGCGCGTCGTCAACCGCGCCTGCGGGCCGCGTTCCGCCCACCAGCCCAGCATCTGGTCGATCGACGTCGCCCCAAATGCCACCTTCGTCAGATGAAGCATGCTAACCGGCAAGCCCTGCCAGCGCGGCCAGCCCGAGAAAACTGAAAAAGCCCATGACGTCGGTCATCATGGTCACGAAAACGGCCGAAGAGACTGCCGGGTCCACTTCGAATCGCTCGAGTGTCAGCGGCACAAGTATGCCCGACAGGCCCGCCACAAGATTATTGATGACCATTGCCGAGCCGATCACGAGACCGAGTACGGGATTGGCGAAGATGATACCAACCGCACACCCGATCATCAGGCCAAGCGCGGTCCCATTGGCCAGTGCGATGCGAAATTCACGCAGGATCATGCGCCGCGTGTTCGAACTGGTCAGCTGGTTCGTCGCCAGCGCGCGAACGACCACCGCCAGCGTTTGCGTGCCGGCGTTGCCGCCCATGCCCGAGACAATCGGCATCAGCACAGCCAGCAGGGCAAACCGCGCAATCTCGCCTTGGAAAAGTCCGACGACGGAAGCCGCGAGGATTGCCGTTCCCAGATTGACGACCAGCCAGGTCAAGCGCGTCCGGACGGTCAGCAGGATCGGTTCGTTGATGTCCCCGTCGCCGGCGCCCGACAGGCGCAGAATGTCTTCGCCCGCTTCCTGCTGGATCACGTGGACGATGTCATCGACGGTGATCATGCCCGCCAACCGCCCGTCGTGGTCGACGACGGCGGCAGAGATCAAAGCATATTTCTGGAAGCGCAGCGCCACTTCCTCCTGGTCCATGTCGACCGGGATCAGCGTTTGCTCGCGCTTCATCACGTCCGACATGGCTATGGTGCGCGGCGTGCGGAGGATCCACGACAGCTGGCAGGTACCGATCGGCTTGTGCGCCGGGTCCACGACATAGATTTCCCAGAAATCGGTCGTCAGATCCGCATTGTCTCGCAGATAGTCGATGGTTTGCCCCACCGACCAATGTTCCGGCACCGCAATCAGCTCGCGCTGCATCAGTCGGCCGGCAGACTCTTCCGGATAAGATAGTGCGGCCTCGATCGCCGCACGATCGTCGGGGTCGAGCGCGCGCAGGACCGCCGCCTGATCGGCGTCGTCCATGTCCTCGATGATCGCGACGGCGTCGTCGGTGTCGAGCTCAGCCGCGATATCGGCGACCTGATGAGGTTCGAGCTGGTCGATCATGCCCTCGCGGACATGGTCGTTCATTTCGGCCAGCACGTCGCCGTCGAGCAGGTCGCCGAAGGCGGCGGCCATGGCCCCGCGACGGTCCTCGGGCGCGAGTTCGAACAGGTCGGCAAGGTCCGCCGGATGCAGCGGCGCGATCAGCGTACGGGCGCCCTCGTCGTCGCCCGAGTCGACACGGGCGAGCACTTCGCGGACGAAATCCGGGCGCAGCCGGTCGTCGGCGTCCATGCGTGTGTCGGGCGCGGCATCGTTGCGGGTGTCGGCGCGCGTGTCCGTGCGAAGATCGGTTTCGCTCATCGCTTGCACCTCCTCGCGCAATTCCGGGTTCGCTGCCCGTCTGATGCTTTTGCGGGCAACGTCAAGGCCGGGGTCGCAATCCGGGCTTGAAAGCCTATCTTGGGGGCATGTCCTACCGTCTTTCCGTGCTCGACCAGACGCCCATCGCCGAGGGAACCACCGCAACCGAGGCGCTTGGCAATACCCTCGACCTCGCCCGTCATTGCGACGCGCTCGGCTACGACCGCTACTGGCTTGCCGAACATCATGCCTCGCCGGGGCTCGCCGGGGCGGCGCCCGAAGCCCTGATCGGTCCGGTGGCGCTCGCCACCTCGCGCATCCGGGTCGGATCAGGCGGCATAATGCTGCCGCACTACTCGCCGTTCAAGGTTGCAGAAACCTTCGCGCTCCTCTCGGCCCTCGCGCCGGGGCGCATCGACCTGGGGCTGGGACGTGCGCCGGGCAGCGACCAGCGCACGGCCTATGCGCTCCAGCGCGACCGGTCGCGGCGCATGCCGGTGGACGATTTTCCGAGCAATCTGGCGGAGACCATCGCTTATCTCGACGCGACCATGCCGTCGGACCACCCGTTCGCCGGGCTGCAGGATACGCTGCCCACTGGCGGCGGCGCCCCCGAAATATGGCTGCTCGGCAGCTCCCAGGACTCGGCGATCTGGGCGGCGGAGGCCGGGCTTCCCTATTGCATCGCGGACTTCATCAATTCGGATGCCGGGCCGCTCGCGCAGCTGTATCGCGCCCGCTTCCGGCCGGGCCGGATCGCTGCGCCGCACGTTATGGTGGCGACGTGGACAATCGCCGCGCCGACCACAGCCGAGGCCGAACGGCTGGCGCTGCCATCGCAGATGATGTTCGCCCATTTGCTGCGCGGCGACCTCATTCCCGTGCCTTCGGTGGCGCGCGCGCAAGCCTGGGCGGCAACAAAGTCGTCGACGCCAGTTCGGCGTCGCCGCGCGCTTGGCTCGCCGGGAGAGGTCCGGGCGCAGCTCGACGATGTGGCATCTATCTATGGCGCGGATGAACTCATGCTGGTCAATATCCTGCCCGATCATGCCGCGCGGGTACGCAGCTATGCGCTGATTGCCGCCGAATATGGGTTGGCAGGATTGGCCAAGGCTGCCTAAGGGCGGCGCAGTTTTTCTTGAGAGGATCGACATGGCCGACACCCTGACCCTGACGCTCGATACGGGCGACGTGACCATCAAGCTCCGGCCCGACCTGGCGCCCGGACATGTCGAGCGGATCACGACGCTTGCAAACGACGGATTTTACGACGGCGTCGTATTCCATCGCGTGATCGCGGGCTTCATGGCCCAGGGCGGCGATCCCACCGGCACCGGCATGTCAGGATCCAAACTGCCCGACCTGAAGGCCGAATTCAGCCGCGAGCCGCACAAGCGCGGCGTGTGCTCCATGGCGCGGACGAACCAGCCGAACACGGCGAACAGCCAGTTTTTCATCTGCCTGGACGACGCAACCTTTCTCGACGGCCAATACACCGTCTGGGGTGAAGTGACTTCGGGGATGGAACATGTCGATGCGCTGCCCAAGGGCGAGCCGCCGCGGACACCCGGCAAGATCGTGAAAGCTGTCGTCGCCTGACTTCGGCGCAGCTCTTTCGGGTCGTCACGGGCGGTTGCCGGATCGGCGACGCTCAGTCGCTGGTTGCGACGCTCATCGCACCGACAAGCCAGTCGTGGAAAAGCTTGACCGGGCGCGTTTCCAGCGCCCGGGGACGGCAAACGAACCAATAGCTGTAAGGGCTTTCCACTTCGACATCGAAGACACGGGTCAGCCGGGCGTCCTGCGCGCTCGACAAGTGGCTGCCGTGCATGAACGCCACGCCCAGGCCCTGGGCCGCGGCATCGAGCATCAGCTGTCCCGAATCAAACAGGTCGATCGCTGCCGGTTCGGCATTCATCAGGCCGACGGCCCGGCGCCACTCGTCATAGGTGTCGGGCATGTCCCGGTGGAGAAAGACGGTCAGGCCCTTGAGCTGTCGCGGTTCGGTCAAGGGTTTGCCATCGACCAGCAAGCCGGTCGAGGCGATGGCGAACACCTCGTTCCGGTCGAGTCGCTTGGCATAAAGCGCCGGATCGATGTCGCGGGCAAGAACGATCGCCGCGTCGATGCCGTCGCCGAGACGCGCGGTGGCATGGCCACCCGTATCGATGTCGAGATGCAACGCCGGATGCGCCGCGCGCAATTGCGGCAAACGGGGCATGAGCTGCTGCGAGGCAAAAAGCGGCAGCACGCCGAGTCGCAGGCGCATGATTCCCCCGTTGCCCGCGACTCGCTCGATGGCGTCCGACAGCTGGTCGATCGCCGGAGCGACAAGCGCAAGCAGGCGCTCGCCGTCTGCGTTCATGGCAAGCATATGGTGCCGGCGTTCGAAAAGAGGTTTGCCGATGAAGCGCTCGAGCGACTGCAACCTACGGCTAAGCGCCGGAGATGAAAGGGACAATTCCTCCGCGGCCGCCTTTACCGACCCCGTTCTGGCAACCGCGACAAAGGCTTCAACGCCTGAAAGCGACGGCAGACGACGCATCGTCCCTTATCCTCATTCCTCAGTATCCGCGAATCTATGCCGCGGTGCACCATTCACATTGAGCCTCACACACTTAAATCTTGCAAGATGCAATCAACGCAATCTCGATTATTCTTTTCGCACTTGCGAAAGGATTTGCTGCACTGCACATAGAACAGGCCTTTCAGGCATCCTCTCCTAAACCTTTCAAGGCCCGGTCGGAAACGACCGGGCCCTTTTTTTAGCTGTCGTCCGGCTCGCCGGATCTACGCAACTGCCACAAGGCGTAGATCATCAGGGACAGCGACATGCCGGCTGCTGCCAGATAGGGCAGGGGTCGCCATATCTCGTAAAGGCCGACGCCGATCGACGGGCCCAGCACGAACGAGGCGCCGTTGACCGACGTCACCCGCCCCGCGACCGCGCCCTGAAGCTCGGGGCCCACGGCAAGCGAAGACCCCGCCGTATAGCCCGGCCGGGCAAAGCCGAACCCGGCCGACGTCAGTCCGAACGCAACGGCAAGACCGTAAAGCGTCGTCGAAGCACTGATCATCAGACAGCCGGCGCCGCCCAGTGCCAGACCAGTCACCACCAAGGCGCGTGGCGCCATGCCGAGCAGCGGGATCAGGCCCCATTGGACGAGCAGGGCCGCAAAGGCACCCGTCATCAGCACCAGGCCGACGGCCTGCTGCCCCTGCGTCGGATCGACGCCGAGACGGTCGAGCACCAGAAATCCCATGGCCTGCCCCGCCATGGCCTGCGCATGGCCCATGACCAGCCCGACCAGCATCCACGGCCAAATCCGCCGATCGGTCAGTTTCAGCATGGCGCTTGAGGGGTCTGCCACCGCTGCCGTCACGCTGGCGCCGGTCAAATTCCCGCCGATGGAGGGGTAGCTGGTCACGGCACCGCGTGCCGTGCTTCCCGGCGCGTCATTCGGCAGGAGGATCCAGGTCGTTACGAGCACCGCCATGCCGCAGACCGCAAAGAAATATGCCGGCCCCGCAAGGCCGACGCCGGGCAGGACGAAGAAAGGCGCCAGTGCCGGGCCAAGAATGGTCCCCAGCCCAAAGGCGGAGGCGAGAAGCGTCAGCGCCTTTGTGCGCTCCTCCCGCGTCGTCCGCGATGCCAGGATCGCTTGGGCGGCCGGCGGCGCTGCGGCGCCGAACAGACCATAGATCATGCGCGCGACGACGAAGGCGCCGATCGTCGTGATTGGCCCGATCAGCCCGTGGATTCCCATCGTCAGGAACATCGCGCACAGAAGCACCGAGACCGAAAATCCGGCAAGACCGGTCAGAACCATTCGTCGCCGCCCTGTCTGGTCCGACTTGCGCGCCCAGATCGGGGCCGCAATGACCCACACCAGCGCCGACACGGAAAAGGCAATTGCAATCACGCTGTCGGGAATCCTGAGCGATCTGCCGATTGCCGGCATCACCGACTGGAGCGCCGTATTGCCGGCGCCGATGACGAGCATCACCATGAACAGCAGGGTGAAATCTCGGTCCAGCCGGGTGCGCACGGAAATGTCCATGACCGCCGATACGCGCGAAAAACGGCGTTAGTCGATACCGATGTGCATGCGGCGCGTTACGCTGGGGTCCAGCACGGCGACCAGAAAATAGCAGAGCGCGTTGCGGATCCGGTCGGGCACGCTCGCGATGCCGCTGAATTCGGCCAGCTTGCGCTCGCGGGACGCGGCGATTTCACCATCGACATAGTGGCGCATCGCGGCCGCGAACGCTTCGTCCTCGACCCTCAACATGATCTCCAGATTGAGGAACAGGCTGCGCGGGTCGAAATTCGCGCTGCCGATGTGAACCACCTTATCGATCACGTAGAGCTTGGTGTGCAATCGGCAGGGCTGATATTCGAACACGCGCGTCCCTTTGCGCAGCAGCCCCGGAAAGGTGAAGCGTGCCGCGCCGATCGTCGCGGTATTGTCGGTCTTGCCCGCGGTCAGTACGCGCGCGGTGCCGCGCCGGGCCGCGCGGTCGATCAACCGGGTAAAGCGGGGCGTGGGCGCGAAATAGGCTGCGACGAGCGAGACGTTCCTTGCGCGCAAGAGATCGTCGCGCATCGCGCGCAGCCAGGGGGACAGGCGCCGTACCGGCCCGCCGTGCAGCCAGCGCACCGGGCCTTGTGGATTGCTCCAGTTCCGCAGCGCGCGTCGCAGGTCGCGCATCCGGGCCTTGGGCGTACGCGTCCACTGTTGCAGCGTGTCGAAATAGCCGCCGAGCCCGGTCGCGGCGGGGCCCTCGATCTGCAATCCCAGATCGCGCCACGCCAGTTCACCGATTCCACCGGGCGAATCCGGATCGGCGAAATAGCCATCGGCAATGTTGAAACCGCCGACCAGCGCACGACGCTCGTCAGCGAGCGCCAGCTTCTGGTGGTTGCGCAGCAGATAGCGCCGCCCGAATCGCGGGATGAAGACGCAGATGTCGACGCCGGCGTCCTTCAGCGGGGCCAGGAATTCATCGTCGCCCGTGGTATCGCTGCCAAAGCCGTCGACGATGAGCCGCACCGAGACACCGCGATTCGCGGCATCGATCATCGCCTCGCGCACGCGCAATCCGGCAATGTCGGGCGCAAAGATGTAATAGAGCAGG
This sequence comes from Sphingomonas sp., assembly GCA_965249705.1. Classification (GTDB taxonomy): domain Bacteria; phylum Pseudomonadota; class Alphaproteobacteria; order Sphingomonadales; family Sphingomonadaceae; genus Sphingomonas_O. Next base: position 125,848 of record CBDFMO010000002.1, on the reverse strand, counting down.
CGCAGCGAGCTACGGGCGTTCTCGATCAGTGCGATCAGCGCGTCGAGCCGTTCCGCGCCGCGGGTCAGCACGGTCAGCAAATTCCCGTCGACAGTCTGGCGGATAGGCATGGTCGCCCTGTCCCGCTTCATGCGCCAGCTTGCAAGGTAGCGTTTCAGTTGCGTTTCCGCCGCGTCGCTGCTAGGGGCACGCGCTTTCCTGCATCACCAGACCTTGAGGATTTCAGCCGATGGCGCGCGTCACAGTCGAAGATTGCGTCGACAAGATTCCCAACCGCTTCGATCTCGTCCTGCTCGCGGCGCAGCGCGCACGGCAGATCTCGGGCGGCGCCGAGCTGACTCTGGACCGCGACCGTGACAAGAATCCGGTCGTTGCCCTGCGCGAAATCGCCGAGGAAACCGTGATGCCCGACGAGCTGAAGGAAGCGCTGGTCGGCAACCTCCAGAAGGTCCAGGTCGATGACGACGACGCCGTCGACGAGATGGGTTCGCTGAGCCAGTCGGCCGAAGCCCTTCGCCTGACGGCGGCGGCGCCGCCGCGGAACCAGAATCTGGGCGCGGATTACGACGGGTAAGCGCACGTAAATAGCGGAGCTATTTACGAGACTCGCCCGTCCGGCCGGCCTCGCTCGCGAGGACCGACGGCACGGCTCTGCCGGGCCGGGTATCTGGATTTTGGAAAGACACGACGTGGCAAAGCCACGTCATCGGTCGTCGCTTGAGCGGCGCCGGCCGGGCGCGCCTCGTTCGGCTGTCGATAGCTGCGCTATCGCCTAGCCCGGCGCGCCTAAGCCACCGCTTTGAGCCTGACCCCTTCGAGCGGCTTCACGTCCTCGGCATGTGCCCAGCACAGGTCGTGCAGGTCGAGCACGCGCCCGTCGTGCGACAGGATATCGATCTTCCGGATCGGCTGCTGGTCGCGCAGGTCGACGAGGACCGGCGTGGAGGGCACGCCCGATTCCCACTTCTCGCCCCATTGGCGCAGCGCCAGCATCGCGGGCAGCAATTCCGCGCCCTTTTGCGTGAGCCGGTATTCGACCTTGCGCCGGTCGTCGGCCATTGCCTCGCGCGACAGGATGCCATGGTCGACAAGCCGCCCCAGGCGGTTGGCCAGGATGTTGCGGGCAATGCCCAGGGTCGACTGGAATTCCTCGAAATGGTGCAGCCCGTTGAACGCGGCGCGCAGGATGAGGAACGACCAGCGCTCGCCCATGGCCTCGAGCGCAGCGGGAAGCGCGCAGTCCGCGAGCTCGCGGAGGTTTTCTTTCAGATGTCCCATCCTGCCGTGAAACCTATCGTAATTTTGCTGTCACACAACACCGAAAAAATATTGCAGTGCCGCAACAGTTTCTGGTTGCAACTTAAAACCTAGAAGACTAGGTAGTGATTCGCAACTGGAAATGAAAGGACCTCCCCATGTTCCGTTCCAAGACTTTGATTTCGCTCGCTGCCGCTGCTCTTACGCTCGGCGTTTCGCTCCCCGCCTCGGCGCAGACGCCGAGCTACCGCGTCGTGCCCGTCGTCAAGATGACGGTCGCCAGCAACGTCGTCATCGGTGAAACGCTGTGGAATTGCGGCAGTGCGGGATGCACCACGTCGAAGGCGACGTCGCGTCCGGCCATCGTCTGCGAGCAGACGGCCAAGAAGTTCGGCAAGCTGGAAAGCTTCACCGTCGGCGCCGACAATTTCGACGAGGCCGCGCTCGCCAAGTGCAATGCCAAGGCCAAGGCCTGATCAGGCTTCGCGTATCTGCTCTCTCCGATACGCATGCTGCGGGGTCGCGACCATTGTCGCGGCCCCGCTTTCTTTATAGGCGCGACGCATGGAACGCGTGGGTGGGGATGTAACGGTCGACGGGGCCTTGCGCGGCGGCATTGTGGCGCTTGGCAATTTCGATGGTTTTCACCTCGGCCATCAAGCGGTGGTCGGACGCGCCGTTGCGCTTGCCCGCGCGCAGGCGCGGCCGGCCATCGTCGCGACCTTTGACCCCCATCCCGTGCGCTGGTTCAGGCCCGATGTACCGCCGTTCCGCCTGACCAGCCTCGATCAACGGCAGCGACTTTTTGCCGCGGCGGGTGCGGATGCGATGCTGGTGTTCCGCTTCGATGCCGAGCTGGCCGGCGTAAGCGCGGAAGATTTCATCACCGACCGGCTGATTGCCCGTGCAGGTGCGGCCGGCGTGGTAACGGGCGAGGATTTTACGTTCGGCAAGGGGCGCAGCGGCGACACGCGCGCGCTTGCCGAGATCGGGCGCGCGCACGGGCTGACCGTCGAAACCGTCGGCCCGGTCGGCGCAGGCGGCGAAATCATTTCTTCGAGCCGAATCCGTGAGGCATTGCAGGCGGGCGATTGTCCCACGGCAACGCGGCTGATGACGCGTCCCTTTGCGATTCAAGGCGTGGTCCAGCACGGCGACAAGGTCGGGCGTACGATCGGCTATCCGACCGCCAACATCGACATGGCCGACTATCTGCGGCCCCGTTATGGCATTTATGCAGTGCGCGGGCGGCTGGCGGACGGACAGGTGCTCGACGGCGCGGCGAACCTGGGGATCCGTCCGACCTTCGACCCGCCCAAGGAATTGCTCGAACCCTATTTCTTCGATTTTTCGGGCAATCTTTACGGGCAGGAGATCGAGGTCGAATTGCACAGCTTCATCCGGCCCGAGGCGAAGTTCGACAGCCTTGAAGCGCTGACGGGGCAGATGGCGCGGGATTGCGAAGAGGCGCGGTTGCTCCTCTCCCCTCGCGGGAGTTTCGGGTCGTTCGTCCCCCGGACGAACTGAAACAGCCGGGGGCTGTTTCACTCGAAACTGATAGCGCAGCTTGGCAGCTTGCTGCCTAGCGAAGCTTGGAGAGGGGGTGGCGGTCGGGCTGATCGACCGACGACCCCTCTCCCTCCCACCGCTGCGCGGTGGGCCCCTCCCTCTCCCGCAAGGGGAGAGGGGCTAGAGTATCGCCCGACCTTCCTCTAAGCGCCCCAGCAACATGACCGACACCCCAGAACTGACGCGCGACTGGCGCGACACCGTCTTCCTGCCGAAGACCGACTTCCCCATGAAGGCGGGCCTTCCGCAAAAGGAACCCGGCATTCTCGCCAAATGGCAGGCCGACGGCGCCTACCGGCAGCTCCGCGCCGCGCGCGCCGGGCGTGAGAAGTTCATCCTCCACGACGGCCCGCCCTACGCGAACGGCGACATGCACATCGGCCATGCGCTCAACCACATCCTGAAGGACATGGTGTGCCGCACGCAGAACCTGCTGGGCAAGGACGCGCCCTATGTGCCCGGCTGGGACTGCCATGGACTCCCGATCGAATGGAAAGTCGAAGAGGCGTACCGCAAGAAAAAGCTCAACAAGGACGAGGTCCCCGCGCCCGAATTCCGCGCCGAATGCCGGGCGTACGCGCAGCACTGGGTCGATACGCAGCGCGAGCAGCTCAAGCGGCTGGGCATCAACGGCGACTGGGACCACCCCTATCTGACGATGGATTTCGACGCCGAGGCGACGATCGTCCAGGAACTGATGAAGTTCGCGACCAGCGGCCAGCTCTATCGCGGCGCCAAGCCGGTGATGTGGTCCCCGGTCGAAAAGACCGCGCTGGCCGAGGCCGAAGTCGAGTACGAGGACATCGTCTCGACGCAGATCGATGTGGCGTTCGAGATCGTGGAGTCGCCGATCCCCGAACTGGTCGGCGCGCACGCGGTGATCTGGACGACGACGCCGTGGACGATCCCGGTGAACCAGGCTTTGGCCTATGGGCCGGAGGTTGAGTATCGCCTTTGCCGGAAACGTAATGGTCGACGGGCGCTCCATCTCATCGCAGCGGAACTCGTCGGGGTGACCGGTAGCCGACTTTCGCCTTGACGAGGAATTGGTGGCTTTGAAGGCGATCAAAGGCTCCGACCTCGCCGGAACCGTCGCCCGCCACCCGATGCACCATCTCGGCGGCTTCTTTGCGAAGCCCCGCCCTTTCCTGCCCGGCGATTTCGTCACCACCGAACAGGGCACCGGCCTCGTCCATATGGCGCCCGATCATGGCGAAGACGATTTCGACCTGTGCAAGGCGAACGGCATCGACCCCGTCTTCGCGGTCGAGGGCGACGGGAAGTACCGCGCCGACTGGGCGTGGCTCGGCGGGCAGGGCAGCGTCATCAACGCGAAGTTCACCGCGCCCGACGGCCCGATCTGCGAGGATTTGCGCGCGGCCGGCGCGCTGCTTGCGGCGAGTGCGGACTATAAGCACAGCTATCCGCACAGCTGGCGGTCGAAAGCGAAGGTCATCTTCCGCGCCACGCCGCAATGGTTCATCCCGGTGGACACGCCACTGCCCGACGACCATTGCGAAAGGGGCCCGCTGCCGAGAAGCGCTGGGATGGCGAAGGCGGGGCGCTCGGACAAGGGCCGACGCTGCGCCAGCTGGCCCTGCGCGCCATCGCCGACACCCGCTTCGTCCCCGACAAGGGCCGCAACCGCATCGGCTCCATGGTCGAGGGCCGCCCCGACTGGGTGATCAGCCGCCAGCGCGCCTGGGGCGTGCCGATCACGCTGTTCGTGAAAAAGGGCACCAACCAGTATCTCACCGACCCCGCGGTCAACGCGCGGATCGTCGATGCCATTCGTGCGCAGGGCGTCGACGGGTGGAGCGCCGAGGCCGCGCCCGCGCTGCTCGGCCCCGCTTATGATGTGGCCGACTACGAACAGGTCACCGACATCCTCGACGTCTGGTTCGACAGCGGCTGCACCCATGCCTTCGTCCTCGAAAGCGGCAAATGGCCCGACATGCGCTGGCCGGCGGACCTCTATCTCGAAGGGTCCGACCAGCATCGCGGCTGGTTCCAGTCGTCGCTTGCTCGAAAGCTGCGGGACGCGCGGGCGGGCGCCCTATGACGCCGTGCTGACGCACGGCTTCACGATGGACCAGAAGGGCATGAAAATGTCCAAGTCGCTCGGCAACACCATCAACCCGCTCGACCTGATGCGCGATTATGGCGCGGACATCTTGCGGCTGTGGGCGTTGTCGGTCGACTTCACCGAAGACCACCGCATCGGCAAGGAAATCCTCCAGGGGGTGTCCGACCAATATCGCAAGTTACGGAATACATTCCGCTATTTGCTGGGCGCACTCGACGGCTTTTCCGACGACGAGCGGATGGACGCGGCCGACATGCCCGAGCTCGAGCGATACGTGCTTCACCTTCTTGTCGACCTCGACGCCAAGCTGCGACAGGCCGTCGCCGATTTCGACTTCAACAGCTACACGCGGTTGCTCAACGATTTCGCGAACAACGACCTGTCGGCATTCTTCTTCGATATCCGCAAAGACTCGCTCTACTGCGATGCCCCGACATCGCTGAAAAGGCGCGCATACCGCACGGTACTCGACACGCTGTTTCATGCGCTGGTCCGCTATGCCGCGCCGGTACTCGTCTTTACGGCAGAAGAAGTATGGGAGGCGCGTTACCCGGATCGCGGATCGGTGCATTTGCTTGAATGGCCCGACGTTGACGCCGCGTGGCTCGACCCTGCGCTCGAGGGACAATGGGTCCGGTTGCGCGATCTGCGGCTGATGGTCAGCGCCCAAATCGAGCCGCTCCGCCGCGCGAAGGTGCTCGGCTCCAGCCTGCAGGCCAATGTGACGCTCGGCATCAGCGATGTCGGCGACCGGCCGACATTGACCAGCGAGGAGCTTGCCGAATTGTTTATCGTCGCCGATGTCGGCACCGAAACGGTAGAGCACGGTCCCGTCGCGATCGTGCATTTAACAAGCTTTGAGAAATGCGGGCGTTGCTGGCGGCACCTGCCCGAGGTGACCGAGGATGGGGCGCTGTGTGATCGCTGTGCGGAGGTCGTGGCATGAGCGATGTCCGTGTCGATAACCGCGCCCTCGGTCTGCTCTGTGCCGCATTCGCCTTCGCAGTCGACCAGCTGCTCAAGTGGTTCGTCACTGTGCCGCTCGATCTGAAGGATGTCGGGCAGATCGTGCTGCTGCCGTTCTTCAACCTGACCTGGGTCGAAAACTACGGCGTCTCCCTGGGCCTGCTGACCGCCAATTCGCCGCTGGAACGATGGCTGGTGACGGGGCTGACCGCGCTGATTGCAACGGTCGTCGCCGTCTGGATGTGGCGCGAGCGGAACCGGCAGGACGTATTCGGGCTTGGCCTCATCCTTGGCGGCGCGCTCGGCAATATCCTCGACCGCGTGCGCTTCGGCCATGTCGTCGATTTCGCCGACCTGCATTTCGGGGAGTTCCGTCCCTTTCTGGTGTTCAATATCGCCGATGCCGCTATAACGATCGGCGTATTGATCCTGTTTATCCGTGCGCTGTTCGCGCGCGACAAGCCGAAGGTTGAAGCCGATGCGTAAGATCGTCCCCGTTCTCTTGATCGCCACGACGCTGGCCGCGTGCGGCAGCAGCCGCGGTGTGTTCGCCGGGCGCAGCGGTCCGGACGCGCTGGCGGTTGCACGCGCAGCGCCGTTGGTTGTGCCGCCCGACTTCGCCCTGCGCCCCCCTGTTCCGGGCGCGCCGCGCCCGCAGGAGGCCGATTCTTCGACGCTTGCGCTCCAGGCGATGTTTGGCGGACCCGCTGACCGCAGCCCGGCCGAAAAAGGCGCGTTGAACGCGGCAGGCGTTGCCCGTGCCGACGTCGGCATCCGATCGACGGCCGGTGATCCGGCCACGACCGTCGTCGACAAGGGCGCCGCAACGCGGGACGTCGTTGCCGCCCCCGCAAGCGAAGGCAAAGGCGCACGAGCCACGACGCCGAACTGATCTCAAAGCATAACGGGGCGCTGGCCGAAACCAGCGCCCCGCGACTGCCCGTTCCGGCAGTGCTGTTGCATTCCGACGGTGAGATTCGGGAATGCCCCGCCCGCCCGAATGACCTGCTATGCGTTCAGAAGCTCGCCGTCAGGCTGACGACCACGCCGCCTTTCGATACGTTCTTGCCGGTGGACGAGAGAAAGGTCGCATCGGTGTCAACATAGGATACACCCAAGGTCAGCGCCTTGTGCGTCAGCGACGCACCCAGGCCCCAGTCGGTATATTCCTTCTTGCCATTGGCATCGGTTGCAAGCCAGCTGGGGCCGAAGCTGTGGCCCAGATGCCCTGACAGACCGAGCGGCGTGCCCGGGATCGACGCCGACAGATCGCCGGCGAGGTAGACGTTGCTGCGGCTTTTGCCGGTTGCCTGATCGAGCTTGAGCCCTTTCTGGCTGAACGCCCAATTGACGGTACCTTTTGCGGTCACCGGTCCGAAGGTGTGCGAGATACCCAGGTAAGGCTCGAAGAAATCGCTGGTCGAGGCATCGCCCGCCACTTTCGTGCGCGGGTAATAATAATAAAGCACACCGACATCGAAGGTCGTACCGCCTACCGTCTTCTTGTACCCGGCAATCAGGTCGAGCTCGACGCTTGCGTTGCCGCCGGCGACGACATAGCCGTTGACCGACGATCCCCAGACCGAGGCGTAGAGCCCCGACGCGTGGCTGACTGTGATCGATCCCTGGATCGCCGCGTTCTTGTCCGTCTGGGACACGCCGCGAAAGCGGTAGTCGGACACGACCGCAGCCGTACCGTTGATCGTGATGGCCGGGGCCGGAGCGTCTTCGGCGAGGGCCGGCGTGGCCGCTACCAGAGCGATGGCGCTGCCGAGGCAGCCGAGAAAAATGCGCATGGACTTCCCTTTGTCAAGACGGGCAATGATGGCCCCGGGTCGTCCCACCTGCTTGATCCGCGCGCGCCTCTGAATGCCGGGCGTCGTCCTGATCAATATGATTGTGCCGACAAATGGTGCAGCGCACAACAATATTCTGTCACACGGCTCATCGGTTCGTCGCTAACTGTTGCGTCTGCGCAACAGTCTTCAGACCTGATCGAATGCGTGCGCCAAGTCCTCAATCAGATCATCGACATCCTCAAGGCCGATCTGGAGCCGGATGACAGGACCCTTGTCCCATGGCTGTGCGCTACGGCAGCGCGCCGGGTCGGCGGGTAGGGCAAGGCTTTCGTACCCGCCCCAGCTGTAGCCGATGCCGAAATGCTTCAGGGCGTCGACAAAGGCATGCGGATCGCCCGTTGCGAGCGTGAAGGCAAAAAGGCCCGTCGCGCCCTTGAAGTCGCGCTGGAATAGCTCGTGCCCGCGACAGCCCGGAAGGGCAGGATGAAGGACGTGCTCGACCTTGGGATGGGTGTCCAGCCAGCGGGCGACCTGGAGGGCACTAGCGCCATGTTGCGCCAGCCGGACCGCCAGCGTCCGCAGCCCCCGCGTCGCCAGATAGGCATCGTCGGGGCTGACGCAGAATCCCAGAACCTGCGCCGTCAGCCGCAGCGCGTCCCATGTCGCGGCACCGCTCGTGACCGACCCCATCATCACGTCCGAATGGCCGACAATGTACTTGGTGCAGGCAATGATCGACAGGTCGACGCCCATGGCCATTACCGGCAGGAAAAGCGGGGTGGCCCAGGTGTTGTCGATCAGCGTGACGAGGCCCCGCTCCCTCGCAACGGCGACGATGGCGGGAACGTCTTGCACTTCGAACGTCAGGCTGCCCGGCGACTCCATGAAGATGGCGCGGGTGTTGGGCTGGACCAGCGCTTCGATGTCGCTGCCGATGCACGGGTCGTAATAGGTCGTCGCGATGCCGCGCGGGGCCAGGTACGCGTCGCACAGCCGCCGCGTGGGGTCATAGGCGCTGTCGGTCATCAACAGGTGATCGCCGGGCTGGAGGACGCTCAACAGCGCCCCGGCCACCGCGGCGGCGCCCGATGGATAGAGCATCGTCCCCGTCGCACCGGGATCGAGTTCGGTCAGCGCTTCGGCAAGCGCCCATTGGGTAGGCGTGCCCCGTCGTCCGTAGAACCAGTTGCCGTCCGCATTGGACCTGAGCCCCTCTTTCAGGGCGGCGGTATCGGGGTAGAGGATGGTCGAGGCGCGCCATACCGGCGGATTGACGACCGCGCCGGTCCATTCGGGACGGCGGCCGCCCTGGACGATTTTTGTGGCGGGGCGGGTTTCCCCGGCCTTCTTCACGCTGCCCCGATCGCCTTGGGCGTATCGGGATGGGCGCCCCACTCGCTCCACGATCCGTCATAGACCGCGACCTTGTCGTTCCCCAGCAGATGCGCGGCGAAAGCGACGGTGGCGGCGGTGATGCCCGATCCGCAGGTCGCGGCGATCGGCTGCATCGGGTCCACGCCTGCGGCTTCGAAGGCCGCCTTCAGCCCTTCCTTCGACTTATAGGTGCCATCGGCGTCGAACAGTTCGCTCATCGGCAGGTTCTTGGCACCCGGCATGTGACCCGGGTTGACGCCGAGCCGCGGCTCGGCCTCGCGCCCCTCGAAGCGGGCGGTGCTGCGCGCGTCGACGATCTGCTCGCCCTGGGTGTCGAGCAGCTCCTTCATCTGGTCCATCGTGCGGATGAAGCCGGTGTCCTTCCAGACCGTGAAATGGCGGTGGCGCAGCTTTTCCTTGCCTGAGGCGACGGCGTTGCCATCGGCCTTCCACTTGGCGAGGCCGCCGTCGAGGATGGCAACCGCGTGCGCGCCGAAAAGGTGCAGCATCCACCAGGCGCGGGCCGACGTCTTCTGCTCCGAATTATCGTAGAGGACGATGCGGCTGCCGTCGCCGAGACCCAGCGACTGCATGCGGCTGGCGAATTTTTCGGCGCTGGGCAGCATCATCGGCAACTCGGTCTTGTCGTCGGCCAGACCCGCCAGGTCCATGAACACGGCGCCGGGAATATGTTCGGCTTCATATTCGGCAGCGGCATCGCGCGTCGTGTCGAGGAACCAGGTCGCATCGACGATCCGCAAGTCGGGCGCACCCATTTCACTGGCCAGCCACTGGGTCGATACAAGCGCGTCCATCGAGTCTCTCCGTAACCTTCGTGAGTCGTCCCTAGTAACCCTTGGGCGCGGCGTCGAGACGTTCCAGAAAGCCCGCCGCCTGGCCGCGCAGCGCGTCCTGCGTCGCCGCGTCCATCCGGTCCCAGTTGCGATAGACCATCGACAGGCGCTGGTTCGATCGCAGCTTGTCCTCGTTGCGCGCCAGAAAGTCCCAGTAGAGCGCGTTGAACGGACAGGCATCGGGCCCGGTGCGCTGCTTCACGTCGTAGCGGCAATGGCCGCAGTAATCTGACATGCGGTCGATATAGGCGCCCGACGAGGCATAGGGTTTCGACCCGAGCAGCCCGCCGTCGGCGAACAGGATCATGCCGCGCGTGTTGGGCTGTTCGACCCATTCATAGGCATCGGCGTAGACCTCGAGATACCAGCGATCGACGTCGTCGGGATCGGCGCCGATCAGCAAGGCGAAATTGCCCGTCACCATCAGCCGCTGGATATGGTGCGCATAGGCCAAGTCGAGCGTCTGGCCGATCGCCTGCGACAGGCAGTGCATGTCGGTGTCGCCGGTCCAGTACCACGCCGGCAGCGGGCGCTTTGCGTTCAGAAAGTTGCGCGTCCCGTAATCGGGGCCCGACCACCAGTAGATGCCGCGCACATATTCGCGCCAGCCGATGACCTGGCGGATGAACCCTTCCGCCGCGTTGAGCGGCACCCTGCCGGCGCGATATTCGGCCTCGACCGCGCGGCACAGGTCGAGCGGATCGAGCAGTCCTGCGTTGAGGTAGAACGACAGGTGCGCGTGGTAGAGATAGGGCTCGCCGGTCAGCATCGCGTCCTGGAAATCGCCGAAGCGGGGCAGGGCATGCTTCAGGAAATGCGCCTGCGTTACGAGCGCGTCGTCGCGCGTCACCGCAATGCCGAAGTCGTCAAGGCTGCCGACATGGTCGCCGAACCGTTCGGCAACGAGCGCCAGCACGCCCCGCGTGATCGCGTCGGGCGCGAAATGCGGCAGGCGGGGCATCAGCAGGTCACGCTGGGCGGGCTTGCGATTCTCCTTGTCGTAATTCCACTCGCCGCCCTCGGGCTTGCTCCCGTCCATCAGCAGCCCGGTCTTGCGGCGCATGTCGCGGTAGAAATACTCCATCCGCAATTGCTTGCGCTCGTCGGCCCAGGCCTGGAACTCGGCGTGCGTCGCGATGAAGCGGGTGTCGGGACGGATCTTGACCGTCATGCCGAACAGCGTTTCCCAAGCCTCGAGCATGGCCCGCACGCGCCATTCGCCGGCTTCGGTCACGACGATGCGCGCCGGATCGTGCCGCGCAACCGCGCGCGCGATCTCGCCCGTAAAGCTGCCGGTGTTGTCGGGATCGTCGAGCGTCACATAATCGACCGTCCACCCGGCTGCGCGCAGGGCCGCGGCATGGTGGCGCATCGCCGACAGGATATAGGCGATCTTGCGCCGGTGGTGCCGGACATAGGTCGTCTCCTCGGCGACCTCCATCATCAGGACGACCGACGTCGCCGGTTCGGTGCCGGCCAAGGACGACAAGTCGAACGACAACTGGTCGCCGAGAACGGGAATCAGCGTCGTCAATGCGGCCGCCCCGACGCTCCGCCGAAGGTCACAATAGTCCCACGATATCGTATCGGGAGGCCGTCGAACCGGGGCTTTTCATCGACGAACCGAGCCATGGGCATTGGAGGACGGGCAGCGGCCATGTGTCGCTGGTTTCACATTCCGTCGCTGTAGGACAGCAGGAAAATACGAGCCGCCGTTACGCCGGCCTTCCGTCGCTGCTCAATCATCGATCCCGCCGCCGTCACCGCGCCCGGATGAACGCCCGGATGTCCGCGCTCAGCTTGGCCCGGTCCTGATCGTGCACGTACATCATGTGCCCGGCGTCGTAATAGTGGAACTGGATGCGGTCGGCGGGCATGCCCATGCGCGACAGCGAATATTCCGCGCCGAAGAAAGGCGTGGCGAAGTCGTACCAGGCGGCGCCCACGAAGACCTTCACGCCGCTGTTTTCGCGCAGGGTGCGGCCGATATAGGGGGCGACGCTCATATAGACTTCGCTGTCGCGGCCGCCACGCCCGCCCAGTTTCCAGTCCCAGCCGCTGACGCCGCCGATGGTGACGTACTGGCGCTCGGTCTTGAAGGCGAGGTCGCCGCGCGCATAGGCGTTGAACGCGGCGGTATAGCCGCCGTCGATGCCGTAAAAGGCGGGATCATTGTCGGGCTCGTCGCCCGCCGCGTCGAGGTCGACCCCGGTATAGCGCGTGTCGAGGCGCCCGACGGTCAGTTTCCGGTCGCGCAGCAGTTCCTTGTAGAACCGCCCCGGCGCGACGCGCAGATCGGCATTTTCCAGATATTGTTCGGACAGGCCGGTAAAGCGCGAGAGCTGCTTGCGGATCGACGCGCGCTCCTCGCCCGACAGCCTGTTGCCCTTGAACAGCGCCGTCAGATAGGGCCCGCCGGCAAAGGCCCGCGCCTCTGCGGCGAAGGTCGCGACATCGGCGGGCTTGTCGGCCACCTTGTTATGGTACCACGCCGTCGTCGCCATCGTCGGCAGGTTGACGACATAGGACATCTCGTTGCCCGGCACTTCGGCCGGGGCACCGAAATCGAGGATCGTCGAGATCAGGATGATGCCGTTGAGCGCGACATCATTGTAGCTGCCCTCGAGCTCGTTCGCGACCGCGGCGCTGCGCGTCGTGCCATAGCTTTCGCCGCCCAGATATTTGGGGCTGTTCCAGCGGCCGTTCTCGCTGAGCCAGATGCGGATGAATTCGGCGATCGACTTCGCGTCGGCGGTGACGCCCCAATAGCTTTTCGCCTCGGTCTTGCCGAGCGCGTGGCTGAACCCCGTGCCGACCGGGTCGATGAACACGATGTCGGTCACGTCGAGCAGCGAATCGGGATTGGCGACAATGGGATAGGGCGGGGCGCCATCGTCGCGGGCGTCGCTGGGAATCGCGACGCGCTTTGGCCCGAACGCCCCCATGTGCAGCCACAGCGAACCCGAGCCGGGCCCGCCGTTGAACAGGAACGTCACGGGACGGGCGGGGTCGTTGCCGTCCTTCACATAGGCGGTCGAGAAGATGCTGGCCTTGGGCGTGCCGTCCTCGGCCTTCAGATAGGTCTCGCGCGCGGTCGCGGTATAGGCGACCGCGGTACCGCCGAACGTGCCGCTGTGCTTCGTGACCGAAACGAGCGGCGCGTCGATTTTCTCGGCGTCCCTGTCCTTGGCAACCTTGTCCGGCGCAGGCTTGTCCTGGGCATAGGCGGGCACGGTCAGGCAAACGGCCAGCAGCCAAGCAAAGCGAGTCATAGCAATCCTCTTTTGCGCGACCCTAGCCGAACCTCTATGGCGAGCAATATGACCCCGAAATATCTTGGCCAGAACAGTGCCCTGCCCGCGACGCCCGAAGAAGCCGCGCTCGATTATGTCCCCAACCCCCGCCCGGGCGCGCTCTACCTCGTGCGCTTTGCCGTGCCCGAGTTCACCTCGCTGTGCCCGGTTACCGGCCAGCCCGATTTCGCGCATCTCGTCATCGACTATGCCCCGCGCGACACGATCGTCGAATCGAAGTCGCTCAAGCTGTTCCTCGGCAGTTTCCGCAACCATGCCGCTTTCCACGAGGACTGCACCGTCGGCATCGGCCAGCGGCTGTTCGACGAAATGGCGCCGCACTGGCTGCGCATCGGCGGCTATTGGTACCCGCGCGGCGGCATCCCCATCGATGTCTTCTGGCAATCGGGCGAGCCGCCCGCGGGGCTGTGGCTGCCGTCGCAGGACGTGCCGGGTTATCGCGGTCGCGGCTGAGACGTTGGTAGCGGCGTTAATAACATTGGTGTAAGCAATCCGGATGTCGCGCACGCTTGCCCATCCGATTCGCATTTTACCCGATGACATCGACTTCATGGGTCATGTGAACAACGCGCGCTACCTGAACTGGGTGCAGGATGCGGTGGTCGCGCACTGGCAGAAGCTGGCGCCGCCGGCGGCCGTGGCCGAGCATCTGTGGGTCGCGCTGAAGCACGAGATCACCTATCGCAAGCCCGCCTTCCTCGACGACGAAGTCATCGCGACCGTCGTGCTCGACAAGGTGGAGGGCGTGCGCGCTTTCTATTCGACGCTGATCAAGCGCGGCGACGAGCTGCTCGCCGAGGTCCAGTCGAGCTGGTGCTGCCTCGACGCCAAGACGCTGCGCCCGGCGCGCATCGCCAAGGACATTGCCGCGCATTTCTTCGGCAAGGGCGACTAGCCGAGCAGCTGCGGCGCGACCTGGATGTCGTGCCCCGCAATATCGATCCGGTTGTAGGAGGGCGGTGTCGCGCGCACGCGCTCGCTTAGCGTGCCGGCGCCGATCAGGCGCAGCGGGCGGGGACCGTCGCTCCAGACGATGTCGAACGGATCATGGACATGGCCCGACAGGACGAGGTCGGCGCCCGCCGCCGACAGGCGCGCGAGTGCGGTGCGACCGCCCCGGGTCCGGCCCTCGGTGTGGCCGCCCGGCCGATCCATCAGCGGATGGTGGCAGGCGACGATGCGCACGCGGCTGTCGCCCGCGGCCTGCAGTGCCTCGACTGCAGCGTCCACCCGGCGCGGCGTGACCTGCCCCTGCGCCCAATTGAGGCGCAGCTGCGCGCGGGCGGTTGTCCGCAACGGCACGATGACGGCGTCGGGCAGGTCGAGCACGGCCCCGATCGCGCGGGCGAGCCGGTCATAGCGCGCATAGGGCCGGACGAAACGCGCCCAGGGGTCGAACCAGGGCAGGTCGTGATTGCCGACCTCGATCGACAGCGGCACGCCGAGCGCCGTCAGCCAGCGGCTCGCTGCCGCGAATTCGGATCGGCGCGCCCGCATCGTCAGGTCGCCGGTGACGAGGACGGCGTGGGGGCGCTCGGCATGGACGGCAGCGGCAAAGCGCGCCAGCGCGGCAATATCCTCGGCCCCGAAATGCAGGTCGGAGACGTGGAACAGCGTGCTCATCGCGTGGTCACGAAGGTCAGGCGGGTCTCGCCGCGGGTAATCCGGGCGTCGGGCGGCAGGTGCAGGGGCTCGCCGTCGAACAGCGCGAAGGTCGGGCCCCTGTCGGCGAGTTGCAGCGTCTCGGCCCGGGCGGTTTCGATCCCCCGCGCATTCTCCCAGGTGCCGGTCAGATAACCGAAGCCGAGGCGGACGCCGTCGGCCCAGCCCGAGGCGCTGACCTTGACCACCGACAGCGCGTCGGCATCGGGATGGATGAAGATCGCGCGATAGCCCTTCGACCGGCGCGCGCCGCGCCGCAGCCGGACGGCGTGCGACAGCGACCGGAGATAGGCAAAACGCAGGGTCCGCATCAGGCGGTGCCAGCGCCCCTTGCGCACCGCTTCGCGTGCATGGACCCAGCTCGCGCCCGGCCCGAGGATGACGCCGACGACAGCGCGGTGCGTGTCGGCATCGATCGTGGGCAGGCGCCGTGTCACTGGGGGGTCGGCAACCGCGGCGATGATCGCCGCAGGGTCGATCGAATCGTGCAGCGCCCGGGCGAGGAGGTTCATCGTGCCGCCGGGCAGGACGAGCAGCGCACCGTCCCAGGGGTCGAGCGTCCGGGCGACGGCGTTGATCGTGCCATCGCCGGCCGCGACGACGGCCATGTCGACGTTTGCCGCAGCGAGGTCATCGGGGCCGGGCAGGTCGTCATGGGGAAAATCGGTCGTCCCTGCGACATGCCAGCCGCGCGCTGCACACAGGGCGGCGAGATTCTGCTCCCAGTCGTCGCCGACGGCGCGCGAGGCACGGTTAAGGATCAGCCAGATGCGCACGCCGTCAGAACGGGGCGGCGGCGAAACGGTTGCCTAGCTCTTGAACAAGCCGCCCAAAATACCGCGGACGAGCTGGCCGGCGATGCCGCCGCTGTTCGACCGGCTGCGTCCGCCGCCGAAGACGGCCTTGCTGACTTCGTTCGCGATCGACCGGGTCACCGTCGAGGTGGCCGTGCGCGTCGCCGATTTGAGCACGCTGTCCATCATCGTCGGCTTGGCGGCCTCGCGCGCGGCGATCGCGGCCTGGCGGTCAGCCTCTTTCTGCGCGGCGAGCTGCGCGCGGGCCGCTTCCTTCGCGGCAAGCGCATCGATCTTCGCCTGGGCGGCGGCAGCCTTGGCCGCTTCGTCGGACGCGCGCGCCTGGGCGGCGGCGGCGGCGGCCTCGCTCGACTTGGCGGCAAGGACTTCCTCGGCCGATTCGCGGTCGATCAGCGCATCGTACTTGTCGCCGATCGCATCGGTCGCGATCATCACGCCGCGTTCCTTGGGATCGAGCGGGCCGACGCGGCTGGCCGGCGGCTTGATCAAGGTCCGCTCGACCGGGGTCGGCGAGCCGTCGGGCTGCAGCAGCGAGACCAGCGCCTCGCCGATCTTGAGCTCGGTGATGACGGTCGCGACATCGACGCCCGGGTTGGCGCGGAAGGTCTCGGCCGCTGCCCTTACCGCCGCCTGGTCGCGCGGCGTGAAGGCGTTGAGCTTGTGCTGCACGCGGTTGTTGAGCTGTCCCGCGACGGTATCGGGGATATCGATCGGGTTCTGGGTGATGAAATAGACGCCCACGCCTTTCGAACGGATGAGGCGAACGACCTGTTCGATCTTTTCGAGCAGTGCCTTGGGCGCGTCGTTGAACAGCAGGTGCGCTTCATCGAAGAAGAAACAGAGCTTGGGCTTTTCGGGATCGCCGACTTCGGGGAGCGTTTCGAACAATTCGCTGAGCAGCCACAGCAGGAAGGTCGAATAGAGCTTGGGGCTGGCCATCAGCTTGTCGGCGGCGAGGATGTTGACGACGCCGCGGCCGCTGTCGTCGAGCTTCAGCAAATCGGTGATGTCGAGGGCGGGTTCGCCGAAGAAATGCTCGCCGCCCTGGCTGCGCAGCTGCAGCAGCGACCGCTGGATCGTGCCGACCGACTGTTTCGAGACATTGCCATAGGTGACGGTCAGCGCGTCGGCCTGGTTGGCGCATTCGGTAAGCATGGCCTGCAGGTCGTCGAGGTCGAGCAGCAGCAGCCCTTCCTTGTCGGCGACGTGGAAGGCGATGGTGAGCACGCCCTCCTGCACGTCGTTGAGGTCCATCAGGCGCGCGAGGAGCAAGGGGCCCATCTCGCTGACGGTGGTACGGATCGGGTGGCCCTGTTCGCCGAACAGGTCCCAGAACTGGACCGGATTGTCCTTATAGGCCCAGGCCGTGTCGCCGATCTCGGCGGCGCGGGCGGCAAACGTCTCGTGCATCTTGCCCGTGGGCGAGCCGGCCATGGCAAGGCCCGACAGGTCGCCTTTCACGTCGGCGACGAAGCAGGGGACACCGACCGCGGAAAATCCCTCGACGATCCCCTGCAGGGTGACCGTCTTGCCGGTGCCGGTGGCGCCCGCGATCAGGCCGTGGCGGTTGGCGCGTTTCAGGTTGAGCATCTGCGGCTGGCCGCCCCCGCTTGCTGCCCCGATGAAGATGCTGTCATCCGCCATGAAAAAACCCCTGCCCGAACTGGTCGAACAGGGGTCTAGCGCAATCGGATGCGACCCGAAAGCGGGCTTCGCGGCGGGCTATTGCCCGTCGTTCAGCCGAACCGGCAAGTAGCGCGACGGCGTGTTGCCGCGCTGGACGCTCAGCAGCACGCTCGGGCGGCCGGCAGCCTTTGCCGCCGCGACTCCGGCGGCGATGTCGGCGGCCGAGCCGACCGGACGCTGGTTGATCGCCGTCACAATGTCGCCGCGCTGAAGGCCCTTCTGGCCCGCATCGCTGCCCTGGTCGATCGAGGTGATCACGACGCCCTTCACCGGCGACGGCAGGCCGAGCGCCCGCGCGATGTCGGGGGTCATCGGCGTGACCGAAAAGCCGAGCGTATCGCGCGTCGCCTTTTGCGTGGTCTTGTCGTCCTGCGGCACGCCCGCATCGCCGTCGGCGCCCGACAGTGCGGCCAGTTTTTCGTCCGAAGGCCGCTCGCCGAGGACTGCCGTCACCGACTGGCGCTGGCCGTTGCGGATCAGCTCGATCGGGATGCGCGAGCCGACGGGCAGGTTGGCGACGATGAACGACAGCGAGGTTTCCGGCGTCACGTCCTGGTTGTTGACCCGGGTGATGACATCGCCCTGCTGGATGCCGGCGCGGGCCGCGCCTTCGCCGGGAACAACGCTTGCCACCAGTTCGCCGCGATCCTTGGGCAGGCCCAGCGATTCGTAGATTTCGGGCGTCATCGGCTGGAGCTGGATGCCCAGATAGCCGCGCTTGATCTTCGCGCCGCCGCGCAGCTGGTCGACGATCGGCTTGGCCTGTTCGGCAGGAATCGCGAACCCGATGCCGACATTGCCGCCGGTCGGCGTGTAGATCTGCGAATTGATGCCGATGACATTGCCGTTCATGTCGAACATCGGGCCGCCCGAATTGCCCTGGTTGATCGAGGCGTCGGTCTGGATGAACCGGTCATAGGCGCCGCCCTGCCCGGTCACGCGGTGCAGCGCCGATACGATGCCGGCGGTGACCGACGAACCGATGCCGAACGGATTGCCGATGGCGATGACCCAGTCGCCCACGCGCGCGCGCGCCGAATCGCCGAAGCGCACGAAGGGCAGGCTGGTCGCGTCGATCTTGAGCACGGCAATGTCGGACGCGGTGTCGCGGCCGACGATGCGGGCCTTGTATTCCCGTTTGTCGGTCAGCGTGACGGTGATCGATTCGACCACGGCGGTCCGCGTGCCGGCCGAAATCACATGGTTGTTCGTGACGATATAGCCGTCGGGCGAGATGATGAAGCCCGAACCGAGCGACTGGCCCTGCCGCGTGATCGGCCGGTCGTCGCCGCCGGGCGCACCGAACAGGTCGCCGAACGGCGTGCCGGCGAACGGGTTGTTCTGCTGCACCGTGATCTTCTGCGTGGTCGAGATGTTGACCACTGCCGGCTGAAGCTTGGCGACCATGTCGGCAAAGCTCATCGGTGCGCCGGGACGCGGTGGCGTCACGGTGATCGCACCGGGCTCGTTCTGCGCGGTCTGCGCCGCCGATGGCGTCTGGAACACCATTGTCGCGGCAGTGCCGCCGATCAGCAGGGCCGTTGTCAGGGCATAGACATTACGCACGTGTGGTCTTCCTCTCAGGTCTGCAATAAACCTTGCCACCGCCGATGGCGCAGGGTGGCTGAACGCTGTTTGAATGAACGCGCTTAACGGCTCCCGCCACGGAACTCCCTCAGATAATCGTTGCCGGGCGAGAGGATGATCGACGACTGGCCGGTCGGGTTCGACCCGTCGGCACCGAATGTGTGCTCGTACGACTGCATCGCGCGGTAGAAATCGTAGAATTTCGGATCCTTGCCATAGGCAGCGGCGTAGATGCCGGCGGCTTCGGCATCGGCATCGGCGCGAATGATCTGCGCCTGCCGCAGGCCCTGTGCCTCGATCGTGCGCGCTTCCTGCACCCGCGCGCTGCGCATGCGGGCATAGGTCGCGTCGAGCGGCGCGCCTTCGGGCGGGTCGGTCTTCTTGATGCGGACATCGACGATCTCGGCGCCATATTGCCGCGCCTGCACGTCGAGCGCGCGGCGGATGTTCTGCATGATGATGCCGCGCTCGGGACTGAGCAGTTCGGCGAACTGCCGCTTGCCGAGCTCGTTGCGGACGACCGAACCCAGGATCGGCGAGAGCTGGTCGGCCACGCGGTCCTCGGTCCGTGCAGAAATGTACATCTGCAGCGGGTTGGTGATCCGGTAACGCGCGAACGCGTCGACGTTCAGCCGGTACTGGTCGGTCGACAGCACCTGCTGGCCCGGCATGTCGACGTCGCGCACGCGCTTGTCGATCCAGATGATCGAATCGGAAAACGGCACGATGGCGAGCAGGCCCGCGCCCGAAGCGCCGAACTGCTGGTTGGGCTGGTAGCGGTTGACCAGCGCGACGGGCTCGCCGAAGCGGAGCACGACACCCTGCTGGGTTTCGGGCACGACGCGGATCGTGTTCGCGATCAGGAACATCACGGCGAGCGCGCCGATGCCGAAGAACAGCGGGTGGCGCATGAAGCGCTCGAACAGGGTCATTGTCCGGCTCCCGCTGCAGGCTCGGCGCGCTTCAGTTCGCGCAGTGGCAGATAGGGCGTGACCCCCGGGGCCTCGACGATGGTCTTGTCGACCTTCGACAGCACGCGCTCCATGGTTTCATAATACATGCGGCGACGGGTCACCTCGGGCGCGAGCTTGTACTGGGCATAGACGCGGTCGAAGGCGCCGGCCTCGCCCTGTGCCTTGGCCAGAACCTGTTGCGCATAGGTCCGCGCGTTGTTCACCGACGTCTGGGCGTTCGAGCCGGCGGCGGTCACTTCCTTGAAGGCATCGACGACCGCGGCGGGCGGATCGGTCTGCTTGATGGTGACGCGCTGGACCGTCACGCCGGTCCGATAGCTGTCGAGGATCGCCTGCATCTGCTGGCGCACTTCGGCCTCGATGGCGTTGCGGCCCGACCCGATGGCGACGTTGAGCGGCATGTTGGCGATCGAGGCGCGCATCGCGCTTTCGGCAACGCTCTTGATCGTGGCTTCGGGCTCGACCGACTGGAACAGGAACAATTCCGGGTCGCGGATCTTCCAGCCGATCGAATATTCGAGGTCGATGATGTTCTGGTCGCCCGTCAGCACCAGACGTTCGCCGCTGCCGCCGGGAATGTCGATCGTCTGCAGGCTGGACACATCGATGGTCTGCACCCGGTCGATGGGTGCGGGCAGGGTAAGGCTGACACCCGGGCTCAGCGTGTGCGAATAGCGACCGAGACGCGTTACCACGCCGCGCTCGGCCGGTTCGATCTGGTGGATGCTGGTCAGAAGGACCCACAGGACAAGCAGGGCGACCACTCCATAGCCGATCCAGCGGACGGGATTGCTGCCATCGGGCAAATTGCCCTGGACACCCTTGGCGCGGCGCAGAAACTCATCGAGTGCGGACGGCGTGCCGCGCGGCCTGTCCCCCTCCGGGGGCTGATTCCAGGGATTGCGCGGGCCACCGCCGCCTGAATCGCCGCCGCCCGATCCCCCCGATCCCCCGGAGCCCTTGCCGCCGCCGCCCCAGGGGCCGCCGCCTTCGTTGAACAGAACGGCCATGGCCGAACGCATCTCGCGCATTGTTTTCATGGAACCTGTTATAGGTAGCGGCAGCGCGATTTACAGTGGGTAAGCGCCGATGCCGGTGTATGAGCCCGCCCGATGACCGAAATTTCTGCCCTTGAAGCCGCTATCGCCACCATCGCCGCCGCCACCGGGCGGGCCGGCCCGCCCCGGTTTGCCGACGGGCGGGCGAGCCTGATCCTCGATGTCACCGGGCTCGACAGTACCGCGCGCGAGGCCCTCGACGAGGAACTGAAAGCGGTGCTGGGCAAGGTTCCCGGGGTGGAGTCGGTCCGCATTGCCCAGACCAGCCAGCGCACCGGCCGTCGCCTGATCGCGGTGGCGAGCGGCAAGGGCGGGGTGGGCAAGTCGACGCTTTCGGCCAATCTGGCGATCGCGCTTGCCCGCAGCGGGCACCGCGTCGGCCTGATCGATGCCGACGTCTACGGCCCGTCGCAACCGCGCCTGATGGCGACCGAAGGCGCAAAACCCAGCGCAAGGGATGGCAAGCTCGATCCCGTGCCCACGCGTTTCGGCATTCCGATGCTGTCGATCGGGCATCTGGTGGCACCCGGCCAGGCGGTCGCCTGGCGCGGGCCCATGGCCGGCAATGCGCTGGGCCAGATCATCGATGCCGACTGGGGCGCCGCCGACGTGCTGATCGTCGACCTGCCGCCGGGCACCGGCGACGTGCAGCTGTCGATGATCTCGAAGCACAAGCCGGCCGGCGCCGTGATCGTCTCGACCCCGCAGGACCTCGCCCTGATCGACGCGACGCGTGCCATCGACCTGTTCAACCAGGCGGGGGTGCCGCTGATCGGCATGGTCGAGAACATGAGCGGTTACGCCTGCCCGCATTGCGGCGAAATAAGCGACCCGTTCGGCAGCGGCGGCGCCCAGGCCGCGGCGGGCGCAATCGGCCTGCCTTTCCTGGGGCGCATTCCGCTCGACATCGCCATCCGCACGGCCTCCGATGCCGGCGATCCGCCGGCGGCGGGGAACAGCGAACAGGGACAGGCGTTCGCCGATGTCGCGGCCAAGGTCGCCGACTGGCTGAAGGATCACTGACATGCCCCTGACCACCGATGCCGAAATTGCCGAGCTGCTTTCCTCGGTCCGCACGATCGCCATGGTCGGCGCGTCGGACCGCCCCGACCGCCCGAGCTATGCGGTGATGAAATTCCTGCAGGATCACGGCTACCGCGTCATCCCCGTCAATCCCCCGATCACCGGCGAGCATATCCACGGCGAATTCGTGTGGCGCGACCTTTCCGAAATCGGCGACCCCATCGACATGGTCGACATCTTTCGCCGCAGCGGGGAAGCGGGCGACGCGGTCGACCAGGCCATCGCGGCGGGTGCCAAGGCGGTGTGGATGCAGCTGGGCATCGTCAACGAAGCGGCCGCCGCCCGCGCGGAAGCCGCGGGCCTGAAGGTCGTGATGGACCGCTGCCCGAAAATCGAGATCGGCCGCCTGCACCTGCCGGCGATCGGTCAGGGTGGTCAGGCCTGAACGGGGCGCCCGGCCTTCGGCGTCAAAACACCTGCTGGCCGATGTAATTGCCGGGCGCACTATAGCGGCAGACGAGGATATCCTCGCGCGCGCCCGTCGCCTCGGCGCAGCCGACGTCGTGCGTATCGCGCCACATCAGCTGCGTATAGTGGCCGACATCTTCCACATTCCCGGTCGTGCTGTTTCCGGGAAACGTGCCTTGCCTGAAATAGCGCTTTTCGCGGATCCATGCATCGACACGGGACTCGAGCGCATAATAGCCCCTGGTGCCCGCCCAGATGTTTTCGCCCTGCGGACTGTCCGGCTGGTCGGGGGCGTGGGCAAAGAGGCCGGTCGCGGCAAGGTGATCGGCCCAGGCCTGTGCGGACGCGGCAAGCGCGGGGTTCCAGCGCAACGGCGCGATGTCCGCGCTGGCCCGCTCCCGGTTGTGCGCGGCAAGGATTCGGGCATCGAACATCGACGTCAGGCCGGTCGCGCCGATCAGAAGCGGCATGGCGGCCATCAGCAAAGCGATTTTCGACGAGCGAAACCCAACCGATACCACGCCAACGCCCTCCCGGATCGCCGAGGGGTTTGACAGCCCCGCTTGTCCAGCTGGTGTCGAAAAATGGTTACCAACGGGTTAAGCATGGCGCCACGGCCGTGCGGGCTTCGGCCACGGGGCGCTAAGGCGCGATAATGGCCACCTGATCGCCGATGTGTATCTGGGCGTACAGCAACCGGGCGAAGGCCGGGGGGATGCCGATACAGCCGTGGGTGGCCAGGCCTTCGTGCACATTGCTGGCGTGGATCGCCACGCCATCGCCGGTCAGGCGCAACATGTACGGCATTTCGGCGTCATACAGCGTCGATCGGTGGGTGACCGCCTTGGCCAATACCGGAAAAACCCCGGTCGGGGTCGGCTTGCCATCGGCGCCGAACAGGATGACGGCGGTCCCGATTTCATGCCCCGCCCGAAAGACGGAAAGGGTCTGCCGGGCCAGATCGACGCGTACCCATGCCGGGCCGGCGCCGACCCCGTCGTCGTCCCAGACATAATCGCCGAATTTCATCTGGTCGCTCATGTTGAGCATGCTGTGCACGATGCGCGTCTGCCCGTCGGGAAGCGTGAGGGTCGCGGGACGGGCGGCGGGGTAAAAGAGGCGCGAGCCGGGGGTCGATTGCACCGGGGCGGAAACGGCGCCGGCCCGCGCCGTGCCGTGTTCGAGGCGGCCGGCCACAGCGACGACCAGGCCGATGATCGCCAACCCGACCAGGGCTGCGCCAATTCGCATGGACCAGGTCGCTCCGGCCATCGCGTCGCGACCGCGCGATCGACCGTGCACGCCCATTGCGCCTAAGCGATCAGGCGGCGGCGTTTCATCACCAGATAGCCCGAGAGCAGGAGTGCCAGGGCAGCCAGGCCGCTTCCGGCAATCGGTATCGGCGTGCCGTGCGGCTGGTGGTCGGCACCGTCATGGCCGGCCCCGCCCGTATCACCGGTCCCGCCCGTATCACCTGTCGCGCCCGTGCCGCCGGTCTCACCCGTACCGCCCGTGCTCCCGCCGCCGATATAGCCGATAAAGCCGCCCGTGCTGCCCGGGACCGAATCCGAAACGGGCGCGGGAAGAATAGCGCCGGGCTCGACCGGAACGGCCAGGGCCGGCACGCCGGCGGACGCCCGCGCGGGAACATTCGCGCCGGGTGCGGCCGGAACTGGCGGCGGGGCGGAGCGCACCTTGCTCAGCACCCGCTCGCCCGGCACCGGCGGTACCGTTTCACGCTCGGGTGACGTCGGCCGTGCATAGGCGGGTTTCGTTTGAGCCAGTGCCCCCGCGGTCCGCGACCCCGGAGACCGGGCGGCAAAGAGCGACATTGGGTTTGCCAGCGCAGCCGTGACGAGGGCACCGTCGGCCCAGGTGCCTGACGTGGCATAGCCGGTCGACAGGACGACGAGCAGCAGGGCGCTCGTCGTCCGGATCCAGTGAACCCTCATCTTCGCGAAGATTGCGCTCGGGCGTTTCGATTTCATTTTAATCCCCTTGATCGGGAATAACTCTCTATTTCTCAATTGGTTGCATCTGCGACGTCGCAACGGTGCCGCGCGCACGAAGGCCGATCTGCGGCGGCGCTCGCAAAAGCTGGTCTGAAGGGAACGCCTTCGTCCGGCCGGCAGGGCGCAGCAACTCGCACTGTTCGTTTGCTGGGCGGAATTTTCAGCTTTGCTATTGCTCGCGGCTATCTCAAAACAAACCCTCGCATTGGCGTGAAGGTGTACATCCTTGGCGTGGATCGATCGTCGATGCGCTATGCGCATCGGCGTGATGATGATGGCGACCTGCGGTCGCGTCTTCGCGAGATCGCACTTGAGCGTCGCCGGTTCGGCTACCGGCGGCTGGGGATCATGCTGGCGCGTGAAGGCATCGTGATGAACCACAAGAAGCTGCTGCGGTTGTACTTGCGCGCTTTGAAGATGGAGCGTTTGGATTTGTTGAAAAGTCGACGGACCACGAAAAGCAAACGGCCTACGTGCTCAAAAAAATACGGCATTGGGTGGTCAGCGACTTCGATCAACTCGGCAAAAACACGGAAATTTTGCGCGCTGTCCACGCCGCTCATGTGATTCCGAAGCAATATCTTACCCGTACCTGCTTTCCGACAGCGGCTTTTAAAAATGACCCGAATGCGACCAATGCCCTCAAACGAGCGCTTCAAAATCTAATCGATGACGGGAAAATTCAAAGTAAGCGTGTCCTGCGGGCCACCTTGTTTATGACGTGACGGCGGCGATGTTTGGCCCCTTTGTGTTGGGGTGTCGCGGTGTCGGATGAGGTTGTTGGGGAAGCGAGTAGTCATACGACCGGTCGTATGAGTGGTCGGATCGAGGTCGTTGCGCGGGTTTCGGGTCGGCGGCACTGGACGGTTGAGCAGAAGCTGGCGATTCTGCGCGATGCTTTTGGGCCGAACGGTTCTGTTCGCGATACGGTCGAGCGGCACGAGGTCGGGAGCGGCCAGCTTTACACATGGCGGCAGCAGGCGATGTCGGGAACGCTTGCCGGCGTGAGCCGACCGACGGCACCGGCGTTCGCGCAGGTGCAGATTGCGCAGGCCGAGCCGATCGCTCCGCTGCCCGCACCACCTGAGCCAACCGGCAGGATTGGGATCGAGCTGCCGTCGGGCATCCGATTGAGCGTCGATGCCGGGGTCGATGCCGAAGCACTGGCACGGGTGCTCTTGGTCGTCAGCCGATGACGACCCTGCCGCATCCCGTGCTTGGCGGGATGGGCGCGGCCACGATCTGGCTGGCGTGCGGCGCGACCGATATGCGTAAAGGGTTCGACGGTCTGGCGGTGCTGGTTCAGCAAGTGCTGGCACAGTCGCCGCATTCAGGGGCGCTGTTCGCGTTCCGGGGCAAGCGCGGCGATCTGGTCAAGCTGCTCTGGTATGACGGGCAAGGGCTGTGCCTGTTTTCAAAGCGCATGGACCGGGGCCGGTTCGTCTGGCCACAGACCAAGACCGGCAGCGTCAGCCTGACGCCTGCCCAGCTTTCGATGCTGCTCGAAGGCATCGATTGGCGACGTCCCGAACGGACCTGGGCGCCCTCGCTGGCGGGGTAATAATCGACGCGATTCAGGCGTTTTCGATGGTGCTGCTATGCAGTTTCTGCTATGTGCTGGCCATGTCGGCAGCGGTCATTCCAGACCCCGATCGGGACGCGCAGATTGCCGCTTTGACCGCAGCGCTGGCGGCCGCCAATGCCGAGCTTGCTGCCCGCGATCTGCTGATCGAGACGCTGCGCGTCCAGATCGCCCGCATGCGCCGGATGGCGTTCGGCGCCTCGTCGGAGAAGCTGAGTGCCGAGATCGAGCAGCTTGAGCTGGCGCTCGAAGAACTCGAAGCCGCCGCCACGGTGACCGCACTGGTGTCGCCGGTTCCCAAGGCCGAGCGTCCGGTGCCAGTGCGTGTCTTGCCCAACCATCTGCCGCGCGATGAAGTCGTCGTCGAACCGGTCAGTGGCACCTGCACCTGCCCTGATTGCGGCGGCGCGCTGCGTCGGTTGAGCGCAGATACCGCTGAGCAGCTCGATATCGCGCCTGTCGCATGGCGCGTCGTGCGAACGATCCGGCCCAAGTATAGCTGTCGCGCGTGCGAACGGGTCGTCCAGGCTCCTGCACCCGTCAAAGCCATCGCGCGTGGTCGAGCGACCTTTGCCACACTGGCACATGTCATCGTAGCCAAGTTCGACCATCACCTTCCGCTCTACCGTCAGGCCGAGATGATGGCGGCGCAGGGCATCGATATCGATCGTTCGACGCTCGCCGGGTGGACCGGCCAAGCCTCGGCGCTGCTCGATCCCATCGTCAGCCGTATCCGCGACGAGGGATTGAAGGCATCGAAGATCCATGCCGACGATACGCCGGTGCCGGTGCTCGACCCCGGGCGCGGCCGAACCGCGACCGGCAGATTGTGGACCTACGCGGTCGATGATCGTGCGTCGGGGTCCACCACACCACCGCTCGTCTGGTATCGCTTCACGCCCGACCGCACCGGCGCGCATCCCCAAGCCGAGCTTGCCCGCTTCACGGGCCACCTTCAGGCCGATGCCTATGCCGGATATGACAAGCTCTACCAGACCGGGCGCGTCACCGAAGTTGCCTGCTGGGCGCACTTCCGCCGCAAGATATTCGATATCCACCAGGCCAAGCCGACGGCGCTCACCACCGATATCCTCGAACGCATCGGCGCGCTCTATGCCGTCGAGGCCGATGTGCGTGGGCAACCGCCCGATATCCGACGCCGCGCACGGCAGGATCTCAGCGCGCCGTTGATCACCGAACTACGCACCGTGCTCAACGATGCGCTGCGACGCCTGTCGCCCAAGTCGGTGATGGCCAAGGCCATCGTCTATGGCACCAAGCGCTGGGCCGCACTCACTCGGTTCCTCGACGATGGTCGGCTCGAGATCGACAACAATATCGCCGAACGCTCGCTGCGCGGCATCGCGGTGGGCAGGCGTAACTGGCTGTTCGCAGGCTCGCGCACCGGCGGCGAACGTGCTGCCGCCATCTACACCGTCATCGAGACCTGCAAAATGAACGGCGTCGAACCGCAAGCCTATATCGCCGACGTGATCGCCAGGATCGCCGCCGACTGGCCCGCAGCACGCTGGGACGAACTTATGCCGTGGAATTGGCAACCCGCCGTCACAGAGCCGTTTGCACAAGCCGCCTGAAGTGCGGTCATCAGACCACGCTTACAATTCAAAAATGTACGCCCACGGAGATGATACAGTTTGGATTTAGCGGCGAGGCATACAAGCTGCTCGATGTCAGCATCATCTGAGCTGCCTCCAACTGCTGCACGAATTTGTATGGGGCTGATTTAGAAGCCAGTTTTATCGTTTAGACATTTAGCTGTTTAGAAGACCGCTTGGCAGTCCGAATGCACCCGCCAAAAGTGGCTCGGACAGTTTGTTCGCTAAACTTCTAAATTTGCTAAAAGTGGCGGATCTCTGGGAGAACTGGCAAACCGACGTTTAGCTTGCTTGGTGTGGGCTTGATAGGCGGTACTACCTACCTCTGCCCACTGAAGGCGGGACCGTTAACTTCAAGAGTTAGATAAAAACGTTATATTACCATAGCATAATTAGGATGGAGCGTGCGTCGCCTCGTCTGGGCAGCACCGGGGCAGCACGCGGACGACTATCAGCGAGCGATGAGATAGTTCGACGGGTCATCAGGATATATCGTCGACCTTGGTGAACGGCATATACTCGTCTTCGAGGCCCGCGCCGATCAAACGTGAATCTTCGCCCGAGAAGCAACGCCAGCTCGCTTGGATTTGAACGCTCAGTTTATACGGTATGCTCCCGAAAACCGTGCTCAAAACATTCTTGGTGCTGAGTGTCGATCCAAATGCTCCCTCGAGTTTCACAATGGCAAAACACGCGCCCGGTGCCTTCAGGAAGCTTTGCAAGATTCGCGCACGGCCCACTTTCTGTAAACCAGTGACACCATCCGCCGACGCAAAGAGCGCCGTTTGAAACTCGTCAAACAAGGATAGAGCCCCGTTCAGGGCCTGAAGGGCCGCCTCATGTCTTGGGCGTTCGAGTTTCGGATCTGGATCTGTGGGCGCCGATACTTTGGCACTATCCGAGGCAGTGCTTATGCCCGATTTTGGGTTGGGAGCCGGACTGGGCGGTGCGGGCGATGCAACTGCGGGCTTCGGCGTCAACGCGGCGATTCTGGCGGCATGATGTCCGGCGCGCAAGCGCGCATCGGCTGCAACGGTTGCTAAGGCGGCTAATTCGCCAATCAGTCCATCGATTACAGACTGAGGGACAACCGGTGGCAGATCGACCCATATAACCTTGTTAGCCTTCAACAGATGGGAAGCCGTGCCTACCAACAATGCCTGGCTCTCGATGGAGAATGTGCGACCGCCCAAAGTCTGGTCCGACCTTAAATAGCTTAAGCCCGCATTTAGACCCGATAAGATTAGGCCGACTGCAGCTATTACAGGCAAGGCATCCTGAACGTCGTCGGCGCTCGGCGCGTCCAGCGATTGAGATAGCCCTACTGCATCAGCAAGCGCGCGCTCAACGATGGCTCTTTGCATCGCATAGCTCTCAGCAGCGGCAACCGCCGGCCCCGCTTCGTTGGTGATTAGATAGACGTTCGTACCTTTGACGACCGCTTCGAGACGTTTAGCAACCTTGCTGGAAACATTTTCCAAAAGCCTGCGTGCGAGCCGATTATGTTCGGCCAATGCGGCGCCTTCGGCCGCCGTTACCGCGCCGCTAAAAGGTGCAGACGGGATTTCGCCTATTGTGGATTTGCCCAATGCTGTCCTAGCCGACGCTTCTGCGGAATCCGCGTCAGCAGATGCTTTTCGGGCTTCCGCTTGAGACTTCGCTAGCGCAGCAGTGGCCATTGCTCGTTTGACGATTGGATCCACGGACTCGGGTGCGGGAGCATCTGGCACGGACGGTTCCTAGAGCTATTTGGGGGTTGTATCGGCAACAGACGGGGGAGGCGGAAGACAACGAGACTTTGTCGCACTGATCGCTTCTGCTGCTCGCTGTGGGTTAGCGATAACGGCGATTAATTCCTTCGCCTGGTCACGGGTGATCCCGGGAGAATACCCCTTAGCCGTTTTTATTCCGAACGTTGCATTTGCCAACTTGCCGCCTTGGGGAAGCACAGATCGGACCCAGTCTCTAAATGCGATTGCATCTTCGCGTGTTGCAAACACGAGGCTGGTGAGACCGCCGCCGTCAGGAACATAACTCAACCGCAATGAACCGGTTTGGAGCGAGTAAGACGGCTCGTAGGGGGCAGGTGCTAGGAGGAAACTTGTTTCAGCATTGCCCGTAACAAAGCGGACGACGTCGTCGGACTCAGTGAACGTCCCTTGCGCTTTTGGGTTGACGATATGCCGAATGCGATAGGTTAATTTTGCCACGCCGCAGACAGGCTCGGCTTCCTTGTAATGCGTGAAGATGGCCGTTTCGGTCAGACTGACTGAAGATGGCAAAGCGGGGATAGTTTCGCCTTTCGAAGCGGGGTCGTCGCGTGTGAGTTTGCTTGAGGCCACGACGTAGCTCTGCTTTAGGCGGGCAGCGGGTGCTGAAATTATTGCGTCCATTGACAGATTGTGCGCCAGAGATTCACGCCAGCCAGCTGTTTCGTCGAGCCAGGCACGTCCATCTGCATCTACCGCAGCGTCGAAGTCGGTCGTGTCCTTGACGTTGAGTTCGCGGGTCTGCGACCGGCTTACTTCGCCACCGACTTTGGCGTCCGGAAGAAAATCAACCGCTTTTATGGAGCTAGACGCTTCGAGTTTCGCGGCAGACACATCTGTCAGCTTCCCGACATCGATAACCTTCTGGCCGTTGCTTGCGAACGTCCATCCCGTGATGCGCCAATCGTCGCGCTGATCCGGCCGCACGGTAAGTTCAACTCGAATAGCGTCGATTCTGTCGCCGGGTCCAAGAAATGTCTTCGGCCTGACCGAAACAATAATGTGGCGCTCGAGACTGTCACGATAGCTTACGACGGGCGCTTCATCATTGTCTCCTGCCTTAAGCTTGATTGGTGGCTTTCCTTTAGTTTCAGTGACGAGTGCCGCTTGGGCGCGGTCACTCAGCTGGGTGATCTTGATGCCTCCCGGGTCAACTTCGACAGGCGCTGTCGTCGCCGCGATCAGAATTGTGGGAACCTCTCCCTTTTCCTCAGGCGCGGATCGAAACCGGTTCTCGACGACGGGTCCTGGTTGGAAAAGTGCGCACCCTGTGGTCGTGACCAGCACGAGCGGTATAGCACGCTTCATGCTTGTATCTCCGACGCTGGCTTGGCTTTTCGAGTCGCAGGTTTGCGCCTTTTTCGCTTCGGAGGCGCCGTTTTTTGAAGCTGTGATGTGGGCACCGTGTCCGACATGTTATCAGTGAGCGCCGTCAACTCGGCAATCACGCCGCCGTTCGCCGTCCCATCCTGATAAAGGGTCGTCCTTTTTATCTCCCGGCACGTGTAACTAGCTTTGGGCTCGGGATAAGTCCGTCCATCGTGCGCTACCTGGGCTTCACAAGCAGCTTCCGTGCCCTCAAAAGTCACCGAGTAGTTGTCTGGGCCATCGTTCCCCTGATATTCGTCGAGCAGGATTACGAAACTCATATCTAAGGCCCCCCTACATGTGAGTCGATATCACACGCACGAGTGTTTTTCTATGTGGCGGTCAATCGCATCGTGGAAAAGGTGCACATTTTAAGTTGAGTAATTAACTGTCAAGAAAGCGTAATAATATTTCACTGCTCGAATAGGCCGAATACGATCGCGATATGCATGAAGCACTGTATTATCGACATCACGCTGTCTGCGACTCGCAACAGTTCAATCGGATCTTGGCATACTGCTATCTGGGGGGGATTATGGCCACGACGTTTGCAGGGGATGATATTAGCGATAGTGCAGATGCGGCTGCTAAGGGGGTTTATCATTTCCTGGACGTCGGTGGTGTAAAATATGGTGAGTGCACGCTTGTAGAATTCGGAGATCTGCGGGTCCTGATTGACGGAAGCCACGTTCAGGACTTCCGCGGACAGACTGGCTACAAATCAATACCCGACCAGCTCGCAGCGATATTCAAATCTCCACCGCCGCACGACGTTGCTCTCGTTGTCGTCACACATTGCCATGCTGACCATGTGGGATGCCTTCCGGAGCTAATCGCGAATGATATTGTGCGCCCTCGCTTTGCGTTGTTGACCGATCCGCAACTAGGTTTTGGCCGCCTAAACAATACAGGTGTGCCACCGACCGACGCTGCGCACCCCGACGCGCTGCTTGCAGCCTTGCTTCGAGAAGAAGATGCGACTGACCTAAACGATGCGGAACTCGCAGAATTCATCGACGCAGTGGCTAGCGTTGAAAGTCGGTACGCAAAGTTTGTTCAAGACCTCAAGGATCGGGGTGTAGACGTTACATTTCATCGCGGCCGTCCCCTGAAACCCGAATTAGCGACGCTGCTGAAGCCGACCAACATAACGTTGCTGGGTCCATCCACTGATCAATTGCTTCGATGCGCGGAGCAAATCGCCACAACCAATAAGGAAGCGGAGGACGCCATTCGCGCGCTGCCGCTCAGCGACACCAGCGACATCGCGACCCTTTATCGATCGATTATCGCCGATAGCTCATCGGGTGACGTCCAAAACCCGCGCGGTAATGGCATGAACTGTCAGAGTATAACCTTTGCCTTTGGTCCACCCGGTGCGCGGGCGCTGCTCGCCGGAGACATGCAGTTCGCCGAGCCTGGCGTGAAGCAGATGGATGGCGAAATCGCCAAACTGCGCCGAGCGGCCATTGCGAATGGACCTTACACGCTCTTCAAAACCACCCATCACACAAGTCACAATGGCCAGGACGACGCTTTCCTAAACGACATCGGAAGTCCGCCTTTAATCGTTCACAGTGGGGGAATTCGCGACACCTCGCACCCCTATCCGAGTGTCCTGCAAATGCTGAAAGCGCGCTCCGGAATCTTTTTTGCGCGCACCGATCATAATGGCGCGATTACTGTTCGACCCGACCTAGCACCCGCGGCTGCGATTTCCACCAGCAAGGGGCAACTCAACGATTTTCTTCCCAATAAAACTCGTGACGAGGCTCCGTCGCAGATCGCTAAAAGCCCGCAATTTTTCGAACCATCGGGCCCGTCAACGGTGCCAGCATCGAGCGTAGCCGGACCACAAATTATCATTGTTAACTTGCCACCGGGGCCAATCGACCTGACCGTTGGAGGAGTTGACATTCAAGTGCGCGGATCCGTCACGGAGTCTGCGCAGCAGGTCAATCAAACCAACTCGCGGATTTCACCGAGCGTTGGTTGGGAACCCGACGGCGGCGCACTCGGGATCGCTCCCGGTAGATCGATATCAAAGCTACTGTTTGTCACAGATCCGGAACGGCTGGTAGCCAACATTGGGCGCGCAGAGGCCAAAGCTGCTCTGGATGGCGTACTCGCGCGAGGTGGGCGACTGGAAACTGGCCCGGGCGATCAGTTGCTCGACAAAGTGCGTCGGAACCTCTCGGACAGCAAAGATGTAGAGGGCTTGGTTCTGTTGGGCGGCTATGATGTGGTTCCTCCAGCCCGGCGCGATGTTTTGGGCGCGGAATTGCGAGACAAGCTCGGCACTCTCGTCGCGAAGGACGCAGATCAATTCTGGATTTGGAGCGACTCCAGCTACGCTGACCTTGACGGCGACGCGATTGCGGAGATTCCTGTTTCGCGTGTTCCAGACGCGCTCAATGCAACGTTATTTGCAAACGCGCTTAGCGCCGCCCCCCTCAAGCTTGGGGAGCGCTTCGGCGTGCATAACATAGCGCGCCCGTTTGCACGCGACGTTTGGAGAGACGTAAGCGGCACGCGCAACATCGAAGTATGTGAATTCTTCGGTCCCGAGGATGTGGTTGCCGCAAACATGGGGGCATCGTCGCATTACTATATGCTTCATGGGTCTGAGGATGACGGCAGTCGGTTCGTCGGTGAAAATGAGCGAGGCGGCCAGTACCCTACCGCCGTCACGAGTGCCGAAATTCCATCAAAGTTCGACGGGCTAGTTTTCAGTGGCTGCTGCTGGGGCGCACTGATCGTAAAAGGAAAAGCAGTCGATCACCCTTCGGGCGTCCCCCTGCCACGATTGGCCGGGGAGTCGATCGCACTGTCTTATTTGAAGGCAGGTGCGTTAGCATTTATCGGTTGCACAGGATCGCATTACTCGGGCCCGTCGACGGATCCGGACGAAAATTATGCGTCGCGATTACATACCTCTTTTTGGATGAACCTGCCGACCTCGCTCGGATCGCCGTCCCGCGCGCTTTTCAAGGCAAAACGTGAATATGCTGCATCGATTGTGAGCCACGGCGTTGGGCTTAATCCTGTAGAAACCGCACGGAGGCTAAAAAACCTCGCTCAATTCACCTGCTTGGGCTTGGGTTGGTAATGCACTATATGCCGGACAGATGGGACATGACTCGATGGCTCAACAGAAACATTCTTCCCGGATGGAGCGTCCTGGCGCGATGAGTGCTCCTGTCACCGCATTTGTACCACAGTCGATAGGTTTGGAAATGCCCATAGCAGTTAACAAAATCGCCGATAGTGCTAGTAGCGAGCGTGCGAAACTCGTCTCGAGTCAAATGCCTGGCTGGAAGATTGTCCCGGACGAGAAGATTGTTTTTACCCGGTTGGAGGACGACATGAAAAGTGACCAAGGGCCGTCAATTGCCGACCTTCGTCGCAAATTTCTCGCTGAAGATGACGTAGATAGTCTGTCCGGAGATGTCTTTAGCGACATCGACGAAAGCGTTGAGACGGTCCGCATTCAACCGCGACGAGGCGGTGCGGCAAAGACAGCGGACATCAAAAACGGACAGGTTTCAATCGTCCAAGGGTAATCTTGGACGTCTTACCTTTCCGAAGTTTTCCCATGTCAGGATCGCATGCCTGCAATTTGCCAGCTTGCGAGTCATGCCTCGTGGCGACCGCTTCGCGAGGCAGGTCTCAGCGGCGGAACGTCCGATCTAGCAGATTGAGCAATTCGTCGTGGATATCTTGCCATGCTCGATTAAAATCGATGTCGATGGCGCGGACCCTGTCACGTATTCACCTTTTCGGCTGTCCTCAGAGGTAGCATCCGAGGTTATCAGACGGTTGGGATTGGCTCGCTGCGTTTCTTGCTGCCAATTTGGGGCCTATCTACACCGCCATCGAAGTCAGAACGCTCATACGAAATGTCGCGTTCGACACGAAGCGGCCGCAGGCCAAAGCCCACCAGGCCGCGTCCACGCATATGCCCCCGACCTTAGCAGTGCCCGCAGGTCGGGGGCATTCTGCGGCATGGCGGACATTTAAACCTATGGCCGCTGCCCTTGGAAGGCGAAGGCGTAGGTCGAATATGGAGAATATATCCGCTCAATATCAGTGTCTTGTGGGTATCGAGAAGCATTAGACGAACTTCACACCGGACCCGCACAGGACATGAATTCGAACCTTGACGTATGTTCGCTTTATGTTCTTATTGTCGTATGTCCCATCGAATCGATAGCGAAGCCCTCGCACACCATATCGAAGTCGCGTTGACCGTGACGCCTTCGACCGTTCTAACCGGCCTTCAGGAACGCGACGGCGCGGTTCGTCGCGCTGCCACGGCTAGGCTTGCCCGTCACCTTGCCGACCGGCTCGATTGCTTCGACATTGAATTCGCAGAGTGGCAACCGCCTGTCGCAGAGCAACCTTCGCTCTTTGCTAGCGAGTGAGGTTCGACTTAGTTCGGATGCCACCATACCCCCAAATTCGATTGGGGGTGGGGGTGCGCGTATGCGGAATTTAATATCCGGGTAAAGTGCCGCTAGCTGTTCGCATTTCGAATTTTGATTGCTTCTTCGACCGCGTTGGAAAGATGCGTCTTAATCCAATCATATTTTGCTGCACTGTCTGCGCCGTCCGGATTGTAGCATTTGACGATTGTGGACAGCTTATTTTTAGTCGGGCCGTGCGTGATATAATCGAACGGATTGGCACCCAACGTCGACACCTGTTGCGCGCTGTTTTTAAGGCCGTGGATTCGGATGCCCACGACACCCAATCCCTTGTTCCACGATTTGACGATTTCGTGGTTGATCCACTTTCGGTTTGCAGTGTTCGAACCAACTAGGACGACGGTGCAGGTGCGTCCTGCCATTTGGTCGGCGATCCACTTTTCGATTGCCGGATCGCCACCGTTGGTGACGGTTTCCCAATCATTGTCTTTTGCGGGTTGGTTGCCTTCGATGGCACCGATGTTCCGCACGGTAGAAGCCCGCCAACAATCGGGCTGATAGTGAAAGCTGTAAAATACCTTGCGCGCCATAGGTGCCCCCTACTTCGTCAAGCCTAGAAACATAACAAGAACAATCGCGGCGATCAAGGCACCGTGGAATGCGATCAATGTTAGCGAGAAAACCGAATCAAGCCACCGCAGTCCCTTGGTTCGTTTGATCTTGGCGGTGCTCATGCAGAAATCGACGTCTTTGTCGGGCATCACTCGCACATGCTTGTAAAGCGCCCGAAACAGCCGTTCTTGCCATAGGCAGTAGCCGTCCAACCCCCAAAAAATCACTGCCGGGATATAGGCCAGGAACAGAAAAAGCGGCCGGGAATCCTTAGAAGACAGTGCGAACATGGCCGAAACGAGCGCCACGCTCCAACCCTTCAGCAAAAACGAGTTGGTCGAAAGGCGGTTTACGATGCCTTGAATCAATTCGAGGTGCTTGCGTTTGTTCTCGATCATAAGTCGGGATAACCCGGACCTATTTCGAACGCTAGCTGGCACCGATACGAACTGTGGGCGAAACGAACTGAGACGTCACATTTTCGCGCGCCGGGCCTATGACACTATGCCGGGCGCGATGACCGACGCGATTAGACAAGCAACCCTTGCGCCGAATTCGATTTCGCAGCCTTCTTATAGATCACGCTAGGATCAATGTAGGGCAGCCGGGGACGGTCGCCGTTCAGGATTTGCTCGATAGTCAGGATTTGCAGAGCATCGTATTTGATACCGTGAACGTCGATCTTACCGGCATCCCGCGCGAACTGTTGCATCGCCTTCGTCGGGTTGGCGAGGCAAACGAAAACGCCGAAGCCCATCGTTTTTGCATCGTTTCGGGTGACACCGTGAAGATCGCGGAGTTCGCCTAGCTTTGATCCGCCCGATTTTACGGAAATCACGGCCCACTTCGCAGCCTTCTTAAATCCGTCCGGCTTGAACGGGATGCGACCATCAATGCCGCCGTCTGCGCCCTTCTTTTCGTTCGGCTTGCCGTCGATAGTAGTTACCGCCCAAATTTCGAACGCCTTACGATCACGCAACGCGAGCAATTCCGCACCCGTCAAATCCTTCGGTAAGCCATCGATTTCGTAGTCGCGCCCAATTCCTTCTTCGAGTTCGGGGAACGATCCGCCTATTCGAGTGCGCTTGATAAGCTGCACCGCGAAGGAAGAAATATCGATACCTACCCACTGTCGCTGCAATCGTTCAGCCGCTTCAATCGTGGTTCCGCACCCGCAAAACGGATCGAACACTACGTCGCCGATGTTCGAACTAGCGCAGATAATTCGGGCTAACAGCGACAGTGGCTTTTGTGTGGGATAGCCCAACCGCTCCGCCGCTTTCGTCGAAAGCCACCGAACGTCTTCGTCAATTCCTTCGTTCGTTCCAAAAACAGTTCCCGAAGTATACGGCTGGAACGTCCATAAATCCGATGCGGCCACGCCACGCGCAGGATCGACTTCCATATATGGTAGGGGCCACGCTTCGCCGGGTGTGATCGTGATTAGCCCTTCGGCATATAGCAATTCGAGTTTTTCGGGCGTCGAAAGCCCTTTGATATTCGGCGGGTCGTCAAAGCCGTTCCAAATATCGCTAGGGATCGCCCAATGCCGCCCCTTCGCGGTTGGATCGAAGCCACGCCAGACCGCGCCGGACGTTCCCGTTCGCGTCCCGCTACCGGTTAGAACATTGCCGTAATAATCGGTTCGATACTTTCCGTCTGTGCCTTTGACGAAATGTTCGTCCACATGCCCGCGCATGTATGGCCGACGCGGGGCGTTCCAAGTGAATGTGTCGGTTTTGGTGTAATACAAAATAGTATCGTGAATCGGTCCCCACCGTTTCGCTTTTCCGTGGCTGCCGGTTCGTCGCCAAATGATTTCGCTTCGAAATCGGGTTGGACTGAAAATCGCATCCAAAATCAATTTGAGATAGTGCGAAGCTGTCGGATCGCAGTGCAGATACAGCGACCCTGTGGGCTTCATGATCCGATAAATTTCGGTCAATCGAATGCCCATGTTCGCGAGATAAGCCATCATCGGCGATTTGCCGAGACTAGCCCGCAATGCGTCGATCAGCGTCGCGAGTTGAATTGAACCCTGTTTTTGAATCAGTTCGACGGCTTCGTCGGCGGCTTCGTCCCATAGCCAAGTGTCTTTGAAAGCGGTCCACTGCGCTTCGTCAACGTCCAGACCTTCGGTTTCGAAGAAGACGTTGTAATCTTCATCGGAATTGAATGGCGGATCGAGATATACGAGATCGACGAGCGCGTCGGGCAGCTTCGCCATGACGTCGAGATTGTCGCCAAAGAACAGCCGACGAAGGGGTTTGTTAGGGTCCGGCGTCACATCGCACCCACAGCATTGTTGAATCGCCGAAAGCCCACCCGGTATCGTCCCCGCCTCGTGTCGGAACGCTATATGTCGGCGACAGCGACTAGTCACCGGCGAATTGCATTGGTGAAGCTACGCGCCAGCTTACCGCCGCCGTCCTTTGACGGTCCTTTGCGGATCGTTCGCCCGAAGGCAAATTGTCGCTAAGTCATTGAAAAAATGGTGCTGCCGGTGAGGATTGAACTCACGACCTCAGCCTTACCAAGGATGCGCTCTACCACTGAGCTACGGCAGCATACCGGCGGGTGTCATTGCAGGTAGGCGCGGGCCTATGAAGAAAGCGTGTGGACCCGTCAAGGCGCGTGGGGTTATTGTACGCGGATGGCCAAGGCAGATCCCGACGCGCTCGCAGCGGCACTCCGCGAAAACCTGAGGAAGCGCAAGGAACGGATGCGCGCCGCGCAGGAAAGCGGCGCGGCGATCGAGACCTTCGGCTCCGACGAGGAAGGCGATGTGCCCATGCCCGAGGACGGCACGCGTCCCGGGGCCTGGGTCAACATCGGGTCGAAGAAGACCTGACTCGAGGAGACGGGCTCAGCGCGGCGCCATCCGGATCGCGCCGTCGAGGCGGACATCCTCGCCGTTGAAATAGCTGTTCTCGATCATGGTCAGCGCCAGATGCGCATATTCCTCGGGCTTGCCAAGCCGCTTGGGGAAGGGGACCGAGGCCGCCAGCGCGTCCTTCACCTGCTGCGGCGCGCCCATCATCAGCGGCGTTTCGAAAATGCCGGGCAGGATCGTGTTGACGCGGATCCCCTCGCTCATGAGGTCGCGCGCAATGGGGAGCGTCATGCCGATGACGCCGGCCTTCGACGCCGAATAGGCGACCTGGCCCATCTGCCCGTCCTCGCCCGCGACCGACGCGGTGTTGACGATCGCGCCGCGCTCGCCGTCGTCGTTCTGCGGCTCGAGCGTCATCATGCCTGCCGCCGAGAGGGCGACACAGCGGAAGGTACCGACGAGGTTGATCTGGATGAGCCAGTTGAACGCGTCGGCCGGATAATGCTTGATGCTGCCGTCCTGCTTGCTGCGGCTGGCAGTCTTCATCGCGGCACCGGTCCCCGCGCAACAGACGAGCACGCGTTCCTGGCCATGCGCGGCGCGCGCCTTTTCGAAACCGGCCATGACGCTGTCGTCGCTCGTCACGTTCACTTCGCAGAATATGCCGCCGATTTCGGCCGCCACGGCTTCGCCCTTTTCGGCCTGCAGGTCGAAGATCGCGACCTTGACGCCCTTGGCCGCCAGCGCGCGCGCGGTGGCAGCACCAAGGCCGGAGGCGCCGCCGGTGACGACAGCGGAAACGGTTGAGTCGAGGATCATGTCTGGTTTCCCTTCAAGAGTTTGCCCCTCTCCCTGAGGGGAGAGGGAGGGGCCCGCGCCGAAGGCGTGGGAGGGTGAGGGAAATTACCGAACAGCCCTCACCCTGGCGCTGCGCGCCTGTCCCTCTCCCGTCCCGGGAGAGGGGTGAAGTGTCAAAGTCGCTCGATGATCGTGACGTTGGCGATGCCGCCGCCTTCGCACATCGTCTGCAGGCCATAGCGCCCGCCGCGTGCCTTGAGCGCGTGGACCAGCGTCGCCATCAGCTTGGTGCCCGAAGCGCCCAGCGGATGGCCGAGCGCGATGGCGCCGCCATTGACGTTCAGCTTCGCATGGTCGCCCCCGACGTGCTTCATCCACGCCAGCGGCACGGGCGCGAACGCTTCGTTCACTTCGTAAAGATCGATGTCGTCGATGCTGAGCCCGGCCCGCTTCAGCGCGCGGTCGGTCGCGAACAGCGGTTCCTCGAGCATGATGACGGGGTCGCCGCCGGTCACGGTCAGAGTGTGGATCCGCGCCATCGGGGTCAGGCCATGGGCCTTCAGCGCGGCCTCGTTGACGATCAGCACCGCGCTCGACCCGTCGCAGATCTGGCTGGCGTTGGCGGCCGTGATGCTGCCCCCTTCCTGCAACAGCTTGACGCCCGCCAGGCTCTCGGCGCTGGCGTCATAGCGAATGCCCTCATCAGTGCGATGGCTCTCGATGCCCTCGGCCGTTTCGATGTCGAGCGGCACGATCTCGGCGTCGAAGGCGCCCGACTGGGTTGCCGCGGCGGCGCGCCGGTGCGATTCGAGTGCATAGGCATCGAGCATCTCGCGGTCGAAGCCATATTTCTTGACGATCATCTCGGCGCCCACGAACTGGCTGAACATGATCCCGGGGTATTTTTCCTCGAGACGCGGCGACTTGTAGTTGCCCAGCCCCTCTTTCATGAACAGCATCGCGGTCGAGCCCATCGGCACGCGCGACATGCTCTCGACACCGGCGGCAATGACCATGTCCTGCGTCCCGGACATGACCGCCTGCGCGGCAAACTGCATCGACTGCTGCGACGAGCCGCACTGGCGATCGATGGACACAGCGGGGACGCTGTCGGGCAGGTTCTTCGCGGCGAGCACGGCATTGCGGCCGACCTGGCCGGCCTGCTGGCCGCCCTGCATGACGCAGCCCATGATGACGTCGTCGACCGCCGCACCGTCGATCCCGGTGCGCGCGACGAGGGCATCGAGGGTGGCGGCGGCCATGTCGACCGGGTGCCAGCCCATAAGCTTGCCGTTGCGCTTGCCGCCGGCGGTACGCACTGCGTCTACGATATAGGCCTGGGCCATCCTCTCGTCCTTTCCGTGAACGTAAACTTTGCGCTTCAATCGCGCGTTCGGCTAAGCGACGCAAGACGGTTTCGGTTGAGGGGCGCGATATGGACGTGAGCGACGCTGTGGCGGCAAGGCGATCGGTGCGCGGGTTCCTCGAGACGCCGGTCGATCTCGATCTGGTCAGCGCGCTTGTTGCCCGGGCGTCACGCGCGCCGTCGGGCGGCAACCTCCAGCCCTGGCATGTCGATATCGTCGCGGGCGACGCGATGAACCGGCTGAAGCAGACGATGATGGCAAAGCTTGCGGGCGGGCAGGAAGCGCCGGAATATGATATCTACCCCAAGGAACTCGTCGCCCCCTATCGCGACCGCCGCTTCGCCGTGGGCGAGGCGATGTATGCGCACATCGGTATCCCGCGCGAGGACAAGGTGGCGCGGCGGATGTGGTTCGCCCGCAACTTCGCCTTCTTCGGCGCGCCGCTGGCGCTGTTCATGACCGTCGACCGCCGCATGGGCCCGCCGCAATGGAGCGACATGGGCATGTTCCTGCAGTCGTTCATGCTGCTCGCGGTCGAGGCGGGGCTGTCCACCTGTGCGCAGGAATGCTGGGCGGTCTATCCGCAAACCGTAAAGGCGTTCCTCGGTACCCCTGACGAACGCATGCTCTTTTGCGGGATGGCCGTGGGGTATGAGGACATGGCGGAACCGGCGAACGCGCTCAGGACCGAGCGGGCGGATACCGGGGAGTGGCTGCGGGTGCTGGTTGACTGAGATGCGCAGAGAATGACCGAAAGTGGGTGGGTAGCCGTCGGGCAGCTTTTGGAAA
Source organism: Sphingomonas sp. (assembly GCA_965249705.1). Lineage (GTDB taxonomy): Bacteria > Pseudomonadota > Alphaproteobacteria > Sphingomonadales > Sphingomonadaceae > Sphingomonas_O. The sequence continues at coordinate 84,183 of CBDFMO010000002.1, read as the reverse complement.
CGGCACACGCATAAGCTGCCTTTCGCTGGCTCAGTGGGTTCAGGCATCGACGCCCCTAATCGGCCGCAATCAATTTCGCCTCTCGATTGAGCTTTATTCGCCTTCCCGATGTAAAAAAATCCATATCCCGCCGTCGCCTGAGGATTGGGCTTTCACTGTGAGCTCGCGGTCACGGTCGTCGAAATCACCAATATGGGTGAACTCAGCGCTGAATGTGCCGGCGTTGATTGCGAGTTCAACAGCAGCGCGAAAATTTTCACTGTTCATGCAGGGTGCAATCTCGGTAAAAAAGGTCAGGCCCATTACAGGGCGTGAGCCGAAACCTGAAAGCTTTGCTTCGGCTTTACTGTACAACATCACCGTACCTCTGGCATCAAGGCGTATAGTGCCGAATGGAAGCGCGTCGATTTCCCCAGGTGTGAGCTGTTGAATCGCGTCGGCGAGATCAAGCTGATCGAAGCTCACGCTCACGCCCGGGTTCCTTCGTTGGGATCGGTTTTGTCGAAGTTTACGACGACGATCAAACTCGTGACGTTGGTGCCGTCATCTGAGCATGGCAGGAGAAGTCGTTCAAAAAAGGAACTGCCTTCGGCGCCAAATTCGAAGCGTGCAAAGTCATAAGCCGGCTTTCCAGATTGCCCACATCGCCGATATGCTCCCTCATGTAAGCTTTCGGTATTGTTTCCAGTGTCATCGAGGCGCCACCACCTGAAATCAGTGTCGGCACGCCGGGTCAGTTCCGCCCCGACATTTACGAGCTCGAACGTCATCGGCAACTTGATCTGATCGACGTCCACTTGCGCGACGAAGTCCCTCTCATCGCGCGTGACCGTTACGTGTTCCCGTGGCGGTAATGCGTCTCCCCGACGCCCGCGTCCCCAATTGTCGAGCATCCGATTGAGTACTGCGGATTTGAACCTGGCGGCCATCCGATCCAGTGACGGATCGCAAGCAGCGCGGCCTTGGAAGCCACCCGACTTCACAGGAAGAGCTTTCCCAGCGCCCGCTCAATGTCTTCTGGCTTGAAAGGCTTGCTGACGACCGGTTGACCGGCGAAGCGATCGGGTAGCACCGTCGCGCCGTCGTACCCGGTGGTGAAGATGAACGGTATACTGCGGTCTTGCAGGATGGCTGCGGCGTCCCAAGACATTTCGCCGTTAAGATTCACGTCGACGAGTGCCGCGTCGATCCCGTCTTCGCGCGCAAGCAAGATCGCATCGCTCAGCCGCGTCGCGGGCCCAACAACTTCCCACCCCAGATCAATGATAACGTCTTCGATGACCATCACTACCAGCGCCGAGTCTTCGACGACCAGTATTCGTCGGCTGACTGCGACCGGCGCTTTTGGCTGCGCCGCCGGCTCGACGTACGCGGCCGTCACAATGCTTTCTGCTCCGACACGTTGAACCGCATCGGCAGGAAGCATGATCGCGCATGTCACGCCGTCCGGCCCATAGGCCAGTTTCGAACTTCCGCCGGTTTCCATGGCGAGCGCGCGTTCGATCAGCGTTGACCCAAATCCGCGGTGTTTGGGGGTGATGACGGACGGGCCACCGCTTTCGCGCCACAAAAGCGCAACACCCTTGTCAGGGTCGAAAGTCCAGCTGACTTGCACGCGACCCGACGCAACCGACAAGGCTCCGTATTTTGCTGCGTTAGTCGCAAGTTCGTGGATAGCGAGTGAGAGTGACAGCGCTGTTTTCGGAGACAGTGCCAGTTCGGGGCCGTTCAACGCGTAATTCGGCTGCTTCGCCTTGTAGGCTTCGAGTTCTTCGTGGATGAGCGCGTCGAGCAGCACGCCTTCCCATCGGCTCTGTGTCAGTAGGCTGTGCGCGCGTAACATCGAGCGGATGCGCCGGTCTAGTCCCTCGGTGAAACTAGAAAGCGAGGCGGCGCTGCGGCTGGTCTGAGAAACAATTGCCTGAATATTCGCCAGCGTATTCTTCACCCGGTGGTCGAGTTCGGCCATCAGCAGCTGTTCCTGCTGCCATGCGCGCAGCCGTTCGCGCGCCGCTGCATCTATCCGCCTTAGCACGATTTCGAGCAGCGAGACCCGCAGGTCGAAGGCTGCGTCGCTTTCTGACGGCGACCATGGCGTCGAGCGACCGCGCACCGTTTCCGCCCAGGCGTCGAACGACTTACGCGGGGTCAGCCGGATGCCGTTCGGTCCAACCTCGACCGGTTTGTTCGGATCGCCGCCCCAGCGCACGGTCTGGACGGCCTCTGGCCGGAACCACAAAACGAAGTCGCGGGGTTCACGCGTAACTGAAACTGCCAACAGCCCCGACGCCACGTCGGCATAGGCCTTGGCCGGCGGAAACTCTTCACCCAACCGGTCGGTGGCATAAACGCCCTCGAAATCTTCCATCTTGCGAGTCAGCCAGTCGGTGAGTGCGCCGATCTGTTCGTCGTCCGGCGTAACGCCCAGCGAGGTGATGCCACTGTTGACGCGGATCGCGACGCCGCCGCGCGATTGCCCAACGCGAAGCGCCAGGCCTTCTGCCGCGATGTAGCCGAGCAGCTGCTCCTGCTGTGCGACCAGGCCGGCGGCGTAATCGTCTTCCTGCGCCAGCGCTTGCATGATCGTTGACAGCGCCTCGCGTGAGAGCAAGCGCGCCTCTAGCTGCTCGGCGCGCAGTCGCACTTCGAGCTGCAGCGAGAACATCGATCCGAACAATTCGCACACCGAGCGCAGGTGACGCGGGAGCCGGCGCGGCGTGTAATGGTGGCACGCGATCAGCCCCCACAGCTTGCCCTCGAAGATGATCGAGATCGACATCGACGCATCGACGCCCATGTTACGCAGATATTCGCGATGGATAGGCGAGACGTCGCGCAGCGTCGCATAGCTCATGTCGAGCGCCATGCCGGTGCGCGGGTTGAGGGCGGGCAGCAGTGGCGCGGGCGTGTAGTCGACTTCGGTGATCAAGCGCAGCCAGCTGGTGAGGTACAGGGCGCGGGCCTGTTTTGGGATATCCGACGCCGGGTAATGCAGATCGAGAAACGGGTTGAGGTCGTCGTGCCGCGCCTCAGCGTACACCCAGCCCGAGTCATCCGGCATGAAGCGGTAGACCATGACCCGGTCATAGCCTGCGACCGATCGCACCCGCTCGGCGGCGAGCTGGCAGTAGGCCTGCAAGTCAGGGGTGTCGCCCAGCCCGTCGATCATCTCCTGCACGCAGGCGAGCGGATCGACGGCGTGACGATCGCCAAGGTCGGCATCTTCTACTTCAATGACGAGAACACCCTCGCTCAGGTGCACGCTGGCGTCGATGGGCCGATCGGCGATGACTCGCAGCAAAGGATCGAGCATGTGGCGCGGGCGCGAAAGGCTTGATCCACGCAACAACGCCTGCAGCCGCTCGACCTGATCGGTCGTGAACACTGCCGACAGGTCTTTTCCGGTGAGCGCCGCTGCGTCGACACCGAGCAGGCCGCCAGTGTCGCCCGCGACTTGCTCGATTTTCATCGTCGCGGGATCGACGGCGAGCATCGCGCCATGAGGCAGGATGGTTCCAGGGATGTGGATAGCCTCACGGTCGCAATTTGTCAGATCGACAACGCCGTCCGGATTCTCACTCATACCATGTCATCCAGTCTTCGTAAGCGGCGAAGGTCGTCTTTGCAGCAATTGCTGCAGCTGCTCGCGATGCGGCGTCAGGGAGATTGACCTCGAGGTCCACTGCGAAGACCTTCCAGTCGTTCTCACCCATTCCCGTCAGGAACCGGACTGGAAGTGCTGCATGGCCTTCGGTACGGCTTGCAATTGCACGCGCCATCACCTTCCCGCCCAGCGAGGCACCAAGCAGGACATACCGCGCGCCTATCAAGCCGGCGTGGTCGCATCCGATCGGTGGCAGACCACAAAGCGGCAGCGCTTCGATCGCAGCGGCGCCGACATCAAGCTCGGTCAGGTCTAGAATAAGACATTCTGTCAGGCGACCGGCAAGGCCGAGCATAGGTTCGACAACGGCGTAAAAGCCATATGAACGGGCAAGCAGGCAACGATATTCGTCCCGATCGACCGTGCCGTTGGCCAAGCGCGAAAGTCCAGGATGGCGATGCAAGCGCTGGTGAATGTCGTGGGTGGCAGCCTGCAACGAATGACGGGCTTTATGTGGAAGCAGATCGATGATGGCATTACGGTCGATGAGAACGCTAGATTCGTTTAGAGCGTAGGGCTCTAAACTAGCGGCAGCGCCTCCCAGCCTCACAACACCACCCCCATAAAAGAACGAAAAGCGTTCATATCTTGAATCGGCTACTGCAAGCTATGACCTACTTTCAGCCATTCGACAATCTGGCAAGGGCTAGTGATTGAGCTACTATTGACGACTTGGTCGCGAAATTATTTGTATGGAGGCCGAGGATACGAGGTTGATGCCTACGTTAGATCTGACGAGTTCTCGCGCTGCTATCGGAGAGATGGCCTGCGCGACTTGGCTGGCAAGCGGCGATGGCTATTGCTGGGACATCCCCGATTGGTGCGCGCTTACGGGACTGACTGCAGAGCAGGCCGAGGGTGATGGCTGGGCCGACGCTTTACACCCCGAGGATCGGGCTAAGACTTTGGCCGAATGGGCTGACGCCCTGGCAAATCCTCGTCCTTACTCAGTGATCTATCGAGCCCGATTTGCCGATGGTCAGTATCACTGGATCAATGCCCGGGCTCTGCCAGTCCTGAGAGCAAATGGCGACGTGCAGAACTGGTACGGTCTGTGTTTCGATCTCGGCCCATGTCGCCAATCCGAAACGGAAGCGGCGATTGCCGCCATCGACAATATCGCAGCGCGTCACCTGAGGGCAGCCCGCGCAATGCTAGGGGTCAGTATCGAGGAACTTGCGGCTTTGAGCAAAATCTCAAGCTCGACAATTCGTCGGATTGAGGCCGATAATACATCGATCAAGACCCGCCGCTCTATCCTCGAACGACTGGTCGCTACCTACCTCGAACACGATATTGTCTTCTACGACAAGATGGGCACCGTGAGCGTCGGCGACCGGGGCGATCAGTTGGAACGATTACCTAGTTGGGTGTGAGCTACGATGGGAGCGCGGTGCCCCCACTGCTGATCTATGAGGGGCGATAAACGCCAACCGGCAAGATCCTCGGTTTCCTATGTGCGCAGATTGTCGCTAGCCATGCAGCTCGCCATTAAAGCGCGACGAAACGCCGCCCGTGGCGGGAGAGCGGACCGTCCGCTTGCAGGATCGGCGCTGTGGCACCGGAACGGCGACAGTTGGGGCGGTTGCCGACCGGCAAGTTTCGGGCAACGATAAGGCAGTTTCGGACGTTCGACCTTCAAAGAGTTACGTCAGTTTTGGCCTAATTGCTTCAAACCGCTGCCCTTTGGCACACCCCAATGTCGTCAGCCGATACCGGACATGGCTTGAATTGTCGTTCGAGGATTGATCGCTTCCGAATGAGCGCCCGCCCGCCCCATCAAGCGGGAGGGCGGGCGCCAACATGTGCCCGCTAAAACGCGTTACATGCCGTGATGAACGTCCGACGACAGGAGGACGACAGCGGTTTTTCCGTGGTTGATCCAGTAATGGGAAATGCCGTCAGCTTCGCGGGCGATGTCTCCCGCCTTGTGCACGATCGGCACGTTGCAGCTGCTGCGATATTCAGTGATCTGTCCGCTGACGGTGTAGATTAGCGCCGGTCGATCCATGTGGCTGTGAAGCGGTACGACGCCGCCGGGCTGCACGACGAGGCGACGCGTGCGGAGCTGGCGGTCCGCGACGCCGATTTCCTTGGAGAGATCGACCGAGCCGATCACCGTGTCGGTCACACCCTTGGGCATCGTCGGCGCGCTGGCGAGGGCGTTGGTTCCGGCTTGTCCGGCGGGGCATTCACCCGCCAAAGCTGGCGTAGCGAAGGCGGCCGTAGCCATCAGGGCAAGAGCAGCCTGGCGAAGTTTGAGATGCATCATGTCGAATCGTCCTGTCGTCTAGAGGGGAGGCCTGGAGGCCGGTTGTTCCGGCTTCCTGACGCCCTGCCGAACTAGGCGCAGCTGCCGGGCCGGCCCAATCGCATCTCCGCATCGAGTCGATGCCGAAACGGCATTTCTAACCGCGCCCCGGGTCCGGCAGTTGGAGGGCATCGCTTTTCAAAAGGACAAGCTCATGGATACCCCTGCAAGCACCGATGACAGTATCGGAACGCCGCTCGCCGGACGGACCGCCGTCGTCACCGGATCGACCAGCGGCATCGGCCTGGGCATCGCCCACGCACTTGCCGAAGCGGGCGCCGACCTCGTCGTCAATGGGCTTGGCGCCCCGGAGGCGATCGACGCCACTTGCGCAGCGCTGCAGGCGCACGGCGGCCGCGTTATCTATGACGGGTCCAATCTGCTCGACCCGGCTGGGGCTACGGGGCTGATCGAGAATAGCATCGCGACCTTCGATCGGGTCGACATCCTCGTCAACAATGCGGGAATCCAGCACGTGTGCCCGATCGAGGATTTTCCCGTCGACAAATGGAATGCAATTATCGCGCTCAATCTGTCGGCGGCCTTTCACACGATCCGCACCGCCTTTGCGCCAATGAAAGCGGCGGGCTTCGGGCGCATTGTCAACATTGCCTCGGCGCACGCACTGGTCGCCTCGCCCTTCAAGAGCGCCTATGTCGCCGCCAAGCACGGGGTGCTCGGCCTGACCAAGACCGTGGCACTCGAAGGCGCGCAATTTGGCGTCACCTGTAACGCGATCTGTCCCGGTTACGTATGGACGCCGTTGGTGGAAAACCAGATCTCGGACACGGCCGCCGCGCGCGGCATCGACCGCGAAGCAGTGATCCGCGACGTGTTGCTTGCTGCACAGCCGACAAAGCGATTTGCGACCGTCGTAGAGCTCGGCGCACTGGCCGTGTTCCTCTGCGGACCGGGGGGCGCCTCGATCACCGGGACTGCGCTGCCCGTCGATGGCGGCTGGACCGCCCAGTAACCCTCTTACCGAATCACCGAAATAATGGAGAAGATGCGATGAAAACCCTTCACGACGAGCTTTCGAGTTACGGCCAGATCGTCCTGGTTCTGCAGGGTGGCGGCGCGCTCGGCGCCTACCAGATTGGCGTGTACCAGGCGCTGGCAGAGGCCGGCATCGCACCCGACTGGGTGGTCGGCACCTCGATCGGCGCCATCAATGCCGCGCTGATTGCCGGCGGGCCGGCCCGCGAAGGCCTCGACAGGTTGCGCGCGTTCTGGAAGCGGGTCGAGAGCGATCGCTTCATGGGTATGCCGCTGCCGAACTGGTTTGCCGCCGCCGCGCGCAACATGATGGCGGTGACGACGGGCGTGCCGTCATTCTTCCGCCCCAACCCCGCCGCCTTCATCAGTTCGCACGCGCCGCTCGGTGCCGAGAGTGCCGGCTATTATTCGGTGGTGCCGCTTGCCGATACGCTGAAGGACCTCGTCGACTTCGACCAGATCAACAACGGACCGATCCGGCTCACCGTCGGGGCCTCGAACGTCCAGACGAGCGAGATGACCTATTTCGACAGCCGCGACCAGGTGATCGACCTGCGTCATATCATGGCGTCTGGCGCGCTGCCGCCTGCCTTTCCGGCAGTGCGCATCGACGACCAGCTCTACTGGGATGGCGGCATCCTATCCAACACGCCTGTCGAGGTCGTCTTCGACGACAATCCGCGCAAGAACGGCATGGTGTTCGCCGTCCACCTGTGGAACCCGCATGGCAACGAACCGCAGACCATCTGGGAAGTTATGAATCGGCAGAAAGACGTCCAGTATTCGAGCCGCTCCGCCTCGCACATCAAGCGCCAGCGCCAGCTTCACAAGATGCGCCACATCATCGCCGAGATGACGGCGCTCATCCCCGACGCCGCGCTCGCCAGCCTCAAGCAGCGCGGCCTGACGGGTTATGGCTGCACCACGCAGATGCACGTCATCCGTCTGCTCGCACCCGCCCTCGATTACGAGGACCATGCCAAGGACATCGACTTCAGCGGCGACGGCATTCGTCAGCGCTGGGAAGCCGGATATCGTCACACCTGCGAGACCCTCGAAAAGGCGCCTTGGCGTGCCGAGGTCGATCCCAGCGAAGGGTTCGTCCTCCACGAGGCCTGCGCCGGGGAAATGATCCGAACTGCCGCTGCTGCCTGATGCCGCACGCTATTCGCCGACGGCACTCGTGCTATGGGTGGCGAAAGGGGGATCGACGATGGTAAATCCACTGGTCGCGGCACTCGAACAGGCTTTCCAGGACGTGCGAGGCCGCGACCTGAGCCTGGGCGAGCGGCTGAAGTTCGTTGCCGACTGCGTCCGATCAAAGGGACCGGGTTTTGCCGATGCAGTCGACGCGTTCGTCGGCCGGCTGGAGGCGGCGCAGGCGGGCAGCACGGCGCCGATGGTCGGCAACGCGATGCCTGAGTTCTTCCTGCCCGATCATGAGGGCCGTCTGGTAACGCTGGCGTCGCTGCTCGAGCAGGGGCCGGCGGTACTGGCATTCCACCGGGGCCACTGGTGCCCCTATTGCCGGCTCAACATGGTCGGCCTTGCCGAGATCCAGCACGAGGTAAAACCCGCCCAGATTGTCGCAATCTCGTCGGAGACCCAGCAATACACCAGGACGCTGCGGGCTGAGGCCGGCGCTGAATTCCCCTTCCTGACCGATGTCGGAGGGGGATATTCTCTGTCAATCAATCTCGCCATTTGGGTTGACGACGAGATGGCGCGAATGATTGGCGGCGCGGGCTGGGACATCCCCGGCTATCAGGGAGGTACCCCTTGGGTCTTGCCCATTCCGGCCGTGTTCGTCGTCGGGCAGGACGGGATCGTAAGGGCGCGCCATGTCGACCCCGATTACCGCCGCCGGATGGAACTCGACGCCCTACTCGACGCAGTCGAGCTCGCGCGCCATTAGCGCGCGCGACCAGTCGGCCGAGCGCACGAGGTTCAGCAGCGCCGATGTTTCGCGCGAGCGCGGGCGACCCGATACCGAATAGATCGCGACGGTCCGGCGCAGGTCGAGCGCCGAACAGGCCAGATGCCGCACGCGTGTCGAATTCATGGCACTCGCGGGCATGATGGCGACGCCGAATTCAGCGACGACGAGCGCTTCGAGGTCGCGGTCCGAATCGACTTCATGCGCGTGATCGAGGCAAATCCCGGCAGCGTCGAGCCTTTCCGCTTCGAATTCGGCCATATCGGTGCCGCTATGGACGAGGAAGCGCGCCTCGCGGATCAGTTCGACAGCGAGGTCGATTTCGTTGCGCATGGCGAGCGGATGGTCGGCGCCGACGACAAGGTCGAATGCCTCGGTGAACATCGGCCAGCTTTCCAGCCGGTCCCAGCTTTCTCCCATCGGCCCCCCGATGGCCAGGTCGACTTCGCCGCTCTTGAGCAAGGCAGCGATCTGCGCGCCCGTGCCGCGCCGCAGTTTCAATTGCAGCCCGGCGAAGCTTCGGTGCATCTCGGTCAGCGCACGCATCAGGAGTTCGAGATCCAGCGTGCGGGAAACGGCTAGCGACAGCGAGGGGACTTCGCCCTTCTTGATCTTGGTCGCAAGCGACTTGGCCGACAGCGCGCTGGCGTAGCATTGTTCGAGCAGCGGCTGCATCCGGTTGCCGAGCGCGGTCAGGTGGGTGTTGCGCCCTTCGCGGCGGATCAGGTCGCCACCGAGTTCATCTTCAAGTTGCTTGATCGCCCGCGTCAGCGCGGGTTGCGTGACGTGACATTCCTCGGCAGCACGCGTGAAATTCAGCGTGCGCGCGACCGCTAGAAAATAGCGGACCTGTTGCATTTCCATCGAATGCGGCCCCCGTTCCGCCACGTGCCATACGTCATAGCGGCTTTCGGGGTTACGAGCCAGCCGAAGAAATTCGTTGTTCAAGCCACATACCGCCGGTGATCGCGACAATCATGCTCGCCAGCGCGACAAAGGCGTGGGGCTGAAGCAGCGGCAGGCCGATCAGGATGAGGCCGTCGTTGCTGCCCGGGATCGTCACACTGCCAAGCCCCATCAACGTGCCGCCCCCAAGGCAACGCGCGAGGGCAAGCGTTGAGGGAACTTCGGGACGCAACCGTCCCGCCGTCCAGCCGCCAAGCATCGCACCTCCCAACAGGCCACAGAACAGGACCAGCCGGGCAGCGGTGCTGTGTGTCATGCCATTGGCCAGCTCGGCCAAAGCCTCGGTATACGCCCAGCTCCCGACGCTGAGCAGCATCACGACAAAAGCGATGCCGATGATCATCGTCGCCCGGTGCGGAGACCAGATATGGTCGGCGAATTCGCGCCGCCGTACCGCCCCAAGCGCTTCCACGCCCCGCCAGGCAGCGAAGATCGCAAGGGGCACGATGAGCAACGGCGCAGCAGCGAAAAGAGGCGACCCGACGACCGAGGCCGTCGGCGCCATCGTCAGCCAGTCGGCGCCCACACAGCCTATGAAAAAGCCGACAGGGGTGATGGCGTAGGCCCATTCGCCCGAGCCGAGCCGGGCAATCGCCCCAAAGACGCACGCCCGGTTGATGTGTGCGCCAAGACCGAGGAACAGGCCTCCCAGGACGGTCGCAAAGCTTACCGCGTGCCCGGTGGGCGTCATCCGGATGCCCCCCAGGAACTGCGCGACGACCAGTCCGCCAGTGACCCACAAGGCCGCTTCGGCGAGCGCGACCAGCCGTTTCGCTGTTCGACGCGAAACCACTTCGTCGATAGCCGCAACCATGCAGGTTGCGCCGCGCTGAATGGCATAGCCCATCAGCACGGCACAGACGAGCGCCGTTGCAAAGGCAAGGCTGGCAAGGGCAATGGCGTCCATGGGCAAGTTATCGCGCCGCGTCGGCCGCGATCGAAGCGGCGACTTCGCTCGCCATTTTGAACTGCGCGGCGCGGTTGGTGATGTGATAGCGTCGGGCGATGTAAGCGAAGTCGGTCCAGGCGAGCCAGACACTGCCGTCGGCATCCTCGACAACCAGCATCCGCACCGGCCAGTCGAGCGCCGAATAGGGGTTGGACTGCAGGAATTGGACACCCAGCGGCGGATTGCCGAAGAGCATGAGCGTCGAGGGACGCACGGTCAGCCCGGCTTCCTTGCCGAGCACTGCCTGGTCGATCGCGTCGAAGAACCGCACGCCTTTCGCCGCGACAGCCGCTTTCACGCCGGCAACCGTTTCCGCGACATTATGATTGCTGCGAAGGCGCAGGACGCCGTCGGCAGTCGCCGCCGGACGCGGCATGGCGAAAGCAGTCGGCGCCGCAGCCGTCGCTGGCGAGGGGACGGCCACAAAGGTAATTCCAGCAGCCGCGATGGCCGCGAAAGCTGCAGGTAAACGGTGACGCAGAGTGGTTGCGAAAGACGACATGGGGACAGTTCCTTTTGTGAAGCCTGATGGACCTGTCGCCGTTTGCAGTCGTGCAAGGAAATCACATGATCTTATCAAAGCCATGTCGGCAAGACATGCACGGGCGAAGAATGAGGCCTGTCGCCCCGGGTATATGGGCGCGCGCCGGACGACTCCTTCTACTGTCGCGCGCGAAATGTTACGCCCAACGCGCGCGGATCGCTCGGATTGCCGAGGACAAGACCGGAATTGCCCGCCTGTATCGTCAGATTTTGCATATAGTCGATGTCGAAGAGATTGCGCGCGAACACGGCGACCTCCCAGCCTTTGTCGGAGCGTATACCGATGCTCGCATTGGTGACGTTGTAGTTGTTGATATAGGTGAAGGGCGAGAGGCTCGGGTCGCCGTTATAGCCGCTCTTGAAACTGGAATCGGCGTGCAGGAGCAGGCTGGCGGACCGGGTAATGGGCAGCGCATAGTCGCCGCCGATCGTCGTCGACCAGCCCGGCAGCCCGGCAAGGCGTTGTCCGGTCAGATTGCAAGCGGTCGTCGCCGCCGTTTGTATCTCCAGCGGGCACGGCCCAGCAGGATAGTCCGCATATTTGCCATCGGCATAGGCTATCGATGCGCGCAGTTGCAGCCCGCGTGCAAGCTGGGCGATCGCATCGAGTTCGAAGCCTTTGACCGTGACCTTGGGGATATTCGACAGATAGCCGCGCAGCGCCACGGTCTGACTGCTGTCGACGATCGTCGCCTGGAAATCGCGCACCTGTGTCGAATAGCCAGCCAGATTGACCACCAGGCGCCGGTCGAAGAGCTTGGCTTTCAGCCCGGCCTCATATGTGGTGTTCAGCTCGGGACGGATAACTGCTGTCGCAAGCGCCGTTTGATTGAGGTTGTCGAGCGGCAGGCCCGACATGTTGATCCCGCCCGACTTGAACCCGCGTGCATAGCCCGCATAGAGGTACAGGTAGTCAGTCGCCTGCCAGGCGATGTTGGCGCGCCCCGAAAGGTTGCTCTCACTGTCGCGCGCCGAATACGTCTGCGGACGCAGAACAGACAGCTTGGCATTGGTGAGCGCGGTATTGGTAGTCGCTAAGCCGCCGAATACGAAGCTCGTGTAGTCGCCCGATTTCCTCTCGTAGGTGTAGCGCAGCCCGCCCGTCACGGTCACGCGCGGCAGGATTTTCCAGTTCAGCTCGCCAAAGGCGGCATAGCTGTCGACTTTGAACCGCGTCGCGCCGTCGGTGCCATAGCCGTCGAGCAGGTTCGAAGGCACCGGCGTGTTTGCCGACCCTGTCGTCGGCCCGATCAGCCAATATGCAGCCGCCGGTCCATAGATGCTAATCGGCCGTCCGGTGATCTTCTGGTCAAAATAGTAGAGGCCGGCGACATACGTGATCGGATGATCGCCGTTCGAGGCAACGCGGAGCTCCTGGCTGTATTGGTCCTGGCGCGAGGGAATGTGCTGGATGAGCTGGATCGGCAGGCCGGTATAGTCGCGGTCATTGGCTGCATCCCAGTTCCAGAAACGCCATGCGCTGACCGAGGTGAGGGTTATCGGACCCAGGTTCCAGTCGGCAATCGCCGAAACGCCGCCCTCGTTGGTAGCGACCGCGAGCGGCGCATCGATGTCGGTCACCCGGTCATAGGGGTTGAGGCTGGGCGGCGCATAGGGGCTGCCGGGGGCATTGGCCGCGAGAAACGGATATTGCCGCGCTGCCGGACGCAGGCTCGAGCCGACGCGCAGATACACCTGCGTGCAGCAGTTGGCCTCGAAATTGGAGAAGTCGGCGGTCAGCCGGAGCTGGAACGCTTCGGACGGCTTGATCAGCAACTGGCCCCGCACCGCCTGGTTACCGACACCATTGTGCTCATCCCCGGTGCGGGCGTTGCGGATCACACCGTCGCGGCGGGTGCTCAGCCCCGAGATGCGGAACGCCACCGTATCGCCGAACAATGGTCCAGAAGCAGAGGCCTTGGCCTGCACGAAGTCATAGCTGCCGACCGAAAGCTCCTCATTGGCTTCGGGCGCGAAGGTCGGCGGGCGCGTCGTGATGTTGATGGCCCCTGCTGTCGTATTCTTGCCGAACAGCGTCCCTTGCGGCCCGCGAAGCACTTCAATCTGGTCGATGTCGGTAAAGTCGAAAGCGGCTGTCGCTGGGCGGGCATGATAGACTTGGTCGACATAGAAGCCGACACCGGGCTCGAGCCCGTCATTGGCCTGACTGACAGCGACGACGCTGCTGCCGAGACCTCTGATCGTGAATGCAGTGTTGCGAGGATTTGCCGAGCTGTAGTTTAGCGCTGGCACGAGCAGGCTCAGTTGCTGCGTGTTCGCGGTGTAGGATTGGTCGAGCAGTTCGCGGTCGATGACTGATACCGCCACCGGCACTGACTCGAGGCTTTCTACCCGTCGTCGCGCGGTCACGGTGATGTTCGAGCCATCGCTTGCCTCGGCAACGGCTTCGGCTTCCGGTGTGACATTTCGAGCCATGGCCGGCACGGCCGCTGCAGAAATCGATGCAGTGCAAATTGCAGCGACCAGGATCGAACGCATGAAAACCCCTTTGACCAGAAAGGCGCCACCGATCGGCATTATGTCGATATTCAGTCGGATATAGAGGTCAGTTACAGGGGGCGACATACGGGACGCAAGCCCCCGGTTGCACAGGCGGTGACTAATGGCTGGCAGTCGGCGCCTTGGGTTTGATCGGAAGCGGACGATCGAAGATCAGGTCAGCGACCATGCGGTAAGCAGCGCCGTCGGCGATCAATGCAGTGGCGGCGTCCAGCTCACGATAGGCAGCGAGCACCCTCCTACCGGTTTCTGTCAGTCGCGCGCCGCGCTCGCGACCTCCGCCCGTCAACGTCTCGACCAGCTTCTCACGGAAACAACGGTTCATCTCGTCCACGAGGATCCAGCTTCGCCGGTAGCTCATGCCAAGAGCTCGTCCGGCGGAGGCTATCGAGCCTTCGCGGTCGATCGCTTCGAGCAAATCGGCCTTGCCCGGCCCCATGGCAGGCACGTCGCCGCAATAAATTTGCGCTGTGAGCTTTAAGGCACCGATCCGCATGCCCTTGTTTGCCCTCGCGCACTGCCATCGTCGAGTCAGCTTTCGGCTTCCAGTCGATGGCAGCTTTCAGGAATAGGCAGGAGGTCGCTGAATGACCGAGATTGGGGCGCTTGCTGTCAGGCAGTTTTCAGGCGGCGTATTGGACCCTTCGGCCTGTCGGATCGCAGCGCTGCTTCGTCCGATGCCAATCGATCTATCTTTCGCGCTCGTTCGTACTTTGGCTACAGGCTGGATGTGTAACCGCGCGCTCCGCAATTGCGAACCGGTAAGGAGATCGACACGCTTTCACCAGCGCGGAGCACGTGCGAACCGATGACGACGGCCCCGACGACCTTTTGCTTCAGCGCGAACCGCGCGGCGGTGGTCGTGCGACCTATAGACGTCATGCTCGACGATCGTTGCGCATTTGCTCTTGCGCTGCTGGTGCCGTTGCTCGGGTGCGGCGAGGAAGCGGCGGCTCTCGCCTTCGATGGTCTGGCCGCAAACGATGGCGATTCGGCGATCGCCGCAGCGCTCAGGGTGATCGCTGACGAGGAGCGCGTCCATGACGGCTTGCTGCATTGTCTGGGGGCGAGCCTCCCCTTTGTACCAACAGCAGAACTGCGCCGGTCGGCGCGACGATTTCATATCAATCTGGGACGTGGTTCGACGCTGCCGCATCTTGCGCGGATTTCCGCAATCGACGCCGGCGTTTGCACGATTCTCAGTCGGCTGCTGCGACCAAGGTCGCCAATCGCTGGCGATCGGGCCGTGGCGAACATGCTCGCGCGCATCCGTTTGGACGAGACCCGACATGTCCGGCTCAGCCGGTCGCTTGTCCTGGCGCGCGCCGATGGCCGCCGGTTCGAAGATGTCGCACAATCGGCGCGTGAAGCGCTGGCGAACGTACTCATGCTCGCCGCCGAAGCGTTCGAGGTGCTCGAGGTCGACCCGGCGCAATTGTGGGCCGACATCAGGTCGCTGCCGCGCGGCCTGCTTCGCGGATGAGTGCGTCGCCCTGGCTTTCGAAGGGCCGGATCGGTGTGCTCGGCAGCGGTCAGGCGCTACCGGGAAGCGAAGTTGCGACCGGGGATCTGATTGCCATGATGCAGCACCGGTTCGGGTTTGCCCGGCTACGTGAGGCAGCGGCGATCGCGGCACGGCTCGGCATTGCGAGCCGCTATCTGTGTCGCAACTTCGACACCCGCCAAGAGGTTGCACGCATCGGCGCTTCGAACGCTGACCTTGCGGCACGGGCGGTGCGCGTAGCGCTAGAAGCGGCAGGGCTGCGGCCGCGCGAACTTGCGTATCTGATCGGCCATACCACGACACCCGATCAGCCATTGCCCGCCAATATCGCCTTTGTCGCCGACCGGCTCGGTTACGATGGCCCCCACATCGAGTTACGGCAGGCGTGCACCGGATTTGCAAACGCGCTGATGATCGCTTTCGGGTTGATTGCATCGGGCAGTGGGCCAGTGGCGATCGTCGGTTCGGAAACCGGCTCGCTGTTCTTCGATCCGGGTACGCTTGATGGCAACCCCGACCAGATCGTCAACATGGTGCAGATGGGCGACGGGGCTGGTGCGGTGATTGTGGGCGCATTCAAAAATTGCTGTTCCTCGATCGAAGCCGCGTGGTTCGGCGCACTTGGCGGCGGACGCCCTCCTGGGATTTCACGCCAGCACCGTACGCATCGGTTCGACCATGATTTCGCGGCGATCCGTGCCGAAGGGCACCGCCTGTTCGACGCAGGAGCAAATGCGGCCAATGTGCAGGGCTTCCCAATCGATACCGCCCGCCACATCGTCCCGCATCAGGTTAGCGGGCGGATCGGGGCGCTTCTCGCCGAGCATTTCGGCCTACCTCCAGACCGCGTTTTCGTGCAGGCAGACCGGGTTGGCAACACCGGATCCGCTGCGATCTGGATTGCGCTGGACACGCTCCGGGCGAAAACCAATACCGACGACACCATCGTCGTCCTCGGCGCAGAAGCGAGCAAGCACATGTTCGGTGGCTTTGCCTATCGCCATGGATAGCCTCTTTATCGATGTCAGCGACCTGGCAAAGGCGTTCGACGGGCGCGATGTCGTACGCGACGTCACGATCCGCCTCGGCGCTGGAGGTTTGCTCGGTCTCGTCGGCGCAAACGGCGGCGGCAAGACGACGACGCTCAGAATGCTCGCGGGGCTGGTTACCCCGGATGGCGGATGCGGAACGGTGCTGGGCGCCGAGATCGGGCCAGGTCGCATCGACCGCCGACGGATCGGTTACATGAGCCAGCGACTGGCGCTCTATCCCGAGCTTACCGTCCTCGAGAATTTAAGCTTTCACGCCGGCGTGCACGGCCTGCCGCGCAGCGCGATCACTGAGGCCATGGCCGTTTACGGACTTGAAGATGTCTCGTCGCGCCGGTTCGGCATCCTGTCGGGCGGCTGGGCGCGTCGTGTGCAATTTGCCGCAAGCGTCATCCATGCACCGTCGCTGTTATTGCTCGACGAACCGACCGCCGGGCTCGACGTGGTCACGCGCGCCTTGATCTGGGGGTGGATGACGTCCTTTGCGGCCCGGGGCCATGCGGTGGTGGTCAGCACGCACGACCTGGCCGAAGCCGGGCAGCTCCCGCAAATAGTGCTTTATCAGAACGGGCGCGCCGGCACGCAAACGACGCCAGCGATGCTCATCGACGCTGCAGGCGCGACCTCGCTCGAAGCTGCCGTTCTCGCGCAGGCGCGGGTATGAGCGCACGGCGCCGCATCGCGGCCGTGGCTGCCGTCGAATGCACCCGCCTGCTTCGGACTCGCATCGCCTTGACGCTCCTGCTCGTCGTGCCGTTGCTGCAGATCGTCCTTTTCGGCACCGCGATCCGCCCGGACGCGACGGTAGCCGTTGCTGTCGCCGCACCAACTGTGGCCAATGCGGAAACCGTGGCGAAAGCGCTGCGCAAACGACCTCATCTTGCCGTCGTCGGAACGGGCAAACCCGGCACGGCCGAAGCTATGGTAAGAAGCGGCGACGTGGTGATCGGTGTCGAGGTTCCCGAGGACCGTTCTTTGGCGAACCCGCTTGCTGCGGCGCGACCGCTCCGGATCGTTGTCGATGCGAGCAACGCGACGCTGACATCGGCCGCGACCGCACGGATCGAGGCGGCCTATTGGCAGACACTTGCCGAACGCGGCGACGTCGCCGGACCCGGGCTCGTCATCGAACGCCTTTATAATCCCGATGCGCGTGCCGACTGGACTTTCCTGCCCGGGCTTGTCGGCGTGACCGTGATGATCGCGATGATCATGCTCGGCGCGTTGAGCCTCGCCCGTGAACGCGAAGGCGGTACGTGGGAAGCGTTGATGGTCTTGCCCGCCGGGCGCGGCGAAGTGCTGGCCGGCAAGCTGATGCCTTATGTCGCCATCGGCACGATCCAGGGCATCGCGGTCATGGCGACTGGAATATGGCTGTTCGGCCTGCCGGTGCGTGGCAATGTCATGGCGCTGGTCGCGATCCTGCCGCTATTCGCAGCGGCGCATTTTGTGCTCGGCTATGTCAATGCAGCGCGCGCCCGGACGCAGCTCGAAGCTTTGCAGGCAGCGGTCGCGTTTTACCTGCCGGCGATGCTGCTTTCGGGCTTTCTTTATCCGTTTGCCACGCTGCCGAACTGGGCTCAGGCTATTGGCAATGTGTTTCCGCTGACGCACTTCATACGCGCCGCGACTGGCGTGATGTTGCGCGGCGGGGGTTTTGCCGACATCGCGGTCGACGCGCTCGCTATCGGGGCTTTTCTTGCCATCGCAGCGACTGCCACGGCACTCTTTCAGGCCCGCGCGATCAACTGATGTAACCGCCGCATCGCTTGCTGCGAACCGGGTAGACACCATTCCGGAGATCGCGTCACATGTTCCGCCCTTTCACCACCGTCGCAATGATGACAATTGCCGCCGTGTCGCTTGCGGGGCCTGCGGCCGCTGCCGAACGTCAACCCTATACCCCGGCTGCGCTGGCAGCGGCGCAGGCAAAGGGGCGCCCCATCCTTGTCGAGGTAAAAGCATGGTGGTGTCCAGTCTGCGCCTCGCAGGGACGCACCATTGCCGCGACGACTGCCGCACCTCAGTATAACAATCTGCTGATCCTTTCGATCGATTACGACAAGCAAAAGGCCGAATGGAAGGCGCTCGGCGCGCAGAAGCAATCGACGCTGATCGGTTACCGGGGTCGCCAGGAAATAGGCCGGGTTGTCTACACGACCGACAAGACGGCGATCAACGGATTGCTCGCCAAGACGGTCGGCTGAACCTTGGCCGACGTTCTCAGCCCGGTGCTCGCCTATTCAGCGGGTGCGTTGACGATCCTGTCGCCATGCGTCTTGCCGCTCGTGCCGATCGTGCTTGGCAGCGCCGCGCAAGCGCATCGGCACGGCCCGCTGGCATTGGCTACGGGGCTCGTCGTGTCCTTCACGGTGACCGGGTTTCTCCTTGCAACGCTGGGTGCGGCGTCCGGTTTCGACGGTGACTGGGTCCGGCTTTTCGGTGCCGCGTTGCTGGTTGCGGCTGGCGTGGCTCTCTTGGTCCCCTCGGTGCAGGCGCTGCTGACGCGTGCTGCAACCCCGCTTGCCGACTGGGCGAACGCGCAACAGTCGAGGATGGAGCGATACGGCCTTGCCGGGCAGGCGGCGATCGGCGTCCTGCTCGGCCTCGTCTGGAGCCCGTGCGTGGGCCCGACGCTCGGTGCCGCGACGGTGCTCGCAGCGCAGGGCGAAAATCTCACGATGGTGGCTGTAACGATGGCGGCCTTTGGTCTGGGCATCGCCAGCGTTTTGCTCGTGCTGGCGTCAGCCACGCGCGCGCTGCTCGCACGCTGGCGCGGGCGGCTGATGACCGCGGGCGGTAGAGGAAAAAAGGTGCTCGGCGGGCTTCTGATGGTGGTCGGGATTCTGATCTTTACTGGCGGCGACAAGATGATCGAAGGCATACTCGTCGCAGCCTCGCCTGACTGGCTCGTCGATCTGACGACGTCAATCTAACGACGTCGATCTAATGACGTCAAATCTATAGGATTTGCGGTCCGACTGGCAAGCTGCCGTTCGGCTTTTGGGAGCGCAGCCAAGGCTACGGAACGACAACGTCTGGGGCGAAAGCTGCCGAAAGCCTGAGGCGAGAAAATTCGCTTTCCTACACAGGTGTGGTGCGGATAGGTCCCCGCTGATCGGCCTGCCGCTCTTTCACATCGTCGAAGCGCTGCACGCCACGCGCTCGACGTGGCATGTGCCGCCAACGGGTTTCAGGTGTGACTTTTGTGACCTTTGGCGGTTTTCCGGCGTTTTCGGGTCCGTCAGGCCGCTAGTGCGCCTTGCCTCGGGCCTTCTGCACGCCGCTTACGACCGCCGCAATCACGCTCCCGATCGCCAGCCCCACCACGCCCGAAAATGCGGCATCGGCCAGCCAGTGGACGAAACCGCCGCCCCCGCCGACGTCTTCGATGACATGCGGTGTCGCGTGCAGGCCGTGGACGATGATGCCGCCCCCGACCCAGATCATCGCCGCCGTGCCCAGCGCCGACAGGAAGCGCAGCAGCCAGGGCATGGCCTCGACGAGCCCGCGGCCGAGCGCGCGGAACGGCGACATGCGGTTCCGGGCCAGATGCACGCCGATGTCGTCCATCTTCACGATCAGCGCCACGACGCCATAGACGCCGGCCGTCACGGCGAACGCCACCAATACGAGGCTCGCGGCCTGCGCCCAGATCGACTGGTCGGCGACCTCGGCGAGCGCAATCGCCATGATCTCGCCCGACAGGATGAAGTCGGTGCGGATGGCGCCCGCGACCTTGGTCTGCTCGAGCAGCGCATGGTCGGCGCCGCCGTCGGGCGCCAGATCTTCGCCCGCATGATGGCCGGTCAGGACATGAATGACCTTTTCCGCGCCCTCGAAGCACAGATAGGCCCCGCCGATTATGAGGATGGGCGTAATCAGGAACGGCGCGAAGGCGCTGAGCGCAAGCGCGGCCGGCAGCAGGAAGAGAATCTTGTTGCGCAGCGATCCGACCGCGATCTTCCAGATGATCGGCAGCTCGCGGTCGGGCGTGAAGCCCGTCACATAGGTCGGTGTGACCGCGGTATCGTCGATGACGACGCCGGCAGCCTTTGTCCCCGCCTTCGCAGCTGCGGCACCGACGTCGTCGATCGACGCTGCAGCGATTTTGGCAATGGCTGCGACATCGTCGAGCAGGGCGGCAAGACCGGACGGCATGGAAGTTCCTGTGGGGCGAAGGTGACGCGTATTCCTTGGCATCGTGTCGTCCGCTCGGCTAGCCTCGAGGCATGAAACATCTGCTCACGCTCGCGCTAGCCGTGTCGCTGCCCGCCGGGGCCGCCGCAAAGCTCTCCCCCGCCGAGGCCAGGATGGCCGCGCAGGTGGACACGATCTACGAACCCTCGGTGACGTTGCTGCAGCAGCTCGTCGACGTGAACAGCGGATCGATGAATTTCGCCGGCGTCGAACAGGTCGGGCGGATGATGCGTGCCGAGCTCGAGCCGCTGGGTTTCAAGGTCGAATGGAAGCCGATGGCCGCTGCCAACCGCGCCGGGCACATCATCGCGACGCATACCGGCAAGCCGGGCACCAAGCGGCTTCTGCTGATCGGCCATCTCGATACCGTGTTCGAAAAGGATTCGCCGTTCCAGAAATTCGCGCGGCGTGGCGAACAGGGCGAAGGGCCCGGGGCCGCCGACGACAAGGGCGGCATGGTCGTCATCCTGATGGCGCTCAAGGCCATGAAGGCGGCGGGCACGCTGGCGGCGGCGAACATCGAGGTCGTGCTGACAGGAGACGAGGAGGATTCGGGGGACCCGATCGCGGTGGCGCGCGCGGACCTGATCGCGGCGGGGAAACGCGCCGATGTCGCGCTCGATTTCGAAGGGCTGGTGGTCGAGGGCGGCCGCGACATGGGTTCGATCGCGCGGCGTTCCTCCAATTCATGGACGCTGACCGCGACGGGCAAGGCCGGGCATTCGTCGGGCATTTTCAGCGCGAGCGCGGGCGATGGCGCCATCTACGAACTGGCGCGGATTATCGCGACGTTCCGCAAGGAACTGCCCGAGCCCAATCTGACGTTCAACGTCGGGTTGATCGCGGGCGGCCAGAGCGCGACGTTCGACAAGGACGGCGTGCGCGCGACGGCGACCGGCAAGTCGAACATCATCCCGGGCATCGCCATCGCCAAGGGTGATTTCCGCACCCTGTCGGAGGAACAGAGTGCGCGGGTGAAGGCGAAGATGACCGCCATTGTTGCGCAACATGCGCCGCTGACCGGCGCGGAGATCATGTTCGATCCGGGCGGCTATCCCGCCATGGCGCCGACCGACGGCAATCGTGCCATTCTGACGGCGCTCAACGGCGTCAACGCCGATCTCGGCCTGCCCGAAATGCCACCGCTCGACCCGCTGAAGCGCGGGGCCGGCGACATCTCGTTCGTCGCGAACGATGTCAGCGGGCTGGCGGGGCTGGGTCCGGCGAGCAAGGGCGACCATGCGCCCGGTGAAACCGTCGACCTCGCCAGCATGAAGCGCCAGGCAAAGCGTGCGGCGATCCTTATGACGCGGCTCAGCGCGCAGAAGCGGTGAGCCTAGGCCGCTATGGCGTCGAGCGCGGTCATTGCCCCGTCCGTCAGGACGATCGACGCGGCGGCCAGATTTTCCTCCAGATGCTCCAGCGATGATGTGCCGGGGATCAGCAGGATGTTGGGTGCGCGGCGCAGCAGCCACGCCAGCGCAACCTGCATCGGCGTCGCCCCGAGCGTGGTCGCCACCGCCGAAAGCGCATCCGACTGGAGCGGGCTGAACCCGCCGAGCGGGAAGAAGGGCACATAGGCGATGCCTGCCGCGCCGAGTTCGTCGATCATCGCATCGTCGCCGCGGTGGACGAGGTTATAGTGGTTCTGCACGCAGGCGATCGTGCACCGCGCGCGCCCGTCGGCGACCTGCCTGGGCGTCACGTTGCTCAGCCCGACATGGCGGACGAGGCCCTGCCGCTGCAAGTCGGCAACGACGTCGAGCTGTTCGTCGAGCGATCCTTCGGCAGGGCCCAGGGGGCTGAACATGCTGCGCAGGTTGACGGCGTGAAGCTGGTCGACGCCCAGCCGCCGAAGATTGTCGTGGACCGCCTGCGTCAGCTGTTCCTTCGACATCGCGGGCAGCCATGACGCGTCGTCTCCGCGCACTGCGCCGATCTTCGACACCAGCGCCAGATCGTCGGGATAGGGATGCAGCGCCTCGCGGATGATCTCGTTGACGACGAACGGCCCGTAATAGTCGCTGGTATCGATGTGGTTGACGCCCGCCTCGACCGCGCGTCGCAGGACGGCAATCGCCGATGCGCGGTCGCGGGGCGGGCCGAAGACATGCGGGCCCGCCAGCTGCATCGCGCCATAGCCCATGCGCCGGACGCGTCGGTCGCCAAAGGTGAAGGTTCCGGCGCGGTCGAGGTCGGTCATGAGGTCAGCCCTGATGCAGGATTAAGGTGCAGTCTTCGGCGCAACGCGCGCCGGCCGGTCCGGTTGCGGAACGCCCGGCTGTTCGCGCCGACCTGCCCCGGCGATGCCGCGCAGCCACGTCCACAGCGCCGAGGCCGGGCGACCTACAGCTTGCGCCCGATCAGCTCCTTCATGATCTCGTTCGTGCCGCCGAAAATGCGCGTCACGCGCGCGCCGCGCCACATCTTGGCGATCGGATATTCGTTCATATAGCCCGCACCGCCATGGAGCTGCAGGCACTTGTCCATGACTTCCCACTGGAATTCGGTATGCCACAGCTTGGCGGCGGCGCCTTCCTCGGCGGTCAGCTCCTTCTTCAAATGACGTGCGATCGCCCAGTCGAGATGCGCCCAGCCGACCTGCAGCTTCGACTTGAGATCGGCGAGCGTGAAGCGCGTGTTCTGGAAATCGATCACCGGCTTGCCGAACGCCTTGCGGTCGCGGACGAAGGCGACGGTTTCGTCATAGGCGCGCTGGGCGGAGGCCTGCGCGCCGATCGCGATCGACAGCCGCTCCTGCGGCAATTCGCTCATCAGGTAGATGAACCCCTTGCCCTCTTCGCCAAGGCAGTTGGTCATCGGTACGCGCACGTCCTCGAAGAACAGCTCCGACGTATCGGCGGCGTCCTGCCCGATCTTGTCGAGGTTGCGCCCGCGCTTGAACCCTTCGCGCTCGGCTTCGACGAGGATGATCGACACACCCTTCCAGGCCGGCTGAACCTCGGTGTCGGTCTTGGCGCAGACGAGGATCAGGTCGGCGTTCTGGCCGTTGGTGATATAGGTTTTGCTGCCATTGATGACGTAATGGTTGCCGTCCTTCCTGGCAGTCGTGCGGATCCCCTGCAGGTCGCTGCCGACGCCCGGTTCGGTCATGGCGATGGCGGTCACGACTTCGCCCGAGACGAGTTTTGGGAGCCAGTGGCGCTTCTGCTCCTCGCTGCCATAGCTGACGATATAGTTGACGACGATGTCCGACTGCAGGCTGAAGCCGAGCGCCGTGCCGCCATACGAGATCTCTTCGTCGATGATCGCGTTATAGCCGAAGTCGAGGCCGAGGCCGCCATATTCCTCGGGCACGGTCGGGCAGAGCATGCCGACGGCGCCCGCCTTGGGCCAGATCGCCTTTTCGACGATGCCGGCTTCGTCCCATCGGTCGATATTGGGCACGACTTCCTGCTTGATGAAACTGCGGACCGTGTCGCGAAAGGCTTCGTGATCCTCGTTATAGGCAGTGCGTCCGGCGACATCGAGCGTCATGAGAGTTTCTCCAGCTTTACGTTTGCGTAAGGGGTAGCGGCGGCGAAGCGTGGCCGCAACGCGTTTTCGAGCGTTGTAATATTGTTGCGCAAAGCTATTGCTCGCGGGCTAGGAGAACCGCGTGCCTGAGTCGTCGTCCCCATCCGGCCGTCCCAACCTGACGCCGCTGTCGCTGCACGTGCCGGAGCCGCAGTTCCGCCCCGGCGACGAGGCCGAATTCGTCAGTGTCGAAGTGCTGGCGGCCGGTATCACGCCGCGGCCCGACAGCGCCGCAGAGGCCGGTACGATGCGCGACCTCGCTTATGGCCTGGTCCGTGTTCTCGACGACGACGGCAGGGCCGTCGGCCCTTGGGATCCCCGGCTTTCGCCCGATCTGCTGCGCCGCATGCTGCGCAGCATAGCGCTGACGCGCGCGTTCGACGAACGCATGTTCCGCGCCCAGCGGCAGGGCAAGACCAGCTTCTACATGAAGTCGACCGGTGAAGAAGCGGTCGCGGTGGCGGCGACCTATGCGCTCGACCGCGACGACATGTGCTTTCCCAGCTACCGGCAGCAGGGCATCCTGATCGCGCGCGACTGGCCAATCGTCGACATGATGAACCAGATCTATTCGAACCGCGCGGACCGGCTGAAGGGGCGCCAGTTGCCGATCATGTATTCGACCAGGGAAGGCGCGTTCTTTTCGATCTCGGGCAACCTCGCCACGCAATATCCGCAGGCCGTCGGCTGGGCGATGGCAAGCGCCGCCAAGGGCGACACGCGGATCGCGGCGACCTGGTGCGGCGAAGGGTCGACGGCGGAGGGCGATTTCCATTCCGCGTGCATGTTCGCCACCGTCTACCGTGCACCCGTCATCATGAACGTGGTCAACAACCAATGGGCGATCAGCTCGTTTGCGGGTTTTGCCGGCGGCGAAGCGACAACCTTTGCCGCACGTGCCGTGGGTTACGGGATCGCCGGCCTGCGCGTAGACGGGAATGATCCGCTCGCGGTCTATGCCGCAACCGCCTGGGCGGCCGAGCGCGCGCGGATGAACAAGGGACCGACCCTGATCGAGCACTTCACCTATCGCGCCGAGGGGCACAGCACCTCGGACGACCCGAGCGCCTATCGCAGCGCGGACGAAGCGACGAAGTGGCCGCTCGGCGATCCGATCGCACGGCTGAAGGCGCACCTGATCGACCTCGGCGAATGGGACGAGGACCGCCACGCCGCGCAGGATGTCGAACTCGCCGAAATGGTGAAGGCGGCGCAGAAGGAAGCGGAGAAGAACGGTATCCTGGGCCATGGCCTGCACCAGCCGTTCGACACGATGTTCGAGGACGTTTTTGAAGACATGCCCTGGCACCTGACCGAGCAGCGCGACCAGATGCGCGCCGAACGCGCCGCGGCGGGGATTTGACATGCCGCGCATGAACATGATCGAGGCGATCAATTCCGCCATGGACGTCTGCCTGGGCGGCAATCCCGATGTCGTAGTGCTCGGCGAGGACATCGGCTATTTCGGCGGCGTGTTCCGCGCGACGGCAGGGCTGCAGGCCAAGCACGGCAAGACCCGCGTCTTCGACACGCCGATCAACGAATGCGGCATCATCGGCGTCGCGGTCGGCATGGCGGCCTATGGCCTGCGCCCCGTCCCCGAAATCCAGTTTGCCGACTATATCTATCCCGGGCTCGACCAGCTGGTCAGCGAGGCGGCCCGGCTGCGCTATCGTTCGGCGGGCGAGTTCGTCATGCCGATCACGGTGCGCTCGCCGTTCGGCGGCGGCATCTTCGGCGGGCAGACCCATTCGCAATCGCCCGAAGCGATGTTCACCCATGTGGCGGGCCTGAAGACGGTCATCCCGTCGAACCCCTATGACGCCAAGGGACTGCTGATCGCGGCGATCGAGGACAATGACCCGGTCATCTTCTTCGAGCCCAAGCGCATCTACAACGGTCCGTTCGACGGCCATTACGACCGGCCGGTGCAGCCCTGGTCGAAGGTCGAGACGCCCGATGTTCCTGAAGGCCGTTATACCGTGCCGCTGGGCAAGGCCGCGATCGTGCGCGAAGGGTCCGACGTGACCGTGCTCGCTTATGGCACGATGGTGCATGTCGCGCGCGCGACGGTGGAGGAAAAGGGCATCGACGCCGAGGTGATCGACCTGCGTACCTTGCTGCCGCTCGATATCGGGACGATCGAGGCGAGCGTGAAGAAGACCGGGCGCTGCGTCATCGTGCATGAAGCGACGCGCACAAGCGGCTTTGGCGCGGAGCTCGCGGCGCTGGTGCAGGAACGCTGCTTCTATCACCTCGAGGCACCGATCCAGCGCGTGACGGGCTTCGACACGCCCTATCCGCATTCGCTCGAATGGGCATATTTCCCGGGGCCGGTCCGTATCGGGACAGCCCTTGACCTGGTTCTGAAGGACTAAACATGGCCCTGTTCAAGTTCCGCCTGCCCGACATCGGCGAAGGCATTGCCGAGGCCGAGATCGTGGCCTGGCACGTCAAGGTCGGCGACCGGATCGAGGAAGACGCCAACCTCGCCGACATGATGACCGACAAGGCGACCGTCGAGATGGAGTCGCCGGTATCCGGCGTCATTGTCGAGCTGGCGGGCGAGGTCGGCGATATGGTGCCGATCGGTAGCACGCTGGCGGTGATCGAGGTTGCGGGTGAGGTCGAGGCGGCGGTAGCCGAGGCCGTCGGCGAGCGTGTCGATGCGGAAAATCCCGATGCCGAATCGGTCGAAGAACTCCTTCCCTCTCCCCTCCGGGGAGAGGGCGACGCGCGCGAAGCGCGGGCGGGTGAGGGGGCGGTGGTCGAGCCAACGCCTGCTCCGGCCCCTCACCCGCCCGCGCTGACGCGCGAGGCCCCTCTCCCCCATGGGGAGAGGGAAAACAGGCCCGTCCTCGCGTCCCCCGCCGTCCGCGCCCGCGCGGCCGATCTCGGGATCGATCTCGCCCATGTGAAACCGTCCGAAGACGGCCGCCTGCGCCATGCCGATCTCGACGCCTATCTCCGCTACAACAGCGCGCAGGGGTTCGGCGTGGCCGCCGCGCCGCGGGTCGACGAGGCGATCAGGGTCATCGGCATGCGCCGCCGCATCGCCGAGAACATGGCCGCGTCGAAACGCCACATTCCGCATTTCACCTATGTCGAGGAAATCGACGTCACTGCGCTGGAATTGATGCGCGCCGACCTGAACGACAACCGCGGCAACCGGCCCAAGCTGACGATGCTGCCGCTGATGATCGTGGCGATCTGCAAGGCAGTGCCGCAATTCCCGATGATCAACGCACGCTACGACGACGAAGGCGGCGTGGTGACGCGGTCGGGCGCCGTGCACCTCGGCATGGCGACGCAGACCGATGCGGGGCTGATGGTGCCCGTGATCCGCGACGCGCAGGCCAAGAACGTCTGGCAGCTGGCGAGCGAAATCACGCGGCTGGCCGAAGCCGCCCGCACCGGCAAGGCGACAAGCGCCGAAATGTCAGGCGGGACCCTGACCATCACTTCGCTCGGGCCGCTCGGCGGCATCGCGACGACACCTGTCATCAACCGGCCTGAAGTGGCGATCATCGGCCCCAACCGGATCATCGAACGCCCGGTTTTCGACGGCGACGACATCCGGCGCGCCAAGCTGATGAACCTGTCGATCAGCTGCGACCACCGGGTCGTCGACGGCTGGGATGCAGCCAGCTTCGTGCAGGCCGTGCGCAAATTGCTCGAAACGCCGGTATTGCTTTTCGGCGACTAGGCTTTTGCGGCAGCGCAGCATAAGGGCTGCCGAATGAAAATGCCGGGCCGTGTCGAATTCATCGCGATTATCGCGTCGATCACCATGTTGATCGCGTTCGCGATCGATTCGATGTTGCCGGCCTTGCCGCAGATCGGCCGGTCGCTCGGCATCGCGACCGAGACGCGCTGGTCGCTTGTCATCACCACGTTCACGATCGGCTTCGGCATCGCGCAACTGTTCATCGGTACGCTGTCGGACCGCTTCGGCCGACGGGTGATGATGCTGGGTTCGCTCGTCGTCTATGCCGGGACGAGCCTGCTCGCGGCGGCTTCGTCGAGTTTCACGCTGTTGCTCATCGCGCGGGCAACGCAGGGCATCGGTGCCGCCGGGGGGCGTGTTCTGGTGCAGTCAGTGGTGCGCGACCGTTTCGAGGGGCGCGAAATGGCGCAGGTGATGAGCCTGGCCGCGGCGCTGTTCATGGCAGCGCCCGTCGTCGCGCCTTTCCTCGGCACGGCCATTCTTCAGGCCGGCCTGTCATGGCACTGGATTTTCGTCTTCCTCGCCGTGCTGGGTGGCCTGAGTTTCACCTGGGTCTTCGCGCGCCTGCCCGAGACGCTGCACCCGGAATTTCGCCGGGCCATCTCGGTCGCAAGCATCGTCGATGCGGCCCGCATCGTCGTGGCCGACCGGCAGTCCGTCGGCTACACGATCGGGACGTTGTGCCTGACGGTCGCGATCCAGGGCTTCCTGACCACGGTAACGCTGATTTTCAAGGACACGTTCGGCCGTGGCGACTTGTTGCCATGGGGGTTCGGCATCATGGCGGGATCGATGATGGCGGCGAGCCTGGTCAATGCGCGCATCGTCATGCGCTTCGGCATGCGGCTGATCGGCCACGCCGCGCTGATCGGGTTCACCGTCCTTGCCGCCGTGCACGCGTTGGTGTCGCTGGCGGGCATCGAGACGCTCGTCATCTACATCGGGCTGCAGTCGGCAATGATGGTCTGCTTTTCGCTTTGTGCGGGCAATTTCGGCGCCATGGCGATGGAGCACATGGGCCCGGTCGCGGGCACGGCGAGTTCGGTGCAGGGGTCTTTTGCAGCCGTTTTCGGCGCAATCGGCGGCGCACTGATTGCCCTGAGCTTCGATGGAACGACGTTCCCGCTCTATGCCGGGATCACCCTGGCGGGCCTGATCGCGCTGGCGGCGGCATTATGGGCAGAAGGCGGCCGGCTGTTCGTCGCCCGCCACGTCGAACCGAAGAAGGTTTAGGGGGGAAGCTATGGCCTATTGGCTGGTGAAGTCGGAGCCGCACAAATACGCGTGGGACGATCTCGTCCGCGATGGCCGGACGATCTGGGACGGCGTGCGCAATCACGCGGCCGCAATCCACCTCCGCACGATGAAACTCGGCGACCGCGCGTTTTTCTACCATTCGAACGAGGGCAAGGAAATCGTCGGGATCGTCGAGATCGTACGCGAACATTATCTCGATCCCAAGGACGCCGCGCAGCGCTTCCCGGCCGTCAATGTCGCGCCGGTCGGGCCACTGGCGTCGCCTGTCACGCTCGCGACGATCAAGGCCGATCCGGCGCTCGCGGCGATGGAGCTGATCCGCCAGTCGCGCCTGTCGGTTGCCCCCGTACGCGACGCGGAATGGGCGCGGATCCTGGAACTCGCGGCGGGCTAGAGCCAGACGTCGATGGCGTGCAAGGTCAGGCCGACCAGCCCGCCGACGACCGTGCCGTTGATGCGGATATACTGCAGGTCGCGCCCCACGGCGCCTTCGACGCGGTCGGTAATCGTCTGCGCGTCCCATCCGCGCACCGTTTCCGAAACGAGCTTGACGATCTGGTCGCCATAGCTTGCGGTGATGCCGACCGCCGTCCGCCTGGCGAAGCGGTTTATCGTGGTCCGCAGTTCCGGATCGTTCTGCAGCGTCTCGCCCAACTGCCGCAAGGCATCGCCGAACTTGCCGGCAAGCGCCTTGTCGGGATCGCGCGCCGCGCGCAGCATCGCCGCGCGCGCCGCTTCCCACAGGCCGTCGATCCAGCGCCGCATCGCGGCATTGCGCATGATTTCGTCGCGAAGCTCGGCGACGCGCGCCTTCATCTTCGGATCGTCCTGCAGGTCGATGGCCAGATGGGCCAGCCCCTCTTCGGCCTTGGCGCGCAACCGATGCTCGGGATCCTCGGCCATCTCGGTCAGCATCTTGTTGAGGCCGTCGATGATCTTGTTGGCCAGCGTCTCGTCGAGGCCGGTCCAGCGCATGACCGACCCGGCCTGCTGGCGCACGATCTCGCGAATCAGATCGTCGTTGCTGTCGAGCAGCTTCGCGCCCCAGCGGACGATCCCGTCGAGCAGGGGGCGGTGGCGCCCCTCGTTGATCGCGGCCGCCAGTGCCTGGCCGAGCAGCGGCGCGAGGTCGAGCTCGCCGATCCGGGTCGAAATCGCGCCCTTGACCATGCCCCCGAGCCGCTCGGGGTCGAGCGCGCCGAGCATGTCGGCGGCAAGCCGCGATGCCCCTTCCTTCAGGCGGCCCCCGCGATCGGGCGCGCCACTGAGGAACTTGCCCGCAGCCGCCGCAATGTCGATCTGGCCCATCCGCCGGGCAACGACGCCGGGCGTGAGGAAATTGTCGCGCAGGAATATCGCCAGCGTGTCGCCGATGCGGTCCTTGTTGCGGGGAATGATCGCGGTGTGCGGGATGGGGAGGCCGAGCGGATGGCGGAACAAGGCCGTCACGGCAAACCAGTCCGCCATGCCGCCGACCATGGCCGCTTCGGCGAAAGCCTTCACAAAACCGAGCAACGGGTAGACCGGCTCGTAGAGTCGCGTTGTGAGGTATGTCGCCGCCATCGCCAGCAGCAGGCCTGTCGCCACGCGGCGCATGCCGGCCGCGCCACCCTGTACGGGAATGGCGAGCGCGAAGCGGTTACGTCCGGATCCGGGTGTCGCCATCAGGCCGAAACGAGCAGATACGGACTTAAGTTCACTCGGCGGGGAGGGGCGCGGGTTTTGGCGCTCCTTCGCCGCCATTGGTGAGCTTGCGCGACAGCCAGGGGCCCATTTTCTGTTCGATGCCGACGGCAAGGCTGAAGCTTGCCGGAACGATCAGCAGCGTCAGCACGGTCGAAAGCGCCAGGCCGCCCATCACCGTGATCCCCATTGGCGCGCGCCATGCCCCGTCGCCGGTCAGCGACAGCGAGACGGGCACCATGCCCGCGACCATGGCGACGGTCGTCATCACGATCGGCTGGGCACGCTTGTGCCCGGCGTCGGCGATCGCGACCATCTTGTCCACGCCCTTGTTCATTTCCTCGAGCGCGAAATCGACGAGCAGGATCGAGTTCTTGGCGACGATGCCCAGCAGCATGAGGAAGCCGATCAGCACGGGCATCGAAACCGCATTGCCGGTAAGCCGCAGCGCGATGGCGCCACCGAGCGGGGCGAGCAGCAGCGACCCCATGTTCACGAACGGCGGCATCACCCGCTTGTACAGCAGCACAAGCACGGCGAACACGAGCAGGATCCCCGCAACCACGGCGATCACGAAGTTCAGGAACAGCTCATATTGCCATTTGGCGGCGCCGAGCGTCAGCCGCTTGACGCCTTGCGGCAGGTTGTTCAGCGACGGCAACTTGTTGATCCTGGGCATGGCGTCGCCGGTGACGAGGCCCGGCGCCAGGTCGACGCCAATCGAGGTCCGGCGGATCTGATTGGTCCGCTGGATGACCACGGGTCCTGCGCCAAAGCCGATTTCGGCCACGATCTTGAGCGGGACCGACCCCCCGGCCGAAGTCGGCACCGGCAGGTTCTCGATCGTCGACAGGTTGCGGCGGGAATCCTCGCTCAGCGCGACGCGAATCGGGATCTGTCGGTCCGACAGCGAGAATTTGGCGCTGTTCTGGTCGATGTCGCCCAGCGTCGCGATACGGATCGTCTGGCTGAGCGCCTGGGTCGTCACGCCCAGAGACGCGGCGAGATCCAGTCGCGGCTTGATAACAATCTCGGGCCGCAGCAGGTCGCCGTTGAAGCGCGGCGCGCGCAATTCCGGCAGGTCGCGCATCTCTTCGACGACCTTGTTCGCGACCTTGTTGAGCTGGACGGGGTCGTCACCGCCGAGCGTAATCGTGATGTCGCGGCCGGTATTGCCCGGACCGCCGTTTTGCTGCGACTGGAATGATACACGTGCATCGGGGATCGCATTCAGGCGCGCGGCCCAGCTCCGCTCGAACTCCACGCTCGTCATCTTCCGGTTCTTGCGCAGGCTGAGATTGATGTTGGCGCTGCCGACTCCGATGCGCGAGAAGGCGTGCTCGACCTCGGGCGCCCGTCCCAGCATATCGCGCACATAGTCGGTGATTGCCTTGGTCTGCGCCAGGGTCGATCCCGGCGTCAGCTCGATGCGAACCTGGCTGTAATCGGTGTTGACGGTGGGCTGGAAGGTCAGGGGCAGCGGCTTCATCAAGCCGGGCAGGCCGGTGAACATGATGATCGTCAGGACCAGGCTTGCGCCGCCCATGGCAACGGTTTTCCACCGGTTGGCCAGGGTCCAGTGCAACAGGGCCATGTACCGGTCCATGAGCGGCCCCTCGCCGTGTTCGGCATGGCCATGCGACTTCAGGAAATAGGCAGCGATCATGGGCGTGATCAGACGCGCGACGGCGAGGCTGAGCAACACCGAGACGACGATCGTCAGCCCGAAGTTCTTGAAGAACTGACCGGAAATCCCGGGCATCAGGCCCACGGGCAGGAAGACGGCGACAATGGCCATCGTGGTCGCAAGCACGGCAAGGCCGATCTCGTCGGCGGCGTCGATCGACGCCTGGTACGCGGTTTTGCCCATGCGCATGTGGCGGACGATGTTTTCGATCTCGACGATGGCATCGTCGACGAGAACCCCGGCGACAAGGCTGAGCGCCAGCAGCGACAGGCCGTTGAGCGAAAATCCCAGCAGGTCCATGAACCAAAAGGCGGGGATCGCCGAAAGCGGGATGGCGATCGCAGAGATGACCGTCGCCCGCCAGTCACGCAGGAACAGGAGCACGACGAGAACCGCAAGCACGGCGCCTTCGATCATGGCTTCGATCGCCGAATGATATTGGCTGACGGTATAGGGCACCGACGTCGACAGCAGCGTGAATTTGACCTTGGGATTTTCCTTTTCGAGCGCCTTCAGCTGCTCCTGCGCGCCGTCATAGACGCTGACGTCGGACGACCCCTTCGCCTTTTCGATCGAGAAGGCCAGCACCTGCCGTCCGTCCATCATCCCGATCGAGCGCTGTTCGGCATAGGCGTCGCGCACGGTGCCCAGGTCGGCGAGCTTGATCGTGCGGCCGCCGCCGGCAGATATGAAGGTCTGCGACAGCTGGTAGGCGTCCTTCGAGTTGCCGAGAACGCGGACCGATTGTTCCGACCCGGCGATTTCGGCCCGGCCACCGGCGGCGTTGAGGTTCACCGTGCGCAGCTGGGTGTTGACCTGCGCGGCCGTAAGGCCGGCGGACTGCAGCTTTGCCGGATCCAGCGTGACGCGAATTTCGCGGCTCACCCCTCCGGTGCGGGTAACGGCGGCCATGCCGGACACGCCGAGCAGACGCTTGGAGACGGTATTGTCGACGTACCAGCTCAGCTCTTCGAGCGACATGTCGCGGGATTCCGCGGAGAAAAAGCCGATCGGGTCGCCCGAGATATTTACGCGCGCCACTTGAGGCTCAAGAATCCCTTCCGGAAGGTCGCTGCGGATATTGGCAATCGCGTCGCGGACATCATTGACGGCGCGGTCGACCGGCGTGCCGATCACGAACTGGACAAAGGTGCTGGAGCTTCCCTCGCGAACGCTCGAGTTGATCTCGTCGACGCCCACGACATTGCGTATGGCGGCCTCGACTTTCTGGGTAACCTGCGTCTCGAGCTCAGTGGGCGCGGCCCCGGGCTGGGCGATGGTGATCTGC
This sequence comes from Sphingomonas sp., assembly GCA_965249705.1. GTDB lineage: Bacteria > Pseudomonadota > Alphaproteobacteria > Sphingomonadales > Sphingomonadaceae > Sphingomonas_O. The sequence continues at coordinate 50,366 of CBDFMO010000002.1, read as the reverse complement.
GCTGCCGGGAAGTCGATATCGGGGTTGTTGTTCACATCCATGCGCATGAACGCCATCACGCCGGCCAGCAGAAGCGCGATGAACAGGACGATCGGCGGCACCGGATTGCGGATCGACCAAGCCGAGATGTTCCGAAAATTCATGAAGCGGCAGCCTTAACATGGATGCCGCCGGACGGCACGACTCACAATCCGGCGGACTTGATCCGCTTGGGATTAATCGACTCGCCCGGATTGAGGAAGGCCCCTGCGCTGACGACCACGGCCTCCTGCCCGGTCAGGCCGGACAGGATTGTCACGCCCGCATCGGTAACGTCGCCGACGGTCACGTCGCGACGGACAACTTTGTTCTGCGGCCCGACGACATAAACATAGCTGCCCTTCGGATCGCTCTGGATTGCCGATTCGGGAAGAAGCGGCAAGGCGGCGGCGCCGCTCACGATTCTCGCCGAGGCAAAGCCGCCAGGCCGCAGTGCCTTGTCATATGCCAGCGAGATACGTGCGATCCCCTGGCGCGTCTGCGGATCGATGACGGGCGACAGCTGCCAGATCTGGCCGGCGAAATTCTGGGCGCTCCCCACCGGCGTCACGGTCGCGCGCTGCCCCACCGCCATCCGCGCAAGGTCAACTTCGCCCAGGCGCGCCAGCAGTTCAAGCTCGCCGCCCTTGGCCATGCGGAACAGCACGCCCGAACCCGGGGACACGATCTGGCCGGGCTCGGCCTTGCGTTCAAGCACCAGACCAGCGGCAGGGGCGCGGATGTCGAGCCGCGACGTGCTTGCCAGCGCTTGCTGATAGGTCGCCCGCGCAACGTTCACCCGGGCACGGGCCGCGTCGCGAACGGCTGTCTTGCTCTCCACATCGGCCTTCGAGACGAAACCGCGGTTCACCAGCTGCAGCGCGCGGTCGAGATTGGACTGGGCAATCCGCGCGTCCGCTTCTGAGACCGCAATTTGCGCGGCGAGCGAACTCGCCTGCTGCGTCTGGACGCGACGATCGATGGAGGCGAGCACCTGGCCCGCACCGACCCACTGCCCGGGCTCGACGAAGACTTGCGACACCATGCCGCCTTCGCCGGCGACGCCGACAGGCATTTCGCGCCGGGCGCCAATATTGCCTGTCGCCGACACGACGCGGTCGACGGTCTGGCGACCGGGAACCATTACGGAAACCGTGGGCGCCTGTTTTGCCCCACCTTCGCCGGCCGCCGAGGCGGCGGTCGAGGGGCGCATGGCCCAAGCGGCAATGCCGATGATCGCCAGGACGACAAGCACGATCCCGCCAACGATCAGCCAGCGGCGGCGCGTCGAAACGCGGCTATCGACGATGTCCAGTTCCTGGCGTTCGCCGGAAAAGCCGGTCTCAAAGTTCATCGCACGCATCCGTTTTCCACGCTTGAAACCCGCAACCGCGGTCATTGCCCAAGTGTGTTACACAAGTAAGGCACCGAGCTCAAGCGATGATTGACAGATGCTGGCTATTGGACGCAGCGCCGGAAGCGCGCAAGAGGAATAGGATTTAAGACTGCTGCCGTTCAGCCGCGTGCCGCGGTACGGGCCGGGACTGCCCAGGGGCAGTCCCGGGGATAGTTAGCGGACGGCGCCGCGACGGACGAGGTTGACGATCGCGAGAAGGACGATCGCCCCGAGGAACGCGCTCAGATAGGGCCCGACCGAACCGGCGGTGCCCAGCATCGGGCCGAACAGGAAGCCGCCGATATAGGATCCGACGATGCCGACGACGATGTTGAGAAAGATGCCCTGCTGGCCATCGGTGCGCATCACGATGCTCGCGAGCCAGCCAATGACACCGCCGATGATGAGCCAAATGATGAAATTCATGGGTAGTCCTCCTGTTTCCGGCCGGAGTTACCGGCCGGGTTGCAGGGTCCAGACGCACGAGAGGCCCGTGCGGTTCCGCACGAGCCCCCTCGTCCCCTCATTATGTCACGGCCGCGAAATGGCCGGCGACAAAAACTCAGTACTTCTGCTGACGCTCGTAAAGCGACTTATAATGCTGGATACGGGTGACGCGCAGGCCCGGCATGCCCGAACGGTCGACGGCGCGCTGCCAGCCGGCGAATTCCTCCAGCGTGAGGCCATAGCGATTGCAGACATCGTCCACCGACAGCAGGCCGCCGTTGACCGCGGCCACCACTTCGGCCTTGCGCCGCACGACCCACCGCGTCGTCGATGGCGGCGGCAGCGAGTCGAGCGTCAGCGGCTCGCCGAGCGGGCCGATTACCTGGGCAGGACGTATTTTCTGATTCTCGATCATTCTTACCTCGACAACGGGTCCCTGATTTGACCCGGACCGTGCTCTTGAAATCCGTTGATAGTCGCTCGGCATTGAAAGAACGCTAAAACGCCAAGGTAAACGCCGCCTTCAGCTTCGTTGACGAGGCCTGAAGATCTCGCCCGACAATTCTGCAAAGGACGCTGGATGATCGGCAAATCCCGCCGCGGCCTGGCCTTCGGCAAACAGCGCGACATGGGGATCGCCGGGATCGGTCTGCGCACCGGCCGCGTCGAGGCGCGTCTGGGCCTGCGCCGTGGGACTCGCGCTTTGCTGGGCCGACGTCCGCGCCAACAGCGCCGACAGATCGACCTTCACCGAGCCTTTACGTGACGGGAAACTCATGTTCATGCGGGGCTTATGCCGCGCAAAGGTTGATAACCGGGTAAAACATGGCGCGGCGCGGCGGTGCACCCTATGTGCGCGTCATGACCGCGCCCGACACCAATATATTCCAGCTGGACCGACCAGCAGCCGCCCGGATCGTCGTCGCGATGTCGGGGGGCGTCGATTCCTCGGTCGTGGCTGCGCTTGCCGCCCGGTCTGGTGCCGAGGTCATCGGCGTGACGCTCCAGCTGTATGATCATGGCGAGGCGACCCGCCGCCCCGGGGCGTGCTGCGCGGGCCAGGATATCCGCGACGCACGCGCCGTCGCCGATACGCTTGGCATCGCGCATTATGTCTTCGATCACGAAAGCCGGTTCCGGGAGTCGGTCGTCGACCGATTTGCCGATGATTACGTGGCGGGGCGGACGCCCATTCCCTGCGTGCGGTGCAACATGGGCGTCAAGTTCACGGATCTGTTCCGGCTGGCGCGCGAGCTTGGTGCCGATTGTCTGGCGACGGGTCATTATGTCCGTCGTGTTATCGGCCCGCAGGGGCCCGAGCTCCACCGTGCGATCGATCCCGCGCGCGACCAGAGCTACTTCTTGTTCGCGACAACCGCGGCGCAGCTCGACTATCTGCGCTTTCCGCTGGGCGGCATGGCGAAATCGGCCGTCCGCGCGATTGCCGCCGACATGGGGCTCGGCGTCGCCGCGAAGCCCGACAGCCAGGACATCTGCTTCGTCCCCGACGGCGATTATGCCGGGCTCGTGCGCAAACTGCGCCCCGGGGCCGGGCGGCCGGGCGATATCGTCGACCTCGAGGGGCGCGTCCTCAGGACTCACCAGGGAATCGTCGGTTTTACGATCGGGCAGCGGCGCGGACTGGAAATCGGCGGCCTTGCCGAGCCGCTGTACGTCGTGCGCCTCGACGCAGCGGCGAACCGCGTCATCGTCGGCCCCAGGGCAGCCCTGGCCGTACGCGCCGCGCGCCTGTCAGAGTTCAATGCCATCGGACCGATGCCCGGGGGACAACTTACCACCAAGGTCCGCTCGACCGCGCGCCCCGCGCCGGCACGGATGGATGGCGAGCGCCTGATCTTCGACGCGCCCGAGTATGGCGTCTCTCCGGGTCAGGCGGCGGTGCTCTACGCCGGCGAACGCGTCGTCGGCGGCGGCTGGATCGACGAAACCGAACCGGCGGAACTCAGCCTCGTTTAGGGTTGCCCGCGTAAGGGTTTGACAGTGAGCGGCCTGCCGGTGAACGGTTCCGGCTGGCAGGCCAGCACCGGATCGAAGCGCACCGACCGGCTGGCGATCAAAGGCACTGATGCCGTTATGGTTTTTGTCGCGGCGTCTTCGGCGAGCCGGATCGGCTCCATGCCGGGTTCGAAGTCCTTGCGGCAATCGACGAGGCTGCGATTGCCGATGTAGCGACAACCGCAGGCAACGCGCGCCGCATAGCCGACGCCGAGCTCAAGCTGCGGCCGCCGGGCCTCGATTGCCGACCAGGCGAACAGTCCCGTGCCGACAGCGAGTACCGCCACGGATCCAAGGATGATGCGACTTGCTTTCATGGTTGCCGAGCCTAGGCTCGCCGCATGCGATTGAAAAGCGTTCTGGCGATCGGCCTGCTTGGGCTTGTGACCGTGCAAAGTTCGGCGCAACCTGCCGATCCGCTCGCCGCGATCTTCGCCGCCGATACCGGCGAGACGCGGGCCGTCCTGATGACCCGCGACGGGAAGGTCGCGGCCAAGCGCTTTGCCCCGGGCTATTCGGACGAAACGCGCTTCGTCAGCTGGTCGATGGCGAAGACCATCACCGGCGCCCTGATCGGCGAGCTCGTCGCCGACGGCAAACTCAGCCTCGACGCGGCCGCCCCGGTCGCTGAATGGCAAGGCGCAAACGATCCGCGCCACGCCATCACGCTGCGCCATCTGCTTCACATGGCGTCAGGACTTCGCAATGTCGAAGTCGGCGACCCCGTCGAGGCATCCGACACCAACCAGACGCTGTTCGTGAGCGGTACGCAGGCTATGGCGGCGCGCGCCATGGCAGCCCCGCTCGAGGCAAAGCCCGGCACCATGTTCAACTACAGTTCGCTGACGACGCTGATCCTGTCGGAAATCGTGACCCGTACGCTGACTCGTTCGACCGATCCGCGCGTCCGTGCTCAGGCCTATCGTGCGTTCGTCGAAGAGCGTCTGTTCAAGCCTGCCGGTATCAAAAGCGCCGTTCTCGATTTCGATGGCGCAGGGACGCAGATCGGCGGCTCGCTCATTTACATGACACTCGACGATTACGGGCGCTGGGGCCAGCTCATGCTGCGCGGGCAGGGCGTCGATGGCAGCCAGGTCATCGCGCCCGACTGGCTTGCGTTCATGACCACGCCGTCGCCGACCAACGCCGAATATGGAGGGCAGACCTGGCTCAATCGACCGGGCGGTGCCGACGGCTCGCCGGCGCTATTCCCTGCCAAGGCGCCCGCAACGTTGTTCGCCGCGCAGGGACATCTCGGCCAGCGGGTCATCGTCTCGCCGCAACAGGGTCTCGTGCTCGTCCGGCTCGGCAAGACGCAGGACGGCAGCCCCGAGGTAAAACACCTGCTGTCGGCGATCGGTGACCTGGTCGCCTCGGTGCCGGTTAAAGGCTGAACACGCCCTCGATCACGGTCACGCAGGAACCCGACAGGACGACCCGGTCACCGGCCAGCCGGCAGCCGACATCGCCGCCGCGAGCACTCGCCTGAAAGGCGGTCAGCGTGTCGCGACCGAGTTTGGCTGCCCAATAGGGGACGGCGACGGCATGCGCCGATCCGGTCACCGGGTCCTCCGGAATGTCGTAGAAGGGCGTGAAGACCCGGCTGACAAAATCGGTGGCCCTAGCGCGCGCGGTGGCGATTGCAACGATGGGACCGAGCTGGCGCAGCGCCAGCATATCGGGCGACAGCGCACGGACGGCCGCCTCGTCGTCCGCGACGATCAGCGCATAGCCGCTGTCGTGCCACAGCGTCTCGACTGGGTTGGCGAGGCCGAGCGCCGCCGCAATCTCGGGCAAGGGGCGCGGCGTCGCCACCCACGCGGGCAGCGTCAGGTCATAGCCACTCGCGTTGCGAGCGACCGAAAGAATACCCGATTTGCGTGTCCGGAACGTCACCTGCGCGCGCGCTGGCGCGGCACCCAAGATATAATGTCCGCTGGCGAGCGTCGCATGGCCGCACAGCGCGACCTCGGCCGCGGGCGTGTGCCAGCGCAGCTCATAGTCCGCCGCGCCCGTGGCGTCGGGGACGATGAAGGCGGTTTCGGACAGGTTGTTCTCCTGCGCGATCGCCTGAAGCACGTCGTCGTCGAGCCAGGCGTCGAGCGGCATCACCCCGGCCGGGTTGCCCGTGAACTGGCGGGTCGCAAAGGCGTCGATCTGGGCAAAGGGTATCTTCATTATGCGCCTTCACTTGCCAGCGCCGCCGGTAACACGCCGTCGGCGTCGACGTGGTTGTCGGGATCGACATGGATCAGCACTTCGGTGCCGGGAAATTCCTGTTCCAGCATGTGCTCCACCTGGTCCATCACGCGATGCGCCTCGGCAACCGTCATGTCGGGGGCGACCCAGACATGGAATTGCACGAAATCCTGCGTGCCCGACGACCGCGTCCGCAAGTCGTGGATCCCCGACAATTCGGGATGGCGCGCGGCCACGGCGAGAAAGTGCTGGCGCTTTTCATCGGGCCATTCCTTGTCCATCAGCTGGTCGATGGCATGCGTCGCGGCACGCCATGCGCCGATCATCAGGGCAATGCCGATGCCCAGCCCGAATACCGGGTCGGCCCATTTGATGCCGAGATACTGGTCGAGCCCCAGTGCAGCAATGACGGCGATGTTGAGCAGCACGTCCGACTGGTAATGCACATGGTCGGCGCCGATCGCGACCGACTTGGTCCGGGCGATCACGAACCGCTGATAGGCAAGCAGCGCCACCGTTGTCGCGATGGCGACCAGCGACACGCCGATGCCGTATTCGGCATGGGCCGTCGTCTCGCCCTGCATCAGCCGCTCGACGGCGCGCCAGAATATGCCGAGCGCGGAAAGGATGATGACCATGACCTGGAACAACGCCGACAGCGCCTCGGCCTTGCCATGGCCGAAGCGGTGGTCGCGGTCGGCGGGCTCGGCTGCCTTTTTCACGCCCCACAGGGTCACGAGCGAGGCCAGCAGGTCGAGCGCGGTGTCGGCCAGCGAGCCGAGCATCGCGACCGATCCGGTTTGCGCCGCCGCCCAAAGCTTCAGCCCCAGCAGGAAGGTCGCCATGCCGATGCTGGCGAGCGCCGCACGACTCGTCAGCGTCGCACGGGCATGCGCAGTGTGGCCGTGATGGTGGCTGCCGCTCAAGGGTAGAGCAGCCCTTCGCTCCAGCCCGTCCCGGTGCGCGTGAAGAGCCGCCGGTTATGGAGCCGGTGGGAGCCGTCCTCCCAGAATTCGATGGTGTCCGGCGTCACCCGATAGCCGGACCAGTGCGGCGGGCGCGGCACGTCCCGCCCCTCGAAGCGCGCCGACACTTCGGCAAGCCGTGTCTCGAGGATCGACCGATCCGTCAGCGGCGACGACTGGTCCGACGCCCAGGCCCCGAGGCGCGAGATGCGCCCACGGGTCGCGAAATAGGCGTCGGCCTCGGCATCGCCGACCGGCGTCACAGGTCCGTCGACGCGGACCTGCCGGCGGAGCGATTTCCAGTGGAAAAGAAGGCCCGCGCGCGCATTGGCGGCAAGGTCGTGCGCCTTGCGACTCGTCTGGTTGGTGTAGAAGACGAAACCACCGGGGAACCCGGTGTCGTGCCCCTTGAGCAGGACCATGCGCACCGAAGGCTGGCCATCGGCGTCAACCGTCGCGACGGCCATGGCATTGGGGTCGTTGGGCTCGCCGGCTTCGGCTTCGCTGAGCCAGGTTTCGAACAGCGCATGGGGATCGGTTGTCATGGGGCAGCTCTAGGTCCGCGTCGCACGCAAGTCGAGTTCGTGTTGCATTGCAGTACGCGCTATGGTCTTTGCCCATGGCAGGCACGAGCAGGGCAGGGCAGGGCAGCAAATGGGGGATAGCCGTGGCTAGCGCAAAGCCCCATCCTGGCGACACCATGGCAACGGTGCGCGATCTTCTGTCCGCCTATCGTACCCGCGTGCCGCGCGGCGATGCGGCGTTGGGCGACGAAGCAATCTGGGCGCCGATGCTCGCCGAGGTCGCCGCGGCGTCGGGCGGCGACCTTTCCGCGCTGCGGCTGCGTGCCGAACGGCAGGCCGACGATATCGGCACCAGTTTCCGCGTCGCGGGCGAGGAGGAAGAGCGGCGCTGGCCGCTCTCGCCGCTTCCCCTGATGATCGGCGAGCGCGAATGGCGCGGGATCGCCGACGGGATCGTCCAGCGCGCCTCGCTCATGGAAACCTTGCTGGCCGACATCTACGGCGCGCAGCGACTCGTCGGCAACGGCCTGGTGCCGGCCGCGCTCCTCAACGGGAGCCCCAATTTCCTGCGCCCCATGGTGGGCCTGACGCCGCAGGGCGGGTACCACCTGCAGGTCTATGCCGCCGACCTGTGCCGGGGCCCGAGCGGCGAGTGGCGGGTGCTTGCCGACCATACCCGCAACCCGGTCGGCGCGGGTTATGCCCTTGAAAACCGCCTGGCGCTCTCGCGTGTCCTGCCCGGGCTGCAGGCACGGCTGCATGTCGAGCGGCTCGCCCCGTTCTTCGCCGATCTGCGCGAAGGCATTGCCGCGGCCTGCAAGCGATCGGAGCCGCGCATGGCGCTGCTGACACCGGGGCGGCTCAACCCCAGCTATGCCGAACAAGCGCATCTGGCGCGCTATCTCGGCATGCTGCTGGTCGAGGGCGAGGACCTCGCGACACACGGCGACCGCGTCTATCTGCGCACCATCGAGGGGTTCAAGCGCGTCGATGCGCTGTGGCGGCGGATCGATGCCCGGCTGCTCGATCCCCTGGCGTTCGATTCGCATTCGAGGATCGGCGTCGCGGGGCTCATCGATGCGATTGCTGCCGGCAATGTCGTCGTTGCCAACGCGCCGGGTGCGGGCGTGCTCGAATCCGCCGCTTTCGCCGCCTTCCTGCCGCGGCTTTCCGTACGCATGACGGGTGAGGACCTGCGGCTACCCAATATCGCGACCTGGTGGTGCGGGCAGGACGATGAATGTGCGCGCGTACGGCGCGAGCTCGACCGGATGGTCATTGCGCCGGCGTTCGGCGCGCGGCCCCGTGGCCTTGGCGAAAAGGGCGCGCGCCTCGGCAGCGCCTTCGGCCCTGACGAACGCGCCGCCCTTTTCGCGGACATGGACCGGCGGGGGGTCGACTATGTCGGGCAGGAAGTGGTCAAGCTGTCGACCTTGCCGACCGTGGGGGCCGACGGCCTCGAACCCCGCCCCTTCACCTTGCGCGTCTTCGCCGCCCGCGATGCAGGGGGCGCCTGGAGCGTCATGCCCGGCGGCTTCGCACGCATCGGCGCGGACGGAGACGCGCGGGCCATCCTGCTCGGCGAAGGCGCGTTCTCGACCGACGTTGCGATCGTGGCCGATCGTCCGGTCGCCCCGATGACGCTGATGCCGCATGCCGAGGACGTGGCGATCCGGCGCAATCCCGGTACCTTGCCGTCGCGGGTCGCGGACAATCTGTTCTGGCTCGGCCGCTATCTCGAGCGCGCGGAAAATATGCTCGCGCTCGTGCGCGGCGGGCTTGGCGGGTCCACCGATGTCGACGGCGGTGCCTCGCTCGGTGCCGAGACGGCGGCTCGGCTGGACGCCATGATCGCGGCCAGCGGTGCGATGGCCGTGTCGGGCGGAACGCTCGCCGCAGCGTTCTGCGATCCTGCCCAGCCGTCGAGCGTCGCGAGCCTGCTCAATGCCGCGCGCGGCATCGGCGCGGGGTCGCGCGAACGCCTGTCGGCCGATGTCTGGCGGCTGCTCGACAAGCCGCTGCCGTTGGAGGGTCCGCTCAGCGCCCGGGCAACGGCGCTGAGCGAGCGGCTGGCGGCGCTTGCGGGCATGTCTGCGGAAAACATGGGGCGGACGGCCAGCTGGCGTTTTCTCGATCTGGGGCGCCGGCTCGAGCGCGCCATCGGCGTGTGCCGGCTGGTCAAGACCTTCGGCGTGGGTGACCCGAGCGCCGACGACCTGTTCCTGCTGCTCGATCTCTCGTCGAGCGCAATCTCCTATCGCCAGCGTTATCCCGGCGGCCTTGCCGCGACGGCCGTGCGCGATCTCGTCGCGCTCGACGGGTCCAATCCGCGCAGCCTTGCCTTTCAGGTCGAAGCGATCAGCGCGCATCTGGCGGCGCTGCCCCGGCTGGCCGATGACGGCATGGCCGAACCGCAACAGATAGAGGCGACGGCGCTTGCTGCAAATCTTGCGACATTCGCGGCGGCCGCGCTCGACGGCCATGCCCTTCAAAGCGTCGAGAACCGGCTCATGAAGCTGTCGGATACGATCGGCCAGCGCTTCTTCCTGCGCGGCGGCGAACCGCTGCGCGCGCCGGGGCTGACCCTGGCATGAGGGCCAGGGCATGAGGGGCACCGCATGAGGTACCATATCCGGCACGAGACGCAGTTCACCTATGCCACGCCGGTGCGCTTCGCTCGCTGCAACCTGCGGCTGAAACCGATCCTGTGGTCGGGACAGACGCTTGTCGACCACGAATTGTCGGTCGAGCCGAATGGCGAGCTGACGCTCGCCCGGGCCGACGCGTCGCTCGCGAATGTAACGCGCCTGATCATTCCCGACGCGGTGACGCGCCTGAAGATCGTCAGCATGGCGCATGTCGATGTCGAGCGCGGCGTGCCCTGCGCAAGCGCCGACGACCTCGACATCGCTACCGTTGCCCGCCTCGCGCGCGCCAGCCGCGATGTCACGGCCAATGGTCCGACCAATTACCTGTTCGCCTCGCCGATGATCGAGTTGGCACCCGAAATCGCCGACTGGTGCGCGCAGGATCTGAGTCCGGAACGCTCGATCATGGAAGCGGCGATCGCGCTTGCCCGGCGGATCCAGCGCGAATTCGACTATGATCCCGATGCCACGCATACGGCGACCCGTCCGGCGGAGGCGTTCGCGCACCGTCATGGGGTCTGCCAGGATTTTGCCCAGGTCATGATCGCGGGGCTGCGCGCCCATGGCATTCCGGCGGCCTATGCATCGGGCTATCTGCGAACCCTGCCGCCGCCGGGCGAGAAACGGCTGGTCGGGGCGGACGCGACCCATGCCTGGGTGCTCGTCTGGTGCGGACCTCGGCGCGGCTGGGAAGGTGTCGATCCGACCAACGGCATCTGGATGGCCGGCGACCATATCGTCATTGCAATCGGCCGCGATTATTCGGAGATCGCGCCCATCGACGGCGTGTTCCTGGGCACCGGGGCCCAGACGATGACGGTCTCGGTCGATGTCGCGCCCGACGATGAACAGTTGTCGGTTGCCGCGCCCGCGCTTACCTGACGCGCCATGGCTGATCCATATACCACTCTGGGCATCGCACGCGGGGCGAGCGACGCCGACATCAAGAAAGCTTATCGCAAGCTTGCCAAGGAACTCCACCCCGACAAGCATCCGAACGATCCGGGGGCGTCCGACCGCTTCTCTAAGGTCACTTCGGCCTATGACCTGCTTTCCGACAAGGACAAGCGCGCGCGCTTCGACCGGGGCGAGATCGACGGCGACGGCAATCCGGCGGCGCCTTTCGGTTTCGGCGGCGGCGGTGGCGGGCGCGGCCCGGCAGGCGGATTTCCCGGCGGCGGATTCCAGGGCGGCAATGCCGATTTCGGTGACATCTTCGAAGGGCTGTTCGGCGGCCGCGCGGGCGCGCGGGGCGCAAATCCCTTTGCGCGGAGCGCGCCGGCCAAGGGCGCCAATATCGCCTATCGCCTGGCCGTCGCCTTCGAGGATGCGGCAACGCTCAAGCCGCAGCGGATTACGCTGGGCGATGGCAAGACCATCGACGTGAAGCTGCCCGCCGGTGTCGAAACCGGCACCCAGATGCGCCTGTCGGGCAAGGGGGAGCCCGGCGCTGGCGGCGCGGGCGACGCGATCGTCACAATCGAGGTCGGTGCCCATCCCTTTTACAAGCGCGACGGCGACAATATCCGCCTCGACCTGCCCGTCGCTCTGGCGGAGGCCGTGCTCGGCGGCCCGGTGAAAGTCCCGACCGTCGACGGTCCGGTGATGCTGAACGTGCCGGCCGGCAGCTCTTCGGGCAAGGTGCTTCGGTTGCGCGCGCGCGGCTTCACCGGCAAGTCCGGCGCCCGGGGCGACCAGCTCGTCACCTTGATGGTCGATGTGCCCGCTGATGACAGCGCGCTGAAAACATGGGCTGAATCGGCAATTCCCGGCAACCCGCGAGCCCGGCTGGGCGTTTAGGACCGATGCTTGATGCTCCCTCGCCCGTGTCGCCCGTCGAACGGGACAAGCACGTAGCGCAGGGAGACCATGACACGATCGGTCGGCGCCTCGACCGCTTGCCGATCGTTGCACGCACGCTCGAGGTCGGGCGGCGCGTCGTCATCGGCGTGTTCAATGACGGGTTTATCCACGCCGGCAACCTCGCCTATCTGACGTTGCTGACGCTGTTTCCCTTTTTCATCGTGACGGCTGCACTCGCCAGCCTGCTCGGCCGCAGCGACGACGCCTTGCGCGCGGTCAATTCGGTGTTCGTGACGTTGCCCGCATCGACGCAGGACGTGCTGCGCCAGCCGATCCATGACGTGCTGACCGAACGCACCGGAACCCTGTTGTGGATCGGCGCGCTCATCGGCCTGTGGACCGTCGGCAGCTTCATCGAGACGATCCGCGATATCCTGCGCCGGGCCTATGGCACGCGCTCGTCGCTTCCTTTCTGGCAATATCGCCTTCGTTCGATCGGCATCATCATTGCCGCCGTCGTCCTGATGATGGCGGCCTTTTCGATGCAGGTCTTCCTGACTGCCGCCGAACAGTTCGTCTTCCGGCTGTTCCCCTTCGCCGACAACATCGTCGGCTGGATCCAGCTGTCGCGGCTCGTGCCGCTGTTCATCGCCTGGGGGGCCATCTACCTCATCATGTGGACGTTGACGCCGGGCAAGTTCAGGGTCTCCAAATCGCCGAAATGGCCCGGCGCCCTGCTGGTCGCGCTGTGGTGGTACGGGGCGCTAGCCCTGCTCCCGGTCGTCATTGCCCGCCTGTCGAATTACGACCTTACTTACGGCAGCCTGGCGGGCGTCATCATCACCCTCATCTTCTTCTGGTTCGTGGGGTTGGGCTTCACCATAGGCGCGCACCTGAACGCCGCTCTTTCGGAAACGCCCGAAGCTGCGCTAGAGGGCGGGTCCAAGGAGTAGTTTATGAATTTGATGCAGGGCAAGCGCGGGCTGATCATGGGGCTCGCCAACGACCGCTCGCTGGCATGGGGCATTGCCAAGAAGCTGGCGGAGGCAGGTGCGGAGCTCGCCTTCAGCTACCAGGGCGAGGCGCTCGAAAAGCGGGTCCGACCGCTTGCGGCCGAACTGGGCAGCGACTTTCTCATCGATTGCGACGTGGCCGACATGACGGCGCTCGACAAGACCTTCGAGACCCTGGCGGCGCGGTGGCCCAAGATCGACTTTGTCGTCCATGCCATCGGCTTTTCGGACAAGAACGAACTGCGCGGACGCTTCTACGACACCAGTCTCGACAATTTCCTGATGACGATGAACATCAGCGTCTATTCGTTCGTCGCCGTCGCCAAGCGCGCACAGGCCATGATGCCCGATGGCGGCGCACTTTTGACCTTGACCTATTATGGCGCCGAGAAAGTCATCCCGCATTACAATGTCATGGGCGTCGCAAAGTCGGCGCTCGAGACGAGCGTGAAATATCTCGCGGTCGATCTCGGCCGCGACGACATTCGCGTGAACGCCATTTCGGCCGGCCCGATCAAGACGCTGGCGGCGTCGGGCATCGGCGACTTCCGCTACATCCTCAAATGGAATGAGCTGAACGCGCCGCTGAAGCGGAACGTCACGATCGAGGACGTGGGTGGCGCCGGGCTTTATCTGTGCAGCGATCTGTCGTCGGGCGTTACCGGCGAAATTCATTATGTCGATGCCGGCTATCAGGTGGTTGGGATGAAGGCCGAGGATGCGCCGGATATGACGCTTTCGTGAGCCACAACAGCTTCGGCCATCTGTTCCGCTTCACGACTTGGGGCGAGTCGCATGGCCCTGCGCTCGGCGCGATCGTCGACGGCTGCCCGCCGGGGCTGGCACTGAGAGAGGCCGATCTCCAGCCGTTCCTCGACAAGCGCCGTCCCGGTACGTCGAAGTTCACGACGCAGCGCCAGGAAGCCGACGCCGTCCGTATCCTGTCGGGCGTGTTCGAGGGGCGTACGACCGGCACGCCGATCAGCCTGATGATCGAGAATACCGACCAAAGGTCGAAGGACTACACCGAGGTGGCCAAGGCCTATCGCCCCGGCCACGCCGATTATGCCTATGAAGCCAAATACGGTTTTCGCGATTATCGCGGCGGCGGGCGCAGTTCGGCGCGCGAGACTGCCGCCCGGGTCGCCGCCGGCGGCGTTGCGCGGCTGGTCATCCCTGAAGTGACGATCACGGCGCATATCGTCGAGATCGGTGGCGATCGCGTCCAAAGCTTCGACGCGGGCGAGATCGCCAACAATCCCTTCTTCTGCGCCGACGCCGCTGCCGCTGCGCGTTGGGAGGTCCTGGTCGATGATGCGCGCAAGGCCGGATCGTCGCTGGGCGCCGTCGTCGAATGCGTCGCGACCGGCGTTCCTGCGGGTTGGGGAGCGCCGCTCTACCTGAAGCTCGACGCGCAGCTCGCCGCCGCATGCATGAGCATCAACGCAGTCAAGGGCGTCGAGATCGGGGACGGCTTTGCCGCTGCCCGGCTGCGGGGCGAACAAAATGCCGATGCCATGCGGCCGGGTACCGACCGACCTTCATTCGCCGCCAATCATGCAGGCGGCATCGCGGGCGGTATCTCGACGGGCCAGCCGGTTGTCGTCCGCGTCGCATTCAAGCCGACCTCGTCAATCCTGACCCCGGTCGCGACGGTCACATCGTCCGGCGAGGCAACGGAGATCGTGACAAAGGGGCGCCACGACCCCTGTGTGGGAATCCGTGGCGCCCCCGTGGTCGAGGCGATGCTGGCTTTGGTGCTGGCCGATGCAAAGCTCATGCACCGGGGCCAGACCGGCCGCTAGGGCTTAGCGGCAGCGCTTCTTGGCGGTCATCGACCGGTCGATCGCGCGGCCCGCAAGCGCACCGCCAACGGCACCGACGACCGGGCCGAGCACGCCGCCGCCGATCACCTTGTCGCCGACAACCGCGCCGCCGACGCCGCCGGCGATCAGGCCGGTCGTCCCGCTCGAATACCGGCAATTGCGGTAATAGCGCTGGCTCTTGCCACGGTAGGTCTGCGCCTTGCGCGCCTCGACCGGGCTGGCGGGCAGCGCAAAGGTGGCTGGAATGGCGAGCGAAAGCGCGGATAGCGAGAGGATAAGTCGACGCATTACAAAGTCCCTTTATGTCAAATGCAGAGGCGTAACGATCAGCCGACGCGCAAGGTTGCGTGAACCTGCAATAACGAACCGTTCAGCTGGCGGCACGCCTTTCGCCGTCGCGCGTTCAGCCTCGCACGCGCCATAAGGTGCCGTTGCCGTTGCGAGCGAGTCCCGATGCCTGTCGTTCCCTCCCGCCGCCGCGTCCGATTATGGGCAGCAGTGCTCGTCGGAGTGATCGAGCTGGCGCTTGGCTATGCGATTTTTGCCAGCTGGGCGCCGGGCGCGTCGATCCGGATCAGCGCCGACATGGCGACCATCCGCCCGACGGCAATCACGCCCCCGCCTCAAGTCATTCCCGCGCGGCAGCCGCATAGGGCCCGCAAGCAGGGCGCGGCCTCACCGCCTAACTTGCGCGCCAACCCGACCGAAACCGTTGCCCCGCTGCCTGTCCTGCCGGTGTTACCGGTGCCTGTCGTGACGGCGCCCAAAGCGGGAGCGGGCCCCGATGCGACAGCAGGCGCGTCGACCGTCGCTGGCCCCGGAACGGGCGCCGGCGGCAGTGGCACGGGTTCGGGCAGCGGCGGCTATGGGGACGGGGATGGCGATGGTGGCGGCGAGACGCCCCCCCGCCAAATCAAGGGGCGCCTGAAGAATTCCGACTATCCGGCGGCGGCCGGGGAAGCGGGTGTCGGCGGCACGGTCGCGGTGCGCTATGTCGTCGAGACGGACGGAGGCGTTTCGGATTGCGAAGTCACCCGGTCGAGCGGCAGCCGTATCCTTGACGAGACGACCTGTCGCCTTATCCGCGAGCGCTTTCGCTTCAGGCCATCGCTCGACAAACAGGGCCGGCCGGTCGCCGCGGCGATCGTCGAGAACCACAGCTGGTACGTCCAGCACGACGATGCCGAGCCCGATCAGCCGCGATAGGAAGGGATCGACAGGCCCCGGGTAATAGCGGCCGCCCGCAGGCCGAAGCCTGCGAAGGCCCCGACTGCGGCTGCGATCGGCACGGGCATGCCGACGAGAACCAGGGCCACGAAGGAGGCGGCCGCCAGCGCTGCCGCCGTCACATAGATTTCCGGCCGCAGCAGGATCGACGGTACACCCGCGAGCACGTCGCGGATGATGCCCCCGACGCATGCGGTGATCACGCCCATCATGACGGCCGGAAGCGCCGGCACGCCGAGATCGAGCGACTTCGCGGCGCCGAACACGGCGTAGACGGCAAGCCCTACGGCGTCGAACCAGTCGATCGCGCGCCCCGGCCACAGCTTGCGCGGCAAGACCCAGATGGCCAGTGCAGACCCCATGCAGACGGCGGCTACGCGCCAGTCGTGCACCCAGAACACGGGTGCGCCAATCAGCAGATCCCGTACCGTGCCCCCGCCCACGCCGGTCACCAGCGCGAAAAAGGCAAAAGTTACCAGCGTCTGCTTCGCCCGCGCCGCTGCCAGCGCGCCCGACGCCGCAAACACGGCGATCCCGATCAGGTCGAGCGTTTCGACGGCAACGGGCGCAACGGCCGCAATGGGTGAAGCCATCGGCGCCCGCCGGACTCAGGCGGCCAGCTTTGCGCGGCTCGCCTTCTTGCGCTCGTGCGGGTCGAGGTAGCGCTTGCGCAGCCGGATCGACTTCGGCGTCACTTCGACCATCTCGTCGTCGTCGATATAGGCAATCGCCTGTTCGAGCGTTGCCTTCTTCGGCGGGGTCAGGCGGATCGCATCGTCCTTGCCGCCCGACGCGCGGAAGTTGGTCAGCTGCTTGGCCTTCATCGGGTTGACCTCGAGGTCGTCGGGCTTCGCGTTCTCGCCGATGATCATGCCCTCGTACAGCGCCTCGCCATGCCCGACGAACAGGATGCCGCGCTCTTCGAGCGGGCCCAGCGCATAGGAATTGGCTTCGCCTGCGCCGTTCGAAATGAGCACGCCGTTCTTGCGGCCCTCGATCTGCCCCTTGTGGGGACCGTATTTCTCGAACAGGCGGTTCATGATACCGGTGCCGCGCGTATCCGACAGGAACTCGCCGTGATAGCCGATCATGCCGCGCGACGGCGCACTGAAGGTGATGCGCGTCTTGCCGCCGCCCGAGGGGCGCATGTCGGTCAGCTCGGCCTTACGCAGGTTCATCTTTTCGACGACCGTCCCCGAATATTCCTCGTCGACGTCGATGATCACGGTTTCGTACGGCTCGGTCTTGTTGCCGTTCTCGTCCTCGCCGAACAGCACGCGCGGGCGGCTGATGCCCAGTTCGAACCCTTCGCGGCGCATCGTCTCGATCAGCACGCCGAGCTGCAATTCGCCGCGTCCGGCGACTTCATAGCTGTCGCGGTCGGCGGCTTCGGTCACCTTGATCGCGACGTTCGATTCGGCTTCGCGGAACAGGCGGTCGCGGATCATGCGGCTCGTGACCTTGGTGCCCTCGCGGCCCGCCATCGGGCTGTCGTTCACCGAGAAGCGCATGGACAGGGTCGGCGGATCGATTGCCTGGGCATGCAGCGGCTCGCTGACGCTCGGGTCGCAGATCGTGTTGGAAACCGTCGCGACGGTCAGGCCCGCAAGCGAGATGATGTCGCCCGCGTTCGCCTCGTCGGTCGGTACGCGCTCGAGACCGCGGAACGTCATGATCTTCGACGCACGGCCGGTTTCCACGATCTTGCCGTCGTTATCGAGCGCATGGATCTGCTGGTTGGTCTTGACCGAGCCGGAGAAGACGAGGCCGGTCAGGATGCGGCCGAGAAAATTGTCGCGGTCGAGCAGCGTGACCAGGAATTTGAACGGGCCATCGGGGTCGGCCGACGGCGGCGGGACGTGGTCGACGATTTTCTGGAACAGCGGTCGCAGCGTGCCTTCGCGAAGATTATGGTCCTCGTTGGCATAGCCGTTGCGGCCCGACGCATAGAGCACCGGGAAGTCGAGCTGCTCGTCGCTGGCTTCCAGGCTGACGAACAGGTCGAACACCTCGTCGAGCACTTCCTGGATGCGCTCGTCGGGGCGATCGACCTTGTTGACCACGACGATGGGCTTCAGGCCCAATGCCAGCGCCTTGCCGGTCACGAACTTCGTCTGCGGCATCGCGCCTTCCGACGCGTCGACCAAAAGGATCACCCCGTCGACCATCGACAGGATGCGCTCCACCTCGCCGCCGAAATCGGCGTGGCCCGGCGTATCGACGATGTTGATCCGCGTGCCTTCCCACTCGACGCTGGTGCACTTGGCCAAAATCGTGATCCCGCGCTCTTTTTCGAGATCGTTCGAATCCATCGCACGCTCTTCGATGCGCTGGTTGTCGCGGAACGTGCCCGATTGACGGAAAAGCTGGTCGACGAGGGTGGTCTTGCCATGATCGACGTGCGCGATGATGGCCACGTTCCGCAGGGGGGGTGGGCGGAGGCTCATTGGATTTCCTGAATGTACGAGAGCAATGTTGCGCGCGCCCCTAGCGCAAATGCGGCGTTGCAACAACCTTTGCCGTCACGCGTTCCTTTCGCCTGTTTCAGGAGAACCACCATGCCCCGTGGATCGAAGGACGCCTATACCGACAAGCAAAAGCGCAAGGCCGAACATATCGAGGAAGGGTATGAGGACCGCGGTGTGCCGAAAAAAACGGCCGAGGCGCGCGCCTGGGCGACCGTCAACAAGGAAAGCGGCGGCGGCAACAAGTCCGGCGCGGGCCGTGGCCAGGCCGATACGCATATCTCGTCCACGCGTGGCGGCAAGGTGCAGAACGCCGGGTCGGGCGAGGCCCGCTCGGCAGCGGCCCGCAAGGGTTGGGTGACGCGGCGGAAAAACTCAGTCGGTTAGCCTTCGGGTGGCTGCCAAAGGTGCATCAGCCCTTAAGCAGCATCCGGATCGGCCACGCCACCGCCGCCAGCGCCAGCACGCTTCCGGCCCAGATGGCGACGAGCCAGGCAAGCCTGCGGAACCATGGCCGCCTAATGGTCGTGCGCATGATAGCCCTCATCGCCCACCTTGCCGCGAAACACCCAATAGGCCCAGGCGGTATAGGCCAGGATGAGCGGCAGCATGATCGCGACGCCGACCAGCATGAAGATCTGGCTGTCGTAAGGAGCGGCCGCCTGCCAGATCGTCACCCGCCCTGGGATGACGTCCGGCCAGATCGAAATGGCGAGGCCCGCCATCGACAGGCCGAAGATCGCCAGGGCCCACAGAAACGGCGCATTGTCCCTGCCAGTCGCAACCGCGCGCCACAGCATCAGTGCCGCGCCGCCGACGAGCAGCGGCATCGGGATAGTCACGATCATGCCGGGGAAAGCGAACCAGCGCTGCCAATACTGCCCCTCCAGAAAAGGCGTGGCGAGGCTGACCGCGCCGAGGGCGACGAGGAGCGCGGGCGTCAACCATTTGGCAAAGCCACGGGCTTCGGCGTTGAGCGATCCTTCGGTCCGCCAGATCAGCCAGCACGCGCCGAGCAACGCATAGCCAACCAGCAGGCTGGCGCCGCAGAGCAGGCTGAACGGGGTCAGCCAGTCCCACCAGCCACCGCCGTAGCTACGCCCGGACACCTTGATCCCCTGCAGCAGCGCGCCGAGCGTGATGCCTTGGGCGAAAGTGGCGACGACCGACCCGGCGCAGAACGCGGCATCCCACAGCGCGCGGTGCCCCGGATCGCGCCAGCGGAACTCGAAGGCGACGCCGCGAAAAACGAGACCGAGCAGCATCGCGATCAGGGGGGCATAGAGCGCCGGCAGGACGATCGCATAGGCCAGCGGAAAGGCCGCGAGCAGCCCGCCGCCGCCCAGCACCAGCCAGGTCTCGTTGCCGTCCCACACCGGCGCAATGGCGTTCATCGCCCGGTCGCGGTCGTTGCCCACCGCAAAACGCGGGAACAGGATGCCGATGCCCAGGTCGAACCCGTCCATCACGACGTACATGGCGATGGCAAGGGCGATGATTCCCGCCCAGATGACGGTCAGGTCGAACGAGACGGCCATCACTTGCCCTCCATGGCGGGCGTCGTGCCCGCGGTGCGGATCGGCCCGGCGACATTCTCGGGTTCGCCTTCGTGCGGCGGCTGTGCCATCAGCTTCAGGATATACCAGGTTCCCGCAGAGAACGCCCCGAAATAGACGAGCACGAAAGCTGTGAGCGAGCCGATCATGCCCGGCGTGCCGATGGCCGACGAAGCATCGGCGGTGCGCAGCAGCCCGGTAATCGTCCAAGGTTGGCGGCCGACTTCGGTGGTGGCCCAACCGGCAAGCACCGCGACGAACCCGGCCGGCCCCATCAGCACGCCCGCACGGTGTAGCCATTTCCACTCGTAAAGCTTGCCGCGAAAGCGCGCGAACAGGCTCCACAGGCCAAGGCCCAGCATGGCAAACCCGATGCCGACCATGATGCGGAAGGTCCAGAAGACGATGGCGACGGGCGGCTGGTTCTTGCGCGGAACGGTGTCGAGCCCGGCGAGCGGCGCGTCCGGATCGTGCTTCAGGATCAGTGACGACATCTTGGGAATTTCAATGCTGTATCGCATTTTCTGCGCGTCCTGGTCGGGAACGCCGAAAAGGATGAGCGGCGCGCCGTGCGGGTGGCTCTGGAAATGCCCCTCCATCGCCATGACCTTGGTAGGCTGGTGCTCCAACGTGTTCAGACCGTGCATGTCGCCGGCAAAGATCTGGATCGGCGCGACGATCGCGGCCATCCACATCGCCATCGAAAAGCTGGTCTTGGCGGCATCGGTCTTGTGCCCGCGCAGCAGGTGCCAGGCGCCGACCCCGCCGACCGCGAAGGCCGTCGTCAGATAGGCGGCGATCACGGTATGCACGAGCCGATAGGGAAAGCTCGGGTTGAAGATGATCGGCAGCCAGCCACCGGGCCCCGGGACGAACTGACCAACGGCGTTGACCGCCCAGCCCTGCGGCGTCTGCATCCAGCTGTTGACGCTCAGTATCCAGAAGGCGGAGATGAACGTGCCGAGCGCGACCATCAAGGTGGCGCCGAAGTGCAGTCCCGGTCCGACTTTTTTCATGCCGAAGAGCATGACGCCGAGGAACCCGGCTTCGAGAAAAAAGGCGGTCAGTACCTCATAGGCCATCAGCGGCCCGATGATCGGTCCTGCCTTGTCGCTGAACACCGCCCAGTTGGTCCCGAACTGGTAGGACATCACGATGCCCGACACGACGCCCATGGCAAAGGCGACCGCAAAGATGCGCAGCCAGTAGCGGAACAGGTCGAGATAGACCTGTTTCTTCGTCCATAGCCACAGCCCTTCGAGCACGGCGAGATAGCTTGCCAGCCCGATCGAGAACGACGGGAACAGGAAGTGGAAGGACACGGTGAACGCAAACTGCGCGCGCGCCAGCAAAAGGGCGGTTTCGGCGGTTTCCATGGCATGCATGTAGCGGGTCGCCCCGTGCATCCCAAGCATCATTCCTGTGCACACCGCATGCATGTTTTGCATGTTGCGCTTGGGCAGCCTACTGTATCACTTGAATAAGACACCGCCCTCGCCCTATCTAGGCGCGGAGCTGGAGGAATTTGCATGGCGAGCACGGTTACAGAAACGGCCGAAATGACGCTGACTGCGCCCGATCCCGTCGCGCCGATTGCAGCGGAGAAGGCGAGTGGCCTCGTCCCGCTGGAGGATGCGCAAAAGACCCAGCTCGAGGCAAAGGCCGAACAGTTCGTCGCCGACCTTGTCGCGCAGGACGCAAATTCGCCCGAGTTCGGCCGCCGGGTCGATCTGATCGCCGACATGGGCCGCAACGAGATCGCCCAGGCTGCCGGCCAGTCGAATCGCTTCCTCGACCGGCCGGTGCGCTCGATGGACAAGGAAAGCGGCGTGGGTGCCGACCTCGCCGAACTCCGCCGAACGATCGAGGATCTCGATCCCGGCAAGCGCGGCAGCCTGACCGCACCCAAGCGGCTGTTCGGGATCCTCCCGTTCGGCAACAAGATGCGCGACTATTTCGACAGCTACAAATCGTCGCAGCAGCACATCGCCTCGATCCTGACGCGCCTCGCCTCGGGCAAGGACGAATTGCTGAAGGACAATGCCGCCATCGCCACCGAGCGGCAGAGCCTGTGGGCCGCAATGGGGCGCCTCGAACAGATGATCCATGTGTCGAAGGCGCTCGACGCCAAGCTCGAAGCCAAGGCCAACGAGATCGAGACGTCGGACCCGGTCAAGGCGAAGGCCATTCGCGAGACGGCGCTCTTCTACGTCCGCCAGCGCACCACCGACCTGCTCACCCAGATGGCGGTCAGCGTGCAGGGCTATCTGGCGCTCGACCTCGTCAAGAAGAACAATGTCGAACTGATGAAGGGCGTCGATCGAGCCTCGACGACAACCGTGTCGGCACTGCGCACCGCGGTCACCGTGGCGCAGGCGCTGACCAACCAGAAGCTCGTGCTCGAACAGATCACCGCTCTCAACACGACGACGGCAAACATCATCGATTCCACGGGCGCCCTGCTCAAATCGCAGACTGCGACGATCCACGAACAGGCGGCCAGCTCGACGATCCCGCTTGAAACCCTCAAGCGCGCCTTCCAGAACATCTACGACACGATGGACCAGGTCGACGCGTTCAAGGCCAAGGCCTTGGTATCCATGAAGACTACGGTCGACGCGCTCACGAGCGAAGTCGAAAAGTCGAAGGGCTATATCGCGCGGGCCGAAGGTGCCGCGCAGGGACGGCTGAGCGGCCCCATGGCCGACAATCCGCTCGCACCGGTCTGATCTTCCCCCTCTCCCCTCTGGGGAGAGGGCTGGGGAGAGGGGCAGTCTCTCCCGACGTGATCGCAACAACGGAAAGGCACTGCCCCTCTCCCCGGCCCTCTCCCCGCAGGGGAGAGGGAGAGGTGTAAATGACCGCCGACGAAATCATCGCCAAGGCCGAAATGCTGATCCAGCGCCACTCGGAGAGTCGCCGCCTGCAAAAGCGCGCGCGCGAACGGATGCGGCGCAACATCGGCCGGCGACTCTCGCGGATGGCCGTGGCGACGGCGCTGATCCTGTTCGCGCTGGTCGCCGTCGGGCTCGCGGGCTTCCCAGTGGGCACGACCGGCGTGATGCTGGCGGGCCTCGCCATCATTGCGACCACGCTGCTTCTTGCGGTGTTCCCGCAGGACCGCGAACCCAGCGCGGAAGCGTTGCCGACGACGCAGCTCGCACTCCTCCCGCTCAGGACCGAGGAATGGCTGTCAACGCAGCGTCTTGCACTTCCTGCGCCTGCGGCGCGGCTCGTGGACGGGATCGGTGTCAGGCTGGAAGCACTGGTACCGCAGCTGGCGACGCTCGACGAGCGCGAGCCCGCCGCGGCGGCCGTGCGCCGCCTGATCGGCGACGAGCTGCCCGAGCTGGTCAAGGGCTATACCCGCGTCCCGCAGGCGCTCCGCCGCGTCGACACCGATGGCATCATCCCCGAAAAGCAGCTGCTCGACGGCCTTGCCGTGGTCGACACCGAGCTGAAGCGGATGAGCGAGAACCTGGCGCGCGGCGATCTCGAACGGCTTGCGACGCAGGGGAAGTATCTCGAACTGAAATATCAGGGTGGCGACATGTAAGTTCTTCCCTCTCCCCGAAGGAGAGGGAGCGGGTCAGATCTTGCACGCCCTGATCGCCCCGGGCTCCGGCCTTTCCCCGCTCGGCTCGAACGCTGCTAGATAGCCGCCCGCTGCTGGCATGACCTGAAAGTCGACCTGCCTGTAACCGACTGCCGCGAATTCGCATTTGAGCAGGGTCGGCGGCGTCCCATGCCGGTTGGTCGGCCGGTCGGCATCCACCACGATCACGCGGCCACCGGCCTTGGTCGCCGGACGCAGATGCCAGAGAAACGCATAGGGGCTTTCGATCTCGTGGTACATGTGCACCAGGAACACCCGGTCGAAACTGTTTTCGGGCAGGCCGGGATTGTCGGGCGTGCCCAGCTTGACGCTGACATTGTCGAGCCGCTCGCGCGTGGCGCGTTCGGCCAGCGCATCGCGGACCTCGGGCACGATGTCCTGCGCCAGCACGCGGCCCTTGGCGCCGACCCGCGACGCGAGGCGGATCGTGTAATAGCCTTCGCCCGCGCCGATGTCGGCGACCGTCATGCCGGGCTTCACGCCCGCGCGGTTCATTACTTCCACCGACTCTCCCGCCTTGTCGCGGCTGTCCTCGTCCGACCAGCGCGGCGAGACAATGGCGGCGACGGGGCGGGCGGGGGCGGGGAAGGCGGAGGGCTTGGGGGTCGTCGCAGCGGGCGAGGAATTGCAGGCGGCGAGGAAAAGGCACAGGCATACCGCATGGCGGAGCTTGTCGAAGCCCTGCGCTGATATGCGGCGTGCGGCAGACGAAGGGCAGACCTTCGCCACGTTCAGGGATGCAGTGTCCTTGCCCACTAGTCGACGTCCTCCACGACCACCTTCTCGCCCGTCACCCGTTGCGACAGGGCTGCCGCCATGAACCGGTCGAGGTCGCCGTCGAGCACCTGGTCGGGCGCGGTCGATACGACACCGGTCCGCAGGTCCTTCACCATCTGGTACGGCTGCAGCACATAGCTGCGAATCTGGTGTCCCCAGCCGATATCGGTCTTCGACGCCGCGGTCGCGCTTGCTTCGGCCTCGCGCTTCTGCAGTTCGGCCTCGTAGAGCCGCGCGCGCAGCTGGTTCATCGCCTCCGCCTTGTTCTTGTGCTGGCTGCGCTGGTTCTGGCACTGCACGACGATGTTGGTCGGGATGTGCGTGATGCGCACGGCGCTGTCGGTCGTGTTGATGTGCTGGCCGCCTGCGCCCGATGCGCGATAGGTGTCGATGCGCAGGTCGCTTTCGACGATCTCGATGTCGATGTTCTCGTCGACGACCGGATACACCCAGACGCTGGCAAAGCTGGTGTGGCGGCGTGCCGCACTGTCATAGGGGCTGATACGGACGAGCCGGTGAACGCCGCTTTCAGTCTTGGCATAGCCATAGGCATTCTCGCCCTTGAGCAGCAGGGTTGCCGATTTCAGCCCCGCCTGTTCGCCCGAATGACTGTCGATCAGCTCGACCTTCATTCCGTGGCGCTCGGCCCAGCGCTGGTACATGCGCGCCAGCATGCCTGCCCAATCCTGGCTTTCGGTGCCGCCTGCCCCGGCATTGACTTCAACATAGGTGTCGTTGCCGTCGGCTTCCCCGGCCAGCAGCGCCGCCACCTTGTCGCGTTCGGCCCGTTCGGACAGCGCCGCCAGCGACGCGACACCTTCATCGACCAGTGCCTCGTCGCCTTCGGCCTCAGCCATTTCCATCAATTCGACCGTGTCGTTCATTTCGGTCTGGATCGCGCGCGTGGCGCCGATCGCTTCGTCGAGCCGCCGGCGTTCGCGCATCACGACCTGGGCCGCCTTGGGATCATTCCACAGCGCCTGGTCCTCAACCATGGCGTTAAGCTCGTCGAGCCGCGCCAGCGCCCGGTCCCAGTCGAGGAAGCGGCGCAACAGCGCGAGGGCTGATTTGATCTGGTCGATATGGGCTTGCGCTTCGGCGCGCATAGGGTGTTCCTCATCGGGTTTGGGAGAAGGCAGGGCCTTTCCCGGCTCCGTCATGCTGGACTTGTTCCAGCATCCACCTGTCCGCCTGAACGACCGCGCAGGCGGGAAGGTGGACCCCGAAACAAGTTCGGGGTGACGGCATTCGTCAGGCGAGGCGTTAGTAGATGCCGCCCTGTCTTTGCAAGAATTCGCTGTCGGGCCGTTGCTGGGTCTGCCCGCGGGGCGCGGCTTTTTTGACGGCAAGGGTGACCGGGACCTCGTCGTTGCGAAGCGACCGGCGCGGCTCGCTTTCGGGCTTGAACGCTTCCCAGATGACGGCGGGCTTGGGATCGCTCTCGTTCGGCCAGACCCCATAGACCCGCTTGCCGGAGCGGCGATCGATGCGGACCATGCGAATGCCGGGCGGGGCGCGGAAGGGGACGACGGGCATGCCCTCGAACGCGGGCCTGGCGAAGGCCTTGAAGATCGGCGCCGCAATCACGCCGCCCTGCGCCCCGCCACCCATGCTGCGCGGTCGGTCATAGCCGAGATAGACCCCACCGACGAGATCGGGTGAGCCGCCGACGAACCAGACATTGGTCGGGCCGGACGTCGTGCCCGTCTTGCCGAACAGCGGCCGGTTGAGGTCGCGCAAGACCGTTGCCGTGCCGCGCTGGATCACGCCTTCGGTAATGTGGACGATCTGGTAGGCGGTCATGGCATCCATCACCTGCTTGGTCCTGCTTGGGGGGCGGGGCATGGGCTTGCCGTCATATTCGGCCATGTTGCAGCGGTCGCACGGGCGTGTGTCGGCGCGGAACACGACCTTGCCGTGCCGGTCCTGCACGAAATCGATCAGTGTCGGTGTTGTCGCCCGTCCGCTGTTGGCGAGGACCGAATAGGCGTTGACCATCTTGGCGACCGTCGTGTCGCCCGCGCCCAGCGCGACCGCGAGCACGGCCGGATAGGGCTTGCCGGGATCGCTGATGCCCACCGCTTCGGCCATCTTCACGACATTTTCCATGCCGGTCTGGCTGGCGGCGCGCACGGTCATCAGGTTGCGCGATTGCTCGACGCCCCAGCGCATCGTCTGCGGCCCGGCGCCGCTCGCATTGCCGAAGTTGCGGAAACACTTCCGGCCCAGCGCGACGCCCTGGTACACGCAGAACGGCCCGTCGACGATGATCGATGCCGGAGTCATGCCATGGTCGAGCGCGGCGGCGTAGACGAACGGTTTGAAGCTCGATCCCGGCTGGCGGAGCGCCTGCGTTGCCCGGTTGAAGCTGCCGAGCCGCGCATCGAAGCCGCCCTGCATGGCGAGAATCTGGCCCGTGTGCGGGTTCTGCACGACCATGCCGCCAGAAATTTCGGGAATGCTGCGCAGCGACCAGTCGCTCCCTTCGGGCGCCACTACGATGATGTCGCCGGGGTTGAGCCAGTCGAAGGCGGCACCGCCGCCTTTGCGCGGCATGGCGGCGGCAAAGGCGGGCAGGCGGCCCTGCGACCCGTCGATGAAACCGATCTGAGCCGCGCCATTGCCCTTGGCCAGAACGACGGCGGTCCGCCAGTCCTTGTACGCCACGCCGATATTCGCACCCGCAAACGCCTGTTGCCAGTTGCCCGATACGTCGATCTTCCCCGAGGGCCCGCTCCACCCCCGGCCGCGGTCGAAGCGCAACAGGCCTTCGCGCAGTGCATTTTCGGCATAGCCCTGCAACCGCGGGTCGAGCGAACTGCGCACCCATAGCCCGCCTGAATAGACCGAATAGGGGCCGTCCTGCGCATTCTCGCCGAATTTCTCGATCAGCTGGCGGCGGACCTCTTCGGTGAAATAGCCGCCGACGACGTCGTCCTTGACCTGCACGCGCGGGACGGTGCCCAGCGGCGTCGCGACGGCCGCATCGTGCTGCGCCTGGTCGATGAACCCATTACGCAGCATCTCGCCCAGCACCCAGTTCCGCCGGGCCATCGCCCGGTCATAGAAGCGTTCGGGCCGATAGTTGGACGGGCCCTTGGGCAGGATGGCGAGATAGGCCATTTCGGGCAGGGTCAGGTCCTTGGCATCCTTGCCGAAATACGCGAGCGCTGCCGACTGCACGCCGAACGCATTCCGGCCGAGCGCGATCTGGTTGAGATAGAGTTCCATGATCTGCTGCTTGGTCAGCGCCGCTTCGATACGATAGGCGAGCAGCGCTTCCTTTACCTTGCGCGAGTAGGATACCTCGTTTCCGATCAGCAGGTTCTTGGCAACCTGCTGCGTGATCGTGGACGCGCCGATCGGGCGGCCGGAACGGGTCAGGTTGGTGAAGACAGCCCGGATGACGCCCGGGTAGTCCACGCCGCCATGTTCGAAGAACGTCCTGTCCTCGGCCGCCATATAGGCCTTGACCAGCAACGGCGGAAACTCTTCGTAGCTCAGCTGCACGCGCCGTTCGCGGGCGTAGGAATAAACCGGCGTGCCGTCGACCGACCGGATGTTGGTGGGCAACGGCGGTTCGTACTTCAGCAGGGCCGTCGCATCGGGCAGGCCGCGTGCGAACGCGAACCAGAAAGCGACATAGGCGAGCAGCATGAAGCCGAGCGCAACCAGGCCGCGACGTCCCCAGCGGCTGCCCCAGATCCCGCGCACCCGGTCCGCAACGGCGCTGCCCTGTCGTGTGAGGGTCAGGCGCAGGTTCTCGGGCTCGGCAGCGTCGGTCATCGCTCCCGCGTCTACTGCGCGATTGCGGTTCGGGAAAGCCGCGTCTTAGCGTGACGCCATGCGGCGGGCGAAATGCACGTCGACAGCGCGGCGCAGCGACGCGGCAATGGCGCGTCGTCCCTCGACCGATGTCAGTCGGGCCACGTCGCTGGCGCTGCTGATGTACCCCGCCTCGAACAGGATGGCAGGCATGTCGGGCGCTTTCAGCACGGCGAACCCGGCCATCTGATGATAATCGCGCTTGAACGGGACCGCGCCCCCCTCGCGCTTGAACAGGTCGGCAAAGCGGGCCGAGGCATTCATCGTCTCGCGCTGCGCCAGGTCGATGAGGATCGACGACACGTCCGACGATTCCGCGCCGAGGTTGACGCCGTTGATGATGTCGGCCCGGTTTTCGCGCGCCGCCAGTGCCGCCGCCGTGCGGCCCGACGCGACCTCGGACAGCGTGTAGATCGTGGCTCCCGATGCATCGGTGCCCGGGGCACTGTCGGCATGAACCGATATGAACAGGTCCCCCTTGATGTTGCGCGCGATCTGGGCTCGTTCGCCGAGCACGAGGAAGCGGTCGTCCTCGCGCGTCAGCGCCACGCGCACGCGCCCGCCGGCCAGAAGTTCGTCCCGGATCGACTTGGCGAGCGCCAACGTGACGTCCTTTTCACGCGCCCCGTTCGCGCCGATCGCGCCGGGGTCATGGCCGCCGTGCCCGGCATCGATGACGACCAGCGGACGTCCGGCGGGCCCCAGGATGCGCGGTCGCGGCAACCCATTCTGCATCGGCGGAATGTCGATGGTGACGCTGTAGCGGCTCCGCGGCGGAGCGGCGCTGTGCGCCTCCGGTGGCAGGTACAGCTGGCGCGGCGCGGCTATGGTGCGGGCTATGGCCTCTGCCTCGAGCGGGGCCAGATCGAGGGTAAGCGACAGGCCGTCGTCCGAAAACTGACCGCGGCGCACGGCGCGCGGCGCGTTGAGGTCGAACACGACCCGCGTCATACCCGCTGCGTAAGTCGCCTGTCGGACGCGTGTTACGGGCCCGGCGGGTGCAACCGCCCGGCCCGGGGTCCCGCCTTCGATGTCGAGCGCGATGCGGTCGGGCCCGGCGAGCACGAAGCTGCTGGCCCGGATTACCGGGTCGTCGAAGCGAACGACAATCTGATCGTCGGCGATGTCGACACCGGTCACCCGGCCCGCCTGGGCCTGAGTTGCGATCGCCGCCAATATTGGCAGAAGTGCGGACACTGCGACACAATGCCGCGCAATGGGTGCTCGGGTCCAGAAATATCGCATCGCAGTCGGCTTCCCGATTAACCTTCGTCGACGGCAGAATTGCGTCTGCGCGTTGAAGCAGACCTATCCGGATTTGGTTAACGAGGTCTTTACTTCTGGCGGGCAGGAAAACCGGCGGCATGCGCAGTTGCCGTTGCAACAGGGGGCTGCTACGCTTGTACCGGGACCGCTGCAGGCTTTTCGCCTTTTCTTACAGCCGCCCGACAGGTTGACGTTCTCATGATGCATGACATTCCGCCCTGCGCATTCTCCGGACCCAGTGTCCGGGCGCGTGGGCGGACGTCTTTCCCGGCGGCATTCGCCGGGCATGCCGTGAGAGCAGACGCGCTCACTGACCACCAACCAACCCGCAACAGCGGTGCGCGAGGAGCCGCGCCCATGAACTGTTGCCGGACATATGGCGCGCCCGCACGGCACCCGAACGGGATGCTTTCGCGGCGGCTGCGCGCCCGGAGAAACCTACATGACAATGCGTATGCTGATCGATGCGCGCCACCGGGAAGAAACCCGTGTCGCGGTCGTCAAGGGTAGCCGGATCGAAGAATTCGATTTCGAATCGGCGGAACACAAGCAGCTCAAGGGCAATATCTACCTCGCCAAGGTGACCCGCGTCGAACCGTCGCTGCAGGCGGCGTTCGTCGATTACGGTGGCAACCGGCACGGCTTCCTGGCCTTCGCCGAAATCCATCCCGACTATTACCAGATCCCGAAGGAAGATCGCGAGGCACTCCTCCGCGAAGAGGCGGAACACGCCGCCGAGGAAGAACGGCTGCGCGCGGCCGAGGACGATATGGAGCCGATCGACGGTCATCACGACGATGACGGTCGCGACGACGACCGGCCCGAGGGCGAACTGCTCGACGGTGACGGCGAGCACGACGACGACGACGCGCCGCCGCCCTCGACCGCAAGCGGAAATGGCATCGACGAAAAGGCCGCCGAGAATCTCCGCCAGAAGCGGATGAACCTGCGCCGCCGCTACAAAATCCAGGACGTCATCCGCCGCCGTCAGGTGCTGCTCGTGCAGGTCGTCAAGGAGGAACGCGGCAACAAGGGTGCGGCGCTCACCAGCTACCTCTCGCTCGCCGGCCGCTATTGCGTGCTCATGCCCAACACGTCGCACGGCGGCGGGATCAGCCGCAAGATCTCTAACGCGGCAGACCGCAAGCGCCTGAAGTCGATCATGGCCGACCTTGCGCTGCCCAAGACGATGGGCTGCATCGTCCGCACTGCCGGCCTGCAGCGGACCAAGATCGAGATTCGGCGCGATTTCGATTATCTTGCCCGCCTGTGGGACGAGATCCGCGACAAGACGCTCGCCTCGGCCGCGCCAGCGCTCATCTACCAGGACTCGGACCTCATCAAGCGCGCCATCCGCGATATCTATAACAAGGATATCGACGAGGTCGTGATCGAGGGCGAAGAGGGCTTTGCCCAGGCCCGGCAGTATATGAAACTGCTGATGCCCAGCCACGTCCGGCGCGTGAAACCCTATTCAGACGTCGTGCCGCTGTTCCAGCGCAACAATGTCGAGGACCAGCTGGCCGCGATGTACAATCCGGTGGTTCAGCTGAAGTCGGGCGGCTATCTGGTCATCAACCCGACCGAGGCACTGGTGTCGATCGACATCAACTCCGGCCGCTCGACCCGCGAACACGGGATTGAGGCGACCGCGGTCAACACCAACCTCGAAGCCGCGCACGAGATCGCCCGACAGTTGCGCCTGCGCGACATGGCCGGGCTCGTCGTCATCGATTTCATCGACATGGAATCGAACGGCAACATGCGCAAAGTCGAAAAGGCGATGAAGGCGGCGCTCGCCGATGATCGCGCCCGCATCCAGGTGGGGCGCATCTCGTCATTCGGGCTGCTCGAAATGAGCCGCCAGCGCCTGCGCACCGGCGTGCTTGAGGCGTCAACACGGCAATGCCCGCATTGCGAAGGTACCGGCCTTGTCCGTACCGCCTCGTCGGCGGGCTTGTCCGCGCTGCGCATGCTCGAGGACGAGGCGGGCCGCGGCCGCGGCAGCCGGCTCGTGCTCACCGCCAGCAAGGAGGCCGCGCTTTACGTGCTCAACAAGAAGCGCGCCGAGCTCGCCGAAATAGAGGCGCGCTATGGCGTGATCATCGAAGTGGCGTCGGACAACGAGGAGGAAGGTGCGCGGATGACCGTCGAGGTCTCCGGGCCGCCGCCGGCCTTTACGCCGCGCATCGAAGCGCCAGTTTATGTCGACGAGGAGGATGACTTCGTCGAGGAAGAGATCGACGAGGAGGAAATCGCCGAGGAAGACGAGGAGCCTCGCGGCGAACGTCGTCCCCGGGAGGCGCGCGAGCGCCCCGAGGGTGAGGGCGATGGCGAGGGCGGTCGTGGCCGCCGTCGTCGGCGGCGCGGTCGGCGCGGTCGCCGCGACGAGGGACCCGCGGGCGAGGGTGCAGCCGATGCCACCGGCGACGCAGCTGCCGAAACCGGCGAGGCCGTCGAGAGCGAGACTCCCGAGGCGGAAGGGGAAACGCCCGTTCGCGAGGAGGGCGATCGCAAGCGCCGCAACCGTCGCGGGGGTCGACGCCGGCGCGGGCGTGGCGATGCCGACCGCACGCCGGCCGAAGTGGCGGAAGACGCCGCAGCCGACGCGGCAGAAGCCGCAGATGCCGCCGAGGCCGTCGTTGCTCCTGCGCCAGTGGAGGCCGAACCCGAAGTCGAAGCGCCGTCCGCCAAGCCCAAGCGTACGCGCAAGCCCAAGGCCGCACCGGTCACCGACGCCGCCGTTGACGCAGAAGTCGTAGGCGCAGAGCCTGCGCCGGAGAAGCCGAAGCGCACGCGCAAGGCGAAGGTCGTCGAGCCTGAGGCGGCGGTCGCGGAAGCCGAACCGGCGCCCGCCGAAAAGCCGAAGCGAACTCGCAAGGCGAAGGTCGAACCCGTTGCCGAACTGGTGGCAGAGGTGTCGGTTCCTGCTGAAACAACTTCGGCTGGCGAAGCTGTCCCTGAAGCCGAGCCGACGCGGCGCGGTGGCTGGTGGCAGCGTACATTCGGGGCCACCGAGTGATCCTTGGGGCGGAGGATGGGCGGCGTTTCAGGCGCTGTTCATGCTCCGCCCGCAAAGGGCGTGGCTGATGCATATGTTCCGAAAACTGGTTGCGGCCGCCCTGGCTGCTGCGCTCGTTGCCCAGCCCGTGCTGGCGCAGTCGATTCTGCGCGATGCCGAGACCGAAACCCTGTTCCGCGACATGTCGGCGCCGATGATTGCGGCTGCCGGCCTCAATCCCAAAAGCGTCGATATCGTCATGATCGGCGACGGGTCGATCAACGCGTTCGTGGCAGGCGGGCAGGTCGTCTACATCCATTCGGGCCTGATCCAGGCCGCCGACAACGCCAATGAGGTGCAGGGCGTGATCGCGCACGAACTCGGCCATGTCGCGGCCGGTGACGTACTGCGTTCGAGTGCCGGGGCGAGCGAAGCGACGGGGATCACGCTGCTCAGCCTGTTGCTGGGGGCCGCCGCCATTGCCGCGGGGGCCGGCGATGCCGGTGCGGGGATATTGATGGCCGGGCAACAGGCGGCGATGGGCAAGTACCTTGCCTTTTCGCGGTCGGTCGAGGCGGGCGCCGACGAATCGGCACGCCGCTATCTTTCGGCCAGCAAGATCAGCGGCAAGGGTATGATCTCGTTCTTCAAGAAGCTGCGTGCCGAAGAATATCGCCTCAGCCAGGACAAGATCGATCCCTATGCCGTCACGCATCCGCTAAGTGGCGACCGCGTCGCCGTCCTCAGCGAGCGCATGGCCGCGGATCCGGCATGGAACACGCCGACCGATCCTGCAATCGAGGCGCGGTTCCAACGTATCAAGGCAAAACTGTTCGGGTTCATCAACGAGCCCAAGGACACGCTGAACCGCTATCCACTTTCGAACCAGTCGATTCCGGCGCGCTACGCCCGCGCCTATGCGTTCCACAAACAGTCCTTTTCGGACAAGGCCGTCGCCGAGACCGATGCCCTGCTGGCCAGCGTCCCGCACGACCCCTATTTTGAGGAGCTGAAGGGCCAGATCCTGCTCGAATCGGGCCGTCCGAAGGACGCGCTGCCGGTGCTGCGCGATGCCGTCCAGCGCACCAACTACCAGCCGCTTATTGCCGCCCTGTTCGGCCATGCCCTGATTGCCACGGAAGACCGGGCGAATTATCCCGAAGCCAAGACGATCCTGAAAAACGCCGTCCAGCGGGACGGGGAAAATCCCTTTGCCTGGTTCCAGCTGGGCACCATCTATGCCGCGGAAGGCGATACGTCGCGCGCCGCGCTGGCGTCCGCGGAACGCTTCAACCTCACCGGCGAAGCGCCAAAGGCGCTGTATAACGCCCGCATCGCCATGGCGGGCATCCCCAAAGGGACGCCCGACTGGCTCCGGGCACAGGATATCCTCATGGTTTCCCAAAACGATGTCGACAAGAACGGCAAGCACCGCAAGAAAAATGGCCAATAGGGGGCGCGACGTCATGATCGGAATTCTTGCAGCGGCGCTTGGCGCGGCTGCGGCTCTTGCCGCAACAACCGCAGCACCAACCGTGAATGTTGCCGACAAGGTCGCGGTCGAAAAGATCGTCCACGACTATATTCTCGATCATCCCGAGATATTGCCCGAAGCCATGGAACGGCTGCAGGCACGCGAAACGACGAAGGCTGTTGCCGCCAACCGCAAGCTGATCGAGACACCCTATGCCGGGGCATGGGAGGGCAATCCCGAGGGCGACGTCGTGCTTGTCGAATTCTTCGACTACGCCTGCGGCTATTGCCGTGCGAGCCTGCCCGATATCGACCGACTGCTGAAGGAAGATCCGAAGCTCAAGATCGTCTATCGCGAGATGCCGGTGCTCGGCCCCGACAGCACGGCGGCCGCCGAGCTCAGCCTGCGCGTGGCGAAGGCCGGCCGCTATGCCGCATTCCACCGCGCGGCCTATGCGGCGCGCCCCGATGCGGCGGCGCGCGCGCGGCTGGCGCAGCGCTTTGGCGTCGATCCCAACGCCAAGGACACGGCCGCAGAGGCCGAAATCACGAGCAACCTGCAGCTCCAGAACGCCTTGCGCCTGACCGGCACGCCGAGCTGGGTCGTCGGCGACAAGGTTCTGGCCGGCGCCGTCGGCTATGACGCGCTCAAGGCTGCGATTGCCGAGGCAAGGGCCGCGAGGAACTAGCCCGATCGCGGTTGCCGCCGTGCGACGGGCGCCTGCGCTTCCGGCATTTGCCCGGTTGCAAGCGCTGCTGCCTAAACTTATTGTGCAGTGCAGCAACCAGCCGCTACGCTGGTCGTTGAGCCTGTATCATTATTTTGATCGGACCCATTTCGATGTACAATCGCCGCCGCCAGGGACTGCCGATCTGGCAGCCCGGCACAATGCCCGGACTGATGCCGGAAATCGGTGGCGCGCGGGGCGCATCGTCGTCGCCGCTGGCGGGTTTCGTCTTTTCGCCCAATCCCGGCAATCTTGGCGCGAAGAAGTTCGTGCCCCCCCAAATGGCGCCAAACGCACCACTGGTCATCGTGCTGCACGGATGTACCCAGACACCCGAGGGCTATGACCGGGGGACGGCCTGGACGATCCTCGCTGCGCGCTTCGGCTTTGCCGTTGTTTTTCCCGAACAGCGCCGCGCCAACAATGCCAACGGCTGCTTCAATTGGTTCGAGCCGGTTGACATGCAGCGCGGGGCAGGTGAGCCGGCGTCGATCAAGGCCATGATCGACCGGGCCGTCGCCGATCACGCACTCGATCCGTCGCGCATCTACATCACCGGATTGTCGGCGGGTGCCGCCATGGCTGGCGTCATGCTCGCGACCTACCCTGAAGTGTTTGCGGGGGGCGGCCTGATCGCCGGGCTCCCCTATGGCGTCGCGACGACGATGCCAGCGGCCCTCAGCCGCATGCGCAGCCGGGGCCGCGAAAGCGACGCGCAATTGGCCGATCTTGTCCGCAACGCCTCGGCACATGACGGGCCCTGGCCGACCATCTCGGTCTGGCACGGCACCGCAGACGCCACCGTCAATGCCGGCAACGCCGACGCGACTGTGGCGCAATGGCGCGGGATCCACGGCTTGACCGCAGCCGCGCCGGTCGAGGACCAGCGCAACGGCCATCCGCACCGCGCCTGGCACGACGAAAAGGGGCGCGTCTGCGTCGAGGAATATCAGCTGACAGGCATGGGTCACGGGACGCCTCTCGACACGACAGTTATCGAAAATGGCGAGAGCGCGGGGGCGTTCCTGCTCGACGTCGGACTTTCGTCCACACAGGAACTGGCGCTGTCCTGGGACCTGATCGACGGCGCGGCAATCGCCGATGTCGGAGGCGCTCGAAATGAAGCCGCGGCCGAGCCTTCACCTTCGGCCGGCACCTCGCCATTTGCCAGCGCCAACTTAGACGTTCAAAAGATTATCTCGGATGCGTTAAGGTCTGCGGGGCTGATCCGCTAATAGGTGAGGGGCGCTGCCATCTGCTTGACCTACAAGCATCTTTTAGCTCACCTAGTGATCGAGGGGCGCGTTGGGTGGACGGGGATTCGGCATGCTTGAGTATCTGACGCGCCTGCTCGCCGAACGCGGGCTCGCGCCACATGGCTATTGCCTGCTGTGGGACCCGGCGTTGATCTGGACCCATGTCGTCTCCGACCTGCTGATCGGTCTTGCGTATTTCTCAATTCCCGTCGTGCTTGCCAGCTTTCTTTCGCGTCGCCGCGACGTCCAGTTTGGCTGGGTCGTCTGGCTGTTCGCCGCGTTCATCATGGCGTGTGGCCTGACGCATTTCATGTCGATCCTGGTCCTGTGGGTGCCGGCTTACGGAATCGAAGGGCTGCTCAAGGTGGTGACGGCTCTCGTCTCGGTGGGGACGGCGATCGCGCTGTGGCCCTTGTTGCCCAAGGCCGTTGCCCTTCCTTCTCCGGCGCAACTTGCCATCGCCAATGCCGACCTGACGATGCGCGTGGGCGAACGCGACGATGCCCTCGAGGCGCTCAAGCGCGAGACGGCAGAGCGCGAACATGCGCAGGATCTGTTGCGACAGGTTCAAAAGTTGGAAGCGGTCGGCCAGTTGACGGGCGGTGTCGCGCATGACTTCAATAACCTGCTGATGATCGTCGCCGGTAATCTGGAGCGGGCGGGCCGCCTCGCCGCCGGAAACGAACCGATGAAAGGGGCGCTTGCCAACGCGATGGAGGGCGTTGACCGGGCCGCCAAGCTTACCCAGCAGCTCCTTGCTTATTCCCGCCGTCAGCCGCTAGTGCCGTCCAGCCAGAACCTCAACGAGGTGGCCAGCACCACGTCCGAACTGCTGGGGCGTACCCTGGGGCCCGAGTATCGCGTCGTACTCGACCTGGCGGAGAATTTGCCAAATGTTGTCGTGGATCGCTCACAGACCGAGAACGTCATCCTGAACCTTGCGATCAATGCGCGGGATGCGATGCCGCAGGGCGGGCGACTTTCGATTCGGACCTGGGCGGAAGAGCACGAGGTTTTCCTCGCCGTGTCGGACACCGGAACCGGCATAAGCGAAGAGATCCGTGATCGCATCTTCGAGCCATTTTTTACCACCAAGGCGGTCGGGCGCGGCACAGGTCTGGGGTTGAGTCAGGTCTACGGCTTCATCAAGCAGTCGGGTGGCGACATTAAAGTGGACAGCGCGCCCGGCGAGGGTACGACGGTCATTCTGAAATTGCCTCGCGAAGGGCAAAGCGGACCACATGAGGGGTGAGCGTTGGCAACGATCCTGATCGTCGAGGACGAACCGATGATTCTTGCTATTGCGCAAGCCGAGTTCGAGGATGCTGGCCACCGTGTCATCGAGGCGACGGACAGTGACATCGCCTTGCAGGCGCTGCTGAACAACCCGGAAATAAAGCTAATGTTCACGGACGTCCGCATGCCCGGCGGACTAGACGGCTGGGCGCTTGGCCGCGCTGCACGCATGCTGTCGCCAACACTGCCGATCATCTATGCGACAGGTTTCAGTGAAGAGACCCCGCGCCCGGTCGAGGGCGCGGTCATGTTCACGAAACCCTATCGGCTCTCTGACGTCGTGGCCGCCGCACACGACATGCTTGGCGGGCACGCGTAACGCGGATCCGGCGGGTTCAGCCCGCTACGCGGCACCCGCGCACGCGCGCAACGCCGCGCAAGAATCCGCGACGCGCGATGCCTGCATCGACGGCGGCGTCCCATTCACGTTGCGCGGCGGCCGCACCAGTCACTTCGCGGATCACGCCGCGAAACGGGATGAAACTCTGGACGACGGACTTGCCGACGCTTGCTGCTTGGCGCCCGCGATTGGGGCGGCGATCTTCGGGCGCATCGAAATCCGTGCCGAGCACCTCGGAAAGCGCGGCGATCTTGCGACTGATCGCCGCGCAATTGCCCAGTCCCGTCATGTCATAGGGCCCCCCGCGGGCCAGCTCGAGCACCTCGGGGATCCGCTTTTTCTTCAAATTCGTGTCCTGGAGCGGCGCCGTGATGATGTCGCCCATGGCGCGACCCGCTTCATTGCCGGTCTTCCTCGGCTCGGGCGTTGACGACTGCGACGCACGCTGCGGCTCAGTCTTCAGGCTCTCGGCCGCCTGGGCATCGCCCTTTTTTGGATTCTGCTCGGGTTGGGCACTGACAGCGCTGCCGACGAGGCCGAGCGCACATAGAAATGTTAAGGGTCGCATTCATTCGTACCTTTGTTGCCCTAGTGAAACGTCAATCGGCCAAGATGTATCCTCGCGGGTTGCAGGGCATTTCAAACCCGTTAGCACCAACGCGTGTCGCTCACCCGCTTGTCCCTGACGGATTTCAGATCCTATGCCGATGCGCTGATCGTTCCGGGGCCGCGCCTCGTCATCCTCACCGGCGAAAATGGCGCGGGCAAGACGAACGTGCTCGAAGCCATATCGCTGCTCGCGCCCGGGCGCGGGCTCAGGGCGAGCGCCCTGAACGACATGGCACGTATCGAAGGCGCCGGCGGTTTCGGCGTCGGGGCACGCCTTGGCGACATCGACATTGGAACCGGTACGACGGCCGAAATGCCCGAGCGCCGTATCGTCCGGATAAATGGCGCCACGGCGACGGCGACCGCGTTGGGCGACTGGATTTCCCTGGTGTGGCTTACGCCTGCACAGGACCGGCTCTTTACGGAGAGCGCGGGCTCACGCCGCCGGTTTCTCGATCGGCTCGTGCTGGCACTCGATCCGGCACATGCCCGGGATGCCAGCCGCTACGAAGCGGCGATGCGCCAGCGCAACAGGCTGCTTTCCGACCAACGGCGCGACCAAGAATGGCTGAAGGCGCTCGAAGCGGCGATGGAGGTACACGGCCGCGCCCTTGCCGCCCGGCGCGCAGAGGTTGTCGAAAGGCTCGGCGCCAGATTGTCCGGCGAACCCGCAGGCCCGTTTGCACGGGCGACACTGGCGCTCGATGGCTTCGATCCAAGACGCGATTTCGCAGACGACCTTCATGCCGGACGCGACCGCGATGCTGCAGCAGGCCGAACGCTGCTGGGTCCGCATCGCCAGGACTTGATCGTGGCTCATCTTGAAAAAGGTGTCGCCGCTGCGTCTTGCTCGACGGGAGAGCAAAAGGCCCTTCTGATCAGCGTTGTACTGGCACATACCGACCTCGTGGCCGAGGCGCAGCATCGGCGGCCGGTGCTGCTGCTCGACGAGGTTGCCGCCCATCTCGATTCCGTGCGCCGCGCCGCGCTGCTCGATCGTCTGTCGATGCGGGGCGGACAAGTGTGGCTGACAGGGACGGATCGCGAGCCGTTTGCTTCGGCAGGCGCAGAAACCACCTGGCTCAGTGTCCAGAATGGCCGCGTCGTCGAGATTTAGCGCGGTGTGCGGTACGGCGTGAAATCGCCAAGCACGCAAAACGGCCCCGGGATATTGCCGGTACGCGAGACGGTACGCACGAGGTCGCCACGGCATAGCTGGCTGCCGTGCACTTCATTGATGAAGATCGGATCCGAATCGAACGTGCTGCACCCTTTTGAGGCGTTCACATAGGTCAGCCTGCGACTTGCCCGATATACAAGCGCGTCCTTGTAGATTTTCGCGCTGCGTGCCTCGTCGAGCGGGATACAGGTGCGCGGTTTCTCGGCAACCTTACCCGCGAGCTCCTGCGCCAGCTCGGCCGTGTCGTCGCGCTCGGCGCCCATGGTGGCGCATGATGCGACGAGCGCCATCAACGGCACGCAGGCCGCCAACCGGATCACAGAAAATTGTTCGGCCATATCATTGTCCGCCACATATGCGCGACCGGTGAACCATCGAAGCCCAGCCCTTGTTCCGGCTGGCGGAAACACCGCCCGATCACGTCGAGCAGCGGTTCGATCGGTGGCGTTGCCGTGTCCTGAAAAAAGTAGATATCATAAAGCGTAACGAGTCGCGCGGTCATGTACCATCTGTGGTTGCGCGCTTCCTCCGCCTCGCTTCGGATGTAATCCGGCGGGACATAATCGGGTCCGAAGAAGCGTAGGTAGCTTTCGGGATAGGCGTAACCTGCAGCCTCATCGGCGAAATAGCGCAGCGCCTGGTGCTTCTCGACCGCCCAGGCGATTTCCGGCTCGACATAGGGCGCGATCATTTGCGCGCCCCAATAGCCGTGGTCGGCACGGATCAGGCACAGGTTCGAAATATCGTGCAGCAGGCAGGCCATCACCACCGTGTCGTCATGGCCGTCCGCAGCGGCCCGGGTCGCGCTCGACAGCAAGTGGCGCACGGTGATGTCCGATCCGCGCCGTTCGAAAAAATCGACGAGCGTCGGGCGCGCCGGCATGGCCGGCAGGGCAGGGTTGTCGCCCATCATGAACACCGTGCCGGGCTTCAGTCGCGCGAGCAGTTCGGCCTCGTTGTTGGGCAGGCCGGTCCCGGTCGTCGCAATGGGTTGCGGCATGATGAGAAATTCGTCGGGGCCGCACATTGCCGCGGTCAGCCTCTGAACGCGTCTTTGGCCGCCCGACGTTCGGCCAGCTGATCGACCGAAGTCGCACGCATGAACGGGTTGGTGGCCTTTTCCTCGCCGATCGTCGTGGGCACGGTGGCCTCGCCCCGGGCACGAGCGGCATCGACTTGGGCCATGCGCGCGATCAGCGCCCGGTTGTCGGGCTCCGCGACCAGGGCATAACGCCCGTTCGACTGGGTGTATTCATGGGCGCAATAGACGGTGGTTTCGTCGGGCAATGTGGCCAGTACGGCCATGTTGTCGAACATCTGCGCCGCCGTCCCTTCGAACAGGCGTCCGCATCCCATGGCGAACAGGGTATCGCCGACAAAGACGGCCCGCTCGCTGGCGAAATGATAGGCGATGTGCCCGGCGGTATGCGCCGGTACGTCGATGACGTTCGCGGTCATGCTGCCGAGATTGACCGTGTCGCCGCCCTTCACCAACACATCGAGCGTCGGAATGCGCGCGGCCTCTGCCGCAGGCCCCGTGATCGTGCACCCGGTCGCCGCCTTGATCTCGGCATTGCCGCCGGTGTGGTCGGGATGCCAATGGGTGTTCCAGATATCGGTGATGCGCCATCCCCGTGCCTCGGCCTCGGCCAGTACCGGTGCCGCCACCGCAGGATCGACGACCATCGTCGCGCCGCTGTCGGGCGCATGGACCAGCCAGACATAATTGTCGCTGAGGACCGGGATGCGAACGACCTCGAGGGTCACCCTACCAATGCCCGCTGTTCGGCATCGACGCCCAGGGCTCGGCGGGTGGCAAATGGCCGTCCTGCAACAGCTCGACCGAGATGTTGTCGGGCGAGCGCACGAACGCCATGTGCCCGTCGCGCGGCGGCCGGTTGATCGTCACGCCGGCGTCCATCAACCGCTGGCAGGTCTCGTAG
Source organism: Sphingomonas sp. (assembly GCA_965249705.1). Lineage (GTDB taxonomy): Bacteria > Pseudomonadota > Alphaproteobacteria > Sphingomonadales > Sphingomonadaceae > Sphingomonas_O. Next base: position 8,953 of record CBDFMO010000002.1, on the reverse strand, counting down.
ATATTGTCGACGCGATAGGCGAGGTGACCGAAATTGCGCCCTTCGCCATAGCCGCTCTCGTCCCAGTTGTGCGTCAGTTCGACCTGCGCGTCCTCGTCGCCCGGCGCCGCCAGGAAAATCAGCGTGTATCGCCCGGCCGGGTTGTCGAAGCGTTTCAGTTCCTTGAGCCCGATCAGCTCGAAGAAGCGAATGGTCGCATCGGGATCCGACACACGGATCATGGTGTGGAGATATTTCATCGCGCCAATCTAGAGCGTCCGGCGAAAAGGGGGAACCTCGAATATCGGCCATCGTTCGGCTGGTTCGAGGAGACGACCCATGACCGACTTTAATGCCGCCGAAAAAATCGTTCCGCCGACGCGCGAAGAGCCCGGCATGCCGGGCAGCGAAGCGGCGATGGACCGCCAGCCCGAATGGCTGCCACGCTACCCCGGCAGTGGGCGCCTGGCCGGTAAGGTCGCGTTGGTGACAGGTGCCGATTCGGGTATCGGCCGAGCGGTTGCGGTGCTGTTCGCGCGTGAGGGCGCGGACGTCGCAATCGTCTATCTGAACGAGCACGAGGATGCTGAGGAAACGCGCCGCGCCGTCGAGGCGGAGGGGCGGAACGCAACCTTGTTTGCAGGCGATCTCGGGGATCCGGCCGTCGCCCGCGCGGCCGTCGATCATGCCGTCGGCGAACTCGGCGACCTCGACATCCTGATCAACAACGCCGGAGAACAGCACCCCGACAAGGACATCCGCGACATCACGCCGCAGCAGCTGCAGCGCACGTTCCAGACCAACATCTTCGCGATGTTCTACCTGACGCAGGCCGCGCTCGATCACCTCAAGCCCGGGTCGGCGATCGTGAACTGCACCAGCGTGACGATGTACCAGGGCGAGCCCGAACTCATTGACTACTCGTCGACAAAGGGCGCGATTACGGCCTTTACCCGGTCGCTTTCCGAAAACCTTGTCGGCAAAGGCATTCGCGTCAATGCGGTCGCGCCCGGACCGATCTGGACGCCGCTCAATCCCTCGGGCGGGGCGTCGCCGGAAAAGCTGAAGACCTTCGGCGAAGACACGCCGATGGGCAGGCCGGGCCAGCCGAACGAGGTGGCGCCGGCGTTCCTGTTCCTCGCCTGCGACGACTCGAGCTATATGTCGGGGCAAGTCCTGCACCCCAATGGCGGGACGATCGTCAACGGTTGACGCCCGGGCGCCGGGGCGGGTCGAGACGCGACAGGGCATCGGCCGCGGCCTTGCCGGCGGGACTGGCAGGACCGTTCCTGACGGCCGCCTGCCACGCGGTGCGCGCGGCATCGTCATGGCCGCCGAGGATGGCAATGTTCCCGGCTTCGAGCGCGACCTGGGCATCGTCGGGCGATCGCGTGGCTGCCTCCGCGATGTCGGCCTGCGCGCGCGTCAGGTCGCCCGATTGACGGGCCAGCGTTGCCGACAGCAGCCAGGCCAGCGGGTCTGCCGGCACCAGCTTGAGCGCCGCGTCCAGATCTTCGCGTGCCCCCTTCTTGTCCGCCAGGGCGAACCGGGCCCGAGCCCTGTCGAGATAGATTTCGCCGAGGTCGGCCTGAACCGCCTGCCCGCGCGCCAGGGCTGCGTCGAACGCCGTTCGCGCCCGGGCCGGGTCGTTGGCCGCCAGCGCGGCATTGCCGGCCTGCACCCAGAAGTTGGTCGATCGGCCGTCGCCCTTGTTGTCGGCTTCCTTCGCCGCCGCCTCGAAGGCCGTTGCCGCCGGCACCCAGCGTTGCTGCGCGACATAGGCCAAGGCTTCACAATGCCGCGCCAACAGGCCGCCACCGTTCACGCGCCACGCGCCGGCCTGATCGAGTGCCCGCGCAGGATCGCTCGCCACAAGGGCGGCACAGGCTTCGAACCGTTGCTGGTCGTTGGTCTGGAGCGGAACCCCCGACGCGGGGGTCGCGACCTGGGCCGCGATACTCAGCAGCGAAATCAACATGGCAGGCTTTCAATGGTCGAGATGAGCAGGTCGATATCCCGCGGACGCGAAAGGCGGTGATCCCCGTCCTTGACCAGGACCACCTGAACGTCTGCAGAACGGAGTCGTTGTGCAAGAACGAGTGCCTGTTGCCACGGCACGTCGGCATCCGACTGGCCTTGCAGCAGCCGGATCGGGATATCGAGGGCGATTTCTGCAGATAGCAGCAGGTTGCGCTGGCCCGCTTCCCAAAAGCGCTGGGTCGTCACCATCGGCGGGCCGTACGGGGATGGTTCGACCAACCGCCCGTCCGCCGCCAGCATCGCCTTTTGCGCAGCGTCGAAGCCCCATTCGGTGAAATCTGGCGCGGCAGCGATGCCCACCAGCGCGACGACCCTGTCGGGCCGTGCCAAAGCGGCGAGCAGCATGATCCAGCCGCCCATCGACGAGCCGACGAGGATGACCGGCCCGACCGTCCCGTCGATCACCGTCAGCGCATCGTCGCGCCAGTCCTCAAGCGTGAAGGCGTCGAAGCTGCCCGCGCTTTCGCCGCAGCCGCGATAGTCGAAGCGGACGAACGCCCGCCCGCAGCGCGCGGCCCAGTCGTCAAGAGCCTGCGCCTTCGATCCGGCCATGTCGGAGGCATAGCCGGGCAGAAAGACGATGGTCGGCCCGGCGCCGTCGCGACGGCGCACCGCGAGGGTCGGCGAGGGGCCCGATTCGCTCATAATCGGGCAATCGCCCGCGCGACGAAGGTCACAAAGTTCCCACGAAACACTGCCGGGACACCGTTCAACCGGTCGAATTCCGCGACGAACCGAAAAGCGCTAATCTGGGCGTGATCGACCATGGACCCGGCGTTGGCACAAGATGCGCCTGTAGGACAGCCGGGTCAGATCACCCATTCAACGCTGAGCATCTCCATCGTCGCATCGCGCTTGGCGCCGCGCTTTTCGACCATGATCGTGTGCAGGCGACGGATGGTGTCGCTTCCCGCAGTTTCGAATGCATTCGGCAGGACCGCATGGACCAGCGCCTTCAGCCCGCCGCCGATCATGGCAATGCCGAACGAGCCGGCGACGCGGAAATGCTCCCAGTAGCTTTCGCCGACGGTGCGCGGGTGCGCGAGGAAAATGCGGTCGATCACGTGGTTCTCCTTAGCTGACGCCGCCCGGCTCGCCTTCGCGCGGGACGGGATGCGCCGTGCCGAGGCGCGACGACGGGGCGTGGACAATATCGATCGAATCGGGTGCCTCGCGCCGGTCGAGCTGCCCTTCCCACTTGGCCACGACGACCGTTGCGATGGCATTGCCGACGACGTTGGTACCGGTGCGGCCCATGTCGAGGAACTGGTCGACGGCAAGGATGAGGACCAGTCCCGCTTCGGGCAGATGGAATTGCGCCATCGTGCCGGCGATCACGACGAGCGAGGCGCGCGGCACGGCGGCCATGCCTTTCGACGTGACGAGCAGGGTCAGCAGCATCGTGATTTGCTGTTCGAAGGTCAGGTTGATCCCGGCGATCTGCGCAATGAAGATCGACGCGAAGGTCATGTACATCATCGAGCCGTCGAGATTGAACGAATAGCCGAGCGGCAGGACAAAGCTGGAGATGCGGTTCGGCACGCCGAACTTGTCGAGAGCTTCCAACGTGCGCGGATAGGCCGCTTCGGAGGACGCCGTCGAGAACGCCAGCAGGATGGGGTCGCGGATATAGCGGAGCAGCTGCCCGATCCGCGGGCCGATGACGAGGAAGCCGGCAAGGATCAGGGCAAGCCACAGCACGCCGAGGCCGAGATAGAAACTGCCGATGAACTTGCCGAACGTCAGCAGGACGCCGAGCCCGTTGACGGCCACGGCCTTCGTCATGGCCGCGAACACCGCCAGCGGCGAGACGCGCATGACATAGTTGGTCACGACCAGCATCACGTCGACCAGCGCGTCGATACCCTTGACGATGGGTGTTCCCTTTTCCCCCACGGCGGACAGGGCGACGCCGAAAAAGACCGAGAAGATCACGATCTGCAGCATGGTCGTGTTGGCCATGGCTTCGAAGATCGACTTGGGGAACATCTCGGTGATGGTGGTAAACATGTCGACGTGCTTGGCGTCGATTCCCGAACTGCCGACTGCCTTGGCCAGGTCGAGGCCCGAGTTCACGCCGGGTTGCAGCGTGTTGACGAGGATCATGCCGAGCGTGAGCGAAACGAGCGTCGCGCCGATGAACCACGTCATCGTCTTGGCGCCGACACGGCCGAGCGAGGCGCTGTCGCCCATATGCACGATGCCCGCGACGAGCGTCGCGAAGACCAGGGGCGCCACGATCATCTTGATCAGCCGCAGGAAGATGTCCGTGATCATCTTGAACCACTTCACCGTCTCGGCGACGGCCTCGGGCGACATCTGCGCGTGCATGACCGCACCGATGACGATGCCGAGCACAAGGCCGATCATGATGTTGACGGTCAGGCGGTTGGCCAAGCGGAGCTCCTCTTCGGGGGCAGCTTAGGCGGAAGCGAGCGCGGCGAGCAACCCGGCCGCGAAATCGCTCAGCGTGTCGTCCCGCGCACCCATTACGACGATGCGGTCGCCGGGGCGGGCGAGGGCCAGCAGGCGTTCGCCGCAAGCGTCGCGCATGGCAATATGTTCGGCCTGGTCGCCGATGGCATCGACGAGGGACTCGCTGCCCGTTGTCCGGTCCACCGTGCCGCCGAAATAGGCCGGATCGCTGATGACCAGCCGGTCGCCTTCGGCAAGGTTTGCCCTGAACGCATAGGCGAGCTCGCGGCCCATCTGCTTGAGCGGTCCATAGCCGTGCGGCTGGAAGAACACGAGCAATCGTCCCGGAAACGCGTGGAGCGCCGAAAGGGTGGCGGCGATCTTGTCGGGATTGTGCCCGAAGTCGTCAATGACCGTGATGCCGTTGGTCGTGCCGATGACGTCCATGCGCCGCTTGAGGCCGGTAAAGCCGGCGAGCGCGGCCGCGGCCTTGGCGAGCGGAATGCCGACCAGCGTGGCCGCAGCGATCGCCGCCAGCGCGTTCGAGACATTGTGGCGACCCGGCACGGCCAGCGCCACGGGCGTCGCGTTGAGAATGAAGTCCACGCCGTCGCGCCGCTTGATCAGTTCGCTCACGCGCAGGTCCGCGGGCGACGCAATGCCGAAGGTCAGCGCCCCGGCGGCCAGCGCCATGGCCTCGGCATTGTCGGCGTTGACCACCGCGTGTTTTCCCGAGGCGAGGAACGCGCCGAACAGCGTGCGCAGTTCCTCCATCGACTTGTGGTCGATGGCGATATTGTTGAGCACGGCGACAGTCGGCCGGTACAGCGCGATCGACCCGTCGCTTTCGTCGACTTCGCTGACGAACAGCTTGCCGCCCCCGATGCGTGCCCCGGTGCCGTAATTCTTCATGACCGCGCCGTTCATGATCGTGGGGTCGAGGCCGGCCTGGTCGAGGATCCAGCCGATCATGCCGGTCACGGTCGACTTGCCGCTGGTGCCGCCGACCGCAATGCTGATCGGCGCCGCGTTGAACAATTCCGCCAGCAGCTCTGCACGGGTGATCCGCGCGCAACCCAGTTCGGTCGCGCGCACGATGTCGGGGACGGTCGATTCGATCGCGGCCGACGCAACGACGATCTGGTCCGCCGAGGCGATGCCGCTGCCGTCCTGCGGGTGCAACGCGATGCCCCGCGCTGCCAGCCCCTCGAACTTGGCGCCTAGCCGCCCCTGGTCCAGCGACCGGTCCGACCCCGCGACCGTTGCGCCTTGCGCCGCCACGATTTCGGCGAGGGGCATCATGCCCGACCCGCCGATACCCACAAAGAAATAGGATTTACCCACGCGGTCGCTATCGTGACTAACGATCAGGGGAGCAAGATGCGTATCGCCGTTGTCGCACCGTCGAATACCGTTTCACCGCAAATTCCCGCGCGCATCGCGGCACTTGTAGCGGAACGATACGGAAACCGGGCACCAGAGATCGTGTTTCATCCCCAGTGTTTCCTGTCGGACGGGCATTTCGCCGGACCGGATGGGGTGCGCGCCGAGGCGCTCGTCGAGGTTGCGAACGATCCGGCGTTCGACATGGTCTGGCTGGGGCGCGGCGGCTATGGCGCGAACCGCATCGCCGAGGCGGCCGTCTCGCGCATGACGGCGGCAGCGCGCCAGAAGATCTTCCTGGGCTATAGCGACGGCGGGTTCCTGCTCGCCGGCTTGCTGGCCAAGGGCATTGGCAAGCCCGTCCACGGACCCATGCCGAGCGACATCGTGCGCGAAGGGGGCGAGGGTGCCATCGTCCGGGTCCTCGACTGGCTGCAGGCGCCGCTGCCGGCACCGCAACCGCAGGTCGCGTTCAACCTGACCGTGCTCTCGAACTTGCTGGGCACGCCGCTCGAGCCGGATCTGGCGGGGCGCGTTTTGATGCTCGAGGAAGTGGGCGAGGAACTCTACCGCATCGACCGCATGTTCTTCCACGTCACGTCGAACCCGACCGTGCGGAACTGCGCCGGCATCATGCTGGGGCGCTGTGCCCCCATTCCACCGAACACTCCGGACTTCGCCATGGACGAGGAAGCCGTCGCGCGGCACTGGTGCGCCAGATCAGGGCTCAGCTGGCGCGGCCGCGCCGACATCGGCCACGATGCCGCGAACTCCATCGTCCCCTTCGCCTGAAACAACGCGCCGCTTCCCGAAGGCGGGATCGCCATCGGGAAGGGTACGCAAAGCAACTACTCGTCCGGGGGGGGTGGACTCGGCCTAAAACGATCAATCCCGTCGCTGGTTCCGCGACTTTTGAAAAAAGTTGCGATCTGCCGTTTGGCGGTCAATGGGAACAGACAATGCGGCAAGGCTATCTCCTTATCTTCTCGGCAATCCTTGCTGCTGGCCCGGCCAATGCCCGGTCGACGCTCGGCACGTTCGAGGGTTGGGCTGCCTTTCGCGACGAGCAGCCCCTGCGCTGCTTTGCCATTGCGCAACCGGTGCAAGGGGGCGGCGGCAGGTGGCAGCCCTTCGCCAGCGTGGGTACATGGCCGCAAGCGGGCGTCCGCGGTCAGTTCTACGTCCGGCTGGGGCGCGAGCGGCGGGTGAATGCGGGCGTGACCCTCATCGTCGGTGAGCGGCGCTTCGGGCTTGTCGGCGGCGCCGTCGATGCCTGGGCCCCGGACGCGCGGACCGACGCCGCGATCGTTGCCGCCATGCGCAGCACGCGGACGATGAGCGTGGCGAGCGTCGCGGCAACCGGGGCGGGTTTTGCCGAAACCTATCTTTTGAAGGGTGCCGCAACGGCGATCGACGCCGCCGCGCTTGGCTGCGCGCGCCGTTAGACCTACATGGGCGCGATGACGCCCTTGATGTCCAGCCCCGGAAATATCGATCCCGTGCCCGTCGCGCGCCCCGCCGCGCCGCGCGAGGACGGCAGGATCGACCTCGTCGGCCTCAGCAAGGCCGAAATACGCGAGGCCCTGACCGAGGCCGGGCTCGACGCCAAGGGCGCGAAGCTGCGAGCCAAGCAGATCTGGCACTGGGTGTACAACCGCGGCGTCACCGATTTCGCGCTGATGACCGACATCGCCCGCGCGCAGCAGCCGTGGCTGAGCGAGCGGTTCGTCATCGGTCGCCCCGAAATCGTCGAGGCGCAGGTTTCGACCGACGGCACGCGCAAATGGCTGCTGCGCACGCCCGACGCGCAGGATTTCGAGATGGTGTTCATCCCGGACGCCGACCGGGGCACCTTGTGCGTGTCGTCGCAGGTCGGCTGCACGCTCAACTGCCGCTTCTGCCATACCGGCACGATGCGCCTCGTCCGCAACCTGACGGCGGGCGAGATCGTCGGGCAGGTCATGCTCGCGCGCGACGCGCTCGGCGAATGGCCCTCGACGCAGGACGGGCGCCTGCTGACCAATATCGTCATGATGGGCATGGGCGAGCCACTCTACAATTTCGACGCGGTGCGCGATGCGCTGAAGATCGTCATGGACGGCGACGGCCTGGCGCTCGGCAAGCGGCGCATCACCCTGTCGACGTCGGGCGTCGTCCCGATGATGGCGCGGGCCGGCGAGGAAATCGGAGTCAACCTCGCGGTCTCGCTGCACGGCGTGACCAAGGAAGTGCGCGACGAGATCGTGCCGCTCAACCGCAAATACGGCATCGAGGAACTGTTGCAGGCCTGCGCCGATTATCCCGGTGCCAACAACGCCCGCCGGATCACGTTCGAATATGTCATGCTGAAAGACAAGAACGACAGCGACGCCGACGCGCGCGAGCTCGTCCGCCTGATCCGCCAGTACGACCTGCCGGCCAAGGTGAACCTGATCCCGTTCAACCCCTGGCCGGGTGCGGCGTACGAGACATCGCTGCCCGAGCGGATCAGGTCGTTCAGCAACATCGTGTTCGAGGCCGGGATCTCGGCCCCCATCCGGACGCCGCGCGGCCGCGACATCGATGCGGCGTGCGGGCAGCTGAAGACCGCCAGTGAGAAAAAATCGCGGGCCGAGCTCGACCGGCTTGCCGAGGAGAAGCAGGCGGCACTGGGGTGATAGCCGACGCCATTCGCAATCGCATCATCGATCAGGTCCGGGCGGTCTTCAACGACCGGTCGCGCGGCGAGGTGCCGATCGCGCGCTCGGACAAGGCGATGCTGCCGCCGACCGTCGGTGGCGTGGCGCGTGCACGGGGATGTCACGACGATGATGGTCGGCGGCGTGTCGGGGCTGCTGCTCGAGATGCTTCACCCGACCGCGCTCGCAGGTGTCTGGGATCACAGCAATTTCCGCACCGACATGCTCGGCCGCCTGCGTCGGACCGCGCGCTTCCTGGCGCAGACGACCTATGCGGAGCGCGACGAGGCGGAAGCGGCGATCGGCCGCGTGAAGCGCATCCATGCGAAGGTCGTCGGGCAACTGCCGGATGGCACGACCTACCGCGCCGACGAGCCCCGGCTGCTAGCCTGGATCCATGTCGCCGGGTCGCGCTCGTTCCTCGACGCGTGGCGACGTTTCGGCGAACCGGCCATGTC
>CBDFMO010000001.1:0-353532 GCA_965249705.1 Sphingomonas sp. | reverse complement strand
TTGATCCGGTCGAGCAGGGGCGATTCCTCGACCGGTCCGACACGCGCCAGCAGCAGGGCGGCGAGCGCCGGGGTCACCGTCATCGCAACTGCTAGCGATGCAAGGACCGCGAGCAGGAACGACAGGGCGAGCGGCGCAAAAAAGGCGCCCTGCAGGCCGCTGAGGAACAATATTGGCGCGATCGTCAGGGCAAGCACATAGGTTGCGTAGACGACGGGCGCGCGCACCTCGACCGCCGCCGCCTCAATGGTCGCGATGCGGTCGGCGCCGGGATCCTCGCGAAGGCGGCGGACGATATTCTCGATATCGACAATGGCATCATCGACCACGACGCCCAGCGCCACGGCGAGGCCACCCAGGGTCATCGTGTTGATGGTCAGGCCAAGCCTGTCGAGCACGATGAGCGCTGCCAACAGGGAGAGCGGGATCGACAGGAACGCGATCAATGCAATGCGGCCATTGCGCAGGAAGACGACGAGAACGAGCGCGATCATGGCGGCGCCGATCAGCAGGTCGATGGCAATGCCGTGCAACGCGGCCTCGATGAAATTGGCTGGCCGGTGGAGCGTCGGGAACATGCGGACGCCCTGGGCCTCGAGCGTGGGAGCCAAGTCCGCCAGCGTCGCCTCGACCGCGCGGGTCGCGTCCAGGGTGTTGGTGCCATATTGGCTGGCGAGTGCAACGAGGACGCCGGGACGTCCCATGATGATGGCATCACCGAATTGTGGGCTGGGCGCCTCGACGACGTCGGCAAGCGCGCCGACGGTAAGTGCCGCGCCGCTGCCGGTAACGACCGGGGCTGCCGCAACGCTATCTGCGGTGACGGTTCCAGCGATTGGTTGTACGAGGATGCGTTGGCTGGCTGTTTCGGCAAAGCCACCTCCCCTGATCCCCGACAGGGCAGAGACCGAAGCCGCGATGTCGCTCATCGACGCGCCGCTTGCGATCAGCGCGCTGGGCTTGACGCGAATTTCGATACGCCGTTGGGTGCCCCCAAAGACGATGGCGTGTGCTACGCCGGGTGTCGCCAGCAACCGCGGCCTCACCGTCCATTGGACAAGGTCACGCAGCGCGCCGGGATCGAGCCGATCACTGACAAATCCTACCTTAAGCAGGTCCATGGTCGAAGAGGTCAGCGGGCTGAGACGGGGCGCATTGGCACCGGCCGGCAGCCGGGCAGCCGTTTCGGCAATCGCTTCCGCAATGACTTGTCGTGCGCGATAGGGGTCGCTTCCCTCGCGGAAAGTTACGTTTATGACCGACAAGCCCTGAGCGGATTCGGAGCGCACGGCATCCACGCCGTTCGCACCGTTGATCGTGTCCTCCAGGGGACGTGTCACAAGGGCTTCGACCTGTTCGGCTACCAGCCCCGGTGCCTCGGTCTGCACTGTGGCTTGCGCGGGCACGAATTCGGGGAAGACATCGTATTTCGCGCGATCGACGGTGATGATGCCGAAAGCCATGACGATCGTGGCGATGCCGAGGACAAGCCAAGGGTGCAGCAGGCAGAAGCGGACAATGGCTTTCAGCATTCGGCGTCAGCCGTCGTCTTCGGCGGAAGCTCCGCCGGTTTCGATCGCGAGCAGCGACCCGGCACCCGACACGGCAACGCGCGTTCCGGGCGCCAGGCCGCGCGAAACGAACCAGCCGTCGTCGACCGGGCGGGCTTCGCTCAGTCGCACCCTTTCAAAGCTCTTGTCGGGCTTTTCGACAAAGACCCAAAGCGCGCCCTGATACCGGACGATTGCGTCACGGGGTACGGTAACCCCGGTTTGGCGCGCGCCGGTTTCGGCAGCCGCCGGTATGATCCGCCCGGCCAGCAGACCCTGGGCAGCCCCGCCCCGTACGATCGCCAGAACGCCGGCGCTCTGCAGCTTGGCATCCGCGCTGGCGGTCGCGCCCAGCACGCGGACGCTCGTTGCGTTCGGCGGCTCGCCAAGGCGGACGGTCGCACCGGGGCGCAGCATGACATTGGGGATGTCGATCCGTACCAGCGCGGCCTTTCCGGAAGCGATGGCCGACACCAGCGCTGATGTGCCGCCGCGCCCGAGCCGAGCCAAGCCCGGGCCGAATTCCAGTCCAACACGCCTTGCGGCCAGTTGTGCGTGCGCCGAGTCGGCTTGCGCCTGCGCCTGTGCTGCCTCGACAGCGCGGCGCGAAGCGCTCTGGTCCTGCGCAGCCAGGGTCGCGAGGCGCGCGGCCTCGGCGCCGGAGGCCCGGGCGGTGGCCTCTGCCGCCTTGGAGTCGGCATCGATCGCCGCAAGCGCGCCCACATCCAGCGCGCGAGCAAAGCCCGTTTGCAGGACCGTGTTTTCCGAGCCGCCTAGCGCCGTGACGCGAATGCTGGCGAGGGCCTTTGTTTTGTCGTCAAGCTTTGGTCGATCGGAACCGGCAGCTGCGGGGATTGGGGGATTGTCGCTCTCATCGAGCGATAAACCTTTGGGTGCCATCGCGAAAATTGCTCCCGCACAAAGGCCTGCGCCAAGCGCCGCCCACGCAAATGGCGCAAGTTGCTTCACAGTAACGCTCCCAGATTTGCGGTGATTTGGAGTTCGGGGCCGTTCAACGGTCGGCGCAGTGCCAGTTCGAGCGCAGTATCGGCGGCATGGACGCGGGCAAGAGCGTCGAGCTCGGCGAGGCGCGCGACCAGCACACCGCTTTGCGAAGCGGCCCAGTCGGTACGATCGATGGCGCCAGAGCGCAGCTCGCGATCGGCCTGAGCAGCAAGCTGCCGCGCGGCCGGAAGCTCGTCGCGCCGGATGGCGGCCAGCGCCTTTCGCGCCGCATGTGCTTCGGCCTGCGCGGCGTTGATCGCCATAGCGGCATTGGCCACGGCAGCTTCTAGCAGCCGCCCGGCTTCGCTGCGCTTCGCTTCGGCTGCAGCGATCGCGCGGCGGTTGAGATCGAGCGGGGGCAGAGCCAACCCCAGCGAAAAGGGCAATTTCACGAGGCCGCGCTCCCAGGTAAAACCAGGGCCCACGCTGATGGCGGGATATTGCCGGGCGATTTCCCCGCGCAGATCGTTTTCGCTTTGGTCGTAGGCTGCCACCGCGCGCAGGATGTCGGGCCGCGCGACAAGCGCCGCGCGAAAGGCATTTTCGTCGGCTGCTGCGCCAGGCGGGTCGTCAAACGCCTCCCAATCGATCTTGTCATTCGATAGAAGTGCAACCGGGAGCCCGGTGGAAGCGGCGATTGCGTGGGTTTCGGCTTCGGCACGTGACGCGGCATCGGCGGCCCGGCGGCGCGCGTCACCAAGGTCGGCACGGATGCGCTCGAGATCTGCCCGCGCTGTTTCCCCCGCCGCGACGCGGCGTGACACGGCTGTAAAATAGCGTTCACGCAATGCGACGAGCTGAAGCCCTGCTTCGACCTGCCGAATGGCCATCAGCCGATTGATCAATGCGGTTCTGAGTGCTTGCCGCGCCGTCCAGATCGTTTCCAGAAGATCGTAGCGCGCCATGGCGGTCTTCAGCCTAGAGTTGTCGATCCGGGTCGCTCGGCGACCACCGAGATCGAGCGGTACGTCGATCACGCCGCCGAACAACCATGGTGAGGCTTCGGGCGCGGCGCCGGCATATTCGCTCGTCAGCGTGAGGGTGGGGCCCGCCGGCGCGCGGGCGGCGCGCTGCTCGGCGACTGCTCGCGCAAGGGTAGCTCTCGCCGCAGCGACGTCAGGATTATTCTCGACCAGCGCAGCAAAAAGCGACAAACGGTTCCAGCTCTCCGTTCGCTGACGCGATGCCGGCGCCAATCGCTCGAGCCTTGCCGATATCGATGCCGGATCATAGGAACGTGTCGCCTGTTCGCTGGCGAACGCTGCGGGCGAAATCGGTGCCGCCTGATAGCGGGCGCACCCTGCCAATGAAGACGCGAAGACGGCGAGACTGAGCCAAGAAACGCGGGGAGTCATCCGCATCGGCTTAGGAGGAAAGGCGAACTCGACACATTGGGAATTCCCAATGTTTCGGCAGCGATACGCTTTTCCACATGTCGGGGCGGTGCATAGCAGGGGCAAATGCGGGGTTCAGATGCATTGCTACCGGAATGGACGCTCGATGGACTTGTTTCGGTAACAAAACCTTTTCGAAAGTGTCACGCAATCTTCCTAGCGGCGGCCGGAAAGCAGCGAACAAACGCTCGCTGTCCAAAGGGGGACTTATGCGAACGACGACTCTTGCGCGCCTGTTGGTTGGCGCAGCCTTTATCGCCAGTGCTACATCGGCTTATGCCGCAGAGGCGCCAGCTGCCGACGAAGACAAGATCGCCGAAGGGTCCACGATCATCGTGACGGCGACCAAGGCGAACGAGATCGCGCCGGTGACGGCATCGCTCGCGACGACCCAGCCCCAATCGATCATCTCGCGATCGTTCATCCAGGACTCGATCTCGACGACCGCCGATTTCAACCAGATCGCGCTGATCGCACCGTCGGTCTCCAACTTCGGCGGCACGAACGGCATCGGCCTGTCGGAGTCGAAGGCGCAGCTGCGCGGATTCCAGGACGGCGAATACAACATCACTTACGATGGCATTCCGTTCGGCGACCAGAACGACCCCACGCACCATTCGAACACCTTCTGGCCCTCGAACACGATCGAAACCCTGGTGGTCGACCGTGGTCCTGGGAACGCCAGCCAGCTGGGGCAGGCGACCTTCGGCGGCAATTTCAACCTGTTCAGTCGTGCCGCGCGCGACGAGATGGGTGCCGAGCTTGTCGGTGGCTATGGCAGCTTCAACACGATCAACGGCCAGGCCGTCCTGCAGTCGGGCGCGATCAGTGCGCTCGGCGGCACGAAATTCGTCGTCAGCGCCCAATATGTGAATTCGGACGGCGCGTTGACTTTCGAAAAATACAAGCAGCTCAACCTTTATGCCAAGGCTGTCGTCCCGATCAGCACCGATGTGACGCTCAGCATCATTGCGACGGCGAACCGCAACGTCTTCGCCCAGTCCGACAATGACGGCGCAAGTGCCGCCCAAGTGCTGGCCTTCGGCAAGAGCTATGCCCTGTCGAACGATCCGAACACGCAGAATTATTTCAAGTACAACAGTACCATCAAGACGACAGACTTCTACATCGCGCGGCTCGATGCCAAGATCGCCGAGAACAGCGAATTCACGAACAGTGCCTATACCTACAAATACGACAACGAGACGCTGTCGGGGCTCGATGCGACGCAACCGGGGCTGCTGGCGGGTCAGGTACCCGGCGTAGTCGTTCCGACCGGCGTCACCACGACCAACCGCGTGAAGCTGTCGGCGACCGGCGCATTTGTCTTCGGGATACCCGGCTATACCAAGTCGAATTCCTATCGCACCTATGGCGACATCGCCAAGGTCAAGGTCGATTTCGGTTTCGGCGCACTGACGGCCGGGGCCTGGCTCGAATGGAGCCATACCTATCGCCAGCAGACCGAAGTCGATCTGATCTCGAACCAGTTCAACTATCGCAATTCGCAGCAGGTCGCGCCGGCAACCGGCCTGAACCCCGGCGCAATCACGCAGGGCTATATCCGGTTCGACCAGAACAGCTCGCTCAACCACACCGAAGAGTTCGCCGAGCTCGAACTGCGTCCGTTCGCCGGCCTGACAATCACGCCGGGCATCAAGCACATCGACTTCAACCGCAAGATCGACGCACTCTACAACCAGACGACGCGCTATGCGCAGCGGATCAGCAAGACGTACACCGCGACAGTGCCGTTCCTGACCGCGAACTACCAGATCACGTCGAATCTCTCGATCTACGGACAATATGCGAAGGGCTTTCTCGCCCCACCGCTCAGCCAGCTCTATGTGGCGCGCCCCGACCTGTCGACGGTCGAGCCCCAGACCTCTACCAACTATCAGGTCGGGATTGTTTACCACGGGTCGAAGCTCAGCCTCGACTTCGATGCCTATTCGATCGATTTCAACAACAAGTTCGTGAGCTCCACGTCTTCGGTTCCGGGTGAAGGCGTCATCTTCACCAACATCGGCGGTGCGCTGTATCGCGGCCTCGAAGGGCAGGCTACCTTCGCGTTCGGCAACGGTTTCGCCGTCTTTGCCAATGGCTCGATCAACGAAGCGATCGCCAAGGACACGCGCCTCCAGATCGACAAGGCGCCGGAAAGCACGGCGGCCGCGGGCATCTTGTACAAGCACGGCCCGATCCGCTTCTCGCTCATCGACAAATATACGGGTCCACAGTTCATTACGAACTCAGGGCTGGGCACGACGATTATCGAGCTGACGCCGGTCGCGGGCATTGCCAACCGCTTCCGCATCGCGCCCTACAACACCGCGCTGGTGTCGGCGAGCTACGACTTCGGCTTCGTGCGTGCCGGGATCAAGGTCAGCGACCTGTTCGACTCGCAGCGCGTCATCAACGTGTCGGGCACCCAGTATTTCTTCCAGCCCGGCCGTCAGATCAGCGGCGAAATCACGGTCAAGTTCTGATGCGCCTGTGTGCGGCACTGGCGCTGTCCCTCGCGCCGGTGCCCGCGCTGGCAGCGCCCGAAGCGGCATTTGTCGTGCTAGGTGAGAACGGGCAGGCAGTCGCCCGCGCGATTACCGCAGACGCCCAGTGTCCCGATCTGCTGGTCGATGGCAGGCCGATGCCGATGTCGATCCGGTTGCCCGCGGAAACGCTTGCCCTTCGCCCGACATTGTCGACACCCGAAAACACCAAGCCTTCGGCCTTTCCGGTGCTGACGTGCGATGCGGTCGTGCCGGCCGGAACGAAGAGCGCTTCGATCGGGGGTCAGCCATTACCGCGCGTGCGAAAGGATATTCGCCGCATCGTCGTCATCGGCGATACAGGATGTCGCTTGAAAGCGAGCGACAATGCCTATCAGGCTTGCAACGACCCGGCCGTCTTTCCGTTTGCACGAATTGCCACACGCGCAGCGAAGTGGAAGCCGCAGCTCGTCGTACATGTGGGCGATTATCACTATCGCGAAAACCCCTGCCCAACAGACAAGACGGGGTGCACGGGTTCTCCCTGGGGCTATGGCTGGGACGCGTGGAATGCCGATTTCTTCTTGCCGGGTGCGCCCCTCCTGCGTGCCGCACCATGGATTGTTGTGCGTGGCAACCATGAAAACTGCCCGCGCGCCGGACAGGGTTGGTGGCGCTTGGTCGATCCGCGACCGCTGCGACCCGGCCGTGACTGCAATCGTGCCGAGGACGATATCCTGGGCGACGCTGCAACTGCCTATGCCGTGCCCATCGGGGGCGGCGCGCGCATCATCGTTGCCGATCTCGCCACGGCGCCCGACAAGCCGATCGATGGCACCGACCCCCGCTTCGCCCAGTTCGCGGCCGCCCATGATGCCATTCGCGATCTCGCGCAGGGCGCGACCTTCAATTTCGTCGCGACGCACAAGCCGATTTTCGGCGTCGCTGCGACGGACAAGAACGGCGCCGTCGCCCTGCGGACGGCGACAGTCGGCACGCAGTCCGTCTTTGCCTCGCGCGATCCCGACATTCTTCCCGCCAATATAGACGCTATCCTTTCGGGCCATGTCCATCTGTGGGAGCAGATCAGTTTCCCCAGACGCTTTCCCAGCCAGTTCATCACGGGCTTTTCCGGCACGGTAGAAGACGTCGTGCCGCTGCCGCAGCAATTGCCCGCGGACTATTCGCCTGCCCCAGGAGTGATTCCCGATGCCTTCGCATCATGGGTGGACGGCTTTGGCTACATGACGCTGGAACGGCGGGGACCACGCAGCTGGCGGGCAATCGTGTGGAGCGTCGACGGGCGCCTGATCAACCGATGCGTGCTGCAGGGGCGACGTTCGAGCTGTCGAGTGCGTCCGGGCCAGGGGGCCTGACCATCCGCTGCGGATGGGCCGGCCACCCATTTGTTGTCATGACGCTGGGCCCATTTGCGCCGTGAGGACCCGGGAACGTCTTTCAGCCATGTTGCTGCAACTGTTGCGGCCTACTCGTTGAGCCGGCCCGTACGGCTCGTTGCACAAGCATCGCGGCGCTCGCGCGCTTTATGCGCCGGTCAGCCGAGAAACTTGCTCAGGACATCCGGGTGGAACGCCCAGCCTGCGAAACCGCAGATGCCCATGAACAGGCCGGCCGCGCCGAATGCCCAGCTTGCAACGACGAGCATGAAGCTTTCGGACAGCGCGGCAACGGCGGCGAGGGAAATTGCCGTCGAGATCAGCGCATCGCTCGCGTCGAACTGATCGTCGTGAACATTCAGGGAATCATATGTCGCGCTCAGCGCTCGGGCCTCGCTCGCGAGCCTCGGCGCTTCGGCGCGGTATTTCGCAATCTGCCCTTCGAGCTTTGCCATCGCCGCCCGCGCCGCGGGTGTCGCCGACAGGACAGAAATGGTGGATTCCGCCACTTCCGCAATGTGGGTCTTCGTGCGCGTCGCCTGATACTCGCCCCAGCGATCGACCGAGTCAGCCTTCGCCTGCGCCATATTCTGCACGATGTTGCCATCCTTTATGTTGCAGAGCCCCATGAAAACGGAGAGCACCACGACGGTGATGGCAACAAGCTTGTTCAACCGTTTGTCCTTGGCCTCGGCAGATAGTTCAACTTCCACGGTTCAATTCCTTGTCGTCGATTATCGGGCAGGCGACGAACTGCGCGCATTACCAGCTTTCAGGGGGCAGGTCGAAACGGTTCCGCGCGCAAAGCGCGACGAGGCCTGCCAGCATCATCATCGCGCTACCGACGAGCATGACCCGGTTGAGCGCGTCACCAAAGAGCGGCGCCGCGGCAACCGCGAGGATCAGCGTGGTGAAAACCTGCGGAATGACAGTTGAAAAGCCGAACAGGCGGAGGGTGTGCGCGCCTTGCCCCTCGTGCGCTGCAGCGCCGGCCAGCGCATAGGGAAGGTTTGACATGGCGCTCCACCCGATCCCGATCGCGACAAATGCCGGTACCAGCGCCCATGGCGACGTGACGATGCCCAAAATACCCAATCCCGCTGCGCCGAACATCAGTGCCAGGCCGTAGACGGTGCCGGCGCGGAAACGCCGCAACAGGACGGGGAGTGCAAAGGCAAGCAGCGCCGCAAGGAGGGCGTAGAGCGCGAAGCACGCACTTACCGCGATCAGGCCGGATCGGTACGCCCGGGCATCGGCCCCGGTGCGCAGGATGAACTGGGTGATGACCGGAACAGCGTAGATCCATAAACAGAACATGGCGCTCCAGCTCAAGAACTGGACGACGAAAAGCAGTAGAAAGACTCCGCGGCTGCGTGACGGATCAGGGCTCACCGAAGCACGCGTATCGCACCGGCGCCACCGATCATAGAGGTATCGCCCCCTTGGATCGGGGCAAACCGATATCGCCCCAGCGGCCCCTATCGGGTGGTGGTGCACGCAGTCTATGGAGAACCAGTCTCATTAGCCGATTTGCCTGCAGGCAGGGAAACCAGCAGGGAAAATTGGCAGATTTGGTAATTTTTGTCCAAAATGAACGAATTTAAGCCCGGCTGATCAGTGACTTATGTCAAAACTCCCGAGCAGGCGAGCAGGGAAAATTTTCCAGCCTTCAGGGAATTTTCTCAGAAACCTGTACCTTTCGCAGACAACGCTAGATGCAAATTATAGAGTCGATTGACAGCTTAAGCCGGGACAACCATATTAAATGTAATTTCGCATTAGGATTCCCGCTTGCCCCACGGCCTGCCCGATCTGAGCCTCACGCAAGGGCAGTTGCTTTGGGCACTTAGTCACGGCCGCGATCCGGACCAGTTGCTCAAGGACCAGGTGCGCTACTTACGTCAGCTGGGCATTCCGAGAAAGTCGACGGAGGTGGCGCCGGGGAAGGGCAACCGTATCCGCTACGACTTCTTTGACCTGGTTGAGCTCGGCGTTGCGTTTAAGGCGCTGCTGTTGCGGTTCCGTCCAAAGGACATTGCTGCTCTTTTGGTGTCCGATCGAGAGGCGTTTCGGCAAGTCATCGCGCAGGCGTGGCTTGAACTTCCCGATACAGCGCTTGCCCAGGACTGGGTTAAATCGCGCGGACGCACAACCCCTCTACTTGGTGATGAGATCAACGTGCGGCTTCACGACCGGCGCAGTGAAAAGTGGGGCCAGCTCGACCTCGTCGGATTCAATGATTCCGTGCCGGGATTAAACTTTTTCGCGCCAATCGAACGCTTCGAAGATGGCGACATCCGTCCCCTCATTCCTCTCAAGCAATCGATGCTGCCTTGGGTTGCCTGGGCGTTGGAAGCTCCTGCCATCCGCACCGGCCCAAAGAAGTAATGTCACGCGGCTTGCTCAAACGTGACGAGTGCTGATTGATTAAATGTTTTTCTAGTTTTTGGAGAAATCGCATGACTACCGACGTTGCCACCGGTCTCGACCTTGCAATCGAAATGATTCCGGTTGCCCAGTTGAAGGCTAACGCGCTTAATCCGCGCACGCATTCCGCCCGACAGCTTAAGGCGCTGGAGCGCTCGATCCGCGAATTCGGCTTCGTCGTTCCGGTCCTCGTCGACGGGAATAACAACCTGATCGCTGGCCACGGCCGCGTCGAAGCGGCCCGCAAGTCGGGCATGATGAGCGTGCCCTCGGTGCGCGTCGAGCATTTGAGCCCCGCCAAAATTCGCGCCCTGATGGTGGCCGACAACAAGCTGAGTGACATGAGCGTGTTCGACGAAGGCCTGTTGATCCAGAATTTCAAATTGCTCGAGGTCGAGGGCCTGTCGCTCGACTTGGAGAGTACTGGTTTTACGATGGGGGAAATCGATGTCTTGCTCGACACGCCTGCTTTGACGGACCAGCCCGATCCCGACGATGCTCCGATCTCTGGCAGTCGCCATGGTGTCACCAACCGCGTTGGCGACGTCTGGCAGCTCGGCGAACATCGTCTCGCCTGTGGGAGTTCGCTCGACCCCCTGGTGTGGTCGACGCTCATGGGTGACGAAAAGGCGGTGATGAGCATCAGCGACGTGCCCTTCAACCTCAAGATCAAGGGCGTGGTCTCGGGCCTTGGCAAGATCAAGCACGAGGATTTCCTGGCTGCTTCGGGCGAGCTCAGCCGGGACGAGTTTACCGACTTTCTCGAGCAGGCGTTCCGCATGCTCACCGCCCACTCGGTGATGGGGTCGCTTCACTTCACCTTCATCGACTGGCGCCACCTCGGTGAAATGCAGGCCGCGGGTGAGGCGGCGTTTAGCGAGCTGAAGAACGTCGTCGTCTGGGACAAGGGCGGGGGAGGCGGCATGGGGGCGCTGTATCGCTCTGCTCATGAACTGATCTTCTGCTGGAAATATGGCCGCACTCGCCACGTCAATAATGTCGAGCTCGGCCAGTGGGGGCGGAACAGGACGAACATCTGGCGGTATCCAGGGATCAAGTCATTTCGTCACTCCGACGAAGGTGATCTGCTCGCGCTTCACAGTACGCCAAAGCCGGTTCGCATGATTGCCGATGCCATGCTGGACGTGAGCAAGCGCGGCGACCTGGTTGTCGACGCATTCCTCGGAAGCGGGACCGCGATCATCGCCGCGGAACGGGTCGGGCGTCGGTGCTACGGCATTGAGCTCGACCCGAAATACGCCGATATCATCATCGCGCGCTACGAGCGCCACAGCGGCGCACAGGCCATTCACTGCGTCACGGGGCGGACATTTGCTGAAATCGCCGATGAGCGCGACGCCGCGGCAGAAGCAGAGAACGCCGATGTCTGATCGTGATTACGAAGTTGGCTACGGCAAGCCGCCGATCCACACCCAATTCAAGAAGGGACAATCTGGATGCCCGTCGGGCGGGCGAAAAAAGCAGAAATCCGCCTCCGACCGGCTGGACGCGATCTTGGCCGAAAAAATGTCGGTCACCGAAGGCGGCAAGACGGCCCGGATGCAAAAGGAAGAGATCTTCCTGCGCCAGTTCGTGTCCCGGGCCATCTCGGGTGACAAACAGGCGTCGCGCGCCATGCTCGAATATCTCGCCAAGCGTCAGCACCAGCCAGTCGACACGGCTAACATCGCGAGTGACGACTTCCTGCTGAACGAAATCATGACGATGTTCGGCGCCGACGGGGAGGGCGACGATCGTGGGTAAGCCTCACCTCGATGCGCGCCATGCGCGCGCTCTTGCCCGCCGTGACTTCAGCTTTTTTGCCCGCTGCGGCATGATTTCGCTCCACCCCGCCACTGACATCCTGTGGAATTGGCACCTTGACCTGATTTGCAGCCATCTCACCGACGTACTTGAAGGCCGGACGCGCCGCCTGATCATCAACATTCCGCCGCGCTACGGCAAGTCGCTGCTCGCTTCCGTCTTGTTCCCCGCCTTCATTCTCGGGAATAATCCCGAAGCTGAAATCATCTGCGTGTCTTACGCGCAAGGACTCAGTGAGAAGCTGGCGGACCAGGTCCGGCGTCTGATGCTTGGTCAATTCTACACCGACGTTTTTGCCACGCGCCTCGTATCACCTCGCGCTCGCTTGGCTGAGCTCAAAACCACGAAGGGCGGCAGTCGCTTGGCGACATCGGTTGAAGGAACACTGACAGGGCGCGGCGGCAATTTCCTCATTCTCGATGACGTCTTGAAGCCGAGCGAAGCTCTTTCCGAAGTGCAGCGCAAATCGGTCAACCAGTGGTATGATGACACGGTCCCCTCTCGCATTAATGACAAGCAGGGCGGCGCCATCATCGTCATCATGCAGCGCCTGCACCAGGATGATCTCGTCGGGCATCTTCTCGAGAAGGGAGGATGGACAGTGCTCTCCCTGCCGGCAATCGCCGAAGAAGACGAGACCCATATTTTTCGCAATGCGCGCGGTTTGCAGACCGTACACCGCAAATCAGGCGAGGCACTGCACCCGGCGCGTGAGTCCGTCGAAAACATTGCCGACGTCGAACGCACGATGGGCCCCTATCCTTACGCCGCCCAATATCAGCAGCGTCCTGCACCTGCCGGCGGCGGACTTGTCCGCTGGGATTGGTTTCCGCGGTATGATCCGGCAGATATGCCTGTGTTCACCCGGAAGGTTCAGTCGTGGGATACCGCGAGCAAGGACAAGGAGCAGTCAGACTATTCAGTTTGTGTCACCATCGGCGAAACGCAGGACCGTCGATTTTACGTGCTCGACATTTTCCGAGGCCGCCTCCAATTTCCCGAACTCAAGCAAAAGCTGGTTCAATTGGCCAATTTGCACCAGGCCTCGAACGTCCTCATCGAGGATAGCTCTTCGGGCACGCAGCTCATCCAGATGTTGCAGCGCGAAGGCTTTGCTCGTGTCCTGCCAATCAGGGCTGCGGGCTCAAAATACGAGCGCCTGTCTGCGGCAACTGGGCTTATCCAGGCTCAAAAAGTCTGGCTACCCGATCAGGCGCACTGGCTGGGTCCGCTTCAAACGGAATTGAGCCTGTTCCCGAACGGCACGCACGACGACCAGGCCGATGCTTTGTCGCAAGGCCTGTTGTGGATCAGCGAAGAAAACCGAATGGCCAAATATTTGAGATACCTTGAAGACTTCGTGAAGCGACAGGAGGAAGACATGTGAAGTAGAGCAGAACTGGCCGGACAAGGTCGTCGCAGTTGACTTGACTAAGGCAATATTCAGCGCCTATCCCGCACAACCCGAGAACGTAGCTGCCGTCCCTTAAACTCGGACACTGGCGCTGGTTTTATTTCTCTGTTCGATGGAGCTACCGAAATCCCCACGCCCATAAAAGCCAACATAACCCGGGACGGCCACCGAAGATCGTGACACGCCAGCATTCAACAGTGGCCCCAGTGGCGCTCGTTTGCTTAATTTCTCGACGTTCTCCATTGCGCTCGCTCGCGCCACTGGCCATCCAAGCTTGATGAACCGAATTGATTCAGACCGTTTTCGTAACTGGCTGCGACGCCGGGCCTTGTGGGTCTTATTACCTCTTTCCTTGGTACTGACGTCAGGCACCAATCGCGTAGCGGGACGTTTTCTGATCGCAAATCTGCCGTCCCTCGCTTGGATCGCGACGGCGGCAATTCCCTCGTTCCTACTGATTGCAAGCCTCTACGTATTGTTTGGAGACAAACGAGCCCTGTCCTGGCCGCGCAACGAAATAATTGGTCAGCGCCCCGTAATCGGCCTAGCCGCAGCTTGGCTGCTCTTGTGGCTTTCAGGAAGTTTTTTTTGGGCAATCAACACGGGCTATTGGACGACCTATGCGCGTGGCTGGCCGCTCGTTTCAGCATTTTTGCTATTCGGACCATTAGGAGAGGAGTTGTTGTTTAGAGGATTGGTCTACGGCTACGCGCGTCAGATATGGTCGCCAACAGCATCCGTAGCGATAATTATTTCGACGGTAGCATTCAGCCTTCACCATATCGCACTCAATTCCGCACCGCGTGGATTGGCGACAGCGCAAGTCGTGTTCACCGTTCCATTGGGCATCATGCTTGCGCTCCTACGAGAGCGGACAGGCAGCCTTTGGCCAGGCTTTCTCGTCCATTTCTCGACCAATTTTCCTGCCGCCTTTTGATCTGATCCATTTGAACGGAAGCTCACTGATCACGACTGTCTGCAAGCCGCCTGCTCGCGGGCTCGCCGCATTGGCCCAGGAACGGCGAGGTCTGGGTGGTTTGCGCATTGGCGGCCTATGAACGATTAATCCGGAAGCGGGCGCACATCAGAAATTATAAGCACGCCCCGAACACTCCGCACATAAACAACAAGCTCCAAATCAAAAGACTGACGCTCATTGCGGGGATGTAGGCGATAAGGACCAGCACCTTAATGCTGCCACGCAGCTTGAGGAGGCACGTTCCCAAGAGGCCCGGAATCAGGGCGAGTCCGATCTCCACGTAAGCTACGGCAAGACCGGATAGTTTTGCTCCCACTTGCATCGACAGCAAAAGAGCCAAAAGCGTCGGCGGCCCAAGCAGCATGAGAAAAGCAATCGCGAACGCGTGGAGACGATTTCGCTTCTTCGTCGTTCTGCGCGGATCCATGACACACCTTCCACGATGAACGAGTGCCGGCAAACGTCCTGATTGCTGCTGGACAGCGACGCGCCCATTCGCTGTCATCAGTTTTCCGCCGATCACATTGGCAGCATCCGCACTGACGACTACGCCCGTGGGCAGCGCAAGCTGAGAAGTCCGACCGCCATGGCTGACACACTCAAGTTTAAACGCGGAGACGCAACCTGCGTAGTGCGACGGCTCAATCCCTGCCAGTGCCGCGCCCGAAGTGGTCGGCGCGTTCAGTTTCTCCTGGACGGCAGGCAAAGTGCTCGCCGACGATCCTGTGGTGTACCCTGCCACCTTTTGGGTGGTCAGCCTGCCTGAGAGTCGTCGTGCAAAACTCTCCAAATTGACCACGTCGGTCCTCCAGTTTGCGCACTACGGGGGCGCAGAATTAGCCCATAGTCTTCATTATTTCAGCGACTGCAGCCATCGGATCAAAGCCGATGGCAGCAGCAAAATACAAAAACTCTGCGAGATCGACCCGACGCTCGCCCCGTTCGACAGAGGCAACGAATGATTGCGGACGCCTGAGCCGCGTCGCCACTTGAACTTGCGTCATGCCGGCCTCTTTCCTGAGCCTGGCCAGAAGGTTTGAGATGTAGACATGCCGTAGTGATCCCAAGCTACGGGTCATCACGCGTCTCCTTCGAGGCGGCGCGCTTTGTCCCGACAGGTGCGGTGATTGCTCGAGCTCACTAATTTTGCGCACTTCATAATTCATCAGCTCGGCCGAACATCGACCGCCACTCATTCGCGTATCTCGTGTCGCGGATCGTGGCGCCGTGGAACGGATTGGGATTCTTGCCGGCAAAACCTTGAGGGAGGTCACGTGAAAAGACCCGAACATTCTCAGGCGGAATATTAAGCCGCCGGTAGGCAGTTTGTAGCAGCTCGGCGGTATTTTCTCGCTGATGATACTCAGCCTGCCAGCGCGTCATAGGGGTCACGCTGGCGTTGGACAGCCAGGGTGCTGGCGATCGGTCTTGGCCGACAAAATCCCAGGGGCTCGAAAACAGCACGACGCGTCTCACGAGGTGCTGCTTGGCCATAAAGGCGGCCATGCCCGCGCCTTGCGAAAGGCCCGACAGTACCAGCCGATCCCAACGCGGTTGATCGCCATCTACATATTGGCCCCACCCCTCAACTGGGTGAGCCTTATCCAGCGTCCTCAGCATCGCAACCAACCGTGACACGATGCTCTCGGCCTGAGGATTCGTTACGGGTGCGTGGCCGCTGCTGTTTCCCGTTATCCGCACTTCTCGAAATTGAGCGGAGCAATCCGGATCGGGATTTTGGGGACAGACCTGAACTACTGCAGGGGCATCGTCATATTCGAGCCCGATCACACGATAGCCCTGGCCTGCGACGACCGTCAGCAAGTCGATTGCGTTTTGCGGCCTACCTCCGGTCCCTGGCATGAAAACTACGAGCGGCGCGTTCTTCGGAAGATTGGGGCTGGTGATGGCTACGTTGGGCTCGTCGAATTTATGTACGCCCGGGTCGATATGTGAGGGAACAGCCTCATAGGTAATCAAGGGAGCGTGTGCCAAAGCAGACGCCGAGAGAAATGCTGCTACAGCGAGCAGGGGTAGCTTCATCACGAGCATGACTTCTCTCCTTGTTGTCCTTTCACAGAATTCTAAGGTTTCGCGGCCAGGTTAAGCGAGCAGTCTACCCGGCAGTGAGAAACACATCTTCGTGCCGACTTTGCTCGTATCCTCGAGCCAAATTTTGCCGTCGAAACTTTCAATGATGGTCTGGCAGATCGATAGCCCCAGCCCCATTCCGCTTTCTTTGGTCGAATGGCTCCAATCGAACAGGTTTGCCGCCGCTTGTTCCGACATTCCGGGGCCCGAGTCCTGCACACACAGCGTTATGACCCCGTCTTCCAGACTCGCATCGACGACTACGGTTTTTTTGTCGGATTCAAGGACCGCCTCGCAGGCGTTTCGCACGAGATTGATGATAACCTGCTGGACCTGGATCCGGTCCGCCAGCATTTCGAGGTTCGGGGGCGTTCGATCGAGTATTTCGACGTTGGGATTGGTAGCGACACGTACGAGCCTGACGCATTCTTCAACGGCCAGGTGCAATCCAAATGGCGCGATGCAGCCGCTACGCCGCGCCGTCAGGTCCTGGAGCGACCGGATGATATCGGTGGCACGCTGCGTCGCTTCCTCGATCCCTTGCAAGGCCTGAGCTAGCGCCGGATCAGCAGCTCCCCTGTTGCCAAGCAGACGTAATCCGCCGACGGTGTAATTCGCGATCGCGCTCAGCGGTTGCTTGAGTTCATGCGCCAGGGTTTGGGCCATTGTCCCCATGCCATTTACACGTGACAGATGGATGAGCTCAGCGCGCGCCAGGGACAGGGATTGGGCGGCCTCGTGCCGGTCCGTGACGTCGTAACCCTCACAGAACAGGCCCCTTATGTCGCCATGCTCGTCCCGAACAGGTTGGTAAACGAAATCAGCATAACGACGGATCGTGTTACCGGTCACCTCGTCAACGATGTCGAACGGGACGCTTGTCCCGCGATAGGGAATACCGCTCTGATAAACGCTATCAAGAATAGCGACGAAACCTTGGGTCACGACTTCGGGCAGAGCTTCTGCGACGGTACGACCAACGAGATTATCTCGGCCGACAAATTGCCGATACGAAGCGTTTGCGAACTCAAAAACATGAGTCAGACCGGTCGACAGGGCGATGAATCCCGGTGCTGAACCATACAGGTCCTCCAGCTTACTGTGCGCGCTTACGGCTACGTTCATCTGAGAAATCCGCGTATATCCAATACGTCTTTGCCGGCCGCTAAATACGAATGGCGCTGCCAAACGAGATCATTGGCACTGCCGAGAGGACCGGCCATGAACGGTTGCCTACGCAAAAGACGGTAGCCGGGAAGCTCAGAGATGGAAATGTCGGCACCCTTGTCTGATCCGACGTTTAAATGTCTGAGGCGGCAAAATGTTGCGAGCATGCCACATTCGCCACCGGCGCTAACGAAATTGGCAGTTGCAAATGCAGGCGGCCGGACGAAAAACTGCCCGCCATCGCGCCTGAAGAAATCCCCGCGTCAGCCATTGAGCACTTGCCGCCAGTGGCTGAACGGCAATATCCGGAGAGGTTGGTCCTGGTCAGCTTCCAGGCGTCAAGCGCGCTCCGAGGGGTTAATGCCATGACTCAGAATATCGCGGTGCTTTCGACGTTGGTCCGGCTCTGACAGCCCGAGCTCGCTGTGCAAAATGGATGTCACTGCGGGACGGATTGGCTACTCGGTGGAGCGATTAGACGATCATTATGAGGGGTGCATCTGGTGAAAAGGCAGCGGCCGATACAAATGGCGTTTGGTGGTGTCCTCGCCACAAAGTCGGGCACTCCCACCCGCCTTGCGGACCCGTTTTACTGGATCATGGAGATGGGGTGGCTGGCATTCGCCTGTCTCGTTTCGTCGACATTCCTGCTGATCAACCTGTTGTTTGGTTTGGCGTATTTGGCGATACCGGGTGCGATCGCTAACGCCGAGCCGGGCTCGCTCAGCGACGCAACGTTCTTTTCGATCGATACGCTGGCGACCGTGGGGTACGGGAACATGTACCCCGGAAACCGCGCCGGTCATGCCCTCGCTTCCTTGGAAATCCTAGTAGGTCTATTCTTTTCCGCTACGGTCACGGGTCTCATCTTTGCTAGGTTCTCAAGGCCAAGGCAGAGCTTCATATTCAGCAAAGTGGCGGTCATCTCCGAATTCGACGGCAAGCGATCTTTGATGATACGGGTCGCATCGCTACGGTCCCACCCGTTAATCGACGTGGCCGCACAGCTATCATGGCTCGAAACAACCCAGCATCCAAATGGAAAGGTGTTCCGCAAGCTAACCGAGCTGCCGCTTCTGAAGAGCCGAAATCCGATACTTGGTCTTGCCTGGACCCTCGTTCATCCGCTGGAAGAAGATAGCCCGATGCTGCGGGCACTCGAAAGTTCCGAGCGATTTCTTTTGACAGCTACGGTCAGTGGACTCGACACGCTCCTTGCGAGCACCTCGCAAGGAAACTTTCGATATGAACGGTCGGCCATCCAGATCGATCGAGAATTCGTCGACGCGATTTCGGAACATGAGGGCTCCATGCACCTCGATCTTGTCCTTCTACACGAGACGAAGTCGATCGATGCTACAGAAGGCGAAGGTAAGCGCCTGACCCCTTAAATCAATCAGCTAAAGCAGCCGCCGCTTGCCCGTCCTTTCGCATAGGCATCACGATCGTCTCGCGCGTCCACGTTGCCGGTCTAGCGATATTGTCGTCGCAATCCGCACGTGCGCGCCAGACCAACCCATCTGAAGCTACCGGCGCAATGCGCTCAGACAGAAAAAGCAGCCGGTCGCCATTTAGAAATGCCGCTGGCGTGCCGGAATTGGGGAGCCGGGGCATTAGCTGTTCGGCGGCTTTCGCCCCAGACCATGCCTCGTTCCACTAATGTCTTCTTCGACCGTGCGCATAGCCAGCTGAGCTAGAAACATCGAATCGGGTGTAAGCTAAAACACAGGCGCGATCATCGTCAGCAGGTTGGCGATGAAGCGGCGGCGCAACGTGCGCGTCTCCAGCCGGTGGCGGTCGACCTCATCAGCATCAGCTAGCCAACGGTTTTGATGCACCTCGACTTGTCGAGCGAGTTCGGCCGACTCGAAGAGGACGTTGTTTTCGAAATTGAGGTCCAAGCTTCGTCGATCCATGTTCGCGGAGCCAACAAGCCCCAATGAGCGGTCAACAACAATGGTCTTGGCGTGGAGCAAGCCGCCACGGAATTCGAAAATGCGCGCGCCCGCGGCCGCAAGCATGGGGTAATAAGCACGCCCGATAGCGCCGACGACCCGGTTGTCATTTCGTTTGGGGAAAATGATGCGCAGAGTTACACCGCGCCTCGCAGCTGCGACGATTGCCCCAATCAGCGGCGGGTCGGGCGCGAAGTAGGGAGTGGTGATTGTCGCGCTTTCGCGCGCCGCCGCGAGAACGGCAACAAAGATGTCGGTCATCGTTGCGCGCGGCGACAATGGGCCGGTGCCAACGGTGATTGCTGAGAAACCGTTCTGGATGGGACCAGGCGACGCGTCGGCCAACATCGGACGAAGATCTTCGCCTGTTTCTGTCGTCCACGCTGACGCGAATATCAGCTCAGCCTGGCGCGCGATGGGGCCTTCATAGCGGATCATGATGTCGACCCACGGGGCATACTTTGGTTTGATGCGAAATTCCGGATCGGCGCAATTTTGGCTGCCGCAATATGTTATGCGACCGTCGATAACGACTACTTTACGGTGATTGCGCAGATCGATGCGGTGACCAGCGAGGAAGCCGAGGTCCAACGGTGCCTTTAGAGAGGCACACAGGTTTGCGCCGGCATCCCGCATCGCCTGCCAATGTCGCGACCGAGTCATCGCGTGCGACCCGATGGCATCCGCCACCATCCTGCACGGCACGCCGCGCCGCGCCGCCCGGCAAATAGCGTCGACCACTTTCGTGCCGTTATTGTCGGCCAGCCAGATGTAGACGGAGAGGTGTACAGATTTTACGGCAACATCTATATCGGCCACGATCATCGCAATTGCCGCGTCGGAGTCAGGTGCGACCGTAGCTACATTGCCAGACGCTACCGGCCACCGGCTTGCCGCTTCGCAGGTCCGGAAAGCATTGTTGGTCGCGGTAGCCCTGTCCTCACGACGAGGAGCGTAAGGGAGTAGGTACTCATAAGCGCGCCGCCCGCGGCTACGAAACTCGCTCGAAATCCAAGTCTCGCCGAACAACAGGTAGAGAACGACGCCTATCCCCGGCAGCGCGACTAAAAGCAAGAGCCACGCAGCGCGAGCGTAAGGGTCACGACCTTCGATCAGTATCGCGCGGACTATGACCGCAACATGAATTGCGAATATCGCAAGCGCAGCCGCTAACTCTACGTCACGCATTTCGATACCTCGCTTGGGCCATGGTCGATTGTCATCGGGTCGGACGCCGCATTGGCGCGCTGGGTCTCAAACACAGCAAGGTCAGTGTGATTCACCTGCGGGCACTGACACTATTGCGCCGGAACGTCCCAATCCTGGCCTCAGCCTATTGGCTTTTCGCATTGTGGAAGGAGCGCAGATAGCGCTGTTGCTTGTCGATTGGCGCTGTCCCACAAGCCTTCTGTAAACGCGGGACAGCGCCGACCACGCAGCACAGCTTTGAATCTCGTGCTGCTTAAAGGTGCCCTCAATCGTGCCCGAAATGCGACCGGGCATGCGACTTCGTCGCATGCCCGGGGTGTGATTATTTCACTTCGGTCGCAGTCGATGTAGCCTTCACGGTCGTATGATGAACCATATGGCGTGCTGCATGGTGGTGGCGGCGAGCCTTGTGTCGAACCACCGCCATGGGCTTGGTCGTTGTCGTGTGCGTTGTCGACGTCTTGTGCATGTCCGTCTGCGACATGGTGCCCATTTTTTGGGTGCCCGTGGCAGGTGCCATGCTATTCATCTGAGCCATTGCGGGCGTAAGCGCGACGCATGCTATCGTGGCCGCTAAGGCCGTCGTGATCGAGCGTTTCATCTGTATCTCTCCTGATGCCCAACTGCCGTTGCAGATTGGGACGCAATCGAAACAATCTGGAGTGACCAGGGTTCCGCAAAACATGACGGCTTCGAATCTACCGGCCCCTCTCGCCAAAGGCTCCCTGCAACTTCGCGGCCGCTGGGCTGAACCGCGCCGGGTTTGCCGGAGGCTGATTGGTTTGAGTCATGCAGCTATAGGCTGTTGTTCGATCATGGCATAGTATTGCTCCTCTGCTTCTGCGGGCGGGATGTTGCCGATGGGTTCGAGCAACCGCCGGTGGTTGAACCAGTCGACCCATTCCAGCGTCGCGTACTCGACGGCTTCGAACGATCGCCATGGTCCCCGCCGGTGGATCACTTCGGCCTTGTAAAGGCCATTAATGGTCTCGGCCAAAGCGTTGTCATAGCTGTCGCCGACACTGCCGACCGAGGGTTCGATACCCGCTTCGGCGAGGCGTTCGGTGTACTTGATCGAGACGTACTGGCTACCGCGATCGGAGTGGTGGATGAGACCGCCGCTGTGCGTCGGTCGGCGATCGTGGAGGGCCTGCTCGAGCGCATCGAGGACGAAGCCGGCATGGGCCGTGCGGCTTGCCCGCCACCCGACGATCCGCCGTGCGAACGTGTCGATGACGAACGCGACGTAGACGAACCCTGCCCAGGTCGCGACATAGGTGAAGTCCGAGACCCACAGCATGTCGGGCGCTGGCGCGCGGAACTGCCGGTTGACGTGATCACGCGGGCACGGTGCCGAGCGGTCGCTGATCGTCGTGCGCACGGGCTTGCCACGGATGACGCCTGCCAAGCCCATCGCCCGCATGAGCCGTGCGACCGTGCAGCGCGCGACGTCGAACCCCTCGCGCTGCAGCTGCCGCCAGACCTTGCGCACGCCGTAGACGCGGTAGTTGGCATCGAACACGCGCCGCACCTCGATCCGAAGGGCAAGGTCGCGGCGCGTCCGCGCCGACAGGCGCAATGGATCACGACGCTTCGCCTCGTGTGCATGATAGGTTGACGGGGCGATCGGCAGCACCTTGCAGATCGGCTCGACCCCATGAACGGCGCGCTGGTCGTCAATAAATGCGATCATCGCTTGAACGGGCGGTCGAGCTCCGCCTGAGCAAAATACGCCGATGCCTTGCGCAGGATCTCGTTGGCCTGGCGCAGCTCGCGGTTCTCGCGCTCCAGCGCCTTCAGCTGTGCCGCGACCTCGGTGGGAACGCCGACGCGTCGGCCGCTATCGACCTCCGCCTTCTTGACCCACTCGTGCAGCGTCTGCGCCGCACACCCGATCTTGGCCGCAATCGATACGACCGCTGCCCAGCGCGATGCGTGGTCACGCTCGTGATCGAGCACCATCCGTACCGCTCGCTCGCGCACTTCAGGCGCATACTTGTTCGTTGTCTTGCTTGTCATCGCTCCACCTTCTCAGGAGTTGGAGCCTCCGACAAACCCGGCGCGGTTCAGGGCGGTTGGTTTCACACGGACCAAGCTGCTTGGCGATGCGACCACCAGCGGCGCGTTCGTGACTGCTCGCTTTGCTACATTTTGGGTCTCGCGAACTTGGAAAAAAAGGAACGTAATGCTGACCGCTATGATTGCACGCTACGGCATTATCGCTGTCGGTCTGGGGGCAGGGCTCGAGGGCGAGGCGGTTGTAGTGACCGGCGGCGTACTTGCTGGCAAAGGCTTATTGCCGCTCGTCCCTACCATGATTGCTGCAACTATCGGTTCGTGTGTCGTCGATCAGGTGTGGTTCTGGTTGGGGCGGTATTCGCGTGAGGGGCCTTGGATCAAACGCATTCGAGCTAACGGTGCATTTGCGAAAGCCACGTCGCTTGTCGAACGTTATCCTGCCGCCTTTATCCTGTCGTTTCGTTTCATCTATGGGATGCGCACTGCAAGTCCTGTTGCGCTGGGCGTTTCGAACGTGTCCGCGAGACTATTTGTGTTGCTGAACATTCTGGCTGCCGCGCTCTGGGCCCCTCTTTTCACGTGGCTGGGTTATTGGGCTGGGCCATCCGCAGAAGTCTTACTGCGTCGGATGACTGGCATCGGCATCATTGTGTTGGCTGCCTCTGTAGTAATTGGCCTAGTGACGGCAACCGTAATTTGGCGAAGACGGAAATCGTCGCAACAGAGAGCAGCGATAGAGTTCTAGCGTCATAGACCTAGCGCCGAGAGCTGTCATGCGCTTGGCGCTGATGCCTCTTCTGCTTGATCCTCGCATACGCTGTGATTGCGCTACTGCTTTTGGCAGGGGCCCCGCTCGAATATGCGCTCGGCGCCGGCGCGAGAAATTGATTGAAGGCTGAAATAACCGGCGAGGCGGATCGCTTTAGGGGCCAAGGCAGCACGCGTGCTGACCTTCGCAGGGGTCCATAACACAGCTTAGAGAAGCAAGCCGGCGCAAGCACGAGCTTCAGCAACTATCTGGCTACTTACAAGTTTACCCAGCTCCCATTCCTGAGAGGAGTCTTCGACATGTTCGACAGCAATACCGACATCGCTACGCTCAATTCGTTGATCGCGACCACCCTCGACAGCGCACAGGGGTATACCGAAGCTGCGAAGGAATCGGACAACCCCAAATTTGGCGACATGTTTACCTCGCGCGCCAGCGAGCGCCGCAACGTCATTGCCCAGCTGCAGGGCGAAGTCCGTCGCCTCGGCGGCACCCCCGAGGATGACGGCACCGTGCTCGCCAGCATGCACCGCACTTTTCTCGACTTGAAGGCCGCCGTCACCGGGCGCGACGACAAGGCAATCGTCAATGAAGTTGAGCGCGGCGAGGACCATATCCTTCATAAGTTCCAAAACGCACTGAAGGACGAAAAGCTTTCGCCCGAAACCCGCGCCGCTATCCAGAACGCCTTCACCTCGGTTCGCACCGGTCACGACCAGATGCGCGACCTTAAGCATTCGATGGAAGGCTCGCGCTAAGCGAACTGCCGACATTTGACGAGGGGGCCGTCCGAAAGGGCGGCTTCTTTGTAATGAAACGACATCAAGGGCGTCGATGATCGCGCGAAAGCATGGCACGATTGAGCTTCCGCTAAATTCGTATCTGCGGATTCCAAACGATAAGCTCTTGGGGGCAAGCCGAACGAAAGGGAAACCACTTCGGCTTAATAATGAACCCCGGACTACAGCCGTGTTCAGAGTCGCGACACCGCCATTGCTGCAAAACGTTGTCACTGAGTTTTTCTCAAGGAGACGTGTCGTGCCGAAGAAAATAGCCATGAGCTTGGCCGTCGCCAGTGCGGCGATTGCAGGCGTTAGCGCCGCCCCGGCTACTGCGCAGGAATACGGCCGCGACGGGTATTACCAGTCCAATCGCGGCGATCGACATGATGACGGCGACCGGTACGAACAGCGCTATGATGAGCGCCGCAGCGACCACGAGCGTCGCTACGAGAACTACCGTCAGCAGGAAGCCTATTAACGCTACCAGCAACAGCGTCGCTATGCGCAACCGTACCGCTCGAACGGGTATTACAACGGCAGCGACAGTTATGCTTATCGCGGCAGCTATCCCCAGCAGCGTCCCTACTACCAGGGTCAGCGGTGCAGTTCCGGCACGACCGGTGCTGTCCTTGGCGCGGTCCTCGGCGGCTTGCTCGGACGCGAGGTCGGTCGGGGCGGCTACTATAACCAGCCGAGCACAACTGGCCTCATCTTAGGTGCCGGTGGCGGCGCTCTGGCAGGGCGGGCAATTGAACGCAACAACAGTCGCTGCCGCTAGGCATCGTATGGTTTGAAGGAGATTTGTCATGATACGCAGATTTGCCATCGCGGCCGCCTTGGCTGCCGCGTCTGCCTCCGTGCCGGCCATCGCCCAGAGCTACGGCGGGATCACGCTGACGTTTGGGAACGGCGGCTACAACCGTTACGACTACGATGAGGATTCCTATTACGACCGCAGCGGCCGTCAGATTTATCGTCCACAATTCGAGCGGCGATACCGGTACAACAATGCTTACGAACAGCGCGCATACCAGCGCGAGTGGGAACAGTACCAGTGGCGACTGCAGCAGTGGCAAGAGCAGCAGCGCCGGTATAATTGGGAACAGCAGCGTCGCGGCCATGATTGGCGCTATGACGACGATGACGACTGAACGTTGAGCTGGGAATGAAACCGTTGGAGCGGGGCGCATCGTCCCGATCCACTTCGTCGAATTGGGTATGGGAATTACAGAGCGACGCTATTTAACGCCGCGCAAATACGGCCGTGCGATTGTCTAGGTGCCTCATCGGTTGCCAACTTTGCGATCGGGTGCCACTTTGCTCCGGCATGAATCCGAGATCCTAGTTGTCGATGTATGATAGTTGCCAAGACTGGCGCCTGTAACGAGATCGCAGAACTGACCCCATGACCGACGATGAGGTCAAAGCTTTTCGGCGCGAAATTCAAGATGAAGCTACAACCTAACCAGTTCAGGGGGGCAGTCTGGCGGCTACCCCTCGGGCAGCCGCCAGGATTTTGAGCTAGACGCTCATACCTGTGCCGTAAAGCGAGCGCTCGCGGTTGACGTCGTCACTGGAATACGCTGGAGCTTGCTCATCAAAGCGTTCCCAACCATCTTTCCGGTACACGCTGCCGCGTGTTGCGGCATCAACCCCGTGACTGGTCTGCAGCGCGGCTTCAGCACGCGCTACCAATGATTCGTCGACGCGTGCGCTGACGAGCGTACCGCCACGACGCACCCCTTCGGAATACACGTTGGCCTCATCTTCTGTGTGGCCGGCGTCCTTCAATGCGCCCACGATGGTGCCCGTCGCGCCACCTCCGATCGCACCAAGGCCAGCACCGGCAGCAGTCGCTGCAAGCCAGCCTGCGGCCACAATGGGGCCAAGCCCCGGGATCGCCAGCAGGCCCAGGCCCGCGAGCAAGCCGCCGACACCGCCGAGCGCTGCGCCGGTAGTGACGCCACGAGTGACGTCACCGTGGCTGTTGGGATCGGTGCCATCGCCGGTCGCAGGAGCCCCATGGCTCCCATCTGAATTGTTGGCAAGAATGCTGATGTTGTCATGCGAAACGCCCAGCGCCTCGAGCTCGTGCACGGCCTTTTCGGCATCGCTGTAGTTATCAAACAGGCGAGTTACGGTCTTAGTCATCGGATATCTCCACTAATTCGAACTGGCGTCTTAACGAGCCGTGATGTTGCCCTTGTAGTCGAGGGCGATCGGGAAGGTTTTGCCGCCCTTGGTCGCCGTGCCCATCCACGCACCGCTGCTGCTTTTCTTCAGCTTGGACACCCTGGTGTATCCTGCCTTTGCGAGGCGTCCCCGTGCCTGGTCTTCGGTAAAGGACGAAATGCCTTTGGCGGGCGCTGCCGTCGAATGTGGCGTGCTGTCTTTCAGAGCGGGGTTGTGCGAGCCGGCTGTAGCAGTCGGCTGCGCGGCGAAACTCAGGCCAGGTGCTGCCAACAGCGCGACGCTTGGCAGAAGAACGTATATCTTTTTCATGGCTGCTCTCCGTGGGTCGAAGTAGCTTCAACGTCGCAGCACGAAGTTCGTTGCTCGATAAGCCGGCGATCTGTTGCGATCGTCCATGGGCCAGTGATTTATGGCGCCAAGTGGATAGTCATTCGGGTGCGGCGCTGAATAACGGCCACTTCGCTCGAATATCGCGGACCAGTCAGACCGCAAACGGCCCCGCTCTCGGCAAAATAATCGCGTTTCAACGAACGGCGGGTTTCAGGAAATCGAAGACCTGCGTCGACTGCGAGAGATTGAGGCAATGATCATCTGACGGATCATTGCCACTCTTCCGCGTTGAAGCTATCGAACGAAAAAAGCGAGTGTCGCAAATAGTTTTGGCTTGGATCCATGCCTTATATGAACGGTTGCACGCCCGGTCGTCATCCGCTGTGGAACTGGTGGCGGTGGCCGGAGGGACGGATAGCTTCGTACTTCCTTGGCTAGCTGATGATTTGGTGTCCCCGCTGGTCCTGCTGGTAGGTGCAAATACCATCAGCGTCGCAATTCTGCTTTGGGTCTCCGGTTTGCGGCTGAACGGTACATCAACAGCCATGATTTTCGGCTTGCTATGCCTGCCGCTTATTACGGCTTGGGGGACTGGCAAATTCGCATGGCGCCATGAAGCATCGCTGCGAGCCGCCATCTCGGCGGTGTCGATCTTTGCGGCCATCGCCCTGACCGGTGCGATGGCAAGTTATCCGGTTGCCGCACTGACTGCCGGCTACCATGACGAGACGTTGCACGGCATCGATCGCTTTTTGGGCTTCGATTGGGTGGCGGCATATTCGCTGGTCGCGGCGCATCCTGTTTTGCAGGTGCTGGGCGTACTTGCCTACCGCAGCATTTATCTGACCCCGATTCTGCTGCTCGGTTATTGGGCGCTCAACAATCAACGACGCATCTCGAACCGATTCCTATTCGAATTCTGGCTCGCGGTAGTTGTGACGCTGGTGCTCTTCTATTTCATGCCAGCTCAAGGTGCCCTAGCATACCTTTGGCGAGGCCAAATTTCCTACATGCCCGACAGCCAACTCTGCCAACCTCAACTGATCCCAGAGCTTCGTCTCGAGAGAGTTGGTGCAATCGGCATGGGAGAGTTGTGCGGCCTCGTTTCGGCGCCTAGCTTTCACGCCGTGGCCGCCGTTCTTTATTTTCGATCTGGTTTTCGTGCTGGTTGGATGAAGTGGCCCGTGTTGGCGCTGAGCGCTTCGATGCTTGCCGCGACGCCCGTCGAGGGGACGCACTATCTTGTTGACATACTAATCGGCATGGCAGTCGCCGCGTTCGTTTTGGGTATCGTGGAATGGGCCGTCGCCGGTGGCGAACGAAAGTTCCACGACTAAATTACGACCACCGGGCGTGGGAAACGTTCGAGCGATAGGTGATTGCCCATCGGGCTTGGCAGAAATCCGCGCAGTGTTGAACCGGCAAACTGGCACAACAATAGCGGCCACCGCCCTGTCGCCAGGTCACTAAACTGCCATGTTACTTGGAATTCCTAGTGTTGTGGATTAATCTGTGCAACAATATGAGAATGCCGAACAAATTGATTCAAGCGAGACGCCTTGAAGTCGAAGCCGAGCGAGCTTCCAGTCTTGAGAAATCTCAAGCGCTAGCGGAGCAAGCCGCAAGGCTGCGAAAGTCGCACGCCGGCAGGTGGCTCTCGATGGTGACCACATCGTTTTTTAAAAACTAGCGTTGAAGGTTTCTGGACGAACCGAGTTTGAGTGGGTTGCCGACCGTCCGCAATTATTGCTTTGACTTTTAAAATCGGAATTCGCCGACTTCCGGCCCCGCGCGTGATTATGAAATCAACAGTCACGCGTCACCCGAGACCTCACGAATGTTAAGATTGAGGCTTGGCGGCAATACCACAATGAGAGCCGCCGTCACACGGCTCTCGGCTGGCTTACGCCGCTGAATATGCATCTACTGGGTCTAAGCCCGGCAGAGGCGGGGCGGGAAATCTCGTCGAGATTGGAGGGGAAATCGAAGACAGGCACATGCGCTTCATGAGCGCCCGCCACGCCAAGCTTGCATCAAGGAACGCGCCGAACTTTAACGCGTTCTTGCTACAACGTGTATCAACGCAAGGGCAGTCGGCCGCCAAAGGAGATTGATCATGAACACCGTCAGATTGGCATTTATGGTGGTCCTGTTTTCCGCTGGACCCGCTCATGCAGGATGCATCAAAGGTGCGGTCGTTGGGGGCGTCGGCGGGCACATTGCAGGCCATCATGGCCTCGCCGGGGCAGCAGCTGGCTGCGCGATTGGACATCACATGAGTGTCACAAAAAAGCGGCGACTTGCTCCGCACGGTGGCGCGACAACGCACCGCCACTAAATCAAGCTTGTGGGCGGACCTGGCTCGTCGGCCGTCCGGCTCCGACAATTCGTTGCTGAGCCTGTCTGAAATCTAATCGGGCTTAACTGTCCCCGCTAGACGAGCAATCAATGGTCGAAATAGGCAGATACTGGATTGGCTTTCGACAACCAATTGCGAAATGTCCGGCGTCATACTGTCACTGTCGTGAGTAATCTGCATGCACGAGACGGTGATACGCTTGTGCTGGAAAAAGGCGGATCTAGCTGGACCCCAGCTACAATTCCGTACCTTACTGCCAAATGAAGAGGATGTAGTTGACGATCTTGGCGTGCAAGTTGGTGTGTCCACATTTCAATATACTGTGTAACTGCATCGTCAATTTCCGGTGCTAGTCGCGACATGCTTGGCCTTCATTTTGAAATACTCGCGATCAGCGGCAAGTGCCACATAAGCAGCGCTACACCGTAGCGTCGAATAGTTTCCCTGCGGCAAACGTGATTGCCATCGCGAGGCTACCCCATAGGACAACCCGAAGCGCGGCCGGTAGCTTAACTGCTCGTGGAATGCTCAGTTCCCAGCTGTAGAACGATTTCTTGGTCTGCAATTACGGTAACGCTTCGGCCAGATCTGTAAGCAAAAACGTAGCCATCTGGGTGCCGAAGGATTTTGGGAGCGGCTGAAAATGGACGACGGGTCTGCAACTGATGCCGTCACGGCACCTCAATTGCGGCGGCGCCAGAATCAATCTGCTTAGCACTGACGAAGGACAAGCCGATGGGCGCTCAATGTGTAAATTCATGCGTAAAGCTGCAGGAGAAGTATATTGCTGACGCAGACGCGAACGCTGAGGCCGTGACCCGGCCCAACATGCGGTTTGTACCACCCAAAGCGCCTTGCAAACTGAGCGCGATGATGCTGCACGAAATCCGCTTGACGCTAAGTTTCGCGCCACGGCGTACACGAATACAGTGCCGAAAAAACAATTTCTGAGCTCTCCGGCCTTTGGACAACGCGCGGCCCGATTGGCGGCCGCAGCGCCATCGCCCGCCACGCGAAATCGGCACATCTTAGGCGCGCAGGCCGCAAATCTGGATCGGATCGACACCGCTTTGAAAATCGAGCTTTAAGGTTCACTAAGTAGCGGCGAGCTTGGCCGCACTAGATAAGGCTTAATTTTACGCTGACGCCGTAGTGGCAAATGGATCATCGTCGAGCATCGACTGGAGGTAGCTGGTGACAGTTCAGATTTTTGCCTATGATGCCGATGGGCGCGACAAGGAGCTACCGCTCGAAAAGCTAAGTAACTCGGCATTTGGCGAACACAAGCTGGTGTGGATCGACGCTGCCGGCGAAAACGAGGCGGGCCTTGCCAGCGTCGCTGAAAAGCTTGGTATCGGTTCCGAGCATCTCGTAGTGGCGACCCGCGACGTCGAGAATGTTCCTCAAAACTTCGGACGCTTTGTAAGGTTCTCAGTAGAAGCAGCGCCGCTCCGGGAAGAACTTGTTGCGGCCGCGTCAAAGGCGGAGAGAACTGCGACAGAAAAGTCTATTGGCACCAAACGCATTGCGTTTTTTGTTAGTGAATATTGGCTGATCACGGTGCATCAGGATTCCGTCGAATTTTTGACCCAATTTCGCAATCAGGATCAGGCCGACACGCTCATTGGACTCCTTTCCCCGATGGCGCTAGCCGCCTCGCTTCTCGACTGGCATTTAGGCGAGTTTTTCGAGGGTGTCTCGAAGATTGCGGCCGACATCGATAACCTCGACGAGCGGGTTCTACGGGAAAAAGCATCAACATCGTTGCTAGGTCGAATTGTCACGCTGCGCCGGCGAACGTCGCATTTACGTGCACTGCTGGTCCGAAATCGGGCCGTTTTTTACGGGCTTGCGCGCCCCGATCTCATTCTCATTGCTAACTCTGACAGCGTCACCCATTATCAGACGCTCGCAACCCGCTTCGAGCGCGCGCTGGACGAAGTTGAACGGGTGCGCGATCTCATTAACGGCAGTTTTGAACTATTTTCGTCGCGTAGCGGCATCGAGACCAACAAACTCGTCAAAGTTCTTACCATCGTCACTGCGGTATTAGGATATTTTAGCGCGACTGCGGGTATTTTTGGCATGAATGTCAAAGCTACGGTGTTCGAAGGCGGCGACTTTACCTTTGCAATGATCATAGGCACCGTATCTGTGACAAGTATTATTGCGATCCTGTTCGCCCGGGCAAAGAAATGGGTCTAACTCTAGTTTGGCCGCTGGCATCGGGGACGCTAATATTTTCAGGCAAGCCGTTTCGATTTGATTGATTATCGAAAGACTGGGAAATTACGTGGGGTGTAAACGTCGCTGGATTGATATTTCGCAGTACGGCATGGAGCCTGAAGGAAGTGCCGTAAAACAATTCTGTCAGCTCCGGGATATTCTCGTCGTGGAAAGGCAAACCCAATGATCCTTGCACTTCTGATATCGATGGCGCAGATTCCCAACTCTTCGTCGCAAACCGAGAAGGCGAACCGATCGAAGTCTTTGGTGGTCTTCGTGCCACCCGCGACATCCACTGAATCGACCAATTATGTACTAGCCCGACCGCGTGTGCGTGTTCGCGACGACACGTTGCGCGTCGACGGTACAGTGTGCCGCAAATCGCAACATACTGGATTGACCCCATCGACGGTACGTATCGAACACCTCGATGCGTCGGGTACGATCACGGAATCGCTGTCGGCCTTTCTTCCGCCTCTTTCTCGCCGCCAGGATCAACGGTGCGGTCATTACGGTGGAAGCCTGAAGTCAGCCAGTCCAGGCGACACCATCCGCGTCTGCATTGCGCGACGCACCTGTGCATCGTCTTAAGGTGCTGCGCCCTTAGCAGCCCGCAACAACCCCCGCGTGAGCGTGATGCTGGCGCGGATCCCCACGACAAAGGCCGTACCGGCTATGCCATCACCGTTTGGATGGACAATAATCTGGGTGTCGGGCTGAAGCGCCAACTAGTCGTTTGCATTGTACCGGTAGCTGAGTTCGAAATCGGTTTCGCTGCTGCGGTGTGCGATTGAAGGATCTGGCGTGAGCGGATCGTCGATAATGGCATGACTGACCGCAACGCCGATCTGGTCGGACTTCCGTGATCGGAGCAAGCCAGTGTAGACGAGGCCCCCGCCGACATAGCCGGAGATACGCTCGACGACCGGATCAGCCCAGCCGACGCGCAACCAGCCGCTCAGCCCGCGCTCTTCGTCGTCATGTTCCTTTCTTAGTGGGGCTTCAACCGTTGCATAGGCGCCGCGTCCGCGCTGTTCGCGCAAGGGATTACCACTTGCGTCGAAGCGATGAAGTGCATCGAACTTCGCCGAAAAAGCCCATAGTCCGCCTGCGATCCGGATGCCGTTTTCAAATCGCTGTTCGGCTTGGGCGATCGCCAACACTCCGTCGCGACCGGACAGTCTGATTGCAAAAGCTTTCGGATTATCGGGACTGCCAGCCGTCCCGTCAAACAGGCCGACGCGCAGTGTCAAGGATGGTCTTGGACGCAGATATACTGTCACGCCGAGCGCCGTCGTTGGGAAAATCGAGGGACCGTTCAGTCCAGAATGGCTAAGTTCCGGGCCGACTCCGTTCGAGCTATTGATGAACAGCGACCCCGTCTGCTGAGTATCAAAATCGACATTGAGATCGATCATGCCAAGCTTCCAACCTTTGCGGTTGTCGTAATCACGTGAGACCCATGCCTCGTAGAGGCGAAGGGCACCGATTGCTTCTACGTTGTCGAGGCCCTGAGCGTCGCGAACTGCGTCGCCGCTAATGTGCCCGCCCGCAGTGTACTGCGCGCTTATGAGCGCTTGCCACCCCTCGCGGTCGACCTGTGACCCGTCCCACCCCGCCGAAACTGCGGCCTTGACCAGTGGCTTTATGCTTTTCGTCTCTTCGCCAATAGGATTGGCGAAGACGTCGGCATTGATGAGACCGGTGAAGGTCCATGGACCGGTCTCGACAAAGGGCGCTAACGCGGGTGGGGGCGGGGCAGGCGCGCCGGTCGGCGCTTCCGGCTGGACCTGTGCTCTCGCGGAGGTTGCCGCTTCAACAAGTGCCAAAGCGAAAAGGCGGTGCCAGTTCACGCCTGGCATTGGGCGACAAATATTGCGCGAGAGGCTGCTGGCATGATCGTTGTCGCAGATGCGAACTGCTCAGCCAATGCCACGGAACCTAACAGCAGACCGATGTTCATACTGCCTACCCGACTTGTTGCGTATCCATAACAAGTTCTTGCGCGGAGGGTTCCACAGCGCGCAGCAAGTGGAGCGTTATGCTGCCTGACCGCGTCCGCTTCGCTGCGAGAGCGGCTTGGAAGTCATGATAGCCGAGATCGCTCTGTGGATTTCCTGACGCGCCCAAGGACAAACTTCCGGTATCGTCGACCACACGATGTTGGCCGCTTTTTTGGACGCGAGTGCGCAAGCAGGCCTGACAACGCCGTCGATTTCTTGTTGGCGAAAAGTGCCACGGAGTTTCACTGAGCGGTTGCGTGACGATTGCCTGAACGAGACGCAGTTCGCGCAATTAAGCTATGCGCGCTCGGTGCTGGGCAGCTGGCGCGACGCTTACAACCATTTGCGACCGCATAGTTGGATAGGCCGGCTGACGCCCGCCGATGCTGCCAGGCGGGTTGTGCAACCCTTGCCCGCAAGGGCACAATGATAGCGGGAAGTCTGAGCGCCTCTTTTCGAAGGTCGAGCGGGTTAGCAGAGCGGCTCGAATGGGTGGATGCTCGCTGCGATGAGGACGTTTCCATGATCATCTGTCAACTTTGCGAGGTGCACGCCGCGAGCCTTGGCGACGGCAACAGCGGCGGATGTACCACCGTTGCGCTCGATGGAGCTTAGCCGACGTTGGCTCATCGTAGCCGAACCATTCGCGACAGCGTCGATGCACTTGTCGATCCAAGCCTGATTTGATTGGCTCATCTCCGCCCTCTCTAGCCGTCGATATGCCAGACAGTTACCGTTGCCGACGGTCAAGTATGACGCCACCTGAATCCTGCTTCAAGTCCATTAACGCTCTGAATCAACATCAAATCTGCCCGGCAGTTCGCTTCTACGATCGAACGATACGCTAGTGGTGACAACGAACTGCGACCGCTCAGTGAAATCAGATCAGCGAAACAAATGAAACAATTGTCCTGACATGATTCCAGGCAATCTAGGCCTTAAGAAATTTCTTCCATTCCGATGCGTCGTGGCGGCTATGAGAGGATGTCGTAACAATCGCCGGTAATGCGATTGGCCATGTCCTCCCCGTTCAGGACATGGCCGATCGAATGCCCAAGGGTCGACCTACATCTTGTAAGATATGCGTACATATCCGAATTG
Source organism: Sphingomonas sp. (assembly GCA_965249705.1). Lineage (GTDB taxonomy): Bacteria > Pseudomonadota > Alphaproteobacteria > Sphingomonadales > Sphingomonadaceae > Sphingomonas_O. The sequence continues at coordinate 318,849 of CBDFMO010000001.1, read as the reverse complement.
GCCGGGCACGTCGTACGTCGTCGGATCGTAATTCGGTCCCGTGCAGCTGAAGCAGGCGGGCGGATCCTGGTTGAACACATTGTTGACACCCACGGTCAACGCCATGCGCCGGTCGAAAAATGCATAACCAAGCTGGACGTCACCATAGAAACGACTGTTAAGCTTCTTACCATCGGCTTCACGCACGGCATCGATGTAGCGGCCTGTGAACGAACCGGTAAATGCTCCTAGCATCCAGTCCAGCGTGCCATTGCCCTTGAACCGAGGGTAGGACTGGTCCGGAAAACCGCGCGTCGTGCCCAGGTAATTCGTAGTCGTAAATCCTACCTGCGCCGGGAACGTTTCGCTATATTTCATCAGGAAGTTGCCGTTGAGCTGGAGCCCGAAGCGACCAAATCCGGTCTCCGGCGTCCGGTAATTGGCCGTCACGTCAATGCCTCTGGTGCGAATGCTGCCGATATTTTGTAGCTGCGCCCCGATGCGTGAGATGAGGCCATTTGGCGTGCGCGAAATTAGGCCGCAGCTCAGCGTATCTCCCGCAAATGCACAGCGGTTCAGAGTCAATTGAGCATCGACTGGCGCGATCGCGTTGTTCACGACGATGTCATAGTAGTTGACTTCGAGGCTCAGCTGGCTGGCGAAGCTGCTCCTACGGGCCCATGCAGGCGAATAGACTCCGCCGAAAAGCAACGTGCGCGACTTTTCCGGTTTGAGGGCAAGGTTGCCCCCCGTCAGCACGCTCAGCTGGCCGCCATTCGGTTCCTGGTAGCTACCGTTGGCGGGCACGCCGTTGGCAATGCAATTGGCCCGAACGGCACCCGCGTTCAGCGCAAAGGGCGATCCAGGGACATTTGTGCACGGATCGTCGATCGGCGCATCCGCGCGGGAGGCCGCGCCGAACAATTCCCCGATAGCCGGCGCGCGGAAGCCCGTGGCATAAGAAGCACGGAACAGCAGGTCACGGACCGGTTTCCAGGTGCCGCTGCCCGTGTATGTGGTGCTGGTGCCGCTGCGCGAAAAATCCGAATACCGGACGGCACCGTCGAGCGATAACGAATAAAAGAAGGGCACCTCCTTGAGCAACGGGACCCGCAATTCGCCGTATACTTCGTTTGAATTGTAGCTGCCGCGCGCGGGCAACGACGGAATGTCGGAGCTCAGCCCTGCTGCCGTTATTGGGTCGGGATCGAAGCTGCCTGCCTGATACCGGTGTTCATAGCCCATAGCGAAGCCGACCGGACCGCCCGGCAGCTCGAACAGGTCGCCGCTGAGATTGGCGGTATAGTCCTGAAGTTCCTGAGCGCTGCGGTTGCGCTCGGTGTAGGTGATATAGGCAAGCTGGTCGGCCGTAATCGACCCGGCGCCACCGAAGATGTTCACGGGGACACACGCCCCGGTGCAGGCACCGACCGGGCCCAGCGCCCGCGTCAGGTTCGCGGCGTTCACATTGCCGGTAAAGGACTGCTTGGCGTCGTTGAACCCGATCACCGCGCTGACGTCCCAGTACCACTTGTTTGTACCAACCATGAACGACCCGTCGAGTCCGCCGGTGACCGACATGGTGTCGACGGTCTGAGTATACGTCCGCTGGCCAGCCTCGACGAGGCGACGGCGCACGGTCGAGTAGTTTGCCGGGGGATCGCCGGGATTGCCAGCAGACAGGGTGCCAAAGGGGTTGTAGGGGTTCGATGCGTCAATCGTGATCCGGTCGAGCAAGTTGCCATTGCCAGCGTCGGGACCAATGAACAGCGGCAGGAACGCTGCTTGGTTTTGCGACTTGCGGTGGGAATAAACCGCCTTGACCCGCAGGTTAATATTGCTGGTAAGTTCCTGTTTGATATTGACGAAACCACCATAGCGTTCCGACGGCGTCAGGAAATAGTTGAACGGCGCAAAGTTGAACCGCGCTGCAGATGTAAAATTCGTATAGTCGCCCGCAACAAGAGTGGGATCATAAACAGGTTTGCGGCCGATGACTGGCGCGCGCAGCGTTAGGCTTTGCCCGTTCACGTCATAACGCCCGAGCACGGGTGCACTGCTGCAGCCGCCGATCGGGTCGGAACAGCTGGTCTGCCCAGGATTGGGAAACTGCGAGATCGCCCGATCTCGAGTCAGCACCGCTTCCTGCTTCACATAGGAAGCACCGAAGACGACACTCGTCGTCGGTGTGACGATGCCATAGCTAGCATTATAGTCTTGCGTGTGCCCGTCGCCCTGGCGGAACGTACCGAACTGGGCCGACGCCTGCAGTCCCTTCTGCGATGATTTGGTGATGATGTTGACGACGCCTGCAAGCGCATCGGAACCGTAAAGCGGCGACTGGCCCGACTGCAGGACTTCGATCCGCTCTATCATGTTGGCGGGGATCGTATTGAGATCGACAGTGGAAGGGATGCCGCTCGCGCTTGCGCCGTTGACGAAGCGAAGGCCATCAACAAGCACCAGTGTGCGCTTGGCCCCCAAGTAGCGGAGGTCGATTTCCGCCGATCCCGCACCAACACCACCGCCATCCGGCGGATTGCCGATGTTCCCGCTGTTGTTGACCTTGGTGTTGAGTCCGCCCGCCGCGCTGGGCAGCCGTTGCAGGACGTCGGCGACCGCCGAAAGACCGGTCTGCGCGAGTGCCGTCTGGTCGAGTGTAACGACCGGAGAGGCCTGATCGAGCGGATCGCGGCGGATGCGTGAGCCGGTGACGATAATCTCGCTCCCTGCCTCAGTCTCGGCTGACGTCGTCGTTGTCTGCGCCAGCACTTCGGTGCCCGTCATCGACATGACGGTGGCGAGAACTGCGCAGGTCGAAAACAAAGCGGTCCGGTTCATACTCTTACCCCCAAAAGGAGCATAGATCGTTTGCCCAATTGAGCCAAATGCCAACCCGGAAACGACTTTGGTCCGCCAAATCCTTACGAATGAGAGGGCGGTGTTGTTGCAATGCAACACTGCTGTAAAAGAAGTCAGGCGCTTGACACGTCTTTCTGGTTGAAGCGAATTCAACGCGCCAGCGGGGCGGCAAGACTTACAAGGCAGGGGATTGCCATGACCAGACAACAGCGCGTTATCTTGAGGGTAATCCCTGTCATCTTGTCATTCTGTCCTGTCGCCGGAGTCGCGCTAAATGTTCCTTCGAGCCTCGGCACGTCCACCACTCCGTCGTACGGCTACGCCGAGCTGGTCGTCTTGTCCGATGAGTGACGAGCCTTCGAACAGCCGGTCATCCAGAACGGACTGCCAGACTACAGTGCAGCAGCCATGGTCCGCAAAGCGGCCATGCTGCCGGCTTTTCAGGCACGCGTGAAGGCGATCGATACGACTGGTTGTTCGTCGCCAGTCAGCAATGATCACAAATTGATCGAAGCCGAAAGGAGCGGTTTTGACTTCAACCTGCGCGTTCTGCGACCATGGGCGCGCGACCCTGGCGACTATCAGACGATCTTGGGCCAAGAGACGACGCACCGTAAGCGTGTCCTGCGGGCCACCTTGTTTATGACGTGACGGCGGCGATGTTTGGCCCCTTTGTGTTGGGGTGTCGCGGTGTCGGATGAGGTTGTTGGGGAAGCGAGTAGTCATACGACCGGTCGTATGAGTGGTCGGATCGAGGTCGTTGCGCGGGTTTCGGGTCGGCGGCACTGGACGGTTGAGCAGAAGCTGGCGATTCTGCGCGATGCTTTTGGGCCGAACGGTTCTGTTCGCGATACGGTCGAGCGGCACGAGGTCGGGAGCGGCCAGCTTTACACATGGCGGCAGCAGGCGATGTCGGGAACGCTTGCCGGCGTGAGCCGACCGACGGCACCGGCGTTCGCGCAGGTGCAGATTGCGCAGGCCGAGCCGATCGCTCCGCTGCCCGCACCACCTGAGCCAACCGGCAGGATTGGGATCGAGCTGCCGTCGGGCATCCGATTGAGCGTCGATGCCGGGGTCGATGCCGAAGCACTGGCACGGGTGCTCTTGGTCGTCAGCCGATGACGACCCTGCCGCATCCCGTGCTTGGCGGGATGGGCGCGGCCACGATCTGGCTGGCGTGCGGCGCGACCGATATGCGTAAAGGGTTCGACGGTCTGGCGGTGCTGGTTCAGCAAGTGCTGGCACAGTCGCCGCATTCAGGGGCGCTGTTCGCGTTCCGGGGCAAGCGCGGCGATCTGGTCAAGCTGCTCTGGTATGACGGGCAAGGGCTGTGCCTGTTTTCAAAGCGCATGGACCGGGGCCGGTTCGTCTGGCCACAGACCAAGACCGGCAGCGTCAGCCTGACGCCTGCCCAGCTTTCGATGCTGCTCGAAGGCATCGATTGGCGACGTCCCGAACGGACCTGGGCGCCCTCGCTGGCGGGGTAATAATCGACGCGATTCAGGCGTTTTCGATGGTGCTGCTATGCAGTTTCTGCTATGTGCTGGCCATGTCGGCAGCGGTCATTCCAGACCCCGATCGGGACGCGCAGATTGCCGCTTTGACCGCAGCGCTGGCGGCCGCCAATGCCGAGCTTGCTGCCCGCGATCTGCTGATCGAGACGCTGCGCGTCCAGATCGCCCGCATGCGCCGGATGGCGTTCGGCGCCTCGTCGGAGAAGCTGAGTGCCGAGATCGAGCAGCTTGAGCTGGCGCTCGAAGAACTCGAAGCCGCCGCCACGGTGACCGCACTGGTGTCGCCGGTTCCCAAGGCCGAGCGTCCGGTGCCAGTGCGTGTCTTGCCCAACCATCTGCCGCGCGATGAAGTCGTCGTCGAACCGGTCAGTGGCACCTGCACCTGCCCTGATTGCGGCGGCGCGCTGCGTCGGTTGAGCGCAGATACCGCTGAGCAGCTCGATATCGCGCCTGTCGCATGGCGCGTCGTGCGAACGATCCGGCCCAAGTATAGCTGTCGCGCGTGCGAACGGGTCGTCCAGGCTCCTGCACCCGTCAAAGCCATCGCGCGTGGTCGAGCGACCTTTGCCACACTGGCACATGTCATCGTAGCCAAGTTCGACCATCACCTTCCGCTCTACCGTCAGGCCGAGATGATGGCGGCGCAGGGCATCGATATCGATCGTTCGACGCTCGCCGGGTGGACCGGCCAAGCCTCGGCGCTGCTCGATCCCATCGTCAGCCGTATCCGCGACGAGGGATTGAAGGCATCGAAGATCCATGCCGACGATACGCCGGTGCCGGTGCTCGACCCCGGGCGCGGCCGAACCGCGACCGGCAGATTGTGGACCTACGCGGTCGATGATCGTGCGTCGGGGTCCACCACACCACCGCTCGTCTGGTATCGCTTCACGCCCGACCGCACCGGCGCGCATCCCCAAGCCGAGCTTGCCCGCTTCACGGGCCACCTTCAGGCCGATGCCTATGCCGGATATGACAAGCTCTACCAGACCGGGCGCGTCACCGAAGTTGCCTGCTGGGCGCACTTCCGCCGCAAGATATTCGATATCCACCAGGCCAAGCCGACGGCGCTCACCACCGATATCCTCGAACGCATCGGCGCGCTCTATGCCGTCGAGGCCGATGTGCGTGGGCAACCGCCCGATATCCGACGCCGCGCACGGCAGGATCTCAGCGCGCCGTTGATCACCGAACTACGCACCGTGCTCAACGATGCGCTGCGACGCCTGTCGCCCAAGTCGGTGATGGCCAAGGCCATCGTCTATGGCACCAAGCGCTGGGCCGCACTCACTCGGTTCCTCGACGATGGTCGGCTCGAGATCGACAACAATATCGCCGAACGCTCGCTGCGCGGCATCGCGGTGGGCAGGCGTAACTGGCTGTTCGCAGGCTCGCGCACCGGCGGCGAACGTGCTGCCGCCATCTACACCGTCATCGAGACCTGCAAAATGAACGGCGTCGAACCGCAAGCCTATATCGCCGACGTGATCGCCAGGATCGCCGCCGACTGGCCCGCAGCACGCTGGGACGAACTTATGCCGTGGAATTGGCAACCCGCCGTCACAGAGCCGTTTGCACAAGCCGCCTGAAGTGCGGTCATCAGACCACGCTTACGACGCACCTGCGCATGAAGGCCCATCGGCAAGCCCAACGATCGATCTCTTAAGCTGTCCTACCCCCTTTCGCGCGCCGACGATCGGGACCTCACGACGCTGATAGGCGCTTTACCGTCGCTACGCGTCGATACTGAAACGGCTTACGTTGGCGTTGCTGTCCTTTGTTGGGTCCGTGTCGGTGTTGGCGAGCATCGCGTCCAACCTGTGGCGGGTTATGTTGGTGGCGGAATTGTCATCGAAGTGCCTTTTGCGGTCGCCAAGATGATCGCGTAGGGCTCGCCTCGGCCCGTGCCGTAATAATGGGCCGCATCTCTGAAACAACGATCGAAGGGAGTTATCTCTTCAAGGTCAGCATATGGTCGCGGTGCAGCCAGATATTTAGTCTGTCCGCCACCCCTCGGGCGATCAGCGAGCAACCGATGCTCTAAGCGTCGGGCTCAGGATCGTGTTCACCGCTGGATTCCCCAGAAAGGCCGCCGTAACCGAGCAAGCGACTGCTCTTCCCGACGGTCCGCGGCCGCCCGACGTTATGGCTCCGAACCCGATCGAAGGGTTGAAGGTTAACCAAACAGACATTGAACGTTGATCAAAGAGGCACCCGCTCGCCGTAAGCGAGCGGGTGCCGCCGATCCTTAGCCTATTTGCCGATTGCCTTACTGTTCGCGTTTAATTCTTCGTTCAGCGTGTGCTGTTCCGCCTTGGTGATATGACCGCCGTTTGCACGCGCGTCGGCGCGCTGTTGCAAGCGGATGGAGCGATCGCTCTGACGTAGTGCCTGTGCCTGCGCCTTGGTCAGGTCGCCTTCGCGCCTCTCGACGGCGATCCGGCGATCCTGTCGCGCCACGCGATCGTTGACCTGATCGCGACGTGGATGGCTCCGTTCCCATCTTGTGGTGGCAAGGGCATTCGAAGACATCGTTGCCCCGGCAAGCACAGCAACAATGGCAGCAGCAATCTTTATAGTTTTCATGATGCACACTCCTATGGTTGGTTTTAAGCGGAACGATTATGAACAGTTGTTCATGAAAATCTACTGTTCGCCGTCGTTCTCTCATCAAACGCTTTGTTCAAGCTTACCCTTCGGTTGACTGAAGACAAGTCGAGCAAAACCTCGCTGACGCTGAACGGTTCGCGTTCAAACCAACGAATGGCATCCCGGCGCAAAACCTGCGCGGACCGCATGTAAGTCGATGGTTGGCTAGAGGGCACAACAACACCGAATCGACACTCAGCGGCTCACCGCTTGTAGTGAGACTGCACCGGCACATTGAAACCGGAAGTAGGTTGATGCTGCCGGTAAGAGCGGCGCGACGCAGCGATCAGCGTTGCGTCACCAGCCCAGAACCCAGATTGGAAGGATCGCCAAGGCGACAGCGGCTACGTGGATCCCCAAAACCGAGACCGCAGCTGATCGCTCTCTGGCAAGCCATTGGAAAGCGAAAAAAGCGAGTATCGGGAGCTGCGAAGTGATCAGTATCTGGAAAAGGTGGGTGGCAGATCCCTCGTCCTCGGCACGCGCGGGTCCGTAAATCGTGACCGCCCCAAGCACTATTGCCAGAGCGAGCATGGACATTGCGATAGGAAGGTAGCCGCTCGGTCGCCGGATCAGGCAAAGCACGCACTTCGGATATGCTCGCATCGTTGCTACTCCCATGCCAGAATCGTTAAGTGCCTTTTCCACCATCGCGGCGCGACACAATTCGAGAGCTATGCAGACGCTCAATTCCTCGTCAGCCAGCGACTCTTCGAACTTGATACCATCGCGCGTTCACCACGCTCAAGGGTCTAGGCGCGTCAGCGAGGCGCTAGAAGCAAACTCTGACGGCCCTTTCAGTACGGCCTACAAATTGACCTCGCAGGAGTATGGGCGCAGTCGCATCCGATGGAGCGCCTCAAAAAAGCAATTTTCTTATTGGCGGTCGTTGTGACTCTTGTCTTTGCCTGGACGCCGCACCCCCCGGTGATCGTAGCGTATGATAAGGCTCAGCATGGACTGGCGTTTGCTGCTCTCGCGATACTCGGACGCACAGCCTTTAGACATGTACCCTGGCAGTTTGTCAGTCTCGCACTGGTAGGTCTCGGGGCAATTATTGAGCTCGTCCAGGCCATCCCTCAGTTGCATAGGACGTGTGACGTTTACGACTGGTACGCTGACGTCGCAGCAATCCTGATCGGCCTTGCGGTGCACACCTCCGTGTCGCTTTGGCAGTCCGCTTCCATCGAGGCGCGTGCAATCGAAAGCTAATGAGCGGCAACTTAGTCCGCCTTCCCCGATTATTTGCTCGGCACGGGTGGAGCCGACGCTTGTATCGCGCCGTTTTGGGTCTATTGTTGTAACACTTGCGCAACAACTGCATTCGGCAATCAGGAGGCTCAGCGTGTTTCATTTGATTTGGACCGTGTTGATCGGCTTCGTCGCAGGCATGATTGCCAAGTTAATCCTGCCGGGCGCGAACCCGGGCGGCTTTATCATGACAGCTGCGCTCGGGATTGCCGGGTCGTTCGCTGCAAAATTCCTCGGTGAAATCCTGCACCTATATCGCCCCGGGCAGCCAGTCGGCTTTCTCGGATCTGTGATCGGCGCTACTGTGCTGCTCGCCGTTTACCATTTTGCCGTACGGAGTCGCGCCGCCTGAGCTACGGGAGAATTTCGGCGCGAGCGGAGGATGGGCCGGTGCAAGCGTTCCGATTTCGGCTGCGTCGAAGCAACTAACCGAGGAGAGAAAATATGAAATCCATTGTAACGCTGGCCGCAGCTTCAATCTGTGCTGCGGTTGTGGTTCCATGCGCACCTGCAAATGCGGCCACCGCTGCCGCGCGTAATTATGACTGTTCAAAGGCTGGCAATGCCAGCAAGGCGGTTTGCAAAGGAGCAGTGCCCGCTTCACCAGCAAAGCCCAAGCCGGCGAACGTTGCTGCAGCCAAACCAGCAGCTGCTGTTGCAGCCAAGCCTGCCGCAGCTCCTCGCACGATGACCTACGATTGTACCAAGCTCGGCAATCGTACGAAGGCCGCTTGCAAGGGCGCGACCGCTGCGGCTCCCTCGCCCGTCATAGACACCGCCGTACCTCGCCCCCTACCGCGCGTGGCCGCCGCGCCTCTTCCGGCGCCGAAGATGCCTCCGCGCGTGATTGCAGCCACTCCATCGTCTGGCGGGCGGATCGTCGCCTGGACCGAAAAAAACGGCAAGGTCGTGCACTACGACTGCTCGAAAGCCGGCAATGCAACGAAGCAAGCGTGCAAATAAAGACGACTATTGCGGCACTTCCCTTTCTGACGCGATCGATGAGCGCGCTCTGCAACAGACGTGACGGTTTTTGACAAAATCGGAGGATGACCGCTGCCAATAGGTGGGGACGCGCTCTACAGGCACGCGGCAGCCGAGAGTGCTGTCAACACCGAGCAAACTCGATCTCATATCAGGAGCAGTTGGCGTCGTTTCACAAATGAAGACAGACCCGGTAACCCGGCGACTTGATTTCGTGGCCGGCCTGTCGGTCGCCGGGTTAATGCTGCCCGAGGCCGTCGCGTATGCCGGAATTGCCGGTCTTCCGCTTGAACGCGCGATCCTCTCAGCCATGGCTGGCGGACTATGCGAAAAGCGAAGTGCCTTATTCGGAGTTCCTTTGGGCCGATTTTCTACGCCCGCAGATTTCACTGAAACTTATTGTGCAGGACTTCGAAACAGCAACCACAAAAGCGCTCAAGATTGCGCACGGCCCCAGTGCATGCCACCTGAGCGGGTCGCAGCATATTCCATTCCTTGTCGGCAAGGGTCTAGGAGCGCCAGTTCGCTGACGCAAAACCTGCTATGGATGAGAGCGCGATGGAGTACGTATGACCACAACAAGTGGCACGGGCCAAATATAATGAAACGTTTGGCTTTGGTTCTCATCTTAGCCGTCGTAAGTCTTACCTACGCCGCGCCGGCAGCCGCGCGAGTCAATCGCTCCACAATTGCGCTCACTTTCGATGATCTTCCGGCACTGACGATCCTCAAGGATCAGGCCTCGGTGAACTATCTGAACGCCATGATCATTCGGGGACTCAAGCGTCACAGAATGCCTGCTACTGGGTTTGTAAACGAGTCGAAGATCGACGAACTTGATCGACCGCAGCAGATCCGCATCCTTGAGCGGTGGCTCGACGCTTCCATGGATTTGGGAAATCACACCTTTTCCCATGAATCACCCAACGTTCTTGGCGCAGCCGGCTACATTGCAGACGTGGAGAAAGGCGAACACGTGACGCGTGACTTGCTCGCCGCCCGTAACCGCCACATTCAGTGGTTTCGCCATCCCTATCTCGAAACGGGTACACCCGAGGCCGTGAAGCTTGAGATCGATGACTGGTTGCGATCACATGGGTATCGTGTCGCGCCTGTTACGATCGATGCGAACGATTGGGAGTTTGCGGAGCCATATGAGGATGCCATTGCCGGTCATGACGAGGCGCGACGTAAACACATTCTCGCGGAATATCTTGATTATTCAGTGAAAACGATCAGCTGGTGTCGGGGCGCTGCTCATGCGTTGTTCGGACGTGATATCGCTTATGTCATGTTGCTGCATGCCACACGACTGAACGCAGACGCGATTGACGAACTTGCAGAGATACTAAAGCGAGAAAAGTTAAAACCGGTCACGCTTGCACAGGCGATGAGGGACCCCGCTTATCGTACGCGAGACCCTTATGTCGGTAAGGATGGGATAGATTGGCTCGAGCGCTGGTCGATTGCCCTACGAAAGGAACTTCCATGGGCAAGCTTCCGGGATGTTCCGAAAGAGATCGAAGCAGCGTATGACAAGGTGGACCGCGATCGTTGACGCTCAAACGGGGGTCACGCCTCACCCCTTTAGTCGAGATGGCCAACAATTCGAAATCGGCGGGCAGGTTTTTGGCATATCCTCTGCCGATAGCTGGGTACTTTAGCCGTCGCACGTACACCATCGGCGGCGGCAAAGGCGCCGTCGATCAGTGTGGCCACCGGCAGGCGTTGCCACAACGCCAAAGGTCGTTTGCCAGGTGCGCGAAGACAGGCGCAAAGCCGATCTAAGATCGCGCGACTTTAAGAGTGGCCTTGACACGTAAAGTTTGAGGCGTGCCGGATGCTTTCATTCACGGGCCGTGCTCAGCTTCGCTTCAGTCGCGCTCGCGCGAGACGGCGGTCCTCCAAGGAGTAATAGAGCCAGACCTCACCGTTGCGACTGGTGACCGAGGCGGCGAACGCAATGTCACTTGCCGTGCGGTCGGGCACTGGCGGCGGGGTGATCAGCGGCTCGATGCAGCGGTCGACGACGCGCGTCAGTTCGCGGTCGAACGCCACCCAGCCGATCCGCCAGCGCGCGTCGTGTGTTGCGCCGTTATAAAACATCACCGGCATTTCGGGATCGTCGAGCAGCATCGGGCCCGTCGACAGGTGCCAATTGTCCCATCCGTCTTCACGCGGCATGAATGGTGTCGGCTGCTCCGCCCAGGGACCATCGACACTGGTGCCGATGGCAAGGCCGACGCGGCTGGCCTCGTCGGCGGCATATTCGTAGAACAGACTCCACCGCCCATCGCTCTGACGATCCACCGTCGCTTCCTTGGTGTTGCCTAGCGACTTCGTGGAGGCGATAGCGACGCCCGCCTTGATCAGTTTATCGATAGAAGGACCGGTGGCGTAGAACATCTCGCCATGCGTCATGTCGGCCTCGACGCCGGTGTAATAGACAACGTAACTGCCGTCCGCCATCTTCACCACCGTGGGATCTTCCACCCCGCCCGAATCCTTCTCGCCCGTGCCGCCTGGCAGGATCGAGGGCTGTTCGAGCATCGTGAAATTTATACCATCGTCGCTCCAGCCGGCCCAGATGATGCCAGTATCGGTCATCGGCTCGCCGGGCTGGGTCACCGCGCGCACCATGATGCCAAAACGCCCGTCTGGCTCCAGCCAGACATATGGGCTCATCAGGTCGCGTGCCATCAGCGCGCTTGGGCCCAGCAGGTGGATTTCTTGTAATTCCTGCACGTTGAAATCGACTGCATTTGAGGATGGATAAACCAGCACCTTGCGGTCGCCGGTCACGCTGTCGGCGGGTAGGCGAGACCGGACGATGGGTACGCCGGGTGCGATCTCCGACTGGTTTGTCTCGCCGGGCGCCGAGGGCGTCATGGGCCTGTTCCCGCTCAAGCGCCGAGCGCCTGCATGAGTGACAGGCCACCATCGATTACGATCCTTGCGCCAGTGATGTACGACGCCTTGTCAGAAGCTAGAAAGACGGCGAGTTCGGCGACTTCCTCAGCCCGTCCTGCCCGCTTCAGCGGAATATTCTGCTCCAGTGTCCTTCGATAAACCGGATCCGCGCTCGCACGCTCATTCATCGGCGTCAGGATCATGCCAGGCTCGATCGCGTTCACGCGAATGCCGTTGGGCGCTTCCTCGATCGCAAGCGTCTCGATGAGGTTGGTCAGACCGCCTTTTGCCGCACAATAGTCAGCACCACCGGCCCGAACGGCATAGGCGTGGATCGACGAGATGTGGATGATCGTGCCGGGCATGTTGGCTGGCCGGTCGCGGACAAAGCGTCGCGAAAGCAGAAACGCGCCGGTCAGATCGGTGTCCAGCATCCGCTGCCATGTCGACAGCGGCATCTGCCGCACCGGGACGCCGGACATGTTGATCCCCGCAGAGTTGACCAGCACGGTCACGCGCCCGAACGCCTGTTCTGCGGCCACGAAGGCAGCCTCCACGGATGACTCGTCGCCGACGTTGCATTGCACCGCGATCGCCTCTCCGCCGGCCGCTTTGACCTTGGCGACGGTGTCGCTTGCGTCGTTGCGAGCGTCATGGAAGAGCACCGCCACGTTGTCGCCCAGTGCGCCGAACGCAATCGCACAAGCGGCACCGATGCCGCTTTCCGCGCCGCTCACCAGCACGCATCTGCCGTTACCCAAGACCTTATCCTTCTAGTGCCTCTTCCGTTGGAAACGGCACGCCTCTCAGCCCCAGCGGCTTTCCATCTTTGTCGCACCGCCGCAGTTCAATAAAACTGCTGATACCAATATGAGCGAGCGCTGAACCGCCCTGCTTAAAGGGGCGGCTCGCCCAACGTAAACAGCAGACAATTTAAAGCGACCGAAAATTCGCGATCAGCGTCTGCCACGCTTCTGTCGGTTGGTTTCGCAGTTCCGCACATCGGTCTGTGGTAATGAACGAACGCCCGCTTTTGGGCTGATTCTGTTGAAAAACTCCCTCTTGAAGTCGCTATGATGTGGTGATTCAATGTTTCTGCGGTGATGCGGAGACGAGCCGATGATGGGCGAGCGGACGGTGGCGCAGGAGGCGCTGTTCTACAGCTTCAACCTTGAGCGACATGTGCCGGCGGATCATCTGCTGCGATCGATCGACCGGTTCGTGGACCTGTCGAGCATTCGCGAGCATCTACGGCCGTTCTACAGCGAGACCGGTCGGCCCTCGATTGATCCTGAGTTGATCATCCGGATGCTGATCATCGGTTACTGCATGGGCATCCGGTCCGAGCGGCGGCTGTGCGACGAGGTCCATGTGAACCTGGCGTATCGCTGGTTCTGCCGGCTTGGGCTTGAAGGCGACGTGCCCGACCACTCGACGTTCTCGAAGAACCGCCATGGCCGCTTCCGCGACAGCGACCTGCTGCGGCACCTGTTCGAGACGACGGTGGCACGCTGCATGGCCGAGGGCCTTGTCGGTGGCGAAGGCTTTGCAGTCGATGCCAGCCTGATCCGCGCGGACGTGAACCGGCAGCATGCCGTCGACCGGCCCGAGCAGCTGCCAGGCGAAGCCACCAGCCATGCCGTGCGCGAGTATCTCGCGGTGCTCGACGATGCAGCCTTCGGCGGGGCAACGCCGGTTCCGCCCAGGCAGCTTGCAGTGGCCGATCCTGCCGCTCGGTGGACTGCTGCATCGCGCGAGCGTGCCTTCTTCGCCTACTCGACCAACTACCTCATCGACCTCGACCATGCGGTGATCGTGGACGTCGAGGCGACGACATCGATCCGCCAGGCCGAGGTGACCGCGCAGCGACGCATGATCGAACGCGCCCACGACCGGTTCGGCCTGTGGCCCGAGCGCCTCGCGGCCGACGCCGGATACGGCGATGCGCCCAACCTGGCCTGGCTGGTCGAGGACAAGGGCATCGCCCCGCATATCCCGGTGTTCGACAAGTCTGCCCGCACCGACGGCACCTTGGAGCGCTCTGCCTTCACCTTCGACCGCGAGGACGACAGCTATGTCTGCCCGGGCGGCAAGCGGTTGCGACCGCGCAACCGCAACTTCAAGACCCCGCGATCCACCGTCGATCAGGACGGCTTCATCCGCTACCGTGCCCGTCAGCAGGACTGCAGCGGCTGCGCTCTGCGGCAGAAGTGCACGCCCAACATGCCCGCCCGCAAGATCATGCGCTCGATCCACGAAAGCGCCCGCGACACGGCCCGTGATATCGCGACGAGCGATGCCTACATGACCTCGCGACGCCAGCGAAAGAAGGTCGAGATGCTGTTCGCGCACCTCAAGCGGATCCTCAAGCTCGACCGTCTGCGCCTGCGAGGACCGAACGGCGCGAAAGACGAATTTATCCTCGCTGCCACCGCCCAGAACCTCCGCAAAATGGCCAAGATCATCCCGATGCCGAGCCATCCGGTGCCGGCCTGAACGGCAAGGGCCCCGCTCGCGCCGGCGACATCACGCTAGCGGCCCCATCCCATGAGCGACTTCTTCAACACAATCGGGCGCATTGCAGTCTGGTAGCTTTCGTCCCAAGACCTGCCGGTTGGCTACCGCCCCAAATATTGCCGTTCCGGTGCCACGACGATGCTCTTGAAAGCTGACCATACTTTTCCAGTCTGAGGGTGCCGCGCCGGCAACGTCGGATCACTTGGCCTGGTCGGATGCGAACTTAGCCGCGTTCGATGCAGGGGTGATTGAGGCGATAGGTCAAGCTCATCCTGCTCCAGCAGTGCCTGACGATAGGTGCATCACGTTGGAAGTCCCCCACCAGTAATTTGATAATACGTTGACCGAGGCGTGCGCGGCGACACGCAGCGGTTCACAATTACGCAAGTCGACCGCCAGCTTTTGCGTTGGTGCAGATAGCATTCGACTTCGCTGCACGGTCGAGCATGGTCAGGTCATCGAGTCGCTGCCCGGAAGAGCGCAGCTGCCCCGACCGGCACGACCGGCGGGGCCTTGGTCAGTGGGCGCAGCATCGTGCTGCCGCCACAGACCAAGGATGACGAACGTGAACATTAAGCTGAATGAGCTGCAGCGAGTTCTTCTCGTGACCGCGAGCCAAGCTACCGACCATCGAGTGGATGCTACCCGTCAAGAGCGCATGGATCCCGCCAAGCTCAAGACTGCCGTCGCCAGCCTCCTCCGTCGCAAGCTCCTCGACACGAGCGACGCGTCTGGGGCAAAGGCTGCGCCCAGCTACCGCATCACCGATGCGGGCTTGGCGGCCATCGGCGTGATCGACGGTGCGTCCATGTCGATTGCTGCGGGCGCAGATGTGACCAACGCGACAATGGTGCCCCAGACCAAAACTGCACTCGTGCTCAGCCTAATGGAGAGAACCGAGGGCGCGACCCTCGACCAGATGGTTGCCGCCACCGGCTGGCTCCCGCACACAACCCGTGCGGCCCTGACCGGTTTGCGAAAGCGCGGTCACGGCATCGCGCGCACAGCAACTGATGACGGGAGCGTCTACCGCATCGGGGCTGCAGCATGAGCGAGCGGCTGACGGCCGAGCTTGCTGCGCTCGAGACCATGGGCGCAGGCAAGCTGCGGGCTGAGTGGCGACGGGTGTATCGCGCGTCGCCGCCGCGGTTTACTGCTGATTTGCTCGCGCGCGGCATCGCCCACGCGCTGCAATCGAAGATACTGGGCGGTCTCGATGGCAAGACCGAGCGGGCGCTGGTTACGCTCGCTTCCTCTGCCGACGATACAGCCCGGCCGGCGGCGATGACCATAAAGCAGGGTACGCGGCTGGTCAGGTCATGGGGCGGCAAAACCCATGTCGTGCTCGTCACCGAGCAGGGCTACGCCTATGAGGACAAAGTCCACCGCTCACTCTCAACCATCGCCAAGGAGATAACCGGCGCACACTGGTCGGGGCCAAGGTTCTTCGGCCTGCGTGCACGCAGCAAGGCTGGGCGCAGTGGCTGACATGCCTGCACCCAAGCGCTGTGCCATCTACACGCGCAAGTCGACCGAGGAGGGCCTCGACCAGGCATTCAACAGCTTGGATGCTCAGCGCGAAGCCTGCGGTGCCTTTATCCTCAGCCAGCGCCACGAAGGCTGGACGCTGGTCGATGAGGTATATGAAGATGGCGGCTACTCGGGCGGGTCGATGGCGCGGCCTGGCGTCACCGCGCTGCTTGCCGATGTCGAAGCGGGTAGGGTGGACGTCATCGTCGTCTACAAGGTCGACCGGCTGACGCGAAGCCTGGCTGACTTTGCCAAAATGGTCGATATCCTTGACAGGGCAAAAGCGAGCTTCGTGTCGGTAACGCAGGCCTTCAACACCACGACGAGCATGGGGCGGCTCACTCTCAACGTGCTGCTGAGCTTCGCGCAGTTCGAGCGCGAGGTCACCGGCGAACGTATCCGCGACAAGTTCGCTGCCTCCAAGGCCAAGGGCATGTTCATGGGCGGAACGGCCCCGCTCGGGTACCGAGCCCATGACCGCGGGCTGCACATCGTTGAGTCAGAAGCTGATCTCGTCCGCTCCATATTCACGCGCTATGCTCAGTTGGGCTCGGTGCGGCAGCTCAAAGATTTGCTCGATGCCGAGGGCCATCGAACCCGCATCCAGGCGACAAAGGATGGTGGCACCCGAGGTGGCGTGCCGTTCGGCACCGGTACGCTCTACCATATACTCCACAACCGCATTTATCGCGGGGAGGTGCCGCACAAGGGCAAGTGGTATGCGGGCAACCACGAGGCCATCATCGACGATGCCCTGTGGTCACGTGCTGCCGAGACATTGGCCAACAACCGCCACGAGCGTCTGGAGCGGGTGCCCCGAACAGGGCGCAGCGTGTTGGCCGGTCGGCTGTTTGACCCAGAGGGTCGGCCCATGACCACCTGCAATGCGAAGAAGGATGGCAAGCTTTATCGCTACTATGTGACCCAGCCCAAACTGGTGAGCACCAGCGGTCCAGCTGCCGTGCGCATGTCAGCACCCGACCTCGAGCGGACGGTCGTGCAACAGCTTGCGCTGGTGCTCCGCAATGAAGCTGAGCTGGCCCGCGTCGTCGGGGACCGGCTGGATGCAGCAGCCCTCAACAATCTATTGCAGGACGCGAAGGCTGGAGCTGAGATGCTGGCCAGCGAACGACCGGCTGCTGGTGTGGTCGGTGTGTGGCTGCAGCGCGCGTGCATCGGTGAGACGCGTCTGACTATCACGGTCCAGCTGACCAACGACATCAGCCACACCATAGAATGCTATCTGGGGAAGGTCCGACGCGGCTATGATGTGAAGCTGGTTATCGCTGATGCCGCTGTCGAAGTTGCAAGGGACGAAGTGCTGGTGGCCTTGGTTGCCGAGGCTCACGCACTGCGCCATCTGGCCATCGCTCATCCGGAAGACACCGTCGAACAGCTTGCCGAACGCTCCGGCATCTGGATCGTTCGGTTCAAGCGGTTGCTACGGTTGTGAACCGCGCCGGGTTTGTCGGAGGCTCCAACTCCTGAGAAGGTGGAGCGATGACAAGCAAGACAACGAACAAGTATGCGCCTGAAGTTCGCGAGCGAGCGGTACGGATGGTGCTCGATCACGAGCGTGACCACGCATCGCGCTGGGCAGCGGTCGTATCGATTGCGGCCAAGATCGGGTGTGCGGCGCAGACGCTGCACGAGTGGGTCAAGAAGGCGGAGGTCGATAGCGGCCGACGCGTCGGCGTTCCCACCGAGGTCGCGGCACAGCTGAAGGCGCTGGAGCGCGAGAACCGCGAGCTGCGCCAGGCCAACGAGATCCTGCGCAAGGCATCGGCGTATTTTGCTCAGGCGGAGCTCGACCGCCCGTTCAAGCGATGATCGCATTTATTGACGACCAGCGCGCCGTTCATGGGGTCGAGCCGATCTGCAAGGTGCTGCCGATCGCCCCGTCAACCTATCATGCACACGAGGCGAAGCGGCGTGATCCATTGCGCCTGTCGGCGCGGACGCGCCGCGACCTTGCCCTTCGGATCGAGGTGCGGCGCGTGTTCGATGCCAACTACCGCGTCTACGGCGTGCGCAAGGTCTGGCGGCAGCTGCAGCGCGAGGGGTTCGACGTCGCGCGCTGCACGGTCGCACGGCTCATGCGGGCGATGGGCTTGGCAGGCGTCATCCGTGGCAAGCCCGTGCGCACGACGATCAGCGACCGCTCGGCACCGTGCCCGCGTGATCACGTCAACCGGCAGTTCCGCGCGCCAGCGCCCGACATGCTGTGGGTCTCGGACTTCACCTATGTCGCGACCTGGGCAGGGTTCGTCTACGTCGCGTTCGTCATCGACACGTTCGCACGGCGGATCGTCGGGTGGCGGGCAAGCCGCACGGCCCATGCCGGCTTCGTCCTCGATGCGCTCGAGCAGGCCCTCCACGATCGCCGACCGACGCACAGCGGCGGTCTCATCCACCACTCCGATCGCGGTAGCCAGTACGTCTCGATCAAGTACACCGAACGCCTCGCCGAAGCGGGTATCGAACCGTCGGTCGGCAGTGTCGGCGACAGCTATGACAACGCTTTGGCCGAGACCATTAATGGCCTTTACAAGGCCGAGGTGATCCACCGGCGGGGACCGTGGCGATCGTTCGAGGCCGTCGAATACGCGACGCTGGAATGGGTCGACTGGTTCAACCACCGCCGGCTGCTCGAACCCATCGGCAACATCCCGCCCGCAGAAGCAGAGGAGCAATACTATGCCATGATCGAACAAAAGCCTATGGCCGCATGACTTAAACCAATCAGCCTCCGGCAAACCCGGCGCGGTTCAGTTGAGCTATCTTGCTCCCGACATCGTGCGGACCATCCTCGAAGGCCGGCAACCTGCCAGCTTGACCGTGAGCAAGCTCAATACGCTCACCAAGCTACCTATGTGCTGGCATGCACAGAAGGCGCTGCTTGGGGTCGGCTAACTCGCCCCTGCAACACCGACGATTCTTCGAAAGCGGCGACTTGAGACGGGGAGGCAAATGCCTCCCTTTCGCGGTTCTGGAATGGTCTCTGGCCGACTGCCGCAGTCCAGGGGCCGCGCGAAAGCCCGCAGAACCGCGCCAGTCTTGAGCCGCACTCGGTGAGACACGAGGTGGACGCCTTAGTTCTAAACTGCGTGGTGGACAGGGCTGGATTCGAACCAGCGTACCCTTGCGAGAGCAGATTTACAGTCTGCCGCCTTTAACCACTCGGCCACCTGTCCACATCGCGCCGACCCCATCAAGCGTCTGCAGCGAGCGGGCGTCAATGGCGAAGCGGGCCTTGCCTGTCAATTGCGTGCAGGCGTAGGGCGGGTGGCGAGGGAGAAGACATGCGCCGGGGTAATCGTACGAGCAGCCACAATGTTCAGCGGCCACGCTTTTGGGGACGCCACGCGGTGACGGCCGCGCTCGCCAATCCGGAACGCGTCGTCCACAAGATCTGGGGAACGCGCGAGGCGATCGGCAAGCTCGAGCTGCCGCCGGTCATACCCATCGTCTATGCCGATGTCGCAGACCTCGGGCGGATGGTGCCACACGATGCGCCTCACCAAGGGCTGGTGATCGAGGTCAACCCGCTTGAGGACGTTTGGCTCGGCGACCTGATGGATCAGGGCGCGGCTGACCGCCGCGCACTGCTGGTGCTCGATTCGGTGACCGACCCGCATAATGTCGGCGCTATCCTCCGATCGGCTGCAGCTTTCGACGCGCTGGGGATCATCACGCAAGACCGGCATGCCCCGCCGGAATCAGGGGCGCTGGCCAAGGCGGCGTCGGGTGCGCTCGAAATCGTGCCCTGGGTGCGAGTCGTCAATCTCGCACGCGCTCTCGATGAGATCGCCGAATCCGGGTTCTGGCGGATCGGCTTGGCCGGCGAGACGCGTACCACGCTCGCGCAGGCGCTGGGGCCGCAGAAAGTGGCGTTGGTGCTTGGCGCCGAGGGGGAAGGGATGCGTCAAAATGTCGCCGCGCATTGCGATGCGATCGCGCGTCTGCCAATCTCGCCTCGGGTCGAAAGCCTCAACGTCTCGAACGCGGCGGCAATTGCGCTTTATGCGGCGGCGCAAGTGGGGGTGACGGCATGAAGGCGCTGATGCGGGCGGCGTTGGCGCTGGCAGCGCCACTGGTGCTGTGGGGATGCGTGCTGACGCCCGGCAAGTTCGTGTCGTCGCTGACGATCAATGCCGACCGGACGTTCGTCTTTGCCTATAAGGGCGAGGTTATTGCCGTCGATCCCTCGGCGGCGATGAAGGGGATCGGCGACACCAGCGAAACCAAGCCAGTCGCGGCTGACAAGGCCGACCCGCACGTTGCCCAACTGCCTGCAGATGTCGATCCGGAAACAAAAAATCGCGCAATTGCAGACGCTTTGACGAAAGAGGCTGGTTATCGCTCGGTCGTTTACCGGGGCAAGGGCAAGTTCGACATCGACTATGTCATGACAGGCAGCCTGACTCACGCCTTCCTCTTCCCGTTTAATGCCGACGCACAGGCGATTATTCCGTTCGTCATGGTCGAGGTGCGGCAGGGCGGCACCGTCCGGCTGCGCGCGCCGGGTTTTGCCAGCAACCAGAGCGGCGCCATGACTGGCATGGCCGGCATGGGCGGGGGCGCGTCGAGCGGACCTCAATTCCTCGACGGTCGGTTCACGCTCGATACCGACGCGGAAGTCGTCAGCCAGAACAATGAAGACGGTGCCAAGACCGTGGGCAGCCGCAAACAGATCCAATGGCGCGTGACGCCGTTGACAAGGGACGAGCCGAGCGCCGTGCTACGGCTGAAGTAGGTCCTAGTCTTCCTGCGCGATCGTGACCCTCAGCCCGTCGAGCGCTGCGGTGAAAGGCATCTGACACGACAAGCGCGAGCTTTCGTTGCGGTGATCCGAAGAGTCGAGCAGGTCGTTCTCGTCCTCGCTCATCGGCGCAACCTGGTCGGCGAACGCAGGATCGACATGGACATGGCAAGTTGCGCAAGAGCAGCATCCGCCGCACAGCGCCAGCAGCTCGTCAATGCCATTGTCCCGGATGACTTCCATCACGCTCAGGCCCGGCTTGCCCTCGAGCTCGACGGTTTCTCCATCGCGCTTCGTGACGATCAGCTTCGGCATCGATAACTCCTGTCCCACCGGTTCGCTTGCGCCTATGTCGCGATAGAATGGCCAAGGCAAGGAGATGCGCCATGGGATTGAGTGCGGCGCAGCTGAAAGAGCATCTTGATAAGCTGGCGGCCCGTGACCCGCGCTTTGCCGCCGCACTGGCCTTGGCGGATTATCCTGAACCGCGCCGGCGCGACCGGGGCTATGTCACACTGCTGCGCACCATCGTGGGGCAGCAGATCAGCTTCAAGGCCGCGGATGCCGTCTGGCTCAAGATGGCGGCGGCGGTCGGCGACATTGGCGACCCGAACGCTTTGATCGCCCGCACCGACGAAGAGCTGCGCGCCGCCGGGCTCTCGCGGCAGAAGATCGGCTACGCGCGCAGCCTGGCGGAGCTGTGCGCCTGTGGGGCGCTCGACCTCGATGCCTTGCCCGTAGACGATGAGGAAGCCATTGCGCGGCTGGTGCAGGTCAAGGGCATCGGGCGGTGGTCGGCGGAAGTCTACCTGCTGTTCGCCGAGGGACGTGCTGACATCTGGCCTGCAGGCGATCTCGCCGTGCAGGAATCGGTTCGCCGTATCATGGGCCATGACGATCGCCCCGACGAGAAGACTGCGCGCGCCATAGCGGAGGATTGGCGACCCTATCGCGGCGCGGCAGCGATTTTTGCCTGGCATCACTATAAGATACCGGTGATCTAGGACGGGTAGCTATGACGGTCGAACCCCGCAGGTCAGGCTTGTCGTACGATCGCATCGATCCGTCGTAGTGTTACGACGAAGGCGTGCAGTTCTTCGGCGTCGAGCCCGCCGAAAATCTGTTTCTCGAGCTCAAGTGCCTTCGGCGCGACCTGGGCATAGAGCGCGCGGCCTTCGTCGCTGAGCGCGAGGTCGTGCGAGCGACGATCGGTAGTGCTGGGTGCGCGCGACACGAGGCCGCGGGTCGTGAGCGCGATCGCGGCGCGGCTGACTGTCACCTTGTCCATGCCGGTGCGAGCGCAGATCGCGGCCTGGGTAATGCCGTCATGCTCGGCGATCACCGCGACCAGCCGCCATTCGGGGATCGTCAGGCCGAACAGGGTTTCATAGGTGCGTGCTATGGCTTCGCTGACCAAGTTTGATGTGTAAGACAGACGGTAGGGAACGAAATCGTCGAGGCGTAATTTGCTCATTGCGTGTTCGTATCAATTGACACGACCTGGTCAACTCCATATCGTTGCAACTGATACGATATCGGAGCAGATGCATGACCGACCTGTTCGAAAATCCCCTCGGCCTCGACGGGTTCGAGTTCGTCGAATTTGCCGCGCCCGAGCGCGGACTGTTGGAACCGGTATTCGCGGCGATGGGGTTCAGTCATGTCGCGCGGCACCGGTCGAAGGACGTCGACCTGTGGCGGCAGGGCGGGATCAACCTGATCGCCAATTACGAACCCAAGTCGCCGGCGGCGTATTTCGCGGCCGAACATGGCCCATCGGCGTGCGGCATGGGCTTTCGCGTCCGCAATGCACACGCGGCCTATGACGCGGCACTGGCGCGCGGGGCGGAGCCGGTGGAGACGCGTACCGGGCCCATGGAGCTGCGGCTGCCCGCGATCCGGGGGATTGGCGGTGCGATCATCTACCTCATCGACCGGTATGCGACGCTCGAAAAGCCCGATGCGCTGTCGATATACGACATCGATTTCGACTGGCTGCCGGGCGTAGACCGCGTGCCCGAAGGCGCGGGCTTCAAGCTGATCGATCACCTGACGCACAATGTCTATGGCGGCCGGATGGACCATTGGGCCAAGTTCTACGAGCGCATCTTCAACTTCCGCGAGATCCGTTATTTCGACATCAAGGGCGAATATACCGGCCTCACCAGCCGCGCGATGACGGCGCCCGACGGCAAGATCCGCATTCCGCTGAACGAGGAAGGCAAGCAGGGCGGCGG
Organism: Sphingomonas sp.; assembly: GCA_965249705.1. Classification (GTDB taxonomy): domain Bacteria; phylum Pseudomonadota; class Alphaproteobacteria; order Sphingomonadales; family Sphingomonadaceae; genus Sphingomonas_O. Next base: position 295,654 of record CBDFMO010000001.1, on the reverse strand, counting down.
CCAGATCGAGGAATATCTGCGCGCCTACAACGGCGAGGGGATCCAGCACATCGCGCTGATCTGTGACGACCTGATCGCGTGCATCGACCGGCTGCGGGCGAGCGGCGTGCCGCTGATGGCACCGCCGCCGGCCACTTATTACGCGCAGCTCGACGACCGGCTGCCGGGACATGGCGAGCCGGTAGAGGACTTGAAGGCGCGCGGCATATTGCTCGACGGATCGACCGAAGGCGGCGACCCGCGGTTGCTGCTCCAGATTTTCGCGCAGGCGCAGATCGGGCCGGTGTTCTTCGAATTTATCCAGCGCAAGAAGGACGAAGGATTCGGCGAGGGCAATTTCACGGCGCTGTTCAAGAGCATCGAGGCGGATCAGCTCGAACGCGGGGTGCTGGAGTCGGCGCAGTGAGCCGGGATGGTCTGGGGGAGGGGCAGCCCATCGCCACCGCTGGTTCGCTCGCGCGTGAAGGACTCCCCCTCCCCAAAACCTCCCCTGACGGGGAGGGGCTCAAGACTTTGCCCTTCACACTGAACAAGATCCATCATGTCGCCTATCGCTGTCGCGACGCGAAGGAGACGGCAGACTGGTACGCGCGCATGCTGGGCATGTCGTTCCAGACGGCGTTTTCGGAGGACCATGTCCCATCGACGGGTGCGTACGACCCGTACATGCACATCTTCCTCGATTGCGGCGGCGGCAATGTCATCGCGTTCTTCGAGCTGCCCAAGCAGCCGGAGATGGGACGCGATCCGAACACGCCGGCCTGGGTGCAGCATGTCGCGTTCCAGGTCGACGATTTCGATACGCTGAAGGCGGCGAAGGTGCATCTGGAAGCGCAGGGCGTCGATGTGCTGGGGCCGACCTATCACGGCATCTTCCGATCGATCTATTTCTTCGACCCGAACGGCCACCGGCTCGAGCTGGCGTGCGACATCGGTACGCCGGACCAATATGCCGAGCTGGCGCGGGTCGCGCCGCTGATGCTCGACGAGTGGTCGCGCACGAAAACCGCGCCGCGCCATGCCGACTGGCTGCATGTGGACCCGGGCTCCCTGGCGGAGTAGGCGGCCCCCCGATCCGATCAGGCTTAGCCTGGCGAAGCCCTGTTCTTCACCTTGACAATCGCCCAAGAAGGGCAGCCCTTCGACAAGCTCAGGGTAAACGGAGAGAGACGATGAAGCTCGCAAGTCTGAAGGGTGGACGTGACGGTCGCCTCGTCGTCGTGTCGGACGACCTCGCCTGGTGCGCGGATGCCGATCATATCGTGCCGACCTTGCAGGGCGCGCTCGACGACTGGGAGCGGGTCGCGCCGCTGCTGGAGGCGCTGGCGACCGATCTGAATCACGAGGTCATTCCGATGCGGCGCTTCCACGAGCGCGACGCGGCGGCGCCGCTGCCGCGTGCGTTCCAGTGGGCAGACGGCTCGGCCTATGTGAACCATGTCGCGCTGGTGCGGCAGGCGCGCGGGGCAGAGATGCCCGAGACGTTCTGGCACGATCCGCTGGTGTACCAGGGCGGGTCCGACGGGTTCCTGGGGCCGCGCGATCCCATCCCGCTCGCCGACGAGAGCTGGGGCTGCGACATGGAGGCCGAGGTGGTGGTCGTGACCGGCGACGTGCCGCAGGGCGCGAGCCGCGACGCGGCGCTGGCGGCGATCCGGCTGGTCGGGCTGACCAACGACGTGAGCCTGCGCAACCTGATCCCGGGCGAACTCGCCAAGGGTTTCGGCTTCTACCAGTCGAAACCGGCAAGTGCCTTTTCGCCCGTTTTCGTGACGCCCGACGCGCTGGGTGACGCCTGGGCCGGCGGCAAGCTGCACGGCGCGCTCAAGGTCGATCTCAACGGCCAGCCGTTCGGGCGCGCCGATGCGGGCGTCGACATGACCTTTGATTTCGGCACGCTCATCGCACATCTGGCGAAGACCCGGTCGCTAGGCGCCGGGACAATCGTCGGGTCGGGGACGGTGTCGAACCGTGACGCCGACGGCGGGCCGGGCAAGCCGATCAGCGAGGGCGGGCTCGGCTATTCGTGCATTGCCGAAGTGCGCACGGTCGAGACGATCCGGTCGGACGCACCGGTGACGCCATTCCTGAAAAGGGGCGACACGGTCCGGATCTGGATGGACGACGCGAAGCACCATCCGGTGTTCGGCGTTATCGAACAGGGCGTGGCCTAGGCGCTGCTTCCGAAACCGCCGCCACCGGGTGTCTCGATGATGAAGAGATCGCCGGGGGCCATTTCGACGCTGGCGGTGGCGCCCAAGGTCTCCACCGATCCGTCGGCGCGTTCGATGCGGTTGATGCCAAGGGCGCCGGGTGCGCCGCCCGCCAGCCCGAACGGCGCTATGCGGCGGCGATTCGAGAGGATTCCCGCCTCCATGGCTTCGCGAAAACGGATGCGACGCACGACGCCATCGCCGCCCCGGTAAGCCCCAACGCCGCCCGATCCCGTGCGGATCGCAAAGCTTTCGACGAGGACCGGAAAACGGGCTTCCATGATTTCGGGATCTGTCAGCCGGCTGTTGGTCATGTGCGTCTGCACGGCGTCGGTCCCGTCGAAGCCCGGTCCTGCGCCTGAACCGCCCGCGATCGTCTCGTAATATTGGTGGCGGGCATTGCCGAAGGTGAAATTGTTCATCGTCCCCTGCGATCCCGCGAGCGCGCCCAGGGCGCCGAACAGCGCGTCGGTGATGACCTGGCTCGTCTCGACGTTGCCTGCAACCACGGCTGCCTCTGGCCCGGGGTTGAGCATGGACCCGAGGGGGACACGGATGGTAACCGGCCGCAGGAAGCCGTCGTTGAGCGGTACCGGCGTGTCGATCAGTGTCCGCAATACATAAAGCACAGCGGCCCGGACAACCGCGACGGGAGCGTTGAAATTGGTCTGACGTTGCGGGCTGGTGCCCGTGAAGTCGATGTCGAGCGTGGCGTCGCTGCCAACTGTGATCGCAACCTGCACGACCGATCCGTCGTCGAGCTCATAGAGGAAGCGCCCGCTCGACAGCGTCGGGATCAGGCGGCGGACGATGTCCTCGGCATGGTCGAGGACATGGCCCATATAGGCGCAGACGACGGGCGCCCCGTAAAGCGCGCACGCATCGAGCAATCCTCGCGTCCCGCGTGCACAGGCGGCGACTTGTGCAGCGAGGTCGGCGATGTTCATGTCGATGTTGCGCGCGGGATATGGCCCCGAAGCGAGCAACGCGCGCGTTTCGGACTCGCGCAAAAGCCCGTCCTCGACGAGCAGGAAATTGTCGAAGACGATCCCTTCGTGGTCGAGGCGCGTGCTGTCGGGGGGCATCGACCCCGGACTGATACCGCCGATATCGGCATGGTGACCGCGTGCGGCGACGAAGAAATCGGGTGTCGCGCTGTCGTGCGTAGCAAAGACCGGCTGGATCACCGTGATGTCGGGCAGATGCGTGCCGCCGTCATAGGGGGCGTTGAGCGCATAGACATCGCCGCGCCGGATGCCGCGCCCGTCGTTTGCGCGCCGGCGCCGGATGGTGCGGATGCTCTCGCCCATCGACCCCAGATGGACCGGGATATGCGGGGCATTGGCAATGAGCGATCCGTCGCCTGCGAAGACGGCGCAAGAAAAGTCGAGGCGTTCGCGGATGTTGACCGAAGAGGCGCTGTGGCGGAGCGCCGCTCCCATTTCCTCGGCCAGCCCCATGAACATGCCGGCGAAGATCTCCAGCCGGGCCGGGTCGCGCGTGGTGCCGATGGCCGCGAGGGTTCGTGCGGCCGTGCGCTTGAGGATCAGCACGCCGTCGGGATCGACCGTGGCGATCCAGCCGGGTTCGACCATCGTCGTTGCGACCGGATCGACGATCAGCGCCGGGCCCGGGATGCTGGCGTCGGTCGCCAGGCCGCTGCGGTCGAACACCGGCACGGGCTTTCGCGCACCCTCGTGCCACATCTCCACGGTTTCGAGCGGGGATGCGCTGGCAGCGGCCAGGGGCCTTGTATCTCCGGCATCCTTGGCGCCGGCCGACACGGCCTCGGCGCGCAACATGTCGACCACCAGCGTGCCGGTGTCGGCATAGCCGAAACGCTGGCGGAAGGCGGCCGTGAAGGCGGCCGTCATCGTCTCCACTGGCCCGAGCGCGATGTCGAAACTGCTGTCCGACCCTTGGGTGCGGACCAGCGCGGTTGCTTCGGTCCGGATCGTTGCCGCATCGAGCCCCTGCGCGATCAGCGCGGTGCGGGCCTCGGCGGCGAGCGCGGCCGCCTCGCGCTCGATCGCGGGCAAAGTCTCTGCGGAGAGCGCCATGCCGAGCGTCCGCTCGCGCAAAACGCGGCGGTCGGCGAGGCCCATGCCATAGGCCGACAGCACGCCGGCGAGCGGGTGGACCAGCACAGTGTCGATGCCCAAGGTTTCGGCAACGAGGCAAGCGTGCTGTCCGCCCGCCCCACCGAAACAGGCGAGCGCGAAGCGCGCAACGTCATGGCCGCGCGCAATCGAGATTGTCCGGATGGCGTTGGCCATGTCGGCCACGGCAATGCGGATGAAGCTTTCGGCGATGTCCTCGGGCGCGGTGCCGCCCATGGCCCGGGCGACCTCGCGCAACCGCGCGAACGATGCCTCCGCGTAGAGTGGTTCGTTGCGGCTTGCGCCGAACACATGGGGGAAATGGAGCGCCTGCAATTTGCCCAGCACGACATTGCAGTCGGTGATCGTCAGCGGGCCGCCGCGCCGGTAGCAGGCCGGACCCGGATCAGCCCCCGCCGAGGCCGGCCCTACCGCGAGGCGCCCGTCTTCATAGCGGCAGATCGAGCCGCCGCCCGCCGCCACGGTATGGATGCGCAGCATCGGCGCGCGGATGCGGGCGCCCGCGACGATCGTTTCATTGTCGCGCTCATAGCGGCCGGCATAGAGCGAAACGTCGGTCGAGGTGCCGCCCATGTCGAAGCCGATGACACGGCAGAACCCTGCGTGCGCCGAGGTTTCAGCCATGCCGACGATGCCGCCTGCCGGGCCCGAGAGGACAGCGTCGTTGCCGTGAAACGCATGCCCCGGGGTCAGGCCACCGTTCGACTGCATGAACAGCGGCTCGGCGCCGCCCAGCGCCGCTTCGAGCCCCTCCACATAGCGTCGCAGCACCGGGGAGAGATAGGCGTCGACAACGCTGGTGTCGCCGCGCCCGACCAGCTTGGCCAGCGCGCCGACCCGGTGGCTGACTGAAATCTGGGTAAAACCGATTTCCTGCGCCAGATCAGCCAGCGCCGCCTCGTGCGCCGTGTGCCGATAGCCGTGCATGAGCACGATGGCGATTGCCCGCAGGCCGCGCGCATGGGCTGCCGCCAGCGCGGTGCGTGCCGAAGACAAGTCAAGCGGGGCGAGGACGTCGCCCTCGTGCGTGACCCGCTCATCGATTTCGACCACGTCGGCGAACAGCGGGGGCGGGCGGACGATGTGTCGCGCGAAGATGTCGGGCCGGTCCTGTGTGCCGATGACCAGCCCGTCGCCGAAACCCCGCGTGATGGCCAGCAGCACAGGTTCGCCGGTGCGTTCGAGCAGCGCGTTGGTCGCGATCGTCGTACCGAGCCGTAGCTCGAGCGCGGGAAGCGGTCCTGAAGGCGTAGCGGTCAAGTCTCTGATCGCGGCAACCGCTGCGTCATCATAGCGCTCGGGGTCGACCGACAACAATTTGGCAATGCGCATTTCGCCGGACGGCGTTTGCGCGATCACGTCCGTGAACGTGCCCCCGCGGTCGATCCAGAAATTCCAGCGGGGTTCAGGCGAAGCGGGCACCGTTTCAAATAACGATATTCGGCGACCCAAGGGAAGGGCGCCATGCAAACCAGCCCGTCGAGGCTGGGTGTGCCTACAGCGCTATGATTTTGCGAGAGCCGGCATTCAACCAACATGCCCAGTATTTTGCATTTTTTTCAGGAATCCGGTGTCGTGCACCGTCATTTTGCGGTCGGCGCACTCAATTGCCCATAATGTACTATAAAGGATACAGAAGCCTGCATCTTAGCCGGATCGTGCTGACGTTAGTTAACATAGGTAATTTCCGAAGGTTTTCGCTGGTCCCGTCAAGGTATAGTGTTGATGCTGGACTGGATGAGGTAATCGATGTAAAGCTGTGCTCGTGGATGAGAAAACTCGTTTATGAACACAGGTTTAAGTCATTATGCTTCGGTCCTGGACGATCTGGAATATGGTTAAGTGACACGAACGTAGATTGACGTGCATAAAAACTGAGGTGATCGTACGGCGAATAGGCAAACTGAGCCGGAGGGATGTTGGCTCGCCAAAGCGGCGGGGGTGAGAGTGTTGAAGAACTTAGGGAATTCAACTTGTTGTGCAGCGAAATGATCAATTGCGATAACTCTGTTCAGGTGTCGCGCTGCGTCTATGTCATCGACGACAATGCCGACGTCCGTAAGTCGCTGCATTTTCTCCTTTCCGTATCAGCGATAACCGCTTGGCCGTTTGCCACCGCAACCGATTTCATCGAACAGCTACCCGAACTGGTTCCGGGGCCAATTCTTCTCGACGTTCGCATGCCCGAGATCGACGGACTGGAAATGCTGTCGATGCTCAAGGAGCGCGCAGTTGACTGGCCCGTGATCGTCATGACCGCACACAGCGACGTTAGGATTGCCGTCGGTGCGATGAAGCTGGGCGCGATCGACTTCCTCGAAAAGCCGTTCAAAACCGAACTGCTGGAAAAGGTGCTTGATCATGCTTTTGAGCTGGTTGACCAGGCAGACGGCACGCTTCGCCTGAGAGCGGAGGCGCGTGAACGCTTCGACAGGCTGTCCCGACGTGAACGTGAAGTCATGGCGAGCTTGGTTGATGGCGCACCGAACAAGGTTGCCGCCCGAGAACTCGGCCTCAGCGCGCGCACGGTGGAAATGCATCGCGCCAATGCGCTGGGCAAGCTGGGCCTAAAGAGCATCGCCGAGGTTGTGAAGCTGGAAGTAGTAGCGGGGTTCCTCGACCGGTCGTCGCGGCCGCAGCGCAGCCTCAACTAGGACATGATTTGCCGCGCGTCCCAAGATCAGGGAAATATTGCGCCGATGACGGCGGCGACGTCCGCGGGCTCTAATTCGTCCATATTGATCGCCAGGTCGGGCAGGACGCTGTATCCCATTGTGGTTCCCGATCGGTCGAGCGTCACCGTCACGAGCCGGTAACCGTCGCGGCTACGGATGGCCGCCAGGCTGCCCAAGGTGGCGGGCCGGTCGGGATCGACGATTACGACTGCATTCGGCGGCAGGCCGGCCCCAAGGGTGGCGCGACATACACGTAGCGCAAACGCCCGCGGGCCGGCGCCCGACGGCGCGTCGACGACCGTTCCATTTGGCTCCGGCGCGATCAACCCGCCCTGCACTGGCGCCCCGAGCACGGGAAGAGTCCCGCGCGGCGGAGAGCGGCTAGCGGCCGCCGCTGCCGCCATGTTCGGCGCGCCGTGATTGCGGTTTTGAACGTTCGGCGGAGCGCTATCCGGTTGTGGTGAAAATTCGGTACCGCCGGTCTTCTCGGCGCGCAGTTCTGTCCGCAAGGCCTCAATCCGCTGACGCGTCCGGGCGCTGCGTGCCTCCGGGTCGGTGATTGCCTGGACGAACGGGTCCAGCTCGCCGTGAAGGAAGCACTCCTTAAGTTGTTCGAGCAGCCTTGCGATGTCAGGGCTTGCGAACAGTCGGCATACAGCAGCGATTGTGGTCTCGTTCCAGCGCAACAGCGGTTTTTGCGCATTTTCGAGACGCGACAGAATTACCGCGGGAAGGCCATATTCCTGTTCCAGGCGGGCAATGGTCAGGCTGCGATCCTTGTTGCGCTGACACCGGAGCGCTGCGCCGAGCAAGACCGCATTTCGCTCATCCTGCGCATCCCAGTTCCGCGGGTCGTGAAATGGCTCCGCCCAGTTCGCAATGTCGAAATCGGGAGCGTCAATGTCGATCAGCAGGTCTTCGGGGTCGATGCCGAGTGTGCTCGAAATGCGCAAGAGTTCATCCGCCCGGGCAACGACTTCGCCTCGTTCGATCTTGGAAAGCCGGATGTAGGGAATGTCAGCGAGCTGGTTACTGAGCGCCATGAGCCTGTACATGCCCTGGTGCTGACGATGCTCGCGCACACGGTTGGGGAACACGAAACTGCGATAGCGGTCCGGCTTGATGTCATTGAGCGAGCGCACTGCCGCCCGCGGCGCCCCTTCTGTACGCGTCGACCGACCCACCCGTCGGGTTGCAATTGCCATTAATCGTGACCCCGGAACGCAAGAGGCCACCCGTCCCCTTGCTTAGGTCGTTGATATAAGATGAGGTGTAACGATTCAATTGATGCGCAATTGATGCTCAACCACGCGCTAGTGCAGGACTTCGCTAGCCGGAGGCGCAACGAGATGCGACCACAGGCTGTTGGCCGCGAAGGGGAGCAGCGCCGTCGTCGGGCAGAGGCCCGACTGGTGCCGGGCCAGCCAGCCGGGCGACAGCGGCGATGGATTGTCCGAAGAAAAGGCTACGCCGCCACCATCGGTGAAAATGCCAATTGCCGGTGGCAAAGCATTGACCGGCCAGCGTCGAGCGAGCTCGGCAAGCAGCACGTGGGCGGCATCCTCCAGTCCCGCGAGATTTTGCCCGAGGGGGTCGCCGGGGCCAATCGGGGCGAGGGGGAAGGGCATGCAGCCGGCATCCCATGCACTTGTCGTGAGCGACGCGAGGTCGCCCCACCCGGTCAGCGTGGCATTCAACAAGATCGCGTTGTTTGCACTGAGCACCGGCCGGGCGTGCAGTGCGACGCGCTCAGCAATGCGTACTAGGGCAATCGGCGCGCCGGGTAGGTGGCGCGGCTTTGTCATGGGTGCCGGTCGCCGCGCTGAAGCTATGCCGTTGAACGATTTCATGCGGAATTTTCCCTTACTCTGGAAACATTCAGTCGTGTTCGACGGCCAAGTACCGGGAGCGCGCAGGTTGCGCTCCCGGCAGGCGATCAGTGTCGCGCGGCACTGCCGGGCGCGTTGCCGCCCTGGCGTTTCGTTTCGGGCGACTGGACCGTTACCGGCGCAATTGAGTCGATATCGATGAGCGAAGGATGCGACGCGCCGACGACATTTGCGGGAATGGCAATAACGCGTGACAGCGTATTGTGCGGTTGGCCTTCGGCAGGAAGCAGGGACACCTTCGGAAGCTCGCCACCGACCTTTGTGGCGCGCGAGCGCGTCGGCTTTGCGTAACTCTTGCGATACTCGGCCATCACGGCGAACTGCGGCTCGCTCGCGGCCAGTTCGGCAATGGAGCGCGAAGCACGCTTAGTGATCTGGCGGACGCGTTCTTTGGTCACGCCGGTTGTTTCGCCGAGCTGGTCGAGCGTATCGGCCTGAAATACCCGTCGTTCAACAATTTCCCGGTCGCGCTCCAGCTTTTGCTCAAGCTTTTCGAGCTCTTGGGGGCAGATGCCATGCGTGCGTGTGCGGCGGAGCAGCGCGGCGGCGCGTTCGGTCGGATCGGTGACCGAAAGGCGCTTTGCCCGCGGTCGCTTGCGCAACTGGTCGAGCGCGGCGGCGCGCTGATGGTTGATATAGCCATCGACCAACGAACGGGTCGCGGCATGGGCGAGATAGTCGGACGCGGCTGATTCCGTCCGGGCAAGCGCGCATTCGTCTTCGATGATGGACTCGAGCGTCGATTCCTCCCCGTCCGCACCCGAAGTTACCGAATGGAGCGAGACGGTTGTGGCTGCGACCTTTTTTGCCGACGGACGCTGATCCGTCATGACCCTGAAGCGCAGCGACTGGAGCTCGCCACGGATCTGCCAGTTCACAAAGGTCGTGAAGAGCGCCTTCTCGGGGTCATAGCCCTGAATGGCGCGGTGCACCGCGATGGCGCAGCATTGTTCAGCGTCTTCCCAGTGGGCGGTCAGGCCGTACTGGCGGATGAAGTGACGGATGCGCGGTGCGATGAGCTTCAGGATCGAGGCGAAAGCCCGGTCGACGGCGGCACGCTGCCGCGCGCTGGACACGTCGTCACCCTTCGGCATGCTCTCGATAACCGCCGCAACGGCAGCCTCAAGCGCAATCGTGGTCTTTGACATGGTTAACCCCCAGATAAGAAGAGCAGGCTGGCCCCGCGCCAACCGTCGCCCTCACCACCCCTTTCTGGCATCTGAGAGTTAATAGGAGCGTTATCATCCTATACGAATAACTACGTAACCATCCTATAAATCGTTTCGGTTGTGGAGCTTAAGGGACGGTACGGAGTGCTAAGACACGAAACGCCCCGGCGTTACGTGGCGATCGACATAGTCGAGGAGCCAGGAGCGATGGGCACTGGCAGCGTCACCACTCGCCGCGATACGGCGGTTCGCGCTGACCGTTCCGACCTGCGCGTCGAGCAGCAGCCTCGCGCGCCCGCTGTCGAGACCGCCCTTCAGGAACCTGATCGCGTCGCCGGTTCCCAAGTGATGGCCGAGATAGGCAGCACGCGCGACCGTGGCGACGTCGCTTCCGACATCGACGCCAGCGTTCTTTAATTGCCTGACGCTACGTAAGGCATAGTCGGCGGTCGCATTGATCGAGGTCGCCGCGTCGTAACGAAGGGCTAACAGCGCCGATCGCGCGGCGGGCAGCACTCGACCATCCTCACCAAGCCAGCCCTGACGGCTGGCAATGCCATTCAACCAGGTGCCGGCGCGTTCTGCCTCGCTTTGCCATGTCCCGGCCAGGAACTGCCCAAGCCCGGCAGCGCTCGACCGCGGATTGCGCGAAGTCGTATTCCATTTTCCGTCGCAATTCTTGCCGGCCTCCGCATCCACGATGGCAGCAAGGGCGGCAGCGGGGAGCCCCGTCCGCTCGGCTGCGGCGTCAATCGTACTGCGATAGGCCGAGTTGGGACCCAGTCCTGCCACGGGCCCGGCAGCAGCCGTCGCCACCGGGGCAGTGGCAGACGTCGGGGCGGGGCCGGCAGGCGTTTGCGCATCAAGAGAAGCGGGGGCCCCGGTCGATCCCTTGTCGGACGGCGGTGCGAGCAACGACAGCAGCGAGTCCAAATTGAACGTTTCGCAGCGCTGCGCCGATTGTGTTTCATCCTGGCTGTCTGTTTCGCTGCCGAGTGCAGCTCGCCACAGGCGGGCTGTGACGTCGCTCTGGGCCTGCGAATAGATGAGCGCCGCCTTTTCGGACGCGCTCATGCGGCTGAAGTCGTTCGAGACCATCATGCGCCCGATCCCTCGAGCAGCATGGAGCCGGTGCCGCGGTCCTTCATGCGGTTGAAGCGCGCCGCCGAGAAGTCGTCGATCTGCGCCTGTTCAGCCTTGGCGGCGACTAATGCGGCGTCGTTGCGGAAGCGGTCAGCGGCGCCCTCAATGGCGGCCATTTCGCCATAGGCTTTCGCTGCGTCCCGGCGCAGCCTCTGGAGCCGGGTGCCGACGGCAACGGCGTCGTGCACGATCTGTGCGCGCTGGGCGCGCATGCGGTCTCCAAAAGCTGGTGCTGCGCAGCGCCAGTCGCTGGCGGCAAGATCCGCTTCGTCGCGCAGCGACGTTTCGATCGCCCGATGCCGCTGTCCCAGGGCCTCGAGCTGATTTGCTTCGGCGCGGATCGACAGGCGCATTGCGTCGATCTGCCGCTGTCGCAGCCGCAGCACGGCATCGAAGGGAGTTTTCATTCCGCCATCTCGAGCAACGCCGCCAGCTGCGCGAAACTGTCTTGTGGCGTACCCTGGTCTTGTTTGGTCTGCGTCAGCAGCGCCTCGATCTGCGGCGCCAGCGCGATTGCACGGTCGACCTCTGCGTTCGCGCCGGCCGCATAAGCCCCAAGACGTACGATTTCTTCCATGTCGCCATAGGTGGCCAGCACCGACCGCGCGGCCAGGCGCAGCCGGTTCTGGTTCTCGTCGAGCGCCCCGGGAAGGGTGCGGGACACTGACTTTAATATGTCGATTGCCGGATAGCGGCCGCGCTCGGCGATCCGGCGCGTGATGACGACATGCCCGTCAAGGATACCGCGGACGGCGTCGGCAACGGGCTCGTTATGATCGTCGCCATCGACGAGCACGGTGAAGAGCCCGGTGATCGAGCCCTGGCCGGGAAGACCCGGCCCGGCGCGCTCGAGGAGGCGCGGCAGCTCGGCAAAAACAGTGGGCGTATAGCCCTTGGTTGCCGCCGGCTCGCCGCTCGCAAGGCCGATCTCGCGCTGGGCCATGGCGAAGCGGGTAACCGAGTCCATCAGGCACAGGACGTTCAAGCCCTGATCGCGGAAATGCTCGGCAATCGCCATGGTCGTCCAGGCGGCTTGGCGGCGCATGAGCGCCGGTTCGTCGGATGTCGCAACAACGACGACGCTGCGCGCCAGACCCTCGGCACCCAGATCGTCCTCGACAAACTCCTGAACCTCGCGTCCGCGCTCGCCGATCAGACCGATGACAGCGACGTCGCAGCCGGTCCAGCGGGCAAGCATCGACAGCAGTACGGATTTGCCCACGCCCGATCCCGCGAAGAGGCCCAGCCGCTGCCCCTGGCAAAGCGGTGCAAAGATATCGAGGGCGCGAACGCCGGTCGCAATGCACTTCCCAACGCGTGCACGCTGGGCCGCGGGCGGCGGGGAGGCCTTGATGGGGTAGGCATCGTAACCCGGCAGTATCGCTCCCTTACCGTCGATCGGATGGCCAAGTCCGTCGACCATGCGGCCCAGCCAGGCGTTGCCGGGGCGCACCGAAAATTTGCCGGCGATCAGGTCTGCACGGGCACCGGACATGATACCCTGAGGGTCGCTGAACGGCAGGCAATGCGCGACGTCGCGGTCAAGGCCGGTGACTTCTGCGGCAACGACGCCCTCGGCAGCGATGACATTGACGTGTGACCCGATCTGGGCGGCGCCCGTAAGGCCCTCGACCTCGATCAAGGCGCCCCGAACGCCGATCACACGGCCGAAACGCTGGTCGGGCACGTGCTCTCGCACCGTCCGTGCGGCGGCAGCAAGCGACCTCATCGGATGCGTCAGGCGGCCTGGGGAACGGCGCGCTCAAGCGCTGCCGTCTCATATTGGATCAGCAGGCGGCAGTCGGCGAGCGCGCGATAGTAATTGCCGGTCGCGACCTTGTGGGCGAAGCTGGTGCACAGCGCCTTGGCTTCGAGCGATTCCAGCGCCCCCAACAGGCCGCCCAGAAATTCGACGATGGCATCATGGTATTTCGCCTGGGACTTGGGATCGATATACGCCATCATGCACGAGAAATAGAGCCGCCGCGCCGGTGTGACAGCTTCCTCGGCCGACATGACTTCGCGGCCGCGCAGCAGGGAGACATTGTTCTCGACAACAAGGTCGGTGCGACCGACCGCGCGAAACACGGCACCGTTTACAATCATCTTCTCGCCGTCGCGCAGGGAAATACGAAGCGTCATCACAGGGTCCTTTGTGGCTTCGTTATCTTATAGGCGGCCAATGCCCGGCCGACTGCATCTTCCGGAATTTTTGCGAAACGACGAGTCCCGGCGAAGTTCATCCTACAATTAAAGTTACGAGCGCCACCCGACGCCCGAACATATTGCCGGAGAACCTTCTTGAGCCTCTATTCTGCCCTTTACGCCGGTGTTTCCGGCCTGAGCGCGCAGGCCAACGCGATGGCCAGCGTCGCCGACAACATCACCAACATCAATACAGTCGGCTACAAGAACGCTGAGACACAGTTTCGCACATTGGTCTCCGATGGGCGCGGCAATGTTCCTTATTCCGCTGCCGGCGTGAGCGCGACGACGCGTACGCTGGTCTCGAAAGAGGGCGTTCTCCAAGCCTCGAGCAGCGTGACCGACCTTGGTATCGCCGGTGCCGGCTTCTTCGTCACGCGCGATGGTATCGGCCCGAATGCCGGCATCGCGTATACGCGCGCAGGATCGTTTGCGCCGGATACGCAGGGCTATTTGAAAAACTCGGGGGGTTATTTCCTGCAGGGCTGGCCGCTTGATGCCTTGGGCAATTTTGTCAATAATGGCAGCACGGCTGCGCTGGTGCCGATCCGTGTCAGCCAGCTAAGCGGCACGGCTGCGGCCACGAGCAAGCTCGAGATGCGTGCGAACCTGGATTCGACCGCGCCAGCGTTCAGCGGAACTTATGTTGCAGGCAACATGGCCGCGGGCACGACGCAGGCCCAGTTCTCGCGCCCGCTCGACGTGACCGACGCCCAAGGCGGCAGCCATGCCGTCACGCTCGCCTTCCTGAAAACAGGGCCCAACACCTGGGCCGGTGAAATCTATGCTACTCCGGCGAGCGATGTCACGGCCCCCGGTGGGGTGCTCGCCAGCGGCACGGTGAAGTTCAATCCCGACGGTTCCCTGGATCTTGCCAATTCCAGCCCCGCCCTCTTCGGGTCAGTGACGCCGAACTGGACGAACGGCGCGGGCACCGGTCCGATCAAGCTGAACCTTGGCAGCAACGGCGGCATTGACGGCCTGACTCAGTTCGGGAGCAGCTCGGCAGTGATCTCGTCGACGGTCAATGGGGGGCTGCTTGGCAGCGTCGCATCGACGCGCATTTCTGAATCGGGCATTGTGAGCGCCGTGTTCGACGACGGCACGTCGCGCGCCGTTTTCCAGCTCCCCCTCGCCAGCTTCCAGAACCCCGACGGTCTCGCCCGCCTTCCGGGCAACGCCTTTAGCGAGTCGGATCAGTCGGGCAGCGTTGCGATCAACAGCCCGGGCGCCCTGGGTACCGGAACAATTGCCTCAAACACTCTCGAGGCGTCGACCGTCGATCTGGCGCAGGAGTTCACCAACATGATCCGCTTTCAGCGGGCCTATAGCGCCTCATCGAAGATCATCACGACCGTCGACGAGATGTTGCAGGAAGTCAGCAACCTGAAAAGGTGATCGCATGAGGGCGGCGTCGGGCAGCAGATAATCACTGCCCGCAAGAGGAACGATCGACGTGTCACTGAACGAGATTTTGGGATCGGCCATCTCCGGCCTTGCTGCGTCGCAGGCAGGGCTACGGTCGGTTTCCAACAATATCGCCAACGTCGGCACGCCTGGCTATGCGCGCGAAACTGTCAGCCAGACCACGGGCGTGACGGCCGGTCGCGTCAATGGCGTCACGGTCGGCGAGCCAAGCCGGGTTGCCGACCGGTTCCTCGAAGCCACTGTTTTCCGGCGATCCGGCGACATGGGCTCGGCCGATGTCACCTCGACCTATCTTAATCGGCTGCAATCACTGCTCGGGGCCCCGGGATCCGAATTCGGCCTGCCTGCGCGCCTGGACGCTATTGACTCCGCCGCCGTGGCAATGACGGGGACTCAGGCCTCTCCGCAGGCCGTCGCATCATTCGCGTCGAACGTGCAGGGCGCTATCTCGTCGCTGAACCAGCTCGGCAGCGACGTCGAAGGCCTGAAGAACGACGTTCAATCGGAAGTTGGCGACAGCGTTGATCGGGTGAACACGTTACTGGTGCGAATCAACGACCTCAACCAGAGCGTCGCCCGGCTCGACGGCACTGGCTATAGCTCGGCGGGCGTGGCCGACCAGCGCATGTCGGCAATCGAGGAATTGAGCGGCCTGATCAAACTGACGGTTCGTCAGCAACCCGACGGAGAGCTATCGCTCGACACGGCGTCTGGCGTGCCTCTGCTCGACAACCGGCTGCGCCAATTGTCGCTGCCTGCATCGAGCGGGGCACAGACCACCTATCCGGTGATTACCGTTCGCTTTGCCGATACGCCGAACGGTCCGGGGGCGGCAACGGGCGACAAGCTGGATTCCGGCACCGTGGGTGGCAAGCTTGGCGGACTGATCGATCTGCGCGACCGCACGCTGCCGACGTTCACCGAACAGCTGGGAGTGTTGTTTTCTGGACTGTCGCAGACGCTTAACAAGGTGGCCAACGATGGCACGACCGTGCCCGCCCCCGCGCGGCTGGACGGAAGAGCGTCGGCGCTCACCGGCACCGATCGCCTGGGCTTCACTGGGTCGGCGGTGTTTGCCGTTACTAAGGCGACGGGCGAATTGGTGGCATCGACGACGGTCGATTTCTCTGCGCTGCCCGCCAACGCGACGCTCAATGACGCCCTGGCGGCGATCAATGGCGGCCTTGGAGGCAGTGCGACGGCCTCTTTCACCGGGGGGATCTTGTCATTCCGTGCGACGGGTGCCGGCAACGGCGTCGTGATCGCGCAAGATTCATCGGCGCCTAGTAGCCGGGGGGGTGTCGGATTTTCCCAGTATTTCGGCATGAATGACATGGTCCGCAGCACGGGAAGTGCGCTCGTGCCGTCGGGCTTCCTGCCCAGTGACCCCCATGGATTTGCTGCAGGGCAGACCGCCAATTTCGTGTTGCGCGATACGTCGGGGCGCGCGTTGACGAGCTATACGATGACGGGGTCGGCCGGATCGACGTTCGGCGACCTCGTGACAGAACTCAATTCCAGTCCGATTGGCAGCTTTGGCAGTTTTGCGATGGACGCCAAGGGCCGGATCCAGTTCGCCCCCCGCGCCAATGTTCTTGGAACAACGCTTTCCGTGACCTCGGATTCTACCGACCGGTCGGGCACGGGACAGTCGTTCTCGAGCATCGTCCAGCTGACCGGTGCCTCTAGCGGCCTGTCGACTGCGACCGTGAGGCCGGACATATTGTCCAGCCCGGGAAAGCTGGGTCTGGCCCGCCTCCAGCTGGGCATGGCCGTCGGCGCAAAGGTGCTGGGCGCCGGCGACAATCGCGGCGCTACTGCGTTCGTCGATGGACTTTCCGCCAATGTCGATCTGGGCAAGGACGGCATCAATTCGACGAGTGCACGCGCGGCAAGCCTGTTGGGCAACGCGGGCACAGCGGCGTCGCAGGCAGCGGCCAGCCTCGCCGACGCGACGGCCCGCCGCGATGATGCTGTCAATCGCCGCGACAGTTTTTCTGGCGTCAATATCGACGAGGAATTGTCGAACATGGTTGTCCTGCAGAACAGCTATTCCGCGGCGGCGCGCGTCATCAGCACAGCCAGCGCCATGTACGACACGCTGCTATCGATGGTTCAATAGGAAAAGACCCATGACCCGCGTCGCCACCATTCCCTTCCAGCGCACCATGTCGTCGGCCATGCAGCTGTCGCAGCAGGCACTGTCGGCCACAGAGGTGAAGCTGGCGACGGGCAAGAAGACGAGCGACTATGCCGGGCTCGGCACAGCGGCGGTCCGCAACATTTCGAGCCACTCGCTTCTGGCGCGGCATGAAGCCTATGCTGCAGCATCCACGGTCGCGGGTACGACCCTAGCTTTCAACGATGCGCATATGTCGGCCATCGACAGTAGCGCTATGTCTTTGAAAAAGGATATCCTTACGGCCATCGGCACCGGCAAGGGCACCGGGCTGAGGGACTCGATCAATGCGGCCTTTTCGCAATTTCGGGCTTCGCTGAACACGGCCGAAGGGGGCGGGGCGCTCTTTGGCGGGTCGCAGACCGACGGCCCGCCATTCCTCGTCAACAATGTTGCCGATACCCTCACCACGCCGGCCTCTGCCGCATTCGCCAACGACGGCATCAAGTCCTCGGCCCGGCTGGCGGATGGCATCGACGTCGAATTCGGCGTCACGGCGAGCGAAATCGGAAGCGGTCTTTATGCCGCCTTTCAAACGCTGGCCAGTGCGGGAACAATCGGCGATACGCCGACCCAGGCCCAGCTCGACATCCTCGGCCAAGCGGCGGGTCAGATCGACTCCGGCCTGTCCACCCTGCGCGGTGTCAACGCGGAAAACGGTCGCAAACAAGCGCAAGCCGAGGCCCTCGGGACCCGGGCATCGGACCGGGCAACCCTGTTGCAAGGCGTGATTTCCGGCGACGAGGACGCTGATCTCGGCCAGGTTGCAACTGACCTGGCCCAGCAAAAGACCGTACTGCAGGCAAGTTACTCAGTCTTCTCCCAGCTTTCTGGTCTCAGTCTCGTCAATTTCCTGAGATAGCGTTACGCGACGCGAAGCCAGGGCGTCGACCGCGTTCGAGCCCGAAGCGAGAAAGGTCAGCCTATCGGCTTGGCGGGGATCGGCGTGGCATCAACCAAATCCGCGATATCCCCGGCGGGGCTCGCCGACGGAATGGCCGCCATCGCCGTACTCATCATGGCCGGATCGATCGTCCCGATCGTGCCCGTCAGCGTGTTGAACGTTGCTGCGCTGGGCAGCTTGGCAAAAGCAACAACGTAGCGGTCATGCAGGCGCGCCAGCGCGTCCTCCCGCCCCAGCATGGCCAACGCAATCGCGTAACGCAGGATTTTGGCCTGCACGACGTCGGTCATCGCCTCGGGCGCGCCCAGTGACGTCTCCGTCACATCTGCAAGCGCCTTCCAATCGCGACGTTTCCAGTAGAACTCGCTGCGGATGGCATCGCCGTCGGGCACGTCCTGCAATACCGCCAGGGCCTCGTTAGCGCGGCCGAGCTTGTCGAGCGCAACGGCCTCAACGCGGTGGCGTGCCCACAGCATCTCGTCAGGATAGGTGTTCCCTTCTGTCTGACGGATTGCATCAAGCGCGCGGGCAGGCTTGCCGGCGAGGATGAAAAGCGTCGCCACGCGCGCCGACAGCGGGCCCTGCGCCACATCTTGCGTTCGAACGAACAACTGGTGCTCGAGCAGCTCGGCGGCTCGTTCGTAAAGCCCAGCGATCTGAAGGCGGTCCGCGAATTGCGAAACGAGCAGGTCGCCTGCTGCACCCGCCGGCGACAGGTCCCGATAATCCCAATACAAGCCGGCGACCTGGTCGAGCGGCATGGCGTTTTGAGGTGAAAGCGTTGCCGACAGCGTTGCCTGTAGCTCCGCCAGCAACGTTACCCGGTTTTTACCCCCGCCAAAATAACGAAACAGGGTCGCTCCTGCTTCGAGCGTACCGCGCATGTCTCCCCCCTGCTTCGACAAAGCATAGGAAAGCTCCAACGCGCGCTGTTCGATGCCGTCGCCCCGCCAGAGAAATCGGATGCGCCTGAGCCGCGCCATGGTGTCGATCGGAATGCGCCCTGTTTCGGCCTTTGCTTCGAGCTGGCTGAGTTCCGCGTCCAGCCGCTGCCAGTAGTTGCCAGACTTGCTGACCCTCGCGAGAAGCAGCTGACCGGCGGCCCGATTGCCGAGCGCGACCTGAGCTCGACCGCGGAGCAAATTCGCCTCCGGGTCTTTCTCGGCCATGGTCCTGAGTATTTCGATCACGAGCGCCGGGTTGCGCATTCGCGCCGCACTGTTGGCAGCCGCAAGGAGAAATGGGGCGCGAACCGCGCCATGGCGCTGATTGAGTGCGGGTATGGCGCAGTTGATCTGGCGGAGCGCCAGGGCGTCCTCTCCACTTTCAGCAAGGGCTCGCATTCGCCACGCGCAGGCCTCCGGATTGGTCGAAAGCGCGCTGCTCGACAAGGCGACGACGGCCGCGGTCGACCGCCGAAGCAGCGCCAGGGTAGTTCCGAGCGCGAGTTGAAAATTCGGCACGATCCCGATATCGGGCTCGTCCTGCTGCATGACTTCAAGCGCGCCCAAAGCCTCGGCCGCGCGGCCGCGCCCGATCTGGCTGCGTGCATAGGCCCAACGTGCGGCCTGTCGTGTCGCGGGCGTCGCGCGGACCAGACCCTGCAGTTCTGCGTCGTAGCTCAGGACTTTCCATCCCGAAGGCAAGGTGATCGTCGCGAGCCCGGAAAGCTGCGGTGCATAAGGCGCGATGTTGCTGGCAGGACGAAAAGGGGCAAAAGTTGCTTGGGCCGCGTCTGCAGGGACGTCGTCCCTCGATACAGGTATATTTTCCGTCGGACGGGTCGTGGATTCGGTCGGCGCCTTGACACTGGACGGCGGCTCGACGGCCGGTGGAGCGCCCGATGCCGTTGCGGCAATTGCGAGCAGCGCTATTGCCGATCGCATCAGCGAAGCCCCAGTATCGGCAACAGCGCCATCCCGACCGCGCCGGCTAGGCAAGCGATCAGGAAAGTTGCGCCATACAGCAGGCCCGATGATCGCGGAGCGGCTGACTCACTCGTCGGCTTGCCGCTTTTCCCCGGCTTTGCAATGTCATCCGATCGCCGCGCCGGGGGCACGGTCGGTGCGCTGCCGACCAGCTTCACGCGGGCAGGCCTTTGATCGCGGCTCATCAATGTCCCTTCTGCGCTCGATATCCTCTATTATAGGACAGCGAGGCGCGCGTGCCCCTGGCTCGGAGTTCATGTGTCCAAAAAGTCCCTTTTCAAGGCCGCGTCCTTGCTCGCCCTGGCCTCTACAGGCAGCGCCAATGCAGCGGACGGCGGACCTGCCGAGCGGCCCGAACCGCAGTTCGTGCCGATGCCGCTCATCGTCGTGCCCATCATCGGCTCCGACAGCATCGAAGGCTCTTTGCGTTTCAAGCTGGTCCTGTCCGCGAAGGATGAAGCCGGCAAAGAACATTTAACCGAAAAGCTGCCCGTCCTGCGCGCCGTTTCGGTTGCAGAAGCAATGGAGTTTGCGCGCCTGTTCGCATCGGCGCAGCGGCCCGTGGATGTCACTAAGCTGAGCAGCGACCTGACCAAAGCGTTGCAGACAGCGGATGCCCAGGTCGACCGCGTCCTGATCGTCGAGGTGTCTGCCGTCGGCTAGGGCCGCCGTCAGAGCGCCGCGCGCCGAGCGGGCGCCGGCGCTGACGTTGGCAATGGCCGTGGCTTAAGGGCTTCCTTGCGGGCCAAGGACATGCTGAGATTGGCCGCGCCCTTCGGCGTCATGGCCGCAAGGATCATCGCGGTCGCGCGGTCGCGCATCCGCTGGGCAACCTTCATCTGAACGTCCATGTCGAGCTGTTCGAAAACAACCGCAGCCTTGGCAGGCTTCATCGTCTGATAGATGCGTGCGAGATTGTCATATTGCGCCTCCTGGGCGGCGGCGGGGCTCCCGGGGGCGGCAGGTCCGGCTGCTGCCTGCTGGCGGGCACGCAACTCGGCCTTCAGCCGTTCCTCGGTGGCGCGGGCTGCCTGCTCGCGCAATTCGAGCGCCCGGCCGCGACGCCGCGCGTTGGCGTCGCGCGACGCGACATCCTGATTGATCGCCGTACCCAACCGTGTTGCCGGCACTTCCGGTGCCGAGACGGCGCCAACCGCATGGGCGACGGTCGAAACGGCGGCTGCCATGGCAGTCAGCATGAGCAAAGAGGGTTTACGTTTCACGCGATGGCCCTCACCTGACGCCGAAGCGGTGCTTCCGCCGTGCTTTTCGGCTTGGCCACTGGCGGCAATTCAACTTTCTTGCTCAGGCTGACCGCCTCCACGATGCGCTCCGCCACGGAATCGGCGATACCCGACATAACTGTCAGCTCCTCGCGCATCGCTGTTCCGCTCGCAATCACGCGTGCATTTGCAGCGCATTCATTCCGCAATGTCTCGCGCAAATCGGCCAGAACGGCTCGCGCCTCGGCGGTCGAAGCGTCCAGTGCCGAAATGATCGCACCGAAGTCATCGCTTTTGACGGCGCGCAAGGCACGGATCAGGCGCACGCTCTGCACCAGCACGGCAATGCAGAACATCATGGTGATGATGTTACTGAGCGTTGCAAAGGTCATCGCTTGGTCTCCTTGAACATATCGGTCACGAGCCGGACCGCGATATTGTTGCTGCGCTGGCCAATCTGGGCGCGGCCCAGCGATACCCCGCCGCACTGAACTTCGAGTGCATCGTCGGGAGCAGTGTGCAGGGCGATGGTCTGCCCTACTTTGAACGCATCGATTTCCTCCAGTCGCAGCGTTCGCTCGCCCAGTACGACGTCGATCGACACATCCGTCTTCAAGAGCTCGGATGCCATGTGCGCCTCCCAGATGTTGCCCCGACCGACCTTGCGCCCCATGAAGCGCTGGAGCAGCTTTTCACGCACGGGCTCCATCGTTGCGTAGGGGAGCAGGATGCTGAACCGGCCGCCGCGCCCTTCCATGTCGACGCGGAATGTCGCGACAGCCGCGATATTGGTCGGCTCGGCGATGGCGGCAAAGCGCGGGCTCGTCTCGACCCGCTCGAGCTGCATGTTGACCGAGGCAATGGGCTCGAATGCGGCGGACAGGTCGGCGAGGGCAAGCTGCAGCATTTGCGAAACCAACGTCGTCTCGATGGTGGTGAACGCGCGCCCTTCGATCCGCATCGCTTGGCCGCCGCGCCGTCCGCCGAGCAGAGCATCAACCACCGCATAGATCAGGCTGGATTCGACGGTGACAATCCCATAATTGTCCCATTCTGGCACATTGAAGACGCCGATCATCGCCGGCATCGCAAGCCGCCCCATGAAATCGCCGAACCGGATCGACGTCAGTTCATCGAGGCTGACATCGATTGCGTCGGTCGTGAGATTGCGCATGCTGGAGGCGAAGGTCCGCACCATATGTTCGCACACGACCTCGAGCATCGGCAGGCGCTCGTGGCTGATGACCTTGGATTCGATCACCGCCTTCAGGCCGCTCTTGCGGGCTACCGGTCCGGTATCACCGAATAGCGCGTCGATTCCCGCCTGGTCGAACGCGTCGCTTTCGACCCCGCTGGCGGCTACCGGCGGATCGGGAAGGTCGAAGTCAATGTTCTCGCTGCTCATTGCTGGATCAGGTCCTGGATCAGGATGTCCTTGATCTGGTTCGGGCCGACTGCGCCAACTGCGCGCACCATCATTTCCTCCTTGATGCGAAAGACGGCGGCCGAACCGCTCAGATCCTCCGGGCGCAGTTCACGCAGGAACGGCTGGAAGGCGTCGACGATTAGCGGCAGTCTTTTCTTGAGGTCGTCGGCCTTGCTCGCCGTGACGGGAACCAGCGTGAACCGGATTTTGAGAAAACGGGCCGAGCCGTCCGCCTCGCGCAGGTTCACGACCATCGGCGGTGCCTCAATGTATCGCACCTCGCCTTCGTCATGCGCCTCGGGCGCGACCTCTTCGGTCGGCTGGCCGCGGCCCAATACCATATAGGCTGCTCCGCCGCCGACCAGCAGAAGCGCTACGACCGCGCCGAGGATGATCATCATCTTCTTGCTCGGGCGCGGCTTTTTGCCTGTAGGGGTGCCCGCGGTCACCTCTTCTGCAACGATTTCCGGCACGGCTTCTGACAAGGGTTTGCCTTTCAATCCATGGGTGAGCGAGAAAATGTCTCGCACGCCCCAATTCGTCTCGTTCCCGTCTATTATAGGAGAAGTACCGGGCAAATTCTGCCTAGTGCCGCCCGAACGACGATTTATCTGGAGCAAACGAGATGGATGTCTCATCCTATGTTCTGTTGAGCCATGAGCAGGCGCTGCGTCGAAAGCTGGATGTCGCCGCAAACAACATGGCCAACAGCAGCACGGTCGGCTTCAAGCGCGAGCAGCCGGTATTCCACGAATATGTCGAGCAGGCCGGCGATGCGAGCGTCCCGGCGGCGGGCAATACGTCCTATGTGCTCGACTATGGCGCCGTGCACGACACGGCGATGGGCGCGTTCCAGCCGACGGGCAATCCACTCGACGTCATGATCGACGGGCCGGGATATCTGGGCGTCGAGGCGCCCGACGGCAGCACCGCATACACGCGGGCCGGCTTTGTAAAGGTGCTCGGATCGGGCGATCTTGCGACGGCTGGCGGACAGCGGCTGCTCGACGCCAATGGCAAGCCGATCAACGTTCCGCCCGAGCAACAGGGCAATCTCAGCATCGCCAGCGACGGCTCGGTCATGAGCGGGGCAGACGTGCTCGGCCGGGTCGCCGTGACTGTCTTCGACGACGAAAGCGCCGTGTCGCCACGGGGCGACGGCATGTTGACCGGCTCCGGCGGGCGTGTCCTGGGTGCGGCCGACACCAAGCTGAAATCGGGCGGGGTCGAGGCGTCCAACGTGCAGCCCATCGCGGAGACGACCGCGATGGTCGAGATCCTGCGGTCCT
This sequence comes from Sphingomonas sp., assembly GCA_965249705.1. Classification (GTDB taxonomy): domain Bacteria; phylum Pseudomonadota; class Alphaproteobacteria; order Sphingomonadales; family Sphingomonadaceae; genus Sphingomonas_O. Next base: position 271,863 of record CBDFMO010000001.1, on the reverse strand, counting down.
ATCAATCGAGCCAGCGTCTCTCGCAGGCGCTCGACGACCTCCGCAAGAACGCCATCGACCGTCTGGGTAGGATCACCTGACCTTCATTATCCCGGCTTCCTGATTTTTCCCTGAAAGGATTCCCATGCGTTCTCTCTCGATCGCGGCCACCGGCATGCTCGCCCAGCAGACCAACGTGGATGTCATCTCGAACAACATCGCCAATATGAGCACGACCGCCTTCAAGCGGCAGCGTGCCGAATTCCAGGACCTGCTCTACCAGCAGGTTTCACGCGCCGGCGCCGCATCAGGCAGCGATTCCAAGCTGCCGACCGGCATCCAGATCGGTGCGGGCGTGAAGACCGGGGGTGTGTATCGCATTGCCGAACAGGGCGCACTTGCGCAGACCGACAACCCCTATGACATGGCGATCCAGGGCCGCGGATTTTTCCAGATTACCCTGCCCAGCGGCGAGACCGGTTACACCCGCGACGGCTCGTTCCAGCTGTCAGACCAGGGCGAGCTGGTCACCGCTGATGGTTATCCGGTGCAGCCCGGCATCACGGTGCCACAGGGAGCCGTTGCCGTGACGGTATCGAAGACGGGCGAGGTGCAGGTCACGATCGCCGGCACCCCGGCGCCGCAGACGATCGGTCAATTGCAGCTCGCGACCTTCGTCAACGAGGCTGGGTTGCAGGCACTTGGTGGCAACAACTTCCTTGAAACCGCCGCTTCGGGGCAAGCCACGATCGCTTCACCCGGCCAGCCTGGTTTCGGCACCCTGACGCAGGGCTTCGTCGAACAATCGAACGTCAATCCTGTCAGCGAGATTACAGCGCTCATCACCGCGCAACGCGCCTATGAAATGAACAGCCGTGTGGTGAAGACAGCGGACGAAATGCTCGCCACGACGAGCCAGTTGCGCTGACATGCGCGCTGTCTTCACGCTGGCGCTCGGCTTCGGATTGCTCGCCGGGCCGCTTTTCGCTCAGTCCATAGTGCCGTCCGAACCGGCGGTGCCGATGGTCACTCTACCCGTGCTCGATCATGCTGTCGCCAAGGGCGATTTGCTGGGCGCGGGCGATTTCGTGCCAGGGCAAATATCCGCGGCGGAAGCGCGCGGAGCGCCGTCGCTGAAGCAGATCGTCGGCATGGAGGCGCAGCGCGCGCTGGCGGCTGGCGCGGTCGTCCGCAGCTCCGACCTTATTCGACCGCAGCTCGTTCGGCGCGGCGAGCCGGTCACGATCACCCTGCGCGACGGGGGGCTGTCGATCAGCACTGAAGGCCGCGCACTGGGCAGCGGCGCTGCGGGTGATTTCGTCCGCGTCGTCAGCTTGTCGACCAACCGGACGCTCGATGGCGTCGTCGAAGGCACCGGTGCCGTCCGCGTCGCGGCCCACTGAACATCCCCGGGGAACTATCATGAAGAAAATTGCATCGATGACAATGTTTGCCAGCTTGCTCTCGGGCTGCGGCGCGGTCGGTCACCTCAAGGCCGTCGGCAAACCGCCCAAAATGACGGCCATGGAGGAAACCCCGAGTCCTGCCGTTCAGTCCTCGATCGGCCTTCAGGGCGCGAGCAATCGAGCCGGGGGCGAACCGGTTGCCGTGTCACCGCCGCAGGCGCCCAATGCGTCGTTGTTTCGTACCGGAGCCGGCGCCTTTTTCCGCGACCAGCGCGCTGGACGTGTAGGCGACATCCTGACCATAAGGATCAATGTTGCCGACAAGGCGGCCGTCGACAACACGACCACGCGCACCCGTGGCGGCAGCGAAAAGTCGGGTATTGCCTCCCTGCTCGGGCTGCAGACGCCCCTCGCCAAGCTGACGGGCACGGATCCGTCGAAGCTGGTCGATACAAATTCGACCTCGCAGTCGAGCGGGGCCGGCAATACGAGCCGCAGCGAGACGATCAACATGACGATCGCGGCGACCGTCGTGGGCGTCATGCCCAACGGCAATCTAGTGGTCCGCGGCAAGCAGGAAGTGCGTGTCAACTTCGAGCTTCGCGAGCTCGTGGTCTCGGGCATCGTACGCCCGGAAGATATCGCGCGCGACAACAGCATCCGTCACAGCCAGATCGCCGAAGCCCGCATCAGCTATGGTGGGCGTGGACAGCTGACAGATGCGCAGCAGGCTCGCTGGGGTCAGCAAATATATGACGCCTTGTTTCCGTTCTGAGTACAGTGACTTGGTAGGCTAACGCACAGTTAACCTTAAATAAAACTCTGTGCTGGTTTTGGTTATCCCATAATCTTTCCCACAATGAAGGGCGAGCCGGAAGATTTCGGTACGTCGCGGGCCAGCGCTTCTGGCCCAGGTCGCAGAAGCGACCTTTTATCCAGAAGGAACGATCATGGGTTTTTCGGTCAACACCAACACCGGCGCGATGGCAGCTCTCCAGAGCCTGACATCGACCACCAAGGCTCTCAGCATGACGTCGAACCGGATTACGACCGGTATGAACGTCTCGTCGACCAAGGATAACTCGGCAGCCTATACGACTGCCCAGAGCCTCCGCAGCGACCTGGGCGGCCTGCAGGCAGTGTCGTCCTCGCTGTCGCGCGCCAAGAGCGTGACCGACGTGGCGGTCGCCGGTGCCGAGCAGATTTCCGATGTCGTCAACCAGATGAAGGCGAAAGCCTATCAGGCGGCTGACGCGGGAATCGATCAGTCGACGCGTGACAACATCAACAAGGACTTCACGGCCCTTCGCGACCAGATCACGACGATCGTCAATGCGTCGAACTTCAACGGGACCAACCTGTTGAAGGCGAGCGGCGGAGCCGTCAGCGCTATTCAGTCGCTGCAGGATTCGAACAGCACGACGGCCGGCTGGCAGCCTGATGCGCTGTCGGTTGCCAACCAGGGTCTCGACCTGGGCGGCTCGGTGATCACGGTTGCCGCAAGTGGCAACATCAGCACCGCTGCTGCTGCCACTGCGATGATCGACACGCTGGCGACGACCCAGACCAACCTTGCCACTTCGCTCAGCGACTTGGGTTCGGCCTCGCGCAACATCGATGCGCAGTCGACCTTCAACAGCAAGCTGTCTGATGCGATCGAGGGCGGTATCGGCAATCTTGTCGACGCCGACCTGGCCAAGGAATCGGCGAAGCTTCAGGCTCTCCAGGTCAAGCAGCAGCTTGGCGTGCAGGCTCTGTCGATCGCCAACCAGGCGCCGCAGACGATCACGTCGCTGTTCCGTTAAGGAATGGAGGCTTCCCCGGCAGCAATGCCGGGGACTCTGCAAGGGGGGCCGGGACGGCGTTTATCGTCCCGGCCCTTCGCGTCCCAGCCGCCGGAAGACATCCGACGGCAGTTTTCGCTTTAGGTGGAGGAATCCGCTGTGTTTCCAAGAATTCGCGAGATCACGGATGCTTTCGGCGCGTGTCTTCGGGTCAGCGTCGATGCTCACCCGTCAGGTGCGCTGGTCGTGTTCGACCGGCCAGACCGCATGCTTTACCCGACGGCCGTGCTCGACGGATATGGCGCTGAAGTGCTCTGCGGCTATATCATGGCGGCGCGACTTGCGCTGCCCAACGACCTTCCCGAGGAGATTGTGGACGGCCCGTTCGCATCGCGTTTCGGTCTCGAGCAGGGCGACCGCACCGCACTCGTTGTCAAGCAATCGGGTGCGCGTCACGATTTTGAAATTCCAGCTCCGTTCTGGGACCGGCTCTATGCGGAACTGTGTGTCGTCATCGCGCACTCGCGTGAGATCGGCCGCCGGACCGCGACACGGTTGCAATGACGTACGATTACTTAGGGATATTTCCTGAATAGCCCGGGCGCGCGGCCGCGCGCATCCGAATGGGGTCGGCGTCGCTTCCGCGGCGTTTCCTGGTCGATTAACACGCGGGGGATCGCATGAAGTCGGAATTTCTAGTCCAGGGGCACGACAGAGCGGCCTACGCGCAAACGCAGCCCCAGCCCGAATTCCGGATCAGCCTTACACTCGCCATCACGGACACACGCGCGCTCTGGACCGCGGCTGCGGCGCGCTTGCTTTCGGTTCCGGGCATGACGCTCGACGAAGTTATCGAGGTTATCGGGCCAAGCGAGGACCCCTCGACACGCGATTGCCTCACGGCTCTGGTCAAGCCTGATGTCCTGCCCGGCTGCTTGCTCGATGATTTCTGGATCGACAGCGTGCCCACCAGCAAGTCGCGGCCCGACCATGCCCGTAACAGTCAGGAGCGCCGCTCGCTCGTTTCAGAGCGCCCCTTGCGGCCGCTTCCAATCCGCCCGGAAGTTGCGCCGGCGCTGCACGTCGCTCTTTCCGAAACCTCGCCCATCCAGCGACAAGTCAACTGACGGGCTCAAGCCTTCGATCATCACGCTCATCGCAAAGCAAAAAAAAAACAGGCCGGAAGCGGCCTGTTTTTTTTTGCGCTGCGAACAGGAACGGTTGAGGGGGCGGAACCCGGAAGCTGTGGGGGCGGGGGTGGGGGTGGGGGATGCTTCCGGGTTCCTGTTTCATTATAGGGAGGTCTGTCAGCGATCGGGTCTCACTTTAAAAAACTTTTTAAATTGCGTTACTTACGCGGCCGGTGCCAACCCGACGAGAACGCCGATCGGCATTTGGGCGCCATTGACATCGAGCGAAATACCACCGTTGAGCGCGTTGATGCCTCCGACCGTACCGACGCTGTGGATCGTCACCGGCACGGTCGCGCCGGCCGCATTTTGCGCCGTCATCGACAACGTGTAGGCACCGGCAGGCGCTTTGCTACCGTTCGCAAGCGTCCCATCCCAGCTATAGCTGCCGCGGCGACCGTCGAGGTTGACGGTGCGCGTATCGACCAGAGCCCCGGCCGCATCAGTGATCTCCATCTTGCCCGAAGTCACGGCGGCGTCCGCTGAATAGCTCCAGCTTGCCGGCTTGGCACCAAGACCGGCCACTGCCGAGTTGAATTCGGCATCCTTGCCGATGAAGCCAGAGGCTTGTGCCATCGTCTGGTTTGTTAGGCTGGCAAGGATATCCTTCAGCGTCGATGACTGCTGAACAGTCTGCTCGACCTGCGAATATTGCACGAGCTGCTGCGTATATTGCGCACTGTCCATCGGGCTCAATGGATCCTGATTCTGCATCTGGGTCGTCAACAGCTTGAGGAACATGTTGAAATCGGCGCCAATGGTGCCCTTTGCGCTGGCTTTGCCCACCGCCAGCGACTGCAGGCCGGTATTCGCTGCGGCGGGGACGCTTGTCGAAGGAGAAATAAGGGTCATGTCGTCTGGCTCCTATGCCATGAGGTTGTAGCGACCGCGCGTCTGCACGGTTCGGAACGTGGTCTGGGCAAACACTTCGGGTTCGGCCTCGGCACTGCTGCCAGCCTTTTGTGCGGCATTCTGCCAAGGGGTGCGGGGTTGGCTCCCGCCGCCCCGCTCGCCGGTGTCGAAGCGCATAGTATTTGCCTCACTGCGAAAGCCGGCGTCGTTCAGCGCTCGCGACAGGTCAGCACTGTCGCGGCGAAGCATATCGAGCGCGACCGGGCTATCGGCAGCGAACACCGTATTCACAGCCCCGCGGTCGTCGAACGACATACGTACCTCGATCCGGCCGAGCTCGGCGGGCACGAGGCGCACGACAAGCTGGTCGCCGCCCGAGGTGAGCCGGCGGGCGATCTCGACTCCAAGCTCGTGGCCGATGCGCCCCGGCTGTGCCGCAACAGCGGGCGGCGAGGCCGTCGGTGACTTCTGCTCGGCAGCATGGGCTGGCGCTCGCACGGTTTCGGTACCGGCAAGCGCCGGCGCAGCGGCCCGGGGATCGCCTTTTTCGGCCATGGACGGCGGCAGTGCGAAGCCTGAACTATCGGGTTCGACGCCCGTCGACGATCGTTCACCGCCGTGCGGTTCGCTCGCGCGCACCGCATGTGCGGTCGCCGACGCAGTGGACCCCTTGCGCATGTCGACGTCGATCTCCGGCGCGCCATTGGCGTCGGGCACCGCGTCATGCAATTTTGGCACTGACAAGGAGGGAAGGGGAAGGGGAGCAAGCGTCGCTGCGGTGTCGGCTGCAGCGACAGGCGTCTCGTCGCGCTCGCTTTCTGAGGCACCCGCTTTGGGCGGCGACGCATGCGTGCTGCGCGCCGGCACGGATTGAATTGTTGCGCGGACGAGCACAGCCAAGGCGGCCGCTTGGGGCGGCGGCTTTCCGTCTTCGACGGGTTCCTTGGCCTCGGTCCCTTTGGGCGCGGCCTCGCTCGACCCGGTCAAGGTTTTCGCAAGATGTTCTTCATCGCGGTCCGAGCTTTCGACGGGCTCCTGCGCGGTCGTCGCCGGGTTCGCGTCCACCGTTGCCGTCGGAACACCCGAGCCAAGCACGCGCCCCTTCGGCATCGACGTCACAGCTGTGGCGGCGAGCTGCGACGTCACGACGGGCAACGGCGCTTCGTCGGTTGTGGCAACGACCGAATTGTCCGTGGCCATCGGCGGCGGTGAAAGGCGCGCGCCGCCTTTGCCCGCAACAACGGGCGCTTCCATTTGAGCGACCGTGCCGCCATTGTCTTCCAGCGTCGCTTCAACTGCCGTGGCGAAGCCTCCGTTGCCATCGCCGGCATTGGCCACTTCGGTCCGCCAGTTTCCGGGCGGTCGTTCGGACAGCGGCTTAAGGGCGACTTCCATGCAATGCCTCTCTTGCGGCCGCGTGGGCCCTTGTTGCCATTATAGACGGCTGCCGTGGTGCACGGAGGTTTCAGCCGATCATGCCCAGCGCGCGGACACGCGCGCGCGCGTGGATCTCATTCTGCGAGAGTACGACGGTTGCAGGCCTGACCCGCTCGATGATCGAACGCACAAAAGGCCGGATCGACGGATTGGTCAGCATGCATGGAATATCGCCGTTCGCGGCCAGCCGGTCATATGTTTCTCGGACAGCAGCGATAAAGGCCTGCAGGCTCGAAGGCGCCATCGCCAGATGGCGATCATCGCCCTGGCCCACGATGCTTTCGGCGAATTCATGGTCCCAGTGTGCCGACAGCGTCAGGATCGGGATTGTGCCGTCGCGCGTTTGCTGGGCTGAAATCTGGCGCGCCAGTCGGCTGCGGACGTGTTCGGTCATCAGAGTCAAATTCTGATGCAGGGGCGCGGCCTCGGCGATGCCTTCCATAATCGTGGGAATGTCACGGATCGAGATGCCTTCGGACAGCAGGTTTTGCAGGATGCGCTGCACCCCCGAGATCGAGATCTTCGACGGCACGATCTCGGAAACCAGCTTTTCCGAATCCTTGTGTATTTCGGTGATCAGCTTGTGCGTTTCGGTAAACGACAACAGGTCTGCGATATTGTCCTTGACCAACTCGGTCAGGTGAGTGGTGATGATCGTGCCGCAGTCCACCACCGTCAAGCCACGGACTCCGGCTTCGTCGCGCAACGCCCGGTCGATCCAGAGCGCCGGCAGGTTGAATACCGGTTCACGCGTTTCTTCGCCCGAAATGCCTAGATTTCCACCATCCGCATTGATAACGAGCAGCTTGTCGAGCCGGATCTCGCCGCGGGCGGCTTCCGTCTCCTTGATATAAACGACATATTCATTGGCCTGCAGTGCCATGTTGTCGATGATGCGCACCGACGGCAGGACGAACCCGAAATCGAGCGCCATTTGACGGCGCAAGGCGCGTACCTGGTCGTCGAGGCGCGGTTCGGCAGTGGAATCGTTGATCAGCGGCAGCAGCGCATAGCCAATCTCCAGCCGCACGGAGTCGATCGCCAAGGTCCGCGAAACCGGCTCGTCCGCTTGCTGGGCCGCGGCGCCGGCCGTCGCTTCGACAAGGCGCTCTGCGGCAGCGTCGGCTTCGGCGCGCTTCGTCATTCGCCAGGCGAGCCAGCCGGCAAGGCCGGCAAAGGCGGCGAAAGGCACGAACGGCAGGCCCGGCATGATCGCGAGGCCACCCATCAGCGCGGAGACCATGCCGAAGGCCTTGGGATAGCGGCCGAGCTGAACGCCAAGGGCAGCGCCGGTCTTGCCGCTGACACCGCCCTTCGAAACGAGAAGGCCGGCCGCTGTCGATACGATCAGCGCCGGGATCTGGCTGACGAGCCCATCGCCGACGGTCAGGATTGTATAGCTGTGAAACGCCTGATCGAGGGGCACGCCATGAATGGCCACGCCGATAATGAGGCCGACGATAATGTTGATCGCGGTGATCATCAAACCGGCGACCGCATCGCCCTTCACGAATTTCGACGCACCGTCCATGGCGCCGTAAAATCCGCTTTCCGCTTCGATCTCTGCCCGGCGTTCACGCGCCTGCTGCTCCGTAATCATGCCTGCCGAGAGGTCGGCATCGATTGCCATCTGCTTGCCGGGCATGGCGTCGAGGCTGAAGCGCGCCGCGACTTCGGCGATGCGGCCCGAACCCTTGGTAATTACGACGAAGTTGATAACGACGAGGATCGCGAAGATGGTGAGTCCGATGACCGGTTCGCCGCCCATCAGGAATTCGCCGAACGCGCCGATCACGCCGCCGGCAGCCTGGCTACCCTCGTGACCGTGCGACAGGATCAGCCGGGTCGAAGCGAGATTGAGGCCCAACCGCAACATCGTCGCAATTAGCAGGATGGTCGGAAAGGCCGAGAGTTCGAGCGGCTTTTCGATGAACAGCGCCGTCATCAGGATCATCACCGACAAAGTGATCGATAGCGCCAGTCCCATGTCGAGCATCCAGGCCGGCAACGGCAGGATCAGCATGGCGATGATGGCAACGACCGAGCCCGCCAGCGCGATGTCGGGGGTAAACCCGAAACGCCGGGTTAGGTCCGTCAGCAACGATTTCACAGGCCGGGCCTCAATGCGCCGGCTGGACAGGAATGCCTGCCTCGATGAATGTTCTCAGCTTGTTGCGCATCGTGCGCACCGAGATACCGAGAATCGTAGATGCCGAGGTGCGGTTGCCCCCGCAATACTCCAGCGTGTGGAGGATGAGGTCGCGCTCGACATCGTCGACCGTGCGGCCGACGAACGACGCCGCATTATCGCGATTCACAAGGGGCTTTGGCGCGGCAAGTGGGGTGCCGTCGGCAGCCACGATCGCGCTGCCCTCGATCCGATCGCCCTGGGCGAGCAAAACCGCACGGTGAATCACGCTCTCGAGTTCGCGGACATTACCGGGCCAGTCGTGGCGCCTGAGCAGCTGAAGGGCGTCGTCGGCGAACGGACGCGTAGCGATGCCGTTGGCTGCAGCAAAACGCGCGCCGAAATACTGCGCAAGGGCCATGATGTCGCCAGCGCGGGCGCTTAGAGATGGGATCGCAACACGAACGACCGACAATCGCGCCAGCAGGCTGGCAAGGAAAGTCCCCCGGATGACGAGAGCGTCGAGATCTGCCGACGTGCTCGTGATGATCCGAGGGTGCGACGTGGCTGCGAGGCCGCCAGTGGTTCGCGTCTGCTGCGCTTGCAGGACCGTCAGCAGGCGTGCCTGGGTGGCGACCGCCAGGGAGCCGATCTCACGCAGATATATGGTTCCGTCGCGGGCATCCTCCAATCCGCCCCGCCGCGCGGCGATGGCGCCGGGAAAATCCCCGATGCTATGGCCGAACAGTTCGGACTCGATGATTTCGCTGCTGGTGTTGGCGCAATCGACGGTGAGGAAACGTCCGGTCCTTCCCGAAGCGGTATGGACCGTGCGCGCAAATATCTCGCGGCCGCTGCCCGGTTCGCCGGCAATGGTGATGGGGGCGCTCGACCGTGCCATGGCAATGCCCAGCGCAAGCGCGCGGCGCAGCTCCGGATCGTCGCCGACCAGTCGTGCGTCGTGCTGGGCGACGGACAGGATCGCGGCTGCGATGAGGTCGGCCTGCGGAGGCAGGGGAACATAGTCGCGCGCGCCCCCCCGGATGGCGGCCACGGCGCGGTCCGCAGAAGCATCGATGCCACAGGCGATGACCGGAACGGCAATATGTTCGGCACGCAACTGGGCAATGAACCGGGCGACATCTTCGGCGACATCGATCATTACCAGGTCGCTGCCGGTATCGCGCAGCATGCGGAGCGCCATGGCCGCGTCGTCCGCCATTGCGACCTCGGCCCCGGCTTCATGGGCCATGGCCGCCGCGGTGCGGAACTCGCTACCCGGCATCCCGACCAGCAGCATATGGATGGAACTGGTTGCCGAGACCACGCTCAATTTTCCTGCCGCACGATTTCGGTCAGCGTGACGCCAAGCGAATTTTCGATCATCACCACTTCGCCGCGGGCAATGAGGCGGTTGTTGACAAAGATGTCGACGGGCTCGCCGACACGCCGGTCGAGCTCGACAACCGCCCCGGCCTTGAGCTGCATCAGGGCGCCAATGGCAATACGTGAACGGCCAAGCACGGCCTGCACCTTGACGGGCACGTCATAGACGGCCTCCAAACGTTCGGCAGCCACTTCAGGCGCCTCGCTGACGGGATCAGGCCCGCCGAAATCCTCGAGCGGGGGCAGATCGCCGGGAAGCTCGTTCGCCAGCATCACTTCTTGCGCTTCGCTGTCCATGGTTGGTTGGGTCTCCATCATGCATTCATCCATTGGCGGATCACCGAAGCCGCCTCGGCGGGGCTTTCGCTGACCGAAGTGCCGATTTTCTTCAGCGACGACAGCTTGATGCGCCCGTCGACCTGGGCCAGCGCGATTTCTTGATCGAGCAATGCCGTGTCTTCGCCAGCGTCGCGCATGGATTCAATCTGCTGCAGCGCTTCGGGATCGCCACTGACGACGCGCGTCGCCAGCGCCTGCACGTCGGCCGTCTGATTTGTCAGCAACTGCTCGTCGCCCGCACGTTGGCCGGGCTTCGGACGCAGCATGCGCATCGCAATCAGACCGGCACCGGCGATTACCAGCAATTTGAGCAGACCGAAGATCTGATCGGCCGAGACCCAGGAGCCGGGAGAAAACCAACTGCCTTGTCCGTCGGCCGCCGCGTCGTTCGCGGCAAAGGCCATGTTTTCCACGACGACGCTGTCGCCCCGTGCAGGGTCAAAGCCGACCGCATTCTGAACCAGGCGCGTCAGGCGCGCGATTTCGGGCGCCGGCAGGCCCTTCTTTCCACCGTCGACCATGACCGCGACAGTCAGCCGCGTCAGCTTGCCCGGCGCGCGGACCGTGATCGTATGCGTCTGGCTGTTTTCATAGGTCGTGTCTTCAGATGTTTCGTTCCGTGCCGACTTGCGCGTGTCACCACCGCCGGCGCCGGCGCCGGCTGCACCCTGGTTTTCGGGGAGCTGCGTCCCAACCGAAACGCCGGCCGGGGCAGGGCCGTTCTCGTTGCTCTGATCGCCGCTTTCGACGGTCACCTGATGGCCGATCACCTGCTTGTCGGGATCAAAGACACTCGTTTCCTCCCGCGTCTGGTCGCGCGCGACCTGAGCCGACACTTCGGCACGGACCTTGCCGATGCCGACGATCGGTTCGAGCATCCCTTCGATCTGCGATCGGACACGGTTCTCGATGCCGGTCTGGCGTTCATCGGCCTGCGAGGCGCCCGCATCATCGGAATCCCCCGCCCGCGCAAGCAGCGCGCCAGTCTGGTCGACGATCGACACCTGCTCGGCGGAGAGTTCTGGTACCGATGAAGACACGAGGTAGCGGATCGCCTGCACCGCACTGGCGGGCAGCCGACCGCGCGTCTTGAGCGAGACGGCGGCCGTCGCCTTACGCGTTTCGGCGGCGAACATCGCGCGTTCGGGCATCACGATATGCACGCGCGCCTTGGCGACGCTGTCGAGACTCTGGAGCGACTTTTCGAGTTCGCCTTCGATGGCGCGGGTCTCGTTCATGCGCGCGCGCGACGATGACACGCCGAACGGCTGTTCGGCGTCTAGCACTTCATAGCCGACCTTGCCGCTCAGCTTGTCCGCCGCCATCGACATGCGCAGCTCCGGCAGCTTGTCCTTGGGTGCCATGATCGACGTGCCATCAGCGGAAAGCTGGAATGGCACGTTCTGCGCGGTCAGCTTGGCGGTGATCGCCTGGGCAGTCGAGGCATCGAGATCCGTGTAGAGGAACCCCATTTCGGTAGAGCCGCCACGCATCGCAACCGCCGCGAGAATGCCGAGCAGGGCCAGCGCAACGCCGCCCATGATGAACAGGCGCCGCGATCCGAGCTGCGCGAAGAAATTCTGTAATCCGTCCAAAGACCGGCTCCGCCACTAACACCGGGCCGCAAAGCCCTTGAGGTCATTATAGGAGGACGCGCGGGGAAAAATTTGCCGGGTAGGAAATTCTTGCCGTCAGGATCCTGCTGCCTGTTCCTGGCCGGCCACGGGCATGTCGAGACCGAGCTCGCTCAGGATGGCAGCACGGCGCGCCTCGGCGTTGAGCGCCAAGCCGCCCTGTTCCCACGAGATCAACGCATCGCCGAGCGCGAGCGCCGGATCGGCGATCGCTAGAAGCGACAAGCGCCGTCTTTCGCGACTCTGGCGACCCGCAATCAGCGCCTCCGTTGCCTCGAGCAGCGATGGATGAACCCTGATCTGCAGCTCCTGCCCACGCGCGACCTGGGTCAGCACGCGTCCGATGGCTTCGTCGATCGCGCCGGTCGGGTCGGTTTCCAAGGCGCGCGCCGCGAGCCCTTCGGCTGCGGCCATTGCCACTTCGGCGGCGGCGCGTGACGTCCGCAGCTCCACCGCCTCATATTCATTTTCAACTGCTTCGATGGAGCTGTGCAGGGCATCCGTTGCCGCCAGCATCGCTGCGCTGACCTCGCCGCGCGCGTGGGCAAGGCCAGCCTCGAAACCTTCGGCCCGGGCAACGGCGACGTTTGTTTCGAGCATCGATCGCAACAGGTCGATCTCTGCGGTCAGGGCCATGATACGCTCGCCGTCATTCTGCTGGTGCGCACCGCCGGCGGGGCTGGCCATCGAGAAGACGCGATCGAACGCGAATGGCTTGATGTGGAATGACTGGTCCAAGTTCTTGTCTCGCTTGCTTGGCTACAGGATCATCGCGTCGTCGTTTTTCGGATCGACGAGCATGATTTCGCCGCTGTCGGCGAGTTGCTTCGCGAGACGGACGAGCGCGCTCTGCGCTTCTTCACATTCGCGCGCGCGCACCGGGCCCATGGCGGCCATATCCTCCTTGAGCAATTTGGAGGCGCGTTCGGTCATGGCGCCGAAGAACAGGTCGCGCATGGGCACGGGCGCCCCCTTCAGCGCAAGCGCCATTTCGCGCTTGTCGGCATTGCGGACGATTGCCGCGACTGCTGGCGGCATCAGATTGCCCAGATCTTCGAACGTGAACATCAGCGCACGGATCCGCTCGGCGGCATCGGGCGCCTTTTCGTCGAGTGCCGACAACATCGCTTCCTCGGTAGCGCGGTCGAGGGCGTTGAACACTTCGGCCATGGTCTCATGCGGGTCGCGCCTCTGTGAGCGCGAAAGGTTGCTCATGAACTCGTTCTTGAGCGTGTGCTCGACCTCGACGAGAACCTTTTTCTGGACCGTGTCCATGCGCAACATGCGCATGATGACATCAACGGACAGGTCGCGCGGCAGCTCGGCCAGCACGCGCGCGCCATGATCGGGCTTGAGCTTGCTGAGGATTACCGCAACTGTTTGCGGATATTCGTTCTTCAGATAGGTGGCGAGGACGTTTTCGCTGACATTGGACAATTTGTCCCACATCGTGCGGCCGGACGGGCCGCGAATGTCCTCCATGATCTCCTTGACCCGGTCGCCCGGCAAGATCCCGTCGAGCAGGCGCTCGGTCGTCTCGAACGATCCATGCAGCGACGCCATGCTCGAAATCTCGCCCGAAAACTGGACGAGGAGATGTTCGACGACCACCGAAGGGACCCGGCCGAGCTGCGCTATGGCAGCTGACAGCTCGCGGACTTCGTCGTTGGACAGCATTTCCCATATGGGCGCACCGTGTTCCTTGCCCAGCGCCAGCATCAACGCTGCGGCCTTTTCGTGGCCGGAAAACTTCTTCAACTCGGCAGGCGGATTACTCAGCGCCAACATATTCACTCGGCTCCCTGACATATAATGAAGGTTAACGCGGCATCACGGCGGCACATGCGTCTATTATAGGAAGGAGGAGACGCGCGGAGCTCAACGGTGATCTTATGACGCTAAATCTTTCAAGCGGCTTGACCGCCCTGTCGATGCTTTCGAACACGAACAGCTATGCCGATTTCGCAGCCCCCGCCGCCCCGGAATCGCTGGCGGTACGAAAGGCAAAGGCGCAGTTTACGCTCGCACCGACGACCCCGCCCTGGAAGCAGCCTGCGGTCAAGACGCCCGAAGCCTCGCGCATTGCCGCGATCAAGCAGCTCCCCAGCATTATCGACAGCACCGCAACGTCGCCCACCGCCGGCTCGCGCGACGTCCAGACCGCATTCACGACCTACAAGGCGCTCGACAAGCTGATGCTGCTTGCGACTGCGGCTTCACGGACGACCACGCCCGACAACGAACGCACGAGCTTGCAGGCGGCCTTCGCCAAGGGGCTGAACGATCTGCAACAGTTTCTGGGCAAGGCGGGATCGGACAAGGTCGAACTGTCCTTCGGGCTTCCGACGCGGCGCGCGGAAACGGTGCCGATCACCGCGTCCGACCCGGTCAAATTTGCCGGCAAGGGTATAGTCGACGCGCGCGATACGCCGCTGCCGCTGGACGGCACCGAAGTCTTTAAAATCTCGCTCGACAAGCCCGGGGCGAGCGACACGTTGACCATCGACATGTCGAAGGTCGTCTTGCCGGCCACGCTCGACAGCCTCTCGACGGCGATCAACGATGCCATCACGGCAATCAAGATGCGTAATCCGGATGGCTCCGTCGTCCTCGACGAGAATGGCAACCCGACACCACGCTGGCTGGTTAACTTCCAACCTAACAAGTCGTCGGGAAAATGGGGGCTATCGGTAAACGCACCCAGTGGCGTCGAACGCGTCTCCATCGACCAGATCGGTGCGCCGGATGCCCTGTTGGTCGCCACCGGACAGACTGCTTCAGGCGCCGTGCCGGTCACGCAAATCATGCGCTTCGACGACGCGGCGGGCGATCTGACGCGCACGGCGATCGGGACGATTGCTGGTATCGACAGCCGGGCGACGGCGCGGGCAAAATTGATCGCGACCAAGCCGGTGACCGTACCCGGGACGACACCCCCGCCTCCCGCAGGACCGGTTCAGGCGGCGACGACGACGCAGGCGATCACGACCGACTCGGCCGGGTTCAGCTATCTGGTTGGCACAACCGCCGGCGATCTCCAGTCGAACCGGTCGAACGGGTCCGACGACCTGTTCCTGACCAAGGTTGACAGCGAGGGCGCCGTCGTGTGGCAGCGCAGTCTTGGCGCGTCGGCAGGCGCGAAGGGTGCGGCCGTCGCCGTGGCGGCCAATGGCGACGTCACCGTCGCTGGCACAGTAAGCGGCAGCTTCGACGGCAGCACCTCCGACGGTGACATGGTCGTCGCGCGCTTTTCGGCCATGGGCGACGAACGTTTTGCGACCGTCATTCCCTCGGCAGGGGCGGACACCGCCAACGCCGTTGCGCTCGGTTCGGACGGCACGATCTTCGTCGGTGGCAAGAGCTCGACCGGCGGCGGCGATGCCTTTCTCGCGCGGCTCGACCCGACGGGCAAGCTTCAGGAACGCCGCACGATCGACAGCGGCGGCAGCGACAGCGTCACCGCGCTCGCAGTCGGCGCCGATGGCAATCTGCTGGCGCTGACAAACAGCAACGGAACTGCGCGGCTACGCCGTCTCAGCGCCGGCGGACTTGGCACAGAACTGGGCAGTCGCTCGCTCGGCAAGGCCGATGCGCGCGCGCTTGCGGTCGCGCCCGACGGCAGCATCGCCGTGGCGGGCGCCACCAGCAGCGCGCTGGATGGCGCGCAGGTCAACGCCATGGGCGGCGGTCGCGACGGCTTCGTCACGCGGATCGACAGCGCGCTGGCCAGCGCCGCGACATCGTATATCGCGACATCGGCCGATGATCAGCTCGACAGCGTAACGTTCATGAACGGGGCGATTTATGCCGGTGGCCGGACGTCGGGCGGAATGGCGGGTAACCGGACCGGCACGGTCGATGGCTATGTTGCCCGGCTCGACGCCGCTACCGGCAATGTCGAGGACGTCTCGCAATTCGGCCAGCCGGCATTGTCCACCGAGCCCGTGCGGGTCGCGGCAAGCGCCGGTGGCGATACGGTCCTGGGCGCCCTCGGCCTCCATCGTGGCGCGCTGAATCCCGACTCATCGGTCAAGCTTGTGGCGCAAACCAGCCTGCGCCCGGGTGACGAGTTCTCGCTGCGCGTTCAGGGTGGCACTGTGCAAAAGGTCGTCATCGGTGCAGATGACACACTCACGACCCTGGCTGACCGCATAAGGCGGCTCACGGGCTCCAAGGCGGTCGTTGCGACAACGACGATTTCGGGTTCCACCACGCTTCACATCGATGCCAAGGCGGGCTCGTCGGTCGAGCTGATGGCGGGCCCCGACGGCAAGGATGCGCTTGCCAAGCTGGGCATCGACCCCGTTCGGCTGTCCGTGCCCCCTCTGACTGTCGGCAAGGCCCCGATCGTACGGCCTGGCGGGAACTTCGGCCTAGCGCTGACGGAAGCGTTGAACGTGACGACGGCCAAGGATGCGGCCGCGACGCTGTCTGTCCTGAAAAGTGCGATTTCGACGACGCAGACCGCCTATCGCTCGCTTTACTGGGACGCCGGCAAGGCCAATTTGGTCAACGGCGCGTCGGGCGCAACACCGGCGATGACGCCTGCCCAACAGGCTCAGCTTGCCAGCTATAAATCGGCACTCGCACGGCTTACCCCCGTAGCTGACGCCAGCACGAACACCAGCACCAGCCTCTTCTTCAAGGGAGCATAGGCATGCCACTTTCCACCCCGCCTTTGCTTGCCGGCATTGGCGATGCGATGCGCCATTTGTCCGAGCGTCAGCGCGTTATCGCGCAGAACATCGCCAACAGCGAAACGCCTGCCTTCAAGGCGCGCGACGTCCAGGCGCCGAACTTCTCGCGTCTTTTGTCGGAACAGGAAACGGGCAAGCCGTCCGTTGCCCGCCCGCAGGTGGCGTTGACGAGCAGCATGTCGGCGCTCGGCGCGCGACCATTAATGGCCGGCAACATCGTGTTCGACACCGACGTCTCGGAAACCAAGCCGGATGGCAACAATGTCGTACTTGAAGACCAGCTGCTGAAGATGGGCCAGGTGCAGGCGGATTTCGCGACCATGACCAGCATCTACCGCAAGCAGATCGGGCTGCTCAAATCCGCGATCGGCCGCGGGCAGTAAACTTGCTCAGAGGCTGGCGTTGACCGAGATCGGGGCGGCGGCGCAGCTGCGCGCGACCCGGCCTCTGGCGCCGTAAATCGCGCTGCGGCTGCCGGTAAGCCGGCGCGCTTCGGCCGCGACCGCGGCCATCATTTCGGTGGACAGGTCGATCTGGCGCTCGAGAACACGGGCATTCTCCGCCGCGGCAATGCCCAGATCCTTGACGGCTGCTGCCAGCTTTTCGCGGGCATCCTCGCCGAGCGCTGCCAGCCAGTCGTCGCCGGTCCGCTCGCGCGCCGCGGCTTCGGCCTCCAGTTCGGCGGCAAGCTTCATCTTGGCCGCGGCCATTTCGGTGAAATCCCGATGCCGTCCGGGCGCCTGAAGGCGCGTCGTCTCTTCAACCATAATCGCGGTCAACGACACAATGGTGTCGAGATAGTCATTTGGCATTGCCGGATGCTCCCTGCATTTTGATGATCTGCGCCAGCACCGCCGGAGCCAGGCCAACGCCACCGGTGCGCGCCATTTCGGTGCCGAGCTTTTCGGCAAGCACGCCGCGGAACATTTCTTCGCCATGCCCGCCGGAAAATTCGTCGCCCGTCTCGACGCTCTGCATCATCAGTTGCGTCATCTGGCCGAGGAACACGGCTTCGAACTTCTGTGCGGTCTGTTTGGCCTCGGCAGCCTTGTGCGCCGCGTCCGGAGCCGTGCTCACCGGGTGCGGCGGCAGGGGCAGGGCGGCGCCCGACGAGACGGGGGCAATCGCCATTACTGGACCGCAATCTCTGCCTGGAGGGCGCCCGCACTCTTGATCGCCTGCAGGATGGTGATCAGGTCGCGCGGGCTGACTCCCAGCCGGTTCAGGCCGCTGACCAGCGACTTGAGCGACGTACCTCCGTTAAGCATGGCGAGCGACTTTCCCTTGCCTTCATCGACCGACAACTGCGTCCGTGGCAGGACCACTGTCGACCCACCCGACAGTGGCGCCGGCTGCGAAGCGACCGGTGTTTCCGAAATGCTTATCGTGAGCCCGCCCTGGGCAATGGCGACGGGGCTGACGGTCACATCGGTTCCCATCACGACCGTGCCCGACGCTTCGTTGATCACGATGCGTGCAGGCTGGTCGACCGTAACTTCCAAGTTTTCGATTGCCGAGATCAGTGCGATCAGCGAGCCATTTGCACCCGGCGCCATCGCCAGTTGAACGGTGGCGGGGTCGAGCACTTCGGCGGTACCGCGGAACTTGCCGTTGATGACTTCGGCGATGCGCTGTGCCGTCGTAAAATCAGGGTTCTTGAGCGCCAACTTCAGCGTTGTGGCTGACTTGAAGGCAAAATTGACTTCGCGCTCGACAATCGCCCCGCCGGCAATGCGCGCCGACGTCGATACCCCACGGGTGATGCTACCGCCAGCTCCCTGTGCCTTGAAGCCGGAAACCGCGACAGGGCCCTGCGCCACCGCATAGATCTCGCCATCCAGCGCGCGCAGCGATGAGACGAGCAGGGTGCCGCCCTGCAGGCTGCTTGCATCGCCTAGCGAGGAAATCTGCACGTCGATCTGCGAGCCGGCGCGCGCAAATGCAGGCATCGTCGCCGAGATGGAAACCGCCGCAACGTTTTGCGTCTGCATCTGGGTGCCACGGATATTGACGCCCATCCGCTCCAACATCGCCTGCATCGACTCTTCGGTGAAGGGCGAGTTGCGCATGCGGTCGCCGGTACCGGCGAGACCGACGACCAGACCATAGCCGACCAGCTGGTTGGGTCGGACGTTTTCGATGTCGACAATGTCCTTGATCCGCGGCCCGGCATTGGCGGCGACGGGGGCCAGCAGCACGATAACCGGGACCAGCTGCGTCAGGAAACGACGGGCAGAACGCATAAACACCCCGAATTATGGAAATGGGTCGAATAGTTTCTTATAGGATAGTGTAGGGGCCAATTGCCCCGGACCGGAGGTTTCTTTGCGGATCATGCCCAACCCGGCGCTCCTCCAGAGCCTCCTTGTCTCCACGCTGCCGAAAGTAGCTGAATTTGCGGCGAAAGAGACGCTCCCGACCCTGGCTCCGACTGCCGCGGTGCCGCATGCGGCACAGCCGGTCAGCGTCGAGATGCTGGTCACCCTCGCGACCGCCGAACCTGCCATCGAACGCCGTCGCCGTGCGGCCAAGGAAGCGGATCGCGGTTTGCGTGCGCTCGAGCGGCTCGACATGGCGCTCGCCGCGGGTCTGCCCGCCGCTGCGCCGCTGCAGGAAGTCGCAGCCTGGTCTGCGGCGCAACACGCACCGCAGGATGCAGAGCTCGCTGCCATCTACAGCGAAATCGAAATGCGGGTGCGGATCGAACTGGCCAAGCACGACATCACGGCCTGACCCTCTTTCCTGAAGAAGCCATGCCGCACCGCGCTCAAAGCTTCTTCTTGGCGAGGCGCATGACATAACCGATGATTTCGGCAACCGCCTTGAAGTGTTCGGTCGGGATCGGTTGGTCGAGTGTCGCGCTGGCATAGAGCGCGCGCGCCAGCGGCGGGCTTTCGACGATGGGCACGCCCGATTCCCGTGCGATTTCGCGGATGCGAAGCGCGATCACGTCCATGCCCTTGGCCACCACGATCGGCGCAGCCATCGTGCCATGTTCATATTTGAGCGCCACGGCATAGTGCGTCGGGTTGGTCACGATCACGCTGGCGGTCGGAACCGCCGACATCATCCGCCGCCGTGCGCGCTGGATGCCGATCGACCGGATCTTGGCCTTGATCTTGGGGTCGCCTTCGCTCTGCCGATGCTCGTCTTTCACTTCCTGCAACGACATCCGCATCCGCTTCATGAAGGAGCGCCGCTGGTAGACGAAATCGAAAAGCACGATGGCACCGACCAGGATAGCGACGGCCTGGATCATGGCCACGACGATGTCGCCTGAGGCAGCAGCGACGGCTCGAGGCTCGGCGCCGACCATTTGCCCCAGGCCCACCAGGCGCGGGCGGATGACCAGGATGGCGATCGTCACGACGACGATGAGCTTCGCGAGCGTCTTGAGGAATTCGATCAAGGCACGCGTGCCGAACATCCGGCCAAAGCCGGCCACGGGCGACAGTTTCGAAAACTGGGGCGCGACGCGTGACCAGGAAAGCGTCGGTCGCCCCTGAACGAACATGATGAGCAGCGCAAAGCCGAACATCAAACCGAGGATCGGCGCGGTCGTCTGAAGTACCGCGGTGGAAACGCCTGTGGCGAGCGCTTGCGCTCCATCCGGCTCCAGGACGTAATCGTCGGCGCGCCCCCACAGTGTCACCAGCATCGGGCCAAGCTTCGCCAGCGTCCAGCTACCCATGCCTCCTGCAACGATGATCGTCGCGACGAACATCACGGCGTGACGCATTTCGCTCGACACTGCCACGTCGCCCTTTGCGCGGGCGTCGCTCAGCTTCTTGTCGGTAGGATCCTGTGTCTTCTGGTCGTCGTCCGCCATGGTTCAGGCCCAGCCGTTTTGCAGCCAGTCGGTCATCGCATTGCCGAAGCAGGTCAGGATTGCGCCGAGCAGTGACGCGAACAGCGCCATGCCGAGCATCAGGTTGAGCGGTTGGGCAATGAAAAAGACCTGAATGGCCGGCGCCAGCCGGGCCGAGAGGCCAAGCGCGATATTGAAAACGATGCCATAGATAAGCAGCGGCGCTGCCAGGCTGATCGATAGGCTCATCGACTTGCCGACCGTGGCGATGGCAAGCTGGGCGAAATCGGCGGCCGGCGGCAGGCCGCCGACGGGGAACATCGTGTAGCTGTGGACGATCGCCGCGATCCACAAATGATGGACGCCCATGCCCATGCACACCACGGCGGCCGCAACGCTCACGAATTTGGACAACACGGACGCCTGGCCACCTTGCGAGGCATCGTTGATCAGGGCCGACGACAGGCCGACCTGAAGGCTGATGATCGAGCCGGCCATTGCGGCAGCCATGAACATGATGCGGATGATCATCCCGATGGCGAGACCTGTCAGGATTTCGGCGATCACGACGCCGGGCAGGGTGACGCTGTTCTGCGCGACCGGGATGACACGCGCGCTCAGCAAGCCCCATAGCCCCGCTGCCATGCCGAGCGACAGCGTCAGGCGTATCCGGGTGGGGATCGCGTCATCCGAGAACACTGGCAGCAGCATCAACACGGCTGCGACCCGGCAGAACAGGATCAGGAACGCGCTTGCATCAACGGGAAGAAGCTCCATCAGCCCGACACGATGTGGCTGGACAGCAGCGCCATGAAGTTCGCCAGCGCGCGGCCGATCATCGGCAGCGACAGCAGCATCACGATTCCGATGGCCAGCAGCTTGGGCACGAATGTGAGGGTCATTTCCTGGACCTGAGTCAGCGCCTGGAACAAGCCGATGACCACGCCGACGATCAGCGAAGTGATGAGCATCGGCCCTGCAATCGTCAGCACCAGCATCATGCCGGCCCGGGCCAGCTCCATGGCGTCGAACGGCGTCATGCCGCTCAGATCTGCATGCGCATGATTTCGGAATAGGCGTTCACCATCCGGTCGCGGACGGCAACAACGGTGTCGAGCGCCGTTTCGGCGGCACCCACGGCCGTCACGACGTCGATCAGGTCGCCCTTGCCGGCGACCTGCTTGGCGCTGGCGCTTTCGGCGCTGCGCATGTTGGTCGCCGCCTCGCCGACCAGCTTTTCGATCATCCCGCCAAAGCCGCCGCCACCGGCGGCCGACGCGTCGCTTGGCGCAACGGGAAAGGGCTTGGTGGTGCCCATGACCCGGCCATAGGCGCGGGCTGCATCAAATGCGCCGATCGACATTGCCTGGTTCCTTATTTCAGCAGATCAATTGTGCGCATCGTCAGGCTCTTCGCGGCCTCGATGGCACTCAGATTGGCTTCGTATGAGCGTTGTGCCGCTTTCATATCGGCACCTTCCACAAGCGCATTCACATTGGGCATTTTGACATAACCGCTCGCGTCGGCAGCAGGACTGCCCGGCTGGTAGACACGCTGAAAGGCGCTCTGGTCCGACTGGATCGAATTGACGCGGACTCCTGCGGCACCCGTTTCGCGATCTACCTCGGAACTGAAGCTCGGGAGGCGACGGCGATAGGGATCGCCGCCCGGCGTACGCGCAACGGAGTCGGCGTTGGCCAGGTTTTCCGCGATCACGCGCATCCGTAGCGACTGTGCCCGCAGGCCAGAAGCCGATACCGCCAGCGACGTCTTCAAATCCATCTTCTGCCTCCGGCGCCCACTCGGCGCACAGCATAATTATAGGCAAAACTTTCCTAGTCGCGGCAGTTGGCGGCAAAATTTTCCTATAACGCTGGGAAAGGGGTGCCACGCGATGTCCGTTCTCGATACAATTTCTGTCGACATGTCGATTGTCCTCGGCTCGGCACAGGTGCCGATCCGCCAGATCCTGAAGATGGGCCGGGGCGCGATGATCCCCCTCGATCGCGGCCATGACGACCCGACGCTTGTCTATGTAAATGACGAGCTCGTCGCGAAGGGTCAGATCCTCGTGGAAGGCAACCAGATGTTGCTCGAGGTCACGGAAATCGTCCATCGGGCGCGCAGCTAATGGATCTTCTTTCGGTGACGCGGACGCTGGGAGGCCTGGGCGTCGTCCTTGGTATCCTGTGGGGCGCTCTCTGGCTGGTGCGGCGCTACGACATCCAGCTGCCGGGCCGGACAGGCGTTTCCCGGCGGAACCGGCTCGAGCTCGTCGAGCGGCTTGCGCTTGACCCCCGGCGCTCGGTGGCACTGCTGCGCCGCGACGGGAAGGAACATCTGATCCTGATTGCGCCTGAGGGACATCTGATCATCGACAGCGATTTCGAGCGCCCAGTCGAAACTCTCGTGCCACGGGACGAGCAGTTGTTTGAAGAAACCACGCATGAACCTGTCGCGAGCCTTGCGCCCCGATGGGACGAGCAGCCGGGGCCCACTTTCGGTGCCCTG
Source organism: Sphingomonas sp. (assembly GCA_965249705.1). Lineage (GTDB taxonomy): Bacteria > Pseudomonadota > Alphaproteobacteria > Sphingomonadales > Sphingomonadaceae > Sphingomonas_O. Next base: position 248,712 of record CBDFMO010000001.1, on the reverse strand, counting down.
GTGGAAAAAGTGCGCCTCTTTGGGGTGCCCGTGGCGTCCGTCGGGACTTTGGAAGCCCCCGATCCGGTTTATCAGCCAGCGCGGAAGACGCCTGCGCGCCGCCGCAGGAATGCCGGGGCGGCCGCTCATGTCTAAGCTTCGCTGGCTTTTGGCTGCCGCCGTGATGATCCTGCCGTCCGCGGCCCTGGCCCAGGCGGCTTCGGTCGACCTTGGCCAGGGGTCGGTTTCGAGCCGGGCCATCACTCTTGTCATGATGCTTACCGTGCTCAGCCTTGCGCCGGGCATCCTTATGACGGTGACTTCGTTCACGCGCATCGTCGTGGCGCTGTCGCTGTTGCGCACCGGCATCGGTGCGCCGGGCGTGCCGCCCAACCCCGTCATCATCAGCCTGGCGATGTTCCTGTCGTTCTTCGTGATGGCGCCGACGTTTCAGCAGGCGTGGGAACAGGGCGTCAATCCCTACACGGCCGGCAAGATCACCGAGCAACAGGCCTTCACGCGCACCTCCGAACCCTTTCGCCAGTTCATGCTGAAGCACGTCCGCAACGACGATCTGAAGATGTTCGTCGAACTCTCGGCCAAGCCGCCGACGACGCGCGCGGACACACCGCTGACGACCTTGATGCCGGCATTCATGATTTCGGAGCTTCGGCGCGCGTTCGAGATCGGTTTCCTGCTTCTGCTGCCCTTCCTGATCATCGACCTCGCTGTTTCGGCGGTGCTCATGGCCATGGGCATGATGATGCTGCCGCCACCGACGATCGCGCTGCCGATGAAGATCATCTTCTTCGTGCTGGTCGATGGATGGGCGCTGGTGGCCGGGTCGCTCATACGAAGTTTCGGCTGACTGGCGCAGCGAGAGACCGGCGCGCGGCACGGCCTCGTCACCCATCCGGCTAGGCGGGTGCCGCCTGCATCACGACCACGCGCTTCACAACCTTGGGGCCATAGGCACTGTCCGCCGACTCGAGAACGAGTTTGCGCAGCACGGCAAGATCGGGAAGCACCTCGTCCGGCCCGGTGGCCATTGGCGTCCGGAAAGTTCGCATGTTGACTGCGTCGAGCAGCAGCGGCAGCCGCTTGGTCACATAATCGACGTCGCTTTCTCCGGTCTCGAGCTGGAGCTCGAAGCTGACATATCCGGAGAGTCGTCCGTCGGCGGAGACCAGGGGTGCCAGCAACTTCCCGGTCGGCACGAACGCCGTCACGATTTTCGGACGTGGCGCAGTTTTGGCCGGCGGCGGAACCAGCCGCTGGACGCCAAAGGCAGTGCCGCCACCTATTGCCGCGCCGGCGATCGCCAACAGAGGTATGCTAAGGACTTTTTTCATGCGCGGCCGCGATCAGAACTTGAAGCTCGAGTCGCTGGGCAGCGTCGGAGACTCGCCGAGCGCGACTATCGTGATCCGGCGATTTTCAGGGCGACCGGGCTCCCCGGGATAGACGGGGCGCGTGCCGCCAAGTGCCACGATTTCCGAAAAGCGGTCTTCCGTCAGGCCGGACCCCAGCATGGCGTTTCGTGCCGCTAGCGCACGATCTGCCGACAGGCGCCAGTTCTTATCGTTTTGTCCGCCGACGCCATCAGTGTGGCCTTCGATGGCGATCTGTGCACCGGTCTTGGCAATGTTGCGCGCAACGGCGACCAGCATGTCGCGCGCATAGGCGTTCAGCACGGCGGTGCCGCCGACGAACATCGATCGCCTGGCCGTGTCCATCAGGCTGATCCGCACGCCGTCGCGGTCGGTCTCGACTCTGATGGCATCATGTGCCTCGCGAATTTCGGGGGCCGCCGCCAGCGACAGACGCATTTCCTGCGCCATGACACGCATCGACGGATCGGGAATGCTGGCAGTCGCGCCGCGCGATGCCCCGCTCTTCGAACTCGATGCCGTTGGCTGGCCGATGGAATTCTTGCTCTCTGCCTGCGCCTGCCGCATCCGGCCGCCAAGGCCTGGCTGGTCTCCAGGCGTTCGCGTTAGCGTGGTCGAAGGGGACGAGTTTGGCGGGGCCGGCGAGAAATATTCGGCAAGGCCCCTCAGGCGTTGCTTGTCGGGGTTGGCAAGCAGCCACAGCAGCATGAAAAAGGCCATCATGGCCGTCACGAAATCGGCATAAGCGACTTTCCACGCACCGCCATGGTGCGCCTTGTGCCCGGCCTTCTTGACCTTGCGGATGACGATCGGACGCTTCGCGTTTCCGATTGGAGCCCTTGCCATGTTCGTCAGGCCGCGGCGAGTGCAGAGCGCAGCTTATTCTGCACCATGCTCAGCCGGACGCCATCGATGGCCTCGTTCGAACGCGAGCCCATGGCAACCCGGTCAAGCAGGTCGGCACTTTCATCGGCGCGCTGGATGACGAGGTCGAAGGTCTGGAGCTCTTCCATGTAGGTCATCGCAAAACTCTCGTCCGACACGAGCACATCGGCCAGCGTCTCGATAAGCGCCCGGACGTCACGAAGCTCCGCCGCAATGGCGGCGATGAGCGGTGACGCTTGATGATCGAGATGTGCCATTGCTCAATATAGACCCGTTCGTGTGTGCCGGTGTGTTGCCGGGCCATTCGTCAAAACAATTCGAGTTCGCCGTCAGGCAACGTAACCGGTGCGCGCAGAACCGGTGCAGCCTCGGTCACCGCGCGCGACCGCGCCTTGCCTTCATAGGGCATAAATTCCACACGGCGGGCGCGATGCCCCCCCAGGTCGCTGTGGCCGACCGTGATCCCTTCGGTTTCCATGAACCGCTGGGCGAAGGCCGCATTATTGCTGCCGATGGGCCCCAGGCCTGAAATAATATTTGCGCCGCCATAAAGGTGCGCACGCAACCGGGGCCGTGCCGCGCCTTTGCGCATCAGTTCGTTGATCAGGAGTTCCATCGCGTGAACGCCGTACCGCTGCATGTCGCGTTGCTGGATGGTGCTGTCCTTGCGGGGTTCGCCGAGCAGGAAATGGTTCATCCCCCCGATGCGGGCAACCGGGTCCTGCAGGCACACTGCAACGCACGACCCGAGCAGCGTCGAAATGACGACATCGGGTTCGCCGGACACATGGTTCTCGCCCTGGATGATCGAAACACGGCGCATCCGGTCAGCTCAACTCGCCGAAGACGCGCTCGATCTTTTCCTTCAGCGCCGCCGCCGAGAACGGCTTTACAACATAATTGTTCACGCCAAGCGCCGCCGCCTTTTGCACGATCTGCCGATCGGCCGACCCCGTCAGCATGATAAATACGGTCTTGCCGATTACCGGGTCCTTTCGCACTTCTTCGAGGAACTGCAGCCCGTCCATGTCAGGCATGTTGTAGTCGGAAATGATCAGGTGGACCCGGTCAGCCCGGATGGCGTCCAGCGCCTCGACCGGTCCGGCCTTGTCGCGGACGTCCTTGAAGCCAAGATCCTGAAGGGTACGGCGAATCATCGCACGCATGCTGGTCTGGTCATCGACCACCATCACCCTGATTGCAGCTGCTGCTGGCATCGATCGCTCCCGGATTCTACTTGCGGCACGCACCGAGGATCGCCTCGGGCATGGAGGACAAGGGGATCTCCCGGTCGATGGCACCCAGGGCGAACGCGGCGCGGGGCATCCCGTAGACGACGCAGGTTTCACGGCTCTGGCCCAGGGTGCGGGCGCCGGCGGTCCGCATCGCGAGGAGCCCTTCGGCACCGTCGGACCCCATGCCGGTCAGCATGACACCGACCGCGGCAGCGCCGACTTCGCTTACCGACCGGAACAACACGTCGACCGACGGGCGATGCCCGCCGCACGGCTCGCTTGCGCGAAGCTTCAGCCGGCCGTGGACACCGCCGACAAGTTCCATATGCGTGTGCCCGCCGGGCGCAATATAGACTGTGCCCGACGCAATCGGCGTGCCGTCAACCGCCTCCACCACGCGCAGTGCGCATTCCTTGTCGAGACGTGACGCAAAGCCGGGTGTGAACGCCGCCGGCATATGCTGGACGACGAGAATCGGCGGGCAATTTGCCGGCAGTGCCTTGAGGATCGAAAACAGCGCTTCGACACCGCCGGTCGAGGCGCCGATGGCGATCACGACGTCGCGCAGCGAGTTGGGGGAAAGCGGCTTGATCGGCGCCGCAGGATCAGCGGCGCGCCGCACCGTCGATCGGGCGGCGGCTTTGACCGTCGCGCATAAACGGGCGGCGTCGCGCGCGATATCGAGTGGATTGCCCGTTGGTTTTGCGATGCAGTCGACGGCGCCCAGCCTGAGTGCCTCGATCGTCGCCGCCGCCCCCCGGGCCGTGAGCGTCGAGCACATCACCACGGGCATGGGACGCAGCCGCATGATCCGTTCGAGGAAGGATAGCCCGTCCATGCCCGGCATTTCGATGTCGAGCGTCAAAACGTCGGGATTGAGATCCTTGATCATGGCCCGCGCCGCATTCGGCTCGGGCGCAAGGCCGATGACGTCGATATCGGGATCTGCCGTCAATATGCGGTTCAGGGCAGCCCGCATCGACGCACTGTCGTCGACGATCAAGACGCGGGTCGGGCCATTGGTCATCGCAGGGCCGCTCATGACGCGCTGTCGCCCGACTTGACGTAAATCGTCTGACCGCTGGCCGTCATGCCTTGTGCGGCAGCGCCGATCAGCCGCTCCGAGTGACCGATGTACAGATAGCCGCCGGGGGCGAGCATCGCGAGAAAGCGAGCTTCCAGCTCCGCTTTTGCCTTGTCGTCGAAATAGATCATGACGTTTCGGCAAAAGATCACGTCATACTGGTGGCGCATCGGCCAGGGAGCGAACAGGTTGAGGACGCGTGCCGTTACAAGCGCGCGCGCTTCCTCGGCCATGACGAACTCATGGCCCGACGGATGCATCCAGGCGGCGCGATATGCCGGGGGAACGGGCTCGACCGCCGAGGCGGAGTAGACGCCGCGGCGCGTTGCTTCGACGACATGCGGGGCAAGATCGGTCGCCAGCAAGCGAACGTCGCCCTGGCGCAGCCAGGCGGCGGACGAGCGGTCCGTGCCTAGCATGCACATGGCGATGGTGTAGACCTCCTCGCCGCTCGAGCATCCGGCAGACCAGATGCGCACCGGCTTATTGCGCGCGCGCCCCTTCAGCCAGGGCAGGGTCGTTTCGCGGAAGTGCTCGAAATGATGGTTCTCGCGAAAGAAATGCGTGTGATTGGTGGTGAGCGCCACGATCATCGCGGAACGTTCCGCCGGATCCGAATGGACCAGCTCCACATAGTCACTGAAGCGCGTCAATCCGTGGTCGCGCAATCGCCGGCTGAGCCGCGACTGGACAAGCGTCATTTTCGCGGGAGTCAGGCTGATCCGCGCTTCATCCTGCATGATCCGCGCGATTGCCGCGAATTCGGCGCTGCCGAGCTCGGCCGACACCGGTCCCGACAGCTTGCCGGATCCGCCAGTCCTGCTTCGCGCTTCGAGTGCTTGGATCACGCAGCCAGCTCGAGATGACGCGTCAACCCGAGTGCGTCTAGGTCGAGCAGCAGCACCATTGCCGAAGCTTCGGCCGTTGACGCGCCTTCCTGTGCCCGGGGTGCGACCTGCACTAGACCGGCGATGACGTTCTGCTCGCTGATTTCGACATCGGGCGCGGGCTGAATGTCGTCCTCGTTGATCATGATGATGTCGGCAACCTCATCGACCAGGAAGCCGGCCTGCTTGCCTGCGATGGTCACGACCAGGATGCACGACCGCGCATGCAGCACGCTTGGCTTCCACCCCAGCCGCTCGGCCAGTCCCACCACAGGGACGACGGTGCCGCGCAGGTTGGTGACGCCTTTGATATAGGCGGGGACGCTGGGCAGCGGGGTCGGCGCTTCCCATTCGCGGATTTCGATCAACGAACGCATGTCGATGCCGAACATCTGCTCGCCAAGCGAGAACGTGACGATCTTGCGCTCGCCGGGGGTGTTCAAAGTGCTCATGCCGCTAGTCCTTTCGGTTGATATTTGACGTTCAACTGTCCCGTCGAAGCGACCAGCGCCTCGATGTCGAGAATGAGGGCGATCGAGCCATCGCCCAGGATCGTCGCACCGCCGAGACCGCGGATGGGGTGCAGATTCTGTTCCAGGCTCTTGATGACCACCTCGCGCCTGTCGTCGATCGTATCGACCATGATCCCGACGTTGCCGGCAGTCTCCGTCTCGACGATGATGACCAGCGAGGCTTCGGGATCCGCGGGCTCGTTCCCGCCCAGAGCGAACAGGTCGCTTAGGCGCTTGACGGGGAGATAGGCGCCGCGCAGCTCGATGACTTCGCTCGTCGGCGTCATGGCATGCACTTGGCCGGCTTCCGGTCGCACGGTTTCGATGACATTTGCGAGCGGCAGGACGAAACGCTGCCCTTCCAGTCGCACGATCATTCCGTCGAGAATGGCGAGCGTGAGCGGCAGGATCATCGTGAAGCTCGTGCCGACGCCGGGCGTCGATGTGATATCGACGCGGCCGCCCAGGGCCTCGACGTTCGATCGCACGACATCCATGCCGACGCCGCGTCCCGAAATGCTCGAAATCGTTTCTGCCGTCGAAAAGCCCGGCGCGCAGATGAGTTGGTCGATCTCCTCGACCGACAACACCGCGTCGGCTGCGATGATCCCGCGCTCGATGGCCTTGGCCCGAACGCGTTCGCGATCGATCCCCTTGCCGTCGTCACTGACGCGAACGAAAATCCGCGCGCCCTTTTGCTCGGCCGAAAGGGTAATCAGACCTTCGGCGGGCTTGCCAGCGGCCAGTCGTTCGTCGGGCCGTTCGATGCCATGGTCCATGGCGTTGCGGATCATGTGGGTCAGCGGATCGCCGATCTTTTCGATTACGCCCTTGTCGACTTCCGTCGTTTCGCCACTGATTTCGAGAATCACCTGTTTGCCCGTCTCGACTCCCAGGTCACGCAGCATGCGAGGTACGCGCGAAAAGGCCTGTCGAATGGGCTGCGCCCGCAGCGACATCACATTGTCCTGGATCTCGCGCGTCAGCCGGGCAAGCTCGGGCAATTCTACGCGTTCCTGATCAGCCGGCGACAGCCTGTCGGACAGGATCGAACCACGGATCACCAGTTCGCCGACCAGATTCAGCAACATGTCGAGTTTGCTGAGATCGACGCGGATCGTCTGGTGGAGTTGATCGCTTGCGCGCGCTTCCGGCGCAGAGGCGATCGGAAGCGGCGGGCCGCCTTTTTCCACCAGCGCCAGGTGGGGTGCCTTGTCGAAGACAGTCACGGCGACGTCCTCTTGAGGCGCTGTAGCTTGCGCGACGTCCGACTGGCGCGAGATTTCGATGATAGAATCTGGCGCGACGAAGTCGAAGCATTCGGCGATCATGCTCTCTTCGACCCCGGCGGGAACGGACAGGGTCCACACGAAATAACTATCTTCCGGATCGAGCTCGCGCAGGGCCGGCAGGGCGGACGTATCGACCGCGACGATCTCACCGCCGAGCCGCTCGACCTCGCGGATGCTGAGCAGCGGCTCCGCTCCATTGGCAAGTGCCGCACGCGAAGGTGCAAAGCGGACCATCCACGGGCGGGCTTCGTCCTGGTCGAGTTCGCCCAGTGCAACTCCCACGGGCTCGAACCCAAAGGGCTCGAAGTCGTCGACCGGCGCTTCCACGGGCATGAAACCGAATTCGTCGGCGGCGTCTGCGGGCGTCGAAACCGGGTCGACGGCACCCTTTGTTTCCAGGATGCGTTCCAGCGCGGCAAGGGCCGTCGCATCTGCCGGTGGTGTCGACTGGCTCCGCGCTGCCTCGACATGGTCGGCAAGGATGTCGAACGCGGCCAACATTACTTTGGTGACATCGGCGGTTGGCGGAATCTTGCCGCTCCGCACCTCGTCGAGCACATTTTCGAAGCAGTGGGAAAAAGCGAGCAATGCGCCATGGCCAAAGGCGCCCGAGCCACCCTTGATCGAGTGGACCGCCCGAAAGACGCCGGCAATTACTTCCTTGGACACATCGCCTGCGGCCATCGCGGACAGTCCAGTTTCGGCGACCGCAAGTCCTTCAGCGCATTCTTCAAAGAAAATGCTCTGGATCTCGTCGAAGTCGTCGCTCATGGACAGACCCGGCGAATTGCCGCCCCCAGCTTGTCGGCGTCAAAGGGTTTCGTGATCCAGCCCGTGGCGCCAGCCGTGCGTGCGCGTGCCTTTTTATCGTCGGAAAACTCCGTGGACAGCACTAGGATCGGCGTGCCGCGAAACTGGCCTACGGCCCTGACGGCTTCGATCAGCTCGAAGCCGTCCATTTTCGGCATGTTGATATCCGTGATCAGCAGGTCGGGCTGAACCTCGTGCATCCGCTCGAGGCCATGAACCCCGTCGTTCGCGCTTTCGATCTCGAAACCTTGCGCGGTTAGCGAGGTCTTCAGCAGCATGCGCATGCTGGCAGAGTCATCGACGGTAAGAATGAGCTTGCTCATCTGGCAATTTCCTTTCCGGCTTCCATGCCGATCGAATCTGCCAGTCGGCAGGAGTTGACGCGCTCGGCGAAGGCCTCGCTGGTTGCGGCGAAACGGAATGGCTGCGCGTGCAGCAGCGCATCGTTACGGGCAGCGACGAGCACTTGGAGCACGGCCTGCCCGACGCTGTGCAGCTCCGACGCATCGATGACCGTACCGGCGCAGTCGCTTGCGAGGACAAGCTCGGTCCGCAGATCGTCTGCCGTCACAGTGGTGCCATGGCCTGTAAGCCGGATGACGCCGGGCACATGATCGGATTCAGGCGGGCTGGGCGTTAAGGTCATTTTTTGCCTCATCGAGCGTGGCTTCGAGTTGCTGGAACGTGGGCGCAAAGCTGGTCGGCACCATCCGCCGCGCGATGTCGATCGCGACCTGGGTCGGAAGGCCATGGGCGTGAGCCAGGATTGCGGTCTTGGCGATCGTAAACGGTTTGGCGTCGTCGTCGATGACCGTCAGCAGCTTCGCGGCAAGGGGACCGACCAGGCAATAGGCAAGCAAAACGCCCAGAAAGGTACCGACCAGCGCGCCGCCGATCATGCCGCCCAGGATCTCGACGGGCTGGTCGATGGACGCCATGGTCTTGATGACCCCAAGCACCGCGGCGACGATGCCAATGGCCGGCAGCCCGTCGGCCATGGTTTGCAGCGCGCTCTGCGCAAGCATTTCCTCGGCGTGGTGCTTGTCGAGATCATTGTCCATCGCCTCGGCCAGCTGATGCGGATCTTCGAGGTTGATGGTCATCATCCGCAGGTAATCGCAGATGAAATCAATAAGATGGTGGTCGGCGAGCAAACGGGGGTAAGGCGTGAAGAGCTTGCTTTCGGCGGGCTTGTCGAGATGGGCCTCGATGCCCGTCGCGCCCCCCTTCTTGAAGGTACTCAGCACGCCGAACATCATGGTCAGCAGGTCGGTATAGTCGCTCGGCTTCCAACGCGATCCTTTGAACGCCCGTAGCAGGCCCTTGCCGGCGCTTTTGACAGTGCCGAGCGTGTTGCCCACGACAAATGCGCCGATCGCCGCTCCGCCGATCGCAAGCATCTCGTGCGGCAATGCTTCGATGATCACAGCCATCTTGCCGCCCGACATCAAAAAGCTGCCGAAGACGCATCCAAGAATGAGCAGGAAACCAACACCGTTTAGCATGACGCGCCGAAACTCTCCGGAAATGAACGACCTGATCTACTTATAGGAGAGCGGGGCCGGGGGCGGAGCCGGACGGGCGATTAACTATGCAGCGCGGGCCATCGCGTCCTGATCCTGCCAGGCGATAACTGTCATGTAGTTTTGCAGTCGGTTGAGCTCCATTGCCGCCAGCAGCTTGTTGTCATGAAACGGAGCGACGAGCGCCGCGACATCGGGTGCCCAGGGCGCCGTCGCGTCGAACAGGACACCGAGGCCGAACACCGCGGGAACATGCGCCCAGGCGAGCTCGCGGCCGTCCGCGCGGGCCGCGTCTAGAAAGTCCTCGACGGCTGTCAGTACCCCGTTGGCTGGACCACCGATATGGTTGGCCATTGCCCAGTCACTGCCGCCCCGGAACCCTTGGCCCGGGACGAGTTCGCCCCGGTCGAGCATCGCGCCGGCCCCGAAAGTATGCGGATGGCAATGTGCTTCGGGAATGCGATCGGGTGCATAATACATGTCGCGCCGAGCCGTGGGCCAGCTGACGTCGTGGATGAATGCCAGCAAGGGTCGGTCGTCGCGAGCGCCGGCGGCATCGGCGGCCCGCAGCTCGTTGAGGACCGTATAGTAATTATGGTCGCCATCGATCACCCAGGCGTCCACGTTGCGCAACTCATGGACGACGTCGAGGCTCGCGGCCGGAACATGGGTCACGCAAGGCGCAGTCTCGGCCCAGCTGACGAATTCCGGCCGGGGACTGGGATCGATGCTCGTCAGCCGCCCGCCGACCGCTGCAGCATGATCCGCGAGCAGTTGCGACATGCCGCCGAATTCCGCGCCGATCTCGACGATGTGACGTGCGTCCGCGATCGACAGGCTGCCCAGGATGAGGTCCGAAAATTCGGCCATCGAATGGATCAACAGATTGCTCATCGGCCGGCTCCCGCCTGGGCGACGACAGGTGCCGGAACCGACATGGTTGCGCCGGCGCGCGGGGCGATGGGCCGAAACACGACGGCAAGCATCATGGCGCGCGCGTCGCGCCGCGGCGGGGGCGGGATCATCATGAAGGCAGCGCTGTCTTCGCACCGGTAAAGATTGGGTCCGGCCTGCTCCATACCTTCCAGCGTCGGAAAGGCCGCTTCTTCTTCCAGCCCCGGGCGCTGCTGGTCGCTCAGGAAGCGATCGACCGGCATGAACGCGACCCGGTCCACCTGCACCCAGTCGAACAACCGACCGAACTGCAGCCCGATCGCATAACGGCAATCGCTGATCGGAATCGGCGCGATGTAAAATCCGTCGTGCGTGGGTGTCGCGGTGATCGTTGCGGTGTCGACATTACGCCCGTCGGCGATCAGCACGGGCAAGGTGATCGTTGTGTCGATGAAGTCGGCGTATTTCAGCGCCAGGCCAAAGCGTTTGTGCGCGAGAAGGGTGAGCTTGACCGCAAGCCCTTCGCCCTGCAGCTCGGCGGGCAGATACATGCGATCGGAACCGCGCATGTAGAACAACCCGCGTTCGCGCAGCCCGCGGCGGCCAATATCGCGGTCGAACAGCGGCACGATATGGTCGCCGCCCAGATTCACGTCGTGCTGGAACTGGGTGAGCACGGCAAGTTCCTGCGCCATCGGCATGAACATGAGCCGGGCCATGACGGCGACCGCCGACCCGCGTACCGCGGCCATGTCGGAGCCATGCTCTCCGCGGACAATCGATTTCGCAGCATCGCGCGCAAACATGATCGCGCCCCGTTGCACGGCGTCGCGTGTCTCGCTCTGCGCACCCTTGATCGAATTTGCCGCCCGCACGGCTGCGCCGTCGGGACTGTAGTCGATGACCGACCCCTGCGCTGCGGTACATAATTGCTCGAGGACGGCGACATTTCCGCAAAGCGCCTCCAGGGTATTCGGATCATAATGACTTGGATCGATGAAGCCGGACTTGTCGAGCCCCGGCATGTCCTGCTCCCGCATCAACAGGTAACGCCCGGCCACTGCAACGTTCAGCCGCCGGCGAAGCAGGGCGTCGATCTGGTTCTGGACCGACCCGTTGTAGCCTAGGTCCACGAGCATCAGCACATCGCCGTCCGCCGGCGCCACTGTTGTGCGCAAATAGTTTTCCAGCCGGTCGGCGAAGGCCGCCGATCGCGACAGGATTCTTTCCATGCGCCGCGGCGTGCAGACGGCCTTGACCAGAGCCGGGAAGGCGGGGGTCTGGCCGGTTTCGCGCAGAAGGACTGTTGCTTCGCCGGGGGCAAGCATCAGCTGCTTGAGAATTGCTGTCGCGCTCGTCGTCGACTCGCCATGCAGATAGCGCAGCACGTCTGCTTCGGATGCGAATGATGCAGCGGTGGCCGTGAACCGGCTGATTTCAGTCGCGTGGCTCTCGCGGCCCGTCAGGCAGGCTTCGTAAATCAGCCGGGGCAAATGGCCGTCGCGCATCAGGAACATCATGTGGACCTTGCCGCTGGTCCTCGCTTCAAGCGCTTCGCGCTCGTGCGCGAGCCATTGACTGAACCCGTGCAGCAACGGCCCGATCGTCGTGAAGCCCAGCAGTTCAGCCGGATCGGTAAGCGCCGGTTCTCCCGTCGCGATCGGTGCGCGGTGCAGCTGGCTGCTCATGTCGGTCGCCGCGGCGGCGCCATGGATGATGCCACCGGTCGCCGCCTCGAGGCGCAGTCGTTGTTCGGTGGTCTCGGTGAACTGCTTCAGGTGCAGGGCCTGCACGCCGGCGGCCTGTCCGCCCAGCAAGTCGGCCGCGCGATTGTCGCCGATGTGCAGGATCGTCCGCGCATCCACGCCCATCCGCTTTACGACGGCGGCAAGCATGCCCTCGCCCTTCGACTTTCCGAACTCCGACGAGCAGAAGACATGATCGATCATGGCGCGGACATCGGCGCCGGCGGCCTCGGCGATCAGGTTCCCGAGCTGCGTCGCATCGAGATAGGTGTCGCTGACGATGATCACCTGCATGCCGCGTGCCTTGGCCGCGCGCATCAGTTCGACGACCGGCGCGTAGCCGAAGCAGTAGCGCCCTTCGGCCGCGAGTTCCTGACCGACCATCGCCGCACGTTCCGCCGGATCGGCATTGGGCAGCAGCTCCGCATAGATTTCGGCAATGCTGACTTCGTTGCGACGGTGGCGCAACAAGGCACCGGTGCGGGCGCGTTGCTCAGCCCACATCCTCTGCATCGCGTTGGGGCCCGTCAGCGCACGAAAGACGTCGCGCGGCGCATGGGTTTCGCGCCAAAGCAAAGTGTCGAAGCAATCGAGCGACAGGATGCGAACGCCCGAGCGGTTGTCGAGCGCATGGGGCAAGTCCTGGGGTAGGATCGTGTCGTTCATGAAGGGACAGTTCCTGCAAAGCGGTGCGGCCTGCGGGATCGCGGCGCGCTCTTCATTATAGAACGGTCGCCGAGCTGTTGCCGGAACGCACCGAACCGACGCTAAATCCTCTAGAATACAGGACCAGACAAAGGAGGCCCCATGTCGCTTACTGCCTATCATCGCGCGCGGAACATCGTAGAGACGCCGCGACAGGCCGAACGTCGCCTGATGATCGAAATCACTGGCGAAATGGTTCAGGCGCGCGACGCCGGATTTGTCCGCGGCGCGCTCATGCCGGTCCTGCATCGCAATCGCGAAGTATGGCGGACGTTCGGCGCAGTTTGCGGCACGGTCGGCAATGCGCTGCCCAACGGGCTGCGCGCGAGCATCATTTCGCTTTCCCTATGGGTGGATCACTTCACCAGCGATGTCGTGGCCGGCCGCGAGTCGATCGATGCGCTGATCGATATCAATCGCGACATCATTGACGGGCTGAGCGGCACGGGGGTCGTGGCTCAGGAAGCCGCCTAGTTCCTCAGCATGCCAGTATAAAGAGGGCCGCCGCGACGCTCGACGTCGCGGCGGCCCCTTTTTGCGTCGGGGGGTGGGCTCAGCTGCCGGCAACGGCTGCTCTATCTCGGCGATCCCGTCTTTTGCGCCCGAGCAGCGATCGTCTCGGGTGACGGCTGAAAGTGGACGGGCCCCTTGCGGCGTGCGCCATCGACGCGGAACTGAGCAGCCTGTCCGTTCAGCGCATCGACCTCGACCGTCAGGTTGCGCGCAGCTGCCGAGGTCTCTTCGACCATCGCGGCATTTTGCTGGGTGGTCTGGTCCATGGCGCAGATGGCGGCGCTAATCTGCGAAATGGCGGAGGATTGCGCAGCATTGTCATCGGCCATGCCGCGCACGAGGCCATGCACGCCCGCGACGTCGGTCGAAATATCCTGAAAGGCGCCGTCGACCCTGCGCACGGCTTCCACTGCCGTCCCGATCTCCAACTGCGTGACGGTCAGCTGGTCTCGCGCGCGCTTGGCTTCTTCCTCGGCGCGCATGGCGAGCGCGGAGACAAGGTCGGCCACGACCGCAAAGCCGCGCCCGGCGTCGCCGGCGCGCCCCGCCTCGACGGCCGCGTTCATCGCAAGGACGCGCGTCTGAAAAGCGATCTTGTCCAGGCCTTCGATCACGCTGTCGATCCCCTTGGCACTTTCGCTGACGCGGCCCATCGCCTGCACGGCCTGGTCCGCCGTTGCGCGTCCGTCGCCCACTGTGGCAATTGCCTGGTTCGTGCGTTGGACCGTTGTCACTGCGGCCTCGCTGGTGGCTTTGATATGCTCGTCGATCTGGGACAGGGCGGCGCTGGTTTCTTCAAGCGTGCCAGCGGTTCCCTCGGTCCGACGTGCCAGTGCCTCGGTGGCCTCGGCGATCTCGACCGAACCGCTTTGGATCCCTGTCGCACTTTCGCTCACTGAACCGACCAGATGGCGCAGGCTGGCAAGCGCAGCATTGAAATTGCTGCGCAGCATGGCATAGCTTTCGGGAAAGCCGATCTCGATGTCCGCAGTGAAATCGCCCTCGCTCAAGGCGGCGAGGCCGTCGGCGAGCGCGGTCGTGACGACGGCGACGGTATCGGCCTGCAGCGCGCGCTCGGCGGCGAGACCGGCTTCGGCCCGCTCGCGCTCTGCATTGTCGCGCGCGATCCTTTCCGTCAGCGTCATCATGGCATTTCCGAGCCACATCAGTGTTCCCGCCTCGACGATCAGGATGACCGCGTGCAGCGCGATGCGGCCGAACGAGCCGGTCGAGCCGAAAACCCATGCCGGAACAAGCAGCCCGAATCCGATATGGTGGACGGCTACCACGGTCGCCGAAGCGCAGACTGCCTTCCAGTCGCAAAGGATCGCGACCATCGCGAGCAGGGCAAAGAAGATCATGTGCAGATCGATCTGCCATGGCTGGCTTTCAAATACGAACAGCAGCAGTACGGGCATGATCATGGCTGTCAGGCTGACGAGAAGACGCGCCGTGGCGTCGGTCCGCGCCTGTACGGCCATGAAGCCGGGTAACATCGCCATCAGGACGGCTAGAACCCCCACCGGCCACTTGCCCGGTGTCGGCACAAAGGATGCGCCGACGACGACGCAAAGTGCGAGTACAACGACGACGGCGGCGATCAGCCTGATGCCGGTCAGCCGAAGTGATGCAAGGTCGATCGTCTTCATTGAGCTATCCTCGGGTTTGGCGCGCCACAACCGGCGAAATTGGCATTCATAACGAAGGCGCCGTGGAGGACCGCTGGTGCGACCAACGCGGCGAAGGACCCTTGCACGACATAGGATCCGGCAAAGGGGCCGGGCGCGACAGGCTTTGCCCCTGCGCTGATCGCCCAGCGGAGGGTCGCGCTGCGATCGCCTGACGCCAGCGGCGTGATCAGCATCGCGCCGTCGCCCTGTGGCAGCAGCGCAAGGGCAGGTGCGAAGACAATGAGCGCTAGCTGCGCCCAGGCCCACCCTCCGAAAGGGACCTTGTGCCGGCCCCCGGCAGACGGCACGCCGCGGCCGGCCGAAGAAGGGTCCGGCAGGCCGTTTCGCATCAGAACGCGTTCCAGTCTTCGGCGTCCGCTATGACAGGCGTGCTTGCCCGGGCCTGTGCCGGCAATGCCTTGACGGGCGAGCGGTAGGCCGTTGGCTTTCTAGGTCTTGCAGGTGCCGGTGCCGGCGCGGGCAGGACGGACGGTGTCACGACCTTGCGGGTCGCATGCGTTCCCGTATCGAGCGTGAACATTGCCGTCTGTTCTGACAGGATAGTGACCTCGTTGGTCAGGTTGCGCGCGGCGGCCGAGGTCTCCTCGACCATGGCGGCATTCTGCTGCGTCGACTGGTCCATCGCACCGATCGCGGCCGTGATCTGCGTGATCGTGGACGACTGCGCTGCGGCGTCGTCCGCCATTGTGCCAAGCAGCTTGTGCACTTCGCCTACATCGCCCGAAATGTCGGCGAGCGCCCCGTCGACCTTTTGTACCGCTTGAACCGCGGAGCTGATTTCCGTTTGCGTGACGGTCAGTTGGTCTCGCGCGCGCTTGGCTTCTTCCTCGGCGCGCATGGCGAGCGCGGAGACAAGGTCGGCCACGACCGCAAAGCCGCGCCCGGCGTCGCCGGCGCGCCCCGCCTCGACGGCCGCGTTCATCGCAAGGACGCGCGTCTGAAAAGCGATCTTGTCCAGGCCTTCGATCACGCTGTCGATCCCCTTGGCACTTTCGCTGACGCGGCCCATCGCCTGCACGGCTTCGTCCGCCGTGGCGCGTCCGCCGCCGACGGTCTCGATCGCCTTGTCGGCGCGCTCGACGGTCCGGCTCGACGACACAGTGGTCGCCTTCAGCCGGTCGTCGATCTGGGCGAGCGCGGCGCTGGTTTCCTCAAGGCTCGCCGCATTGCTTTCGGTCCGGCGGGCAAGGTCCTCGGAGGCCTGCGCGATTTCGGCCGTGCCCGTACGAATGCCGTCGGCACTTTGGGTCACGCTTCCGATCATCTGGCGCATGGCAGTCAGCGTTTCGTTGAAGCTCCGCTCCAGTTCGGCGAAATTCGGGGGCAAGCCGTGAAGGTCGGTGGCGAGATCGCCATGGGAAAGAGCCTTCAATGCTGCGCCCAGCGTCGTGATGGCCTGGTCACGCTCGATCTGGTTCTGCTCGAAGTAGATGGAAATGGACAATTCGAGGTCGAGCAGTGCCGCCTTGACGACGGCGATGCTGGCACGTTCCGCGCTGGGCGTGCTGAAAAAGCTCAAGAGCCGACGCCACGGGGAACAGCGCTTGGCGACGCCGAGCATCAGTTCCTCGAGGACCAGCGCATAGGCGCCGACATACCAGCGCGGCTCCAGGCCAATGCGCGCATGGACCGATCCGATGCGGCGGACGCTGGAAAAGAAGTCCTCGTCGAACTTGCCGCTCGAAATGCGCATCCAGTGCGCTTCCTGTGCCGACTTCGCCTTGGACATGTGCGCGTCGTCGCGGAACATCTTGGCGGTGTCGGGCGTGGCCCGTGCCATGGCGTAAAACCGGTCTAGGCCGCTGCCGATCATCGACGAGATCATCGGTTGCACTTTCGCGAGCGTGTGCCGCTGGGCGTCATCGATGCCCATGAAGCGCAGACGGGAGGCTACCTCATCGTTCGACATATGCGTTCCTTTCATACCGGGTCGCGATCGGACCGCTGCCCGACAACGAGTGTTCCGGGGACGCGTTCTCCGTCAGCGAGAAGTTGCCGGCGCGCCTTCAGTCTGAACATTATAGGAAAATTCTATCGGGTGCGGCCGTACGCCGCGGCAGCCGAGTCAGGCGGGGACGCTGAAGCCTGCTGCTATGGCGATGCGCAACGCTTCGGAAAGGCTTCGCACGCCCAGCTTGTCCATCAGGTTTGCGCGGTGGATTTCGACGGTCCGCGGGCTGATCTCAAGGTCGTAGCCGATCGCCTTGTTGGCCCGACCTTCCAGCAGGCCGGCAAGCACGTCGCGCTCGCGCGGGGTCAGCCGCGCAATGGTTGCCTGCGCGTCTTGAACGACCGACAGTGCGCGCTGGTCATGCTCGAGTGCCGCGCAGGCCTGGTCAACGACCTGGATGAGCACTGCCGGATTGCACGGCTTTTCGAGGAAATCATAGGCACCGAGCTTCAAGGCCTGCACAGCGATTGAAATCTCGCCCTGGCCGGTCAGCATGATGGTGGCGAACTTGGGTTTCATTTCCGCGACCTGCCGCAACACGTCGAGGCCGCTGGTACCCGGCATCTTGTAGTCCAGCAGCACGCAGCCGCCCGGCTTGTCCTCGATCCCCGTAAGGAATTCGTCGCCCGAACGGCAGGGGAAAATCAGCAGGTCGGGCTGTGTCGACAACAGGAACTGCAGCCCCTCGCGGACCAGCTTGTCGTCATCGACAATGTAGATGCACCGGCTTCCCATCGATGGTTAGCATTTTATTGACCTAGCGCGTCCCGTCAATGTGGCGCGCGACCGCAACAATGTCCCATTATTCCCACTCGATGGTGCCGGGTGGCTTCGAGGTATAGTCGTACACGACGCGGTTGATCCCCTCGACCTCGTTGACGATCCGCGTGGCGACCCGTGACAGGAACGTCGCGTCGAACGGATAAATGTCGGCGGTCATGCCGTCGACGCTCGTCACAGCGCGCAGGGCACAGACATTCTCGTAAGTCCGCCCGTCGCCCATGACGCCGACGGTCCGCACGGGGAGCAGCACGGCAAAGGCCTGCCAGATCGCATCATAGAGCCCCGCATTGCGGATTTCCTCGAGATAGATCGCGTCGGCCTTGCGCAGCACGTCGCACCGCTCCTTGGTCACTTCGCCGGGGATGCGGATCGCAAGGCCGGGGCCGGGAAACGGATGGCGGCCGACGAAGACCTCGGGCAGGCCCAGTTCGCGGCCGAGCGCGCGCACCTCGTCCTTGAACAATTCGCGCAACGGCTCGACGAGGCCCATGTTCATGCGCTCGGGCAGGCCGCCCACATTATGGTGGCTCTTAATCGTGACGCTCGGCCCGCCCGTGAACGAGACGCTTTCGATGACGTCGGGATAGAGCGTTCCCTGCGCCAGGAAGTCGGCGCCGCCGATCTTGCGCGCTTCGTCGTCGAACACGTCGATGAACGTCTTGCCGATGAACTTGCGCTTCGCCTCGGGGTCGGTCAGCCCTTTCAGCCCGTGGAGGAACAGCGTCTCGGCGTTCACATGCACCAGCGGAATGCCGTAATGCTCGCGGAACAGCCCAACGACCTGTTCGCTTTCGCCCAGCCGCATCAGGCCATGGTCGACGTAGACGCAGGTCAACTGCTTGCCGATCGCCTCGTGGATCAGCACGGCTGCCACCGCCGAATCGACGCCGCCCGACAAGCCGCAGATCACGCGCTTGTCGCCCACCTGAGCGCGGATATCGGCGATCTTGGCGGCACGATACCCGGCCATCGTCCAGTCGCCAGCACAGCCACAGACGTGCCGCACGAAATTGGCGATCAGCTTCGCGCCGTCGGGTGTGTGGACAACCTCGGGGTGGAACATCGTCGCATAGAAGCGCCGCGCATCATCGGCCACGACGGCGAAGGGTGCGCGCTCCGATGTCGCGACGACACGGAAACCGGGCGGGAGTGCCTCGACCTTGTCGCCGTGGCTCATCCAGACCTGATGGCTTTCGCCCGGTTTCCATAGGCCGTCGAACAACACGCAGCTGTCATCGACGTGCAGGAAGGCACGGCCGAACTCACGGCTTTCGGTGCTGCCGACACGCCCGCCGAGCTGAGCGCACATCGTCTGCTGTCCGTAACAAATGCCGAGGATCGGCACGCCGGCCTCAAAAAATCGCTGCGGCGCGCGCGGGCTGCCGTCATGCGTGACAGAGGCCGGACCCCCACCGAAGATGATGCCTAGGGGTTTCAGACGGTCGAACGCGGCCTCGGCGCTGCTGAAGGGCACGATCTCGCAATAAACGCCGGCCTCGCGCACGCGCCGGGCGATGAGCTGCGTGACCTGGCTTCCGAAATCGACGATAAGGATGGACGAGAGCTGGGACATGGCCTCGCCTAGCGAAGCCATGTCCCGCTGTCATCTCCCGGCTTCAGCGTCGAAGTCGTTATCCGCCGAAATCGACGCGCGACACGCTGCCATAGCGGACCGAGCAGCTGAAGCTGCGCTGGTCATAGCCGTTGCCATAGCGATCGTTGCTGCTCCGCCCGTAATCGACCGTACCGCGCACGTTGTAGCCGTCGGCGACGCGGTTGACCGTATCGATGCCCGATACCCGCGCACTGCCGCCCAGCTGCTGCTCGGCAGCGCTCGCGCAGGCGTCGGCCGCGGCGTCATCGGTGCGGATGGACCCATAACCGTTCGAGGCATAGCTGCCGCTGGTCGTGCGATTCTTGTTCGACGAGGCCGAGGCGATGATCGCTGCGAGAATACCGACGCCGATCACGCCGGCAACGACCGCACCGGTATTGTCATGGTCGCGGTGGCGACGGTAGCCACCGGGATAGCCGGGGTAGCCATAGGTCGGGCGACCATATCCGCCATAGCCGCCGGGATAGCCCTGTGCCATGGCGGGGGTTGCCGAAGTCGCGAGCATCGCGGTGGCGAGCGCGCCGGCGGTGACTGAACGCAGCTTCATCATCGTCTTCATCCTTTTACGGGGCCGCCATGATGGTGCCCGGTATCGCGACTATCGTCGAGTCGCGGTGTCGCGATGCTGAATTGGGTCGTCAGCGAAATGAAAGTATTGCGGGCCTTGGGCGCCGTTCAGTCTGGCGCCTGCCATGTCCGGCGCTATGCTGGACCCAACGGGAGGACCGATGATCTATATCGTGCTGAATGCCGTAGCGATTCTTGCGGCCACGCTGGCGAGCCTGGCCTTTGGCGCGCTTTTTTACAGCGTGGCCAGTCGCGGCCGCCCCCGCGGTTCGGGGCTGGCCGGTACCATCGCCACCGCGTTCATCGCCGAAGTCTGGCTCTGCTCGATTCTCGCCGGTGCGCTGATCCTCGCGCCGCCCAAGGGCAGCGTGTGGACGATGACGATCGGCAGCGCTTTCGTGATCTGGATCGGCTTCGTTGCGCCGGTCATCCTGGCCACCTACCGGGTCCGCAATCTAGGTGTGCGCACGGCGCTCGCCGATTGCGCGCACTGGCTCGGCGCGATGCTGTTGATGGCGGTCGTGCTGCGCCTGATCGGACTGGTCCCGCCGCCGGTGTGATCGGCCCCGGCGCGCATCATTCGGCAAACTTTAGTAACAGGCGCGACCGCTTGGTTGAAAGAAGCCCGGCTAAGTCGACGCGTGAAGGCTGGCCGGATCAGTCGCTGGCTTAGCAAAAGGTCGAAAATCGGATGCCCGGGCTGATCGAGGTCGTCGGTCGGCAGTCCGCATCGGCGAGAAAAGGGCGGGCAACGCCGCGATCATCTCACGGGACAGCCGAATGGGCGATCCTGCTCAACGCGCGTTCGCGGCGAGCGGCGTGAAGACGATATCGGCTGAAAAATGCGCCAAGATCGCGCCAAAGAATTGGGCCGCGATGAATCCTGGAACGGACACGGGTGCGATCCCTGCAAAGCTGTCGCTCAAAGACCGCGCGACCGTGATGGCGGGGTTGGCGAAACTCGTCGACGAAGTGAACCAATAGGCGGCCGTAATAAACAGCGCGACGCTGGTCGGCGTGGCGCTGGGCCGGACCCGCGACGTCCCCAGGATAGTCAGGACGAGGCCGAAGGTGGCAACCGCCTCGCCCGTCAACTGGCCGGGGCCACCGCGCACTTTGGTCGACAGCTGGAGCACCGGCACGTCGAACATGAGGTGGGCGAGCCAGACCCCAAGCACGCCGCCAACGATCTGGGCCAGGACATAGCCAATGGCCAGGTTAGTGCTGAGGTGACCACGCAGCCGCATGATGAACGTGACGGCGGGGTTAAAATGCGCGCCGGAGACCGGCCCCAGCATCGTGGCGAGCACGAACAGGATAGCGCCCGTAGCAAGGGTGTTGCCGAGCAGCGCGACGGCGACGTTTCCTCCCGCCAGACGCTCGGCCATGATGCCTGATCCGATCACGGTCGCAAACAGGATCAGGCTGCCGAGTGCTTCGGCAAGGAGCGAGCGCCGGATCATGCGCGGTTCGTGCGGTGGCCGGACGAGTCCACTACCTGCTCGCCATCCTCCTTGGCGAAGGCGCCGCGCTGCGGTTCGGGCAAGATATCGAGCACCGTCTCCGAGGGGCGGCAAAGCCTGACGCCGAGCGGCGTCACGACCAGCGGACGGTTGATCAAGACGGGATGCGCCATCATCGCGTCGAGCAGCTCCTCATCGCTGATCGCTTCGTCATCGAGACCGAGTTCGGCGTACGGTGTCCCCTTTTCGCGCAAGAGCTGACGCGGCGTCAGGCCGGCGCGCTCGAGAAGCTGAATGAGCATCGCACGCGACGGGGGCGTCTTCAGATATTCGACGACATGCGGCTCGATGCCCGCATTGCGGATCATCGCCAGCGTGTTGCGCGACGTGCCGCACTCGGGGTTGTGATAGATCACCACGTCGATCGGCATGCGATGTCTCCGGTCAGCAACAGGAAAGTTCGGCAACGAGTGGCGCGCAGAGTTCAGCGCGGCCCTGGCAGCAGTCCTTCGCGAGGAAGATCATGAGATCGCGCAGGCGTTCCATGCGCACGCGCTGGATCATCTGACGGCCAATCTTCTCGGCATCGATCAGACCAGCCTTGGCGAGCACGGCGAGGTGGGTGGAAAAGGTGCTCTGGGTCAGGCCAGTGGCCTCGACCAGCTCGCCTGTCGAAAGCCCGTCGGGCTCGTGCCGCACCAGCAGCCGGAACGCCTCGAGACGGGTCGGATGTGCGAGTGCGGCCAATGCCCGAAGAGCGTCATCAATGTCCATACATCGGAAATACCCGATGGAATGCGCCGGTCAACCCTCGTCCTGCGTCCGCGTTTGCCGCGCATGACTGCGGGCATGAATGCCTACGATAAGTCAATGTCGCGAACGGCCGCCGAGACCGGGCCGGGGCGGAAACGACGGTGATTTCTGGCCGCACCCATCAAGAACTCGTTGCCGCTGGAACCCGGCAACGTCGCTATTTGGCAAACGCACGCGACGTGATGAAATCGACCACTTTTGCGCCGTTCGGCATGGCGGGCACGATAACATCGAAATGATCGGCATTCGGCGGGGCCAGCTCTTCTGTTTCATCGCCCGCCGCCCTTGCGGTTGCCACATATGGCTTCATCAGCGGTCCAAGCTCGCCTTCCACGATCAACTGTCGCACCCCGAGTGGCAGGTGATCAGCAGGCGATGCCGCACGATAGCGATCCGGCTGCTCGGCGGGCGTCGCCCCCATGAACGGTACAATAACAGGTTTGCCGCAAACAGCGGAGTCGATGCCGATGAATGGCGCGAGCGAAGCCGGACCGTCGATCACGACGACCGAGCGCGGCCTGATCGTGGAAGGACGGCCCCAAGGCTCCCCGAGCTTGGGCCGGGAAGCGGCCCACAGCGCCAGATGCGCGCCTGCGGAATGGCCGACAAAGGTGACCCGCTTGAGGTCGAAATGATATTTCTTGGCGAGCGATGGCACGAAGTCGATCGCCTTTGCCACATCCTGGAAGGTGCCTGGCCAGCCTGCTCCGGGATCGCCAATCTGCCCGTATTCAATGTTCCAGACGGCAATGCCGCGCCGCGTGAGAGCGTCGGCAAGTGGCTCGAATGATTTGCGCGTCGCAAAGCCTTTCGTCCAGCATCCGCCATGTATCAGGACGGCGAGCGGAAATGGTCCTTTGCCCTCGGGTACGCGGATCGTACCACTGCGCAAGGGATCATCGCCATATTGGACCGTGGCAGCAGGCGGGGGCAATGCGCCGACAGCGGCAGCCAATTGCTTCATCGATGCCTCGTCGTCGGCAAGGGCGGGGCTGGCAACCAACGTCGCGGCAAGAGCACAGGCAGCAAGATATCGTGACAAAAGACTCTCCCGATACATTTCTCGATTGGCTGAGATCCGCGACCTCACTCAACTTTGCGGCTATGAAAAGCTAAATGATTTGGAATTTCCGTCAACACGACAAATTGAGCAGCAAATTCAGCTTTCGGCCCGTCGTGAGGGCCACCCGCTTTCGGAAGCGCTATGCAAGCGGCGAATGGCTGACATCGGGGCGGATGCTGAGGCCCGAAGCTACCTTGATCCGACAGTCATCCCCGTCCATTTCGCGATAAAGGC
Source organism: Sphingomonas sp. (assembly GCA_965249705.1). Taxonomy (GTDB): domain Bacteria; phylum Pseudomonadota; class Alphaproteobacteria; order Sphingomonadales; family Sphingomonadaceae; genus Sphingomonas_O. The sequence goes on along the minus strand of CBDFMO010000001.1, from coordinate 225,077 downwards.
CCATTGGTCGGCGGCCTCTTCGATGATCTTGTCGGTTGGCTTGCCGCTGCCATGGCCGGCACGCGTCTCGATGCGGATCAGGTGGGGCTTGTCGCCTGCCTTGGCTGCCTGCAGCGTTGCCGTATATTTGAAGCTGTGGCCCGGCACCACACGATCGTCGGTGTCTGCGGTCGTCACCAGGATCGCCGGATAGTCGACGCCCGAACGGATGTTGTGCAGCGGTGAATAGGCCCGCAACACGCGCCAGTCGGCTTCGACCGACGGATCGCCATAATCGTCCGTCCAGTAGCGCCCGGCCGTGAACCGGTTGAAGCGCAGCATGTCCATGACGCCGACTGCTGGCAGCGCAGCCGCGAACAGGTCGGGCCGCTGGTTGACGACGGCGCCGATCAGCAAGCCGCCGTTCGAGCCGCCCTGGATTGCAAGCTTGTCCTTTGACGTAATGCCTTGCGCGATCAGATATTCGCCGGCCGCGATGAAATCGTCGAAGACATTCTGCTTGTTCGCCCGCTTGCCCGCCTCGTGCCAGGCGTTGCCGTACTCCCCGCCGCCGCGCAAATTGGCGATGGCCAGCACGCCGCCGGCCTCCAGCCACGCCAGTCGCGTCGCACTGAAGCCGGGCGTCATCGAGATGTTGAAGCCGCCATAGCCATACAACAGCGTTGAGGCCGGTGTCGTCAGCCCCTTCTTGCGGACGACGAACATCGGGATCTTGGTGCCGTCCTTCGACGGGTAGAAGACTTGCTGTGTCTCGAACGCCGCCGGATCGAACGACAGCTTTGGCTGGAAAACCGGCGTGCTGGTGTTAGTCGCGCTGTCGTAGCGATAGACGGTCGCCGGCGTCGCAAAACCGGTGAAGGTGTAGAAGCTCTCGCTGTCGCCGGTCTTGCCCCCGAAACCCGATGCCGTGCCGATGTCGGGCAGTCGCACTTCGCCCAGCGACTTGCCGTCGAGCTCGAACAATTCCGCTTCCGACTTGGCGTCACCCAGATAGGCGACGAGCAATCGCTGCCCGATGAGCGAGGCACCGACCAACGTGTCGCTCGTCTCCGCGATGACTGGCTTCAGCTTGGGCGACTTCGCCGCCACGTCGATCAGGGCGACCCGTCCCTTGGGCGCGTCTTTGTCGGTCACGAACCAGAATTTCGACCCGACCGTGCCCGCGAGCTCCCAATTATTGTCGACGCCGGCGATCAACGTGCGCGGTTTGCCGACGGTGTCGCCCGTCAGCGCCGCGATGGTGATCTCGACCTTGGGATCGGTGCCCTGCGACGAACTGATGACCAGCCATTTGCCGTCGTCGGTAACCTGCGCGCTGTGGCCCAGCTTGGGTCGGTCGGGCGTACGATAGATCATGGCGTCGGCATCCTGCGCGCTGCCGATCTTGTGGAACCACACCTGCTGGTTGGTCGTCAGCGCCTGGAACTTTGCGCCAGCGGCCGGCGCATCGAACCGCGAATAGAAAAAGCCGCTGCCATCCGGCTTCCACGCAATGCCTGAATATTTCACCCATTCGATGCGGTCGGGCAATTCCTTGCCCGACGTCGCATCGATGACTTTCAGCGTACGCCAGTCGGTGCCGCCGTCCTGGATCGCATAGGCAAGGTAGCGCCCGTCATCGGACGGTGCCCATTCCGCAAGCGCTGTCGCCCCGTCCTTGGCCCAGAGATTTGGATCGAGCAACAGGCGCCCCGCGCCGCTGAGGCCGTCGCGTACCCAGAGCGTCGACTGGTTCTGCAGCCCGCCGTTGTGCGAGTAGAAATAGCGCGCGCCCGCCTTTCGCGGCGTCCCCATGCGCTCATAGTCGTAGAGCGCCTTCATCCGCGTTCTGAACGCATCGCGTCCAGGCAAGGTCGCGAGATAGGCGTCGGTGACCTTGTTTTCGGCCGTCACCCAGTCGCGCACCTTGGGATCGGTGCGGACGTCGTTCTCCAGCCAGCGATACGGATCGGCGATCTTTTCGCCGAATTGCTCGTCGACCTGCGTGACGGTCGCAGTCTCGGGGTAGGTCAGGGGGGGGTCGGCCATGATCGGGGCGGACGTCAGGGCGGCGAGGGCCGCGAGCAGGACAGGTTTCAAGTAAAAGGCTCCGGAATCGGGTTATTCCGGAGCCTATGATGCCTTCTCGCGCGCTGGCAAGCTGTCTCGCTCAGGCGGCCTCGTCCATGTCGTCGTCGCCCATCACCGGACCGGAGTCCTGGCCCTTGGCCGACATGTCACGATCGACGAATTCGATGATCGCCATGTCGGCGGCGTCCGAGGCGCGGATGCCGGCCTTGACGATACGAAGATACCCACCGGCACGGTCGGCATAACGAACCGCGATCACCTCGAACAATTTGGTCAGCTGCTTCTCGTCGAGCAGCCGCGCGTGCGCCAGCCGGCGGTTCGACAGGCCGCCCTTCTTCGCCAGCGTCACCAGCTTTTCGGTATAGGGGCGCAATTCGCGCGCCTTGGCCAAGGTCGTGGTGATCTGCTCATGCTTGATGAGCGCGGCCGCCATGTTGCGGAACAGGGCGGTACGATGCGAGGATGTGCGCTGAAGCTTACGTCCGCCGACACGATGACGCATAACAATAGTCCTTTTCGTTCGTTAAGGAGCCGTACGAGGTACTCCAGACCGGGCGGTGGATCCGCCGGAAGGCGCGGCTCATAGCAAGGGCCTCCGCAAAGTCAACGCACTCGGCACGCGGGCGGCCTGCCCTGTTCGGGCTCAGGCGCCCACGAGTGCCGGACGGCGCGCGCCCGCATCCTGGCCGGTCCGCCGGTCGCTCGGCCTTCCTGCCCGATTGCCGCCGGCCCGGCGGTCAACGGCAACTTGCTCGCTGCGGACTCGGCGTTCGAACGTGAAGCCCTTGGACTGTTCCATCATCAGGTCGACCTTGTTCGACAGGTTCGTAGCGGCTGCCGATGTTTGCTCGACCATGGCGGCGTTCTGCTGCGTGGCATGATCCATGTTGGTCACCGCGGCAACGATCTCGCTGACCGCCAGCGACTGCGCCTGGTTGTCGGCGACCATGCCGTTGAGCAGCGTGTTCACTTCACCGACATTGGAAGCGATTTCTTGCAGGGCGCCATCGACATTGTGCACGGCGGCCACGGCGACGACGATTTCCGCCTGAGTGGTCGTCAGCTGGTCCCGCGCGCTCTGCGCTTCCTCTTCGGCGCGCTGGGCAAGCGCCGAGACAAGATCGGCGACCACGGCAAAGCCGCGGCCGGCGTCGCCGGCACGCCCCGCCTCGACGGCCGCATTCATGGCCAGAACGCGCGTCTGGAACGCGATCTTGTCGAGCCCCTCGATCACGGCATCGGTGCCCTTGGCGCTCTCGGCGACGCGGTTCATGGCCTGCACGGCCTCCTCTGCCGTTGAGCGTCCCAGGTTGACGGTTGCCAGCGCCGTGTCGGCACGCGCGACAGTGCCCATCGACTTCGTCGTCGCCGCCTGCAGCCGTTCGTCGATCTGTACGAGGGTCGCGCTGGTCTGCTCAAGGCTTGCGGCCGTGCCTTCGGTCCGGCGAGCCAGATCTTCCGAGGCGCTGGCAATTTCGCCTGCGCCGGTCTGGATGTCGCCTGCGGTTTCGACCACGGTCTGAATCATTGCGCGCAAAGTCGACACGGCGGCATTCATATTGTCGCCTGTCACCTTGTAGCTGTCCGGAAACTCGATCTGCACCTGTTTGGTCAGGTCACCGCCTGCCAGCGCCTGCAGCACATTGGCCAGGGCGTCGTTGACCATTTTCTGCTCGGCGGCGTTGGTCGAATCGATTTCGGCGCGCGCGACGGCAGCCTGGCGAAAACGTTCCACCGCATTGGCGATCTGGCCGAGCTCATTGGCCTGGCCGACGAACGGGACGACGGCGGCTTTGCCCTCCGCGAGCGAGACGGTCACTTCGGCCAGCTCGACTGTCGGCGTCACGAAGCGCTTGAGCAACAGTCCGCAGAACATGGCGACGGAGCCGATGATGACCAGGCCGAGGACGGACAGCATCACCAGCGCGATGCTGAGCGTCGAGGCCGCGCTTTTGTTGAGGCTGTCGTGATAGTCGTTCGATCGCGCAACGACGACGTCGATGGCGGCGCGATGCTTGGCGTAGAGGGTCATGACCCGGCTGTAACTCGCCTCAACCGCGGCGCGGTCGTTCGCCTTTGCAGCAGGCAAAAGCTTGTTTTCGACTTCGTCCCAGAAAAGGTCGGCCGGCGGCTTGCTTGCCGCCAGCGCCTGATAGACGCCGGCATCGATGCCCGATTTCGACCAGTAGTTGTGCCGCGCGGTATAGTCCGCGTGAAGCTTTTCGAGGTCCTTGCCGATTTTCGCGGCATCGCCCGGATTGCGCGCGAGCAGGGTCGCGTCGAGATAGGCCTCGATCACATAGGCCGGGGGCGGCAGCACGTCGGCGATCAGGTCGGACGTCTGCTGCGCTTCGGTCTGAAGCGGACCGCCCATGCGAATGACATCGATCCGCCATGCCGCCAGGCCCGCCACGACCAGGATCATGGTAAGCAGCGCGGCGCCACCTGCGCGGACGAATGTTCGGATCGTCATTCTTCACTCCAAGGATTTCAGCCGCAATTCCACCCGTTGGCGCGGCTTGATGCCTACCTCCCGTTATAGGTGGTCCCGAAACGATCGGCAGTTGCAACAGCATTTTTCTTGAAATGATGGCGCGAGGGGCTTGAACCTCGCACAATCCGCGAACATTGCGTTTATGGTAACCGCTTTGTTACGCAACAGCTCGGATCGGTGAATTGCAGCCCTCAAGTATAACGACGCAGTCTACGCTCCTGACGAGCGACAGTCAGGCGGCCGTAGAGGCAAATTCGTTCGTGGTCGGCGCAGAACACAGTGCAATGCCGATGGTCGTTCTTGACGCCGAAACTTCGGAACCATCTGTCATATTCGCGAATAGAGCATTTGCCAGACTTACCGGATTTCCGAGCGCAACGCTTGTCGGCAAGTCGCTGAATTTCCTTTTCGATAATGTGATGGACTCGCGCTTCAGGGTGGCAATCGAGTCGGCGATCAAAGTCCAGGGCAGCGGTAGCTGGGAAATACGCTGCCGCCGGTCGGACTGGACTGAGTTTTCGTCGGCTTTGGTCCTAGACACCGTGCGCGACGGCCTAAACCTGGCCAACAAATACATTCTGAGCTTTGTCAGGCTGGCTGACACTCCCGCGCAAATTGGCAAGAACAGTGAATTTCACGTGCTCTACGAAAGAGCGCCTGGCTTTATCGCCATAACCGAGGGTCCCGAACACCGCTACTCCTTCGCCAATGCCGCATACCGGGAACTTGTCGGCCTCGAACATGTGCGCGGCCTGACGGTCCAGGAACATCTGCTCGACACGCTCGGTCAGGACTTCCTGGACCTCGTCGACCAGGTCTATCGCACGGGTGAGCCTTTCGTCGCCAAAGCGTTCAAGGTCGATGTCCTGAACGTCGAAACTGGGGCGACAGAGCCGCGCTACCTCGATTTTGTCCAGCAGCCGGTCTACGGCCCCGACGGCAAGATCGCAGGCCTGTTTTGCGAAGGCCATGACGTGACGGAGCAACATGGCGCTGCCGTCACCCTTGCGGCCCTTCAGGCAGAGTTGATCCATGTGTCGCGCGTCAACGCGATGAACGCGATGTCGACGACGCTCGCGCACGAACTCAACCAGCCGCTGAGCGCGATCGCGAATTACGTTGCGGGCAGTCTACAGATCGTTGCCGCCACCCGCGGCGAAGACGGGCGCATCGAACGGGCGCTGCTGGGCATTCGTGAAGCGTCGGAGCGTGCCGCGGAGATTATCCGCAATCTTCACGAACTGACGAAACGGCGCGAACCCGTGCGCACGATATTTGACCTCGAGCCGGCGATCGACGAGTGCATCCGACTCGTTGGCGCCACAATCCCCCCGGACATCCGCATCGTAAAGGACATCGCGAACGGTCTCGTCATGACTGCCAACCGCGTGCAGATCCAGCAGGTGATCATCAACTTGCTGCGCAACGCCAGCGAAGCAGGCCCGGAACACGGAAGCCATTGCATCACGGTCGTTGCGAATGAAGATGCAGACAATTTGGTCGTGCGCGTCATCGACACGGGCACAGGTGTTTCGAGGGAGGCCGCCAGCAAAATGTTTTCGTGGTCCCATACCACGAAGGAAAACGGGATGGGGCTGGGCCTGTCGATTTGCCGTACTATCATCGAGGCGCATCGCGGCCGCATCTGGCTGCAGAAAACGGGAAGCGACGGCACCGAATTCCGTTTTTCGGTGCCGCGTACCCATCGGCGTTCCGGAACGGGAAGCAACAGGCCCATCGAGGTCAAGCCCGAAGTGCGCCGTTAATTCCCCCGGCGATCAAGCCTTTCCGGGGGTTCGGGCGAATTCGTACACTAGATCGGTGAGCCGCTGGGCCGCGCGGCGCTTCTCGTCGGGCGAAGATGCCTCGAGCAGCCGCGACACATGACCCGAAACAAAATGCGAAGGACCGGTGGATGCGGTCGACCATTCGGAAAAGCGGCGCTGGCTGGCACGGCGCTGCTCGACGAAAACAATCTGTTCCCAGTCGGGGTTGAGGCTGACGAAGTGGCTGTCCATGTCGTCGGGCGCGCGCGGCACCTCGATGACCTCGACTAGATGTTCCCCGGTAAAGAGCAATGCCCCTGTTATGCCGAGCCCGCGATTTGCTAGGGCCGCACTGTCGACTGTTTCCAGCAGCACCGGCTCGACTTCAGCCGCGGTCGCCCCGCAGAGCGTGACACAAAGCAAGGATGTGTACGCCATGTCAGCAGGCGGCCCATCGGGGGGGCTGTGCATTGGAGTCTGTCGGCATGCTCGCAAGTCCCGGGAAATCTCTATTTTTACCCTTAGACGCGGCTTCGTTACGATCACGTAGCCGGAAACCTCGTAAAGCCACTAGGCACTTTTAGTTGTGAGAGATTGGCCTCTGCCCGGCTCGATTCGGCTCGCCCGGTATCGTTTCGTCCTACCTCGGCATACATGAACGGAGCCGAAACGATCCATGCCGTCGGCTTGGGGGCGAAAGCTACCCAGAGGCGGAAGAAACGCGCTGAAATGCTATGGAAAACGGTCGAATCGCTCGCCTCGTGCAAACTTCCGGCGGGGAATAAGCGTGATAGCGGGCGCTTCTTTATTGTGTGGACAAGCCACGCTATCGCAAAATCGGCTGGGCGCTTAGGGGGCTGACGGTGGCACTGACGATGTTCGGTATTCCCAATTGCGATACGATAAAAAGGGCCCGCACATGGCTTGGGCAGCGCGGGGTGCCGTACATGTTCCACGACTATAAGCGCGCCGGCATAGAAGCGGAGACACTTGCCCGCTGGGCCGCCGAGGGCGGATGGGAACGGCTGCTTAACCGAGCGGGGACCACGTTCCGCAAGTTGACCGACGATGACCGGAGTGCCCTGGCCGGACCCGAGGCGCAGGCGGCCGCGCTCCGGATCATGCGTGACAATCCATCGGTCATCAGGCGGCCCGTCGTCGAAGGCGACGGCTTGCTCCTCGTCGGTTTCCAGCCGGAAGCATGGGAAGCCAAATTCCCCGCCTGAACCTCAGCTAACGCCGGCGTTCAGGCCTGCGCCAGTGCCGCCTTGCTATCCGAAATTCCCGTGGCGCTCTGCCACGTGAAGGAGATGGGAAATGGTACGCAAGTTTTTGTATGCTGCCGCCCTTGCTGCCTCGTCGGTCGTAGGCTTCGCCGCGCCCGCCGCGGCGCAAAGCTATGGCAGCGTCACGTTGAGCGTCGGCCCGCGCTATGGCGCGTATGACGCTGGCTATTACGGGTACCGCGACGATCGGCGCTTTTACCGTGACCGCGCCGATGACTGGCGGGCCCGCGAACGCTGGGAACGACGTCTGCGCTGGGAGCGGGAGCGCGAATGGCGCGAGCGGGCGCGTCGCGAGTATCGCTGGCATAATGATCGTGATCGCGACTGGCGCTATCGCGACTATCGATAACAGGACCCAGTCGAGACATTCGGCCGCTCCCGCTCCGGCGGGGGCGGCTTTTCTCTGCCGCCGATGCCCAACTTTGCTTGACCGGCGCGTCTTCGCGTGGCTTTGCGCCGAACATGGAAAAGTCAGCCACCGACATCATGCAGGAAGCGGTCGTTGCCGCGGTCCTCGACGCCATAGTTGCTTGGAAGGCGGCTTCGGGGGGGCTTGCCAATGCGCTGGCTCGCGATCTGGGCGCGGTACATCAAAACACGACACTGGCCGATCTGCCCCGCGAAGTTCAGGTCGCGATCGCCGCGAGCACGCGCTCAGCGTTTAACCGCCTGTTGAAAGAGGGGTACAACGTAGCGAAGGGGACGCCATCCTCGCGGCCGCCGCCGGGTGGGACGCGTCCACCCCGTACCGATGGCCCGCCGCGGGGCCCCCGTGCGCCTGGTCGTGGCCCCGGTAAACCGCCGGTGGTCGAAACCAAGCGTCCCCCGCGCGGCAATGGCCCTGGCAGCGGTGGGCGCGGCGGTCCGACTCGCGGACGCTGAGGATTTGGCGCGCCGGCTCGTCTCGTCGGGTTCGCCTTTCGAAAGCGTGGCGGGTTATTCGCGCGCTGTCGTCCAGGGCGACTGGTGCTTTGTCGCCGGAACGACCGGCTACGATTATTCGACGATGGCGATGCCGTCGGATGTTCGCGATCAGGCCCGCAATGCGCTCGGTACGATTGCGGGCGCGCTGGCCCAAGGCGGCTTCGATCTGGGCGACGTCGTGCGCGTCACCTATTACGTCACGCCCGCTGTCGACTGGTCTCTGGTGAGCCCCGTCTTCGGCGAAGTGTTCGGCGACATCAGGCCCGCGGCGACGTGCATTGTAACCGGCCTTGTGGCACCCGAAATGAAGATCGAAATCGAAGTCACGGCATTCAGGGGATAGCGAACATGGTCAAGGCAGTGTGGAACGGCGTAACGATCGCCGAAAGCGACGACACCGTCATCGTCGAGCGCAACCATTACTTCCCCCGCTCGAGCGTCAATGCCGCCTATTTGACCGACAGCGCAACGACGAGCCTGTGCCCCTGGAAGGGTACGGCCAACTACCACAATATCGTCGTGGACGGACAGGTTAATGCCAACGCGGCGTGGTACTACCCCGAACCGAAACAGGCGGCCGCCGAGATCCGCGATCGCATCGCCTTCTGGAAGGGTGTTCAGGTCGGGTGACGCGGCGTCCGTGAGGCGCTAGACGAAGCGGATGTCCACGACGTTTACCCTCGACACATCGACCAGCCGGGCAAACCCCATGCCCGCGCCCATGAAGCGCCTGACCGTGCCCGCGATTCGCGCCCACAAGACGGCGGGCACGACCGCCGAGCCGCTGGTGATGCTGACGGCCTATACCGTGCGCATGGCCCAGCTGCTCGATCCGCAGTGCGACATCCTGCTCGTCGGCGATTCGCTGGGGCAGGTGATTTACGGCCTGCCGTCGACGCTGCCCGTTTCGCTCGACATGATGTGCGCGCATGGCGCGGCCGTCGTGCGCGGCAGCTATCACAGCGTCGTCGTCGTCGATATGCCCTTCGGCAGCTATGAGGGGTCGCCGCAGCAGGCGTTCGCCAGCGCGAGCCGCGTCATGGCGGAGACCGGCTGCGCGGCGATCAAGCTCGAAGGCGGCCAGGCAATGGCCGAGACGATTGCCTTCCTCACCGCGCGCGGCATCCCCGTCATGGCGCATGTCGGTCTGACGCCGCAGGCCGTGAACCAGCTCGGCGGCTATGGCGCGCGCGGGCGCAGCGAGGCCGAGTATAAACGCATCCTCGACGACGCGACTGCCGTTGCGGCGGCAGGCGCCTTCGCCGTCGTGCTCGAAGGAGTGGTCGAAACCCTCGCCGATGCCGTAACTGCTGGCGTCGACATTCCCGTCATCGGCATCGGCGCCTCGGCCAAGTGCGACGGCCAGGTGCTTGTGACCGAGGACATGCTTGGACTTTTTGAACGCACCCCGCGCTTCGTGAAACGCTACGCGGCGATGGCAGACTTCGTGGCGGAAGCGGCAGCTGCCTATGCCACCGACGTGCGCACCCGCGCTTTTCCGACCGCCGACCAGATCTACGTCGCCAAGGTGCCCGGGCCCGACGCAAACAAGGTCTAGCCGCGCCTCGCCTCCGCCGCTAAGGCATCCCATCTTTTTTCCCCGAGAAAGGGCACAGACTTGGCGCTCCCGCCGCAGACCAACGAAGCATTCCTGCGTGAAGTCGACGAGCAAGTCCGTCTCGATAGTGCCGCACGATTCTGGAAACGCTGGGGCCGCGTGCTCATCGGAGCGGTCGTCGCTGCACTCGTTGCCCTTGGCGGCTATCTCTGGTGGCAGAACAGTCGCGAGGCGGTAGCGGGGGTCGAAGGCGAGCAGATGTCGCTTGCGCTGGACGATTTGGTCAGCGGCGCGACCAACAAGGCGGACCGCGAACTTTCCAATCTCAAGGCGTCGTCTTCGCCTGGCTACGCGGCCGCAGCAAAGCTCGCGCTGGCAGCAACAAAGCTGAGCAAGGGTGACACAAGGGGTGCCGGCGCGGATTATGCCGCGATTGCGGCCGACACGTCGCTCGCGCAGCCTTACCGCGACCTTGCGCTGGTGCGACAGGTGGCAACCACATTCGACACTTTGCCGCCGCAGCAAGTGATCAACCAACTCAAGCCGCTGGCTGTGAAGGGCAATGCGTTTTTCGGCAGTGCAGGCGAGATGACGGCGATCGCCTACCTTCAGTTGAACAAGCATGCCGAGGCGGGAGCGATGTTTGCGGCGCTTGCCAGCGACGAAGGTGTGCCCGATTCCATCCGTTCGCGCAGCGTTCAGTTAGCGGGTGTATTGGGCGTCGACGTCAAAATTCCGAGTGCGCAAAGCGGGGCCAGCAAATGATTAAATTGAACAAACGCGCACTGGTCATGGCACCCGCGCTCGTCGCGCTGCTCGCGACCGGTGGCTGCGGTGTTTTTAAGAAGGGCAAGCCCAAGACTGCAGTGCTCGGCGAGCGCGTTCCCATCCTGACCAGCGAAAACGATGCCGGTGTCGAGCCGTCCATTGCCGATGTCCAGGTGCTGCTGCCTGCCGCTGTGGCGAACGACACGTGGAGCCAGCCGGGTGGCAATGCGGCCAAGTCGATGGGCCATCTGGCGCTCGGGAGCGCGCCTGTGCGCATCTGGGAAGCAAAAATTGCCGGCGTTTCCAAGTCTGAGCGCCTCGCGGCGGCGCCGGTCATCTCGGGTGGATCGCTCTACGCGATGGACACGGCTGGCACGATCCACGCTTTCGACTCTGCGACCGGTGCCAAGCGCTGGAGCGTCTCATTCGGTGGCGGCGGCAAGAAGAAGCAGGGGCGTATCGCCTTTGGCGGCGGGGTTAGTGTCGACGGCGCAATGGTATTTGCTACCAATGGTCTGGGCGATGTTGCGGCGCTCAATGCCACCAACGGCTCGACCGTATGGAAAAAACGCCCCGGAGGTCCGTTGCGCGGCGCACCGACTGTTGCCGGCAGCAGCATCTATGCAATGAGCCAGGACAACCAGATCTTCGCGATCAATGCGGCCGACGGGACGACCCAATGGACTGAGGCCGCTGCCGTGCAGACAGCAGGTGTATTCGGGGTCGCGGCGCCAGCCGTGGCGCAGGCGACCGTCGTATCCGGCTTCTCGTCGGGCGATCTCGTGGCCTACCGCTATGAAAACGGTCGAACCCTGTGGGGCGATGCCTTGTCACGGACCAGCGTCAACACGTCGGTTTCGACGCTCAGCGACATCGACGCCGATCCTGTGATCGATCAGGGGCGCGTTTTTGCCATCGGGCAAGGCGGTCGCATGGTCAGCCTTGAGCTGGTCACGGGACAGCGCATCTGGGAGCTCAATGTCGCCGGCATCTCCACGCCATGGGTTGCAGGCGAGTGGGTCTTCGTTGTCACCGACGAGGCAAAATTGCTGTGCGTTGCGCGCGCAACGGGCAAGGTGCGGTGGGTGTCGCAGCTGCAGCGATACCGCAAGAACAAGGCGAAGAACGGCCCGGTCAGTTGGACCGGTCCGGTATTGGCCGGTGAGCGCCTGATCCTTGCCAATTCCGAAGGCGGTCTGACCTATGTATCGCCGGCAGATGGCAAGGTCGTGAGTTCGGTTAAGGTCGGCGCACCGGTCTTCCTGCCGCCCGTGGTCGCCAATTCAACGCTCTACATCCTCGATAACTCGGGCCGCATTTCGGCATTCAGATAATGGGTAAGCCGACCGTCGCCATCATCGGTCGGCCCAATGTCGGCAAGTCGACGCTGTTCAATCGCTTGGTCGGCAAGCGGGTGGCACTTGTCGACGACCGCCCCGGGGTCACGCGCGATCGGCGCGAAGGCGACGCCGAGTTGCTCGGCCTGAAATTTCGGATCGTGGATACGGCGGGGTTTGAGGACGAGGATGCGGCGACGTTGCCTGGCCGGATGCGCCAGCAGACGCAGGCCGCCGTCGACAGCGCGGACGTCGCCCTCTTCGTCGTGGACGCGCGGTCGGGAATTGTGCCGCTCGACGAGGAGATCGCGCGATGGTTGCGGAGCTCCAAGACCCCGGTCGTGCTCATGGCCAACAAGGCCGAGGGGAACGCGGGAAACGCCGGCGTTTACGAGAGCTTTGCTCTCGGCTTCGGTGAACCTGTGCCGTTCAGCGCGGAGCACGGTGAAGGGCTGGCCGACCTGTTCGAGGCGTTGCTGCCCCTCGTCGATGCGGCGCAAGCAGGGCTCGACGCTCCGGCGCATGAAATCGCCCCGGCGGCACCGCCAAGGGTCGAGGCGGTCGGCGCGCCAGAGGGCGAGACGGACGAAGACGATGCGGACCTGATCGACGCCGATTATGACGACGATGATTCGCCGCTAAAGCTCGCGATCGTGGGCCGGCCGAATGCCGGCAAATCGACGCTTGTGAACAAGCTGCTCGACGAGGATCGGATGATCACCGGTCCGGAAGCCGGCATCACGCGCGATTCGATCAGTATCGACTGGCAATGGCACGACGGCGACCGGACCCGCGATGTCCGCCTCATCGACACAGCGGGCCTGAGGCGACGGGCAAAAGTTGACGACAAGCTTGAAAAACTCTCGGCGCAAGACACCAAGAATGCGATCGATTTTGCCGAAGTCGTCGTCGTGCTGCTTGACGCGACACGTGGTCTCGAGGCGCAGGACCTCCGCATCGCCGACCAGATATACAGCGAAGGGCGTGCCATGATTTTCGCGCTCAACAAATGGGACACGGTCGAAAACGGCGCGCCGCTCTATCAGGGCATTCGCGCGGCGCTCGACGACGGTTTCGCCCAGGTGCGGGGCGTTCCGCTGCTGACCCTGTCGGCGATAACGGGAAAAGGGCTTGACCTGCTCATGAAGGTCGCCTTCGAAACACGGGCGGCGTGGAGCCGCCGCGTCTCGACCGGGCGGCTCAATCGCTGGTTCGAGCGCGCCTTGGAGGCCAATCCTCCGCCCGCGCCCGGCGGGCGACGTATCAAGCTCCGATATGCCACGCAGATCAAGGCGCGACCGCCCAGTTTCGTGATCTTTGGCACGCGCGTCGACGAATTGCCGGAAAGCTATCGCCGCTATCTTGTAAACGGCCTGCGCCGCGAACTCGATTTCGGGGCGGTGCCTATTCGCCTCACGTTCCGCGCGCCGAAAAATCCTTTTTCCGATGGCAAATCGGCAGGCCGGTAACGCGCCCTTTACCTTGGAAATCGTAAAACGGTGTCGGCAGGGTTGGGGACCGCTCTAGCCGGAGTGCAAGACGTGGCAAACGCGCCGATCATCGATTGGGAAGTTTTTCAGCAGGCCCGAGCCTCGCTCGGTGCCGATTTCATAAGAATACTCGGCTATTTCCGGGAAGACGGTACCAAGTCGGTCGCCGCAATCGAAGAAGCGTTGCGCGCCAAGAACGCGGTCGCTTTGGTTATCCCCGCGCACACCCTTAAGGGCGAGGCCGACCAGTTCGGGGCAAATGGCCTTGCCGACCTCGCTGAAACGATCGAGGACGCGGCGCGCAAATGTGTGGAATGGCGCCAAACGCCGGATGAGCTCATCACCGAGGTCATTAAATTGCGACCACTCTTCGAAGCGACGCTCGCCGCATTCGATGTCGAGATAAATCCGCTCGTCGAGCGGCGCGGCATCGGCCGCCGCGAAGTGGTAACAAACCAGGGGTTCGGCCGGATCTGAGTTTCGCGAGGTTCGCTGCCGGCAGCGCTCAATTCATGAGAGCGGCAAAAAAGCCCTCATGAGCCGCGCGCAACTCTTCCAGCGACAGGTACTGTGGGCCGCCGCGGTCGACCAGGTCGAAAACCAGCGCGGCGCCACCGGTCGTGCCAATCGGAATTGAAAACAGGTTTGCCGCGCTGGCCCGTGCGCGAACTTCGGCACCGTTGCGGCTGGTCACGACGTAACGGCCCTGATCCTCGCCAAAGAGCAACGCTGCAGGATTTTGGATCTGCGGAACGACGGTCATGGTCATGCCGATATTGCCGGCCAGGGCCATTTCCGCGACGGTGACTGCGGCACCGCCATCCGAGCAATCGTGGACGGCACTAACCAGCCCTTCGTCGATGAGCGCGCGGATAAGTTCGCCTGCACGGCGTTCGACCGCAAGATCGACCGGCGGGGGAGGGCCGTCTTCCCGTCCGTGAATCTCGCGAAGCCAGATCGACTGGCCGACATGGCCGATCGTGTGGCCGATCAGCACCACGTCTTCATCTGGCGCCTTGAAGGCGATCGTGGCCGACTTCGACCAGTCCGCCAGCAAGCCGACCGCGCCGATGGCCGGCGTCGGCAAGATCGCGCTGCCGCCGCCCGTCGCCTTGCTTTCGTTGTAGAGGCTGACATTGCCGCTGACGATTGGCGTTTCGAGCGCAATGCACGCTTCGCTCATGCCCTCGAGGCAACCGACGATCTGGCCCATAATTTCCGGTCGCTGCGGATTGGCGAAATTGAGACAATTGGTGACGGCAAGTGGCGTCGCGCCGACAGCACTCAGATTGCGATATGCTTCCGCAATGGCTTGCTTTCCGCCTTCATAAGGGTCGGCATAGCAATAGCGCGGCGTGCAATCGGTGGTGATTGCCAGCGCTTTTTGCGTGCCATGGACACGCACGACGGCAGCGTCGCCGCCGGGGGGCTGCACCGTGTTGCCGCCGACTTTCTGGTCATATTGCTCCCAGATCCAGCGGCGGCTGGCAAGGTCTGGACTTGCCATGAGCGCCAGCAGGTCGCCCGCGATGTCCGTGCCCTGCGGCACATCGTCAAGGGGGGCGGGCGGCGTTATCCTCACCCAGGGGCGGTCGTAAAGCGGCGCGTCGTCGGCCAGCGGCGCCAGCGGGATGTCGGCAACGGTGGCGCCGTGATGCACCAGCTCCATCCGCCCGGTGTCCGTAACTTCGCCGATGATGGCAAAGTCGAGCTCCCATTTGCGGAAGATCGCTTCGGCAAAGTCCTCGCGTCCGGGCTTTAGAACCATGAGCATGCGCTCCTGGCTTTCGGACAACATCATCTCATATGTCGTCATGCCGGCTTCGCGCTGCGGCACGGCGTCCATGTTCAGCCGAATCCCGACACCCCCCTTCGATGCCATTTCGACGCTGGATGAGGTGAGCCCGGCCGCGCCCATGTCCTGGATAGCGATGATGGCGTCGCTGGCCATGAGTTCGAGGCAGGCCTCGATCAGCAGCTTTTCGGTGAAGGGGTCGCCAACCTGCACGGTCGGGCGCTTTTCTTCGCTGTCTTCCGAAAAATCCGCACTTGCCATGGTTGCGCCATGGATGCCGTCGCGTCCCGTCTTGCTGCCGACGTAGACGATGCTGTTGCCCACGCCCGAAGCAGCCGAATAGAAGATCTTGTCGGCGTCGGCGATGCCCACGGTCATCGCATTGACCAGGATATTGCCATCGTACGCCGGGTGGAAATTCACCTCGCCACCGACGGTCGGCACCCCCACGCAATTGCCATAGCCGCCGATGCCCCGCACCACGCCTGCAATCAGGTGACGCATCCTGGGGTGGTCGGGGCGACCGAAGCGCAGGGCGTTGAGATTGGCAATCGGCCGTGCGCCCATGGTGAAGACGTCGCGCAATATGCCACCGACACCGGTCGCCGCGCCCTGGTACGGCTCGATGTAAGACGGGTGATTATGCGACTCCATCTTGAAGATTGCGGCCTGGCCATCGCCGATGTCGATCACGCCCGCATTCTCGCCGGGTCCGCAAATCACTTGCGGCCCCGTCGTTGGCAGCTTTTTGAGATGGATGCGCGACGACTTGTAACTGCAGTGCTCCGACCACATCACCGAGAAAATGCCGAGCTCGGTGAGGTTCGGCGTGCGCCCCATCGCGTGGAGGACGCGTTCGTATTCATCGGGCGACAGCCCATGTTCGGCAACGATTTCGGGCGTGATCGCGGTGGCGGAATCAGTCATGCCTGCGCCTCTAGCGATCCGCCGCGCCGACCGCCACCTTGCTGGTTAGGATCGGGGGGCGCGCCCCGACCGCTCGATCAGCTCAGGCAGTCCTGCTTGGGATGCCCCGGACGGGTGAGCGTCGCCGTGTCGCCGTTGACAACCAGCTCGGCACCATCTGCGACGAACGGTTTCCCGGGTGCCTCGGCCTTCAGCATGAGGATCGGTGCGCCCTCCTCGCGGATATTCGCGGCGAGGTCGCCATCGAACAAGTTGATCGTAACGACGCTTTCGTCCTTGCAGCGGTATTGCTTGCTCGACTTCACGGCGGGCGGCAATTCAACCTTTGCGACCGGCGCGGCGGCATTGGTGGCGGCCGGCTCGGAAGTGTTGGCGGGCTTGTTGTCGCAGGCGGCGAGAGCAAGGACTGCCGCAATCGCGGCGATGAAGAGGTGCTTTTGCATGTCGCGTAGCCATGCGGTGCATTGCTGCAGTGCGTCAAGCAGGGGCGTAGAATTTATGCCGTAAATTCCGCTACATCGGGAATGCGCCCGAATGCGATGCTCGTCCCGATCCGATCGGCCCGTCCGCCGTACTGCGGACCGAGCATGACTGCGTTGCGTCCGAAACGCGTATTGATCCTGTCCATGGCGCGGCTCAAAGCCTCGGTCCGAAGGCTGCGCGCAAGCTCGTGATCCGGATCGAGCCTCTCGAACAGCGACCCCTGCTCGTGCCCGACAGCCGACAAATTGGTCAGCGTGACGCCCACCATGCGCAGTCGAAACCCTCCGGGTCGTGCGCTGGCAACCGCGACAAGTTGCGGCCACAAGGCATCGAGCGTGGCGAGCAGTCGAAACGAATCCTGCGTTGCTGACAGCTTCATGCTTGCGTTCCATTTGCCGCGCGCCCCATTTGCATCGGGCTCAAAGCGCACGTGCAGGATCAGTAATGCCGCCGTCATGCCCTTTGCGCGCAGCCGGCTCGCAGCCTTCAGCACCAGCCGCCGCGCAACCAGTCGTGCGCTCTCGCGCCCCCTGTTTTTCGGCGCGAGCACGTGGCTATGGCCGATGGTACGTTCCTGCGTCGCCGTTTCGGGCAATTCCACGCCGTGCAGGGCAAACCATAGCCGGTCGCCGTCGCGGCCGCCCCAGGCAGAACCCGCATCGAGCGGACGGCGTGCGCAAAGCTGCTCGATATCGTTGACGCCGCCCTTGGCCAGCCGGGCCTTCATCTTTTCGCCGATTCCGGCAATTGCCGTCAGCGGCAGGGAATAGAGACGCTGTGGCAGTTCGTCGGCTTGCAGCACGACAAGCCCGTCTGGCTTCATCATGTCTGATGCCAGTTTCGCCAGCAGGCGATTAGGCGCGACGCCGATCGAGCAGGTGAGCCAGTCCCCCACATTGTCGTGAATGCCGGCCTTTATCCGCGCAGCCAGCGCCCGGACATGGGCCACGCTGTTCTCGTTGTCGAGGAGGCGGCAGGCCACCTCGTCGATGGAACAGACTTTGGTGATGGGGACATGGCGCTCGACTTCCGCGATGATGCGGTTGTGGTACGCGACATAGAGTTCGTGGCGGGGCGACACGACCTGAATGTCCGGGCAGCGCTTGCGGGCTTCCCATACCGGGGTCAGCGTAGAAATGCCGAATTTCTTGGCTTCATAGCTGGCGGCGATTGCGACTGTCGTCTCGACTCCGGCAGGCGCAATGATGACCGGCTTTCCGCGCAGTTCGGGGCGGACCTGCTGCTCCACACTTGCGAAATAGGCGTTCAGGTCGAGGAACAGCCAGCGAAGGGGGCGGGGCGGGAGCGTCAACATGATCGGAACATATCACGAACGACTGAAACGCCAAATAGGGTTCGTTCGCCAGCTATTTGCCGGCATCGACCAGTGCGATGGTGCCATCGGTCTGCCCCGCTTTGCCTGGGTTGAGCGCAAGGGTGAAGGTGTCACCCTTGCTGGTCTTGCCCGAAAAGCCGGTGGCGGTCTGCGTCGCCATCACCGATTTGGCGGCGAACTGCCCTTTGTACCAGTTTGTCACCGTCGCGACATCGGCCGGCGTGACAAAGGCCATCCTCACCAACGGCCCCCGAGCGTCGCCGCTGGTCGTCTTGCGGTCGACGTTGATATTGAACGCGGTGACGGTCGACCTGGGATAGAGCTTCACGCCATCGATGTCGAAGTTGCCGTGCCGCATGAGTCCGGTCGGCACTTGAAGCTTGGTGTCGAAACCGGGAATGCTGACCGACACGTTCCCGGCATCGGCCTGGCTGTTCATGTCGATCGACAGCGAACCATTGCCTTCCTTCGTACTACACGCGGCGAGCAGGAGGGTGGTCGCCGCGAGCATCAGGGCGGGCAGGGCGCGAAGCATAGCAGAACTCCTTGGTGTGTTGTAATAGTAATACAGTCTCGACTTTCACCCTGTCAAGAAATGCTCCTTGGGTGGCGGTGGCGCTAGGGGAGGCGCGGCGCTACATAGCTTGCATGACCATTGTTTCGGACCCGCTCTCGCTCATCGGCAATACCCGTCTCGTCCGGTTGAAGGGCCCCAGCGACCAAACTGGCTGCGAAATCCTCGGGAAGTGCGAATTCGAAAATCCCGGCGCGTCGGTCAAGGATCGCGCGGCGCTCTCCATCGTCGAAGATGCCGAGCGCAGTGGCGCGCTGCTGCCCGGCGGTACCATTGTCGAAGGCACGGCGGGCAACACGGGGATCGGCCTGGCATTGGTTGCCAATGCCAAGGGATATCGGACGATCATCGTCATGCCCGAAACGCAGAGCCGCGAAAAAATGGACACGCTGCGCGCGCTCGGGGCCGAACTGATCACGGTCCCGGCCGCGCCCTATTCGAACCCGTGCCATTTTGTGCACCAGTCGCGCCGCATTGCGGAAGAGACGCCCGGAGCGATCTGGGCCAATCAGTTCGACAATATTGCCAACCGCCGCGCGCATATCGCCGGGACTGCAGAGGAAATCTGGGAACAGACGGGCGGTCGTATCGATGGCTTCACCTGTGCCGTCGGCACGGGCGGAACGCTGGCAGGGGTGGGGTTGGGGCTGAAAGCCAAGGACGAAAAGATCACGATCGCGCTCACCGACCCGCACGGCGCCGCACTGTACAATTATTATGCGTGCGGAGAGCTGAAATCCGAAGGGAGCTCCGTTGCCGAAGGGATCGGTCAGGGCCGCATTACAGGCAATCTCGAGGGCGCGCCCATCGATACCCAGTTCCGCGTGTCCGACGAGGAGGGACTGGAGCAGGTTGCGGCGCTCTTGCGCGATGAAGGGCTTTGCCTTGGGCTTTCCTCGGGCATCAATGTCGCCGGGGCAGTTCGCCTTGCCCGGCATCTTGGACCGGGCAATACAGTCGTCACGATCCTTTGTGACACCGGCTTTCGCTACCTGTCGTCGCTTTACAATGCAGACTGGCTGCGGACCAAGGGATTGCCGGTCTTCCCGTGGCTGGCGACTGGTCGGTAGCTCAACGGCCCGAGGCGCCGGTTGAGGCGCCCCCCTTGGCGCGCCGCTCGACTTGCATTAGATTCATGACCAATGGTTGAAACGCGCACCACAGAAAGGTCGCCGCCCGAAGAGCCCGGACAGCGCATGCAGCGTGTCAGGGTCGGCGTGACAGGGCTGGCGGCGATCGTCCTTGTCGTTTTGCTTGCGACCGCAATCGCCAGCAGCGTCCGGCGCAGCGCAGTGAACGAAACCGGGACTGCGCCGCCACCGGTCGTCGCGACCTTGCCAAGTCCAACCAATAGCGTCGACCAGAAGGCCGAACCGCTTGCCCAACTGGGCGCTGCCCCGGGCGGATCGCCCGAGGCCAAGTCCGGAAATCGCACCGCGCAGTGACGTGGCGACCGCCTATTGGTCCAGGGTCGGCACTCAAGCCGGCCGCACACGCGCATGGAGCTCAGTTGATTTTGAGAACATCTTCGGAACATTTTGCCATGACTTGGTAAATTCGTGTGCCAAAGGCGATTGGCGCCCACTTTTACCCAAAATTTCCCATTGCTGCCCAAGCCGTCCCTTGATACGCTCTGCGTGACAAGGGCGGGGCTCACCTGACGCGATTCCTTCTTCCACCTGGCGCCAGCGACGGCTGCTTCCGGGGACAAGATCGTATTGCGTGGTGCGCTCCCTAGGGGACTGGCATTGGGCGGCGAGCGTTATCTGTACCAAGGCTATGCGCTGCAAGCGGTCGACAAGAAGGGTCGGATCGCCATCCCCAATCGACTCCGCGACGCCCTCAGCAAGAATACGGAGAATGGACCGCGGACATTGTTCATCGGCGACGAGACCGGATTGCCGTGCATGGTCGCCTATGACGAGCCCTGGTCGAAATTGCTGAAGGACCGGCTTGAAGCCGATTTCACGCGCGCGCTCGACCGTGGCGATGGCATTGCCCGCGCCCGCGATGCGCTCAGCAATTTCGGTAACGTCGACGAAGTGACGTTTGACGAGGCAGGGCGGTTTATCTTGCCGAGCTTCGTGATCGATGACCTCGAACTCACTGACTTTGCCTTTTTCGCCGGGGCCGGCGACGTGTTCCACATCTGGAATCCCCGCAGGCTGCTCGCCGACGGCGATGTTCCCGAGGGGACGCGCAAGCGCTGCGCGCACGCCATGAAGGAAAAGGGAGCGTCGCTGTGACGGCGCCGCACACGCCCGTCCTGATCGATGAAGTCATTGCCGCTCTTGCCCCTGCGCCCGGCGAAACCCATGTCGATGGTACGTATGGCGCCGGCGGCTACAGCGCTGCGATCCTGGCGCGTGGCGCTCGGGTCGTGGCCTTCGACCGCGATCCCGACGCCGTGGCGGCCGCCGCGCCCCATGGCAATCTGACGCTGATCGCGGACCGCTATTCGACGATGGAACGTGTCGGCGAAGCCGATGGCGTCACCCTCGACCTCGGTGTGTCGTCCATGCAGCTCGATCGCGCCGAGCGTGGCTTTTCGTTCCAGACCGACGGACCGCTCGACATGACGATGGAGCGGACGCGCCCCAACGCTGCCGATTATCTGAACACCGCGTCGGAGGGAGAGATTGCCGACACGATCTATGCGCTGGGCGATGAACCCAAGTCGCGGCGCATTGCCCATGCCATCGTCGATGCCCGCCCGCTTGCGACGACCATGGACCTGTCGCGCGCCGTGCGCCGCGCGGTCGGCGCCAAGCCCGGCGAAAAAAGGGATCCGGCGACGCGGACGTTCCAGGCGATCCGCATGCACGTGAACCGCGAACTGGGCGAACTGGAAGACGGGCTGGCCGCGGCCGAACGGATCCTGAAGCCCGGCGGCCGCCTTGCCGTGGTCACTTTCCACAGCCTCGAAGACCGGATCGTGAAAACCTTCCTTCGTCGCCGGTCGGGCGCTACGCCGTCGGGTTCGCGGCACCTCCCGCAGGTCGCACAGGGGCCGCTGCCGACGTTCGAGCGCGTGGCTAAGCCCGTGCGCCCTTCAGAAGCCGAAATCGCCCGCAATCCGCGGGCCCGTTCGGCCACCCTGCGCAGCGCGCAGCGCACAGCCAATCCTGCTTGGACCAATGACGAAAGGTTAATGTCATGATCGCGCATCGCTTCCGTGCGCTTGGCTGGGTCGCGGGCATCGCCTCGGCTTCGTGCGGACTCTACCTGATCTCGCTGCAGGTTGCCGCTGAACGCGCAAAGCTCGAGGACGTCGATCGTCGCATCGCCTCGGCCCAGCGCGATATGCGCGCCTTGCAGACCGAGCTCGGTACGCGCGCCAATATGCGCCAGCTTCAGAAGTGGAACGACGAGGTGCTGTCGCTCGCCGCACCACAGGCTGCGCAATATCTCACCAGCGAAAGCCAGCTGGCGTCGCTCGAGCCCGGTATCGCGACCAAGGCCGACCGTAATGCCGCGCCACAGGTCGAACTGGTTGCGGCGGGACCGCGCGCCACCGCAATTCCGAATCCCGTCCACATGGCCCGCGCCGAGCCAACGACTGCCGGATCGCCGCTCCGTCGGGCCAATTTCGTTCCGGCGGAGCCCGCGCGCACCCCGCCGCGCATTCAGCGAGTCGCGATGGTCGAGCGCGCCGTGCTGGGCCGCAATACGCTTGGCGATCTGATCCGCACCGCAGCCGAGGAGCATCGCAAGCGCCCGTGACTACGCTCGTCGCCCAGCCCGCCCGCGTCCGCAATCCCGGCGAAAAGACGCTCGCTCTCGCGACGACGCACCAGCGGCTGATGTTGCTCATGCTGTTGTTCGGTGCGCTGGCGGTCGTCGTGCTTGCGAAAATTGCGTGGATGGGCGTTTTCGCCGGCGAGGCACAGCAACGCCTGGTCGACCGGGCGCTCGCCCGGGGGGACATCGTCGATCGCAACGGGCGGGTCCTTGCGCGTACGATTGAGGCATGGTCGATCGGAATCCACACCGATCGTCTGCTCACCGACCCGCAGGTTCTCGCGCAAAAGCTGGCCCAGCTGATGCCGGAAAGGACCGCGGACGAATATCTGGCGATGATCCGCGCGCGCCAGGCTTCGCGGACCCCGTTCACCTATCTGAAGCGTCGCGCGATGCCCGAACTGGTGGCGGCGGTAAACGCGCTCGGCGAACCTGGCATCGGCTTTGCGCGCGAGCCCGAGCGCCTTTACCCGCAAACCACGCTTGCTGCGCATGTTCTGGGCTATACCGATCTTGCCGGCAATGGCGTGACGGGCATGGAGCGGGTGCTCAACGAGCGGCTTTCGAACCCGGCCACACGGGGCGCGCCGACGGCACTGTCGATCGACACCCGGGTGCAGGCCGTCATGGAAAGCGAACTCTACGGCGCTATGGTCGATCAGCAGGCAATCGGCGCCGCCGGAGTCGTGCTCGACGTCCATACGGGCGAGGTCGTCGCCATGGTGTCGCTGCCCGTCTATAACCCGAACAAGCCGCAAGGCGACCGCAACGATGCCCAGTGGCGCAATTCGGTGACACAGAGCGTCTATGAACTTGGGTCGACCTTCAAGCCGCTGACCATGGCAAACGCCATGGACTCGGGTGTCGTCACATCGTTGTCGCGCCGGTACGACGCGACAGCCCCGCTGAAAGTCGGGGGCTATGCCATTCATGACGAACATTCCGAAGGCCGCTGGCTGAACGTTCCGGAAGCCCTGATCTATTCGTCGAATATCGTGACGGCCCGCGTCGCCGACGAGCTGGGACAGCAGCGTACGGCCGCATTCTTTCACAAACTGCACTTCGACGCGAAGCCGGATATCGAGCTGAGGGAACGCGGCGCCCCGATCTGGCCGACATTCTGGGGGCGGACGACGACGATGACGATCGGTTACGGCCATGGCATGGCCGTCACGCCGCTGCACCTTGCCACTGCCTACGCCGCGCTCGTCAACGGCGGCATCTGGCGGCCTTCCACGCTGATGAAAGTTGCGCCCGGCAAGGCGCCCAAGGGAACCCGGGTGATCACCCAGGCCACGAGCGACCGGATGCGCCAGATGTTGCGCATGATCGTGACCGAAGGGACGGGCAGGAACGCCAATGTTCCCGGGATGCGGGTGGGCGGAAAGACGGGTACCGCCGACAAGGCGTCGGAGGGTGGCTACAACCGGTCGAGCACTGTCTCGACCTTTGCCTGCGCTTTTCCGATGGACGCGCCTCGCTATGTGGTGATCGCCATGCTCGACAGTCCCAAGGGCTCCGCCATCTCCTATGGTCAGCGTACCGCCGCCTTCGTCTCTGCCCCGGCTGCCGGCCGTATCATTGCGCGCATCGGGCCGATGCTCGGCATTGTGCCGGACACCAGCCGTGACATTGACGTGAGCGACCTCGCGCCGCTCATCTGGAAAGCCAAGGGCGACTGAGGATGGAACTCGGCACTCTCCTCGGCACGAAGGCGTCGGGAGGCGTAACCGGCTTCGCCATCGATCACCGCAAGGTCGCGCCCGGCACGGTCTTCGGCGCGTTCCGTGGCGCGCGCTTCAACGGCGAGGACTTCATCCCGGATGCGATTGCGGCCGGGGCCATTGCGGTCGTCACGCGCCCCGGCGTCGAGGTCGATGGTGCCGTCGCTGTCTACGCCGACGAACCCCGCCGCCGTTTTGCGTTGCTTGCGGGCCAGTTTTTCGCGCCTTTCCCGGCAACGACCGTCGCCGTCACGGGCACGAACGGCAAAACGTCCACGGTCGAGCTTACGCGCCAGTTGTGGCGCATGGCGGGGCATCATGCGGCCAGCATCGGGACGCTGGGCGTGACGACAGCCGGGGAAACGGTCAGTACCGGCCTGACCACGCCCGATGTCGTGACCTTCCTGTCGAACATGGCAGGCCTTGCCCGCGAGGGCGTGACGCATGCGGCATTCGAAGCGTCGAGCCACGGGCTTGATCAATACCGGACCGAAGGCTTGCCCGTGCGCGCCGCGGGCTTCACCAACCTGAGCCGAGATCACCTCGACTATCATGGCGACATGGCCGCTTATCTGACGGCCAAGCTGCGCCTGTTTTCGGAAGTTGTCGATGCTGACGGGACAGCCGTCGTCTGGCAGGACGACGAGGCGTCGGACCGGGCGATCGACCTCGCCCGGGCGCGCGGCCTGAAGCTGATCGGCGTCGGGGCACGCGGTGCGACGATCAAGCTCATCGACCGCACGCCGGGGCGGCTCGGCCAGACGTTGACCGTCTGTTACGAGGGGCACGAGCAAAAAATCGTCCTGCCGTTGATCGGCGCTTACCAGGCCGCCAACGCGCTGATGGCGGCGGGGCTCGTGATCGCGACCGGCGGCGATGCCGGTCAGACACTTGCCAATTTGTCGCGTGTGCAAGGCGTCCGGGGGCGACTCGAACGCGCTTGCATCACTCCCAAGGGCGCACCGGTCTATGTCGACTATGCGCATACGCCCGATGCACTGGCCGCGGCGATTTCGGCCCTGAAGCCGCATGCGATCGGAAGGTTGATCCTCGTGTTCGGCGCGGGTGGCGATCGTGATGCAGGCAAGCGCTCCGAAATGGGCCTGATCGCCGAAGCCATGGCTGACCGCGTGATCGTGACCGACGATAACCCGCGCTCGGAGGACCCCGCGATCATCCGGGCAGCCATCCTGTCGAAGGCGCCTGAAGCGACCGAAATTCCCGACCGCCGGAACGCCATAGCGGCAGCCATTGCAGAGGCCGGCGGGGAGGACATCGTCCTGATCGCGGGAAAGGGTCATGAGACGGGACAAAAGGTTGGTGATCTTGTCCTGCCGTTTGACGATGTCGAGGTCGCCAGAGAGTGTGCGCTATGACGCCGCTTTGGACATCGGCCGACATCGCCGCAGCGACAGGCGGCGCGGCATCGGGCGACTTTGCAGTGACGGGCATCGCCTTTGACAGCCGCGAGATTGGGGTGGGCGACTTGTTCGTCGCGATGCCCGGGACCGAATTCGACGGGCACCGCTTCGTCGACGGCGCGTTCCAACGGGGAGCTACCGGCGCGATCGTCTCGCAACCGGTCGGCTATCCACATGTTCTGGTCGCCGACACGGCGGCTGCACTGGGTGCCCTCGGGGTCGCAAGCCGAGAGCGGAGTGGGGCGAGGGTCGCCGGCGTTACGGGATCGGTCGGCAAGACCGGCACCAAGGAGGCCCTCGCTTCCGCACTTTCGCGGACACCAGGTGCGCGGGTGCATCGTTCGGTAAAGAGCTACAACAATCATACCGGTGTGCCGCTCAGCCTCGCGAGGATGCCTGCCGACAGCGACTATGGCGTGTTCGAGATGGGCATGAACCATGCGGGCGAGATCGCCGCACTCACCCGGCTCGTGCGGCCGCACGTCGCCCTGGTGACGACAATCGCACCGGCACATATCGAATTTTTCCCGACCGGCCTTGACGGCATCGCCGACGCCAAGGGAGAGATTTTCCAGGGTCTCGAACCTGGCGGTGCCGCAATCATTCCCTTCGACAGCCCGCAACGCGACCGGCTCCTCGCTCATGCGCAGCGCCATGCAGGCGAAATCCTGACCTTCGGTTTAAGTGCCGGGGCCGATGTCCGCGCGCGCGAGGTCATCGATAATGGCGGAAGCAGCACGGTGACGGTCGCCATGCCCGGCATCGAACTTTGCCTGACAATCGGGCAGCCAGGAGCGCATTGGGTGTCGAATGGCCTGGCAGTGCTGGCCACGGTGCATGCTCTTGGCGCCGATGTCGGCGTCGCGGCGCTCGCTTTGGCCGACATGGAGCAGCTTGCCGGACGAGGCGTCCGACTGCGTGTGCACGTCGGCGACGGCGAGGCGCTCATTATCGACGAAAGCTACAATGCCAATCCAGCGTCCATGCGTGCGACGCTGGCCGTTCTGGCGCGGGAGACTGGGCGCAAGCTGGCCGTCCTTGGCGCGATGCGCGAACTGGGTGCCCAAAGCGACGCACTTCATGAAGACCTCGCCGCCGACGTTGTCGCATCCGGCGTTGAATTTGTACTGTTGGTCGGCAGCGGAATGGAACCCCTTGCCGCGGCTCTTGAGGGCAAAACGGAAGTGCGCCATGTGGCCGACGCCGCGACCGCGGACGCCGCCCTTGCCGCATTGATCGCCCCCGGGGACGCGGTCCTGATCAAGGGCTCGAATTCGGTCGGGTTGTCGGCGCTGGTCGCGTCATTGCAGTCAAGGACGGCCTAGCCGATGCTCTTTCTCCTCGCCGACTGGCTCGGCTTTCCCGGCGTTCTCAATCTCCTGCGCTATCTGTCGTTCCGTACGGGCGGGGCGGTCGCGACCGCGCTGTTCCTCGGGTTGCTCATCGGACCGCGCTTCATCGGCTGGCTCCGTATCCGGCAGGGCAAGGGGCAACCGATCCGGGAGGACGGGCCGCAGACACACCTCGCCAAACGCGGCACGCCGACCATGGGCGGGCTGATGATCCTGACATCTCTGGGTGTTTCAAGCCTGCTCTGGATGGACCTGCGCAACCCCTATGTCTGGGCGTGCCTGGCCGTCACTTTCGGCTTCGGGCTGATCGGTTTCCTCGACGACTATGACAAGGTGAAGAAGAACAGCCATGCCGGTGTGTCGGGGCGGGTCCGCCTGATGGGCGAGTTCGCGATCGCTGGCCTCGCAGCCTGGCTGATCACCTATAACAATGGCACCGAACTCTATCTGCCGTTCGTCAGCAATTTTCATCTCAACCTCGGGCCTCTCTATATTCTGTTCGCGGCGTTCGTGATCGTTGGCGCGGGCAATGCCGTGAACCTCACCGACGGGCTGGACGGCTTGGCAACGATGCCGGTCATCATCGCCTCGGTCGCGTTCATGATCATCGTCTACCTCGTCGGGAACGAGAAATTTGCGACTTATCTCGGCATCCCGCATGTGCCGGGCGCAGGCGACCTTGCGATTTTCTGCGGCGGTGTCGTGGGTGCCGGGCTCGCCTTTCTGTGGTTCAACGCGCCGCCTGCGGCCGTGTTCATGGGCGACACGGGCAGCCTCGCGCTTGGCGGCGCGCTTGGCGCCATCGCCGTGACCGCGCATCACGAGATCGTGCTCGGTATCATCGGCGGGCTGTTCGTGCTGGAGGCGGTGAGCGTGATCGTGCAGGTGTTCTGGTACAAGCGGACGGGCAAGCGCGTGTTCCGCATGGCGCCGATCCACCATCATTTCGAACAACTCGGCTGGGCCGAGGCGACGGTTGTGATCCGTTTCTGGATCGTCAGCTTCGTCCTCGCGCTCGCGGGCCTCAGCACATTGAAGCTGCGGTGATCACGAGCGAAGTATGGCGCGGCAAACGCTATGCGGTGCTCGGTCTGGCGCGATCGGGCGCGGCGACAGTGCACGCGCTTCTGGCGAGCGGGGCGCAGGTTTTCGCATGGGACGAGAATGAAGCGGGACGCGCTTCGTTCAGCCGTCACCCCGGACTTGATTCAGGGTCCACCCCTCAAACCGCGAAGGCTTCGCGAGCGGAGGAATGGACCCCGGATCAAGTTCAAGGTGACGGCACTCTGGTGATGGCGGATATTCTTCAGACCGACCTCAGCGGCTTTGCCGCCGTCGTCGTCTCCCCCGGCGTTCCACTTAACCGCCACCCGATCGCGGCGCACGCTGCCACACATGGCGTCCCCGTCATCGGCGACATCGAACTCTTCGCGCAGGCGCGGGCTGAACTGCCGCCGCACAAGGTCGTCGGGATTACAGGCACTAACGGCAAATCGACGACGACCGCGCTGGTCCATCACATCCTGCAGACCGCAGGCGTGTCGACGACGATGGGCGGCAATATCGGCCTGCCGATCCTAGGCCAAGAGCCACTGCCTGCCGGGGGCGTCTATGTGCTCGAGCTGTCGAGCTACCAGATCGACCTGACTTTCACCCTCGATTGCGATGTCGCGGTGCTGCTCAATGTAACGCCCGACCATCTGGACCGGTACGGCAGCTTCGAGGCTTATGCGGCCAGCAAGGCGCGGTTGTTCGCCATGCAGAGCGCTCGTCGCTTCGCGATTGTCGACTACCGGGCAGAGGCTGACCAGAATGTCCTCGACGAAGCAGAGGACCCGATTATCGAGTTCATCCATGATGTTGAGGTGGCTGCACAGTCCGACTGGCCGACACTTCAAGGTCCCCACAATGCCCAGAATGCGGCGGCAGCGACGGCGGTCTGTCGTGCGCTTGATCTTCGGAACGACCAGATCGAGCTCGGCCTCCGCACTTACCCGGGCTTGCCCCACCGCATGGAGCGCATCCGGGAGTTGAACGGCGTTCTGTTCGTCAACGACAGCAAGGCGACCAATGCCGACAGCGCCGCGCCCGCGCTTGCGGCCTACCCCGCCATCCGCTGGATCCTCGGCGGGCAGGCGAAGACGGCGGGGCTCGACGCGTGCGTGCCGCATTTCGGCCATGTCCGTTCGGCCTATACGATCGGCGAGGCGAGCGGGATGTTCGTCGACCTGCTGCGCCCGCACATGGCCGTCGAAGAATCGGGGACGCTCGCCGTCGCGGTCGCACATGCTGCGCGCGACGCGTTGGCAGGCGAGACGGTGTTGCTGTCGCCGGCGTGCGCCTCGTTCGACCAGTTCAAGAATTTCGAGGACCGCGGCGACGCGTTCCGCCAGCTCGTGGAGGCGTTGTAAATGGCTGTCGTCGCCCGCACCAATGGTGCCCGTCTCGGCCGAACCGACCGCTCGTCGTTCGGCATGTGGTTCTGGGAGATCGACCGGGTGCTGTTGTGCCTGGCGTTCGTCCTGATTGCCGTCGGACTGATCGCGGTGGCCGCGGCATCGCCTGCAGCTGCACAACGCTATTCGGGCGGCAGCGTTGTCGTGCCGCCGTTGACCTATTTCTGGAAGCAGCTCGGTTGGGTCGCGGCGGGCGTGCCGATCATGATCGGCATCTCGATGCTCCCGCGCGATCAGGCGCGGCGGCTGGCGCTCGCGGGCGCGGCGTTCTTTTCGATCCTGCTGGCGTTCGTGCCGATTCTGGGGTCCGAAGCCAACGGGGCACAGCGCTGGATCGGCTATGGCGTGGCGCGCGTGCAGCCGTCGGAATTCCTGAAACCCTGCTTCGTCGTCGCGCTCGCCTGGATGCTGTCGCTGCGGGCACACGACAAGACGCTGCCTATCATTCCTCTGTCTGGCGTCATCACGGGCGTCATCGCGCTGTTCCTGATGAAACAGCCCGATTTCGGCCAGACGATCGTCTTTTGCACGATCTGGCTGGCGCTGTTGATGCTGTCGGGGGTCTCGTTCCGTCTCATGGGCGCGCTGGCCGGCCTGGGCGGCGTCGGAGTCGTCGCGGCGTATCTGT
The DNA here is from genome assembly GCA_965249705.1 of Sphingomonas sp. Classification (GTDB taxonomy): domain Bacteria; phylum Pseudomonadota; class Alphaproteobacteria; order Sphingomonadales; family Sphingomonadaceae; genus Sphingomonas_O. The sequence continues at coordinate 194,947 of CBDFMO010000001.1, read as the reverse complement.
TTTATCCGGTCGCGACGCAGCGTATCGACAATTTCCTGTTCAAGTCAGGCGATACGTTTCAGATCGACAATGCCTATGCGACGCTGACAGCGGGTGGCTTCTTTGGCACGGGGCCTGGCGGCGGCGAGCGCAAGTTCGGGCTGCCTGAGGCTCAGACCGATTATATCTTCAGCGTAATCGGCGAAGAGTTCGGATTGATCGCGTGCATGGCAATCGCGTTGCTGTTCTTGGCGATCGTCGTGCGCGTATTCGTGAAAATGCTGGACGAGGACGATCCCTTCATCGTGCTGGCAAGTGCGGGACTTGCCGTGCAACTCGTCGTTCAGGCGATGATCAACATTGCGGTCAATGTCGGGCTGGCGCCATCCAAGGGAATGACCCTGCCGTTCATCAGCTATGGCGGCTCGTCGATGATCGCCCTATGCTTCGGCTTCGGGCTTTTGCTCGCGCTCACGCGCCGCAACCCCTATCTGAAACGCAGTCCCTATGTCGTGAAATGGAACGGCCGATGAAGGCGAAAGCGTGACGATCACGAAGCACTTTGTCCTCGCGGCAGGCGGTACCGGCGGCCATATGGTCCCGGCGCACGCGCTTGCGGCCGAACTCATGGCACGCGGTCACCGGGTTGCACTGATCACCGATGCGCGAGGCGCTAAAATTCCTGGCCTCTTCGACGGCGTCCAGACGCACGTCCTGCCGGCCGGGCGGCTGACCAAGCTGCCGACCAGCTGGGTGCCCGGGTTGCGCGCGATTTTCGCCGGGCGCGCCATGGCGAAGGAACTGTACAAGGCTTTCGAGCCCTCGGTGGTCATCGGTTTCGGCGGCTATCCTGCCTTTCCCGCGCTTCTTGCCGCATTTTCCGCGGGAATTTCGACGGCCGTCCACGAACAGAATGCCGTGCTCGGCCGGGTGAACCGCCTTGTCGGTGGGCGGGTCGATCTGATTGCGACGTCCTATCCTGTTACCGAGCGGCTGAAGCCCGCGTGGAAGGACCGAACCCATCTGGTCGGCAACCCCGTCCGTGAAAGTGTCGTGAAGCTTGGCACGCAAGACTATCCCCCGCTCGACGAAAACGGAATTTTCCGCGTCTTGGTGACGGGCGGCAGCCAGGGGGCAACGATTCTGTCGCGTGTCGTTCCCGAAGGGCTGTCGATGTTGCCCGTCGCGCTGCGTCGCCGTCTCCAGGTCGTTCAACAGGCGCGTGCCGAGGACGTCGAGCGTGTCCGCGCCGCTTATGCCGAACATGGCATTCCGGCCGACGTGCAGACCTATCTCACCGATCTGCCCGAACGGCTTGGCTGGGCGCATCTCGTCATCGGCAGGGCAGGGGCCTCGACCATCTCCGAACTGACCGCAGCGGGTCGGCCCGCGATCCTCGTGCCGCTCCCCTCCGCCATGGATGATCACCAGACCGCCAACGTCCGCGAAATGGTCGCAGCGGGGGGCGCACGCGCTATTGCCGAAGCAGATTTCACGCCCGTCGAACTTGCCAAGCAGATGCAAAAGCTAGGTCTTGACGCAGGGGGGCTCGCCAATGCCGCAAAACGGGCGCTGACGTGCGGGCGACCGAACGCCGTCCGCGATCTTGCGGACCTCATCGAGCGGATCGGACCGGCCGTCGATGCGCCGAAGGCAGTCGAGCTCAAGCCGGCGTTTGCGGCATGAGGGGCGTGGCCACCGACATCGGCACGATTCACTTCGTGGGCATCGGCGGCATCGGCATGTCGGGTATTGCCGAAGTCATGCACAATCTCGGTTACAAGGTGCAGGGGAGCGATGTTGCCGAGGGCTATGTGATCGAGGGCCTGCGCAAGCGCGGCATCGCGGTCGCGATCGGCCATTCGGCGGACAATCTGGGCGACGCGGCCGTGGTCGTGACATCGACGGCGATCAAGCGCGAGAACCCCGAGGTTGCCGCGGCCTACGCCAATCGTGTGCCGGTGGTCCGGCGGGCCGAGATGCTCGCGGAACTGATGCGGCTTAAGTCGACGGTGGCGGTGGCGGGGACGCACGGCAAGACAACAACGACAAGTATGATTGCGGCGATGCTCGATGCGGGGGGCGTCGACCCGACGGTCATTAATGGCGGCATAATAAACAGTTACGGTTCGAATGCGCGACTTGGCGCTTCGGACTGGATGGTCGTCGAGGCGGACGAGTCCGACGGCAGCTTTCTGCGCCTCGACGGCACGATCGCGGTCGTGACCAACATCGACCCCGAACATCTCGATCATTATGGCAACTTCGACCGGGTGAAGGACGCCTTCGTCGAATTCATCGAGAATGTGCCCTTCTATGGCGCGGCGATCCTGTGCCTCGACCACGCCGAAGTGCAGGCGCTGCTGCCACGCGTGCGCGACCGGCGGATCGTCACCTATGGCTTCAGCGCGCAGGCCGATGTGCGCGGCGTCAACGTCGTGCCCGGCGCCGGGGGCAACCGCTTCGAAGTCATCATCCGCCACCGCGACGGCACGACGCGCAGCATCGAAGACATTGCCCTGCCTATGGCGGGCCGCCACAATGTTCAGAACGCACTGGCCGCCATTGCCGTGGCGATCGAACTCGGCCTCGACGATGCGACGATCCAGAAGGGGTTCGCCGCGTTCGGCGGCGTGAAACGGCGCTTCACCAAGGTCGGCGAAGTTCCGACGGCGAACGGCGGCGTCGTCACGATCATCGACGATTACGGCCATCATCCGGTCGAGATCCGCGCCGTGCTTTCTGCCGCGCGCGAGGGCGTGGCCGGCCGCGTCATCGCGGTGGTTCAGCCGCATCGCTATTCGCGGCTTGGCGGGCTGATGGATGAGTTCGCGCAAGCGTTCAACGACGCGGATCGCGTGCTGGTCGCGCCGGTCTATGCCGCCGGGGAGACGCCCGTCGAGGGCGTGAACGCCGAAGCGTTGGTCGAACGGCTCAAGGCGCGCGGGCATCGGGCAGCGGCGACCGTGGAAAGTGCCGACGCACTGGCGGCTCTGTTGGCCGATGAAGCGGTCGCGGGCGACCTCATCGTTTGCCTTGGGGCGGGCGACATCACCAAATGGGCCGCAGGGCTTGCGGCGGGTATCGAAGGGGCGCGGCAATGAGTCCTGCTTCGCTTCTCCCCTCCCCATCAAGGGCGGAGCTCAAGCCTGTGAAGGGCAAGGTCACCGCGAACGCCCCTCTGGCGCCGCTGTTATGGTTCAAATCCGGAGGTGCAGCCGAAACGCTGTTTGAGCCTGCCGACATTGCCGACCTGCAGGTCTTCGTCCGCGACCTTGACCCGATGACGACCGTGTGGCCGCTCGGGCTGGGGTCGAACCTCATCGTCCGCGATGGCGGCGTTTCCGGCGTGACAGTGCGTCTGGGCAAGCCATTTGCCAAGGTCGAGCGGATCGATCCGGTCACGCTCAAATGTGGCGGTGGGGCATCGGGCATTCTCGTGTCGAGCACGGCGCGCGATACGGGCATTGCGGGCCTCGAATTCCTGCGCGGCATCCCAGGGACCGTCGGCGGCTTCGTCCGCATGAACGGTGGCGCCTATGGTCGCGAAGTGGCCGATGTACTTGTCGAATGCGACGTGGTGTTGCGTTCGGGCGAGATCGTGACACTGCCCGCTGTCGACCTGCACTATACGTACCGCCATTCCGAATTGCCGGATCAGGCGATCGTCGTCGCGGCCCTGTTGCGCGGCGTCCCCGGCGACCCGAAGGTCATCGGCGCCGAGATGGACCGCATTGCGGCCGAACGCGAAGCGTCGCAGCCGCTGCGGTCGCGCACGGGCGGGTCGACGTTCAAGAACCCGCCGGGGAAAAAGGCATGGCAATTGGTCGACGAGGCGGGATGCCGCGGTCTGACCATGGGCGACGCACAGGTCAGCGAAAAGCATTGCAATTTCCTGCTCAACCTCGGCAGCGCGACAAGCGCCGATATCGAGGCGCTGGGTGAAGAAGTCCGCGCGCGGGTGAAGGCGCATTCGGGCGTGACGCTCGAGTGGGAAATCCAGCGTGTCGGCTCTCCCTCATCCCACAGCGTGAGGGGAGGGGCAGTGCTGCCGGCGCCGGAACTGACATGCGGTATTGATAGCAGTGCCCCTCTCCCCGCAAGTGGGGAGAGGGCGCAATGAAAGTCGCGGTGCTCATGGGCGGGTGGTCGGCCGAGCGCGAGGTGTCGCTGGTGACGGGCACTGGCGTGGCGGACGCGTGCGAACGGCTGGGGCATGAGGTCGTCCGTGTCGACATGGACCGCAACGTCGCGCAGGTGATTGCCGCGATCCGCCCCGATGTCGTGTTCAACGCGTTGCATGGAACGCCGGGCGAAGACGGGTCGGTGCAGGGCATGCTCGACTTGATGGACGTCCGCTACACCCATTCGGGCATGGCGACCTCGGTCATTGCCATCGACAAGCAATTGTCGAAGCAGACGCTGGCGCCCCATGGCATCCGCATGCCCGGCGGGCATATCGTGAAATCGGAAAGCCTTTACCTCGGCGATCCGCTGCCGCGCCCCTATGTCTTGAAACCTGTCAACGAGGGATCGTCGGTGGGGGTCGCCATCGTGACCGCAGAGGGCAATTACGGCGACCCCATCGGACGCGATGTGGTCGGCCCCTGGCAGGATTTCGATGAGCTGCTCGCCGAGCCCTTCATCCGCGGGCGGGAGCTGACGACGGCCGTGCTCGGCAACCGGGCGCTGGCGGTCACCGAGCTCAAACCGAAGAGCGGCTTTTACGATTACGACTCGAAATATACCGACGGCATGACCGAGCACGTCTGCCCCGCCAACATTCCTGGTGCGATTGCCCAGGCGTGTCTTGACATGGCGCTCAAGGCGCACCGGGTGCTCGGATGCAAGGGCACGTCGCGGTCGGATTTCCGCTGGGACGACGAGAAAGGGGTGGAAGGACTCTACCTGCTGGAGGTCAATACCCAGCCGGGCATGACGCCCCTCAGCCTGGTGCCGGAGCAGGCGAAGCACCTCGGCATGAGTTATGACCAACTCGTCGCCGCCATATTGGAGGACGCAGCGTGACCGCAACGGCAGCCATCAAGCGCGGGGCCGCGACCAGGCGCAAGCCGGTCAGGATCGTCAAGCCGACGAAGCGCAAGCCGTCGATGCTGGCTCAGCTTGCCAGCCGCCTTCCGATCAGCGCGCGCACGGTCGAGCGCGCGACAACGGCTTTCGTGCTGTTCACGGCGCTGGCCGGGGTCGCGGCGATCGCCGTTATGCTCGACGTGCCCTATCGGGTGGGCATGGCCATGGGCGAAGCAGTCGGTCGCGCAGGATTTTCGGTCAAGCACATCGACGTGACCGGGATAGACCGGATGGACCGGACGAGTGTCTATGCCGTTGCGCTCGACCAGCAGTCGATCGCTATGCCCTTGGTCGACCTTGAGGGGGTTCGCCGGAAATTGCTCCGCTATGGCTGGGTGGCGGACGCGCGCGTGTCGCGCCGCTTGCCCGATACGCTCGCCATCGAGATCGTCGAGCGCAAGCCGGCGGCGGTGTGGCAGCATTCTCAGCAGCTGACGCTGGTCGATGCAAAGGGAGTCGCCTTGGAGCCGGTCGCGCTGAATGCGATGCCCAACTTGCCGCTCGTCATCGGACCGGACGCCAATGTGCAGGCAACCGCGCTGACGGCCCTGATGGAACATGCGCCGCAGCTCAAGCCGGTGCTCGACGGCGCGATCTGGATCGGCGACCGCCGCTGGGACCTGAAGTTCCAGTCGGGCGAAACGTTGATGCTGCCCGAGGGCGAGGCGGCTGCCGTCGCGGCGCTCAGGAAGTTCGCCGAGCTCGACGCGACACAGCGCCTGCTCGGGCGCGGCATGGCGCGCTTCGACATGCGCAATCCCGACCAGATGGCCGTGCTGCCCGGCCCGAAGAAATCCGCCGTCGCCGCTTCGCCCGACGACAAACCCATCGACCCGGCGCACACGACATGAGCCGGCGCTCGCCCCCCACTGCGCCGAAATCGGGGATCGTCCCTAATTTCGACTTAGGGACTGTCCCTAATTTTTTGCGCGCAGCCCGGCGTTATCACCTGCAACCCTGTCTCAAGGACTGACCATGGCCCAACCGCGCCCCGACCGTCTCATCACCGCGCTCGATATCGGGTCGTGGAAAGTTTCTGCGCTGATCGCCGAGCGCGGCGAAGAAGGCGAGATCAACGTGCTCGGTACCGGCCAGCGCGAGAGCAAGGGCGTGCGGCGCGGTTATATTGCCGACATGGACGCAACCGAGCGCTCGGTGCGCGAGGCCGTCGAACAGGCCGAGCGCATCGCGGGCACGAACATCGAAGACGTCTGGGTCAGCTTTTCGGCGGGCGGTCTCGTCAGCAATCTCGCTTCGGTCGAGGTCGAGCTGGGCGGGCACCGCGTCGAGCAGGAAGACATCGACAATCTGCTGACCCACGGCCGCAACGCCATCGATCCCGAAGGGCGCATGGTGCTGCACGCGCAACCGACGCTTTACACGCTCGACGGTCTCAAAGGTGTGAAGAAGCCGCTGGGCCTCCATGCCGACACACTGGGGGTCGACATCCATGTCGTGGCGGCGGACGGGTCGCCGGTCCGCAACCTCGACCTGTGCGTCCGGTCGGCGCATCTCGAAGTCAAATCGATCATTGCCTCTCCTGTCGCGACCGGCATGGCCTGCCTCAGCGAGGAAGAGCGTGAACTGGGCGTGGCGCTCGTCGAACTCGGGGCCGGCCTGACCAATGTTTCGCTGTTTGCCGGCGGCATGCTGGTCGGCCTTGCGTCGATCCCGTTCGGCAGCGCCGACATTACCGACGATATCGCCAGCGCCTTTGGCACGCGCCGCCAGCAGGCGGAGCGGATGAAGTGCTTCTACGGCTCCGCGACGACCAGCCCGCGCGACAACCACGACATGATCGACGTCGCACCGATGTCGCAGGAAGACGACGCGGGCGAAGGCGGCCGCATCACCCGCGCCCAGTTGATCTCGGTCATCCGCCAGCGGCTCGACCACCTTGTCGGCGAGATTGCGCGTGAGCTGAAAGAGCTGGGCTTTACCGGGCCGGTGGGGCGCCAGGTCGTGCTGACCGGCGGCGGCGCCGAGCTCAAGGGGCTGGCCGACTATGTGCAAGGTGCGCTGGGTCGCGCCGTGCGACTCGGTCGACCGCGCGGATTGAACGGTTTGCCCGAAGCCCATTCGGGGACCGGCTTTGCGACGCTTGCAGGCCTTGTCCATTATGCGGCATCGGACCCGCTCGACCTGCGCTCGATCGCGTCGGACCAGTTGGTAACGCGCGCCGCCGGCGGCGGGTTGGTCAAACGGTTGATGGCGGCATTTCGCTATGGTTACTGAAATTGCTTGCGCCATCCGTCGTTTGGTGATTCAGTGTTTTCGATGAGGCACAAGGGGTTGGGGGCAAGTCGTTACGCTTCCACCATATATAAGGGGATCTGTCGATGAGCATCGAATTCTTGCCGCCCGAAGTCGATGAGCTTCGTCCGCGCATCAGCGTGATCGGTGTCGGCGGGGCCGGTGGCAACGCGATCGCCAACATGATCGCCTCGGGCGTGCAGGGTGTCGACTTCATCGTCGCCAATACCGACGCGCAGGCGCTGAACACCAGCGCGGCGGAGCGTCGGATCCAGCTGGGCCTCAAGATCACGCAAGGCCTCGGTGCCGGTTCACGGCCGGAGATCGGCAAGGCTGCGGCGGAAGAAACCATCATCGACGTCGAAAAGGCGCTCGAGGGGGCGCATATGTGCTTCATCGCGGCCGGCATGGGTGGCGGCACGGGCACGGGTGCGGCTCCGGTCATCGCCAAGGCGGCGCGCGACAAGGGCATATTGACCGTGGGCGTGGTGACGAAGCCCTTCGCGTTCGAAGGGTCGCGCCGCTCCAAGTCGGCCGAAGCCGGCATTGCCGAGCTGCAGAAGCACGTCGATACGCTGATCGTCATCCCGAACCAGAACCTGTTCCTGATCGCCAATCCGTCGACGACCTTCAAGGAGGCGTTCCAGATGGCGGACGAAGTGCTGCAGCAGGGCGTGCGCGGCATCACCGACCTGATGATCATGCCGGGCCTCATCAACCTCGACTTCGCCGACGTCCGTTCGGTGATGGGCGAGATGGGCAAGGCGATGATGGGCACCGGCGAAGCGTCGGGTGACAACCGCGCTATCGAAGCTGCCGAAAAGGCCATTGCCAACCCACTGCTCGACGGCGTGTCGCTGAAGGGTGCCAAGGGCGTGATCGTTTCGATCGTCGGTGGCGAGGACATGCGCCTGATGGAAGTCGACGAAGCCGCGTCGCACATCAAGGAACTCGTCGATCCCGATGCGAACATCATCTGGGGTTCGGCCTTCAACAACGAGCTCGAAGGCAAGATTCGCGTGTCGGTCGTCGCCACGGGCATCGAAGCCGATGCCGCTTCGGCGCCCGAGCCCGCGCGTGTCTTCGCCTTTCCCGGGCTGAAGCCCAAGGCGCCCGTGATGGCAACGAAGGCCGCCGAGCCGGTCGCCGAGGAAGCGCCGATCAAGCTGGAGGCGCCTGAATCGTCGGAAACCATCGAGCCGCTTGAGCTCACCGAAGTTGCCGAGGCACCGGCCGCGCCGGTCCGCTTCGAAGATCCGTCCGTGGAGGGGATGCGGGTCGCCGCGCCGGCCGCTGGCGACGAGCTGCTGCTCGACCAGGAAATCGTCTCGAACCCTGTTCCGGCTGCCGGAGGCAGCCGCTGGCTGGCGCCCGACCCGGCGGTAACGCCGACGGTCGCGCCCCAGGTGCCCACCGGCGCGACCCTGTTCGAGCGCATGTCGAACATCGCACGGTCGACGATCAAGCCGGAAGAGGTCGAGGGCAAGGCCGATCCGCTCGACATTCCGCGCTTTCTCAACCGCCAGAACAACCAGTAATCGCGTTGACACCGGCGCGCCGGTTTCGTCCCTCGGCGGGGGCGGACCGGCGCAAGCCAAATTCGGCGCGGGCAGGTTGCGGGTTGCGGCGACGGGCGGGCGGCACTAGCTGTTGCGCCCTATGAAATGTTCGCCCGCCGCGTCGCGCCGGCTGCTATCCGCCGCCCTGTTCGCTTCGGCAATCCCGGGCAGCATGCCGGTGCATGCCCAGGCGCCGACGCTGGTCCAGCCGGTTGCCGATCCCAACGATTCCGTCGAGCGGCTGGGCCGCTATATCCGGGTGCTTGCCGGCGCGCCGCGCGATCTCGAGGCGTTGCTGGGCGCGGGAGCGGCAGCGCTCGACGTAGGCGATCCCAACGCCGCGCTCGGCTTTTATGCTCGGGCCGAGGATGTCGCGCCGTCGAACGGTCGGGTGAAGGCGGGCCTTGGTGCGTCGCTGGTCATGATCGAGCGGCCGGACGACGCATTGCGCCTGTTCGCCCAGGCAGTGGCACTGGGCGTGCCCGAGGCAAGTGTCGCGCGCGACAGGGGTCTGGCCTACGACCTGCGCGGCGATTTCAAACTGGCACAGCGCGATTATGCGCTTGCCCTGCAGCGCGGGCGTGATGACGAACTCGTGCGGCGTTATGCGCTGTCGCTCGGCATTTCAGGCGACCGGGCAGGCGCGCTCGCCATGCTTGACCCGCTGTTGCGAAAGCAAGACCAGGGGGCTTGGCGCGCGCGAGCCTTCATCATGGCCATGACCGGCGACGTGCCCGCGGCCAATGCGATCGCCCGTCAGCTGATGGTGCCCGCGATGGCAAATGCGATGTCGCCGCTGCTGACGCGGCTCGCCACGCTCAACGCGGCCGAGCGGGCGCATGCCGTCAATTTCGGGACCGTGCCCGCCGACGGGACGCAGCTTGCCGTGCAGACGGGCGATCCGTTCCTGGTCGCGCCCTCACCGCTGCCGACGCGTCCGTCGGGCCTGGTGTCCTCGCAGGGACTTTCGCGACCGCCCGTCGCCTCGGGCGATAGCGGGCTGATTCCGGCAGGCGAACCGCTCGGCCCGCGACCCGTCGAGCAACGGCCGCTGCGCGTCGCACAGGCGAGTCCGGTGGCGCCCGGGCTTGCCGCGTCTGATCCACCAGCGACCGTCGCGAGCAGCCGGATCGGGGCACGGCTGGGTCCGGTCGATCCTGCGCGGCTTCCGCCCGAGGCACGGGGCGACCAGATCAGCGCGACGCGCGTCGCGATGACGGCATTGCCGCCGCCGGACAACGCCCGGCCGCCGGCAGCCGTGCCTGCGCCGAACGTGCCCGCCCTACAGGAAGCACGGCCGGCCGCGCCGGCATCGGCGGATCCCGTTGTGCCAGCCCCCAAAGTGACCACGCCGCCCGCCGCCGTTGCGCAAATCGGGCCGCCTGCGGCGACTTCCGCCGATCAGCCCGCCGACAAGCCCTTCGAGACGCCGCCGCTGCCGACCGCCAAACCGCCGGCGCCGGTTGTCGTCGCCCGGCCGTCCACGGCCGCAGCCTCGTCACGCCTTGCCGGGCTGCTGGAAGGGATCGAGCGTGAGAGCGAGTCCGCTGCGACCCTGCCAAACGCCGCCGAACTGCGCGCCGCCCGGGCCGCGGCAAAAAGGAAGATGGCGCAGCTCGCGGCGCAAACGGCGGCGGAGGAAGCAGCCAAGCGCGAGAAGGCCGAAAAGGAAGCCGCAGCCAAGCGTAGTCCGGCACGGATCTGGGTGCAGATCGCGACCGGGCGCAACGACAGCGGCCTCGCCCTGACACTCAAGCGCATTCGTTCGGACAATGAAGCCGCGCTCAAGGGAATGTCGGGCTGGTCCGCGCCGTACAAGGCGACGAACCGCATCCTGGTCGGACCCATGAAGTCGGCTGCGGCAGCGCGCGAACTGGTCGGCAAGCTTGCCAAGAACGGGGTCAGCGCCATGACGTTCAACAGCGATCCGGGCGAGGAAGTCGAGAAGATCGCCGCTAAATGAGGTCGCTCGCGGTGCTTGCCAGCGATCCGGCGCTCAGTCGCGGCCGCCGCCATTTCGAGGTGATGGGGGAGACCCGGGGGCCGCGCACGGCCTTTCAGCGCGACCGCGACCGCATCATCCATTCGATCAGCTTTCGCCGCCTGCGCCACAAGACGCAGGTGTTCGTGGCGCCCGACGGCGACCACTTCCGGGTGCGCCTGACGCACAGCCTGGAAGTCGCCCAAATCGGTCGCACGATTGCCCGGGCGCTGGACCTGAACGAGGATCTTACCGAAGCGCTTTGCCTGGCGCATGACATCGGCCATCCGCCGTTCGGCCATGCGGGGGAGGGTGCGCTGAAAGACGCGCATCGTGACGTCGGCGGGTTCGACCATAATGGCAACACCCTGCGCGTCCTGTCGCAGATGGAGTCGCCTTATCCGCGATGGCGCGGCCTCAACCTTTCCTGGGAAACGCTGGAAGGGCTCGCCAAGCATAACGGTCCGGTCCTGCAACCGGGCTGGGCGCTGGCAGGGGTCGATGCCGCCTTCCCCCTCGATCTCCACAGCCAGCCGGGACTGGAAGCGCAGGTCGCGGCAGTGGCCGACGATATCGCCTATGACAATCACGACATCGACGACGGGCTGCGCGCCGGGCTGCTCGATTTCGACGCGCTGGTTACCCTGCCGTTCGTCGAGCGGGGCTGGGCGGCGGTGCTGCGTCGCTATCCCGATATCGCGCCGCGTCGTTTGCGCGCCGAACTGATCCGCCAGCAGATCGGGGTAATGGTCAATGACGTGATCGACGAGACCCGCCGGCGGGTTGCGGAGGCCGGGGTGGGCAGTGTGGCCGACGTCCGCGGCGCCGGGCAGGCGCTCGCCGGATTTTCCGCGCCCATGGCGGACGATGAGCGCCGGCTGAAGCGTTTCATGTATGACAATCTTTACCACCACCCCCGACAGATCGAAGTCGCGAACCGCGCATGCGATCTCGTTACCGGGCTGTACGCCGCCTATGTCGACAAGCCCGACCGCCTCCCCGGGGAATGGTATGCAACGCTTCCCGATGCCGATCCGGACCGCAGTCGCCACATCGGCGATTTCATTGCAGGGATGACCGACCGATATGCCATTGCCCGGTACCGCGAGGTGGTGGGGCCGATTGACATGCCCGAGGGCTTTTGACGGCGAAGCCGGCCTAGACCGGCTCCAGCTCGAAGCGAACGTGCAATTCGCGCGCCTCGCCATGATCGAGTAGAGCGATGCCCAATCGGTCCCAGTCGTCCTGCGGCGCGTTGAGCGCGGTCACGGCGTTCTGCACGGGCTCTGCGGCGATAAAGCCGCCTTCGCGCGGTGAGTAGACATGGAAGCGGGTCGCATCGGGTGACGACATCGTTGCCCTCATGGGCTGGCCCGGCCAGAAAAAGCGCGCCGAACCGCTCCAGCCGTCGAACGCATTGTCCAGATTTGCCCCGCAGATGCGGCGCTGGCGCAGTTCGAAACGTCCCTCCGCGGCGACGCGCTCGACGGGTAGTGTCAGCGTATCCACCGCCCATGCGCTGGCAACGTCGACGTCGAGAAGCGTCTGTCCGTCGCAGGGAAAATACGGGTGCTGAGCCAGGCCGCACGGCATGCGGCGGTCTGACAGGTTTCGGCATCCCAGGGTCAGGTCGAGGCCCGTCGCGTCGAGGTTGAATTCCTGCCACGCCTCGTACCGCCAGGGCCATTCGCCCGCATCATGGACAAAGCTGAGCCGCGCGCTGCTTTCGGCAGCGTCATCGACCGTCCAGGCATGGAGCCATCCCTGACCATGAAGCGGGCTGGGGTCGCCCGCCATATTGGGCGAAAGCCGCACCGTCGCACCGTCGCAGTCAAACGCGCCGCCCCGGATCCGGTTGGCAAAGGGGACAAGGGGAAAACTCGCCATGCCGAGGACGTCGGCGACATCGGCCGACGCAGGCCGCAGCACCGACTGGCGACGGTCCTTGCCGATATAGTCGAACCTGACGATACTGCCACCGATCCCGGGCGCAATTTCCAGCAGAAGATTTTGTGTTTTCAGGATAAAGTTCATGGCACGGCTATAGTCCCGGCCCGGGCCCGCGGCACGCCCCCCGTCCATATAATTTGATCGATCAGCATAACCCTGCGGCTATTGGTATCGGCACCGGCCGTGGCCCGCGGGCGCCGCCTGTCGACCGCGTGATAGAAGGACCAGGACCGCCCCCGCGCGTCTGTGACGATGGAATTATGCCCTGGCGCCAGCCAGTTGCCGCCCGCCGCGTGCACGCGACCCGGAAGCGGCGTGAAGGGGCCGGTCGCCGAACGCGACCGTGCCACCATCGTCGCATAATGCGCCCTCGGGCCGCAGCAATTGTCGCCCGAATAAAACAGAAAGTACCAGCCGGCGTGGCGGGTGACCCAAGCCCCCTCGACCAGTCGGCTATAGTTGTCGGGCCTGTCGTCGGCGACGGGCGAAATCAGGTCGCGCGGCGTCGTTCCGGGCGCGAACGAGATGCGGTCGGGGCTGAGCTCCTGAACCTTGATCGGCTTGAATCCCGACCCCCAGTAAAGCAGCCGCTTGCCCGTTGCCGGGTCGTCGAAGGCCATCGGGTCGATGTTGACGAACCCCTGACCACACTGGAGCGGGTGGCCGATATCGGTAAAGGGTCCCTCCGGACGAGGCGCCGTGGCGACGGCCAGGCACAGGCCCTGCGTCTTGTCAGTCAGCGCCGCATCGGGTTTCGCCGAGTAATAGAGATAATATTTTCCGTCATGCGCACTGACGTGCGGCGCCCAGAAATCCTGCGTCCGGGATGCCCAGCTTGGCTTGACGGGAAGCGCGTCCGGCAATCGCTCCCACGACTGCATGTCGCGGGAACGCGCTGCCTGGATGTTGTTCATCCGGCCGCCGGTCACGCCCTGCGTGGCATAGACGTAATACCAGCCCGACGACGTGCGCAAAACGGCAGGATCGGGGAAATCGCTATTGATCGCCAGGCGCGGGCCCGTTGCCCAGGCTGCACTCACTGCTAGTCCGAGCGCCAGGACGGTCGCCATCCACTTCCGGTAAATGCGCACGCCGAACCTCGCTTTCACTGATTAATAAATATGATAATAGCGGGAGGGCAAGGAGAGTTTGTGCGCAAGATCATGATTTCGTTGTTGGCCGCGGTCGCGGCGGCCGTCGCTGCAAAAACGCCGCCGCCGGTAAAACCCCTGGTCCCGGTGTTTGCGACGGACTTCCCCGACCCCTTTGTCCTGCCCGACGGAGCGGGTTTTCTTGCCTATGCGACAAACCCCAGCGGACTTCGCGCCAACGTCCAGATGGCGCGATCGGCCAACCTCGTGGACTGGCAGTTGCTGACGGACGCCGACGGCAAGCTGCACGATGCGATGCCGCGCCTGCCGGCATGGGCTAAGCCCGGCTTCACCTGGGCCCCGGAAGTAATCCATATGGGCAACCGCTACGTGCTCTACTTCACGGCGCGCGAGCGACGCAGCGACCTGCAATGCGTCGGCGTGGCGCAAAGCGCCGACCCGCGCGGGCCGTTTGCTGCCGATGACGCCGGGCCGCTCGTCTGCCAGCGCGAGGAGGGCGGCTCGATCGACCCGAGCGCCTTCACCGATACGGACCGGCAGCGCTACCTGTATTTCAAGAGCGACGGCAACAACCCGCGCTTCCTGCGACCGTCGCGCCTGTTCGTGCAGAAGCTGTCGCCCGACGGGATGCGGCTGGAAGGGGAGGCACGGGCGCTGCTGGCCAACGACCAGCATTGGGAATGGCGCGTCGTGGAGTCGCCGACCATGGTCCGCAACCCGGGCGGGGGCTATACGCTGTTCTTCTCGGCGAACCATTTCGGCTGGGAGCGCGACCAGCGCTTGTCCAATTACGCGATGGGTTACGCCCGGTGCGAAAGCGCAACCGGTCCTTGCACCAAGGCGAAGGAAAACCCGATCCTGTACAGCTATTACACGCCGACGGCGGGCTGTCTGAGCGGCCCCGGCCATCAAACCGTGTTCGAGCGCGGCGGCCGCGCGTTCCTTGTTTTTCACGCCTGGTCGGCAACGCCGCAGTGCCAGCCGGCGGGTGACGGGCGCTATATGTATATCGCCCCGCTGTTGTGGCGGGGCGATACGCCGGTGCTGGCGAACAGCCTGCGCCGATAGTCCTGCGCCCTACTTGCTGCCGCCGATTCGGAAGCGCAGGCCGACCGAGAAGGTCGTTTCCTCGTATCGCAGGAAGCGGACATAATCGGCCCGCGCGGCGCCATCGCGGGCGGAACTGAAGTCCTGCCGGAACGGCTTGCCGGTGATGTTCGTCCAGTCGAAGAACAGCGCGGCATTGTCGCGGAAATTGAGATTCATCGACAGGTCGATGCGGGCCGGAAAGCTCGCCGTTTCGAGGTAGAGGTCGTTGCCGCGGTCCTGGCGCGATTCGAGCGTCGGCCCGCGCTTGTTATAGGTCAGCCGCGCTGACAACGGCCCGCGCTCGTACAGGCCCACGAGGTTGTACGACCATTTCGACGTCCCCGTGATGCGGTCGAGCGTGAACGACCCGTTCGCATTGGGGAAGCCGGTCTTGGCGTCGAGCAGCGTGTAGTTGGCCTGGATGCCGAACCCGCGCACAAAATCAGGAATTCCGTCGAAATCGAAGAAGGTCTGGATCTGGGCCTCCAGTCCGTCGACGCGGCCGCGGCCGGAATTGACCGGCGCGCTGATGATCACCGGCCCCAGTGTCGGGTCGATGAACCGGATGTCCTGATTCTGTATGAATCCGGTCAGGTCGCGCCGGAAGACGGCGAGCGACGCAAAGCCCGTGGGCGAGAAATAATATTCGAGGCTGGCATCGTAATTGTCCGATCGCAGCGGTTGCAGGAACGGGTTGCCGCTGTTGCCGCGCCGTGCATTGACATAGGGGTCGGTCGGGTTGGGGATGATGACGCCGGGGGGCGGCCCCAGGCTCGTCGCCGGATTGAGCTGTTCGAACACCGGCCGCGTGATCGTCTGCGTGGCCGACAGCCGCAGCTGCAGCGCGGGCGCGATCCGCCAGCGTACGCTCGCATTGGGCAGGAATTCCCAGTCGTCGCCGCCGTTGCCGGGCAACAGACCCGCGGCCGTGCCAGTCACGCGCGTTTTAGCTTTGCTGGCGCGGATGCCGACCGTTCCTTCGATCGTGTCGCCAACGGCAAAGTTCGCCTGCGCGTAGCCTGCCATGGTTTCTTCGGTCGCCGTATATTGCGTGGCGCCGACGATCGGCGTGGTGCCATAGCCCGCTATGGCCCGCAGCGCCGTGATGTTCTTGCGAATGCTGTCGTAGGTGGGGGCGAAGAAGCTGCGCGTCGGCTGGACCGTCGTGCCCCGCAACCCCGGATTGATCTGGGCATAGGTGACCGGCAGGGCCGTGCCGGGGATGTTCTGGCCGAGGATGAAATTATAGCGGTCGCTGAACTGCCGCAGCGCCGACCGGTCGGTGTAGCGGACGCCGACCTGGAAATTCCTGAGGAAGAAATTGTCGAAGCTGTAAGTGGCGTCGAGCCGTGCCTGCCAGTCCTTGCCTGACGATGTCTGGTCCTGTTCGTACAGCCCCTGGAAGGTCGAGTTCGCCGGATCGTTGAGCACAATGTTGCTCAGCGCGAACTGGGGAACTTCGAGGTTGAAGTCCGCCGTATAGCCGCCGTTGAAAACGCGATCGAGCGACTCGGTCGAGCCGGTAAACTTGCTCGTCGTGCGCGCGACGTCGGCGGTGACCTTGAACGGCCCGGCCTCGTAGCTGCCGCCGACGGCATATTGGTACGTGTCGGTCTTGTTGAACGTCGCGCCCTGGAAGCTGAAGATGCGGTTGCCGGGGTTCGTGGCGGTGCCGCTGCTCAGCTGGTTGGAATTGGCGCGGTAGACGAGGTTGCTATAGGTCGCGCCGTAGAGCGGCACCTCGAGCTGCCGGTCGTCGATCTTGTTGCGGAAGCCCTGCCACAGCGCCTCGGCATAGAATTCGAGGCCCGGGCTCGGCCGCCATTGCAACGAGCCGTTGACGGAGGGGCGCACGCGGTTGCCCGAGCGGTAGAACAGGCGCTGGATGTCGGGGAATCGCGTCTCGCGGCCGTTGATCGTCGGATTGGCGATGAAGTCGGTGTTCGACGGTTCGGAGTCGAGGTACTGCATCTCGGTGTAAGAGGCGTTGAGCAGCAGGCCGACTTCGCCGATGCCCGTGTTCCAGCGGTCGGTGACGAGGATGTTGCCATTGGGTGTCAGCTTGCCGCCCTGTTTGGTATAAAGACCCCAGGCGGTCCCCGAAATCTGCGCGGCGTCGAAATCGAACGGCCGGCGCGAGCGGACGTTGACGAGGCCTGCGAGGCCGGGCTCGACGAGATTGGCCGTTGACGTCTTGTAGACTTCGAGCGCGGCGATGCCGGCCGAGGGGAAGTCCTGCAGCGCGACCTGGCGGCGTTCGGCGGTGAAGATTTCGCGGCCGTTGTAGACGGTGTTGAAATAGCGCTCGTCGAGGCCGCGGACGAGAACCTGCGACGCTTCGCCGCCCAGCCGCTGCACCTGCACGCCGGGAAGGCGTGCGGCGGTGTCCGACACGGCGATGTCGGGCAGCTTGCCAATGTCTTCGGCGACGACGGTGTCGATCACCTGCACCGAATTGCGCTTGAGATTACGGCTCGACACGAGCGATTCGCGGATGCCGGTCACGACGATTTCGGTGTCGTCGGCATTGTCGGCGGCCGGCGCGGTCGCCTGTGACCAGGCCGGAGGCGACAGCGTCAGCGCCAAAGCCGAGACGGAGCAACGGATCAAAAGTCCCGAGCGCATGAAAATCCTCCCATTTGTGACCGCTCCTGCGGTTCTAATGGATATTTATCCGATTTATCTTATATGTTCAAGCAGCGTTCATGGCGACGCAAGCCTTGTCTCCGACGGACGTGGGAGTAAGGCTCGAGATGGGGTTTTGTTCCGGCAACAGGCCGGGGCGCGGGAGGGACTGGATTTTGGCGAGCGAAGTGTCTGGGCTTCATGGCGCGGGCGGGGGCGGGCGCAACCTGACCTATGGCCTGCTCGAGCTGCTCGGCCGGGCAATCGTTACTGGGCGGTACGAAGATACCGCCTTCCCCACCGAAGCCGACCTCGCGCAGCATTACGAGGTTAGCCGGTCGGTTACGCGCGAAGCGGTGAAGATGCTGACTGCCAAGGGATTGCTGACGGCGCGGCCGCGCAAGGGGACGACAGTCCAGCCAACGGACCTGTGGAACCTGTTTGACACCGACGTGCTGAGATGGCTGCTCGAGCGCAAGTTTTCGCTGCAATTGCTGCGCCATTTCAACGAGCTGCGGATCGGCATCGAGCCTGCCGCCGCTGCGCTGGCGGCGCGTGCGGCATCGCCCGAAGCGATCGTCGCGATCCAGCGTGGCTTTGCCCGGATGGAAGCGGCCGAGGCGGGCGACGACGATACGCTGGAAGCGGACATCGCCTTCCACATCGCCATCCTGCGAGCCACGGCCAACCCGTTCTACCTGCAGTTCTGCGACCTGGTCGAAACGGCGCTTCGCACCTCGATCCGCTTCACCAACCGCTATCAGGGGCTGACTGCCAGCCTGCCACACCATCGTGATGTGCTCGATGCCATCAGCGCGGGCGACGGCACCAAGGCCTATGCTTCGATGAAGATCCTGATCGACGACGTGCTTGCGCTGATCGCGATCGCCGAAAAAGCGCCCTAGAGCATTTCGGCGAGCAGCTCGTTCACCCGCCGCTCGGCATCCTTCAGCGCCTGGTCGACAGGTTTGAGCCCGGTGATTGCGGCCTCGAGCTCTTCGGCGATCAGGCCCTGGATCGCCGACTGCCGCTGGACATAGTCGGGAAGTTGCTGCCCGGTCGCGGCCATGGCAGCGATGTCGGCACGGTGTGGCAGCGCCTTGAAATCCGGCCGGTCGAGGACCGCTCTAAACGCAGGCAAATGGCCCGTGCGCGTCCAGTCAAAATTGTATCTGGCGATGAAGCCGAGAAAACGCGCAATAGCGGCGATTTCCAAAGGCGGACGGTCATGGCGGGGAACGACCCAGGCATGGCCGTCGACGAAGGCGGCGTCATGCCCCCACAGGTGGGGGTAGGGCAGCACGGCATAATGGCCCGACAGCGCGGCGCCGGGCGTCGCCGCAGCTTCGTCATAGGGGCCGATCATCCAGGTGCCGACCGGGAAGATCCCCCCCTGGCCGTTAGTAAAGGCCTGTGTCGCCGCTGAAAAATCCTGGTTCTTGGTCGTCAGACCCTGTGCGTTGATGGTGCGGAGCAAGGTCACGATCTCGCGGGCCTGTGGCGTGTCCAGCCGGATGTGCCGTGCATCGGGGAAGATGACCGCGTCCTGCGCCATCAGATAGGTGTAGAGGTTGCGGACGTGCGTTGCCGGATCGTTGACCTGCGCCTGAATGAGATAGGGCTTGCCCGTCGCTTTCTCGAACCGGCGCGCCTGTTCGATCAGTTCGGCGGGCGAATGCGGCAGTATCGGGCGCCCGTTCGCCATCAGGCCGGCCTTGGCCATCAGGGCGGTGTTGATGTGGAACAGCCCGCCGATCGTATCCCACGGCATGCCATAGAGCCTGCCGCGCTTCACCGTGCCGCGCAGCCCCGCCTCGGTCAGGTCGCTGCGCCTGATGCCCGCCTGTGCCAGCACGCCATCCATCGGTTCGAGCAGGCCGCGTCCCGAATAGTCGGCAATCACCGACTGGTGCATCGTGACGAGATCCGGCGGGTCACCCGCCGCAATCTGCGCTGAAAGCTGCGGGTAACCCGGCCAGGCGACCACGTTGATCCGCACCCTGATGTCGGGATTTTCGGCCTGGAAACGGTTGATGATGGTCGTCAGGATACCGCATTCGGTCTCCGCTTTGGCCACGTCGATGCTGCGGCCATAGATCGCGCCGCACTCACCGAAGAAGCGCTGGACGACGATTTCGGTGCGGGTGTCGCGCGGTCCGCAGGCCGCGAGCAGCAGCGCGGCGAAAAGCCCAATCCACTTCATCGCACCGCTGTCCCGGCCATGGCGCGAACGATCTGCTTCTGGAAGAGGAGGTAGACGATCAGGATGGGCACCGAGGCAAAGACGGCCTGCGCCATCAGGAAGCCCAGTCCGCTGGTCTGGGCGTAGTTCATCTGGCTCGACGCCAGCCCCACGGTCAGCGTGAAGCGGTCGCTGGTCGTCGCGGAGATCAGCGGCCACCAGTAATCATTCCATGTGCCGAGGAACGTGAACACGCCCAGCGTGGCCTGCGCGGGCACCGTCAGGGGCATCAGGACACGCCAGAAGACCTGCAGGCGGCTGGCCCCGTCGAGGATGGCCGCTTCGTCCAGCTCGCGCGGGATCGCCTTGAAATACTGGGTCATGAACAGCACGCCGAACGGAGCCACCAGGCCCGGCAGCATGAGGCCGGGATAGGTGTTGTGCAGATGGAGCGCGGCGAACAGCTGATGCCGCGGCAGGATGACGGCCTGTTCCGGAATGGCGAGCCCCACCAGCACGAACCCGAACAGTACCCGCCGGAACGGAAAGTCGAGCCGCGCAAAGCCATAGCCCGCCAGCGAACACAGGATCAGCACCCCCGCCGTCGTCCCCAGCGAGACGATCGCACTGTTCAGGAGCCAGCGTGGCACTTGCGACCCCGCAATAATCGCGCGGTAATTGTCGAGCGTATAGGGCGGCGAGAAAGCGGCCGCGCTGTCGCGCATCAGCGCGGCATTGTCCTTGAACGACAGCAGCAACGTCCAAAGCAGCGGCGCCACCATGATCGTCGCCCCGATGACGAGCGCGATCAGGGCGGGAAGACTGAGCCGGTTCGCGTTCATGCGCGGCGATCCTCGCGCATCGTCACCCAATATTGGAGCGCGGTCACGCTCAGCACGAGCAAGAACAGCACTTCGGCAGCCGCCGACGCATAGCCCAGTTCCCAGCGGCCGAACGCGACTTCATAGATGAACAGCACGACCGGGCGCGAGGCACCGGCTGGCCCGCCCGAGGTGAGCAACTGGGCCTGACCGAAAATCTGGAGCTGGGCAGCCGTCTGGAGCATGACCACGATGATCGTGGTACGACGGATCGAGGGCAGGGTGATTTGCCGAAAAACCGCCCATCGGCCTGCCTTGTCCAGCGCGGCAGCTTCGTAGAGATCGCCGGGGACCTGCTGCAGTCCGGCGAGAAACAGCATCATCGGCAGGCCGAGCGACCACCAGATCGTGGTGATGGCAAGCGCGGGGATTGTCAGCTGCGGATGGCTCAGAAACGGGATGGGTTCGACACCGAACACCGCGAGGAGCTTGGCGACGAGTCCTGCATCGGGAGTCAGCACGAAGCGCCAGATCAGCGTCACGATGGTTACCGAAAGAACCGACGATGAAAAGAAGAGGCCCCGGAAGATGGCGGCACCGCGTGTCGCCCGGTTGAGTGCGAGCGCGAGGGCAAGTGTCAGCACCGTCAGGGCGGGAACAATCAGCAGCGTGAGCAGGAAGGTGTTGAGCAGGGCCGAATGAAAAATGGGGTCCCGGACGAGACGGACGTAATTGTCGATGCCGACCCAAAGCCGCGAGCCAAAGAGGTCGGCGCGGTGAAAGCTGATGAAGATGCCCAACATCAGCGGCAGGATCAGCAGGAAACTGTAAAGGGCGACGAACGGGCCGACAAAGGCAAGACCCTGCCACCGACCGGGTGCGGCGCCGCGCGCGCTCATGCCCCCGCCGGATGGTGGCCGGCACCATCCTCCGCAAAGACGTGCGCGGCGTCGCCGTGGATCGCCAACCCGACGCGATCGCCGATGCGCACGGTGCTGGCGCCCTCGGCCTGCGCCGTAATTTCCTGCCCGTCGGCCAGCGTCGCATAGACAAGCGTCCGGTCGCCGAGACGTTCGACCAGCACGGTTTCGCCGTCGATCGTCGCCGTCCCCGGCGGCGCGATGCCGACATGCTCGGACCGTATGCCGAGCTGGACCTTGCTGCCTTGCGCCAGGCCTGCCGCCGCTATGCGCGTCCGCACGCGCGCCCCACCGTCCAGGACCACCGTGGCATAGCTACCGGCTTCGGCAGCAATGCGGCCGCGCGCGAGCGTCATTGCAGGCGATCCGACGAATGCGGCAACGAACGCATTCGCGGGGCGGCGGTAGATGTCCATGGGTGTGCCGACCTGCTGGATGCGGCGGTCGTTCATCACGACGATGCGGTCGGACAGGGTCATTGCCTCGGCCT
Source organism: Sphingomonas sp. (assembly GCA_965249705.1). Taxonomy (GTDB): domain Bacteria; phylum Pseudomonadota; class Alphaproteobacteria; order Sphingomonadales; family Sphingomonadaceae; genus Sphingomonas_O. Next base: position 172,895 of record CBDFMO010000001.1, on the reverse strand, counting down.
GATCATGCGTGACCATGATCAGCGCCGCATCGACCCGGTTGCGCAGCTGCGCGAGTTCGACCCGCGTACGCATCCTCAGCGCCGCGTCAAGGTTCGACAAGGGTTCGTCGAGCAGGAACAGGCGCGGATTCTTGACGATGGCACGTCCGATCGCCACGCGCTGGCGCTGTCCGCCGGACAGCTGGCCGGGCTTGCGCGCAAGCAACGGCCCGATCTCGAGCGCCGCGGCAGCACGGCCGATGCGCGCCTCGATCTCGTCACCGGGAACGCGGGCATTGCGCAGGCCGAACGCCATGTTCTCACGCACGGTCATATGGGGGTAGAGCGCATAAGCCTGAAAGACGAGCGCGACGTCGCGGTCGCCGGGAGGCAACAGGTCGATCCGCCGCCCTTCCAGCCTCACTTCACCCGAATCGAGCGTCTCGAGCCCCGCGATGATGCGCAGCAGCGTGGATTTCCCGCTGCCCGACGGCCCGAGGAACGAGACAAACTCGCCGGCGCCCATCGTCAGCGTCACGTCGTCGAGCACGCGGACGTCACCGTAGGACTTGGCGACGCCTGAGAGTTCGAGGCTGTTCAAAAAAGGCATCCATTTATCATATTAATGCAGCATCGGGGACGCGCGTGGCCGCGTCAATATGCTGCTGCGATCCGGCTGCCCATGCCGCAGACGGCATTGCTTGCCCTTGCTCTCTTCAGCTTCCTATTTATAATATAAATCAAGGGACGACGTCGTTGCTCGTTGGCGACCGCAACCAAAGGCAGGCAATTGATTCCCCAATTCGAGATCGACGCCGTTGCCGACGGCCCCGGAACGCGGTTCAACGTCCATTTCGGGATCGAAATCCGGTCATACCAGATCGTCGATGGCGAGCAGGACAGCTACAAGCGCTTCTACCAGGACATCTCCCGCGACTTCGGCACGCGGCCGCCGCATGGCATGGTCAAGCCGGTCATTCCCGATGGACCGCGACGTGCCTGGCAACCGCTGATCATCGAGAACCTCGATCCACGTACGACGGCAGGCTATGGCGACCCCGCCGTGCTCAAGACCGACGAGGGCTATTATCTCGTTGCGACGTCCAATGACGCGCCGGATGCCTTTCCCATCCTGCGGTCACACGATCTGGTCAACTGGGCACACCAGGGCTTTGTCTTCCCCGAAGGACACGCGCCGGCATGGACGGCCCATGGCCGCGACGTCGGCGATTACTGGGCGCCCGAAATGGCACGCGTCGGCGACGAATATTGGGTCGTCTACACCGGACGCCAGAAGAGCAACGCGCTTGCCATCGGCCTTGCCAAGGCGCCGCATCCCACCGGGCCCTGGACCGACCTCGGCCACCCGCTGCTTGCCGGCCATGCCGTCAATACCACGGGTTTGCCCGACGATCCGACCCGACCGATCTTGAGCGGCGGCGTGATCGACTCGCATATCTTCATCGATGCGAATGGCGATCGGTACCTGTTCTGGAAGCGCGACTCGAACGGCATTTGGCCGCGGCCGCTCGCGGGCCTTCTGCGCGAGCGGCCCGAGCTGATCGATCAGCTTTTCGCCAATGAAGCCGACCGCAGGACAGCCTCGTTCGCTGCCGCGATGCAGCTCTGGGCGAATGCCCAGCGTCCGATGGAGCGCTTTTTCCTGATGGGCCCCCTGATCGATGCCGTCCTCGACTCTTGGACGCATGTGAAGGCTGTCCTCTCGAAGATTCCCGAAGCGGCGATGATCGTCGAGGCCATGACCACGCCCATCCACGCCCAGCGTCTCAGCGATACCGGCCAGCTTATTGGCAGCGACCAGCTCGTGCTGGCCAACGACCTCGAATGGGAAGGCCATCTTATCGAAGGCCCCTGGGTCACGCGCCAGCAGGGCCGCTACTGGCTGTTCTATGCCGGCAATGATTTCGGCACGCCGGCCTATGGCATCGGCGTCGCGGTCGCCGATCATCCGCTCGGCCCTTATGTCAAACAGGCCCAGCCGCTGCTCAAGACGACACAGGACTGGTGGGCACCCGGGCACGCGTCGGTGGCGCCGGGACTCGATGGCGAGCCTCAGCTGTTCTTTCATGCCTTCATGCCGGGCACGGGTGGCTATAACACGTTCCGCGCGCTGCTGACGACGCGGCTGAAATTCGACCATGACAAGGTGACAGCGGCCTAGCACACCGTACACGGCAGCCGCTCCCGGTATCATTCGCGCCAATCGTGCGATAACGCCCGGCGATGGCCGGTTGCGGCGACGTCGATGCAAGGGGGATGTGAACCGATGCGGCTGGGGGTCTGCTATTATCCCGAGCACTGGCCTGAAGCGATCTGGGCCGACGACGCGCAGCGCATGGTCGCAGCGGGCCTCAGTCGGGTCCGCATCGGCGAATTCGCGTGGAGCCGGATCGAGCCCGAGCCTGGCCGGTTCGACTGGGCATGGCTGGACCGCGCCGTCGAGGTGCTTGCCGGGGCCGGTCTCGGCCTCATCCTGTGTACGCCCACGGCCACGCCGCCGAAATGGCTGGTCGACCGCATGCCGGACATGCTGGCGGTCGATGCGCAGGGCCGTCCGCGCGGTTTCGGCTCGCGGCGCCATTATTGCTTCAGCCATGCCGGCTATCGGGCGGAGGCCGCGCGCATCACCCGGGCGGTGGCCGAACGCTATGGCGCGCATCCCGCCGTCGTCGCCTGGCAGACGGACAATGAATATGGCTGCCACGACACCGTGCTGAGCTACTCGGCGGCCGCGCGCGCGGCATTCCGGCAATGGCTTGCCGAACGCTATCTGACTGTCGCGGCGCTCAACGCGGCGTGGGGCAATGTCTTCTGGAGCATGGAATATGGGTCGTTCGACGAGATCGAGCTGCCCCATCTGACGGTGACCGAAGCCAATCCTGCGCACCGGCTGGCGTTCCAGCGATTCTCGTCGGACCAGGTTGTCAGCTTCAACGGCGCGCAGGCCCGGCTTTTGCGCGCGCTGTCGCCGGGGCGCGACGTGGTGCACAACTTCATGGGCTTCTTCACCCAGTTCGATCACCACGCCGTCGGCGCCGATCTCGATGCCGTCGGGTGGGACAGCTATCCGCTCGGGTTTCTGGACAGCTTTGCGTTCAGCGAGTCGGACAAGCTCGCCTATGCGCGCCAAGGCCATCCCGACATCGCGGCGTTCCATCATGACCTCTACCGCGGCTGCACCTCGAACGGGCGCTGGTGGGTGCTCGAGCAGCAGCCCGGGCCGGTCAACTGGGCGCGGTTTAATCCCGCGCCGCTGCCGGGCATGGTGCGGCTCTGGACACTGGAAGCCATGGCCCATGGCGCGGAACTGGTCAGCTATTTTCGTTGGCGCGAATACCCCCGCGCGCAGGAGCAATTTCACGCCGGGCTCCTGCTGCCCGACAGCGCGCCTGCACCGGCCTACCTCGAGGCTTCGCAAGCGGGGCGTGAACTGGCCGCACTGGGGCCGGTCGGCGATCCGCCGCGCACCGTTGCGCTCGTCTTTGCTTACGACGCCGACTGGGTGACGGGCATTCAGCCACAGGGGTCCGGGCTGTCGGCGCTTTGGGCGGCGTTCGACTGCTATAGCGCGCTGCGCAAGCTGGGGCTCGATGTCGACATCGTGCCGCCCTCGGCCGAGCTCAAGGGCTATGCGCTGTGCGTCGTCCCCTGCCTGCCGATCGTCCCCCCGGCGCTGGTCGATCCACTGAAGGACTTTGCCGGCCAGATCGTCGTCGGCCCGCGCAGCGGCAGCCGCGGGGCGGATTTCCAGATCCCGGACCGGCTCGCGCCTGGACCGTTGCAGGAGCTGTTTCCGGGCAAGGTCGTCCGTGTCGAAAGCCTTCGCCCCGGGCTTGAGCACGCCGGCGACGGCTGGGGCATCGCTCGCTGGATCGAGCATCTGGAAACCGACGCCGCGCCCGGGCTGGTCGCAGACGACGGCACGATTGCAAGCTGGCACCATGGCAAGGTCCGCTATATCGCCGCATGGCCCACGGCCGATCTGGCGCTCAGGGTGATGGAAGCGGCGGCACGCGACGCGGGTCTGAAGGTCCACTCGCTGCCCGAGGGCATGCGCCTGCGCCGGGCCGGCGACCGACTGCATGTCTTCAACTATTCGACCCGCGCGCTCGACGTGCCCGCCAGCATTGAGGGCGCATTCATCCTCGGCGCGCGCCGCCTGCCGGCCGCAGATGTCGCGATCATCGCCGCCGGCGACGATGGCGGGTGACGTCGCCACGGCGCCGGTGTACACCTAGCGTTTACAGGTGTGAGTTGCTTCCGCGTACTACGACCACTGCTGGCGCAGTGAAAAATGCGGGACCATCATAATTCATAATATCACATCCGCATCGGTTCCCAACCGCGAACGCCAGGGCGACCAGCCGGCGCGTGCGAATTCCGATATCGGCTTCGACAATGGCCCCATGCGCGCCGTGGTCGACAGCCTTCCGACGCTCATTGCGGTCTGGGACCTCGACCTGAAATGCCGTTTCGCGAACCAGGCCCATGGCCATTGGTTCGACCGGGACTATAGCCAGATTCAAGGCATGCACCTGCGCGAAGTGCTCGGCGCCCGGCGCTTCGCACGGTGCGAGCCGATGGTTCGCGCGGCGCTGGCCGGCAATCGCCAGCATTTCGAACAGTCGATCGTACGCGACGACGGCGTCGTGCGAACGTTCCTGGTCACGTGCCTGCCGTCGATGATCGATGGCGTGATCGACGGAATCGTCACCCACACGATCGACGTGAGCCGTGTCAAAAGGGCGGAGGACGCACTTCGCGACGAAATCTCCCGGCACCGGGAAACGATCGAGTCGCTGGCCGATGCTGCCAACAAGATCGCCAACGATGAAGGGACGTTCCGGCGTACGCTGCGGCTGAACGGGCAAATTCCCCTGATCGCGACGCGCAACTTCCGAATTCGCCTGATCAGCGACCACTGGATTGCCGATTGGGAGGCGATGACAGGCGGTGCCGTAGCCGCGGATCTCGACGTCAACGTTGCCGATGTCATTTATGTCGGCGACCACGAGCGTGCCCGTGAAGACGCGCGCCGCGTTGTCGCTGCGCCGACCGTGACCGATGGTCGCTACCGGATTATCCGCAAGGACGGCGACATCCGCTGGGTCCGGTTTCGCGTAGCGCCCGACTTCGACGAGGCCGGCAATGTGACGCAATGGCTTGGCACCGTCGAGGATGTCGATGATCTGGTTCGCGCCGAGGAGCGTGCCCGCGAAATCGACGCGGCCTATCGCCACACGATCGACCTCCACGGCCAGATCCTCTGGACGGCGCCTGCCGAAGGCGGGGTGCTGACGATCAGCGAGGCCTGCCGGGAGCGCTGGCACGCGCTGACCAACCGGCCGCCCGAGATGGATCTGAACAATTATGTGCCGGACCTGATGCACCCGGACGACGTCGCCGGTGCCTTTCGCATGGCGGCCGCCTCTCTTGCGGCGGGCTCGACGATCGACCAGCGCTACCGGCTCCGTACTCCAGACGGCAAATATCGCTGGTTCAGGTCGCGGGCCGTGCCGCGCCGTGACGAGCGCGGCGCGATCGTCAGATGGTATGGCACGCTCGAAGACGTGCACGACCAGGTCGTCGAGGAAGAGCGGCGCCAGGAGCGCGATGCCGCCTATCGCCTGACGATCGAACTGAGCGGCATGATTCCCTGGTCGACGAAGATTGAAGGCTGGGCCATCGCGATTGCGGACGACGATGCCTCGCGCTGGGGCGCGCTTACGGGGAGACCGCCATCGTCTTCGATCGCGGATTATATCAACCACGCCCTCCATCCCGACGATGTGAAAAGTTCGGCGATCAGCCGAGCCGCCGCCATCGCTTCGGGCGAGCCGCTGGATCACCGCTACCGCTTGCTGATGGCGGACGGCAGCTATCGGTGGTGGCGCTCGCGGGCCTCGCCGCTGCGCAACGAGGCGGGCGAGGTCGTTCGCTGGTACGGTACGCTGGAAGATATCCACAATCAGGTCATGAACGAGGAACGCGTCCAGCGGCTCGAGTTCGAACTCGCCCATCTTGCGCGGCTCGCGGCAATGAACTCGCTGGCATCGACGCTGGCACATGAACTGAGCCAGCCGCTTGCGGCGGTCGCGAATTACGTCAGCGGGGCCCAGCGCCTGCTTCGGATCGGGGGCCCCGCCCAGCTGACACTCGTCGGCGAGGCGCTCAGGTCGGCGGCGGCGGCCACCCAGCGCAGTGGCGAGATCGTGCGGGGCATGCGGTCGATGGTCGCCAAAAGCGGGGTAAACCGTCGTCCCGAGCGGGTCGTCAGCCTGATCGAGCGGGCGGGTCTGCTCGCCATGGCCGATGCAAGGGCGCATGGCATCGATTACCGGATTGAAATCGAACCGGACGTCGACACCGCCTATGTCGACCGGGTGCAGCTCGAACAGGTGTTTATCAACCTGCTGCGCAACGCCGTCGAGGCCGTCGTCAGCGCGCCCGTTCGTACGATTACCCTCAGGGCGCGAACCAGCGGAACAGAGGTCCATATCAGCGTGGCCGACTCGGGCGCGGGTGTCGCACCGGAAGCAGTCGAAAATCTCTTCGGGGCGTTCAATTCGACCAAGCCCGACGGTCTGGGCGTCGGCCTGTCGATCTGTCGCACGATCGTCGAGGCGAATGGCGGACGGGTCGCCTATTCGAAAACGCCGGAAGGCGGCGCCTGTTTTACGGTCTGCGTTCCGATCAGCGATTGAGGGGCGAGGGTCCCAGCCTCAGCCGTTGTCGAGGGTAATCACGGCGGAGAAATCCCTTCCGCCCTGTCCATTGTCCGACAAGGCTTGATAACGTTCCGCCGCGACACTCGCGACGGGCACGGCGGTCCCCGCGCTCCCGGCGGCATCCAGCGCGAGGCGCATGTCCTTCAACATCAGCGCTGCGGCGAATCCCCCCTCGTAATTCCGGTCGGCGGGCGTGTCCGGGCCCACGCCCGGGACAGGACAATAGCTGGTCAGCGACCAGCTCTGGCCCGATGACACGCTTGCGATGTCGTAGAACGCCCGGGCGTCGAGGCCGAGGGCTGCGGCCAGGTTGAATGCCTCGGTCGTCACGGCCATCGTCGCGCCCAGAATCATGTTGTTGCAGATTTTCGCTGCCTGCCCCGCGCCGTTGCTGCCGGCATGTATGACGGCCTTGCCCATATCGGCAAGGATCGGTTCGGCGCGCGCAAAGGCTTCTGCGCTGCCGCCGACCATGAAGGTCAGCGTCCCGCCGTTGGCAGCAGCGATCCCGCCCGAAACCGGGGCATCGACCGCAATAAGGCCCTTGGCTTCCGCACGGCTCGCCACGTCGCGCGCCGTCGCGACGTCGATGGTCGAACAGTCGATCAGCAGGGTGTTGGCTTTAGCGCCCGCCAGCAGCGTTTCGTCATATACCTGTGCGACATGACGGCCAGCGGGCAGCATCGTAACGACGACATTCGCGTCGGCGACGGCCTCGGCGGCACTGGCGGCGGGCAAGCAACCGGCAGCCTTTGCCCGATCCAGCGCGGCGGTCGACAGGTCGAAGGCGCGCACATCGTGCCCCGCCTTGGCCAAATTCGCGGCCATGCCGCCGCCCATATGGCCGAGGCCGATGAAGGCAATCGTGGTCATGTCATTTCCCCGTCCAGTTGCCGGGCCGCTTCTCGACAAAGGCAGCCATGCCTTCGCTCTGGTCGTCGGTGCCGAACAGCCCATGGAACAGCCGGCGCTCAAAAAGGATTCCTTGCGCCAGTGTCGTCTCGAACGCGCCGTTCACCATTTCCTTGGTCGCGATTGCCGCAAGCGGGGGCATGGCCGCGATGGCGGTCGCGGTCTTTAAAGCCTCTCCGACCAGATCGGCAGCGGGGACGACGCGCGCGACCAGGCCGCTGCGCTCGGCTTCCTCGGCGCCCATCATCCGGCCGGTGAGGCACATCTCCATGGCCTTCGCCTTGCCGATAGCGCGGGTCAGGCGCTGCGAGCCGCCCATGCCAGGGGTGACGCCCAGCTTGATCTCGGGCTGGCCGAATTTGGCATTATCGCCGGCGATGATGAAGTCGGCCATCATCGCGACCTCGCACCCGCCGCCGAGCGCGAAGCCGTTGACAGCAGCGATCCACGGTTTGCGCGTGGCGGTGACCCGCTCCCAGCCGGCGAAGAAGTTGCTGGCGTACATCGACGCAAACGACTGGTCGGCCATTTCCTTGACGTCGGCGCCTGCTGCAAAGGCCTTTTCGCTGCCGGTGAGGACCAGGCAGCGCTGGCCGGGATCGGCGTCATAGGCGGCGAATGCTGCGATCAGGTCGGCGAGGATCTGGCTGTTGAGCGCGTTCAGTGCCTGCGGCCGGTTGAGCGTGACCAGCGTTACCGCTTCGCGGGTTTCGACGAGGAGGGTCTCATAGGTCATCACGGAGTCCATTCCTGCCCGGCGGGCATTGGCGCGAAGATGGCGTCGATCTCGGCCGGATCGACATCGGTAACCCATCTGGGGTGCATTGTCCTTGTCGACGATCAGCGCGCGGACGCCCTCGATAAAGTCGCGCGTGTGCACGACGCGCGCGCCGATGGCATATTCCTGGCGCATCTCGGCGGCGAAGTCGGGCATCGCAGCGCCCTCTAGGAGCTGGCGCAACGCGACTGCCATCGAGAGCGGGGACTTGGTGCGCAATGCCGCGAGCTCCTTCACGGCCCAGTCGCTGCCGTCGGCCTCGAGCGCCGTCATGATGTCGGCCACAGTTTCACCCGCGAACAGCCGGTCGATATGCGTCCGGTTCTCGGCAATCCGCGCCAAGGGTGCGCCGGTTCCGTGTGCCTTTAGCGTCGCGAAAATGTCGGGACCGTCCTGCAGCGCATCGAGCGCTGCCGGAACGTCGGCAGCGCTCAGATAATGCGTTGCCAGCCCCAGCGCGAGGCACTCCGCCCCGTCGAGCCGTGCGCCGGTCAGCGCCAGGAACTTGCCGAGCTGGCCCGGCAGGCGCGACAGATACCAGCCACCGCCGACGTCGGGGAACAGGCCGATGCCCGTCTCGGGCATCGCAAAGCGCGTATTCTCGGTTGCAATGCGATAGGTGCAGGGGAGCGCAATGCCGACGCCGCCGCCCATGGTGATGCCGTCCATCACCGCGACGGTCGGCTTGGCATAGGTGAACAGCCGGTGGTTCATCCGGTATTCGGCGTGGAAGAAGGCACGCGCCTCGCTTCCGTCACCCTTGCCGCTTTCGGCGAGCATGCGGATGTCGCCGCCCGCGCAAAAGCCGCGGCCTTCGGCATGGTCGAACACGACGACGGCGACCTCGTCGTCCGCCTCGAATGCCGCAAGCGTGTCGAGGATGGCGAGACACATGTCGGTCGTCAGCGCGTGGATCGCCTTCGGCCGGTTGAGCCGGATGCGACCGAGCCGACCCTGCCGCTCGACGAGGACGTCAGTGCTCACTGCCGCGTCAGCTCCCGTCCGATGATCATGCGCATCACCTGGTTGGTCCCCTCCAGAATCGAATGCACGCGCAAGTCGCGCCAGAAGCGTTCGATGGGATAATCCTGCAGATAGCCATAGCCACCGAAGAGCTGCAGCGCGTCGTTCGCGACCTTCGATCCCGTATCGGTCGAAAGCCGCTTCGCCATGGCCGAGAAGCGCGACTTGTCGGGTGCATTTGCCGTCACCTTCGCCGCCGCCATGTAAAGGAGGGCGCGGGCCGCCTCCAGGTCGGTCGCCATGTCGGCGAGCATGAACTGGGTGTTCTGGAAATCGGATACGGGCTTGCCGAACTGCTGGCGGTCCTTGGTATAGGCGATCGCCTCGTCGAGGCAGCGCTGCGCGCCGCCGAGCGACGCCGCCCCGATGTTGATGCGCCCGCCGTCGAGCCCCATCATCGCAAAGCGGAAGCCGTCGCCCTCGGCGCCGACACGGTTGGCGACCGGCACCTTCACATTGTCGAAGATGACCTGCGCGGTCGGCGAGGCGTTCCAGCCGAGCTTGCGCTCGAACGCGCCGAAGCTCAGGCCGGGCATGTCCTTTTCGACGACCAGGCACGAAATGCCCTTCGGCCCTTCGGCTCGCCGGTACGGACCATCGTCACATAGACATCGTTGACGCCCGCGCCGCTGATGAACTGTTTGGCACCGTTGACGACATAGTGATCGCCCTCGAGCCGAGCGGTCGTCTTGAGCGCTGCCGCGTCCGACCCGCTGCCCGGTTCGGTCAGGCAATAGGACGCGATCTTGTCCATCCCGACCAACTGCGGGAGGTAGCGATCCTTGATGTCCGCCCCGCCGAAACAGTCGATCATCCAGGTCGCCATATTGTGGATCGAGATGAAGGATGAGGTTGCCGGGCAGCCGTAGGCCATAGCTTCCATGATCAGTGCCGCCTCGAGCCGCCCGAGGCCGATCCCGCCGCGCTCCTCGGCGACATAGATCGCGCCAAAGCCGAGCGCGCCGGCCGCCTTCCACACGTCGACAGGATAATGGTGTTTCTCGTCCCATTCGGCCGCGTGCGGCGTGATGGCGTCAGCAGTGAACTTGCGCGCCAGATCCTGAATCTCGCGCTGGTCGTCGGTGAGGTCGAACTGAGTCATGCGTCACCCCTTCCAACGCCATCGCCTTCGGGTCAAGCAACTCGGCGGCGTCGGGCGTCGAGCGCAATTCCGGCGAGATTCTGCGCCCTTGCAATCCAGCGGATACGGGCGGCACGCGCGCCGGCGATCGCTTCGAAGCGGTCGAGATGTGCCTGGATCGAGGCAGACCGGCACGGGCTGCGGCGGTTCGCCTGGTCGATCACGCCCGCCGCATCGCCGAGCAGCGTGAAGTTCTCGATCGCCAGTGCCTGGGCCACGTCCAGTGCGGCGATCAGGGCAAGCCATTCCGCGTCGGTGCTGCTGCCGCGGCCCAGGTCGCCAAAATAATACGTGACGCCCCTTGCGACGACGGCGGCTTCCATGGCGCCCGGGTTTGGACGTGCACCGCCGTCGAAAAAGATCTTTACGGGGCGGTGCGACATTCGGACGGTTTAGAACTTCACCTCCACCGCCATGGTAAAGCTGCGCCCGCGCGGGTCGGCCACGCGCGGCTCCCACGACGAGCCCGAGCCGAAGTTGCTGTCATAGGTGATCGCAAACGGCGGGTCGGTGTCGAACAGGTTTCGCACGCCTGCCGTCAGTGTGAGCCCCTTCTGGATGCGGATACCCGCCGACAGATTGTAGACGATGTACGGCTTCACGCGCACGTTATAGTCGGGGCGCGTAAGGGCTGCGGCCGGCACGGTGTTGTTGAGATAGCCGTCGCGATAGATTTGCGAGAAGCTGAGCGTCAGGTCCTCGTTCGTATAGGTGATATAGGCGTTGTGCTTCCATTTGAGGCCGAGGTCGCCGGTATAGGTGAACACGCCGATCAGGCTCGGCCCGAACGCGCCCGAGGCAATGAAGCGCTCGCGCTTCTTGAGCAGGTACGTCCCGTCGAGCCCTGCGGTCAGTATGCCGCCAAAGGCATCGATTCCGCCGCGCAGCATGATTTCCAGCCCCTGCGTCCGCCGCGACCCGATGTTGTCGGCGCGCAGGTCGAGCAGGGTGATGACGCCGTTGGTCTTGATCACGCGATCGGGAAACAGCGTCTGGTTGGCCAGGAGCTGGGGAATGGTGAGCGAACCGATCGTGTTGTCGACGTTGATCGACCAGAAATCGACCGAGGCGCTGAAGCGGCGCGAAGGCGTGAGGACAACGCCCAGGCTATATTGCTTCGACGTTTCCGGCCCCAGGTTGAGGTTGCCGCCGGTCAGCGAATCGGGATTGATCTGGTTGCAGCCGGGCGTGACGTTGACCGTGCCGCCCGCCGGGCAGGTGGCCGGATCGACCAGCGTATTGCCGGGATTCGGCGACTGGGTGACCCCGTTGAAGATCTGGTTGAACGACGGGACCCGGAAGCCGGTATTGTACGAGCCGCGGAACATCAGCCAGCTGAACGGCTGCAGCTTGCCCGAGACCTTGGGATTGAAGGTCCCGCCGAAGCCCGTGTAATGGTCGTAGCGACCGGAAAGCGTGATCTCGAGCGGCTTGAAGATGGGGATCAACACCTCGCCATAGATCGCCTTCACGTCGCGGGTCTTGGGTGTCAGCGCATTGATGTTGTCAAAGGCGACATTGAAGATTTCGGGCTGGTTGATCGCCGCTGCGGCGGAGCCGTTGAAGCTGTAGCGCTCGCGACGGTAATCCGCGCCAATGGCGAGCTTCACGGTGCCGCCCGGCAGCTCGAACAGCGACCCCGTGATCGAGCCGTCGGCCTGGTACACTTCATATTTGCCGCCGTAGAGCGTCGTGCCGGTCGCCGAGACGGCGTTCAGACCGGCAATTGCCGCAGCCGACTGGGTGAGCGAGAACGGATTGAGGATGCCGCTGTTGAGCAACCCGACGATGCCCGGCGCGCTTGCCCCGGGAGCCGTGGGCGCGCGCGGGTCGATGCCGCCGGAGACGGCCCCTGCTATGCCGGAGGCTGCTGCCGCCGTGGCAGAAGAGAAGATGCCGCGATAGTGATATCCCGTGCCCAGCACCGACGAGGATTCGCTGGTCGCATAGGAGGCTCCGGTGCGATAATCCCAGCTGCCGAACAACGGCCCCTCGGCGCCGAGCGCGACGCGCAGCGTGTCGGTGGTGGTCTTGTACTCGCGATTGCCACACGCCAGACACCGCCAGCGATAGGCGATTGGCTTGCCGAAATTCGCGGCGATCTGGGGGAAGACCGCAGCCAGCCGGTTGTAGACGTCGTCATAGACGGCAGCGGTGATGGCGTTGCGCGGATAATAGAGCGGCAGCGTCGTCGCGTTGCCCGAATATTGATTGTTGGAGAAGAGCTTGGCGGACTTCGCGTTCGATCCGGTGACTTCGGCGAACAACTGGTGCTCGCCGAGCTTGACCGTGGCGCGCCCGTAATAGGTCAGGGTATTGAGTGGTTGCTGCAGCACCACGGCGCGTCCCGTGTCCCACGAACAGGCAAGGCGCGCCGATGGCGTCGCCCAGAGCTGCTCGTCATACGCCATGCCACCGTCGACCGAGGCGCACCCCGCCTGCCCGGGAAGATCGAGATAGTTGATGCCGCCCGTGGCCGCGACATTCGTCGTTCCCGGCTCGACCAGGGTGACTCCGCTCAGCAGCGATCCGGTGGGCGCGAAGAGCGCATTGGCGCCGTTGGGGAACATCGTCGCGATCGGCGTGCCGCGGGTGTCGACCGAAAGGCCCCGACTGGGCTGGTTGCCGTTGACGAACTTGCGGTCCGATCCGTTCAGGACGTTGTTCACGCTGCGGCTGACCGCCCCCATGATGTTGAAACCCTGGGTATCGAGGTCGCCCCAGCCTGCGGTTGCCGACAGGCGATAGATCGTGCCGTCGCCCTGCTGCGTGAAGTCGGTGAAGCCGTTGAGCGTCAGGCCCTGGAAGTTGGTCTTGGTGATGAAGTTCATCACGCCGCCGATGGCGTCGGTGCCGTAGATGGCCGAGGCCCCGTCCTTCAGGATCTCGACGCGCTCGATGGCGGCAAAGGGAATCTGGTTGACGTCGACGGCCGAACCTTGGAGCCCGTGAGCTGCGACCCGGCGGCCGTTGAGCAGGACGAGCGTCGCCGCGGCGCCCTGTCCGCGCAGGTTCGCCGAGGAAAGCCCGTTGGTGCCCCGCTGGGCACCGCCGACCACGTCGGCATTCGACGCCAGATTGTCGGGCCCGTTGCCGTTGGTGCTAAGGAGCGAAACCAGCTGTTCGGGACTGTTGATACCTTCGCGAATGAGATCCGCGTTTGAAATGATCGTCAGCGGCAACGAACTGTCATTGGGGTTGCGCTTGATGAGAGATCCCGTGACCACGATCTCCTTGTCGTCGGTGACATCCGTTCCCGCCGCCTGCGACATTGCCGGCACGGCCGCGACCAGCATGGTTCCCGAAATGAGAACGGACCTGAAAAGTACAGCACGGCGCATGTCAATTTCCCCCACGCCGGTTCCCGCCGGCGCGCCGAGTAAATGACACATCTGTGGCGGCGCACCATAGTTACTTGTTGCCGGCCTATAACCGAACGGCATCGCCAGTCGGATTTGACCGCGGGCGTGGCGCGCCTGCAACACCCGGGCGTCTGTCGTCCATCAGTTCGCGGCGGCGATCAGGTTCAGCACTGCATCGATCACCGGAATGGCGCGCTGGCCCTGTGGCACGTCGTTCGCGAAAAAGGCGAAGGTCAGTTCCTGGCCGCTTGCGGCGGTGAGCCAGCCCGAAAGGGCGTTGGTGGCATTAAGGCCGCCGGTCTTGGCCCAGATCTTTCCTGCCAGCGGTGTCCCGGCAAAACGCCGCGCTATCGTGCCGTCGACGCCGCCAATGGGCAGCGTCGCGCGAAAATCGCGCCCCCAGGGTTGGGTCGTCGTCCAGCGCAGGAATGTGACCATCGCGCGCGGCGCGACCCGGTTGTACGTCGACATGCCCGAGCCGTCGGAAAAGTCATAGCCCGTGCGCATGACGCCGGCGCGGCCCAGCATCGCCTCCACGACCGTCAGGCCGCCGTTTACCGAAGGGTCGCCCGTCGCCGTGCCGACGCGGCGGATCAACAATTCGGCATGCAGGTTCTGGCTCTGCTTGTCGATGATGGTCAGGTCGTCGCGCAGCGGTGGCGGCGTGACCGTCGCGACCGGCGCCGGCAGGGGGGAGGCCTGCTCGCTCGCGGTCCGGTATCTCGAGCGCAGGGTGCCCGTCACCCGAACGCCGCGCTCCGCCAGCAACTGCGCCAGGCGCCACGCCGCATAATGCGCGGGGTCGTCGATTCCGAGGTAGATCGTCTCGGGCGCTGCACCGGCGGCGATCTGGCCGGTCAGTCTTACGCGGCCCTCGAACGGCAAGCGCTCGACGTCGAGCGTGGTTGGTCCGTTCGCCGCTGTCGTCGCACGGTTGTCGATCGCCAGATAGGGGGAGGAGCTGACCCGCGGTGACTTGCCGACCGCATCCGCCATTGCCACCAGCGGCAGCTGGTTGCTGTCGAGCGACAGGGCCGCGACGCCCGTGCCGGATCGCTCCGCAACATTGTTCCAGCTCATGCCATAGCTCCAGCGCCGGTCGACGAACCGCGTGGCGTCCCCCACGATGTCGTGAACCGTTCGCGTCCGCGCCGCGATCGCGTCGGCTAGTGTCGCGAGGCAGTCCGTCGCACAATCGGGGGCGCTCGACAGCCGCGCATCGCCGCTGCCCGTGAGAATGACGTCATGTCCGTCGAGCATGACGCTCGTCCCCCCGTCGCTGTCGGGCTGATCGAGCGCCGGCAGGGTGGCAAAGGCCGCAGCGACCGTGAACAATTTGGTGTTCGATGCCGGAATGAACCGGTCGTCCGGCGCGATGGCGACGATCTCGCGACCCGTGGCGTCGGTGACCACCAGTCCAAACCGCGTGCCCGGCCCGAGCTCGGCCAGCCGCGCCGTCACTTGCTCCTTCAGTGGCGGCGGGGCGGCCGACACGGGCGCCGTGACCAGCGCAAGGGCGATCCCCAGACAGCGCATCGTCTTAATCCCCCCAGAACCCCTTGCACGGCGGCGACAGCCAACCGGCGCGGTCGATAACCCCGCCCGCGCGATCCTGCGCCATCCAGAGCGGCCCGTCGAGATCGGCGAAATCGGCATCGCGCGCGAGATGCATCGCCGGCGCGATACCTAGCGAACTTGCGACCATGCATCCCGTCATGACGCCCAGACCGCGACCCCGCGCCGCCGCGACAAGGTCGAGCGCAGCAGTCAGCCCGCCGGCCTTGTCGAGCTTCACGTTGATCCCCTGATAGCGCGCCGCGACATGGTCGAGATCACCGCCGACATGGACGGCTTCGTCGGCGAAGATCGGTACTGCGTAGGTCAAGCCCGCGAGACACGCGTCCTGATCGGCGCGGACAGGCTGTTCGAGCATCGCCGCCCGCGTCTCGACCAGCACGTCTTCCATGTCGAGGAGCAGCGAGAGGTCCCAGCTCTCGTTCGGATCGACGATCAGCGCGGCCCCCGGGGCCGCCGCCCGTACCGCGCGGAGGCGCGAGGCAGGATCTTCAGCATCGACCTTGACCTTGATCAGCGGCACGTGCGCGATGTCGCGCGCGGCCCGGGCCATGGCCTCGGGCGAGTCGATCACGATGGTCAGCGCGCTGGCGAGGGGGGCGAGCGGCGGTCGGCACAGCCGTGCCGCAACGCTGCTGCCGCTCGCCTTGGCGTCGAAGTCCCACAGCGCGCAGTCGACGGCATTCCGCGCGGCGCCGGGCGGCAGCAGCGCGAGCAGCGCTGCCTGGTCCGCGCCGGCTTCGATCGCGGGCCGGATGCCTTCGATCGCCTCCAGCACGGCATCGATGCTTTCGCCATAACGCGGATAAGGTACCCCCTCGCCGCGCCCGGTGATGCCGTTTTCCGTCAAGCTGACGACGACCAGCTCGGCAACGGTCTTCACGCCGCGCGCGATGCGGAACGGCCTTGCCAGCGGCCGTGCCTCATGCCGCGCGACGAGCGTGCGTTTCACGGCAGCGCGTCGAGCAACGGATCCACGCCAAAGCGGTGTGGGTCGGTGCAGGGCAGGCCATGGGTGTCGCCGGTTTGCGCGCACAGGCGGCGCGCGGCGCCTTCGTCCATCGCCGACGTGTTCAGCGCGATCCCCGTCATGCGCACGTCGGGGCTGGTCAGCTGCGCTACCTGCAGGTTCAGGGCGATGCATGCATCGAGCGGGGGCAGGGCGCGTCCCGGGAGGCCACGCATATGCGCGCGTCCAGGGTCGTGGCACATTACCAATGCCCTCGCCTGCGCGCCATGCAGCAGCCCGGTCGAGACGCCTGCGAACGAAGGGTGGAACAGCGAACCCTGTCCCTCGATGACGTCCCAGCCCGCGTCGGTGCGCGCCGGCGCGAGCGCTTCGATCGCGCCCGAGATGAAATCGGCCACCACCGCATCGACCGGCACGCCCGCGCCCGCGATGAGAATGCCCGTCTGGCCGGTGGCGCGGAAGTCGGCGGCAATGCCCCGGGCCAACAGCCCGCGGGTCAGCGCCAGCGTCGTGTACATCTTGCCAGCCGAACAATCGGTCCCGACCGTCAACAGCCGCCTTCCCGCCCGCGCATATCCCGTACCGACGACAGGGTCGGCTGGCGGATCGCGCACATCGAAGAGCGACAGGCCGCGCGCGGCGGCAAGTGCCACCAGCTGTGGCACGTCGCGCAGGCGCTGGTGCAGGCCGGCTGCCACGTTCATGCCGGCTTCGAGCGCCGCCACCGCATCTGCGACCAGGCCCTCGTCGAACCGGCCTCCTGAATTGGCGATCCCCAGCACCAGCGTTCGCGCACCGGCTGCTGCGCCCTCGGCCATGGTCATCCGCGGCAGGTCAAGCGTCAGCGGGCAGTCGTCGTGGCGGAACTCACCGACGCACGCCTCGGGACGGAAGATCGCCAGCCCCCGCGATGTCTTGATGCCGAAGACGTCGGTACTGTGCCCCAGGTAAAGCAGATAGGGTGCTGTGATCATCGGCCGGTGCTACCGCCGATCCGTCCCTGACCTGCATAGTGAGTGCGCCACCGGCTATAGCCTGTCTTCATGGCCGGGCGATGATGCCGGCGAAGGTCTTGAGGAAGCTCGCCGCAAGTGCGCCCGGAGGACGATTGGCGAGAAACATGGCGGTGACATCGAACTCTACGGCGGGGTCGAGAGGGCGCCAGGCAAGCCCGGGCGCCAGCGATGCCTGCGCCGTGAACCGGTCGACGACCGTCCAGCCGACGCCGTGCCGGACCAGCGATGTCGCAATGTAGAAGGTTCGCGCCGAGATCACGTCGTCGAGCACGACGCCGCTCCTGTCGAGCTCGCGCGCAAAGCTGCGGCCGAGCGGACCGCTGGCAACAGGGCTGATGAAGCGATGCGCAGCCAGCATCGCAAGGGGCAGGCGATCGGCTGCTGCGGGCAGGTCTGCCTCGCGGTAAAGGGCAACCAGCTCGCCCCGGCCGATCGGCAGGTGCCCGATCGGTGCGTTGGCTGGCGGTTCATAGGCCAGCGCGATATCCGTTTCGCGCTCGAACAGCTTGCGCAGCAGGTCGTCGTGATGGACCGTTTGCAGGTCGAAGCGCACGTCGCCGTGCGTGTCGAGAAAGCGTGCAACGGCCGCGGGCAGGGCGTCGAGCGCCAGCGCGGGCAACGCCGAGATCCGCAGCGTTCCCTGCGTCCCGCGCCGCATGTTGCGGCTTGCCTCGCGAAGCGCCTGGACGCGGTCCTGGATGTCGGCCACGTCGCCGAACAGGATATGGGCGTCTTCCGTCGGGATCAGCCTGCCCGCGCTGCGCTGGAACAACGGAAAGCCGATCAGCGTTTCGGCGTGACGTAGCGTTTTCGAGACCGAAGGCTGCGACACGTTGAGGGCGCGCGCGGCGGCGCTGACCGACCCGTTGGTATAAACGGCATGGAAAATCTCGATGTGGCGCAGGTTCATCATGCCATATTCAGCGCCCAGCCGGCATTTGGCAAACCCCCGCGAAGGCCGTGCCCGCCCGGCTGAAGGCGTGCGGCCTGCCCGGTGTCCGTCCGGCGGACGTTAGGACGAGCATTTTTTATCCGAAGTCCCTAAGGGGCGGCGAAAGAACCCGAACCGAGTGCAAGCGCGTGCGACATGAGTTATTGCTGCCAGGCCGGGCAAAGTCACGCCGCCCGTGGCTTCTTGCGCTGGCCATCATTGGGCTGGCCGTGGCCGGGCTTGCTGCCGCCTTTGCGCTGGGGGTGTGGCACATGCCGGCGCCGAGACTGGTACAGCACCCCGGCACCGAAGTGATGCTGCCTCGAGTCGAACCCGTCGAATATCTGAAAGTCGCGCCGGATACGGCCCGCGAATTGAATGCTCAGCGTCCCATCGAGATCGCGTCGCCGGTCGCTGCGCGCTCATTCGCCTTTACCGGTGACGATCAGGCGCAGGAACGTGCGGTCGCATGTCTTGCGGCTGCGGCATGGTATGAAGCCGGGGACGATGCCGTCGGCCAGGACTCGGTGATCCAGGTGGTACTCAACCGTACCCGCCACCCTGCCTTTCCCAACACGATCTGCGGGGTCGTGTTTCAGGGATCGGACCGTCCCACGGGATGCCAATTTACCTTTACCTGCGATGGCGCGCTTGGGCGGACCCCTTCGGCGGCCGCATGGCAAAGGGCAATTGAGCGCGCCCGTGCGATGCTGAAGGGCAGGGTGGAGGCGAGCGTGGGCTGGTCGACCCATTATCATGCCGATTGGGTCGTCCCCTATTGGGCGTCGGACCTGACCAAGGCGGCCAAAGTGGAAACCCACATCTTCTACCTGTGGCGGGGCTATTGGGGAACGCCGGCGGCGTTCCGGCGCAGGGTCGAAACCGTCGAGCCGGTGGTGCCACAACTCGCGCGCCTCTCGCAGGCGCACGCCGAGCGCGGCGCGCTGACGCTGGACCTTGCAGCGCCGGCCGAGCAAACGGCGCCGGCCCTCGCGCCGGAAAAGCCCCCGCTCGTGCTCGAAGGCGTGTCGAAGCGCTCGCTGGGGACGGCTCAGGTCCGCGCCCAGCACAAGGACCAGAACCAGTTTTTCGTGCAGCTCGACGGCAAGGCGTTCCCTGGCAGCTTTGCCATTTCGGCGTTGGCCATTTGCAAGGGAAAGCCGCGATGCACGGTACTGGGATGGCAGGATGGGGCCCAGATTGCCCAAGGCCTGCCGCTTTCGGAAGCGCAGCGCAGCGCCATCACCTTCCTCTATGCCCGTGACGAGGCAAAGGGCGAGCGCGCCCTGTGGAACTGTGCGCAATTCGACCGGCCCAACAAGGCGCAGTGCCTGCCCGTTGCCAAGCCTGCGCTGGATGCCCTGATCCACTAGGGGTCAGTACAGCCAGTTCGTCCATTGCGCGTTGACCGACCACCGCCCGGCTTGCCGGCGCAGGGCATAGGTCGTGCCCCAGTGCCCGCCCCGTACGGTGACAAAGCCGAAATCGCGGAACAGGACCGGATTGGAGATGGTGAACACATTGAGGCACTGCGGCCAGATGCGGTTCAGGCCCCACCATCGGGCGGCAACCAGCGGCGTGGAGGGAATGGCGACCGAGCGCGTGCCATTGCGGTCGAGGCCAGCCAGCCCGCGCGCAATTGAATCCAGCTGAAGCTGGTCGACGGTGGGAAGCGCTTCTGTCGGGTTGGCCGGCGGCGAAAGGCGCGGGCGGTCGGCCCGGAACTCGTCGTCGATCATCTGCCGATCGGAAAGCGTCGTCACCGGCCTCAACGGGCCGGGCCGGTGCCAGGCGAGCGGACGCCGCGCGGGGTCGGGCGCCAGCATCATGGTCCGGTAGACGGCCAGTGCATCGCCGTCGGTTGCGTTATCGACGCAGACCCGCTTGTCGTCCGCCGTCATGGTGTAGGTCACGGCGGCGATTGCCATCGCTTCATCGCTTGCCGAATCGGCGCGCGAGCCGCAAGCCGCGAGCGCGAGCGGCAGACACAGCCAAGCAGCCGGGATCCGTTTGCGCGCACCGGCGGTTCCGAGTCGGTGCCCGGCTGAATTTTTCATGGCCGTGTTCACCTGCGCCCGTCCTTTACTTGGGGTCGAGTGCCAGAACAGGACCGAATCCTTTTTGTCCAAGTTAAAGAAAACATTCCAATTCTTTTGCCCCCGACTTACTATCCCGCCCATGGCGAAGCCTCCACCCGACGTCTTTACACGAAATTACCGCAACCAGCAGCGGATGCTGGGGGGGCTGGTCGCCGGTCTGCTGGTCATGGCCATGGCGCCGCGCAACGAGCGCGCGATGTTCTTCGTCGGGTCCCCGCCGAGCGCGCAGGCATTTGCCGCCATCGTGCCTCCTGTCGGCTATCTGCCGATCGTCGCGATCAATGACGGCCGACCCGGCCGTCGCCTGGCGCGCAATCCGTTCGTCCGGCGATCCAATGTCGCCGAACCGCCGTCGCCCGCAGAGCTGGGCCCTGCGGGTGCCGGGGGACCGATCGGGGAAAATGCCGCGCCAGCCGGCACGGGCGGGCCGATACCGGCGGGCTTTGACTCAGCGCCGGGTGGCGTGGGCGGACCTCAAGGTCCGTTGCTGGGCGGCTCCAGCCCGGCAGCTCCTGTCGGCGGCGGCGGTGGCAGCACGGGCGGGGTCGATGGCGGCACCGGCCCGGTCGCACCCGTCGCACCGGTGCCCGAACCGGCGACCTGGGCGATGCTGGTGTTCGGCTTCCTGGCGGTGGGGATGACGTTGCGACGTGCCCGCGGCCGTCAAAAAGCCGATCCGGGCGCTATGACCCGATACTGAGCTTGCCGTCGCGGATCGAGAGCGATCCGAGTTTTGCAAGCGCGCTCTGGCCGAGCAACGACGTCGGCAAGCCCTCATCGACAATGGCTGCGCGGACGCCCTTCAGCCGGTCGCGGCCGACGCGAAGGTCGCGGATCACGGTCATCCGCATCGACGACGCCCCATTGGCCGTCGCCACATCGAGCCGCGGGGCATCGATGTCGGCAAGCCCCACACGGCGCGCATCCTCGCGCGTCAGAACGACCACGCTCGACCCCGTATCGACGATGAAGTTGATGCGGGCGCCATTTACCAGGGCATTGACACGAAAAAGACCATCTGCAGACCGATGTGCCTCGCGATCGCCTATAGTGAAGTCAGCAACCTCAGATGCGGCCGGTGTCGTCATGCCGACGAAGGCGCGGCTCGCATCGACTGCCGGTGCGGGAGACTGGCGGTCCACTTCACCGGCGATGGCCGTGAACGTGATCGCCGTCGCCGGAAGGCAGAGGAGGAACCGAAGCATGGCGGATTGTTGGCATGCAAGCCCTCAAGGCTCGGTTGGGTTATGCAGTTAATTCTGAATCAACCGTAATTGCCTCGGCATCGCGCTGCATTCGTCTCAGGCGAAAAAGCTGCCAGGCGGCAGCCAGGAAAAACAGCACCGAGGCGAGCGCGGTCTGAAGGGCGACCTGGAAATAGGGCCAACGAACGGCCTTCGCATCGGAAAGCAGGACATAATAGGGCGTCTCCACCCGCGCGCCGGCGTAACGATACAGCCTGATGATCTCGCCGGGAAGGCTGCCCCGCTGCAGAATACCGCTCATTGCCGTTTTGGCAGGTTTCAGGTCCGGTGTGGCGGCCGGCGGCAGCTCGACGAAAAACTGATAGTCCGGGATGGCGCTATCCGGGGCGAGCATGGGGGCGAACCGTGAGTTGCGGGCCACGAGAAACAGGTTCTGGTCGAGTGCCGCGGTCCGGTCATAGGCAATCGAGCCTTTGAGGATCGTGGGCCCCTCGCGCGGCTCGGTTGGGGAGGGTACGCTGAGATCGATCAATTGCATCGGTCCGGTCAGCTTGGGGACCCACCACATCAGGATCAGCGTCACCAGCGACACCGATGCCAGTGCCGCGCCGCTATACGCGAGGACGTTCAGGAACCGGCGCCCCGAACGGATGGCCGCCCGCGCGAGACGATCCGGGCGGTCCTCGATTTCCGGCCGCTTGAACAGCAGCAATCCTGGCAACATGAGCAGCGTGACGAGCATGAGATAGGTAATGGCCGGGTAGTATCGCCCGATGATGTTGAACTGCCATTCGGCCAGCACGGCGATGACGCCGCGGTAGGACACGGTCTGCCACAGCATGATGAAGGCGACGAATGCCGCCCAGATCGACATGCCGCCAATTTTGAGGCGGCGGCGTCGCTGCGCGGCCTGTCTCGGATCAACCTTTTTCACGCAGCAAGACCTGAGCAAGGGGGCGCGACACTGTCATTTTGCATTTTTGGGGCCCAGACTCCGGGCAGGGCGTTATGGCCGGCAGATATGGTTAATGCAATTGACCGGCCGGATTTGGCGCTGCCATAGGCCCCGGACGTCGGTTGGCCCGTCCCCCTCTCGCAAAGCGACCAATGCGCGATTTTCATCAGCTTCTTGTCGTCATTCCCTGCCTCAACGAGGCCCGGACGCTGCCTGCTCTGATTGCACAACTCGTCGGCGACGCGCCCGGGGCCACGATTGTCGTCGCCGATGGCGGCAGCACCGACGGGAGCCAGGCCATTGTCGCACAGGCCGCGACGACGCATGCCAATGTCCACCTTCTCGACAATCCGGCCCGGCTGCAGAGCGCCGGACTCAATCGCGCTGTCGCAATACACGGCGCAAGCCATGATTGGCTTTTGCGCATCGACGCGCATTGCAGCTATCCGCGACATTACCCAGCCACCCTCCTGGACGCTGCCGACCGGACGGCAGCGGATTCTGTTGTCGTGCCCATGCTGACACAGGGAGCCACCTGCCTGCAACGCGCGATCGCCGCAGCCCAGAACTCGAGGCTCGGCACGGGCGGATCGCTTCACCGCCACCTCGGTGAAGGCCAGTTCGTGGATCACGGCCACCATGCCCTGTTCAGGCTGGCGGCGTTCGTCGAGGCCGGCGGCTATGACGAGAGCTTCTCGCATAACGAGGATGCGGAGCTCGACTGTCGCCTGGCCCGGCACGGCGCCCGCATCTGGCTCGAACCGGCGGCCCACATCACCTATTTCCCGCGACGCAGCTTTACCGCCTTGTTCAACCAGTATCGCGGCTATGGGCGCGGCCGAGCGCGCACTGTCCGCAAGCACGGCCTAGTGCTGAAGCGCCGCCAGAAGCTCCCGCTCCTTGTGCTGCCGGCGGTTGCCGCTGCATTCGTCGGCCTTGCCCTCGGCATCTTCTGGTTGCCCGCAGTCGCACTCGCCTTGCCGGCGCTGATCTGGTTCGGCGCCTCGATCGGTTTCGGTCTGGTGCTGGCGTTCCGCGGCAGGGACCGCTGCGCGGCATTGGCCGGTCCCGCCGCGGCGCTCATGCATCTGGCCTGGTCCACGGGCTACTGGGGCTTTGTCCTGCGTGGCAGGGGCCGCCATGTCTCAAATTAAGGCTCGTCTTTTCAATCTTCTCCATTAACTCCTGCCGCGGCGCCGCTATAGGCAGATGTGATCACGGTTACGGGACAGGCGATGCGCAATTCGGCAAAAGCGAACCTCAATGTCCAGGCGCGAAAGCTGCGCGCCGCCACGGCCGGACTTTCGCTCGCTCTCGCGCTCTTGCTTGGCGCCTGCCAGAAAACAACGGGCGGACAAGTCGTTGCGGTCGTCAATGACGACGAGATCACCCAGCAGGAAGTGCGCCTCGAGGGCGAAGGGCAAGGCGCGGCCGCTACGGCGAACCTGCCGGCAGCCACCCGGGCAGCGCTGGTCCAGCGAATCGTCGAACGCAACCTCCTCGCCGACTATGCCCGGCGCGAGGGGCTCGACAAGGGACCGGAATATGTTCTGCGCCGCCGCCTTCTCGAACAGACCTTGCTCGCGACGCTGGGCGCACGCAAGCTTGCCGGGACGCCGACCACGCCGACGCCGGCCGACGTCCGGGCGTATATCGAACGCAATCCCACCCTGTTCGCGAAGCGCGAACGCCTCATGCTCGACCAAATCCAGTTCGCCGCCCCCACCGACGGCAAGAAGGTGCAATCGCTGGTGAAATTGCGGACGATCGACGGCGTCGCCGCGCAACTCGCGGCCGAGCACATCCCGTTCAAACGCGCGGCGGCTGCGCTCGATACGGCATCGATTGCACCGGAAGTGGCGCGTCAGATCCTCAGCCTGCCTGCGGGAGAGCCCTTCGACATCACCTCGGGCGGCACGACATTCATCAGCACTATCACCGGGCGGGCACCGATCGCGTCCGACCCGGCGACCTGGACCGCTGCGGCGACGGAAGTTGTGCGTCGCGACTCAACGGGCAGCCGCGTCGTCGCGGCGCTCGAAAAAATGCGCAAGGAAGCCAAGATCAGCTATGATCCTGCGTATAAGCCCCTCACGACAAAGCCCTGATAGCGCCCCCGCGGGGCAAGATCCCGATCCGGGATCAGAAAAGAGTTTGCGTTCGGATGAAGGAAGCCGATCCCGCTTTCGCCTATCTGGTGCATGACGTGACCGATGCGGCGGTCGTGCGGCGGGTCCAGATGTTCATTGCGGGCGGGGCGGACGTCACTGTGCTCGGCTTTCGTCGCCGCGGCACCGCGCGTGAACGGATCGGCAAGGCCCCGGTGATCGACCTTGGCACGACCGGCGACGGCAAGCTGGTCCGGCGGATCGGCAGCGTCCTCGCCGTCCTGCTCCGGCCGGACAAGGTGCGTCGCGCCTTGCGCGCCGGCGATGCCATCATGGCGCGCAATCTCGAAACCTTGGTGATTGCCCGCGTCCTGGGCGGGCGCAGGCGAATCGTCTACGAGTGCCTCGACATTCATCGGTTGCTGGTCGGCCAGGGGATGGCGTCGCGCGCCATGCGCGGGGTCGAACGCTGGGCGATGCGCGGCACATCGTTGCTCGTGATCAGCTCGCCACGGTTCCTGACCGAATATTTCGCGTTGCACCACGCGCACCTGCCCGAGGTCCTGCTCGTCGAGAACCGCCTCCTCGATGTGGAGGGCGCGACCGCCCCGTGCGTCCAGCCGGGTGCGCCCCGCACGGCACCGTGGGTGATCGGCTGGTTCGGCATGCTCCGCTGCGCACGAAGCCTGGCCATGCTCGAACAGATCGTCGGCCGGGCGAACGGACGGGTCAGAGTCCTGATTGCCGGCATTGCGAGCCCGGCGGTCTTCCCCGATTTCGCCGCCCGGGTGGGCGCGATGGCAGGGTTCGACTTCGTCGGATCCTATACGGCTGCCGACCTGCGTTCACTGTACGGCCGCGTCGATTTCGCCTGGGCGATCGACTATTTCGAAGAGGGACTGAATTCGACCTGGCTCCTGCCGAACCGGCTTTATGAATCGCTTGCCTATGGCGCCGTCCCGATCGCGCTGGCCGGCACGGAGACAGCGGCCTGGCTGGAGCGGCACCAGGTCGGCATGGTTGTCGCCGATCCCGAAACGGACGTGGTCGAACGGCTCGTCCCGATGGATGCCGAAGGCTTTGCAGCCATGGCCCGCACGGTCGGCGACCTGCCGTCGACGTTGACCCGCGCCGCGTCGCGGGATTGCCGCGAACTGGTCGAGGTGGTCGCCGGATGCTAGAAATGCCGTTCCGGAATACGGATCGTGTCGCCCGCGCGGATGACGATGGCCTGCTTGGCGTTCTTGAGGTCGAGCAGCTGTTCCTTCGTCTCGGTCGCGCGCTTGACGAAGGCACGGCGGTTGTTCGCCCGATAGGTATATCCGCCGGCAGACGCGACCGCCTGCTCGAGCGTCAGTCCGGTCGACACCGGATACTCGCCGGGCCGGTTCACCTCGCCCAGAATGTAGAAGGGGCGGAAGGAGATGACCTGGATGCTCACCCGCGGATTGTTGATATAGCCGTCGCCGAGCGCGGCCGCGAGCGCCACCTGCAGCTGCTCGACCGTCTTGTCGGTTGCACGCAGGTTGCCGACCAGCGGAAAGCTCAGGTTGCCGCCGCTGGTGATGACATATTCGCCGGTCAGCGTGTCTTCGCCAAAGACGATGACCCGGATCTTGTCGCCCGGCGCGAGCGCATATTCGACTTGCTGCGGGGCGGCTTCGGGCGCCGGGCCCGTTGCGGCAACTGCCACCGTCGAAGACGCGCAGCCCGTCATCAGGGAAAGGCCAGCGACGATCGCAAGGGTATAGCCAGCAAGTTTCATAGCGTCTTCTACAACCTTTTCGGGACGGCGTCCGATACCCCGACGCCCCGGCGTCCGCAAGTCACGCCCCCTGGCGCACAAAGGCATCGTGTGTGACCGACATGAATGTCTCGGTCGTCATCGCCGCATGGAATGCGCAGGGGTCCATCGCTCGCGCCATTTCCTCGGCGCTCGGCGAGCCTGAAGTTGCCGAGGTCGTCGTGGTCGATGATGCCTCGACCGATCGCACCATAGCCATGGCCGAACAGGCCTGCGACGGCACAGGTCGTCTCAAGGTCCTGCGGCAACCCGACAACCGCGGCCCGGCAGCAGCGCGGAACCGCGCCATCACCGAAAGCGCGGCTCCCTGCATCGCGATCCTGGATTCCGACGACTTCTTCGTGCCGGGCCGGTTTGCGGCGTTCGCATCGCCCGGCGCGTGGGACGCGGTGGTGGACAATATCGCGTTCGTGGGCGCCGACAGCTTGAGCCGCTTCGACCTGACGCAACTGCTCCGCTTCGACGGGTGCCTGACATCGCTCGATCTGGACGCATTTGTCGAAGGAAATATGGTCCGGCCCGGCAAGCCCCGGGCCGAGCTCGGCTTTATCAAGCCGGTGCTCCGCCGCGCCTTCCTGGCGGACAATGGCCTTCGCTACGACGAGACGCTGAGGCTCGGCGAAGACTATATCCTGTACGCGCAAATGCTGGCGGCCGGCGCGGCGTTCAGAGTGACGAACCGCTGTGGCTATGTCGCCGTGGAACGGCCTGAGTCCCTCAGCGGCCGACACAGCGCCGATGATCTTGCCGCGCTTCATGCCGCCGACATGGCTTTGCTGTCTCGCCCCGGCCTGCAGGCGCACGAAAAGGCTGCGATCGAGCGTCATGCACAACAGCTCGCGGACAAAATTCATTACCGCCGCCTGCTCGACCGGCGTCGGCAACAGGGAATGGGATCGGCGGTTGTCGCCGCTTTGCAGGTCCCGCGTCGCCTTCCGGCCGTGATCGCGGCCTATGCCCGTGACAAAAGCCATGGCGGCATCGCGCCGGCGGCGCCGCCGGTACGATACCTGCTCGGTTGATCCCCGAGCCTGAACGCCTGATCCGGCGCACCCCACGCGCGCGCCGTACATCCTTGGACTCACGGCAGATGCCGGGTAACCTGATGCCAATTGGAGACTGGATGATGCGTTGGTTCGTTTTGACGATCGGTGGCGGCGTGGCCGCGCTGGCGGCTTTCGCACTTGGCCTGGCCGAAGGGCCGAGCCGCGCGCAATCGGGCCCTGCACTGCCGCTCGCCGGCCTTGAACCCAGTTTCGCCGACGAATTCGACGGCACCTCGGTCGATGCCAAGCGCTGGATCTTCGCCTATTACAATCCGAAGACCGATCGGCCGACGGCGGCAAAACGCTCGCTTTATCCCAATCGCGAGCTGCAACTTTACATGGACGCGAAATACGCGGGCGCCGGCATCAACCCGTTTCGCGTTGCCAACGGGACGCTAACGATCGAGGCGCGGCCGTTCACCCCAGCCGAACTGGCGAAAGTGCGCCGCGACATCGCTCGCGAACCTGCGGACATCAGTAACGGGCCGCTGCACGATGTCGCCTATAGCTCGGGCATGATCTCGACGCGCGGCAGCTTTACCCAACGGTTCGGCTATTTCGAAATGCGCGCCCGCTGGTCCGGGGGCAAGGGCTTGTGGCCGGCTTTCTGGTTGTTGCCACAAAGCGGGAAGTGGCCGCCCGAAATCGACATCCTTGAGGCGCATGGCGACAAGCCGCGCATTGCCTATCAGAGCCTTCATTCGACCGTGCAGCCGGCCATTACCAAGACAGCGGCCTTGTCGGGGACAACCGACCAATATCATCGGTACGGACTGCTGTGGACGCCGGAAACGCTCGATTACTATATCGACGGGGTGAAGACCTCGTCGATCGCGGCGCCGCGCGACCTCGGCGAACCGATGTACATGATCGTCAACCTGGCCGTCGGCGGCAAATGGCCCGGCAACCCGGACGCCGCGACCAGCTTTCCGGCAACGATGGACGTCGATTATGTTCGCGCCTGGCGATTGCCCACGAAAGGCAAATAGCTGTCAGCCCGACTGGGTTAGCCACTCTCGAAAGGCGGCATAGGCTGTATCTGGCCCGAAATGCCGGCATGCCGCGGCAAGCGCCGCCTCGCCCAACGCCTGCCGGTCTGCGGCATGGCGGTGCAGCTGCAGGATCGCTTGGCAGAAGTCGTCGGCTGTATCGGCCTGGACGACAGCGCCTTTGAGCTGCCGTTCGACCCCCTGCAGCGTGACGCCAGTCACGACGCAGGCCTTGCCATGCGCCAGTGCCTCGACGAGCTTGATCTTCAGGCCAGAACCTTGCTGCAGCGGCGAAATGACGATGCCCGCCTCTGCATATAGTGGCGCCAGGTCATCGACCATGCCGCGGAAGCTGATGCCGACGGGGGCATCGTCGAAGGCCGCGGCAACGGTGCCGGCAACGACGAGCCTCATGTCCGGCGCAGCGGCGCGCAAGTCGGGCCAGACACGATTGAAAAACCATTCAAGCGCAAGGATATTGGGCGCCGTGTTGCTTCCCACGAACAACAGTCGGGCGGCGTCGCCCGATTGCGCGTCCCCAACGGGCCGGCGGGCCATGGGGGCCAGGACCGCCGTTACGCCAGGGACACGCGCCCGGACAAAATCGGCTTCGGTCTGCTGGATGGCAATAACCGCGTCGGCTTTTGCAAGCAGAGCAATTTCTTCGGCTTCGTCAAGGATAGCGACGCTGTCGGCGGTCGCATTACCCTCGAACTGGTCGCGGCGGGCGCTGAACAGGTCGTGCATGATCGTGGCGCTGCGCAGGCCGGGATCGATCAGATAGGGCAGCGCCTCGGTCTGGAAAACATAATCTGCGATCGCGATCCTCGCAGTGCCGCGCCCGAATTCGGCAACATAACGGACGTCTTCGGGCAGCCACGGGGCGGCAGCGGCATAGGGCGCCCGACGATCCTGCGCCCAGCGTGCGCGAACGCCAAGCCGCCGCGCTATCCGCGAAACGACGCCCCGCCCAGCCGCCGCATAGATGCCGATCGCGCGCGCCAGCAGAAACGGGCCGACGCGCGCCGCGCCGCGAATACGGATCGATTCGAAGCAGTCCATTTCGGGGCGGAGGCGGATAAAGGGAGTCCGCCCAAAGATTACGGGCGACGGCTGCAGCAGATGCGGCACCATGCCTGCCGCGCGGGTCGCGTCGGCAAGGGCGAGTAGATAGGCGGAACTGCCGTTTGTTGCTCCGAGGATGCGCTGACGGCTGATAAAGAGCACGTTGCGTGGATCCGGCGCAGGCGGCGTTCGTGCCTCGGCCCGCCGCGGCAACAGTTTTCGTGCTGCGCCACCGATTGGCATGCGCAGCAAGGGCAGTGCGCCGGGATTTGCCATCGCCTCGCGGAGAACGCTTATCGGCCGGTTCGCGCGAACAGCCTCGAGCATGTGCGTGAAGGCCCAGGCATTGCGCAAAGCGCGACTGCGTTTTTTCAGCGCCCGGGAAGTCGCCCGGTCGGCGTTGGCCAGCCGTGCACGGAGCCGCGTGTCCGCCTCCATCATCCGATCGACATGGTCGACCGAAAGCCGGTGCGAGATCGAGGCACCATGTTTGCGGTAGAAATAAAGCGGCGAAGGGACCACCCGGTAAGTCGCCCCCGCCGCCAGCAATTGCAGGATGAGGTCATCATCTTCGGCGATGCGCAGCCGCTCGTCGTAGCGGATGTTGTGAGACTGGAGGAAATCGCGGCGAATCATCGGTTTCAGGAAGCCCAGGTTCGGGCGCGGTCCGAACATCACGCTCTGGTCCAGGTAACTCGGCAGGTCGATGACGGCCGTTTCGCGGGCCAGCTGTCCCAGAAACAGTTCGGGCGGCAGCAGCCGGGCCTCGTCGAAGACGAGCAAGTCGTCGGCAACGACATCGGCGCCCGTGCGCAGGGCTGCATCGAGCAGCCGCTGCGAACGGTCGGGGTGGATCAGGTCGTCGCTGTCGAGTACCGCGATCCAGCGGCCTCGGGCATGGCCGAGCGCCAAGTTGCGCGCGCCTCCGGGACCGCGGTTGTCGGACCCTTGAAAAACGCGCACACGCGAATCGCGTTGCGCAAGGCGCAGCGCCACAGCCCAACTGTCGTCTGTGGACATGTCGTCGGCAACGATGACCTCGGTCGACACGCCGGTTTGCGCCAGGGCAGCGTCGACCGCTGCTTCCAGAAACCGCGCAGCATTATAGCTCGCGACGAGGAAGCTCACGTCAGGGCTTGTCGTCAATGAATGCGTTCCCCAACCGCGCGGTCGAAACCGGCTCCTATCTGAACTTGAGCCAAGACAAGCGTTAAAATAGCTGTCAGTTCAGAACGATACCCAGCGATTGCCCGAATCGAACCTAAGTGAACGCCCTGTATCCGGACCCGACAATGGTCGTCATTGCCACTGAGCCGGCAAAGCGCCGTCCAAGTGACACGGCTCGGGAGCCGAAGAACGAATTTGCCGAAATCGCGCGCTTCACGGATGCCCAAGTCGTATCCTTTACGTCGGGCCATAAAAGATTTGGCCGATGGTTCAACTTCTTGTTCGGCAAACGAAGGGCGCTTGGCGCTGCGCTCCATGCGGCGTTGCTGGCCGGTAAATTCGACGCGATCTATACGACGGGCGAAGATATCGGCCTCCCGCTCGCGGTGTTTCTGAAAATGCGGGGCTGGAGGGGGCGGCTCGTTTGTGTCTTTCATAATGTTACGCCGAAAAAGCGCCTGATCCTGCGCCTCGTCGGGGCTCGCGCGTTCCACCGCATTGTCACCGTATCGCAACGTCAGCGCGATCTGCTGGCTGCGCTCGGCTTCAGACCGGACAGCCTGCTCAATGTCCGGAACTGGGTGGATACCGATTTCTTTTCGCCGGACCCGGAGCCCAAGGACGACGGCTATGTCATGGCGTGCGGCGCCGAAAACCGTGACTATGCGACGCTGGCGGCCGCCGCGCGGCTGACAAACTGGCCGATAAGAGTCTATGGGCAGGGCTTCCTGACCAATGATTCCGCGTCCTCTGTCGACCTCCCGCCTAATTTGATAGTCTGTCCGCGCGTTCCCTATGTCGCGCTGCGCGACGCCTATGCCGGTGCAGCCGCAGTGGTCCTTCCCCTGAATGCCGTCGATTATGCAGCCGGCGTTACTGGCCTGGTCGAAGCAATGTCGATGCGAAAGCTTGTGATCGTCACACGGACCGATGGGATCTCGGAATACCTCGATGCGGCCCGCCCGGGTATTGAAGTCGCGCCCGGCGATGCGGAGGCTTTAGCGGCCGCGCTGAACCAGTTCATGCTGGGTTCGGCGGCGCGCGACGCGCAGGCGCGATCTAATCGGGCCTGGGCCGCAACGAATTGTTCGGTCGAGGCTTACGCCCGCACAATTGCCGAGGCGCTCCATGGGGTCCACGATCAGCCCGGCTTGCGGGCGGCGAGCACGATGCCGGAATAGAAGCTGTCGCGTTTTGGCAGGATGGCGGCCATGGCCAGCGAGAATATGGTCATCGGAAATATCGCGACGACCTGCACCAGCTGATTGAGAAGCTTGATCCGACTGCGCGTGATATAATAGAAATACAAGATCGCGAGCTGGGACACCGCGGCGACGAAATTATTCGTGCGCTCTACGGCCACGATCTGGAAGCCCGCTTTCCGGATCACGTCTACGATGCCGAAGGTCGTGTACCGGGCGTAGTCATAGGGTGTTTCATGCTCGTCCCAGGCGAATGGAACCGAAATGAGCAAAGTGCCATTCCCTGCCAACACCCGGAATACCTCAGACGCAATGTCTTGGATGTTGAAGATGTGCTCGAAGGTCTCAAAAGATACGACATTGTCGATGGTCGCATCTTCGAAAGGGAGCGTTTTTCCATCATAAAAAATGTCGACCTCGCTATCGACATGGTCATGCCCGCTCTGCTGGATGTCGACGCCAATATAAGCTGCCGCATTGACGAACAGCGTTTCATAGGGCTTCGACCCGCAGCCGAGATCGATGACCGTTCCCGTCATTTGCGGCGCGATCGCGGCGATCTTTTTGAACAGCGCGCGCCTGATGATGTAGAACGGATTGACCACAACAGCCCACCGCGGCGGCTGGAACGCCTGCGCCTTCAATGCGCGCCGGAACCTTGTTTTCATCGTTCAAGCGCTCCGTAATGCCTAGCGGCGGGGCTCTCCGCCGGTGTGCGCCCATTTCAGGTGCCGGTATAGGTCGTTGACTATGGCGATGGGCAGCCCGCCCAGCGGCGCGATTCCGCCGGCAATGAATGTCAGCAACCGATCGGCCATTCCCTTCGGCTTCAGCCAGTCCCTATCGTCCAGCGCATGTTCATATCGCCTGGCCTCGAACAGATAGGGCGAGACCCGCTGGTAGAGATTAAAGATCTGCTCCTTGAGACTTCGGGCCGGTGCCAATGCGGTCCAGCTTTTGTGCCCCTGCGAATGGATGAATATCGGCATTCCATGACGCATGTTTATGAGGCGCTCGCGAACTGTATAACAGTTCGCCTGGAAATACTGGATGATATGTCGCCCGCGATACGCGAATTTCAGCGGGATATGGGCGAAGCGCTTGTCGCACAACAAGGCGGTGAGAACTTCCTGATCTGCCATGAAATGGCGGGGACGCTCGTCCCAGGGCAGTTTTTGTGCTTCGAGATACGCGTCGGAGTTCAACACCCGCTGCCACTCGTGCACCAGTTCGACCTGACTGGCCGGAAATCCGACTACGCCTCCGTTCAGCTCGAACGGGAGGGCTCTACCGATTTGCAGACCCCAAAGACGTGCCCGCATCGCGTCGCCATCATAGTGGGAAGAGCAGAGCGCTTCCTCGGCAACGACAACAGCGTCGGGCACCACGCCGCCATAGAGCTTGTTCACGTCGTTCGCGACGATGATGTCGGTATCGACCCACAGCACGTCACGATAGCCGAGGTCGAACAAGGTCAGGATCGCGATGGGCTTGATGTTCCAGCCCCGCCATGGCTCGTCGAGCGTCGCTGTGTTCAGCCGCACCTTGGGATAACCCGCGACCCAATCGACGAACGCGGGCCCCGCAACCGGGTAGAAGAGCTCGACGACGAGGTTGGGACTGTGTCTTGCAAGGCTGGCGATCAACAACCTGATTCCGGGTTCGCACCACGGCCGGTTCTCCGCGACACAGACGACCGGCGTGCGCTGCGGCGAAGCGGTGTCGGTATCCGTCATGCTGGAATGCCCTCGATGTGCGATCCCCCTTAGTGAACGGGGTTGTCGCGACAAGTGTTTCCCTTATTGGTAATTTCAGGCGCATCCGCCGATGTCCCGGCGCCGGAATTATGGGTGTTTCGCTTGAGTAGCAGTTCGGTCGCCCCAAGGCGCTCCAATCGCAAGAACCGTACCCTCGTCCGTCCGGCTGAGCTGCCTTTGCTCGCCTATCTCGAAATTCTCTGCTGCGCACTCGCACTGTTCGCGCTGGTTGCCGGACCCGTCTATGGCACGATATCCGCTGCGCTTTTCCTGGCGGCTGCAGCTGGGGTCGTCCTCGTCCGGCCGCGGGAAGCGGTGCGCGACCTGCTCAGGTTCCTTCCGCTCCTTGCCATTCCCTTGCTTGCAATGATGTCGACCGCCTGGTCCGACGCGCCGGAACGGACGGTGCGAGCCGCAATCCAGATGCTGCTGACGATGGCGGCGGCGATCGTCATCTGCCGCCGGCTGTCGCCGGAAACACTGATCGTCCTGATGTTCGTCGCCATGGTTGGGATGTGCCTGCTTGCGCTGCCTCGCGTACCTTTTGTCCTAGAGACGCATTATCCTCTGCTCGGCCCCTATGCGAGCAAGAACGCCATGGCATATGCGGCGCACCTGCTGGTCGCCTTATCGCTCGCCGTCGCCTTCGAGCGAAAGCGGTCGCTGTGGTGGCGGCTGGCGGCCGTTGCGGCGATCGGGCCTGCCCTGTTCCTGCTCAAATTGGCGCAGTCGTCGGGTGCTTTGCTCGCGCTCATCCTGACGCTGCTCACCTTTCCGGCACTCTTGTTCGTAGGGCGGGTGAACGGCATCTGGCGCGTCGTGATCGTGGTGCTGGCAATTCTGGGAGTCGGGGTCGCTGTGCTGCTGCTTCCCGATATCGAGGCTGCGGCAGCCGACTTTCGGCAAAATGTCCTGCAGAAGGACGCAACGCTGACCGGCCGTACGTATCTGTGGGACTTTGCGTATCGGCTCGCGGCTGAAAAGCCGCTGCTCGGCCATGGCTATTACGCCTTCTGGCGGATCGGCAATATCGATGCCGAAGGGCTTTGGCGCTACGCGGGAATCGCAAACCGCACGGGATTTAATTTCCATAATACGTTCATCGAAATGCGCGTCGACATGGGGTGGGTGGGCACGATCCTCCTGGTCGTCACCTGTGCGGCAATCCTGGGTCTTGCGCTGTTCCGGCAATTTACCCGGCCGTCGACCGCCATGGCCTTCCTGGCGGCCCTCACGATCGGGGAACTCGTCCGCTCGACCGCCGAGACCAGCCTGTTCGGGCCGTTCAGCTATTATACGCTGCTTCTCGTGGCGACGGGCGTCTATGCCGTCACGCGGGACGGCCTGGACCCGCCCGCCGCGGGCTCCCGCAGTCTGCGCCGCGTTAGCCGAAAGCCGGTAAACGCCGTTCGCTCAGCGACGTGGCGTGGTTTACGGTCTGGCGCAGCCGCCCCGGCGCCAAGGCCATCCCGCGCGTTGCCCTGAGGATCTCGAACAAAAGACGCGCGGTGACCCTGCGCTGGGGGGCGGTGCCACGTCGCAGGATCCAGACGCATCCCCGCATCATCTCGCCGAAGATGCCTTGTCCGACATGTGTCCGCCCGAGCGCGCGCAGCGGTGCCGCAAAGTCGCCCGTCCCCAGCGCGTCAAAGCCGTGCTTGCCGTTAAGGATCCGCCGGCAGATCGCGCGCTCGACCGCGTGCAGCGGGCAGCCGGGCAAAAGCTCGGCAGCGTCCTGCAGGTCCGCCAGCGCAGCCGGCCACCTCTGGTGCCGACCCCAGACGCAGGCCCGCTGCAGCAGCGCCGCGCGTCGGCGGAGCCGTTCGTCCGGCGCGTCGAACAGCGCCTCGAAAAACGCGAGCGTCGTCTCGGCGGCCACGCGGTCGAAGATGCGGCGGTCATATTCCAGCCAGATCTTCATCGACTCCGCGGCCGGGTGAAGACTGTGCGCGGGGCCGCGGACCCCGTCGTGCTTGCGCTGGTCGAAAATGATCGCGTCGACGTAATCCACCCCGACCTTCAGGGCGAGGCGGACGGCCATGTCATAGTCGATCGACCGGGGCAGTGTCTCGTCGAACGGTCCGGCCCGAAGATAGGCGGCGCGCCGCACCAGTGACGCGTTCTGCATCACGAAACCGTCCTCCAGGATGTGGCGGACCAGCGACCCCTGGGTCAGGTCCGGCCAGTATCCCGTGCCGAGGTCCCGGCGGCTGCCGTCCGGCCCTTCGCTAAATCGCGTATATTTGCCGAAGACGAACCCGGCAGCGCTCGCGGCAAGACGATCGTGCAGCAGCGCGACAGCGCCGGGCCGAAGGACGTCGTCGTCGTCGCAAATCCAGATAGAGTCGCCGTCGGTCGATCCGAGCGCGCGATTGAGCGCCGCCGATTTGCCGGCATTGTCTTGCCGCACATAGCGCGCGGCCGGCGCCGCCGCGCGCACAGCAGCTTCAGTCCCGTCGGTCGAACCGTCATCGATGACCAGCAGCTCGTCGCGGGCGTCCATCTGCGGCAGGATCGCGTGCAGCGCCTCACCGATATAGCGCGCGCGGTTGAACGTCGGCACGATGAACGAAATCCGGGTCATGGGGTGATCCGTTGCGCCAGGCCGACGGTCGCGAAGGCGGCGCCGCCGGCACGCGAACGATCCTCAGAAAGGGAAGGGGCCATAGACCGCCTCCATCGCCAGGATCTGCCGGTCGTTCCCCTCGCCCTCGACATTGCCGACGCACAGGCCCACCGCCTGCGATTCCGCCCATTCGATCAAGTCGATCCAGCCCTGCGCGCGCGCCTGCCGCGTCCCGGCACGTCGTGCCATCCAGTAGAACCACACATCGTCGGCAAAGGGCGCGAGCCGCATGAAGCGCGCTTCGTCGAGCACGTCGGGGTGAAGACTGCGCGGTGGATAGAGGACGCCCCCCACGCCCGTGGGGAACAGGCTCGCGTCAGGCTCGTCGATGCGCACCCGGTCGGTGGCATGTTCCCAGTCCGCGTAGCGGGCGACCCGGCCGTTTGCCTCCCGATATGCCCGGTGCACGCGCCAGGCGACAACCCTGTGCGGCGCAGCCAGGCTGGCCTGCTCGAGCCCGCTCAGCCAGTGCGGCGGATAATAGACGTCGTCGTCGGCCGTCACCAATATGGCATCGGGAAACGCCTCGAGCGCCGGAACAAGCTTTTTGTACGACCTGAGATCGCGAGCGGCGCGTATCTCCAGTCCGTGCGCCGTCAGCGCGCGCACGTCCTCAGGCAGCGCCGCCATATCGTCCCCGGCAATCCACAGGATTGTACGGTCAGGCGCAACGTCTTGGTCGAGAAGACTTTTCAAGGACATCGCCAGGGTCGGATAGCGCGCGGGATACGACGTCAACGTCACGATCATCGGATGCGGCAAGCGATGCGGGCGACGGGGCCCCCGGGTCGGGAAACGGCGCACGGCAGCGAGCGCCCCGCGCTTCAGATAGTGGAGGCGAACGGCCCTGACGAGCTTGCCGATCCGGTACGTGCCGCGCATGTACCGCCGATTGTGCGTTGCCGCGCCATCATGCAATCCCTATTCGCACGGCCTTCGGTCAGGAATTGAGTGCGCGTGGGCCAGGTCGGTTTCATCACAATGGCTTTTGGGCCCGACAAATATCTTCGCCAGGCGGAGACGCTGGCGCGATCGCTCAAGCTGCACATGCCCGGCCATCCGCGGGCGCTGGTCACCGATCGGCCCGGCCCCCACCCCCTGTTCGACATCGTCGTCCCCATGCGACCGGTCGCCGCGGCGGGCACCGTGCACAAGACCGAAATCTACGGCTATTCGCCGTTCGACGAGACGCTCTTCATCGACTCCGATTGCGTCGTCGCACGCAGCTTCACGCGCGAGCTCGCCGAAATAAGCCGCTTCGATTTCAGCCCCATCGTTGGGCTTTATCTCGTTGCGGGCGACGCGGACCTGTGGCTCGAGGACGTCGGGCGCGCCCTTGCCGGGGTCGGGGGGCGGCGCTTTGCCAAGTTCAACGGCGGAGTCTATTTTTTCCGGAAGGGACCCTTTGCGAAACAGGTCTTCGATCGTGCCGGCGCGCTGCGCGGCCGGGCCGCCGAGCTGGGCATCAAGGATTTCGACCGGTCGGGTCCGGGCGAGGAAACGCTCATTGGTCTCGCGCTGGCGGAAATGCACGCAGGCGATTCCTACAACGATGGTGGTGCGCTGATGCGCACGCCGCTCAACTCGACCGGCCCCCTTACGCTCGACGTGCTTGCGGGCGATTGCCACTTCATCAAGGAGGGCACGCGGGTCGACCCTGCAATCTGCCATTTCTGCGGCCCCTGGATCGAGCACCGGGCCTATCTGACCGCGGAATACACGCTCCTGCACGACCGCCGACCGCCACCCGTCTGGCGCGCCCGGCTTCTGGCGCGGGACGTGGCGCGCAGGGTGGCGCGCAAGGTCGCGCAGATTGCTTCCTAAACGAAGGTCGGCGCCGGGTCAGCGCCGCCCGCGGAACGCCCATGTGAAGCTCGATTGCTGTTCCAGGGCGACAATCTGCCGCTCCAGCTGGTCGAGATCGAAGCCGGCTGCGGCAGCATCAGTGTAAATCGTGTCGAGCGGCACGCGCTCGGGGTTGTCCCGCAACAGCTGCACCTTGATGTACGGGAAACCGGCGGCCAGCAGCGACGGGCATTCCGTGATGGTCGGATTATACCATCGGCTTCCGTCCACCGGGTGAAGCGCTGCGACCTTCAGCCCGGCCTGCTGAAAAATGCCGCGTAACGGCACCTCGTAATTTTCCAGCACGAATTGCCGCTCCCCGGTCCGCACGTTCTTCCAGAATTTCCAGAATTGCTGCGATTTCAGGGCCGTCTCGCGAAAGAACAAGACGAAACTCTGAAAATGCCTTGCAAGTTCATTGCTCTCGGTCAGGCCGATCACGTCGGCGTCGAGCTGCGAAGCTCGCTCGACCATCTTGCCGAACGTCCGGGAAGGACCGAGCAGACTGTCGTTCGCAATAGCCAATGTTTTGCTGGCTACCAGTTGCGGCTGCAAAAGCTGGATCGCGGCCGACCAAGCGCCAAAATCATATCCGCGGTTCAGCCGATAGAGAATGGCATCGGCAAAAGCGAGCGAGTTCAGGTCCATGTCCGTGTCGAGCCGATCTACGATGACGACGATCACCACGGTATAGCCCGCGGCTTTCCACGCCCGTGCATGATCGCTGCTATGCGGCAGGATGCGTCCCTGCTGGGCGAGTACGACGAAAATGCAGATGTTTTCTCCCTGCATGGATCGCAGGGGGCGGATCCACCTGTTCGGGATCGTTGTCGCCTTCGGCCCCCCGGAGCGCCATGCGGCGAGGCGGGCAATCACTCTCGACGATCGTCGCCGACTATATGGCTTGAACACGGAAAATCCCACAACTGGACACGCCGGCTCCAGTGCGGCGGCGGGTCGAAAACGGCAACCTGCGTTTCAGGCAATGCGGATCGGGCAACACCAAAACGGATTTGCCGATTATAACCAGTGCCCGGTCCGAATGGTAGAACGGGCGGTCGCATGCAATGCGAACGCCACCGCAAAGCGAGCCTTTTTGCCTGTTCATCAAAGCATTGGGGCGTAAGAGGCCGTCGCCGGTGTTTTGCCGATTCGGCGCGGTTCAGCGGTAAAAGGGTGGTCGATGGGTTTTGTAGATGTTGTACGAAAGCGTCTGGCCGCATCCCCGATAGTTGAGCCGCTCCACGGCATGACGATCGATGACACTTTGAAGGTTCGGCAGCAGGGCCATTTCGAAGGCGGGCAGGTGCATCTGTTCGGACATCCGTTGAGATATTCCAGCGCTGGCGGACTCGTGCATTCGATCAAAGAAATATTCGACGAAAATGTTTATTTGTTCAACACTCGCAACCCTAGTCCGCATATCATCGATGCCGGTGCAAATATTGGCCTTAGCATCATCTATTTTAAGCGGAGGTTCCCCGACGCAACGATCGTTGCTTATGAACCGGACCCTGAATTATTTGCGATGCTTTCAGATAATGTTCAACATCTGAAGGGGGTCGATCTGAGAAGGGCGGCTGCCTGGAGCAGTGATACTTCGCTGACCTTCTACAGTGAAGGGTCGCTGGCCGGATCGACTGAGATAGACTCCGAACAACTTGGTCGGTCAATAACGGTCGAAGCCCAGCGGCTGAGGCCTGAATTGACCAAGGCGCACGTCGATTTTTTGAAAATCGATATCGAAGGCGCCGAAACAACGGTAATCATGGACATCGCCGAAGAGCTCAAGGGTGTGGATCTGTTCTTCTTTGAATATCATAGCAATCCATCCGCGCCGCAGCGTCTTGGCGAGTTGCTGAACATTGTTCGCGAAGCGGGCTTTCGTTACGTCATCAACGGGACTCATGGTGCGGCGCGGCCTTTCGTGGACGAAACGCCCCGCGGCTTTGATCTTCAGCTCAACGTGTCTTGCTTTCGGGAAGATCGCTAAAGTGATCAGTGACGCCCGGATTAATGTGGGCGGTGCTCGGCAGGCACCGACGGGTGCGCCAGAACCAAGGGGTAAATCCTCACAACGTGCTTTGATCGAATTTTAAAAACAATGTCAGTTAGAAAAGCACTAGTCTGGGCTTACGGTGGCCAGGCCTTCACCTTTTTGATCACCTTTGCAGGTTCGATCGTCGTCGCGCGACTCCTGACGCCGAAGGATATCGGTATCTTTGCGTTCGCAATGGCCACCTATTCAATATTTTCGATCTTTACGAACCTGAATGTGGGGACATTTTTGGTCCGGGAAAGTCATATTTCGAAAGAACTGGTTCGCTCAGTGTATAGCGTCAATCTTTTCATGAACATTTCCCTGTCACTCCTGTCATTTGCGGCAGGGGCATTAACGATGGCATTCACTTTTCAGCGCGAAGTCGGCCTAGTTCTAATCATCGGATCTTTTGGGCCGTTAATATCGTGCATCCAATTCGTGCCGACATTGCTATATCAAAGGGAAATGAATTTCGGAATACTTACACGTGTCGGCATGGCGAAGACGGTTATCTCGACAATGACGGTAGTTATATGCGCCTACTACGGTCTTGGCGCACTTAGCCCTGCAATTGGGCCCCTAGTCGGCGGCGTCTTCAGTTCTGCTTATTTTGCGATCACCCGCAGCCATGATAACGTTTATCGGCCCACGCTCAGCGGCTTGACGCCAATCTTCCGTTTCGGGCTTCAACTCATGTCGATCGGTGGGCTGTCAGCGCTCGTGCAACGCGCGTCGGAGATTATACTCGGCTCGCTGCTCGGGCTGGCGGCGCTGGGACTTTACAACCGTGCATCCTCATTGGCGTCGTTGATCTTCCAGAATGTCTATGGATCGGCGACGGGGGTGATCTTCACCCGCATGTCCCGCGATCTGGCAGAGACGGGCGAGTTGAGAGAAACATTCACGAAAAGCATTCGTCTCATCACGGCCTTTATGTGGCCCATGGTCATTGGATTGGCGGTGCTTGCCGGGCCGACCGTCCATATTCTTTATGGCGCGAAATGGGCGGGTGCAGCGGCACCCCTTGCCTATCTCATGGTCGCCCAGTTCGTCGCGTTCGGGTTCGGCATGAACTGGGAATTATTCGTGCTCCGCCACGAAACCGCGCGACTTACGCGGTTTGAAATCGTGCGGGCAGTGGTCGGCCTGCTGGCATTTATCGCCGGGAGCTGGTTCAGCGTCACGATGGCCGCAGCCAGCCGTGTGCTTGAAAACCTTACCGGCTATTTCCTCAATCGCCCGCACATGGACCGGCTCGCCGGCACGAAAAAGGGCGAACTCGAACGAATCTACGGAGAATCATTCCTGCTGATGGTTGCCGCGGTGCTCCCTGCTTTCATCCTCATGCTGTGGACGAACTGGGCGGCGACAACGTCGCCCTGGCTGGTTGCGGGCGCGGTCCTTGGTGGGATAGCGCTGTGGCTCGCCGTATTGAAACGCCAGGACCACCCCCTGCTTTCCGAAGCACTCATTCTCTGGTCGAAGATCCCGGGTCGGCGGCCGGATTAAGGCGCTGCCTTGCCCCGAACGGAAAGACTGAAAGAACGCGTCATGACCTGCCGACTGTCGATCCTCATGCCCACGTACAACGGCGCTCGATTCTTGGCTGAGCAGATCGGGTCGATCCTTGCCCAAAGCTTTTCCGACTTCGAGCTTTTAATCGTCGATGACGGCTCGACCGACGGCACGCCTGGTCTCCTTCGCGATGTCGCGGCCCGCGATGCGCGGATCAGGCTGATCCCCAGCGCGGGCAACAGGGGCCAGAATGCGCGGATCATCGAGCTGGTGACGGCGAGCACGGCCGATCTCATCGCTCTCTCCGACCAGGACGACATCTGGCATCCGGACAAGCTTCGCCTGCTTGTCGATGCGATGGACGGCGTCAGCCTTG
This sequence comes from Sphingomonas sp., assembly GCA_965249705.1. Taxonomy (GTDB): domain Bacteria; phylum Pseudomonadota; class Alphaproteobacteria; order Sphingomonadales; family Sphingomonadaceae; genus Sphingomonas_O. Next base: position 130,659 of record CBDFMO010000001.1, on the reverse strand, counting down.
CTTTCGGGCCGTCGCAGCTGATCGACGAGACAGGGGCATCCCTGGACCGGACCCTGCTCGACCAGCTCGGCGTAGCGCCGGCGCCCGATGATCGGCTGGTCTATCTCTTCAAGCCCACCGTGTCTGCGCATGCGATGGTGATCCGCAGGACCAGCCTTTCCATGGCGGCGTTCCAGCGGTTCCACTGGTTCGATCAGCTCTTTGCGCTGGAGGCGATGTTTTCGGGCGGCGTCCGCTGGGTTCCCGAGGCGATCACCTATCACCGGATCCACGGGGCGAATCAGTGCAACACCCGTGCGATGCTGAACCGGAAGAGCGCATGGCGCCATGTGACGCCACGCCGGCTTGGCAATCTGGCGCGGGATCAAAGATATCAGCGGATGTTGCTGGTGCAGCGTTTCGAACATCTCGGCTATTCGCATTGCCTGCCCGCCGCGACGGCTGCGTCGTTCCTGCGCCTCGCCAAGCTCTGCTTTGCCGACTGGTTCGGCATGGACGCGCACTCGCCCCTCGACAACAAGGCCTTGCGGACGGCCCTTGTGGACGCGCTTTACCCCATGCGTGGGTCCGACCGGGACTGGGAAGAGTCAAAGTACCGGATCGACGCCCTGACCCGCGCGGCGCTGCATCCCCGCAATCTTTATCGGCTGGGGCGCGACTTCGCGCGCGAGCTGCTGCAGCCCGCGTCGTGAGTGCCCGCCCGCCGCGGGTGCGGGGCTGCGCCCGACTACAGGAGTCCTGAAGCCAGTGCCCGCCCGTAACGATCGCGTCCCGGCCACCAATGCCAGCCGGGTCGCGGTGATCGTCGTCAACTGGCGACGCGCGACGCTCACCCTCGAATGCCTCGCCGCGCTCAGGCAGAGCAGGGGTGTCGCCTGGCATCTCTATATCGTCGACAATGCGTCGGGAGACGATTCGGTCGAGCGCCTGAGCGACCTCGGTCCTGACGTGACGCTTCTCGTGTCCGCGACGAACAGCGGGTGGTCGGGCGGCAACAACCTTGGAGTCAGGGCGGCGCTGGCCGCGGGGCATGACCGCATATTCCTGCTGAACAACGATGCGCTGGTGGAGCCGGAGACACTGTCGGTCCTGTCGGCGTGTCTGGACGGCATGGGCGCCGAGCTTCCTGTCCTCGGTCCGGTGCACGTCGATCCGCAACGGCAGAATTTCACCTTCGCCGGGGCCACGACCGACCCCGCCACCGGCATGCCCACGCATGTCGAGGGCCCTATCTCCGGTCTTCCCGACCGCGACCTCATCGAAAGCGCCTATGTCAAGGGGGCAGGGCTGTTCGCGCACCGGCGCCACTTCGACGAGATCGGCTTTTTCGACGACGACTTCTACCTGAACTATGATGAGGCCGACTGGTGCTACCGGGCGCGGGCCGCGGGCTTTCGCAACCTCATCGTGCCGGCCTCGGTCATCGTGCACGAGGGCGCGGCAACAATCGGTGCGCAATCGGCGCTCATGACCTACTTTCTTGTACGCAATCAGCTCCTGTTCGGCGAAAAGCACTGCACGCTTGCCCAGCGCGCGCGCTTCTTGCGACATCTCCAGTGGAAGGCGCGTCATTTGGAAGGCGGCCGGCCCTGGCTGTCGACCTGGCTCTTGCAGCGCAAGGGACCGACGGCCGCGTTCAGGCAAGGCCTGTGGGACTATCTGCGGCGCCGGTTCGGCGATTGCCCGCCGGCAATCCGCGACATGTAGCCCGGACCTGCGCTAGAGCAGCGGCCGCCACCAGCTTTCGTTCGCGATGTACCAGCTGAGCGTCTCGGCAAAGCCTTCGGTGAAGGTACGGGCGGGGGCGTAACCGATTTCGGCGCGCGCCTTGCGCTCGTCGATCGCATAGCGCCGGTCGTGTCCCGCGCGGTCGGTGACGAAGGTCATGAGCGTCTCGGTCGGAAGACCCTGCGCGGCGGGCGCCGCGGGAAAGCGCGTCGCAAGGCCGGGGTCGGCAGCGAAGGCGGCATCCACCCCGCGACAGATCTCGCTGACGACCGCGATGTTGGGCAATTCCTGCCCGCCGCCGATATTGTACATCTCGCCGGGGCGTCCGGCCTCGAGCGCGAGCGTGATGCCGCGGCAATGGTCCTCGACGTGCAGCCAGTCGCGAACATTCATGCCGTCGCCATAGATGGGCAGGCTGCGTCCCTCGAGCGCGTTGATCAGGAACAGCGGAATCAGCTTTTCGGGAAACTGGTACGGACCATAGTTGTTCGAGCAATTGGTGACGGTCGTCGCAAGCCCATAAGTATGATGGTAGGCGCGCACGAGATGGTCCGACCCTGCTTTCGACGCGGCATAGGGCGAATTGGGCGCGTAGGCGGTCGTTTCGCTGAACGGGGCGTCATCGGGGCCGAGCGACCCATAGACTTCATCGGTCGAGACATGGTGGAAACGATGCGGCCGCCCGGTTCCCCGGTCGATCCAGGCGGCCCGGGCTGCCTTTAGCAGGCTGTGCGTGCCAACGATATTGGTCGCGACGAACGCGTCGGGTCCCGTGATCGACCGGTCGACATGGCTTTCGGCCGCAAAATGGACGATCGTGTCGATGCCACGATCGACGAGCAGTTTTTCCATCCGGTCGCTGTCGCCAATGTCGGCGACCTCGAGCGTGACCCGGTCCAGCCCGGCAAGATTGCGCCGGTTGCCCGCATAGGTCAGCAGATCGACCACGAGGATCGTGTCGTCGGGATGCGTGCGGCACCAGTGATGGGTGAAGTTGCTGCCGATAAAGCCGGCGCCGCCAGTGACGAGTATTTCAGCCATGTTCGCGTATCTCTCGAAGCATCGTGCGCAGGTTGACGCGCCAGTGCGGTGCGACATGCCCGGTCGCGGCATAGGTTGCCGTGCTGTCCAGCACCGAAAAATGCGGACGGCTTGCCGGCGTGGGATAGTCGGCCGTCGCAATGGGCACGATCGGGACCTGCTTGTCCAAAATGCCGATCGCGAGCGCTTCCTCCTGGATGGCCACCGCAAAATCGTACCAGCTGGCCACGCCGCTGTCGGTAAAGTGATAGATGCCGGGGATACCGCGCTGCGCCAGCGCCCATAGCGTGCCTGCCAGCCCCGGCGCATAGGTCGGCGTTCCGATCTGGTCGGCAACGACGCGGACTTCCGGACGCTCGGCCATCAGCCTTAGCATCGTGCGAACGAAATTGCGCCCCTGCGCGGCATAGACCCAGGCGGTCCGCACGATGACGGCATCGCGTCCCGCCGCCCGCTCGCCCGCCAGTTTTGACCGGCCATAGGCGCTGACGGGGCCCGTGGCGGCATCGGGGCGATAGGGCATGCAGGCTTTCCCGTCGAAGACGAAGTCCGTCGAGATATGGACGAGCAGTGCCCCGCATGATCGGGCCGCATCCGCCAGCAGGCCGACGGCCGTGGCGTTGGCGGCGAACGCCGCCGCCTCGGCGCTCTCGCAGGTGTCGACGGCGGTGTAGGCGGCAGCATTCAGGATGATCGCCGGCTTTTCACGGTCGATCATCGCCTTCACGGCGTGGACGTCGGTGACGTCCAGGGTCGCGCGGTCGAGCGGCACGGCAACAACGCCCGCGGGTGTGGCCGCAGCAAGCGCGCGCCCGACCTGTCCGCTGCCGCCCAGGATGACGGCCCTGACTTGCGCGGACGACATCAGAAGGTTTCGGCTTCTTCAAGCGCTTTGCCCATTGCGTCCTTCGGGGACACCTGGGGCACGATCCCCTCGAGCGGCCAGTCGATCCCGACCGCCGGATCGTTCCACATCAGCGCATGCTCGGTCGCCGGTTCGTACAACGCAGTGCATTTGTACAGGAATTCGGTGCCGTCCTCGAGGCTCAGGAACCCGTGCGCAAATCCTGGCGGGACCCACATCATCTTGCGGTTGGTCGCTGAAAGCTCGAGACCGAACCATTGGCGGAACGTCGATGACGCTGCGCGCAGGTCGACCGCGACGTCCCAGACGCGCCCCGCGACGACACGGACCAGCTTGCCCTGCGGATTGGGTTTTTGGTAATGCAGTCCCCTCAGTACGCCCTTGGCCGAACGGCTGTGATTGTCCTGCACGAAGTCGAGGTCGAGCCCGGCTTCGGCGAAGCGCGCCTTGTTCCAGGACTCGAGAAAAAAGCCCCGGTCGTCGCCGAAGACCTTCGGCTCGACGACGATCAGCCCATCGATTCCGGTGGTCAGGAACTTCATGAAATCGCGCCCCGTCCCTCGAGGAGCGCCACCAGATAATCGCCATAGCCGCTTTTGCGCAGCGGTGCCGCCACGCGCTCGAGACCCGCATCGTCGATGTATCCCATGCGCCAGGCGATCTCCTCTGGGCAGCAGATCTTCAACCCCTGGCGCTCTTCGGTCACGCGCACATAGTTCGCCGCATCGATCAGCGACGCGTGCGTTCCGGTGTCCAGCCAGGCATAGCCGCGCCCCATGATCTCGACGTTCAGATTGCCGGCGTCGAGATAGCAACGGTTGAGATCGGTGATTTCCAGCTCGCCGCGCGGCGAGGGTACGATGTCGTGCGCATAGTCCACGGCCCGGCCGTCGTAGAAATACAGGCCGGTCACCGCATAGTTCGACTTGGGGACCGCGGGCTTTTCCTCGATCGTGGCCGCGCGTCCGGCGGCGTCGAACGACACCACGCCATAGCTGGCTGGATCCTTGACGTGATAGCCGAACACCGTCGCGCCTTCGGTCCTTTCCGACGCTGACCTGAGCAGGTCGGTCAGGCCATGCCCATAGAAGATATTATCGCCGAGGATCAGCGTGGAGGGCGATGTTCCGATGAAATCGGCGCCGATGTGATAGGCTTGCGCGAGCCCCGCGGGCTCGGGCTGGATCTCGTAATGCAAGTCGAGCCCGAGCGTTGAGCCGTCGCCGAGAAGCTGCTGGAAAGACGCCTGATCCTGCGGAGTCGTGATCACCATGGTCGATCGGATGCCGGCAAGCATGAGCGTGGCCAGCGGATAATAGATCATCGGCTTGTCGTAGACGGGCATGAGCTGTTTCGAGACCGCGCGCGTGAGGGGGTACAGCCTCGTGCCCGACCCACCCGCCAAGATTATTCCCTTACGCACGCCAACCTCGATTCGTTGCCGACAACCGTCCCGGCCAAAGTTCAGGCCGGGTGGAGCGGATGGCGGCGTGGTAGCGATGGTTGCAGCGCGATCCAAGGGCGATATTGCGCTGCAGCACGCCACCGATGGTCCGGGCCGGGGCGGCTGGGACGAACAGACTGAAATGGGGGGCGAGGCGATATCATGGCGCGGCGACATAGCCGGCATTGCGACGCTCGCCAGCCGTCCGATGACGGACGGGCACGTCCATTTTCGGCGCGTAAACCGCACGTAACTGCTTTCGCATGCGAATAAACTTGTCCGCCCGCATTCCCATTCGCTATGTGGCGCCAGAAAAAGGGGGCATCTTGACGTATCGTACGATCAGCAAATACGCGTCCGCCACGGTGGCGATCGTCGTTGCGTCCTCCGCGTCGGCGCAAACGGTCGTGCGCGGACAGGGCGTCGCTGACCGGGCGCGCCCGCTTTATGACGAATTAGGCGCGCGCTTCGGTTCTTTTTATCTCTACCCGTCGGTGAAGGCACGGGTTGAGGCGACCGACAATCTGCGGGCGACCAACACGAACCGGCAGAGCGACATTGCTGTCGTGCTGTCCCCCGAAGTGCGGCTGGCGAGCAACTGGTCGCGTCACCGCCTCAATGCGCGGGTCTATTACGACCGCGATTTCCACCTGCAACAGACGGGCGAAAATACGAATCAATATGGCGCGCAGGCCGACGGCGCGCTTGACGTCACGCGAGACACGCAATTTCGGGCCAATGTCAGCGCCGCGCGCCTTTCCGAATCGCGATCGAGCCTCGGCAGCTTTCAGAACGCGTCGCAACCGGTCCGTTACACCAGCCTGGATGCAGGCCTCAGTCTTTCGCAACGCCTGCAGCGTCTCAGCCTGTCGGCAGGTGTCAGCTATGCCGCGCGAAATTTCGACGACGCGATCGACTTCAATGGCGTGCGGATCGATCAGCGTTATCGCGATGTAAAGGTTCTCGCGGGGTCGGCAAGCGCGCAATATGAATTGCGGGGCGGTATCGGCCTGATCGTTTCGGGCCAGGTGGATCGGAGCCGCTACAGCTTTCGCCCCGGGTCGCCGGGGTTCAATCCTGCCGTAAACATCGACCGCGCATCGTCGGGCTTTTCGCTGTTGGGGGGCGTTTCGTTCGAACTCAGTTCGCTGGTGTTCGGCAGTGTTCAGGTCGGCGTGCTGAGCCGCACCTACAAGGATACGCGCCTTCGCAACTACAGCGGCCTTTCCTACAACGCCAATATCCTGTGGAACGTGACGCCGCTGACGTCGATCCGTGCCCGTGCCCAGCGCGTTGTCGAAGATACCAGCTCGCCAACTGTCGCCGGCAATACGCGCAGCGATTTTTCGCTCGGCGTCGATCACGAACTGTATCGCTACGTCGTGCTGACCGCCGATGCGAGCTATGGCCGGTTCACGCCGAATGGGCCCGGCGTCGGTGGCCAGGAATATGGCGCCCGCCTCGCGGCGCGTTACCTGATCGATCGTCGCTGGTCGCTGGGCGCCGAGGTCCGGCATGCGCGACGGACGTCGGATAGCCCTTTCCTCCGCTACGAAGCGACCAGCGGCTCCATATCGGTGCGCTTCGCCCTCTGACGCGGCATCGAGCCCCGTTCAATTAACGTAATAGCCTTTGAACTTCTTGTGATATCCGTACAGGTCCTCGTGGCCCGTGCTTGCATATTTGCGGATGTCGACCAGCGTCAGGGCCACGCCCACCACCTTGGCCTGTGCGCCCAGCAACAGGTCGAGCGCCGAGTCCGCGGCCCGCAGCGAGGTTTCGCGCCAGCGCGCCAGCAGCAGCACGGCATCGGCCTGGCTGGCAACGGCGCGCGCGTCGGCAATGCCCAGCACGGGCGCGGTATCGATGACGACATAGTCGAAATCGGCCTTCAGCTGCTTGAGCAACCGGCCGACCAGTTCGGGGGTCAGCAGGTCGCGCCCATCGAGCGGCGCCGTCAGCGTCCCCAGGATTTCCAGGTCCGTGGCCTCGTCCTTGAGCAGTGCCATCTGATAGGGCAGGGCGCCCGCCAGCACTTCCATCAGGCGGCCGCGCCGGTCGCGGATCAGCATGTCGCTCGCGCTGTGCCGCCGCAGGTCGCAGTCGACCAGCACGGTGCGCGCCCCCGACATCGCCAGCGTTCGGGCCAGGCACACCGCGGTGGTCGTCTTGCCTTCACGGGGCAGGGGGGACGTCACGGCGATCACCTTGGGTCGCCGGTTTCCGCGCAATGTCACGGCGTTTCGCAGGTTGCGCAGCGCTTCGGCGAAGGCCGAAAGGGGATGCGACACGATGTAATCCTGCGGATCCTCGGTACTGCGCATTCCGTCGAGCGTCGAACTGACTTCGGGGATCGTCCCCAGGTAGCGGGCACCCAGCCGCCGCTCGATGTCCTGTTTCGTCCGGACGCCACCATCGAACAATTCGGAGAGCGCCACGGCGGCAAAAGCCGCGAGCAGGGCCGTCACCGTGCCGAGCAGATAGGCCAGGCGGACATTGGGCGACGAAGGCTCGGTCGGGATCGTCGCCGCCGATGCCTGCGACGCGATCGGCTGGTCGAGCCCGTCGCGGGCGGCCGTGCCGCGCGACCGGTTGAGGAAAGCCTCGTAAACGGTGCGGGCAGCCGCCGCCTTGCGCTCGAGCTCCATGAAGCCGACCTGCGCGGCGGCATTGCCCGCCAGCCGGCTGCGCGACTGGGCCTGGCTCGCCACCAGCGAATTCAGGCCCGATGCGGCGACGTTCACTTCGGCCTCGAGGCTTGAGAGAATGCGGTTGATCTCGAGCTGGATCTGCCGCTGGACGTCGGCCAGGCGCTGTTCTTCCTGCGCGATGGCCGGATGCTTGTCGCCATAGCGCGAACGCAACTGGGCAAGATTGCGGCTGCTGTCTGCCTCCTGCTGGCGCAGCGCGCCGATCGTGCCCGAATTGAGCGCCGAGGCCACGTCGCCGCCGCCGCCGCCGCGCGAAAGCTGCTGCCGCGCCGCGGCCAGCCTGCCGCGGCGTTCGGCCAGCGCGGCCCGCGCCGCGGCGATCTGCTGGTTGAGCGTCGACGTTTCCTGTTCGGCCATCGTCGCGCCCTCGGCACTCATCAGGCCATTTGAGATCTTGTAGTTTTGCAAGGCGGCATCGGCCTGTTCGGCGGCCTGGCGCAGCTGGTTGAGGCGCGCGTCGATCTGCGCGCTCGACATCTGCTCGCTGCGCGCCTTCGCATCGGCAATGCTCGCGAGATATTGCTTGGAAAATTCATTGGCGAGGCGGGCCGCCTGTTCGGGCGAGCGGCTCGTCACCACGATTTCGATGACGGCCGTCAAGCCGGCACGCCGGATGGTGGTCGCGCCGCGCAGCTTTTGCGCGGCCGCGATTACGGGACCTTCACCCTGGCCGGCGCCAGGCACGGCGAACTCGGCGTCGTCGGTCAGGCCCGCGGCGCGAACGACGGCGGCCGCCATCTGCGGCGAATCCAGCAGCAGGATCTGGGTATCGATGAAATCGGAAGAGGGCGCCTGCTCGGGCGGCGCATTTTCGCGCGGCTGCACCGGGTCGCCACGACGGGGCTCGATCAGCACCGTACTCGTCGCGCTGTACCGTTTCGGCGTCAGCGTCACATAGGCTACCACTGCGGACATCACGACGGCAAAGGTCAGCAGCGCAAGCCAGAAGCGGCGCCTGAGCACCATGATCACGAAGCGGGGATCCGGCAGCAGCGAACTGTTGCCGACGGCAACGTCGTCCGCCTCGGGAGCCAATGGGCCATCGGTCGGCTCGGCGACAGGATCGGCTAGCAACTGGCTCAAAATACGCTTCCTAACTGCCAAACGCGGTTGCACCTGCGTGCATGACACGCGGTACGGATACAACGCCCCAGTAGGGCACCGGGTCGCCAATCGCACTCGACTTTATGGCATTCAAGCGCGAAGTGCATTTCGTGGCGTTTGGCGAGCCGTCCCGCAGAAGAGTTTCACCGTCCGAATGACCAGTTTCCAAAGTAAATTGCGCAAGACCGACGGCAGGTTGCCGGGACTGGCGGCGCTGCGCGCGCTGCTTGTTGCGGCGCTCGTCGGCCTGCAGAGCGCCGAGGTGAGCGTCAGCAATGGGCCGGTGCTTGCGACGCCGGCATGGATACTCGTGCTCGCCCTGCCTTCGGCGCTGTTTTTTCTCGCGGGATATGCGCTGGCGCATAGTGCGGGGCGCGTTCCCCCGCGCCTGTTCCTTGAGCGGCGAGCGATCGCGCTCGTGCCCATGGCCGTCGTTGCGATCCTCTTCGCTGCCTTTCCCATAGGATTGGCGGCAACCGATCTACCCAGGCGTTCCTATCTGCTCGATGCCGACCTCTGGCTGTTCGGCGGCAAGGTGCTCGTCATGGCGCAGGCCCGCCTGCCGGGATTGTTCGAGTTCAACAACGAACCCTGGACGGTGAATGCCAATTTCTGGATGGTCACGGCAACGGCGGCCGGGTGTGCCGTTGCGGTGCTCGCGGCAATGCCGCGCTGGCGGTGGCCGACGCTTGGCGGGGCGATGGGCGCCCTGCTTGTCGCCGCGGTCGTGCCCGCGATTACCGGAAGCGACGTGCTCCTGGGCGGGGCAGGGGCGGTCTTCTCCGGCGTGGCGCTCGCGGGCATGACCAGCTTCGTCCTTGGCGCCCTTGCCGTGGCGGTGCTTCGGCACGTCCCCCGCTCCCCGCTCCTCGCGCTCGCGGCGGGCGCGGCCCTCGGCGGCGTCGCCTATGTCGGCAATATCCGGTGGCAGGGGAACGGGCTTTTCGATGTCGTCATGGCTTTGCCGGTCGCCTATCTCGCGCTGTATGCGGCAAGCCGGCGCAGCCATTTCACGCGGCTGGCGCAGCTGCTGTGGCCAGCATTGTCCGGCCTTCCGCTCTTTGCCTTCATGCTGCAGCAATTCTGGATGGCGAAAGCCTCCGCCCAGCAGTCGGTGCTCGCCAACCTCGCCTTGTCGCTGCCGCCGGCCATCGGGCTGTCGCTGCTCGTCCACGTCCTCACCCGCCGCTGGGACGTGGCGCGATGGTTCCCCGCGCTCGCTTCCGAACCGGCGCCCGAATCCGGACCCGCGTTCTCCCTGCAGGACTGGAAGCACGCGCTGCGCCGCCAATTCTCGCCCGGCGCCCTGGCGCGGCACGTCGAGGGGCTCGTGCCACGGCTCCTCGGCGCGATCCTGTTCCTCCTCGTCGTCTTTGGCCTCATGGCGCTGGTCATGCTGGCAATGCAGCGCGACGAGCCCGGAATCTGATCGCCTTTACCCGCTGTTAACCCGGCGGCGCGAAGGACGGGGCCTCTGCCGAAGCCAAGGGTGCAACCGATGAAGAACGCCGTGCGCCGCAAGCTGGCTCCCCTCGAGCCGGCGCCCGACACGTCCGCGCTCGACTTTTCGTCTGGTGCCTCGCCGGTCCACGCCCTGCAGGACCGGCTGGTCAGCCACTTCGCCACGAATCACCTGCCCGCCCCGCCCGCGCTCGCGCGTCCGGTGCGCATGGCGGTGATCTTCTGGTCGGCCGTCGCTGCCTGGTTGGTCGTCGCCGCCGGTATCTGGGCCGCCACCGCTGTGATGGCCGCCTAGCAAAACGAAGGGGTCCGCCGCGTCGAAATGTGCTAGTGCCCCTGCATGGGGTATTCCGCATTCACGCGCAAAAGGGCGGTGCCCGGCGTTCTGGCGCCGGGAAAACGCGTGTACGCCATCGGCGACATCCATGGCCGGCTGGACCTGTTCGCGCGAATCATCGCGGCGATCGAGGCCGACACGGCAAGCCGCCCGCAGGCCGAGGTCACGATCATCATCATCGGCGACTTCATCGATCGCGGCAGCCGCTCGGCCGACATGATTCGCCTGCTGCGCAAGTGCGACCTGTTCGCCCGCATGATCATCCTCAAGGGCAACCATGAAGCGACGATGGTCGACGCTTTGAAGGGCGTGTACGACGCGATGAGCGTCTGGATGGAATTCGGCGGCGATGCGACGCTCGAAAGCTATGGCGTCGCCCGGGCAAGCATCGAAGAGGGCAACCCGCGCGAACTCGTCCGGGCGGCCCGACGCAAGGTTCCGATCTCCGATGTCGAGTGGCTCGATTCGCTGCCGGTCTACTATCGGGAGGACGGCTATTTCTTCGTCCACGCCGGCGTCCGGCCCGGCGTGCCGCTCCGCCTCCAGTCGGTCGACGACATGCTGTGGATCCGCGGCCATTTCACGTCGAGCGACGTCATGCACGAAGCCGTGATCGTCCACGGCCACAGCGTCGAGCCCGCGGGCGTGGCACTGCTCGACAATCGCATCGGCCTCGATACCGGCGCGGGGCATGGCGGCATGCTGTCGGCCGTCGTGCTCGAGGAAGACCAGCGCTGGATTATCGACAGCGAGACGGTCGTCGCGCGGTCGGCGGGCGCGACGTTGGCGCTTTAATAGGCCCCGCGGGCAAACAGGACGACCGGCACCGTCTTCACCATGATGCGGATATCGTTCATCGGCGATTTCGACCGGGCGTAAAGCACATCGCAGGCGACACGACGGCGGTAGGTGGTCGTGTTCCGTCCGCTGATCTGCCACAGTCCGGTAATGCCCGGCCGCACGGCGCAATAGGAGCTCAGGTAGCGGCCGTAGCGATGGGTTTCCTCGTCCACGACGGGGCGCGGTCCGACGATGCTCATGTCGCCGGCCAGCACATTGAAGAGCTGGGGCAGTTCGTCGAGGCTGGTCCGGCGCAGGATGTTGCCCATGCCGACGATGCGGGGGTCGTACCGCAATTTGCGGTCGCGATCCCATTGCGCGCGCGCTTCCGGATCGCGCGCCAGCAAATCGGCAAGCAGCGCCGCAGCGTTATTGTGCATCGTCCGAAACTTGAAGCAGCGAAACTTCTTGCCGTCGCGACCCACTCGCGACTGGACGAACAGGATCGGCCCGCCGCCGGCGATGAGGACCGACGCAGCGATCGCGAGCATCAGCGGCCCCAGCAGGACAAGCGCGCACAGGGCCACGACAATGTCGAGCGCACGGATCACCCCTTCGTGCCGGGACGCGACCGTCGCACTCGACGATGCGCGCACCACGCACTGAATAGACCCTAGCGGGTTCACTTCCACTGGGCCGGTGTCGACGGAAAACGCTTTGAACACGTCGCTGTACCCTTTGCACCCGCCAGCCATCACTCGACTGGCACACCCTTGTTCCCCTGAAGAAGGCGTCTCGGATGTTGCAGTGCGGCAATCGCATGAACGGTCGATTCTGGCAAGGTCCAACCTCACGCCCCTCCGGTCAATATCGTGCCAAAATTTGTGTGTGCCGTTTTGAAGCACCTCAAAAAATGGCTGATTTTCAACGTTTTAAAGGTACTCGAATTTTGCCTACCCCGATCAGGCAACGGCTAACCGTGCAAATCTTGCGCTACAGGGAGTGTGTCCATGGCGGCTTCGTCCTCGCTGTCTTGCCGAATTGCCCCCGTGTTTATCGATTTTCTATTAATTCCGTCTAACGCGTGCCATGCGCGCACGGAATCGACATTCATTTATCGGACTCGAGTGACTGATGGCCGGTAGCCTTTCATCCTCCGTGCCGGGCGGGGACCGGCACCACGGGTTCGCGATCCGCTGGCCCCTGGTGGTCTTCCTCCTGTGCGCGGCGACGATGGTCGTCCCGACCCTGAAGGGCATCGCCCAGGTTTCCTGGTCGACTGAACAGGGTGCACATGGACCGATTGTGCTGGCGATCGCGATCTGGCTTATCGCGCGACAGTGGCCGACGATGACGGCGAATGCCCAGCCCGGCTCGGTCCTGGTTGGCGCCGGAATGCTGGGTATTGCGGCACTGTCCTATGTTGCCACGCGCATGGTCGGCAGCATCGTCCTGGAAAGCGCGTCCATGTATCTCGCGTTCGTCGCGACGCTTTATCTGCTGGTCGGCTATCGGGCGATGCGCGCGGCCTGGTTTCCGATCTTCTACCTGCTGTTCGTGCTGCCGCCACCGGGCAGCGTCGTCGCTGCCGCAACCCAGCCGCTGCGGTTGCAGATCTCGGAATATGCGGTCGATTTCCTGGCGCTGTTCGGCTATCCGGTGGCACGCTCTGGGCTGCTGATCTACGTCGGTCAATATGTGCTCGAGGTCAAGGCGGCATGTGGCGGCCTGAACTCCATGATCAGCCTGTCGGCGATAGGATTGTTCTACGCCTATATCCGGCACAATGCGAATGTCCGCTATACGCTGTTCCTGTTCCTCGTCATCGTCGCCATGGCGGTTGTCGCGAATTTCGCGCGGGTGCTGATCCTCATTCTCATCACGCATTATCTTGGCGATCGCGCCGCCCAGGGCTTTCTTCACCAGTTCGCGGGGATGACGATGTTCACGGTCGCCATGGGCGGGGTTCTGCTTTTCGACAGCGCTGCCGGCCCCATCAGGCGCGCGCTGGCGTCGCGGAGCGGGGCATGAGCAGCGCCGCATCGCCGGACAGCGCATCGATCGATCGCCGGTCGCTGCTGATCGGGGCAGCCCTGGCGCTGACCTCGGGCGCGGCCTATGCCGCCGCACCGCGGCGCGCGGAGAACCGCCTCGCCAGCCAGAAGCTCGGCAATGTCGTGCCGTTGCAGATCGGTCCCTGGCACTTCGCCACCGCCGACGGGGTCGTCGTGCCGAGCGAGGACGAAGGCGCGCCGCAGGACGGCTATGACCAGGTGCTTACCAGGACCTATGCCAGTGCCGACAATCCGTTGGTCATGCTGCTGCTCGCTTATGGCAGCACCCAAGGCGGCAGCCTGCAACTGCACCGGCCGGAGACCTGCTACCCGGGACAGGGGTTCAAGCTGTCGCAGTTTCGCGATCATCAACTTCGGCTCGTCGGCGCGCCGCGCGTGTCGGGACGCAGCTTCACCGCGCGACGCGACGACCGGGCGGAGCGCGTGCTCTACTGGACCCGGATCTCGAATGCCTTTCCGCGCACGACGGCGCAGGAATATCGCGCCATCCTGACGAGCATCATGTCCGGGGTCATTCCGGACGGCATCCTCGTCCGCCTGTCGACCTTTGAGCCGGACCCCGGCCTGGCCGACGCCGCGCTGGCGCGCTTTGCTGAGCTGATGGTGGGGGCAACATCGGCGATCGGGTCGCGAAATCCTGGTCGGTACGACCACGGCCCCCGCCTGATCAGGATTTGCTGATTACGGCCTTCTGCCCCGGCGAAATGGCAGCGATGCCGCCGACGACCGAGCAAGAAAAAGGCCGACGTCCCAACGGGGCGGCGGCCTTTATTCAAAGACGTTGAAGCGCGCAGGCTCAGGCCCGGGCGAGCTTCCCGTCACGACGACGAACCCGCAGGGCAGCGCCGGCAAGGCCGAAGCCCACGATCATCATGCCCCAGGTGCCGGGTTCCGGTGCGGCAGCAATGATCGAGTCAATCTCGAACGAACGTGCCGGTCGAACCGAACACGACGCTGCTGATGCTGGCCGAGCCGCCGCGATCGTAAGTCACGCGCCCCTCTGAGTTGCCACTTGTAGCGTTGATGGCGGCGCCAACAATCTGCCCGCCGAGGTAGGTGTCCGACCCTCCGCCGACGTAATTCAGGACTTGACGCTGTTGAAGGCGTCGAGCGTGCCGAACACGAACGATACGACCTGAACACCCGCGCTACCGAAGTCGAGCGTATATTCGGCGGCGTTGCCCACAACGCCAGTCATCGACAGAAACGGCCCGGCTCCAGCGGCAGGTTTGGTGCCCTGACCGCCAATGGTCTGGTTGAGATCCGGACCTGGCTCGGATTGTTCGTGGCGCTGCCCGAGATTCCCGCAGTGCTGCCCAGGGGCGTACCATTGGCGACCGGCACATCCGGAGTGAAATCCTCGGAGAAGAACGGGTTCTTGATGTAAGCAGGAAGGGTACCCGACGGGGTGTAAATGATCTGGGTGACAGCTGAGGCCGGAGCCGCCATCGACAGAAGCGAAACTGCCACGGCTGCGAATGCTTGTTTCTTCATCTGTCCATCCCTGCTGCCCGGATCGCACTTCGATTCGGATGATGCGGTGCAATATACGGTGAAAAAACTGTTAACGCAATGCGTTCTAGCCGTCGAATGTCCCTTTTAGGGAAGGGCCGTCACGGCCGGTTCGCTGCCCCGAACGGCTTCAGTACGTAGAAGATGAAGGCGAACGTCGCCGCGAGCACGACAACCCCGGGAATTGTCCAGCCCTCGTTGCCGAGATAGTTGGAAACGGCGCAGCCGACCGACGCGACCAGATACTGCCACAGCGAGTCGCGGAAAGGGCCTTCGCCGACCGATCGCTGCAGGAAAAGCACGATCAGCCCGGCAAAGACCGCCATCGTCAGATAATCGAAAATCGTCGTCATGTCGGCGGTCGAATGCCCCAATCGGCGGGCCTCGACAAGCCGGCGCAGGCCGGGGGCCGTCGCCAATACGGGACGCCCCGGGGCCGGGTCCGCCTAGCCAATGCCACACCAAAGGATGGTTCTTAACTACGTAACTTAGCGATTCTAATGCTTCGCCCGGGCTAATTCATGCTCGTCGCAAACGGGGAGCAAAGTTAGTGACGTACAAGACAGTTGTTGGTGCCGCTGCCACTGCGGGCCTTGCTTTCGCCGCATCTGGTCAAATCCTTGCCACGGCGCCGGCTGCGCCCACCGCTCCGGTATCGAAGTCGGCAACGACCGTGCCCGCGCCGGTGACGACGGGCTCGACATCGATCCTCGGGCTGTCGCCGACATGGCCGCT
Source organism: Sphingomonas sp. (assembly GCA_965249705.1). Classification (GTDB taxonomy): domain Bacteria; phylum Pseudomonadota; class Alphaproteobacteria; order Sphingomonadales; family Sphingomonadaceae; genus Sphingomonas_O. Next base: position 114,866 of record CBDFMO010000001.1, on the reverse strand, counting down.
GGCTGCACCCGGGCCGGTCGCCGCCACGGGAGCCAAGACAAGCCTTGCGACGGCCGCCGTCGTGGTGCCGGCCGCCCCGCTGCCGCCGCTCGATCTTTCGACGCTCTGGTTGTGGAACTGGGGCGGCAAATGGATCGGGTCCGAATGGGCGAACGGGAACAGCCCGTTGCCCTGGAAATTCAATCACATCTCCCAGCCCGCCAAGGCCGACACCTTGCTGACTCTCGACGCGGCCGGTGCGCCCCAGCTCCAGGGCGGCGGCGCGACGCCGGCGCGGACAGACGGGTTGTGGGAGACCGAGGTCACCCTGCCGCAACTGCGCGACGGCCTCGTCGTGGCGCCGCTCTGGCTCTACGATCCTGCCAGCCGCGACGAGATCGATTTCGAGCTGGCGGGAAAGCGCGGCCTCGACGTCACCATGCACGTCTATGTCAACGGCGTGCACAAGCAGAACAGCGTCCGGTTGATGGCGGGCACCGACCTTTCTGGCCAGCGCAAGCGGTTCGGAATCAAGGTCAATCAGGCAAGCGGCTTCGTCGAGATGTTCGTCGATGGCGCCCGGGTTCATCGCTGGGACAAGGCTGCGCTGGGCTTCTTCGTGGCGCGGCCACTGAAGCCATGGATCGAGATGTGGGCGGCCAATCCCGCCAACACGGGTTTCGTCCAGTGGGTGGGCAAATGGACGCCGCTGTCGGCGGGGCAAGTCCTGACCATGCGGGTGCATGGCTATGGCTATACGGATCCTGCCGGCAAGTTCGTCGGCTAGCCCGGCGCCGGGACTCAGTCCCCGGCAAACACGAAGGGGCTGACCCCCCGTTCGCGCTCGTTGAACACCAGCACGCGCGAGGCCGGCGGCGCGGCGCGCTGTGGACAATCGGCGCGGGTGCAGGCCGGGCAGCCGAGCCCGATCGGCGTTGCATTGCCCTGTCGCAGGTCGAATCCGCGCGATGCCGCCAGCGGGGCGGCCAGGCTGGCGTCGAGGCCGAGGCCGATCGCGAACTGGGCGCGGACCTGCCCGACGCGCCCGCCCTGGGGGCTGACCGTGCGCGCCTGGGTGAACCAGCGGCGGCCGTCTTCCAGCTCCACGACCTGGCGGACCAGTGCGCCTGGCCGGTCGAATGCGCCGTGCACGTCCCACAAGGGGCAGCGCCCCTCGGCTTCGACCAGGGGCGACGCGCTCGCGCCGGCATAGCGTTTGGACACCTGCCCGGCACGGTCGATGCGGATCATGAAGAAGGGCAGGCCGCGCGCGCCGACACGGCTCAGCGTCGTCAGCCGGTGGGCGACCTGCTCGAAGCCCGCGCCGAAGCGGCGCTGCAGCAGTTCGATGTCATAGCCCGTCGCCTCGCATGCGCGCAGGAACCGGTCATAGGGCATCATCAGCGACGCGGCGAATCCGCTGGTCAGGTGGCGGCGATAGAGGCGTTCCGACACCCGGTCGCTGAAGTCCGCCCCGCGGATCAGCGCTTCGATCTCGTCGCGCGCCTCGATCTGGCCGAGCTGGAATGCAGCGGCAAAGGTGCGGCTCGCCGGGTCGAGCAATTCGCTCAGTTGAAGCTGTCGCGCGTGAAGGTCGAGCCGGCGCAGGCTGCCGGGCATGACGTCGACCGGCAGGATGCGGATGCTCAGCTGGTGGGTGACGCGCAGCCGCTCGGCTATGGCACCGTAGAGGTCGCCCGAGCCCATGCGGAGTTCGTCCGACAGCGCTTCCGCCGACGACTCCAGGTCGGGGAAATGGTTCCGCCAGCGCTCGATCTCGCGGCGTACGGGGCCGAGCGGGTCGGGCGCGAGGACGGCGCCGCCCTGGGCGCTCCCCGCATCGAACAGCCGGGCAAAGGCTTCGACGCTGCCGGGCGCCGCCGCCAGCCATTCCTCGATTTCGGCGCGTTCGATGCCGAGGTCGGCGAACATCGGGCCGGCGAGCCGGCGCCGCATGGCCTCGACCCCGCCGCCCGGCGTCGCTCCGCCCAGGCGCCGCGGGTCGAAGTCGTAGCGGTCGGCCATGCGCAGCAGGATCGGCGCGGTCAGCGGCCGCTGGTTGCGTTCGATGAGGTTGAGGTAGGAGGGGGAGACTGCCAGCGCCTCGGCCATGGCGGCCTGCGTCAGCCCTGCCGCCCGCCGCAACCGCTTCACCGCATGTCCGGCATAAAGCTTTTCATCAGCCATGGCGGATTATGTCATGAATTTACAAAATTACAATATTAACCTTGGTAAACTCCACCAAATAACAACAAAAATGACAACTGCCCATCGACTCGTGCTTTACCTTCCTGCACCCCTCGCCGCACAATCTGTAAATGAAGTGAAAGCCTCCCCCGGATGACGTACACCACCGAACTCGCCAACCTCCGCCAGCTCATCGACGCCCAAGGCCGCTGGAACGGTATCGATGCCGAATCCGCGGCCCGCATGCGCCTTCAGAACCGCTTCCGCTCGGGCCTCGACATCGCGCGCTACACCGCCGCCATCATGCGCGCCGACATGGCCGCTTATGATGCCGACGCTTCGCAATATACGCAGTCGCTGGGTTGCTGGCACGGGTTCATCGCCCAACAGAAGATGATCTCCATCAAGAAGCATTTCGGCACCACCAAGCGCAAGTACCTCTATCTCTCCGGCTGGATGGTTGCCGCGCTGCGGAGCGAATTCGGCCCGCTGCCCGACCAGTCGATGCACGAAAAGACAAGCGTCCCGGCGCTGATCGAGGAACTCTATACTTTCCTCCGACAGGCAGACTCGCGCGAACTCAACCTGCTCTTCCGTGCCCTCGATGGCGCGCGCGATGCCGGAGATGCCGCCAAGGAAGCCGAGCTTCTCGCCAAGATCGACAATTTCGAAACACATGTCGTGCCCGTCATCGCCGATATCGACGCTGGCTTTGGCAATGCCGAGGCGACCTACCTGCTGGCTAAGAAGATGATCGAGGCAGGCGCTTGCGCGCTGCAGATCGAGAATCAGGTTTCGGACGAGAAGCAATGCGGCCATCAGGATGGCAAGGTCACGGTGCCGCACGAAGACTTCCTCGCAAAGGTTCGGGCCTGCCGCTACGCCTTCCTTGAACTTGGTGTCGACGACGGCATCATCGTGACGCGCACCGATTCGCTCGGCGCTGGCCTGACCAAGCAGATCGCGGTCAGCAAGGAGCCGGGCGACCTCGGCGACCAGTACAACAGCTTTCTCGATTGCGAAGAAATCGATCCCGAAACGGCTCGAAACGGCGACGTCATCCTGAACCGCAATGGCAAGTTGTTGCGGCCCAAACGCCTTGCGTCAAACCTCTTCCAGTTCCGTCCGGGAACCGGCGAGGACCGCTGCGTGCTCGACAGCATTACGTCGCTCCAAAACGGGGCGGACCTGCTCTGGATCGAAACCGAAAAGCCGCATGTCGAGCAAATTGCGGGCATGATGGACCGTATCCGCGCCGTTGTTCCGGATGCCAAGCTGGTCTACAATAATTCTCCCAGCTTCAACTGGACACTTAACTTCCGCCAGCAAGTTTATGACGCGATGGTTTCCGAGGGGCTCGACGTGTCGGCCTACGACCGCTCTGCGCTGATGGAGGCGAAATATGACGACACCGAACTCGGAGTTGCTGCCGACAAGCGCATTCGCACCTTCCAGGCCGATGGTGCGAAGCGAGCAGGCATATTCCATCACCTGATCACCTTGCCGACATATCATACGGCGGCGCTCTCGACGGACAATCTGGCGAAGGAATATTTCGGTGAAGCAGGTATGCTCGGCTATGTTGCCGGCGTTCAGCGCAAGGAAATCCGCGAAGGGATCGCCTGCGTGCGCCACCAGAACATGTCGGGTTCAGACATTGGCGACGACCATAAAGAATATTTCGCTGGCGAGGCGGCGCTCAAGGCAGGCGGCGTCCACAACACGATGAATCAATTCGGGTGACGTGCAGCTGGCATCTGGATCTGCAGTTGCCTCGACACCGTATGCGATGACCCGGCTTTGGCGGTTCATCGCGCGATCAGACTTCCTGGGGAGGAAGGCGCCCGTCCGGGAAACCGGGCGGGCGTTACGCCATTATGAACAGCAGTTGCAGTGACCGGCGGGTCCGCTAAAGATGCCCCGTGCCAGAGCAGAAGACCATTTCGTCGGCGTCATGAGCGCGACCAATTTTTCCGCAAACCGGTCGAGCGAAGTCGCGACTCTGATTGATCGGTACGACTGGAACGCCCATCCCTTCGGATCGCCGGATGGCTGGCCAAGGGCTTTGCATTCGGCACTCACATTCCTTCTCGATGCGGCCTTTCCTGCCGCGATGTGGCTGGGTCCGGACCTGCGTCTCTTCTACAACGATGCTTATGCGCCGATCCTTGGCCCGCGGCATCCCGCTGCATTCGGACAGCCGGGCAAGGCGGTCTGGGGCGAATTGTGGCACGTTATCGGTCCTCAATTCACCGAGGTGATGTCGACCAGGCGGGGCATCGTCGTTGCCAACCAAATGCTGCCGATGACCCGGTTCGGCTATGTCGAAGAAACATACTGGGACTATACATTCAGTCCGCTGAGTAACGATTCCGGCACCGTCGTCGGCGTCCTCAATCAGGCGCACGATGTCACCGAGGCCGAGTTTCAGCGTCGCAACGACAAGCTTATCATCGACCTGAACGCGCAACTCATCTCGCTGGGCAGTGCGGACAGGATCATGGACGCCGCCCTGAAACTCATTGGCACGCATGTCGGCGCGAGCCGAACCGGCTTTGGCGAGGTTGATGAAGCCGCCCATATTGTCAACGTCGAGCGAGTCTGGATCAGCGGAACCATGGCGGATATCCGCGGTGTGCATGACACCACGCGCTCGGGGGATATCTTTCAGACACTTCGATCCGGCGAAACGGTCGCCATCGAAGACATCGAGGAAGACCCGCGAATAAGCGACCCGGACATGAAGGAGCGCTACCGCAAGATCAATCTTCGCGCGGCCATTGTGGTACCGATCATCGACCGCGAACGATACGTCGGCGTCGTTTTCGTCCAGGACGATCGGCCGCGCCGATGGCAGTCACAGCAAGTGGCGTTTGCGAATGCCGCTGCAGATAAATTGTGGCAGGCCCTCCTGCGTTTCCGGACCGAGACTGCGCTCCGCGACCGGGACCAGAGTTATCGCCTCATTTTCGAGCAGGCCAAGGACATTATCCTGACGGCGGATGTCACGCGACGCATCACTGCCTGTAACGATGCCACGGCTAATGCGCTTGGCTACGCACGCGATGCGATTGTGGGAAAGTCGATCGACGACTTCGTCAGCGACGACGATATCCGTAAGACCGAGGCGGCGCTGACCAAAAAGGGTGAACAGTATAGGAATACACGCCAAGAGATCGGTGTCACCGGAGCTGATGGGCGTCAAATGCGGTGGGAGAGCGATTCAACCTTGCTGGTCGATCCGGTCGGCCGGCCGATCGGCCTATTGTCGATTTCCCGCGATGTTACCGAGCGTCGCGCGTTCGAGGCGCGGCGCGAATTGCTTATCCACGAACTCAACCACCGGGTAAAGAACACCCTGGCACTGGTTCAGGCAATCGCGCATCAGAGCTTTCGCTCGGGCGTCGACGCCGCCGCCGCCCCGACGAACTTCATGGCGAGGTTGCGTACGCTCGCCAGCGCGCACGACCTGTTGACACGCGAGCACTGGGAAGGCGTCACGCTTGCCGAACTGGTCCGGGCCGCCACGGCACCGCTCGACGCGTCGCGCATCGATGCCGCCGGCGACGCGCTCGCGGTAACACCAAAGGCGGCTGTCGCCTTGGCGATGGCGCTTCATGAGCTTGGCACAAACGCGGTCAAATACGGTGCGCTCAGTGCGGCGGGTGGGCACATTGCCATAAGCTGGCGCGTCGAGGGCGAGCGTTTCGGCCTTGACTGGCAAGAGCTGAACGGGCCAGTCGTGAAAAAGCCGGATCGGCAGGGGTTCGGCGTCAAAATGATCGAGCGGGCCTTGGCAAGTGACCTCGGCGGTCGGGTGAAAGTTGTTTTTGCCAGTGATGGCGTACGCTGTGCGATTGATGCGCCGCGAAAGGGTAATGTGACGTGACGCAAACATCGCTAAAAATGCTGGTTGTCGAGGATGAAGCGCTAATTGCGATGATGGCAGAGGATTTGCTCGAAGCGCTCGGGCATCAGGTCGTCGCGACAGCCGCCACCCTCGCTGATGCCCATGCCGCGTGCGAAAGCGCGGCATTCGATGCGGCGCTGCTCGACGTCAATCTGAATGGCGACAGCAGCATGGAGCTCGCCACTGTTCTGAAGGCTCGGGGCGTCCCGTTTGCGTTCACAACGGGCTATGGTGCGGGGGGGATCGACCCGAGCCATACCGACATGCCGGTATTGACCAAGCCCTATGCGCTCGCCGAGCTCGAGGTAGTGCTTGGCAAGTTCGCCACTCAGCTCGCCGGCAAGAGCTCCATCACGTCGATCGTCGATTCAAACCGGGGGTAAGGCATGACAAGCCGCCAGCGTTGCGGCCCGATACGCTCGACTGCGCCGACGATGTCTCGGTTCGCATCGCGGCCATAGCCCAGCGCACGTGTCTCGTCCCCCAACACCAGCGTCCCAAGAAAGACCAGGCGCCGCACGCCCCCGGCGAAGAGCCGACCGGTCGGCCTTTGCGATCCGTTCAACTTTTCAAGTGTGGTCGCGCCCCCGCCGGACGCAATCCGGCACGTGAACGCGGGATAGGCGACGAAGGCGAGTGCACCGCCGCCTGCCGTGCCCAACTTGATTGTGCGGCAGCGATAATTTCCGGGCGGGATATCCGCACCGTCCAGAGCTGCATCGGGCTCGAGCAAGGCGCCCTCGCTCGCTATTGCCGCCGCGTTGCCGCGGCCCTGCGCCTGGGCCAGACCGTCGACAAACGCCTCGCGCCAGGTGCGCAGCCGCTGCAAGTCGTCGCGTGCAGCGATGGCGCGCCAGTCGGCAGGCGCCGTGGGCGCTGCTTTAGGCGCCTTCGACGCCCCTGGAGTCGCAACGGCCGCGATCAGGAGCAACAGAGGGCCGAGCCGGTTCATTCCGCAGTCCATCCCCCATCGACCGAAAGATTGGCGCCCGTGATCGATGCCGCGGCATCGCCGCACAGAAAGAGTGCGACCGCCACGACCTGATCGATCGTCACAAATTCCTTGGTCGGCTGCGCGGCGAGCAGCACATCGTTCATGACCTGCTCACGGGTCATGCCGCGGGCTTTCATCGTGTCGGGGATCTGCTTTTCCACCAGCGGCGTCCAAACATAGCCCGGGGAAATACAATTGGCGGTGATTCCGAGGGTCGCGACCTCAAGCGCGACCGTCTTGGTAAGGCCGACAAGCCCGTGCTTTGCGGTCACATAGGCTGATTTGTCGGGACTTGCGACCAGCGAATGGGCCGACGCCGTGTTGATGATCCGGCCCCATTTCTTCGCCTTCATGCCGGGCAGCGCCGCTTTGATGACATGGAAAGCCGAAGAGAGGTTGATCGCAATGATGGCGTCCCACTTCTCGTCCGGGAATTCATCGACCGGCGACACAAACTGAATGCCGGCATTATTCACGACGATGTCAGGGCCCCCCAGCTCGGCTGCGCAGGTCTCGACCATGGCGGCAATGCTCGCAGGCTTCGTCATGTCGGCGTCAGAATAGAGCGCTTTGCCCCCTGAGAGCGCTTCTAGGCCAACTCGCTCTGCCTCGATTTCGGCTGCGTCGCCAAAGCCGTTGATCATGACATTGGCGCCTTCCGCGGCGAATGCCTTTGCGTAGCCGAGGCCGATCCCCGACGTGGAGCCGGTAACGAGCGCTGTTTTACCCTTGAGAAACATCGATACCTCCTATTTAGCTGCCCAAGCCGCGATGGCAGGCGCCTGCCGCTGGCGCAGGCCCGCACGGTAGTTGATCACGGCGACGGTGACCTCCGCCGGCTTGCGCGAGCTGGCTGGCAGCGCCTTTTCGGCATATGCCGTGACACGCGCCGCAAGCGCCGGATCGCTGGCCGAAGCCGGAAGCCCGACGATAAAAGCAGCGCGCGTAGTCGTTTCCAGGAAGCGGCTGATCTGGGCGTCATGCGCTACCGCCCAGTCGAATGCCATAGCGGGATGCTCGCTAGCGACCGCCTGGATGACGTTGCCGCGCATTGGCACCGGAATTTCGTCGGTAAGCGTCAGGTCGAGCGCCCTTTGCGCCAGCCCTGGGTCCCGTACCGCACCCAGGTTGGTGTACAGGTTGAGCTTGGCGACCGGACTTTTCTCTGCGCGCGCCTTCTCATGTAGCATGTCCCAGCGTGCTGCGTCTGCGGTATAGGCAAAATTGCGCAGCGCAGGTTGCCGAACATATCCCGGCACCGCATCGGGGGTCGCAAAGCTCAGCCGGGCATAACGGTCGCCTTCGGCCAATACCGCTTCCTCGCCGAACTTTCCTAGGGCGGGGATCAGCCCTTCGCGCAGCGTCGCCAGAGCGGACGCCTCGTTCGGGTTCGCCGTCCAGCCCGTCCGCGCAAGCTGTGGAGCCAGCAAGCGGCGTGCGCGTAGCCGGAAGGCGGCTTGCTCCGGCGCGCCCGTGAGCGTGCTATCGATTCCCCGCAACTGGGCGATTATCAGCGACCACAGGATCGGCGAGGCATCCGCCCGCACGCCGGAAATCAGCGAGAGATATCGTTCGACCGGCTGGTCGCCGCTGTTGCCGAGGCCATAACTGTCGGCGACGAGCCCGATCTGGTCATCGACCGACAACTGCGCAAAGTTCTGTTCGAGCTTGTCGAGGTGCGACGGTGTGTAGAGGGTGCGGAAATAGGCGCTCTGCCCCTGGTTGACGATTGCGAGGCCACATCCCGATACGGTTGCGCGCGACGGAACAGTTGCCGAACCTGGCGCAATCACGCGCTTCGGCGCACTGCCGCCAATTTGGCCGATGCTGACGGGCACGATCCAGCTTTGCGGCTTGCGCGCACCATCGTCGAGCGCGAACCGGCCTTGCGTCCAGCTGACCGAAGTCGTGCCGTTTTCGCAAACCGGATCGGCGACACGGATTAGGGGAACGCCACCCTGTCGTGTAAAGCTGTCCATCATCGGCTTTACCGGTTGGCCGGACGCAGCGGCAACCTCTGCCCACAACTGGTCAGTGACAGTGTTACCGTACTTGTATTTGGCCATGTAGTGGCGCACGCCCGTCCGGAACGCCTCAGGGCCCACAGCGCTTTCGAGCATCCGGATCACCGCTTCGCCCTTGCGATAGGTGATATCGTCGAACGCTTGGCTGATCTGGTCGGGCGTTTCGACGTGCTGGATGATCGGGTGCGTCGTCACCCGGGCGTCGCGCGCGATCGCGCTCTGCCGGTCGAACGCCATTGTCTGGGTCAGCGCGCCCCATTCGGGGTTGAGGTCATCGGCAGTCTTCGAAGCCATCCAAGACGCGAATCCTTCGTTCAGCCACAAGTCGTCCCACCACGACATAGTTACCAGGTCGCCGAACCACTGATGTGCCATTTCATGCGCAACAACATTGAAGATGTCTTGCTTCTGGCTCTCGGTGGTCAGCTTGGGATCTTGCAGCAGGACGCGCTCGAAATAGAAGATTGCTCCCCAGTTCTCCATTGCGCCAAAAAATTGCGACGATCCCGGCCCCGCAATCATGTCTAACTTGGGGAGAGGATAGGGGGTCCCGAAATACTCGTTGTAGTGAGCCAGGATACGTTTGGCGCTGGCGAGTGCATAATCGCCCTGGTCTACGACGCCCTTGCGGGTAATGACGCCGATCTCGACATTGCCTGCCTTCACAGTCTTACGCTCGACGTTGCCGATGCCGAGGAACATAAGATAGCTCGACATGCGAGGCGTGGTGGCGAAATGCCAGATCGTCTTGCCGCCGGCGGCTGGCGTCTGGCCGGTTACTGGCATGTTTGAAAAGGCAATCTGACCTTTCGGGGCCGCAGCGCTCAGCTTGAACGTCGCCTTCAATGCCGGTTCGTCCCACATGGGCGCAAAGCGCCGCGCGTCGGGCGCTTCGAACTGCGTGGCGAGCATACGGTCCTTGCTACCGTCCGTATTGGTATAATCGATCGCGAACAGGCCGGTAGCAGACTGGTAGATCTTGCCCGTCCACGCCAGCGACAGGCTGTGCCTGCCCGCCGCGATCGGTGCGGCGAAGGTAAAGGTTGCGGTCTGGCCAGCGGCATCCAGCGTTATTCTTGCCGGGATTCGACCGTCCAGCCGGACGTTGCGGATGCTGAGGTCGGCTGCGTTGACCGTTATCGTACGCGTAGGCGTGGCGACGGTTATCGCGACGCTGCCACTGCCATTGAACGTCAGCTTGGAAGCATCCGGGTCGATCGTAAGGTCGTATGCGGTCGGCACGACACCGATCGGCAAGCGTCCCACCGCTGCGTGCGCCGATGTCCCGAGTAGGGCGGCAGCTAGCGAAAGCCCGGCAAACTTTCCGAATTTCATAAATGTTCCTCAACAAAAAACAGGCCGCCGTCCGCGACGCAATTAAGTTACGCTAGTCCCGCCGCTGCTCATGGTCTAGCGCCGCGAAAGGTCGAAAGCTGCTGTTTTTCCATCGAGAATATTCTGCGCGATCAACCCGGCATGGCTGATCGTCTCCGCCACGGCGGCGCTGCCCGCAGCCCAGTGCTCCGCCATCGTACGCGCCGAAAACTCATAATCGCGCGCACCGCCTTCCCATTTGTTGGCCCGGTAGATCAACTGAACGATGCTGACCGGAAATTCACGGGCCAGTTCGGCAAGGCGCGTCACGTCCTCGTCGTCGTGCATCTCCGGGGGCAATTTGCGCAGCACCCGCCTTATGACCTCGCGCTCCTTGCGCAGCTTGATCATCTGGTCGCTGATCTGGCGCGTACGGCTGGAGAAGCGGATTTCCTTCTCGCGCGCCATGACGTCCATTATTGTCTTCGGCCGGGCCGAGCTCGCGGCAAAGAGATCGACCTGAAACACGAGCAGATCGGCCTCCTGCGTATCCAAAACATGGCTGAGCGGTGTGTTCGAAACCAGCCCGCCATCCCACCACAGCTTGCCGTCGATCTCGACCGGGGGCAGGCCCGGGGGCAGGGCACCCGATGCCATGATGTGCCGTGCGTCGAGCCGTTCCTTGCGGTTGTCGAAATAGTGGAAGTTGCCGCTCTCGATCTCCACGGCCCCCACGGCGCAGCAAACCGGGCCGTCATTGAGCAGGTCCCAGTCGACCAGGTCATCCAGAGTTTTGGCGAGCTGCGACGAGTCGTAAAAGCTCAGTGCGTTGGGCGAGCCCGGGAAGGCTGCAAAGGGCGGCAACATGTTCGGCTGAAAAAAGCCGGGCACGCCGAAGGTCGCGACGAATGCCGCCGATGCCTCGTGCAGCCATTCGCGGCCGATATCCCCGCCCCAGATCGGGAAGGTCGGGAGTGCTGCCGACATGCGGTCCCAGAATTTGCGCAGTGCTCTGACGCGGAGTTCGGGCGGATTGCCGGCGATCAAGGCGGCGTTGACTGCGCCGATCGAAATCCCCGCGACCTGGTCGATCTCGATGCCTGCGCCGTCGAGCGCCTCGTAGACTCCTGCCTGATAAGAACCCAGCGCCCCCCCGCCCTGAAGAACCAGTGCGACCCGGTCAGGCAGCGGAAGCGATGCCTTGCGACGACGCAATGAGGTTGAGTCGATATCAGCCACGCTAATTCCTCTGCGACGGGCTTCCCGACATTGCAACGATGTTCCGCCCGGTGCATTTCACCCGCGAAACAAGGAGACGGCCATGCGCCTCGATGATTCAGACAATCTCAACGTCGAAGACCAGCGCGGCGGCAATTACAGCAGTGCAGGCTTTGGCGGCGGCGGGGGGCTTGGCCTGCTCGGGATGCTGGTCCCGTTCGTGTTTAGCCGCTTCGGTTGTGGCGGCGTCGTGGTCCTCGGCATCATATTGTTTATCTTTGGTGGCCTCGGCAGCGTCGGTTCGCTGGTTAGCCCTTCGGCCACGACCGCGCCCCACCAGCAAACTGGCGGATCGTCAGTGGCCGAAAGTTGCCGCGTCGACGCCGCCAGCCGTTTTTCCTGTAACGCGCTCGTCAACGTCAACCAGACCTGGGCAAAGCTGCTGCCGGGTTACACGCAGCCAAAGCTCGTCTTCTACGCCGGCAATGGGCAATCCGGGTGCGGCGCGGCCCAATCGGCAATGGGCCCCTTTTATTGTCCGGCAGACGAAGGCGTTTATCTCGACACGGAATTTTACGACGAACTGAAACAGCGTTTCGGCGCACCGGGCGATTTCGCGCAGGCTTATGTCATCGCCCACGAGGTGGGCCATCACGTGCAGAAGCTGACAGGTATTGCCGACAAGGTTCAGTCGGCCCAACAGCGGGCATCGCGCACCGAGGGAAATGCCCTGCAGGTCGCGATGGAATTGCAGGCCGATTGCTATGCGGGAGTTTGGGCGGCGAATAACAGGGACAGGCTGGAACCCGGCGATGTCGAGGAAGGTTTGCGCGCCGCGCAGGCCATCGGCGACGACACGCTGCAAAAGGCAGCGGGCCAGCGCCCCGTGCCCGACAGCTTCACCCATGGTTCCTCCGCGCAGCGCCAGCAGTGGCTGCAGCGCGGACTGCAAAGCGGCGATCCGAAACAGTGTGACACGTTCGCCGCAAACTAAGGGAGTGGTTTGCCTGCTTGTTTGGCTTGGCGGACGCGCCATATCTGTCGCTTAGGCGGTGGTCCTGTGCCCGGACGTCTCGTCATGACCGGGAGCAAGCTGAGTTGGCAACGGACTTCGAAGGCAAAGGGCGCGCGGTACCGAGCGGGCGGTTATCGCGGCTTGGCATTTTCGGGCGCATGGCCGGGGGCGTTGCGGGTGGCGTGATATCCGAGGGTGCCCGCCGCTTGGCTGCTGGCGAGCGACCGCAGATCAGCGACCTGCTGCTGACCCCTGCGAACGTGGCCCGGGTCACGGACCAACTGTCGAACTTGCGCGGCGCGGCAATGAAGCTTGGCCAAATGATCTCGCTCGATGCGGGCGACATGCTGCCGAAAGAACTGACCGATATCCTTGCTCGCCTGCGCAACCAAGCCTATCACATGCCTCCCACGCAGCTTCAGACAGTCCTGGCTGCGCAATGGGGCAAGGATTGGCGACGGCGCTTCGCGCGCTTCGGTGCCAGTCCCATTGCAGCCGCCTCCATCGGGCAGGTGCACAAGGCGGTTACCCATGACGGCCGCGAGCTTGCGGTGAAGGTCCAATATCCGGGCGTTCGTGAAAGTATCGATGCCGATGTCGACAATGTCGCGACGTTGCTTCGGCTTTCCGGCTTGCTGCCCAAGGCAATCGACATCGCGCCGCTGCTCGCGGAGGCCAAACGCCAGCTACACGAAGAGGCCGACTATGTGCGCGAAGGCGAACACATGCGGCGTTTCGCTACCCTTCTAGCAGACTCCCCCGGCTTCGTCGTCCCCACCCTCGATCTCGAGTTTTCCGGGGACCGCGTGCTCGCGATGAGCTTTGTGGCAGGCACGTCGGTTGAAAGCCTGGTCGATGCCCCGCAAGAAGAGCGCGACCGCGTAATGGAGTGCCTGATTGCCCTCGTTTTGCGGGAAATGTTCGAGTTCGGCTTGATGCAGACCGACCCCAATTTCGCCAACTTCCGATATCAGCGCGACACGGGCAAGCTGGTATTGCTCGACTTCGGTGCGGTGCGCGCGGTCCAGGCGAAAACGGCTAACGGCTATCGCCAGCTTCTGATGGCCGGACTCGACAACGACCGCGACCGGGCTCGGGCTGCCGCGGTCGACGCGGGCTTCCTCAATGACTTCACGGCCACGCGCCACCGATCGTCCATCGACCGCATGATCGACGTCGTGATCAGCGAAATGAACAAGCCCGGTCGGTTCGACTTCGGCGACCGCGCGTTCGTATCGGTGTTACGCGATCAGGGCCTCGAGATTGCCGAGGACCGCGATGCCTGGCATATCCCTCCCATCGACACGCTGTTCGTCCAGCGCAAGATCAGCGGAACGGCGCTGCTGGCCGCCCGGCTCAAGGCCCGTGTCGACGTCCGCACCATGGTCGAAGGGTATCGGCAGGGCTGATCTGCGCAGCTTCAGCTTTCGCGGCAGCCGAACCAGCACTATGTCGCCTTCATCGCTAGGCTTCTCGACTTAAATCCCATCGACGATGTTGCCATCGCGGACGGCGAGTCACGATCGCATCGGGTTACAACGTCGCCCGCGATGCAATTGACAAGGATGCGCCGGTGCGCCGCAACGGCCAGGTCATTGGTTTCGCCCATGCGCCGATTGTCGCCGGCGGGCACGTCCACACCCACAAGCTCGAGTATTGCGTCTCTGCGCGCGAAGATGCCGTCGGCGCTTCCTATGCGTCCACCCAGCCCAGTACCGAAGCTGCGACGTTTGACGGCTATGTGCGCCCGGACGGCCGTGTCGGCGCGCGCAATTACATTGCCATCATGGCCTCGGTGAAGTGTTCGGCCATGCTCTGCCGTGCCATTGCCGACCGCTTCCGCGACCGTTTGGGCGACTTTCCGCAAGTCGATCGGATCGTGCGCATCACGCATAGTTCGGGCTGTGGCATGGACGCAGCGGGCGAAGTAAACAGCATCGGGCGCCCCGAGCCGCAGCGAAGCACATGGCATCGGTATCGACGAATTCGTGCCCTGGGCCCTCGGCGCGTCACGTAGCAACGCGTCGATGCGCATGTGCGGCTCGACAGCTTGACGCCTTTCGTGGCACGGGTCGCCATATGGACTTCGCAGGACTACGGCTGGGGCACGTCAACATCAGGGCCACCGTGCTCGAAGAAACTGTCGCATGGTATGAGCGCACCTTGGGCCTGCGTCGGGGGCAAGCCGATACCAATCCGGACAGAAGCCAGAACTTGTGGCTGTTTGATGCAGCGGGAACGGCTTGCGTGCACGTCAATCAGCTCGTGACGGGCGACCTTCGCGCCGCGCAGGGGCATGTCGACCATTTCGCCTTCGACGTGGACGACCGAGCGGGCATGGAAGCCCACCTCGCCGAAATCGGCGAGCCCTATCAAACGGTGACATATCCGGACGTGCACATGGTGCAGATCAACCTGCGCGATCCCGATGGCGTTAAGGTTGAACTGACGTTCCGCAACCAGACACGGCACCCGCGTCAAGACAACCACTAGAGGAAGCCAAATGGCCGGACCGCTGGCAGGCATCAGGATCATCGAATTCGCCGGCATCGGCCCCGGGCCATTTTGTGCGATGATGCTCGCCGACCATGGTGCCGAAGTGATCCGCATCGAACGCCCCGGCAATGTGCTCGATCCGCGCGATCCGCTGTCGCGCAACCGCACCTCGATCATAATCGACACCAAGACCGACGAAGGCAAAGCCGTTGCACGCGACCTTTGCCGCACTGCCGACGGCCTGATTGAGGGCTTTCGCCCCGGCGTGATGGAGCGGCTCGGCCTGGGCCCGGATGTTTTGCTCGCCGACAATCCCGGGCTGGTCTACGGCCGGATGACAGGCTGGGGGCAGTACGGCCCCTATGCCCATGCCGCCGGGCACGACATTAATTACATTGCGCTGTCCGGCGTGTTGCATACAGTTGGGCGGGCCGGCGAACGGCCCGTGCCGCCAGTCAATTATGTCGGCGACTTCGGCGGGGGCGGGATGATGCTCGCCTTCGGCATGCTTGCCGCGCTTTTGGCGGTGAGAGGAGGAGCGCCAGGCCAGGTCATCGATTGCGCGATGACCGACGGGTCGGCCCTGCTCGCAGGCATGAGCTGGCACATGCTGGCGATTGGTGCGAACGCCGACATGCCAGGAACAAACATGCTCGACGGCGCGGCACACTTTTACGATACCTATGAATGCGCCGACGGCAAATGGGTTTCGATCGGATCGATCGAGCCGCAATTCTATGCGCTTCTGCGCCAACATGCAGGCGTCGCCGACGATCCCGCGTTCCACGCGCAGCACGACCGTGCCGGATGGCCCGCGCTTAAGGCAAAACTTGCCGCGATCTTTGCTACGCGGACACGCGACGAGTGGGACGCAATCATGGCTGGTACCGACGTGTGTTTCGCACCTGTGCTGTCGATGCGCGAAGCGCCGCAGCACCCGCACAATGTGGCGCGCCACACCTTTGCTACGATTGGCGGCGTCACGCAGCCGATGCCAGCCCCCCGCTATTCCCTGAGCTCGACCGATGTGCCCCGGCCAGCGCCGCGCGCTGGCGACAACGCGGATGAGGTACTGCTCGGCCTAGGGTACGACAGCGACCGGATCGATGCCCTTAGGAGTGCCAGGGTGCTGGGCTGACACGCGTTGAAACGGGGGAGGGGATGGGCTAGCGCCGGTTGCAAGCGGCAACCTAACCGCGCGCCCATCCGGAGAGCCAGACATGTCCGAACTGCCCGAAACCAACACCACGATGCTGACCCTGGTGACAGAGGATGGCCAGCTCGAAGTTTCGCTCGTCGCAGTGCCGATGCCCATGCCCAAGGATCATGAAGTGCTGGTCCGCGTCCAGGCGACGCCGATCAATCCGTCCGACCTCGGGCTGTTATTTGGTGCTGCCGACATGAGCACGGCGCGCGCCTCGACCCGCGACGGCCTGCCGCTCGTGACGGCAGATGTCCCCGCTGCCGGCATGCGCGCGATGGCCGGGCGTCTGGGCGAAGCGATGCCGATCGGAAACGAGGGCTGCGGCGTGGTGGTACAGGCCGGCGCTTCGCCCGAAGCCCAGGCGCTGCTTGGAAAGACCGTCGCAATGCTCGGCGGGTCGATCTACGCCGAGTATCGCGCGCTGCCGGCGCAAATGTGCATGGTCCTTCCCGACGGCACGGACCCGAAGGATGGCGCATCGTGCTTCGTCAATCCGCTGACGTCTCTAGCCTTTACCGAAACGATGAAGATGGAGGGGCATTCGGCTATCGTCCACACCGCCGCTGCGTCCAACCTCGGTCAAATGCTTGTGAAGATCTGCGCGAAGGACGGCATTCCGCTCGTCAACATCGTACGCAGCAAATCGCAGGCCGATCTGCTCAAGGGGATTGGCGCAACCTATGTCGTTGACTCCACGAGCGATGATTTCATGACCGAATTGACCGACGCGCTCGTTGAGACGGGCGCGACCATCGGTTTCGACGCGGTCGGCGGTGGGAAACTCGCCGGACAGCTTCTGGCGTGCATGGAAGCCGCAGCCGTCAAGCGGATGACCACCTACAGCCGTTACGGCTCCGACACCTTCAAGCAGCTCTATATTTACGGTGCGCTTGACGTGGGGCCGACCATTCTCAACCGCAGCTTCGGTTTTTCGTGGGCTCTCAGCGGCTTCCTGCTGACACCTTTCCTGATGAAGGCGGGAGCCGAAACGGCGCAGCGGATGCGTGCGCGCGTCGTTGACGAGCTGACGACGACGTTCAAGAGCCATTACAGCCACGAGGTGACTCTGGAGGAGGCGCTCAAGCTTGATGTGATTGCGGGCTACAATGCCAAGCGGACGGGCGAGAAGTATCTTATCCGTCCGACCGCCTAGCCATGGACGACCGGGTCAAGCCGTTTATCGGCATCCATAATTTCCGCGACTATGGCGGGTATGAGACCGCCGACGGCGTGTTGAGGACGGGCCTGCTGTTCAGGTCCGGGCAGCACGTCGGGGCAACGCCTGACGATCTCGCGGAAATCGCGGCGCTCGGCATCCGGACCGTCATCGACCTCAGGGGTAACAGCGAACGGCGCAGCTATCCCTGTGCCCGACCCGAGGGTTTCGACGCACAGGTTTATTTTCATGACGGCGAAACCGCGGGTCGGGGCGGGGCGCCGCACGTTGAGGCTGCCCGTGCGATTGTGACCGCACGCGACGCGCACGACGCGATGATCGATCTCTATGCCTTTATGCCGTTCCGCCCAAACCTGATCGCCGTGATGCGCATGTATTTCGAGGCGCTCGCCGAACGCGAAGGTGCCAGTCTATTGCATTGCCTGGCAGGAAAGGACCGGACCGGCCTTGCCGCGGCACTTTTGCATCTCCTGGTCGGCGTGCGCCGCGATGACATGATGGCTGACTATTTGCTCACCAACACGGCAGGCAACGCGGAAGCTCGCATCGCGGCGGGCGCCGCATCGATCCGGGCAAGTCGGGGTGATCAGATTAGCGAGGATGCGGTACGCACGCTCATGGCTGTCCACGAAGATTACCTGGACGCCGCGCTGTCCGCGATCGCGAAGCTACACGGTTCGATCGAGGCCTATGCCGGTGATGTGCTCGGCGTCACGCCCGAACGGCTCCAACGAATCCGGGCGCGGATTATCGATTAGGCCGGCTCCGCTTGTGTCCCGGCCGTGAATGGCGGAAAGCGGGCATAATCACTCGTCATCGTACCGGAGTCGACCATGGCCACCGCTCATGCTGTCCCCCTTGCCCCTGCAACTGCGCCGACATGGCCGTCATTCGACTGGAACGATCCGTTCCTGCTCGACGCGCTGCTGACCGACGAGGAGCGCATGGTGCGCGATACAGCGCGCGCGTTCTGCGCAGCCGAACTTGCGCCCATCGTCCGTGAATCGAATCGCAACGAAACCTGCGACCGCGGCCTGATGGCAAAGTTTGGGGCAGCCGGCTTGCTGGGACCAACGATCGAGGGTTACGGATGCCCTGGCGTGTCCTATGTCGCTTATGGCCTGATCGCGCGAGAGGTCGAACGCATCGATTCTTCTTACCGCAGTGCCATGTCGGTGCAGTCCAGCCTCGTGATGTATCCGATCTGGGCCTATGGGTCGGAGGACCAGCGGCAGCGTTACCTGCCGCGGCTCGCCACCGGTGAATGGGTCGGCTCGTTCGGCTTGACAGAGCCCGACGCCGGGTCCGACCCCGGCGGCATGAAGACGCGCGCACGGAGCGTGGATGGCGGCTATGTGCTGTCGGGCGCGAAGATGTGGATCACGAGTTCGCCTTTCGCCGACGTGTTCGTCGTCTGGGCAAAATGCGACGACGGCCAGATTCGCGGGTTCATCCTCGAGCGCGGCGACAAGGGGCTCTCGACGCCAAAGATCGACGGCAAGTTCTCGCTTCGCGCCTGGGTGACGGGCGAGATCGTGATGGATGACGTAACGATCCCCGCCGATCGACTTCTTGCCGGAGTGCACGGCCTGAAGGGTCCGTTCGGCTGCCTCAACAACGCCCGCTATGGCATCGCCTGGGGAGTGATGGGTGCAGCGGAGTTCTGCTGGCATGCCGCACGCCAGTACACGCTCGACCGCAAACAGTTCGGTCGGCCGCTTGCCGCCACGCAGCTGGTTCAGAAGAAGCTTGCGGATATGCAAACCGAGATCGCCCTGGGCCTCAACGCGGCTTTGACTGCAGGGCGGCTGATGGATGCCCATAAGCTGGCGCCAGAGACGATCAGCCTCATCAAGCGCAACAATTGCGGAAAGGCGCTCGACATCGCGCGGGTTGCCCGCGACATGCACGGGGGCAACGGCATCAGCGACGAATATGGCGTGATCCGCCACGTCATGAACCTCGAGGCCGTAAACACCTATGAGGGAACTCATGACGTCCACGCCCTGATCCTGGGTCGGGCGCAGACGGGGATACAGGCGTTTAGCTGACGCGACGGCTTGACCCCTGGTTCGCTGCGCTGCAGCATCGTGCGATGGCTTCAGACTCGATTTCGCAAAACCCGGACATTCGTTTTCTGGGACGCATCCTAGGCGATGTCATCCGCGACCTCGGCGGCGAAGCGCTGTTCCGAAGGATTGAATACATCCGGTCGACGTCGGTCGACCGCCATCGGGGCATCGAGGGAGCCCATGATGTCGATCGCGGTCTGAGCGCACTCAATCTCGACGATACTCTGTCGTTTGTTCGCGGCTTCATGCTGTTTTCGTTGCTCGCCAATCTGGCCGAGGACCGGCAGGGACTGGCGAGCGAAGCTGGGGCGAACGTCGAGAGTGTCGTGGCCCGTCTCGATGCTCGCGAAGTTGCCCATATGCTGGGCCACGCCAGCGTCGTCCCGGTACTGACCGCACATCCTACCGAAGTGCGTCGTAAGAGCATCATTGACCACAAGGCGCGCATCGCCGCGCTGATGCGACTGCGTGACGCCGGGATCGACGAAACGCCGGACGGCGACGCCGTTGAAGAAGCAATCGTTCGGCAGGTTGCGCTCCTTTGGCAAACCCGTGCGCTTCGCCGAGAGCGCCTCTATGTCGCCGATGAAGTCGAAAATGCGCTGGCTTGGCTGCGCGATGTGTTCCTTCCCGAGTTGCCGGCGCTTTATGCACGCTGGGATAGAGTCCTTGGGGGTCGAACGCCCAGTTTTTTGACTGTCGGCAGCTGGATAGGGGGCGACCGCGACGGCAATCCGTTCGTCGATGCCGAGGCGCTGAGGTTGGCGACCGGGCGGGCGGGGGAGACGATCCTGCTGCACTATCTCGATGCGGTACATGCCATAGGCGGTGAATTGTCGATTTCGACCGAACTGGCGATGCTCGATCCGGCCGTCGTCGCGCTCGCGGACGCCAGCGGAGACAATGCGCCGAGCCGTGTGGACGAAGCCTATCGTCGGGCGATGACAGGTATCTATGCTCGGCTGGCGGCCACTTTTGCAGATCGCATCGGACGGCCCCCGCCGCGCCCGGCGACCGTGCGCGGCGCGCCTTACCCCGATCCGGGGGCGTTTCGTGCCAACTTAGTGACCATCGCCGAAGGGCTGGCCGGCAATGGCCTTTCGAGCCCCGGTGCGCTCGCCCGGCTAATCCGCGCGGTCGATATTTTCGGATTCCATCTTGCCCGGCTCGACCTGCGGCAGAACAGCGACGTGCATGCGCGCTGCATTGCCGACTTGTTCGCTGCGGCCGGCGTCGAGGGCAATTACGAAGCATTGGACGAAGGGGCGCGGGTTGACCTGTTGCGGCGCGAATTGGCTAATCCGCGCCCGTTGACCGGGCCCAACCTTCCGCAGTCGGAAGAGACCCGGAGCGAATTGGCAATCCTTGCCGCCGCGCGTGAAGCCCGCGCTAAGTTCGGCAGTGGGGCAATCGGCACCGCAATCATCTCGAAAACGGACGCAGTTTCGGACCTCCTCGAGCTGTTGCTTTTGCTGAAAGAAGCGGACCTCTATCGATCGGGCGATCCGGTAGCGTCGCTCATGCCCGTGCCCCTGTTCGAGACGATTGGCGATCTCGAGGCTGGCCCGGCGATTATGTCTGCCTTTTTCGCGATCCCGGAATTCGGAGATCTGGCGCGCGCCCGCGGTTATCAGGAAGTGATGGTCGGCTACTCCGACTCGAACAAGGATGGCGGTTATCTGACGTCGGTCTGGTCGTTGCATCAAGCCAGCCTGGCGCTGAAACCTGTGTTCGACGCGGCCGGAGTGGCGATGCAATTGTTCCATGGACGCGGCGGCGCTGTCGGCCGCGGCGGCGGATCGGCCTTTGCAGCGATCCGGGCCCAACCGACGGGGACGGTCGGGGGGCGTATCCGCATTACCGAGCAAGGTGAAGTCATTGCCGCGAAATACGGCTCGCGCGACAGCGCGGCCGTCAACCTGGAGGCCATGGCGGCGGCAGCGATCGCCGCCACGCTGGAGCCTCCCCAGGTCACCGCTGCGGAAGCGGCGCGCTTCGGCGCGGCAATGGAGGCGCTGTCCGCCGGTGCCTTTGCCGCCTATCGGAAGCTCGTCTATGAAACGCCGAATTTCCGCGCCTTCTTTCGGGCAATGACGCCGATCGCGGAGATTGCGACGCTGAAAATCGGATCGCGCCCGGCGAGCCGCAAAAAGTCCGACGCGATCGAGGATTTACGCGCCATCCCATGGGTTTTCAGTTGGGCGCAGGCGCGCGTGATGTTGCCGGGCTGGTTCGGGCTGCATGCGGCAACGGCCAACTTCGAAGACAAAGGGTTACTGCGCGAGATGGCGCAGGGCTGGCCCTTTTTTGCCGCGACGCTTGCAAACCTGGAAATGGTGCTGGCCAAGTCCGACATGGGCATAGCTGCGCATTATGCAGAGCTTGCCCATGACTCGGGAGGCCCGCTGATTTTTCCACACATCCGCGATGCATGGCATGCAACGCGCGATGTTTTGCTCGACATGACAGGCCAGTCGCGATTGTTGGCGCACAATCCTGCGCTCGATGCCTCGATTCGACTCCGCATGCCCTATGTCGAGCCGTTGAACCTGCTTCAGATCGAGCTGTTGAAGCGACACCGGGCGGGGGAAGACGACCTGCGCATTGCAGAGGGCATCCAATTGTCGATCAACGCCATTGCGACGGCGCTGCGCAACAGCGGCTGACCCGCCCAAAATCGCCTATTCGGCAGGCTGAGCAATTCCTCCGGTTTTGCCGTCGACGCCGCCGTTGGTCAGCTTGCGGCTGAGCCACGGTGCGATGCCCGCCTCGACGCCTATGGCCAGGCTGAAAAGGGCAGGGACGATAACAAGTGTAAGGATGGTCGACAGGATCAGGCCCCCGATCACGACGATGCCCATCGGCGCGCGCCAGCTGCCGTCACCGCTGAAGCTGAACGCGATCGGGAGCATGCCAGCAACCATGGCGACCGTCGTCATGACGATCGGCTGCGCGCGCTTGTGTCCCGCGTCCAGAATGGCGTCGCGGATCGGCACGCCCTTGCCCATTTCTTCGAGCGCGAAATCGACGAGCAGAATCGAATTTTTGGCGACAATGCCGAGCAGCATCAGCAAGCCTATCATCACCGGCATCGAAATCGGATTGCCCGTCAGGTGTAGCGCAATCGCGCCGCCAAGAGGTGCCAGCAACAGCGAGCCCATATTCACAAAGGGGGGCAGCACCCGCTTGTAGAGCAACACAAGGACAGCAAACACCAGCAGGACGCCGGAGACGACGGCGATGACGAAGTTCGTCAGCAATTCCTTCATGAACTTGTCGTCGCCGAACGAAACGCGCTGCACGCCGGATGGCAGGTTCTTCATAGTCGGCAGAGCGTCGATTTCCTTGGCTGCCGTGACCACCCCCGGCGCAAAGTCGGCGCCGATTGCCACGCGGCGGTTCTGGTTGAAGCGGCGCAGGATCGAAGGACCTTCGCCGAACGAAATATCGGCAACAAGCTTCAGGGGTACGCTGCCGCCGCTGATCGTCGGTACCGGCAGGTTTTCTATTGTCGACAAACTTGTCCTGTCGGCAGCGTCGATCATCACCCGGATTGGAATCTGCCGGTCTGTCAGTGAGAATTTCGCCGCGTTCTGATCAATATCTCCCTGGGTCGCAATACGGATGGTCTGACTGAGCGCGGCTGAAGTGACACCCATTTCCGCGGCCAGCGCGCTACGTGGCTTGATGACGATTTCGGGCCGCTTCAGATCGCCGTCGATGCGCGGCGCGCGCAGCTGCTTCAGCCCGCGCATCTCCTCGACAAGCTTGTTCGCTGTCGCCGTTACCTGGGCCGGGTCGGATCCGGCAAGCATGACTGTTACGTCGCGCCCGAGGCCGCCGTTCTGGCTTTGGAAAGTGACGCGCGCGTCCGGGATGGCACGAAGCTTCGGGGCAAACCCGCGTTCGAATTCGACGCTGGTTTTGGTTCGGTCTTTCTTGAGCGTGAGAAAGATGTTGGCTTCGCCGACATTGATATCGCTGAAGGCGGCATCGACTTCCGGCGCGTCGGCCAGCAATCGCGCTACCGAGTCGGTCACCGCCTCGGTCTGGGCAAGCGTGGCCCCGGGTGTAAGCTGGATCCTTACCTGGCTGAAGTCGCTGTTGAGCGGTGGCTGGCCGGTGAATTGAAGCGTGCCGAATGCCAGGACGGTCAGTAAAAAGGCAAAGAAACCGACGCCCATCACCCAAATTCTATGGTCCGCAAAACGAGCCCGCCAGCGTTTTCCTGTTGCCCGAAGGCTTTGCGCGCGTCGCGTGTCCAGCGACCAGCGGAGCAGCGCCAAGTAGCGGTCCATGATACGGCCCTCGCCGTGCTCGGCATGGCCATGCGACTTCAGGAAATAGGCAGCGATCATGGGCGTGATCAGGCGCGCCACGGCAAGGCTGACCAGTACCGCGGCGACGATAGTCATGCCGAACTGCTTGAAGAACTGTCCGGAAATGCCGGGCATCAGGCCCACGGGCAGGAAGACGGCGACAATGGCCATCGTGGTCGCAAGCACGGCAAGGCCGATCTCGTCGGCGGCGTCGATCGACGCCTGGTACGCGGTCTTCCCCATGCGCATGTGGCGGACGATGTTTTCGATCTCGACGATGGCATCGTCGACAAGCACGCCCGCTACCAGGCTAAGCGCGATCAGGCTGACGCCATTGAGCGTGAACCCCATCAAGTCCATGAACCAGAAGGCTGGGATTGCCGACAGCGGAATGGCGATGGCGGAAATGAGTGTTGCCCGCCAGTCGCGCAGGAAGACGAAGACAACCAGCACTGCCAGGATCGCGCCTTCCCACATCGCATCGATCGCCGAATGATATTGGCTGCGCGTGTAGTCCACCGTGGTAAAAAGCTGGCGAAACTTGACCTTGGGGTTTTCCTTTTCAAGCGCACGTAACAGTTTCACGCCCTCGTCATAGACAAGCACATCGGAGGCGCCCTTCGACTTGGCCATCGCAAAGCTCAGCACCTGCTTGCCGTCGATCTTCGACACATTGCGCTGTTCTGCATAGCTGTCGCGCACGGTGGCAATATCAGAAAGCTTGACAGTGCGGCCGCCGACCGAGATCAGCTTTTCGCCGAGCGCAAAGGCGCTTGTCGCGTTGCCGAGCACGCGCACCGATTGCTCGGACCCTGCAATCTCGGCGCGTCCGCCGGCAGCATTCAAGTTGGTCGCGCGCAGCTGGGCATTGACTTGTGAGGCCGTCACACCCTGCGCTTGCATGCGTGCCGGATCGAGAACGACGCGGATTTCGCGCTTGACGCCGCCGGACCGCTGGATGTTCGCCATGCCTGAAACGCTCACGAGACGCTTGGCAACGGTGTTGTCCACAAACCAGCTGAGTTCTTCGAGCGTCATGTCGGTGGCTTCGGCAGAGAAATAGGCAATCGGGCCGCCGTCGATATCGATGCGGTTTACCTGTGGCTCGAGAATGCCTTCTGGAAGGTCGCTGCGGATGTTGGCGATGGCGTCGCGCACGTCGTTGACGGCACGATCGACAGGCGTGCCGATCGCGAACTGCACCGTTGTGTTCGATGATCCTTCCTGGATGTAGGATGAAATATCCTCGACCCCGTTTATGCCGCGAAGCGCGGCCTCAACCTTTTGAGTGACCTGGGTTTCGAGCTCGGTCGGTGCTGCGCCCGGCTGGCTGACGGAGATCTGGGCTGCCGGGAAGCTGACATCGGGATTATTGTTCACCTTCATCTGCATAAAGGCCATAATCCCGGCGAGCGTCAGCGCGATGAACAGCACGATCGGCGCAACCGGATTGCGAATCGACCAGGCGGAAATGTTGCGGAAACTCATCGCGGTACCCTCTGACGTTTTGCTGTGTTAACACAGCAATACACAAAAGAGAAGGGTGAAAGCGGTCAGTCGAGTTCGAGGATCACCTGATCGACGCTCAGGCTTGCACCCTGTGTGGCGCTTATGCTTTTGACAACTCCGGTTTTTCCGGCGCGCAGGATATTTTCCATCTTCATCGCCTCGATAACGGCGAGGGGCTGTCCGGCCTCGACCTTGTCGCCTGCAGCTACGTGAAGGGCCGTGAGTAGGCCCGGCATGGGTGACAGCAGGAAGCGCGAGAGGTCGGGCGGGATCTTCTCGATCATATGGGCACGGAGCGGCGCGACATGGGCGGGGAGGACGCGGGCGATATGGCTCGCGCCGCGGGTGGTCAGCTTGAACCCGGCGCGCGTGCGCGAGATGCGCACAGCAAGCGGAGCGTCGTTCAGTGTTGCATCGACGATCCGGTCTCCAGGCGTGTATTCGAGTTCGATGTCGAGCTCGTCGCCGTCGACGACAATGCCATCGGGGCTGATCGTGACGTCGTGATTTGCGCCGCCGACGGCGACCTGCCAGTCGGCGGGAGGTTGCAGTCGCTTGCCGAGCTGCCCGTCGACCCGCCGCGCGCGATCGGCCTCGGCGGTCGCCGCAAAGGCAGCGATCGCAGCCAGCGCGCGCAGCAGTTCGGGCGACGCAGGCGCGCCGTGGAAGCCGTCGGGATATGCCTCTGCGATGAAGCCGGTGGTGATCTCGCCCGAGCGGAAGCGAGGGTGCTGCATGATCGCCGACACGAAGTCGATGTTGTGGCTGACGCCCTCGATCTCGAAGCTGTCGAGTGCCGTGATCTGCTTGTCGATCGCCTCGAGCCGCGTCGGGGCCCAGGTGATGAGCTTGGCGATCATCGGGTCGTAGAAGCGGCTGACCTCGCCGCCTTCGGTGACACCGTCGTCAACGCGGACACCGTCACCGGCTTCGGGTGGATTGTAGCGGACGAGGCGGCCGGTGGATGGCAGGAACCCGCGATAGGGATCCTCGGCATACACGCGGTTCTCGACCGCCCAGCCATTGAGCGGCACCTGTTCCTGCGCGAGCGCCAGCTTCTCGCCGGCCGCGACCCGGATCATCTGCTCGACCAGGTCGATCCCTGTGATGCATTCGGTGACGGGATGCTCGACCTGCAGCCGCGTGTTCATCTCGAGGAAGTAGAAACTCTCGCCGCTGGGGTCGGCCCCCGACACGATCAGCTCGACAGTACCGGCAGAGTAGTAACCAACCGCGCGGGCGAGCGCCACGCACTGCTCGCCCATCGCGGCCGCATCCTGGGCGTGACGAACGGCGACGGCGCCTCTTCGACGACCTTCTGGTGACGGCGCTGGATGCTGCATTCGCGCTCGTTGAGGTAGAGGATGTTGCCGTGCTGGTCGCCCAGGATCTGGATCTCGATGTGGCGCGGGTTGAGGATGAACTTCTCGATGAAGACGCGGTCGTCGCCGAAGCTCGCCAGCCCCTCGCGCTTCGTCGCCTCGAACCCTTCGCGGACATCGGCCTCGCTATACGCCAGCCGCATCCCCTTGCCGCCACCGCCGGCCGACGCCTTCATCATCACCGGGTAGCCGATGCCATTCGCGATTTCGACCGCGTGTTCGGTGCTCTCGATCTCGCCGACGAAGCCGGGGACGACGTTGACGCCGGCCTTCAGGGCCAGCTTCTTCGACTCGATCTTGTCGCCCATCGCGGCGATGGCACCGATCGGCGGCCCGATGAAGGCGATGTCGTTGTCGGCCAGCGCCTGCGCGAAGCTGGTCCGTTCGGACAGGAAGCCATAGCCAGGGTGGACGGCCTCAGCACCGGTCTGCTTGCACGCGGCGATGATCTTGTCGGCGATCAGGTAGCTCTCGGCAGCGGGCGACGGGCCGATGTGGACGGCCTCGTCGGCCATCAGAACATGCGGGGATCGCGCGTCGGCGTCCGAATAAACCGCGACCGTCGCGATGCCCATATTTTTGGCGGTACGGATGACCCGGCAGGCGATCTCGCCCCGGTTGGCGATCAGGATTTTCGTGAACATAATTCGCTCCGCAGCCTGGCTTAGTCCTCGGGTGGCATGTCATGAGCCCGCAGGAGAAGTACGTTCGCCAGCTGGTCGACAAGTTCCTGCCAGGGCCATAGATGCCAACGAGGCTTGCGTCACGGAGGAACTGGTCGTCCTGTGAGGAGCTCGTGGCGCCGGCGAAAACCTTGATTTCGCTGCGTCTGCTTCCGGATGTTCTTTTGGATCGTTTCGACCAGTCCTGCGGCACCCCGCATCGACGAGGGTGGTCGCCCCTCATTGATCGACGCGATCAGAAGGCTAAGGCGCGATGGGGGCTGGATCTCGGTTCGTGGGGGGCTGGCGATAGACCGTCTCGAACAACGGTGAGGCCATCAATGTCGTGACGATGGCCATCATGACCAGAATTGCAAAAAGCGCGGGGCCGATGATACCCCGTTCAAGACCAATGTTGATAATGATCAGTTCCATCAGGCCGCGCGCATTCATCAGCGCGCCAATGCCGGCGGCGGTCCGATGGTCCTGTCCGCTAAGCCGTGCCGCAATGTAGCACGCGCCGCCTTTCGCGATTATCGAGACCATGATCACGACAATGGCGGCGAACAGCAGGGAGATAGAGTTCACCACGCTCAGCCGGGTATTCAGCCCCGAATAGGTGAAGAACATCGGCAGCAGGAAGGTGAGGGTGAAAGGCTCGAGCTGGCGTCGCAATCCTTGGGTTAGGGCGCCGCGGGGCATCGCGGTCCCCAGCAGAAAGCCACCAAAGACCGCGTGGATGCCGACCGCATCCATCGCGAAGGCGGAGAGCACGAAAAAGATCAACGTGATGGCAAGGACGGGGTGGGTAACCTCGCCTTCCTGCTCGGCGCGTCGACCGAGTCCAGCGAGCAGCCTAGGCGCGACGAACACCATGACCAACGCGAAAAGAAGCCCGCCGCCGATCGCCTTGACCGCGACGATGGGACCGGCACCGAGGCTGGCCAGCACGAGCGCGATAACGGCCCAAGCGCCGGCATCGCCGATCGCGCCGGCAGCAAGCGACAAGGTGCCGAGCGGCGTGCCGCTGATCCCGCGTTCGTGAATGATACGCGCGAGCATCGGGAATGCCGTGATCGCAATGGCTGATCCCAGAAAGAGCGCGGCTTGCCAGTTTTCGATCTTTGGGGTGAACAACCCATCGATTGTAAGTAACCAGGGCACGAGCAGCGCGCCCGCAGCAAAAGGAGCGATCATGCCGCCCACCGAGATCCAGGCCGCGCTGGCTGCGCTCGCGCGGAATTCGCTGCGGTCGAAGCCAAGGCCGACGAGGAACATGTAAAGGCCGACGCCGAGCTGCGCGCCGACGAACAGCATCGCCTTTGTCTCGGTTGGGAACACCGCGGCCTGCACCGCAGGTGCCAGCAGGCCGAACACCGAGGGGCCCAGCAGCACGCCCGCGATCATTTCACCGACAACCCGCGGCTGACTGAGCCACTTTTGCACCGCCCATCCGACCCATCGGCAGGCCGCAATGATGACGGCCATCTGCAGGAAGAAGTGGACGCTGAGCTGTGCAGGGGTCAAGCCGGGTTTGTCCTTGCCGCGTACAACCCGAACGCGGCGATGACGAGATAGCAGGCGGCGGGGATCGCCAGCGCGAGCTGTAGGCTGCCCAGCATGTCCGCCGCCTGACCGGTGAGCACGGGGACCACGGCACCTCCGACGATGGCCACGTTGATGACACCCGACCCGTCGGCGGCATGCTTCCCGAGCCCTTCACACGCAAGCGTGAAGATTGTCGGGAACATGATCGAATTCATGAGGCCGATCGCGAGCAGGCAATAGCCCGACACTGCTCCGCTGCTGTTCGTCGAGACAAGGATTAGCCCGATGACGGCAAACGCATTGAATGCGAGGACCTTCCCCGGACTGACTACGCCCAGCACCGCTGATCCGATAAAGCGTCCGACCATGGCGCCGCCCCAGTAATAGACGAGCATGGCGCCCGCCGATTGCTGGCTCAGCGCCATTGTGCCGGGCAGCATCAGATAATTGACGATCAACGAACCGATCGCGACCTCTGCCCCGACGTAGAGAAAAATACACAGCGAGCCCAGGCCGAAACGAGTTCGCTTCAGCAGAGCAAAGCCCGCAAAGATCGAGCTTTGTTCGTGCTGCTCGTCTTTCAGGGCATTACGGAAAAGCCAGACTACCCCGGCCACAACCGCGAGCGCTGCGGCGAGCCCGGCATAGGTATTGACGATCGTCTGCGTCTCTGCGGTCCGATAGGCGTCAAGTGCCGCGCCAGAAAGCTGTGCTGCGCTGACACCGGCGAGGCTGCCAAGGATCAGGGCCGAGCCGACGCGCGGGAAGATGGTCGTCCCAAGCGAGTTAAAGGCCTGAGCAAAGGTCAGCCGGCTCGGCGCGCTTCGTGCGGGCCCCAACAGGCTGATCAGGGGGTTCGACACGACCTGGACGATGACGACGCCGCTCGCGAGCACGAAGAGCGCGAGCAGGAACACCCCGTAGATCGCCGACTGCGAAGCCGGGATGAACAACAGGCACCCCGTCATCATCGTCAGCAACCCGGCGACAGCCGACCGCATGTATCCCAGCCGCTTGACCAGCGCTGCGCCAGGCAGGCCGATCACGAAATAGGCAGCGAAAAATGCCGACTGCACCAGCATCGCCTGGAAATAGTTTAGCGTGAACAGCTCCTTGAGCTTCGGAATGATCACGTCGTTGAGGCTTGTTATGCCGCCGAAGATGAAAAACAGCCCGAACACGAAGATCTGCAGCCCTGGCGCATTTGCGCCCGCATTATTGTCATCCCGCGTTGCGGCCGTGCCGCCGGTTACGCCCATCGCCATCATCTTCCCCTTAATTTCCCAGTACATAACGGATCATATGATCGTGATGTTCAAGGCCGAACCAATCTTGTCCTACGCTGTCAACGTGCGCAACCGTTATCGATATCGTTTGTCGCGACTGGCAGTCTTTGCCGCCAGCGGGATCCAGTTGAAAGACTGTCCTACGTTGACATGTTGTTTCTAGGGGTAAATGTGCGCTGCCGTGGCCAGCATCGGAAAAAGAACAACGATCGTCGACGTCGCCCGCGACGCGGGGGTGTCGTACAAGACGGTGTCGCGCGTCCTGAACGGCGAGCCGCACGTCAAGCCCGAGCTCCAACGACGCGTGCACGAGGCAGCCAAGCGGCTGAACTATCATCCCAATCTTCTTGCCCAAGGACTAGTGAGCCGCCGGTCCTACCTGATCGGTCTGATCTATGAAAATCCGAGCGCCAGCTATGTCGTCGAGCTGCAGAAAGGTGTGCTCGATCGGTTGACGTCTGAACGGTACCGGCTGGTCGTCATTCCCGTGCGCTCGATCAGCGAACATGCCGGCGAAGTCGTTGGCCTGCTGCGGTCGGCGGCGCTTGACGGGGTCGTGCTTGCCCCGCCATCCTCAGATCATCCCCTGATCCTCGAGGGACTGCGCGCCATCGGTATGCCCTTTGCCCGCATCGCGCCAACCCGGCTGTTGGAAATCGGCCCCAACAACCTGATCGACGACGTTGCTGCCGCGCGCGAGACGGCGAGCTATATTATCGGCCTTGGGCACCGCGACATTGCCATCATCAAGGGCGACGCCACCCATCATTCGAGCGAGGCACGGCTGATCGGATATTCTCAAGGTTTTGCCGCAGCCGGGCTCCAGATGCGCCTCGACTGGATCGAGCAGGGCAATTTCACGTTCGATTCGGGCTACGCGGCCGCTAAGACACTGCTTTCTGGCGCGACCCGGCCGACAGCCATCCTCGCGCAGAACGACGACATGGCGGTCGGCGCCCTGATGGCGGCGCGCGACCTCGGCCTTTCGGTGCCGGCTGATGTTTCGATCACCGGCTTCGACGATTCGGAAGTGTCGCGCATCGTCTGGCCACGGCTGACGACAGTGCAGCAGCCGGTTTTCGACATGGCCTCGAGTTCGGCCGACATGCTGATCACGCAGCTTGCGGGGGACGAACCGGTCCATGACCGGATGCACAGCCACACGTTGATGATCCGGGAATCTGCCGGTCCACCCCCGTTCAGATGATCGCGCACCGCGAACGCTTCAGCTTTGCCGCCGGTGACTTGGGCTTCAACTTCGTTTGGCAGTCGATCGAGCTTTACCTGCTGTTCTTCTATATCTCGGTGCTGGGGCTCACCCCGGGTGCGGCCGCTGCCGTATTCCTCGCCGGTGCCGTGATCGACTGGCTGGCCGATCCGCTGATCGGCATTCTCATTGACCGGACTTCGGGCCGGCTGTCGTTGCGCGCGTGGGTCGTCATCGGCGGGCCGTTGGCCAGCACCGCGCTCATCATTGCCTTTGCGCAACCGGAATTGAGCGCCAGCTGGGCATTTGGTTATGCGCTCGCCGCGCATCTGTTGCTGCGTGCGTGCTACAGTCTAGGCAATATTCCCTATGGCGCGCTGACAGCGCGCATTTCCGCCGATCCGCTAGACCATGTCGCCCTGACCGGTGCGCGGATGCAGGGGGCAGCGATCGGCGGCTTGATTGCCGCCACCATCTATGCACTGCTGCCGGCGCGCGGCACGGGTGGCGGCGCCGATTTCATGTTGGGCGCCGTGCTGTTGGCGCTACTGGCGCAGCCGGCTTTCCTTGTTACTTATCTGGGTGTCCGCGAACGGGTTCCGGCAGGGCGCAGCGTTGCCGGCACACCCGCCGCCCAGCTCGCCGAATTCCTGCGTCTGATGCGCACATCGCCCGCGATCCGCCGCCTCATGGCGACGATCCTGGCATCGGGGCTCAGCATGACCGTCATTCACAAGTCGATCCTGTTTCTTTTCCAGGAGCGCGGCGCCACTGACCTTGGCTATGCGGCCGCGCTCATTCCGCCGCTGTCGCTGCTGCTCAGCGTGCCCCTGTGGGTCAGACTTGCCGCGCGCATCGGCCGGGTGCCGACCCTGCTCTGGGCGGCCACGCTAAATCTTGCGGCCGCGCCCGCGCTGGCGCAGGCCGGCTCGGGAATCGGCGAGGTCGCTGCCGCCGTGACGGTTTCAGTGATTGCGGGAAGCGGCATGTCGGTGATGTTCTGGGCACTCGTGCCCGATGTCATCGGTGTCGTCGAGGGCGAGCATGGTGGAGAAGCCTGCGCTGCGCGCATCTACGCGCTCGCCGGTATCGCGCGAAAGCTGGCACAGGCGCTGGCGCCCCAGTTCGTCACGTTGGCGCTGGCAATTTCAGCAGGCCAGTCGGTTGGCTATGGCTTTCTGTTCGCCGCCCTGCTGACCTTTGCCGTCATCGCGATCTATCGGCCACGGGACCATGGCCTCGCGGTCGAGGCGCCGCGCCCGGCCTGAGGCAAGCAGGGCTCAAACGCCTACGACCGACGGTGACGTGCCCGCCGGAAAGTCGAGTTGGCGACGCGCGCGAGGGTCCGCGGGCATTAGCATGCTGCCGAAGGATAGAAGCGCTGCTCCGACCGCAGCTGCATCCTCGGCAAGCGCCGCCGTCTGCACCGGGGCGAGCACCGGCGCATTGCGCCCCACGACGCGCAGGCGCGCGTTCGTCCGCTGCGCCAGCCGGTCGAGGATAGCGATCGGCAGGCGGCCGCCGATCAATATGGCCTCAGGGTTGATCAGGCAGTTGACGGCGATCAGCGGCTCCGTAAGCGCTCTCGCTGCGGCGTCGATCCAGCCGTCGACCAGTTGGGCCAGCCCGCGATCCGCCATGTCGGGCATCTGGACGCTGCCTCCTGCATAGCCTCCGGCTTCCAGTCGCCGCGCAAGGCCGGCGAGCGAGACGATGTTCTGGAGCTGCGTCATGCCCCCGTCGCCGTCATCGACGACCAGAAAGCCGATCTCGCCGCTTCGGCCATCGGCACCGCGGTCGTACATGGCATGCACGACCAGCCCGCCGCCGAGCCCGAAGGTGACCAGGATATAGAAAAAGCTGGCAAGGCGCTGGCCGCGCCCGAACTGCATCTCGCCGATGGCGGCCGCTGCGGCATCGTTTTCCACATGGACGGGCACGTCGAGGAATCCGCCGATCAGGTCCGCGATCGGCGTTGTCGACCACTGGTCGTACTCGGCGGGCCGGCCCGGCAGCTCGATGTCGCCGAGATTGTCGGGAAGCGCGATCCCGACGCCGGAAATCATCTGGCGGGTCACGTCAGCGCCTGTCAGCAGCCGGTCGACTTCGCGCCGGTAAAAGGCGTCAACTTGCGCGGGCAGGGCGAAGGGGGCCTCCAGCGTTGCACGACCGCGCACCGCGCCCCCGAAGTCGACGAGGACCAGAGTGACATGGTCGCGATCGATGTTGATGCCGATCGAATGCGCGCCCCTTGGCTCGATTGCCAGACGCATCGCCGGCTGGCCGCGTCCGCCCCGGCGCTGGCCCGCGGTGGTCAGCAGGCCCTGCGCCAACAGGCGGTTGGTGATGTTGGAGACGGTCGGGTGGGTCAGCCCCGTCCGGCGTGCCAGGTCGGCCTTGGTCAGGGGGCCATGCACGCGGATGGTTTGCAACACGACGCGCTGATTATGCTCCCCGGCATGTTCGATGTTGGTGCCGGCGAGATGGGGTCCGGAGCTGTGCATGGGCATCCCGCCGGCCTATAGCCCGATTTCGACGCGGGCGCGACCGCCGACGATGGCTTCGGCTAGGCGATTTCGGCACCCTGCGGCATGGCAGCCGTTACCGGCCTGTCCCACTCTGTCGAAATCCGAAATTGGGGCGCCGGGTCTGGCGCGGGTCGAGCATGATGGCGAGGATGTCGTCGTGCGAGCGCGCTGCGCCACGATAGTGCTGCATCGCCTCGCGCATCTGGTCGATGATCCGCCGGACCTCGTCGAAAGGCGCAACATCGACGAGCGGATCGTGGTGCGCGGCCTCGATCCCCATGCCCTGCGCCACAAAAAACCAGCTTATGTCCGCGAACAGTTCTCGCCGCCGTGACACGATCCGGCCGCATCGCCGGATCAGCTCGGCCTTTTCCTCCAGCGAGGGGGGCAGATCGACCGCGCGCATATAGTCCCAGAAGGGCTCACCGAAGCGCTGGTTGGGATAATAATGGAGCAGCAGGAAATCCCGGATGTGCTGAAACTCGATCTCGGTCTCGCGATTATAGGCAGTCGCGAGTTCCGGGTCGGAGCCGGTATCGGGAAAATAGTCGAGCAGGCGGTTGAGCCCGGTGTGGATAAGGTGGATGCTGGTCGACTCGAGCGGCTCGAGAAAACCGCCCGACAACCCGATCGCGACGCAGTTGCCGACCCAGGCACGCTTGCGGTGCCCGGCGACGAAGCGCAGGAATCGCGGCTCGGCCAGCGCCGGTGCGTCGAGCGAGCGGGCAAGCACTTCGGCCGCCGTCGTGTCGTCGGTGAACCGGCTCGAATAGACATAGCCGTTGCCGACCCGGTTCTGGAGCGGGATGCGCCATTGCCACCCCGCTGCACGGGCGGTCGCAATGGTGTAGGGGCTCCGGTCCGGCACGTGGGCACTCGGCATCGCGACGGCGCGGTCGCACGGCAGCCAGGGGCTCCAGTCGTTGTAGCCGGCCT
This sequence comes from Sphingomonas sp., assembly GCA_965249705.1. Taxonomy (GTDB): domain Bacteria; phylum Pseudomonadota; class Alphaproteobacteria; order Sphingomonadales; family Sphingomonadaceae; genus Sphingomonas_O. Next base: position 79,899 of record CBDFMO010000001.1, on the reverse strand, counting down.
TGAGCGCCTGTTCGATAAGCAGCCCGCGAAAGCCCGAGCAATCGATGTAGAGATCGGCCGACAGCCGCTCCTCGTCGTCGCACACCAGCGCGGCGATCAGACCATCGGTCCCCACTTCGGCGTGTCGGATTTTGCGATCGAGGCGCGTCACGCCCGCCTTTTCGGCATGGCTGCGCAGATAGGCGGCGACCAGCCCCGCGTCAAAATGCAGGGCAAAGGCAACGCCGCCGCCGGGAAAGCTGCCATCGGGGGGCGGAAAAGCGAATTTGTGATCTTCGGCCAGCGCGATCGACGGGCAGAAGTCGGCGAGCGTTTCGCCATGGCCGGCGGCGCGGTTCTTCCACCAGAAATGATGGAAGGGTCGCTGGTTGATCGTCATCCCGAAACTGCCGAAGGGATGCCAATATTCATGGCCGACGTGCCGCCAGTCCTTAAATTTGATGGCCAGCTTGAACGTCGCCTGGCAGTGGCGGATGAAATCGACTTCGTCGATGCCGCAATTCTGCAAAAATTCGAAGACAGGCGGGATCGTCGCTTCCCCAACGCCGACGGTCGGAATGTCCGACGATTCGATCAGCGTGATTCGGGTGTCGCTGCCCCGAAGAACATGGGACAGCAGCGCGGCGGCGGACCAACCCGCCGTGCCGCCGCCGACGATGGCGATGCTGTTGATCGGTCGGCGGTCTTCCATCGCGCACCACCCTTTGTGTCGCTGTATCGATCGTCAGGTCCTGCCGACGGCAATCGCCGGCCGGGAGGCGATTCGTCGCACCCCGGCCGGCAGAGGGGCCCCCGTCAGAAGCTGGCCTTTGCCCCGATATAGATGCGCCGCGATCCCGTTTCATAGCGGAACGGCAGTTCGGGGAATTGGAGATAAGCCGACTGGTCGGACTTCGTCAGGTTCACCCCTTCGACGAAAACGCCGAAATTCTTGTTGAAGTCGTAGGAGAGCTGGCCGTCGAGCTGGCCATAGGCCTTGCCGTAGATGCCCAGCGTTCGGGTGACGCCGCCATCGCCGAAGCCGAAGTTGCCGAGATACGCCTTGGACCGCCAGCTGTATGACAGGCGCGCCGCAAAGCCTGCCTTTTCGAAATAGACCTGGCCGTTGAACGAGTGCTTCGAAACGCCGGGGAGCGGCAGCCCCTTGTCGAAATCGTTCGCGGCGTCGGTCTGGGTGTCCGAGAAGGTGTAGTTGGCGTTGAAGCCGAGGCCGAAATCGAAGGCGTATTGCGCCGCGACCTCGAACCCGCGAACCCGGCCGCCCTTGCCGTTGACCGGCTGCGACACCGGGCCGGCGCGCCCCCCCGCCTGGTCGTTAACGAATACAGCAATTGTATCTGTACGGACGAAAGAGTCGACTTCCTTCCAGAAGCCCGCGACCGAGATCAGGCCCTGGCGACCGAAATAATGTTCGTAGGTCAGGTCGAACTGATAGGCGCGGTACGGATCGAGCGCGGCATTGCCGCGGCTGCCGCTGGTGAAAGTGAACAAATTGGTCGTCGGGTTGCGCGTGAAATCGGTCGCGAAACCGCGCCCCAGATCGAACAGATTCTGGCGGGCGACGACGCGGGCCGCCGAAAAGCGGATCTTCTGGCCCGTGCCGACATCGGCGACCGCGTTGATGCTGGGGAGGAAGTCGGTGTAGGTGCGGCGCGTGGTGGTCGTTTGGAAATCCTTGAGCACGCCGTTCCAGCTGTCGGTTCCGTAATAAGTCGGGTTGGCCGTGCCCTGGTTCTGGTCGACCGACAGCGTCGTGTTGACGATGCGGACGCCGAAGTTGACGTGATAGGGGTCTTCCTTGCCACCGAGATCGGCCATCACATAGCCGGTCTTGGTTTCTTCCTTGACGTTGAAGGTCTGCAGCGGGTCGCTGAAGAACTTGAACGGTGTCGAGGGGTACAGCGCCGAGATCCAGGCCAGCGGATTGGTCATCTGGCTGCGATCCTGCACCAGCAGGGTACCGCCCGGGAAATGGCTGTTGATGACGGTTTCGACGCGGCTCGCGGCGCTGACGAAGGACTGATACGGCGTCACGACCGCCGGCGAATCGCCGAAGCGGTTGGTACAGCCGTTGGGCCGGAGCGCGGCATTGATGGCCGGCAGCTCGCATGACTTGAAGCCGATCGCGCCGTCCTGGAAATAGCCATAGGGCGTCCAGTTATAGTCGTAGGTCGGGTCGCGTTGCGGAGCGGGGATGGCGGTCGCGTCGACCTCGCACTGCTTGACGCCACCGACACCGGTCACGCACTTCTGGCTATAGTCAGCGAGATACCGCCCCGAGGTGAAACCGACGGTTCGCTGTCCGTAACGGAAGCCGCCGCTCAGCGTGACCGTGCCCGTTGCCGCACTGTTCGCATCATAGGCAAGGTCGGCGCGTATAGAGTTGCCGTCGATCTTCGATCGGTCGCCAAAGGCCCAGTGGGACTTGAAGAAGCCATTGGCCGGGTTGCTGAACAGGTTCGCCGGGGTTCCGGAAGCGAGCCCGAAGGTCGGGAAGGCGGCATTCTGGTAGGTGAAGTTGAAGGTCGCGGGAGCTGCAGGGTTGCCGGGACCGCCGACGCCGGGGACGCCGTTGGATCCGCCGGTCAGTCCGCGGACGCCATACTGGGTAAAGCGCACATCGTTGTTGCCGACTTCGCGGGTAAGATCCGCGCGTGACCAAGTCGCAAAGGCGCTGGCGCGGAAATTGGTATCATTGTGCCATTTGAGGCCGAACTGGACGTTGTCGGAGGTGATGTTGGATTCGTCGACGACCGAGATTGCCTCGGCCGACTGGGCGCGCATCGTGCCGCTGATCAGGACGCCGTTGCTGTCGATCGTGGCCGGACCAGTCAGCCCCAGCGCTTCGCCCTGCGAGAAGGGGAATTTGAGCGACGCCTCGCGCGTGTCGACCTTGAGCGTCGAGTGGAAGTAATTGGCACTCAACTCGAGCGAGTCGGTCGGCCGGAAATTGATGCCGAGCGTGCCGCCCCAGCGCCGCCGATACTGGTCGCGATCGGTGATGTAGCGATATTCGGGGGCATAATAGTTCGGCACTGTCGCGGAATCGACCCTGCTCGCAAAGGCCCAGTTCCCGCGGTTTTCGCCGCCGAGCACATCATGGTGATCGTTGGTGCCGTCGTAGCTGAGCGAGGCGATGACGCCGAGCCTGTCGTTGAAATTATAGCTCGCGACCAGCGCCCCGGTCGGCTGCCACCCCCTGATCCCGCTTCCCTTGTTGGCGCGGACGTTGGCAGCGATCGTCAGGCCTTGCTTGAGGTCCAGCGGATTGCGCGTCTTGAGGTCGACGATACCGCCGAGCCCGCCCTCGAGGAGGGTCGCGTTCGGCGACTTGTAGACGTCGACCCCGCCGATGAGGTCCGACGGCACGCCCTCGAGCGACGAATCGCGCGTAAAATTGCCTTCGCCGACCTTGAAGATTTCGAGGCCGGTTACGAAGCTTTCGCCATTGAGCACGGTGACATTCTGGTCGAGGCCGCGAATACGCACCTTGGTGCCCTGACCGTTTTCACGGTCGATCTGGATACCGGGGAGGCGCTGGAGCGATTCGGTGATGTTCTGGTCGGGGAACTTGCCGATGTCTTCGGCCGTCACCGACTCGATGATCAGGTTTGAATTGCGCTTGGCATTCAGCGCGTTCTCCAGCGAAGCACGGAAGCCGGTTACGACGATTTCGGCATTGTCGACCTCGGGCGTAGCGGCTGCAGCCTGCGCATGTGCGCCCGTCGAAGCGCCAAGCGCGATCATTGAAGCTGCCGCGAGAAGCGCGACGCGCGAATGCGAGATTCTCATGCTCATTCCAGTTTCCTCCCGTTCGACAGCAGGTTGTCCGCTTGTCTTTCTGTCCGGCAGCCACGTCGATGGACGCCTCGGCCAGCTTTCCTTGACACCCTTGCCGATTCTTGTCAACGTTGTCAAATAGATTATACAAATTGGATTGATTAAACAGTCCTGACGAGCAAAAGCGCTCGATCGCGGCGGCCCGGCAGCAGCCAGGGGCATGGGGAGAGAGTCTTGTCGGTTTTTCGCAGTTTCCTGATTGCCGCTGTCTGCTTGGGTTGTGCCGGGTCGCTGACCGCCGCCGGTCCTCGTGGCGAAGTACCGGTCGTCCATCCCGCATTGTGGCCCCGTGCGCACTGGCCGATCGCCGCCTCGGCCTCGACCGAACGGAGGATAGCCGCGCTGCTTGCCCGCATGACCATCGAAGAAAAGGTCGGGCAGGTTATCCAGGCCGATATCGCAAGCGTTACGCCGGACGATGCGCGCACCTATCACCTTGGCTCGATTCTCAACGGCGGCAATTCCGCGCCGGGCGGCGATGACTTTGCCCCGCCGGCAAAATGGCTCGCGCTCGCCGACGCCTTTTATGCGGCGTCGGTCGATAAACGCGGCGGCCGCGTCGGCATCCCCATTCTGTGGGGGACTGACGCGGTCCACGGGCACAGTAACATCGTCGGCGCGACCTTGTTTCCGCACAATATCGGCCTGGGTGCCGCGCACGACCCGGCACTGATCGAACGCATAGGGCGCGCCACCGCCGTCGAGGTCCGCACCACCGGGATGGAATGGACCTTTGCGCCCACGCTGACGGTGCCGCAGGATTATCGCTGGGGCCGCGCCTATGAAGGCTATTCGTCCGACCCCAAGATCGTTGCCGCCTATGCCGGACGCATGATCACCGGGCTTCAGGGCGCCCCGAACAGCGGCCCGATCCTTGCAGGGCCGCATGTGCTGGCCAGTACCAAGCATTTCCTTGCCGACGGCGGCACCGATGAGGGCCGCGACCAGGGCAATGCGAGCATCGACGAGACCACGCTGCGCACCGTCCATGGCGCACCTTATGTCCCGGCGATCGACGCCGGCGTCGCGACGATCATGTCGAGCTTTTCGAGCTGGCAGGGTACCAAGATATCGGGAAACAAGGGGCTGCTCACCGATGTGCTCAAACAGCGGATGGGCTTCGGCGGCTTTGTCGTGACCGATTGGAACGCGCACGGCCAGGTTGCGGGATGCACGAACGACAGTTGCCCGGCCGCGATCAATGCCGGCGTCGACATGTACATGGCACCCGACAGCTGGAAACCGCTTTACCACAGCCTTGTGGCACAGGTCCGCAAGGGGACGGTGCCGATGGCGCGCCTCGACGACGCCGTGGCGCGCATCCTGAGGGTCAAGGTCCGCCTTGGCCTGTTCGAGGCCGGCAAACCTTCCTCGCGCCCCTATTCGGGCAGGTTCGAGCTTCTTGGCAGCGCCGAACACCGCGCCATCGCCCGCGAGGCGGTGCGCAAGTCGCTGGTGCTGCTCAAGGCGCAGGGCAGCGTGCTGCCGATCCGAGCGGGCGCCCATGTGCTCGTTGCGGGCGACGGTGCCGACGACATCGGGCGACAGTCGGGCGGCTGGACGATCACCTGGCAGGGAACCGGCGTCGCCAACAAGGACTTCCCCGGCGGCACGTCGATCTGGCGCGGCATCGAGGCCGCGGTGCGCGCCGGCGGCGGACAGGCCGAGCTTGCACCCGATGGGAAGTTCACGCACCGCCCCGACGTCGCGATCGTCGTCTTCGGTGAAACGCCCTATGCCGAATTCCAGGGCGATCTGAAGACGCTGCAGCTCCGGCCCGAGCTGCGCGCGCCCTATGCGACGATGCAGCAGCTGAAAGCGCAAGGGATCCCGGTCGTCGCAGTGATGATCACCGGCAGGCCGCTGTTCGTGAACCCCGAATTGAACCTGGCCGATGCCTTTGTCGTTGCGTGGCTGCCCGGGTCGGAGGGGGGCGGCATTGCCGACCTGCTAGTGGCCGGCAGCGGCAACAAGCCAAGATACGACTTTACCGGCACCTTGCCTGCCGCCTGGCCGGCAACTGCACGCCACGACGGACCCACGCTCTTTGCGCGCGGCTACGGACTGAGCCGGGCACGCCCCGGCGCGCCGTGGAAACGGCTCGACGAAGACCCCGGCGTGACCGAAAGCGACACGCCGGGCGTCTTTCTTGACAAGGGCGCGCCGACCGCCTCCTGGTCGCTCGTCGTCAGCGACGGCAATGGCGATGCCACCCGGGTAACGACGCTGCCTGCGATGGTCCTCGGCGGCCGTGGCCGGGTTTCGGCGACCGACCACCTCGTCCAGGAAGGCGCGCGGCAGTTCGATTTCACCGGTGCGGGGGCCGAGACGGTCGAGCTCGTGACACAGGCACCCATCGACGTCTCGCGCGAAACCAACGGCGACGTGATGCTGCTCGTGACCGCACGGCTGGATGCAGCCTCGGCGAGCGCCTTTTCCGTCGCGGTCCAGTGCGGACCGTCTTGTGGCGCCACGGTCGCACTGCCGGCACTCGGCGACACTACGCGTGGCGCTTGGCGAACCATCGGTATTCCGCTCAAATGTTTTGCCCGCGCCGGCGCGGACATGAGCCGGCTGAGTGCACCGCTCCGCCTGTCGACAGGAGGGCCCGCCCGCTTCAGTCTGGCGCGGGTTGCTCTGGGGACGGTCGCCGACACAGTCGTTCCTTGCCTACGCTAGATGCATGAGCCTTACCCAATTAATAAAAGACGATTTTATATAGTATCAGGGTGAGTAGGCCATGCTGATAAGGTTGTCAGGATAGGTGTCGGCGCTTTTGGCGCTGTGCCGGGAGGACGGGATGTACGGATCAACGGTTGCAAAAGCCCTGGCAGCACTGGTGTTCGCGTCTGTGGCGTCTGCCGCGCCCCCGGTCGAAAATACCGGACCCTATAATGCGCGATTCCTTGAAGGGGGCATCGGTATCGAGCGCCCGCTACCGGCTGACGCGCCGGTCCTTGCTGCAGGGGCCGCCTTTACATTCAGCGCCTGGGTCCGCCCCACGGCAATACAGTCAGGCGTCGCAACGCTGATTGCGCTGGGCGAGACAACCCCGTCCGGGTGCCGATGCCTCGTCCTTGACGACGGGCGTCCCGCGGTTGTTCTGCCCGGCGGCAACCTGAGGGCACCGCAGGCGATCGCGCCGGCACGCTGGACGCACGTCGCGGCAACAAGCGATGGGACAATGGTTCGGCTCTATGTCGACGGCCGCCCGGTCGCCCGCGCGGCGGTGGCGATCTCCGCAGCCGCCCCGGCGATCGGCATAGCGCCCGCCCGAACGGCGCTTCCTCGTGCGCGTCATTTCGGCGGAGCGCTGGTCGGCGCCGCCGTCGATGCCGAAGCCCTTGGTGCCCCGGTGATTGCCGCCGCCGCGAAGCAGCCGCCCGCATTCGACCTCGTCCACATGAACGATGTCGGCGTGGGCTGGGTCTGGCAGAAACAGGCCAATATCGGCTTGTTCGCCCCGCAGGATGCCTGGACGCTGCCGCTGGGCAAGGGCGGCTTTACCGCGCCGGTGGCCAAGCCGCCATCAACGACGGCAGCGCTTGATCCGCTCGGCATAGGACGCTGGCAGGTCAACGCATGGCGTTTGATCGAGGCACCCCGCGCGTCTGCGGACGGCGCCACCCTGTCGCGCCCCGGCGTCGATGTCGGGCGCTGGTACCCCGCCACTGTCCCGGGCACGGTGCTGACCACGCTGATCGATCGGGGGGTCTATCCCGACCCCTATTACGGGCTGAACAACCTTGCCATTCCCGAAACGCTCGCGCGGCAGGACTATTGGTATCGCACCAGCTTCATGCTGCCCCCGGAAACAGGCGGCAAGGCGCTGCGGCTGCGTTTCGGTGGCATCAACTATGCTGCCGAGATATGGATCAACGGCCGCCGCATGGGGTCCACGCGCGGCGCCTTCGCGCGGGGCGAATTCGCGTTCGACGCGGTACCGGGCGAAAATATTGTTGCGGTGCGCGTCAGCCCGCCGCCGCATCCCGGCATCCCGCACGAACAGTCGATCCGCGGCGGTGTAGGCGAGAATGGCGGCCAGCTGGCGATTGACGGCCCCACCTTCGTCGCGACCGAGGGCTGGGACTGGATCCCCGGCATTCGCGATCGCAACACGGGCCTGTGGCAGCCGGTCGAATTGCTCGCCACCGGGCCGGTCCGGCTGCTCGACCCGCGCATCGTCACCGACCTACCCCTGCCGCGCGTTGACAGCGCTGACATCTACATCGACGTGCCCATTGCCAATGACAGCGCGGAGCGCCGCCGCGTCACCGTCACTGCAGGATTTGACGACGTGCGCGTCAGCCGGACGCTAGACATTGCGCCGGGCGAGACTGTGGTCCACTTCGCGCCCGCCACGGACCCGGCGTTGCGCATAGCCCGGCCCCGGCTCTGGTGGCCAAATGGCTATGGCGACCCCGCCCTCCACCAGCTGACCCTGGCGGCAACAATCGACGGGACCGATTCGGACCGTAAGACATTGCGCTTCGGCATCCGCGAAGTCAGCTACGAGCTGTCGCTATTCGATTCGACGGGCAAGCTGCGCCGGGTCGAGGTCGCGCCGACCGACGGCATGCTGCGCGGCGAGCGCCTTGTCGATGTCCGCCATACCGCCATCAAGGCGACTCCCGAGGGCTGGGTCGAAAGCCTGACACCCGCCGGCGAACACTCCCCCGCCGTCCGCGACATCGACGCCACCTATGCGCTGCCGCATCTCGCGTTACGCGTGAACGGCGTGCGCATCGCCGCACGCGGGGGCAGCTGGGGCATGGACGATGCGCTGAAGCGCGTCAGCCGCGACCGGCTCGCCCCGTATTTCCGCCTCGAGCGCGAGGCGCACATGAACATCATCCGCAACTGGATGGGCAATAACAGCGAGCCCGAATTCTACGACCTGGCCGACGAGAACGGCATGATGGTTCTCAACGATTTCTGGCAATCGACGGAGGATTTCCAGGTCGAGCCCCAAGACCCGGCGCTTTTCCTGGCCAATATGCGCGACACGGTGACGCGCTATCGCAATCACCCGTCGATCGTCGTCTGGTTCGGCCGTAACGAAGGGGTGCCCTATCCCCTGCTCAACGAGGGCATGGACGACGCCATCGCCGAGCTGGACGGTACGCGCTGGTTCACCGGCAGCTCGAACACCGTCAACCTGCAAGGGTCCGGCCCCTACAACTATCGTCCGCCCGAGGGATATTTCACCGATCTCGCCTCGGGCTTTTCGGTCGAGACCGGCACGCCCTCGCTCTCGACAATCGGCGCGATCGAGGCGTCGGTCCCGGCGCCCGACCGCTGGCCGCTGTCGGACACGCTCGCCTATCACGACTGGCATTTCTCCGGAAACGGCGACAGCAAGACGTTCATGGCTGCGCTCGACACCATGTTCGGGCCGGCGACCAGCCTCGCCGATTTCGAGCGCAAGGCCCAGATGATGAACCTCGAGACGCACAAGGCGATCTACGAAGGCTTCCTCGGCCACCTCTGGACAAAGAACAGCGGGCGGCTGTTGTGGATGACACACCCGTCATGGCCGTCCAATTCCTGGCAGCTCTACAGTTCGGACTATGACACGTCAGCGGCCTATTATGGCGCGAAACATGCCGCTGAGCCGCTCCACGTCCAGCTGAACCTGCCGGGCAACGAGCTTGTCGTCGTCAACACGACCCGGGTCAACGCCCGCGGCCTGCAGGTGCAGGTCGACGTCACCGATCTGGCGGGCCATCGCCTTTTCAACAACAGCGACACCCTCGACGCGCCCGCCAACTCGACGACCGTGCGTGCGCCCGTGCCGCTGGCGCGTCTCTTCGAAAAGACGCCGATGCTGATCGTCGCGATCAAGCTGTACGACGCGGGCGGATCGCTTGTATCCGGCAATCTCTATTGGCGCGGGCGGGACACGGCCGCCTATCGCGCGTTGAACGACATGCCCTCCGTTTCGATCAGCCTCGTGCCGGAGCCCGTGGTCACCGCAAACGGCGAAGGGGTGCTGGGTATTACCCTGACCAATAGGGGCACGTCGCCGGCGCTCAACACGCAGCTGACACTGCTCGACGCGCGGGGCGCCCGCATTTTGCCCGCTTATTATTCGGACAATTATGTCGCGCTGTTTCCCGGCGAATCGCGAACGCTAGAGGTCCGGTTCCCCATGGCTGGCGGTCTGCCTCGCCGCATCCGAGTAGGCGGATGGAACGTGCAGCCGACCGAAACGACATTGCCATGAGCCTGTGGCCGCGGATGGCTCCCTGACTGAGACCGCGGCCGGAAGGACATTCGACAAGTCGGCCTTAGGTCAATGGTCAGTCCAGCAAGGCAAGATATTCTGGACGGGGCCCCACATCGACGCCCGGCGTTGAATGCCATCAGAAAGGTTGCGGTCTTCGCGAGCTGCCAATACGCCGGTCCATGGGCAGCGGGGTAGCGGCAATGAGGTATCGCGGATTGATGATCGCGACACTTGTCGTGCTGCCGGGCCTTGCGCACGGCCAGTCGGCAAGTCCGCAGACTGCGCAAACCCCGTGGTCGTTGCACGATGCCTTGGGAATTTCGGACAGCTTCGGAGTTCGCGCCTCGCTTCGCTCGCGCGTCGAGACAATCGACGAGCAGGCGCGGCCTGCCTTCAATGGGAATGATACGATCCTCGACCTGCGAACCACGCTGTTCGCCGAATATCGCACGGGGCCCTTCCGGATTGGCGGCGAGATCTACGACAGCCGATCCTACTTCACCAATGCCCGTACCCCAATCGGTACGAACGACGTCAACGTCGCCGAGCTCGTGCAAGCCTATGCGGCTCTGGATCTCGGCGCTCCCTTTGGCGCGCGAAGCATGGCCAAGGTGCAGGTTGGGCGCATGACGCTTAACCTCGGCTCGCGTCGGCTGGTGTCGTCCGAAGACTGGCGCAACACGACCAATGGTTACACCGGCGTTCGCGGCGACATCGGTCTGGCAGGAGGGATCGTTGCGACACTCGTATACGTCCTGCCTACCGTGCGGCTGCCCGATGACTTGCCCAGCCTGCTGGAAAACCGGTTTGCCCTTGATCGCGAGAGTACCGATACGGTGCTCTGGGGCGGAGTGGCGAGCAAGGCGCGCGCGATCGGCGGTGCGAGTGTGGAGCTGGCATTCTATCACTTTGGCGAACGTGACCGCGCAGGACGCCCGACGCGCGACCGATCGCTCAATACCTTTGGCGCGCGTGTTTTTCGCGAGCCGTCGCCTGGAAAGTTCGATTTTGAAGTCGAGGCCTTATACCAATCCGGCACGATCAGCAGCAGCACCTCGAGCAATGCACCGACGCAGCACGTCTCGGCAAGCTTCGTCCATGCCGATCTCGGATATACCTTCGCCATGGGCTGGAAGCCGCATCTTTCGCTGCGCTTCGACCGAGCGTCCGGTGACAGTGGTGGATCGACCTATGGCCGCTTCGACACGCTCTACGGCATGCGGGGGGCGGAACTGGCCCAGGCCGGGCTCTATAGTACTGTCGGTCGGGCAAATCTGCTTTCACCAGGTATCTTCCTAGAACTGGCACCGGACAAGCAAACCGATCTGTTCATCCACTATCGCCCGCTTTGGCTTGCCTCGCGAACCGACAGCTTTTCGACCAGCAACGTTCGCGACCCAAGCGGAAGATCCGGGAATTTTGCGGGCAATCAGGCCGAGCTGCGCTGGCGGCACTGGCTGGTGATGAATGCGCTACGACTGGAGGTAAATGCGATCTATCTGGCAAAAGGTCAGTTTCTGCGCAGCGCTCCCAATGCGCCCGCGACCGGCAACACCCGCTATGCGGCGTTTAGTATGACCGCCTATTTTTAAGAGGCGGTAAAAGCCGCCGGATTTGATCAATTCCGGCATCGCAACATTATGCCGCGTCGAGGGTTGGGCGTCCGACAAAGGGCGCGTGCGAGCCTACTGAGCGCCCCGAAGACCGTAGCGAAAGTTCAAGATTGTGAAGCAGACATTCGGACGAGACCGATGACGATAAACGCCCGCCTCTATGATGCCACGGGCCATGACGAAGACGTCACCGTCACACCCGAGCTCGTAAAGGCATTGCGTCAGGATCAGCTCCTTTGGATCGACGTCGAGACGTCAGACACCGACGACTGCGCGCCGTTGATGGGGCCGCTAACATTGTCGTCCCAGATGATCGACCGCGTTCTCGATCTGCACCGGCCGCCTTATCTCGACAACTACCCGGAAACATTTGCCTTTGCCATCGACGCGCCTGACGACGGCAACCTGGGTTCGGGTGGGAAGCGGGGGGCGCAGCTCGGGTTCATCGTCGGCGACCAATGGCTGCTGACGGTCCATGGCGCGCCGGTACGCTATCTCGCCGATTTCAAGGCACAAGACAAAGGCGAAACGAAAATCGGCAATCTCAGTCCGGCATTGCTGACCGCCTCGCTGCTGGACTGGCACCTGACACAATATTTTGCACAAGTTGCCGATATCGAAGCTGCGGTCGACAGGCTCGACGCCGAGATTCTCGCTCAAGGAACGCAGCGCGAAGTGCTGGACCGCATTGTCGCGATTCGGGCCCGCGTTTCCCGGCTGCGAGCCCAGCTGGCCTCTCAGCGGTCGATTTTCTACGGGTTTGCCCGGCCCGATTTTGCCCTCAACTTCGACGAAACGGCGAAGCGCACCTTTGCCGATCTCTCGTCTCGGTTCGACCGCGCGATCGATGAAGTCGAACGCACGCGCGAGGTTGTCGTGGGCAGTTTCGAGTTGTTCACGTCAATGACGACGCAACAGACCAACGGGCTGGTGAAGACGTTGACGTTTTTGACTGCGATGATCGGCTTCTGCGCGCTCATCGCCGGATTACTGGGCATGAATTTCGACCTACCCATCTTCAAGACCGGCATGGGCGGATTTGAAGTCGTTATTTGCGCGATGCTCGCGCTGTTTGCGATCTCGCTCTTCATTGCCAGGCGCCGGCGCTGGCTGTGACGTTTCGCTCGCGGCGCTGGCGTTTAAGCCGACAACGCTGCGCGGGGCGTGGCTGGCAGGAGTTAGCCGCGAACTCCCATTGCCCTGTGGCTTCCGCCGTTGCGAGTCGGCTTACGGTTTGATCGCCACCGCTTCCGGGCTCGACCATGTCCACGCCTGGATTTTCCAGCTAGCGCTCTGCTTGACCAGGGCGAACGTCATGGTGCCCGTTTCGCGCATCGTGCGCCCCGCTTGCTGGAAGCTATACGTGGAGGGTGCGACGACATAGGCATGGTCGCCCATGACCGACGCCCGTGTAAACGTGCCGAGGGCGACCTTGCCTCCGGTTTTGCCCGACTCGGCTTCCGACTTTGAAAGGGCGGCAATCCAGTCGTCGAACGCCGTCGGGCCCGACCAGCTGAACGGCGCCGTCGGTTCATCCAGAATCGCTGGAGCGGCCACATGCACCGACTTTGCCAGGGCGACGTCGCCCTTGTTGAAGGCATCGACCATTGTCCGGATTGGCGCCTCGACCGCAGCGTCGGCGGCAAGACATGGAGAAGCGCCAGCAAACAACAAAGCGGCGGCCAGTACGATCCGATTTTTCATCATCGCGATATCTCCGTTGCTGGACTATTATTGTAGCCCCGAAACGAAGTTTTTAAAGAGCGATCATGCGGCGGCCATTCGCATCGGCTCGTCGGACTCCATGGCGCGCAGTCCGAGTTTCGCAAACAGCGCCGCATCTGCGCCGCCGCCGGCATTTCCCGTCGTAAGCAGCTTGTCGCCGGTGAAGATCGAGTTGGCGCCTGCCATGAAGCACAGCGCTTGCGTCGCCTCGCTCATGCTTTCACGCCCCGCCGAAAGCCGCACCATGCTCATCGGCATGGTAATGCGCGCGACGGCGACCGTGCGGACGAATTCGATGTCGTCGATCTTGGCCAGCGGCGTGTCAGCGAGCATGTTGCCCAGCACGGTGCCCTTCACCGGGACCAGTGCATTGACCGGCACGCTTTCGGGATGCTGCGGCAGGGTCGCGAGCGCATGGACGAAGCCGATGCGGTCGTCGCGCGTCTCGCCCATCCCGATAATGCCGCCGCAACACACGCTGATCCCTGCGGCGCGGACTTCACTCAACGTGTCGAGCCGCTCCTGAAAAGTACGTGTCGTGATGACGTTGCCATAATTTTCGGGCGAAGTGTCGATATTGTGGTTGTAATAGTCGAGCCCCGCTGCGGCCAACCGCTGCGCTTGCCCCGCAGTCAACATGCCGAGCGTCATGCAGGTCTCGAGCCCCATGGCGCGCACGCCCGCGACCATCTCGACGATGGCGTCCATGTCGCGATCCTTCGGTTCTCGCCACGCTGCGCCCATGCAGAAGCGCTGGCTGCCTGCTGCCTTGGCCTCGGCAGCGCTGGCCAGCACGGCATCGACGTCCATCAGCTTTTCGGCCTTGAGGCCGGTATCGGCTGACGCGGACTGGGAGCAATAGCCGCAATCCTCCGGGCAGCCTCCGGTCTTGATCGACAGCAGCGTGCAGAGCTGGACCTCGCCCGGCGCGTGATACTGGCGGTGCACGGTTTGTGCCTGGAACATGAGTTCGTCGAAGGGCAGGGCGAACAGCGTGGCGATCTCGGCCCGCGTCCAGTCGTTTCGTGTCATTCTGCAGCCTCGCTCATTCCCTCGGGTGGCATATTATGCCCCAGCAGACGCAGCACGTCTGCCGCGCATTCGACAATATTGCTGCCCGGGCCGTAAATGCCGACCACGCCTGCATCTCGCAGGAACTGGTAATCCTGCGGCGGAATGACGCCACCGGCGAACACCTTGATGTCGCTGCGGCCGGCTTCGCGAAGCAGGCGGATGAGTTCGGGGATCAGCGTCTTGTGACCCGCCGCCAGCGATGACGCGCCGATGGCATCGACATTTCGTTCGAGCGCGAGCGCGAGGGTCTCCTCGGGCGTCTGGAACAACGGGCCGCTGATGGTGTCGAAGCCCATGTCGGCAAAGGCGCTGGCGACGACGTTGGCGCCGCGGTCGTGGCCGTCCTGGCCCATCTTGGCGATCAACACGCGCGGCTTGTGGCCAAGACGACGGCCGGTCGCCTCGACCCCTTGCGTGACGCGCGCCCAGGCGGCGTCGAACTCGTGCGCGCTGCCATAGATGCCGCGGACCGGCTCGGGCGTGGTGGCGTAGCGGCCGAAGACCAGCTCCATCGCGTCGGAGATTTCGCCGAGCGTGGCGCGGGCGCGCGCGGCGGTGACGGCGAGAGCGAGCAAGTTGTCGCCGCCCTTCGCGCCCTCGGTCAGTGCGGCGAGTGCCGCCCGGCACGCGGCTTCGTCGCGCGCGGCCTTGGTCGCCGCGATCCGTGCGACCTGGCCTTCGCGCACCTTGACGTTGTCGACGTCGAGAAAATCGATCTCGTCGGCATTCTCGGGACGGTATTTGTTGACCCCGACGATGACGTCCTCGCCCTTGTCGACGCGCGCTTGCCTTGCGGCGGCGGCTTCCTCGATCAACCGCTTGGGCATACCGCTGGCAACGGCCTTTGTCATGCCGCCGAGGTCATCGACCTCACCGATGATCTTCCACGCCTGGTCGACGAGTTCGCTGGTCAGCGCTTCGACGTAGTATGACCCGCCGAGCGGATCGACGACGCGGGTAATGCCCGTCTCTTCGGCCAGCACGATCTGCGTGTTCCGGGCGATGCGGGCGCTGAACTCAGTGGGAAGCGCAATGGCTTCGTCCAGCGCGTTGGTGTGCAGCGACTGGGTGCCGCCCAGCACCGCCGCCATTGCCTCAACCGTCGTGCGGATCACGTTGTTATAGGGATCGCTTTCCTGCAGCGACACGCCCGAGGTCTGGCAATGCGTGCGCAGCATCTTGCTGCGCTCGTCCTTCGCGCCCAGCCCGTCCATAACCCGGTGCCACAGCGTGCGCGCGGCGCGCAGCTTGGCCACTTCCATGAAGAAGTTCATGCCGATGCCGAAGAAGAAGCTGAGCCGCCCGGCGAACGCATCGATGTCGAGGCCGCTCGCCATGGCGCGCTGGACGTATTCCTTGCCGTCGGCAATCGTGAAGGCGAGTTCCTGCACCGCCGTCGCCCCGGCTTCGTGCATGTGATAGCCGCTGATCGAAATGCTGTTGAATTTCGGCATGTTGGCGGATGTGTATGCGATGATGTCCGAGACGATCCGCATGCTCGGCTCAGGCGGGTAGATGTAGGTGTTGCGGACCATGAACTCCTTCAGGATGTCGTTCTGGATGGTGCCGTCCAGCTTTTCCTGAGGAACGCCCTGCTCCTCGCCCGCGACGATGAAGAAGGCGAGGATCGGGATCACCGCGCCGTTCATCGTCATGCTGACGCTCATCTGGTCGAGCGGAATGCCGTCGAACAGGATCTTCATGTCCTCGACGCTGTCGATCGCGACACCCGCCTTGCCGACGTCGCCGACGACGCGGGGGTGGTCGCTGTCATAGCCGCGGTGCGTGGCCAGATCGAACGCGACCGATAGGCCCTTTTGCCCGGCGGCAAGGTTGCGGCGGTAGAAGGCGTTGCTCTCTTCAGCTGTCGAGAAGCCTGCGTATTGCCGGATCGTCCAGGGACGGCCGGCGTACATACTGGCGCGCACCCCACGCGTGAACGGCGCGAAGCCGGGAAGGCCGGGGTCGCCCGCATCGTCGGCCGTGTACAATGGCTTGATCGTAAAGCCCTCGGGCGTCGCCCAGTCGAGCGACTTGCCCTTCACTTCTTTCGCGGCGAGCGCCTTCCACTCTTCGATGCCGGCTTTGGTCATGCTCAATCCTCAGGCCCCAGCGCTCGGGCGACCCGAAACCTCCTCGTGCCAGCGGCGCAGGTTAGTCAAGTCATCCGGGATCGCCAGACCGATGAACCCGGCAAAATCGACCGAAGTGAGCAGAACGATATCGGCCACTGAAAACGCTTGGCCCGCAATGAATTGTGACTTTTCAAGCGCGGCGTCGAATAGGGCCATCGCGGAGAGGGCCTGCGGGCCGTTCGCCTGACCGAATTCGGGAAAGCGGAGCGGCACCACCTTTTCGGTCAGTGGGTGCGCATTTACCCAAAAAGCCCGTAACGGCCCGCCAAGGACGAATTCGGTCCGCCGTATCCACATTTCGATCGTGCCGATCTCCAGCGGTGTCGCGCCAAAAAGGGGCGGCGGGGGATGGACCGCCTCGAGATAGCGGCAGATCGCTATGCTCTCCGAGATCGTCGTGCCGTCGTCCAGGGCAAGCACGGGGGTCTGCCCCACGGGGTTGCGGGCGAGATGTTCGGCACTCTTGTGTTCGCGCGCCAGCAGGGAAACCGGCTGCAGCGGCAGCTCGATCCCTTTCTCCGCGGCGAAGATCCTTACGCGCCGCGGGTTCGGCGCGGGATTGGGACTGTCGTAAAGGATCATTGGCCCTTGAACACCGGCTTGCGCTTCTGAAGGAAGCTGGCTCCGCCTTCCATCGCATCGGCGCTGTTGCCCGCCTTGCGCTGGTTTTCGGCTTCACGGTGCAAGGCGGCGGCATAATCGCTGTCGAGCGCTTCGGCCAAGCCCTGCCGCATCAGACCCAGCGCCAATGTGGGACCAGCGGCGAGGCGATGTGCCAGCGCCCGGGCCTCGCTCATCAGTCGGCCGTCGGGCACGTATCGATAGATCAGCCCCCATTGCGCCGCTTGCGGGGCATGGATGCGCTCGCCAAGCAGCATCATCTCGGTGGCGCGCGCCTTACCGACAAGGCGCGCGAGCATCCAAGACGCGCCGCCATCGGGAACAAGGCCGATGTTGACGAACGCTTGAAGGAAATAGCCGGTCTCGTCAGCCAGGCAGAAATCGGCCGCCAAGGCGAGGCTGCACCCGATCCCTGCTGCGGGGCCACTTACCGCCGTCACGATTGGTACGGGTAACCGCGAGAGCTTGAGCATCGTGGGGTTGTAGCTCGTCGTCAGCGCCTGGTATGCGCCCTCGCCACCGCTGGCGGCACGGTCGCCGCGCGCGGCAAGATCGGCGCCCGAGCAGAAGGCGCGTCCTTCACCATGGATCAGCACCGCACGTGCACCGTCGAGCTCATCGATCGCTGCCCCGATTTCGTCGAACATTTGGGGTGGCGCGGCATTAAGGCGCTCGGGACGATTTAGCGTGAGAATGAGGACGTCGCCATCGCGGGCGGTGCGGATCATTTCGTAGGTCATGCTTCAGCCTCTCCAGACTCTGTGCGCGGCAAAAGCTGCCCTTTACGTCAACGTAAGTCTAGTGCGCTTCTCTCGGCGTTTGCATGATCTCCGTCAGCATCCCGCCCATGTCCTTGGGATGGACGAAGAAGATCAGCGTTCCGTGTGCGCCGATGCGGGGTTCGCCGAGCACTTTCTTGCCCATCGCCTCGAATTCAGCCTTGGCAGCGTAAATGTCGGGCACTTCGAAACAGACATGGTGCTGCCCGCCGAGCGGGTTCTTGGCGAGGAAGCCATGGATCGGCGAGTCGGCGCCGAGTGGTTCGATCAGCTCGATTTGGGTATTGGGCGTGTCGACGAAACACACGCGCACGCCCTGCGCGGGCAGGTCGAACGGCGGGAGGATTGCCGTCGCGCCCATGACATCGCGCCAATGCGCTATACTCGAATCGATGGACGGCGTCGCGACGCCGATATGGTTGAGGCGGCCGAGCTTCATTGTTCGATCCTTTGCTGCCCGTTGGACCTGCCGGTCATCTCGATCATTGTTTCAATGCGGATGAGGCGTCGCTCATGGTCGAAAAGGTCACGACCTTGCGCTTTTAGTTCTTCGACCAGCTTCTCCAGGTCTCGTTCCAAGCCTTCGATCCGTGAACGCAGGAGAATAACGCTCTCGATGGCGCGATAGGCGTCGCTGAAGGCACTCAAGACAAATGCTTCCGCGTTTCCCGAAGGCGTGCAAGCTCCTCTTGTGCATTCGTGACCATGGCGCTCATGCGGTCAAAACTGGCTTCGATGATCGGCAAGGTCTCATTGAGTTTGGCAACGAGAATCCCGAGCTTTTCCTCCTCGTCGAGCGACCCCTCGGCGAGGTAGAGGCTTGTCGCTTCGCGCACGACGCGGCCCACCGACATGCCGGTCACCTTTGCATAGGCGTCGAGCGCAGCCTTGTGGTCGCGGCTGGTGAGGAAGGTCACACGTTCGGTCTGCATCGCGGCACTCCTTATCATGTTATTATAAGGTGTGGCCGTGCGTATGCAATCGATGGGCCAGAGGGGGCCTCGAAAAGACGGCGACGCCAAATCCGCCAGAGACACAGCTGCGCTCACAGCGGAATATTGTCATGCTTCTTCCACGGATTCTCGAGGCTCTTGTTCCGCAATTTCCGTAACCCCAGCGCCACGCGTCGCCGGGTCGAATGCGGCATGATCACCTCGTCGATGAAGCCCTTGCTCGCCGCGACGAACGGGTTGGCGAACCGCGCCTCGTATTCCGCCGTGCGCTCGGCGATTTCCTCGGGCGTCTTGCCGCGGAAGATGATCTCGACCGCGCCCTTGGCGCCCATCACCGCGATTTCGGCAGTCGGCCAGGCGTAGTTGAGGTCGCCGCGCAGATGCTTCGACGCCATCACGTCGTACGCCCCGCCATAGGCCTTGCGCGTGATCACGGTGATCTTCGGCACGGTCGCCTCGGCATAGGCGAACAGCAGTTTCGCGCCGTGCTTGATGATGCCGCTATGCTCCTGCGCGACGCCGGGGAGGAAGCCCGGCACATCGACGAAGGTCACGATCGGAATCTCGAACGCATCGCAGAACCGTACAAAGCGCGCGGCTTTCTTCGATGAATTGATGTCGAGGCAGCCGGCCAGCACCATCGGCTGGTTGGCGACGATGCCGACCGTGCGTCCCTCGATCCGCGCAAAGCCGATCAGGATGTTGCCCGCGTGCGCCGGTTGCAGCTCGAAGAAGTCGCCCTCGTCGACCGTTTTCCGGATGACTTCGTGCATGTCGTACGGCTGGTTCGCGCTGTCGGGGATGATCGTATCCAGCGAGGGCTCGATCCGGTCCCAGTCGTCGGCGGTCGGCCGTTCGGGCACCGGCGCGCGGTTGTTCTCCGGCAAAAAGTCCACGAAGTCGCGGGCCGCGAGCAGCGCCTCGATATCGTTGTCGAAGGCATTGTCGGCCACGCCCGACTTGGTCGTGTGCGTCACGGCTCCGCCCAGGGCCTCCTGGCTGACAACTTCGTTCGTCACCGTCTTTACGACGTTAGGACCAGTCACGAACATGTAGCTCGAGTCCTTCACCATGAAGATGAAGTCAGTCATGGCCGGCGAATAGACAGCGCCTCCGGCACAGGGCCCCATGATCAGGCTCAATTGCGGCACGACGCCACTGGCCAGCACATTGCGCTGGAACACTTCGGCATAGCCGCCCAGCGAGGCAACGCCCTCCTGTATCCGCGCGCCGCCGCTGTCGTTCAGGCCGATGACGGGCGCGCCGACCTTCATCGCCATGTCCATCACCTTGCAGATCTTCTGCGCATGGCGTTCGGACAACGATCCACCCAAGACCGTGAAATCCTGCGAGAACACGAACACAAGGCGACCGTTAATCGTGCCGCTACCGGTGACGACGCCGTCGCCCGGAAACTTCTGGTCGGCCATGCCGAAATCGGCGCAGTTATGCTCGACGAACATGTCGAGTTCCTCGAACGACCCCTCGTCGAGCAGCACGTTTAGCCGCTCGCGCGCGGTTAGCCTTCCCTTGGCGTGCTGCGCGTCGATGCGCTTCTGCCCGCCGCCCAGCCGTGCCTCGGAGCGGCGGGACTCGAGCTGTTCGATGACATTATGCATGGTCGCTCCCGACAAGTCTGTCGGATTGCCATATCGCAGCGGCGGCTGGTGGCAATGGGGAGACAATACGCCATAGCCAATCCGCAGATATGGTGAGCCAATGGGTTCCCCTGCCGCTGAAACTCGGCCTAAGTGTTTTGCATGAGTGGCGAACACAGACCTGCGCTGACCAATACGCGCCTCATGGAGGCGGCGCTTGCACTTTACGACAACCGGCTGTCGGAGGCAGAACCTCTGCTGCGCGCCCACCTTAAGGCAGACCCGTTCGACGTCTACGCCATCCGGATGCTGGCGGAGCTCGCGGGCCGGATCGGGCGGTACAGGGACGCTGAAACGCTTTTGCGCCGTGCGCTGGAACTCGCGCCGGGCTTCGGTGCCGCACGCGCCAATCTTGCCACCTGTCTGTATCGGCAGAACCGGTCCGTGGAGGCGATCGCCGAGCTCGACCGCGTTCTGCTCGAAGATCCCGACCATATCGGACATTCGAACCTGAAAGCTGCCGCGCTCGGCAAGATCGGCGGGTTTGAGGAAGCGATCGACCTCTATGCAGAGGTGCTGAAGAATGCACCCGACCAGCCAAAGGTCTGGATGAGCTATGGTCATGTCTTGAAGACAGTGGGACGGCTCGAGCAGGGGATAGGCGCCTACCGGCGGGCGCTCGAACTGGCGCCGACACTTGGGGAAGTGTGGTGGAGTCTTGCCAATCTCAAGACCGTGCGGTTCACAGCGGCCGATGTTGCGACGATGCAAGCAGCCCTCGCGCGCACCGACCTCTCCTCGGAAGACCGTTTCCACCTCGACTTCGCACTGGGAAAGGCGTTTGAAGACGCAAAGGAGTTCCAGCTCTCGTTCCAACACTATGCCGCCGGCAATACGCTGCGGCGCACGGCACTCGATTATGATCCCGACGACACAACACGGCTGGTCGATTGCAGCATTGCGGTGGCGACACCGGCGTTTTTCGCCGAACGACTAGGGCAGGGACTTCCCGACCCAGCGCCCATATTCGTCGTCGGCATGCCGCGTGCGGGCTCGACGTTGATCGAGCAAATTCTTTCCAGCCATTCGCTGGTCGAAGGAACGTCGGAATTGCCCGACATACCGATGCTCGCACGTAACAAGAACTATCCCGAAAGCCTGGCGGGCCTGACACCAGACGACCGGCGCGCGCTCGGCCAGCAATATCTCGATCGGACCCGCGTCCAGCGCCGAACCGACAAGCCGCATTTCATCGACAAGCTGCCTAACAACTGGGCGCATGTTGCCTTCATCCGTCTGATCCTGCCCGAGGCCCGGATCATCGATGCGCGACGGCACCCGATGAGTTGCTGCTTTTCGAACTTCAAACAGCATTTCGCCCGCGGGCAGGGCTTCAGCTACGCGCTCGACGACATGGGGCGTTATTATGCCGATTACGTGCGGTTGATGGCGCATATCGATCGGGTGCTTCCGGGCTGCGTGCACCGGGTAATTTACGAAAACATGGTCGAAGACAGCGAGCTCGAAATCCGCGCCTTGCTAGAGGCCTGCGGGCTGCCGTTCGAGGAGAGCTGCCTGCGCTTCCATGAAACCGAACGCGCTGTCCGCACGCCCTCGTCCGAGCAGGTCCGGCGCCCGATCTTCCGCGACGGCGTCGAGGGGTGGCACGGCTTCGCACCATGGCTCGCGCCGCTCGAGGCGGCGCTCGGCGATGTCCTGACCGCCTATCCACAGGCTCCGCAATAGTTTCTAATTCCGTGACATAACTGCCACGGTCACGCGCCAACGTGACATCTCAATGACATTCCACGTTGACGTCGTTACGTAACCGTATGAATCTGGCAACACACCAGTTCAAGGGGGTTTCATGACGTTCCGCCGCGCTTTTTCGACCGTGCTGCTGACCACTTCCGTCTTGGCCGGTGCGCCCGTGTTCGCCCAGGCACCCGCACCTGTAGCCGACAATGACGAGATCATCGTTACCGCGCAAAAGCGTGAGGAAAGCCTGCAGGACGTTCCCATCAGCATTCAGGCGATCGGCACCAAGAAACTCGACCAGCTCAACGTTGGCAGCTTCAATGATTACGCCGCTCTCTTGCCAAGCGTCAGCTTCCAGGCGGGCACGCCAGGCGCAACCCAGGTTTACATGCGCGGCGTCGCCAGCGGCGGCGACGGCAACCATTCGGGACCCTTGCCCTCGGTCGGCATCTATCTCGACGAGCAACCCGTCACGACGATCGATGGCGCGCTTGACGTACATGTCTATGACATCGCCCGCATCGAAAGCCTCGCCGGTCCGCAGGGCACGCTCTACGGGGCGTCGTCACAGGCAGGTACGATCCGCATTATCACCAACAAGCCTTCGACTGCGGGCTTCGAGGGTCGCGTCGATGGCGAGATCAATACGGTTGCAAAGGGCGGCGTCGGCGGCAAGCTGGAGGGCATGGTCAATGTGCCGATCAGCGCGAATGCCGCGCTGCGTCTGGTCGGTTGGTATCAGCGCGACGCGGGCTATATCGACAATGTGGCGGGCACGCGACGCCTGATCATCCCGGCCGGCACCGTTCTTGCGCCGGGCTATACGGGCAACTTCAACAACGCCAGCCAGGTGCGCAATGACATCAACGTAACTGATGTCGCTGGCGGCCGTGCCGCGCTCAAGGTCGACCTCGACGACAGCTGGACGGCAACGGCGAGCGTGATCGGGCAGGAACTGCGGACCAAAGGGCGCTTCAGCCGCCAGGACGGGCTGGGCGATCTGCAGGTGCAGACCTTCTTTCCCGAGAAGAGCCGTGACCGCTTTATACAGGGGGCGCTCACAATCCAGGGTAAGATTGGCAATTGGGACTTGACCTATGCCGGTGCCTATCTCGATCGCAGGACGCACTCGGAGAGCGACTATACCGACTATGCCGAGGCCTATGACTCGCTCTATGCGTCGGCGGGCGGCATCGCGGGCTATTTTGGTTTCGTAAACAATGCCGGCCAGACGATCGACCCGCGGCAGTTCATCGTCGGCGACGACCATTTCACCAAGGTCAGCCAGGAACTGCGTATCGCGTCGCCGCAGGAAGATCGGTTCCGCGTCGTCGCCGGTGTCTTTTACCAGCGTCAGACGCACCTTATCCAGCAGGACTATCAGGTGGCGAACCTTGCGGCGACCGAGTCGGTCAACGGCCGGCCCGGAACATTGTGGCTGACCCTGCAAGACCGCAAGGACCGCGACTATGCCATGTTCGGCGAAGCGAGCTTCGACGTCCTCCCGACACTGACCCTGACGGCGGGCGGGCGTGCCTATATCTACGATAATACGCTTGCCGGCTTCAACGGTTTCGGCCTGCCGAGTGCAGTCGGCGGTCCGGGGGTCGGCCGGTGTTTCCGCGATGCGGCGGGCAATCTGGTACCGGCTACCGTGCCGGGCGGGCCATGCCCCAACGTCGGTGTCCAGATCATCGACGCGAACGGCGTGAAAACCACGACAGTTCTGCCTGCCGGCGCCACGGGGCAGGGGTTTACCCACAAGCTGAATCTGACGTGGAAGCCGACGCCCGACCTCCTGTTCTACGGCACTTGGTCGCGCGGGTTCCGGCCCGGTGGGATCAACCGGCGTCCGGGCCTCGGGCCCTATGGCGCGGACTTCCTGACCAACTATGAGATCGGCTTCAAGACGACGCTGCTCGACGGAAAGCTGAGGTTCAACGGCGCCATTTACCAGCAGGACTGGCGCGGGTTCCAGTTTGCCTTTCTTGGCCTGAACAGCCTCACGCAGATCCAGAACGGACCTAACGCGCGCATTCGCGGCATAGAGGCCGACGTCAACTTCACGCCTGTCACGGGCCTGAATGTCACGGCCACGGGCGCCTATACCGATGCCAAGACGGTGACCGCGCTCTGCGTCGCGGCCAGCCCGTTGCCCGATTGCGGCGGTGCCGCGAATACAACGACGCCGACGGGCACCCGCCTGCCGATCACGCCGCAGTTCAAGGCGAGCGCCAATGTCCGCTACACCTGGGAGATGGGGAGCTTCGCCCCATTCATCCAGGCGCTGGTCAATCACCAGAGTGGCGCATCCACCGACCTGCGGCCGACGCAGGCCGGACTTCTGGGCCCCCTGCCAGCGTTCACGACCGCAAACCTCAGCATCGGCGGCATGATCGGGTCGATCACGGCCGAACTCTTTGCGCAGAACGTGACCGACGAACGGGGTCAGCTTTCGCGTAGCGTCAGGTGCAGCGTGTGCTACCAACGCACCTATGCAACGCTCGTCACGCCTCGAACCATCGGACTCAGGCTCGGCGCGAAGTTCTGAGCGGGTGAGCGGGAGCGCATTGCCGCCCGCTTCGTCTCCGGACAGCCGACCGTTTGGATTGTGGACTGCCGCTGCGATGGTCGTAGGCGGCATGATCGGTTCGGGCATCTTCGTCATGCCTGCCCAACTCGCACCCTATGGATGGACCAGCCTGCCGGCATGGGGTGCCGCCATCGCCGGTGCCTTGGTGCTTGCATTCGTGCTTTCGCAACTGGCAGCGGCGCGTCCGGAGGCAACGGGCACTGTCGCCATTGTCGGGACAGCGCTGGGCCCCTTGGCCGGTGTGCTCGTCGGCTGGGCCTTCTGGGTGAGCGTGTGGTCGGCGATTGCGATCATCGCGGTCACTGCAGTCCGCTATCTGGCCACCTTCGTCCCGGTCCTTGCGGCAACGCCGCTGACGCTGGCGCTCTGGTCGTGCGGGCTGGTTTGGCTCCTTACTTTGCTCAATCTGGCAGGAGCACGCGCGGCCGGCAATTTTCAGGTCGTGACGACACTTCTCAAATTGTTGCCGCTTCTGGCTGTGGTGGCGATTGTTATCGGCTTCGCCATCAGCGGCGGCGCACAGTTTGGCCACTATGACCATGCGCCGTGGGAACCCGCAAAGCTGACCGGTGCGGTCACGCTTGCCTTTTACGCTCTTGTCGGATTCGAATCCGCTGGCGTCGTTGCCGAGCGCATTCGCGATCCGGGTCGCAACGTCCTGCGCGCCACGATGATCGGCACCGCTCTGACCGGCCTGCTTTACATAATTGTATGCTCCGGGATCGTCTTTGCCATGCCACCCGAGGTAATTGAGCGAGCCCCGGCCCCCGTCGCGCTTTTTGTGGAAACGTTTTTCGGTCGCGGCGCCGGTCTCGCCGTGGCGGCCTTTGCCGTGATTGCCACGGTTGGCTGTCTCAACGGTTGGGTGTTGATTCAGGGGGAATTGCCGCTCGGCATGGCGCGTGCCGGGTTGTTGCCGCGCTGGATGACGGCCACCAACCGGCACGATGTCTCGGTAAGGCTGCTTTGCCTCGGCAGCGGCTGCGCCAGCATCCTCATCCTGTCGAGCGCCGCAGGCTCGACCGGGCTAGGCGGTCTGCTCGATTTCATGCTCAACCTGACGGCAGCAACGTCACTCTTGCTCTACCTCGGCGCGTGCCTGGCGGCGCTGCGGCTGGCCATCGTGCGGGGCTTCGCGAGCCTGGGCGTTCTCTTCTGTTTCTGGGCGCTGTGGGGGTCCGGCACCGCTGCCCTGCTCGCCGTGGCCCTGATGCTGACGGCCATTCCCCTGTACCTGCTGCGTCCGGTGCTATCCGAACAGCCGGCCTAGCACGCTTCGATCCCTCAGGATTTCATGCGCCGCATTGTGGCCCGGCGCGCCGGTCACGCCGCCGCCAGGGTGGGTGCCCGAACCGCACATATAAAGGCCGGCGATCGGCGAGCGATAATCGCCATGACCCAGCATCGGTCGTGCCGAATAGAGTTGATCGAGCGACATGTGGCCGTGGAAAATGTCGCCGCCTATCAGCCCGAACTTGCGCTCAAGGTCGAGCGGTGAATGGATTTGCCGGGCAATGACGCTCGCCTTGAAATTGGGCGCATGCTGGGTGACGGTGTCGATGATGTGATCGGCAACGTCTTCGCGCACATCGTCCCACGACCGCCCGTCCGACAGCCGCGGCTGGAACTGCTGGCAGAACAGGCTGGCGATATGCTGGCCAGGCGGCGCGAGGCTGTCATCGACCGTCGTCGGCAGCTTCATCTCGACGATCGGGGCCTTCGACCACCCTGTCGCGCGGGCGTCGGTGTAGGCGCGGTCCATATAGTCGAGGCTGGGTGCAATGATGATGCCGCAGGTGTGGTGCTCGGCGCGTTCCTTGCCAGGCAGCACGCTGAAGCTCGGCAACTCCGATAGCGCGACGTTCATCCGGAAGGTGCCCGACCCGGTTTTCCACTGGTCGATGCGGCGTTTGAAAGCGGGCGGCTGGTCGCTGGCGGCCACGAGCTGCTGATAGAGCAGGGAAGGGCCGACATTGGCCGCGACGATCTTTGCCGCAATCTCCTCGCCCGATTCGAGCCTGACGCCGGCAACCTTCTTGCCGTCGACCAGCACCTGCGCGACCGGCGCCTCGAGCGAAATCTCCACCCCGGCCTCGACGCAGGCCTCGGCCATGTACTGCGTGATCGCGCCCATCCCGCCGACGCTATGGCCCCACATGCCCTTCTTGCCGTTTATCTCGCCGAACACATGGTGGAGCAAAACATACGCCGAGCCCGGCGTATCGGGTGATGCGTAATTGCCGACGACAGCATCGAAACCGAAAGCTGCCTTAATCTCATCGCTTTCATACCAGCCGTCGAGGAAATCCCGGGCGGACTTCACGAACAGATCGAGCACGTCGCGCTGTGCCTCGATCTCGAGGCGGGCAACACTGCGCCCTTGCGACGCGGCGGCGAGCAATGCCCGAACCCCGCCGCCAGCGTTCGGCGGCGTTTTCAGCGAAATGCCGCGCAGAACCTCGGCCACGCGTTCCAGTGCTTCTTCATAGGCCGGGAAGGTGTCGGCATCCTTTTGCGAGAAGCGCGCGAATTCGGCCTGCGTCCGCGTCGTTCCACCGCCGAGTTTCAGATAGTCGTTCTCGAAGGGGAAGAAATTGCTGATCGTGCGCTCGATGATGCGCCAGCCGCGTTCGTGCAGGCGCATGTCGGCAATGACCTTGGGCCGCAGCAGACTGACCGTATAACTGGCGGTCGAGTTTCGAAAACCGGGATGGAATTCCTCGGTTACGCACGCGCCGCCGATGACCGCCCGGCGTTCAAGGACGCGCACTTTCAGCCCCGCACGGGCCAGGTAAAAAGCACACACAAGGCCATTATGGCCGCCGCCGACAATCAGCGCGTCATAGGATTTGGTCAAAGTCTTCCCCAGCCCGGCGCCGGTGGTTGCGCCTCCAGCATTTCCGGTACGACGTCGCGCATCCGCTTGGCAAATTGCCGCAGGCAGACTTCGCTCTTGCCCAGCGGGCCTTGGCCGAAACTGGCCGACGCCATGCCCGACTGAACGCGTTCGACGAGGTTTGAATCCTCGAACGACACCTGCCGGTTGATTCGCCAGTTGAGATACCGCGCGGCGCGCATCGCGCGCCGGTCGTCGGGGATGGCATAGCCGATTTCGCGGATCATGGTTTCGGTCGGGCTGATCGGCAGGAACTGCATGAAATCCATCTGGTCAGGATAGATGTCGAACGCGGTGTTGGGCCACAACTTGTAATAGAACCAGACGCGCTGCCGGTCGGCCGGCAGATAGTCGACCGCGGGGAGCAATTGGCGATAGGCGCGCTCGGACGCGCTTTCGTCGGGCGCCTCGACCAGTGGTCCGCCTAGCCGGTCGACCCATTCGCCTGCGTGGACACCGTAGTTCTTTGCGCCGAACAGGCGTTTGAGCCCTGGGTGCGCCACCGGAATGTGGAGGCCGTCCGAGTAATTGTCGCTGACGTTCTTCCAGTTGGCGGGGCGGGGGCGGGTGGTGATCCGCCCGATCGCGCGCATGTCCTCGAACCGGTAGGGGGCCACTTCGCTTTCGTGCGGTGCCATCATCTCGGCAACGCTGACTGGCGGGCGCCCAATGGCGGCAAAAACGAAGCCGCGCCACACCTCGACCGGATATTCGACAAGGCTGTGCAGCGTGCCGTCGAGCGCCGGATAATCGGCGCGCATCGGCACGCCCGACAAGCGGCCGTCGAGTTCATAGACCCAGGCGTGATAGGGGCAGACCAGTTTGCGGGCGCAACCGCTGTGCCCGTCGACGATTCGGGCTCCACGATGGCGACAGACATTTGCGAAGGCGCGGACCCGGCCATCGTCACCGCGGACGGCAACGATCGATTCACCGAGGATAAGCAGCGACTGCCAGTCGCCTGACTTGGGAATATCGCTCAGGTGGCAAACGAGTTGCCACGACTTCATGAAGATGCGTCGACGTTCGGTTTCCAAGGCATCGGCGTCGTGATAGGCCCAGCCGGGAAGGCCGAAATCGTCCGAGAGATCACCGTGTGGAGCGATGTGCGCTTGCCCGAGCTTTCTCATATGCCACCTACCTCATCGCGTCGATGATTGAGAGCTTCCCTTCCGCAACGCAATAGGGCGCGTGGTTGTCGGCAGTGCGGAACAATATATTGCGCGGGATTACGCCTTGGTTGCGTTAGCGAAAGAATACAGGGACGTGACCGTCCGAGCGCTGCTCAGCGCAGGTTTAGTCAGAGAAATTTGTAGGTGAGCTAGTCATATTTATTTAACCTATGACCTACATGGGATGTTTTGCCGGCTTAGGGCTTTTCCAAAGCACGCGTCCGGGTTATGGTTAATGGGGTTGTGTGCACTGCAATATGGTGTCATAAGCCAAATTGAGATTCGGGATTTCTAAAGAGGGAGTTTTCAATGAGCGTTTCCAAGATCGTGACGTCGGCCGTTATGGCGCTGTCGCTTGTCGCTGTTCCGACGCTGGCCTCGGCTGCTCCGGCTGCCTCGAAGCTGTCGATCGCATCGGCGCGCACCTCGGCACCGGTTGCTGCCAAGGGCAAGAAGGCTGTTGGCGGTGGTCTCATCATCGCGCTTCTGGCTGGTGCTGCCGTGATCGCGGGTATCGTTATCGCTGCGGACAGCGGTAAATCGGCAAGCCGCTAACTGATCTCAGTTCTTTTGGGCCGCTCCCTGCGTGCAGGGGGCGGCCTTTTTGCTGCGCGACGCTCGGGACGTGGCTATTTTTATAGCCCGCAGAGGCTTGCCGCGGTAGGCTTAGAATGTGATGGATTTCAGCAAGCTGCGCGAGCTACGGACCGCTTGGTATATCGTGGTCCTCCTTGGAATAGTCTTTTTGGGTGGCGGTTCTTCACGCGCCGACGCATGGTCACAACCCGTTATTCGGGTCGCCGCAATAATGTTGGCTGCCATATCTTTGATACGACCGCGTTGGATCAGGGCGCGCTCACTTCTGGTCCCGGTCGTGCTCCTCAGCCTGACGGCTCTCATCATGATCGTGCAGGTGATACCTCTCCCGCCTGCCGTATGGACCACTTTGCCGGGAAGAGCTCTGTTCATTGAGGTGGCATCGATGCTTGCTCAGCCTCAGCCATGGCGGCCGGTTTCGATCAACCCCGATCTAACGTACAACAGCGCACTTTCGCTGTTGTTGCCGTTTTCGATGTTTATTCTCTTGGCGCAGAGCACTGACCGTCAGCTGAAGCTTGTTGCCAATGTGATATTGTGTGGTGCGATCGCGTCAGCATTTATAGGGCTTATTCAACTCGCAAATCCTGACGCGTGGATAAACATATTTTCGGCAAGTGATCCCGGAACCTCAACCGGCTTGTTCGCAAATCGGAACCATCATGCGTTGTTGTGCGCGATGATGATCCCTTTGATCACGACACTGCTGGTGCACATGGCCGGAACTCCGCCGTTTAAGTTGCAGCTTCTGGGGACTTTCGGGGCAATCTTTTTCGCGTTATGTGCCTTGCTCACGGGGTCGAGATCCGGATTGGCTTCGTTGCTGTTGGCTGTATTGGGATCAGGGCTGATTGTCTTTTTCGATCTGTTGAAAAGGCAATCGGGCACGTTCGCGTACACGGGACAAAATCTCAAAACACGTTTTGGCACGCCGAAGCTTCTGATGATTCTGGCGGTGCCTGTGGTGATCGCGTCAACCGTGCTTGTCGCACGTCAAAGCGCGCTAGGACGGCTGTTTGATCAGGATGTGAGTCAGGACCGGCGCATCGCGCTGCTCCAGCCGATGCTTGAGGTGGCATACAAATATTGGCCGGTTGGATCGGGCTTTGGTTCCTTCGTGGCAGCGTTCAGGATAGACGAGCCCTTTACCAACTTGACTGACACCTACATGAACCAAGCGCATAACGACTGGCTTCAATTTGCAATGGAAGGTGGATTGCCGGCGGCCATGATACTTCTATCGTTCGTTGTGTGGACGGTGGTCTCGGGCGCCCGCGTGTGGCTGGCGCCAGTCGCGGCGTCGACGGCTGCCATGGCAAGGCTCGGTTTTTTATGGCTTGCAATGTTAGGCTTGGCGAGCGTGTCCGATTATCCGCTGCGGACTCCCATTATGATGGCGGTCGCCTGCGTGGCCATCGTAATGCTGTCGAGCTCATTCAAAAATTCAAATCGGCAGCCGCAATGAACGGTGCGGACAATAAATTGCAGATCGAGGCATCCAACATCGACGTCTTCAATGGAACATACTTGGACTGGAAGGACTGGTCGATCGATAGTTTTGGTAGTTTCACGATGGAAGAAGCGCACTATTTTCGTGCAGAGGTCAAGCGGGCTGGCGTACGGACTGACAGACCCCTCAGCGTACTCGACGTCGGTTTCGGGAAGGGGCAATTCATAGCCTGGGCGAAGTCGCAAGGCTGGCAGGTCATCGGGTCTGAGATCAGCTCGGCGCTTGTTCAGATTGCACAAGCGAAAGGTTTTGAAGCCTACGCTGCTAAGGACATTCCTCTAGACCGCCAGTTCGATCTTATAATATTGTTCGATGTTCTAGAGCACGTGCCTGGCAATGGACATCTCGAACTGTTGAGGGATCTATATGGCCGGTTAGCGCCGGGCGGTGTGCTCATCGTTAAGGTGCCGAACGGCGATTCACCTCTTGGACTTGCCAACCAGAATGGAGATGTGACGCACATCGAGTCGGTTGGAAGTGGAAAGCTCTCCTATTATGCGGAGCTTTTGCCCGACGCTGATGTAAAGGTTCGGGGGAATGTCCGAAATATTCGTCGCGGCCGTCTCCATCACTCGATCTACGAACTTGTAACGATTCCGTTGCGCTGGATAATATCGACGACCTTCAAGGTGCTGTACTTTCCCCGAAGCAATATAGTCTATTTCTCATCAAATTTAGTGGCTACCTTCAGGAAGCCGTGATGCAGAATATCATCTTCTTTGCGACTCTCATTGTAGTTTTAGCATTAACGTTTTCTTCGATCGCAAAGATGGTGCGGGCGCGTTTCCCGGATCCAACCGACTTAGCAATTGTTTCCACCGTTTACTATGCAGTGCCGTTGGCTACCGCTGGCTACCTGTCTTGGAACGGCCGTAATCTCATATTCCTGCATGCGGCAGCTGCCGACCGTGAATTGGCATTCATATCGCTGCTTTATGCGGCGCTGGCTATCGCAATGCTCTACCTCGGTAGGTGGCTAGGCGCACTGCGTGCTGCCCCGGTCCTGACCATTGCCTTCTACATCGGGCCGGCCAGCATGATACGTGAATGGGTGAGCTATGCGGCGGTTTGCCTGTCGATCGTCCTCGGCATCGTATCTTTCGGCCTCGACAACTTTCTGGCTGGTTATGCGACCGAATCGCTGACGGACAATGCCGAGGGCGGCATTGCACTTGTCTATTTTGCGGTCGGGGTCGTCGGACTGATCTTTTCGCACGCCTTGATCCGCAAGAATATCGTAGGGGGAAGCGTGCTTCATCCACCGGCATTGATTGCTCTGCTTTTTGTCGTGTTTGTGCTTATTGCGAGAGCTAAGCGGCTCGAAGTCGTCACCGCTATGCTCCCGCTGTCCGTCGTTCTATTGGCAGGACGCACGAAATTAGGACTTTCGTTGAAGCAGGTGACCATCGCAGTCATTGGATTGCTTGCGTTGTCCATCGGCGCGGCAATCCGAGTGGGAGATCGGATTGAGCCGTTTACGATATTTTTCTACATATTTTCCGAAGGCCTCTATGCCGGACATAGTCTGCCGGGCATTATTGGCGCGATTGACGGCTTGCAGCTCGACTATGAGTACGGGGTGCGCTTTCTCAACTCGCTGCTCGGATTCATCCCACGGTTTATTTGGGAAGGCAAAAACGAGTTCGTCTACGGCGCCAATGAATGGATATTGAGGTATGCTCCCTTGGGGGCGACTTCGATGTTGGCAGAAGTGGCCTTGCAGGGCGGCGCTGTCGCGATTGCGGTGGTCTATACCTGTTTTGGTTATGTTTTCGAGCGTGTTCGTAAGTTCGAGCCATATTGGGCCGCGGGTCAGACGTCTGGTCTCCTGCCGTTTCGGTTCGTTGTATATCTCATCATAATCGCAATTTTCATTCCTCATTTCCGGGACGGCATTATCCCGGCCATGAAGTTGTCATTACAGGCAATTGCTTTCAGCGCCTTGTTATTCAAGATAACCCCTGTAGCGGCAGTCGGAAGGCCAAGATCTAACGATCAAGTCCACGGTAAACTGTAGTGCCTTATAGCTGGTTGTCGCGTCCGCTGCATTCGATGCGCGCTACGCTTTGGGCAAACTTCATCGGCCAGGGAGTGACAATCCTAGCGAATGTTCTCGCCGTGCCAATTTATCTCTCTGTTCTCGGGATCGAGTCATATGGCCTCCTGTCCCTGTTTGTCGTGTTTGTAACGGTCGTTGCTCTATTCGACATGGGACTTTCGCCCGTCTTGAACCGAATGATGGTCAGTTTCAGGCACGATCGATTAGCGAACGAAGAAGCCGCAAACGCGATTTTCACGATAGGTGTCATTGGTCTGATGCTCGCGCTGGCAATTTCTGCCCTCGGAGTCTTGGTCGGTCCGTGGATTGCCGACGTCTGGTTGAGCCATTCGGCCTTGCCGCGACCGTTGGTACAAAATGTCCTGATATTGATGATTGCGGGAGCATCGCTGCGCCTCCTCGAAGGACTTTGGCGGAGCGCTCTCCTAGGGCTCGACAGAGCTCATGTTGCGAATTTTCTTGTCGTCGTGTTCGTCTTGCTGAGAACGTTCGGCGTTTTACCTTTCCTGCTTTACATCGCGAATGATTTGCAAACGTTCATGATCTGGCAGGTGGCCATGTTCGCGGCTTCGACCCTGTGTCTCGCGGTCACGGCATATCGGTGTATAGGTAGCCCGGGTATCTCGCTTCGTTTTCGTCTAGCGTCGATCACGGGTTTCAAGTCCTATGCGCGAGATATCATGTTCGCTGCAATCCTGTCGACAATACTGACGCAGATGGACAAAGTAATCATCTCGTCTAGTCTTTCGCTGCAGACATTTGGGATCTACAGTGTGGCTGCATCTTTGTCCGGCGGACTTCTGCAACTCTACGGACCAGTCTTTTCCAGCTTCGTTCCACGCTTTTCTGCAGCAGCGGTGACGGATGACGCAGAGGCGTTACAGAGCAACTTTCATCGATGCGCAGAAATCATGGTTGCTCTGGTAGCGCCGCCGGCATTGATTATGGTTGGATTTGCGCAGCGCCTGTTGCTGCTGTGGACTGGCGACGTGGAGGTTTCGCAGGGCGCCGCCTTACCCCTGCGCTTTCTTGCTCTCATCACGTTGTCGAGCTGCCTGATGCATGTTTTCGTCGCCGTCCAATACGGGGTCGGTCGGGTCGCTATTTCGGTTCGGGTCTATCTCATCGGTT
The DNA here is from genome assembly GCA_965249705.1 of Sphingomonas sp. Lineage (GTDB taxonomy): Bacteria > Pseudomonadota > Alphaproteobacteria > Sphingomonadales > Sphingomonadaceae > Sphingomonas_O. The sequence goes on along the minus strand of CBDFMO010000001.1, from coordinate 45,616 downwards.
GTATGGTGATGTTGCCTGCTATGATCGTTTCGGCTCACAAGCTCGGGATCGTGGGGGCTGTGACCACTCTGTTGATCGGTAACGTCCTGTTGTTCGCTGCAAATGCCGTTCTCACACTTCGTGTCGTTCTGCCTGCGCAGGCTCGAAGATGGTTTATCTGGAACTTTTTGGCTCCGGTTGGCTCCATAGCATTTATTGTAATGTCGGCCGCCGCGGTGCCCGTCCAGGAGGCTCGGTCGATCGGTTTCATTCTGTTGCTTGTCGCGACGGGCATCGTTGCCGAAGCAGCAGCCTTGATGTCTATTCCGAACGTACGCAACATGATCGCGGCCGGCATGCGTCGAATTAGCAAGGTCTCCTCTTGACCCACCTCGTGTTGATGAAAGCCTTTGGCGATTACGTGATCGGCCGTTCTTCGGTCGACCGGTTGAGCCTGGCGGGGGACGTAACGCTTGTTTTGGGGCAACACCTTCTGGCGCTAGACGACGCGCTGGGATCAACCCCAAACCGGATTGTGATACAACATGGGGAGGATAACGTCCCCGCGCTTTACGACGTTCGCAAGGCCGGCGCGATCCGGTCTCTCAAGAGCCTGATACGGTTACGTTCAGAATTGCGCGCTGTCGATGCAGGGTTGGCATTGTTCGACCGGGTCACGTGGCGCGAGAGCATCATTTGGCCTCGGTCGAAGATTGCACTTCCGAAAGCGGACAACATCTATCACGCATATCACGAGGCTCTCAGGCCGAACATGCCGATGCCATTAGCAACAACGCGATTGGACGCGTCGCCTAGATCGCGCCGAATCGCGATCTTCCCTGGCAGCAGGGTGGCGTCTAAAGCCATGCCGGGCGAACTTGTTGATCGAATTGCGCTGTTAGGTGCAGAGCACGGTGACGACTGTCAGATTTATGTCGTGCAGGGTGAGCATGTCGACTGCCGTTCGGAAGTGAATGCCCTGGCGAGATCCTTCGAGCTGTTAATTGACACCATTGGGCAGTGCGACCTCGTAATCTCGGCGGACAGCTTGCCTGCGCATCTCGCCGAACATCTCAATTTACCTGTATTTGTTCTGTCGCCGGTCGATAACCAATATTGGCTACCGTTATCAGCTTATCAGTCGGGCTCGTGGGCCTTGTTTGAAGATGCTGAAAAGGTCGAAGAATTCATAGCGCGGCGACGGGTCGGCCTGGCCGCTGAGCAGCAGGTTTGAAGAGCCTGATCGCCCGTCGGAAATTCATCACCCAGTTCGCGTCATGTGCGGGTTTGACCGCCATCAGTGCTCGCGCCCGATCGCAAACAACCGAATATCCGGCGGTTGATGTGCGATCATTTGGTGCGTGCAACGCTGGGATGTCCGATTGCACTGCAGCTTTCAACAGGGCCACACTTGCCGCGGAGGAGTGGTCCGATCGCGTCACGCGCCGCATTCATGTTCCAGCCGGCAAGTATCGCATTGATGGCACTGTTTTCGTGCGGAAGGGGCAGTCGTTCACGGGTGATGGCGTTGCCACCTTGATTGACGCGCGCCAGGCTCAAGGTGTGACCTTCCTGTTGGGCTGCCAGCAGACAGGTGAAAATTGGGCAGAGGACCCCGGGGGCGCGCCTGTCGAGTTTTCGAACCTGCGTACAATCGGGGGAAATGCAGAGCACGCCACAGTCAAAGCTGTTGCGCATGGATTTACGGTTAAAGACCTGTTTTTGTCTGCACCTGGCATCGGTCTGGAACTCTGCGGTAGCGATGGCCATGTCAGCAACGTCACTATAGACCAAGGTCTCAACGGGCTGATAATTCACCGATCCCGCAACATTATAATCAGCAATATAATAATATTCTATGTAAACTATGGAATAACTATCGGAGAAGAGGCGGGCGACCTCCAGTTCTCGGACTGTCTGATTGAATATACACGCAATGCCTCCATCCTGATAGCCGAAAAGTCTTCCAAATCTAAGGGTCTTGCTTTCAGGGGAATGCGTTTCGTCAGCAGTGTTCGGGAGCCTAGGTTTGTTGGTCATATCCATATTCGCGGAAGTGACACTGAGGTAACACTTTCCGACTGTCAGTTCAGCAATTGGTCGGGCTATGCCATTGATTTGCAAGCGGGCAGGTCGACTAATCTCACGCTTACGAATTGCGCTTTCGAAGGGCAGGCGTCGCAAGCAGATTATCAGCAAAGTCTTGATCCGAAGGCTATTTGCATTGGTCAAGATGCACTGGTCAGGCTCACTGATTGCCGATTTGTTTCACTGACAGATGGGGCGATTGCCAATCGGGGTAGGGGTGTGAGGCTGGAAATGGACGGGGGCGCCTTCGAATCCTGTAAGGGTGCGCGAATTACAGGGCTCTCCCCAACCAAGGCGCAGATCGCAAATGTCGAGGGGCTCGCGCGTATTATTGAACCAGATGCCGTAGCTCTGCCGCGTGGCATAAATTGGTATCTCGAGGCGTGGCTGAAATCATCGGCAGGGCCGATATTCTATGCCGGGGAGATCCAGGTGCAGGGCGACAAGGTGACTGTCACGCCGGTCGCAGCCTCACTTGCGGTCTTCGCACTAGCGACGTTTCCTGGAAATGACGAGATCGTGATCAGGGCGAAAACCGGCGTTCTCATGTCTGCCAGACTCAGGTCGATTTGATCGGAGGGGGTTAACGTTCTGCGTTCGAGACGCGATGAAACAGGGAACTCGTCGAAAGCGTGCAAACATTTGAGCGCAAAGATGCGAGTTGGCGCGTATTGCCGACGTGAGCCCAAGAGCGGTTGAGCTAGGGCAGGTTTTGCGACGGACGCCCGGCATAAACTGAACCTGCGTCATTTATCGCTGCCCAGCAATCCTTCCAGGAAAATTCGCATTGCGTTGCGGAGGGCGACGCAAATGAGAGCTTACAACAGCCTATCAAACGCTGCTGCAGCGGACGCAAAATTGTAAACGCGTTCGGCGGCCGCGCGTCCGTTATGTCCTTTCAGCCGTGCCTCGGTGGCATCTGTCGCGATGCGCCGGACGAGCGCGGCCAGTTTATCTGAATCACCTATCGGAAGGACCCAACCGGCATCCTCCTCTGATACGCACTGAGCCAACTCGCTCGATGCATCGGCCAACGCGATGATTGGAACGCCGGCCGCCATGATATTGTACATGCGGCTGGGCACCGATACGCCAAGCATGCCGGAGAGGAAGGGGATCAAGGTGGCGTCCGCACACGCCAACATTTCTGGAAGTTTTTCACGAGGTTGACGCGGTAAGAGCATCACATTCCCGGGGACGCTTTGCCCTCGATCGACCAGAAGACGCCGCAGGCCTCCGCCGTCACCAATGACGAGAAATACGAGGTTCGGGATGTCCAGTGTCAGCTCTGCCGCACGGACTACAGCGTCGAGGTCATGCGTGCGGCCCAGGTTTCCAGAAAATTGAATTACACATTTTCCTTGCACGCCGAGTTGCTGCGCAAACGAATTGGTTGCGCGGTCAATGGGCCGGATCTCGTTGGTGTCTCCCCAATTGGGTATGATTGTCAGCCGCCGCCGATCGGTGCCAAGTTTTTCGCTCAGGAGCTTCTCCATGTCACGCCCGAGCACGACAATAGTATCAAACAACCTTAGTGGCCGATCGAGGATTATTTTCAGGAGGCGGAAAACAAGTGAAGAGGTTGTCAAATGTTCCGTTGCGATCAAGACTTCTGGATAAACGTCGTGCACGAGCAATATTGCCCGTGCTCCAACGAGCTTGCACCAAAGGCCTACCAGCGGGGGAACGGTAGGGGGATTAGTGAGGACAAGGGCCGTATCTCCCCGACGGACGTATCTCACGACAGTAAAAACTGAGAGAAAGGTAAAGGTCAGAAGGTTCAACAGGCGGCCCAACATCCTGTCCTTGTTGAATGCGCTTGAAACCAGCCTGTGAATTCGGATGCCCTTGTATATCTCTGTTCTGGCAGTCTTGACGTGCTTTTCGCTATAAGTGGGGCGGGCGCAGACGGCGACGACCTCCCGATTCAGAGCAAGCGATGCCGCTATTTCAGTAACAAAGTAGCCCGTCGACGTTTGTTCGGGATAGAAAAGTTCAGAAACAATATAAAGTCGCGACTTAGACATCGTGGAGCTCCAGCAGTCGCTTAACATGCTGCCCTAGCAGCGAGGGAAAATCATTGCTGACACAATAATTATCATGAGCTGCCAAAAAACTGTCTTGCCACAGACTTGCGGACACACCAGGCGCCACTGTCGATAGCAATCTTAGTACGGCCGCATCAATCTTGATGGTTTTGAGACGCCTGGACTGTTCGGACACAAAGCCGTAGGAAAATGGCATCGCGTCTGCTGCGAGCACGAGCTGCGGTCCCCCATGTTCTGCAAGTGCCGCGAGGGTCAGCGCGCATGTTTCGGTTGTAATCATCGACCGTCGAACGTCAGTCCTTGGGATCGGCACCATGCCCAAGCGGGACCAGAGAGCGACTAGCTGGGCCAGCTTATCCTTGCGCGTGCCGACAATCGCCGGAAAACGCGCACTGATCACATCGATGCCGGCGCTTTGGTAAGTGGCAATAGCATGCTCGGCTTCCAGTTTTGACAGGCCGTAATGCGATGTCGGTGCTTCAGCGGTTTCCGACGAAATTTGCGATGCCCGGCCATAAACAGAGAACGACGAAAGGTGCACGATCCTTGAGCTACCGGACTCTGCTGCGCGCGCTGCAATCTGTCTGGCAAGATCGACATTGACGCGCTTTAATTCTGGTGGCGAGGCATTGACGACACCAGTCACGATAATGACACTTCCACCGCGCCTGAACGCTATCGCTGGAATATCGCGGTAGTCCGCAACAACCACGTCCCCTGCTGTGCTAGCAGCGCGGACGATGAAGTTGGCGTTGGGCAGCAGGGCGCGCAAACAGACGCCGACGGCGCTATTGCCGCCGACGACCGTGACGTCGGCAGCATCGCTTATGGGCTTCACGTAATCGCTAGCCAAAACTAATGGATGCGCCCAGCGCCTGCATGGCTCTGCTCTCGGACACATGAAGGGTCGTAACGATGTTAAAGCGCATACTTGACCTTATCCTCGTCATTTTGAGCGCCCCGATCGTGCTGCCCATCTGCATCATCGTTGCCCTTGCCGTGCGCGCTACGTCGACGGGTCCCGTCCTATACTGGTCGAGCAGGGTCGGGCAAAATGAAAAATTGTTCTCGATGCCCAAGTTTCGCACAATGCTGGTAGGGACGCCTGCTCTCGCCAGCCACCTGCTTACCAATCCTCAACAATGGCTGACGCCTATTGGAGGATTTTTGCGCAAATCAAGCTTGGACGAACTCCCGCAGCTTTGGTCTGTACTTGTGGGGCATATGTCGATCGTCGGGCCTCGTCCGGCGCTTTTCAATCAGGATGATCTCATTTCGGAACGGCATTCAGCAGGCGTGCATGTCCTGAAACCTGGAGTGACCGGTTGGGCGCAAGTCAACGGCCGCGACTTACTTTCAATCCCTGACAAAGTAAAGTTCGATATCCACTATATGGAAAGGCAATCAGTCTTCCTTGATGCGAAGATCATACTGCTGACGGTGGGCAAGCTATTAAAGCCGGAAGTCAGTCACTGATGTGAGACGTGTCAGTCAGATTTCGTCAGCTGTACTTGCGCGCTATGGACCCAGTCTACGATCGTGGGTGCAGGTTTATACTCTTCAACAAGCCTGCTCAAGATGGCAGCCGACCTCACTGGATCGCCGGCTTCCAAACTTCGCGTAATCTCTCGAAATCCCGCCCAAAGATCGGCCGGTGGCAAAAACTTCTCATGAGCTTGAAAGATACGAGAGTGTTTCGTCGGAGATGGGGTATTCCCGATCAATAGTTCCTCGTAGAGTTTTTCGCCTGGGCGAAGGCCGACTTCGACGATCTCGATATCGCCTTCGGGCGTGTCCTCGTCGCGCACGGTCAGCCCGGAAAGCCTTATCATCGTCTCAGCGAGTTCCTTGATGCGCACAGGTTCACCCATATCCAGGACGAACACTTCGCCTCCACGCGCCATCGCTGCCGCCTGGATCACGAGCTGGGCGGCCTCTGGAATCGTCATGAAATAGCGGGTGATATCTGCGTGGGTGATTGTGACCGGACCCCCATTGGCAATCTGCTTTCGAAAAAGGGGCACGACCGATCCACTGGATCCGAGGACGTTACCGAATCGAACCATCGAGAAGCATGTAGCGCTTCCCTCACTTGCCAAGATCTGCAGGGTCATTTCGGCCAGACGCTTAGTGGCACCCATGATATTGGTCGGCCTGACTGCCTTATCCGTGCTGATCAACACAAAGTCCCGTGTTCCCGCGTCTTCCGCAGCCCGAGCCAAAGTGAGCGTACCCATGACATTATTGCGAATGCCTTCGACTATATTATGCTCGACAAGCGGCACGTGCTTGTAGGCGGCTGCGTGAAAGATTGTGTGCGGCGTCCAGTTCTCGCAAATTGATCGCATGCGCGTTGCATCGACGACGGAACCGAGTAGCGGCGTAATAAGCGCCCCCTCGGGAGCAAGCGCGGTTAGTTCCTGGTGGATCGCGTATAGGGCGTATTCGTTCATTTCCAGCAGCAACAGATGTCGAGGCCGTCGCGTCACGATCTGCCGACACAACTCACTGCCGATTGAACCGCCGGCGCCCGTAACAAGGATGACGCAATTGAAAATCTTTGCGTCGAGTAGACCCGGGTCAGGCGCTGTCGGAGACCGTCCCAGCAGGTCATCGATGTCGAGTTCCTGCATGTCAGTGATCGTGACCCGTCCACTCGCCAAGTCGCCAATTCCCGGGATTGTTCGGATCCTCAGCGAATGGTTGCCGAGCATCGAAACGATTTCACGTCGGCGCTGACGTGTCGACGAAGGTATGGCCAAATATATTTCTTGGATATTTTCGGACTCTATCAATTCTTCCAAGTTGTCCGTGCCAAAAACCGGCATGTTGTCGATTCGACGATTTTGTAAGACCTTGTCGTCATCGATAAAACCAACGAGATAGATGTTCGATTCGAAATTCAAAGCTTCGGCGAGCTGAAGTCCGGAGGAGCCTGCGCCATAAATCAAGGCGCGAATTTCTTCGGTTCCGCCTTTTCGGTAGCGTTTCGGCCGCAGCAATCGTGCAGCCAAGGTCCGACTTGCCAAAACGCCCAAGTAAACGAGTAACGGTTGAATCAAACCGACCGTCCTTGGCACCTGAGCAACGCCGTAGAACAGAAAAATGCTAGAATAAACGATCCCATAGATGGCAATTGCGAAGGAAAGGGCATCGAAGACGGATTGACCTGTTCGCCTGAACGCCGAAGTGTACAGCCGACACGTCGGGAAAATCACGAGACCAAGAGCGACTGCCGTCCATACTGCCGTGACCAATCCTGACGACGAAGCCGGGACCACCCCGAGACGCAGGAAAAATGCGACGACTACGGCGAGGGCGCAAATTGCCAGATCGAGGGCGAACATCATCAGCTGCTTGAGCCGCTTCGGAAGCCCTAAAAGTTTGACCCTCAAGTGCACCAGTTGCCCCCATGCGCTTTGCTTGTCGGCCCCCATGGGGCGAGCTGGCGGGTTTGTCGTCAAACGCGGCTATTGTCTATCAGTATATCGACGCGTCTACGCGGCAATACCAGTGGCGTGCCGCGAGCTGGTTGCGCGGACTGGACGCTTCGAATCGCTTGTCGTAAGGGACCGCCGCCCGCTCCGGGCTGCTCAAAGGTGATTCTCGTTGAGACTAGCTTGTCTTGTTTGCATGCTAACTTTGTCCAGCTGTGCCGCTCCAACCCGTATCGGTGGGGATCCGCAGTTAACGGTATCAGAGATGTCAGCATTGCCCGCTCCGACAGCCGCAGAGCAGGGCGTTCAGGCGAACGCCTACCTAATTGGGCCGTTTGACAAGCTCAACATCACGGTCTTCGGTTTGCCCGATTTAAGTGGCGAGTGGCAGGTCGATGCGAGCGGTCAGCTGTCGGTTCCTCTCGCTGGCACTTTGGTTGCTAACGGTAAGACGCCTGCCGCGCTTGCGACAGAGATCAGCAACGGTCTTCGCGATCGCTATGTCAGATCTCCTCAGGTGACGGTAAACTTGAGGGAGGCGGGCAATCGCGTGGTCACCGTTGACGGGCAGGTCACTGAACCTGGACTTTATCCCGTTGTCGGGCGCATGACGCTGGTGCGAGCCGTGGCCGCTGCGAAGGGCCTGAATGAATTTGCTCGCGAAGAAAACGTTGTCATTTTCCGGTCGGTTCAGGGCCAGCGGCTCGCTGGGGTGTACAACCTCAGGTCTATCCGGGAAGGCCGTTACGACGACCCGGAAATTTATGCGAATGATGTCGTTGTAGTAGGGGCTTCCTCGTCTCGGAGGCTGTTCCGCGACCTTCTTGCACTAGCTCCGGCTATCCTGACCCCTCTTGTTTACATTCTTCGATGACGCCGATGCTTAACGAAACGCTTCCAGCGGCATGGAATGATCGCGCACGTTTGCTGGCTGACAGCAATCAGCCGACGAACGACTCGACGAGCAAAGCAATGTCGTCACTGATGCGGTACATTCGTGTCGTCATACGACGTCGCTTTTTGGTGTTGTCGATCATTGCAGCGACCCTCGTAGGAGGTCTGATTGCGACCCTGCTTACGAAGTCGAAATATACGTCCAATTCGACGCTCGAGATATCGCGCCAGGAAGACAAGGTTCTCAAGGTTGACGCTGTAGAGCGTGAAACAAGTGCGATTGACCAAGAGTTCTACCAGACTCAGTATTCTCTGCTTCAGGCGAATTCTTTGGCGCTTTCAGTTGCTCGCGAGCTGAGATTGCCACAGTCCGACAGCTTTTTCGCCATGTTCGGGGTCCAGCCGGATTCGAAAGGGATATGGTCGTTTGGCAATGCTCCCTCGAGCACGGAGCAGAAATTGGCAAATCGCGAACGCCTGGCGACAGAAATCCTGTTGCGGAACCTAAACGTCGCGCCCGTACGCCAATCGCGCCTCGTACGGGTTGGTTTTACCAGCCCGGATGCCCGCTTTTCCCAAAAAGTCGTCCAATTCTGGGCTCAGCAATTCATTCAGAGCAACTTGAACCGTCGTTTTGAATCGACCGCATATGCGCGTAACTTTCTAGAGGGGCGTTTGGACGAGCTTCGCAAGCGGCTGGAGCAGTCGGAGCGGGCACTGGTCGATTACGCCTCGAAACAGCGGATTATCAATATACCGAATTCCGAGCCAACGGCAGGCGGAGGAACGACGCGTTCGGAACGCTCGCTGACGGCAGATGATCTGGTGTCTCTCAGCAAGGAGCTTTCGGCTGCGACTGCGGACCGGATACGCGCAGAAAGCCGTATCGGACCGGGTGTGCGCAGTGAAAGCCGTGACAATATAGCGATCAATGCGCTCCGCCAGAAAAGATCGGAAGCGGCTGCGGAATATGCCCGCTTGATGCAGCAATTTGAACCGGGCTATCCGGCCGCCCGTGCAATCGCTGCGCAGATGCAGGACTTGGACCGCAGCATCGCGACTGAAGAACGAAGAGTGCGCCTGACGCTTGAAGAAGAGTTCCGTGATGCGGCGCAACGCGAGCAGGCACTGTCTAAGAAGGTCGAAGATCTCAAAAACAGTTTTCTTAGCGCGCGCACGCGTAGCATTGAGTACAATATCTACCAGCGTGATATCGACACGTCGCGCGAACTCTATGACGGGTTGCTGCAGCGCTACAAGGAAATCGGTGTTGCAGGAGCTATTGGCCCGAACAACATCGCGGTTGTCGATGCAGCGAACCTGCCCGACAAGCGATCGAGCCCCAATCTCCTGATCAACATGATTTTGGCTCTCGTGATTGGCTTTGGCACGGCGCTCGCTGTCGTGGCCATCCTTGAACAAATCGATGACGCCATCAAGGATCCCGCCGATGTCGAAGCCGTCCTCGAGCTACCGCTCCTAGGCGTTGTCCCAGCAATTCCTGAGCAGCCGCTTGAAGCGCTCCGCGATCGCAAGTCCGCGCTGAGTGAAGCGTATCTGTCGATCCAAACCAATCTTCAGCTGTCTACGTCGCATGGCATGCCACGCTCGATTGCAGTGACGAGCACGCGGCCCGCTGAAGGCAAGACAACGACGACACTTGCGCTCGCGGTTATGCTCGCCCGAACGGGCCGGACCGTTGTGGTTGTCGACTGCGACATGCGATCGCCGTCGCTGCATGGCTTTTTTGGCTTGGCCAACACCGTGGGCGTCAGCAATTTTCTGGCGGGCCAGGACGACGTTGAGCCCTTGTTGCACAGGATTGGCGATTTCCAGTTGACGGCAATGCTGGCGGGGCCACAGCCACCGAATGCGGCCGAGCTCCTTACGGGTCCGCGGCTCGACCAGTTGATCGAGAAGCTGAACGCACGCTTCGACCATGTCTTGATCGATGCACCACCAGTCATGGGCCTGGCGGACGCGCCGCTGATCGGAAGTCATACCGAGGCTATGTTGTTTGCCGTCGAGGCGAACGGCGCAAGGTCGACGGTCATTCGCTCGGCCGTAAGCCGTCTGTCCGCCGGACAAATCAATCTTGTTGGCGCTATCCTTACCAAGTTTGAAGCGCGCAAGGCACTTTATGGCTATGGTTACGACTACGGCTATGGGTATGGCTACAGCTACGGCGGCGCGAGCAAGGATAAGGCTTAATCTCTTGGCAAGTGCCGGCAAGACTTCCGGGGCGGCTGCCCCTGTGCGGGTGGCGGTCATTGTCATAGTCGCTATCCTGCTCATGTTCGTCACCGTCTTGCACGGTGTCGTTTCCGCGACACGCAACGCGGCACCGGCTATTGCCGTGAGGCTATGGACGAACGATGCCTGGGCGACTGCCGCATACGCCGGCACGCGCCTTATAACCGACGGTCAACAAGCTGGCGTGCGTCAACAGGTCCGTGGTTTGGCTCAGGACGCGCTGCTACGGGACGCAACCGTTGTGCCGGCAGCGCGATCGCTCGCGGTCATCGCGGAAGCCGAGGGAGATTCGCGCGGGGCAGATCGCTGGCTTCAATATACGCTCAAACTAAGCCGTCGCGATTTGCCCACCCAGCTGCTGGCGATCGAACGGGCGGTCGCGCAAGGCGACGTGCGCAGATCGCTGTCGTTTTATGATGTGGCGCTCAGAACCAACCCGGATAGCTTTGATCTTCTCGCACCAGTGTTGGCGCAGGCGCTCGACGATGATCGCCTTGTTCCCCCCATAGGGGCGATGTTGTCGCGTAACCCGCCCTGGCTGGGTTCGTTCTTGGACTTTGCCGTCAGGAAGCAGGTGGCGCCTGAAAATCTTGCACGAGTATTGCGATACGGACGACGTGACGTGTTCACCCTGGACATGCCGCTTCAGGCCGGGCTGATCGGGTTATTGATCGAACGGAAGAAATACAACGAAGCCCTGTCACACTATAATTTCCTGCATGCCACCGATCCCCGTGTTCTTGTACGGCACCCGAACTTCGTCGTCGAACCAACGCCCATGGCATTCGATTGGCAATTGGATCCGCGGGTATTCTCGTCCTCCTCGCCGACAGGGCTATCTCTTTCGCTTCCGTCAAGCACAAGCGGCGCAGTCATCTCGCAGCTTTTGCTTCTCTCGCCTGCTGATTACGCGCTGAAAGTGAATTATAATGTCGAGTCATCGGCGCGTAACCCCGGGCTCAGCTGGAAGCTGCGTTGCGTTGGTGGCAGCCAAATTACCGAGTTACCGATCGTTTCGCGCGCGCGGGTTGCGTCGGTGAGCTTTCGCGTACCCACCGATGGAAGCTGCCCCGCTCAACAGCTTGTGCTTGTGCTCGACGAACCACTACTTACCCCGCTTGATCTGACGTTGTCGAACATAGGGATCGTTGTTCAATAAGACTGGCAGCGTCGGCCAGCGATCGGCATGTGAAATCGGCATTTGTGTCAACGTCGACGAGAGAGATGCGGATCGTTTGAGCGACGCCTGCCGCTTGTCCAGCAGAGACGTCACTTTCTTTGTCGCCGATTAGCCATGACCGCCGTGCGTCAAGATCGAAGTCTTGGAGCGCCTGACGGATCATTCCTGGAGCGGGCTTTCGGCACGGGCAGTTCACCGGCGGGTTTCCGAAGTCGGGATGATGAGGGCAACTATAGACTGCGTCCAATTCAATACCACGGATGCGCAACATCGCGAGCAGGGCGTCGTTGACAGCTTCGTATTCCTCAGCTGTGAAGAGACCGCGCGCAATGCCCGACTGGTTCGTGACAACCACAAGGGCGAATCCGAGGCGACGGAGACTTTGGAGAGCTTCCGGCGCCCCTTGGCAAAGCACAAGATCTTCCGCCCGCGACACGTAACCCGTGTCCACGTTGATAACACCGTCCCGGTCTAGAAAAACCGCAGGGCGCCCGTTGTCACGCAGCACGCATTCGTTCCACGATCCGCGTCGTCGATTTTCCCGCAACAAAAGGTAAGGCAAGCGCTCGGCCGCCCCAAGATCTGACCAACTCGCTTTCCTTTAACTTTTCCATGTCATAGTCGCCCCCTTTGACGTAGATGTCAGGACGAACCTGGGCCAGAAGCAAGCACGGATCGGGCTCGTCGAACCATGTTACAAGCGTAACGGACGCAAGCGCGGCGATGACGACGGCGCGATCCTCTTCGCCAACGATCGGGCGCTCCGGGCCCTTCCCCAAGCCGCGGGCAGATGCGTCTGAATTCAGCGCAACAATCAACGAACCGCCCAATTCCCGGGCCGCTTGCAAATATGTGACATGGCCTGCGTGAAGTATGTCGAAAACGCCATTCGTAAAAACGATCGGCCGAGGTAGGAGGGACACTGCAACATCGAGTGCGGTCCCTCGAACGATCTTGCTTTTCATTGGAAGTTCTCACAGGGGCAGCGAGTGCCGAAATGCAACAATGAGTTCGCCATGACAATCTTCAAAAATAACCTTGCCGAGCATATCGCTCTTTTCGGCCAACTCGAATCTCTCGACGCGAGCGTGACCCGTTGCGGGGAGGCCATGGTCGCGGTGCTCAGGGGTGGTGGCAAGATCCTGTTTTGCGGCAACGGGGGTTCGGCTGCCGATTGCCAGCACATAGCTGCGGAACTGACCGGACGTTTCATCAAAGATCGGCCGCCGCTGGCGGCAATCTCGCTCACCACTGACACTTCGGCGCTTACCTGCATATCAAACGACTATTCATATGCGGACGTGTTCGCGCGGCAAGTAACGGCGCTCGGGCGTGAGGGCGATGTGTTGGTCGGCATCTCGACCTCGGGCAACTCGGAAAACGTCCTTCGAGCTGTCAAGGCTGCTAAAGCCGGTGGGCTCAAGACCATCGCACTGTTGGGGCGCGATGGCGGCGCACTTAAAGACGTCGTCGATATGTCTGTCATTGTGCCGAGCCCATCGACCGCTCGCATTCAGGAAGCTCACATCCTGATTGGGCATAGTTTGTGCGGCTTCATCGAGCAGGGATTAGGTCTCGTTGACGGGTAGGGCAGTCGTGACGCCACCGGCTGACATCCAGCCAATGTAACTTGCGACTCCTTGCGCAACGGTCAGGAAATTGTGCTCACAGCCCGCGCGCCGCAAGGCGGAAATATCCGCTTGCGTATAACTTTGATAACGGCCTTTGAGATCATCCGGAAATTCGACGTATCGAACCAGTTGTTGGGAAACCATCTGCGCTAGGGACAGCTCCCGTTCGCCATGTGCTTGCCTGACGCCGTTGACGGTCGCTTCGGCAACCGCATTGAATGGCTCGGCGCGCCCAGTGCCCAGATTAAATATTCCCTGAACAGAGGGGTTCGCGAGTGCCCAAAGATTCACTGCAACGATGTCGTCGACATGGATGAAGTCGCGCTGCTGCATTCCTGCATCGTAGCCGTCATATTCGCCAAAAAGTCGAACATACCCGTCAGACTTCATTTGTTGATATTGATGAAAGGCCACGGATGCCATCCGGCCCTTGTGCTGTTCGAATGGCCCGTAAACATTGAAATACCGAAATCCGACCGCATTGACCGCGGGACTCAAGGGCTGCTGGCGCAGGAACTGATCGAATAATAGCTTTGAATAACCGTATATGTTCAAGGGCCGTTCGTTGTGCTCCACTTCGGCGAAAGAAGTGCTTGCGCCGTACACGGCCGCCGAAGACGCGTAGATCAACCTGACCGCGTCCCGCACGCACGTGTCGTACAAACGCCTCGTCGGCTCATAATTCTGCTGCATCATGGCACGCCCGTCGCGCAACACAGTGTCAGAGCAGGCACCCTGATGGAAAACAGCGCTTACGCCGCTGATCTTGCCAGCATCAAAAGCTTCGTAAAAGTCTGACCAATGGATGTAGTCGGCAATTCGGCAGGCAGCCAAATTGCGAAACTTTTCGCCGTCCGTCAGATCATCGACGGCGAAAATATTCGTAATGCCGATCTGGTTGAGCCCGCGGACGATATTGCAACCGATGAAACCGGCTGCACCTGTTACGACGATGGTCATGTGAATACTTCCGATAATGTTACGCTCGCAGTGCCGAATTTTCCAACTACGATGGCGGCAGCACGGTTTGCGATCGGCACCGCTTCACGCGGGGTTGCGCCCGCCGCAAGCATGGCGCCCATCACTGCGGCGACCGTGTCGCCGGCGCCAGTGACGTCAAACACTTCGCGCGCCTCTGCGTCCACCCGAAGGTGCCCCGCGTCGTCGAACAGTGACATACCCTCTTCGGAGCGGGTAACCAGAAGAGCGTCGAGTTCCAGCGCACGGCGCAGCGAAGTCGCGCGCTCGACAAGATCGCTCTCACTCGACCAGTCTCCGACAACTGCCGCAAGCTCGCTTCGGTTGGGTGTGATGATCGTCGCTCCCTGATAGGGCGTATAGTCTCGACCTTTGGGGTCAACCACGACGGGGATGCCGCGTTCGCGAGCAATGGCAATCTTGTGCGCGACGCGAGCCAGGCCGCCCTTGCCATAGTCCGATAGAATAAGGGCATCGTGATCTGCGACGCAACCTTCATAAAGGAAGCTGAGACCGTCTAAGGCAGTGCTGCTTGGTTGGCTCTCAAAATCTGCTCGCAGCAGCTGCTGCGAGTGCCCTGCCATTCTAAGTTTGAGCGTTGTCGGCATCTCGACATCTGAATGGAGTTTCGTAAGGACCTCTGCCTCGGCTAACAATGCGCGAAGGGCTCGAGCTGGTTCGTCCTCGCCGACAACTCCTAGAAGGGTTGTTTTTGCTCCAAACGTGGCGACATTTAGCGCGACGTTGGCGGCGCCGCCGAGGCGCGCCTCTTCGCGACGAACGGCCAGGATCGGCACGGGCGCTTCTGGCGAAATGCGCACGACATCACCTAGCCAGTAACGATCTAGCATGACGTCGCCCACCACGAGAACGTGGCAATCGTTGATGCTGCCTATGTCCAAAGTATCGAACCCCGACCGTCACTGAGGTGGCCCACCTAACGAAGGACCGCCGACCCTGCAAACCGCCCAACTGCGTTTTTGGGACGGCGTCCGGCGATCTGCCGGTGTGCGCAACCCGAACGCCAAAAATACCCGATCCGGTGGCTTCGACCTGCCCGGATTCTTTACCTTGGTGACGGTGCCTCTATAACCGCCCAGCTTGCGCCCGCGTACGGTTCGCGCCACTGCAAGGCGAATTCAATGTGAGTAGGTCAACCGTGTTCTATCCGCCCGTTTCAGAACAGCGATTCGCCATGCAGGCTGTACTCGGTACAAAAGGCCCGGGGCATGACCCATTGGTGGTCGACGCCATCTTGGAAGGCGCGGCTACCTTTTCGGCAGGGGAGTTTGCACCACTTAACCGCCTCGGGGACACGGCTGGCGCGCAGTTTGCGAACGGCGCAGTAACCATGCCCGCGGGCTACAAGGCAGCTTGGAACCAATATGTGGCTGGAGGATGGGGCAGTCTTGACGCGCCGGAGGCTTTCGGGGGGCAGGATCTCGGTTTCTTGATGCAGACCGTCGTGTTCGAGGACCTCGGAACCGGCAACATGGCGTTCACGCTCTGCCCCATCCTATCGAGCGGTGCGATTGAAGCCCTTCATGCGCATGGTTCGCACGAACAGCAGGCAGTGTATCTGCCCAAGTTGATTAGTGGCGAATGGACAGGAACGATGAACCTCACCGAGCCACAGGCGGGGTCCGATGTGGGCGCCATACGATCAACGGCTACGCCCAACCCAAATGGCAGCTTCTCTATCAAGGGAACGAAGATCTATATCACATTTGGTGATCATGACCTGACCGACAACATCATCCATCTTGTGCTTGCGCGTACGCCCGGCGCACCGGCCGGGACGAAGGGAATTTCGCTGTTCCTGGTGCCCAAATTCCGCGCTGGCGCGGACGGTCGGCATTCGGTGCCGAACGACGTCCGATGCATGTCGATCGAGCATAAGCTTGGCATCAATGCGTCTCCAACCTGCGTCCTGAGTTTCGGCGATAACGACAGTTGCGAAGGCTGGCTGGTCGGCCCCGAGATGGGGGGAATGAAGGCGATGTTCACGATGATGAACAACGCCCGCCTGAATGTGGGGTCGCAAGGCGTCCAGATTGCGGAGCGCGCGACGCAGGCTGCCGTCGCCTATGCGCGCGACCGGGTCCAAGGAGTGCCGATCATCGAGCACCCCGATGTTCGGCGGATGCTGTTGCGCATGAAGTCGCTGACAGAGGGAGCGCGCGTGTTGCTCTATGCGGCGGCGGCCAATGTCGATGCGGGCCGAACCGGTGATGCGGCGGCGACAAGCCGCGTGAATCTGCTGACGCCGTTGGTCAAGGCATGGGGCACGGATGTCGGTTGCGAAGTCGCATCGCTAGGTGTGCAGGTTCATGGCGGTATGGGCTTCGTCGAGGAAACCGGCGTCGCACAATATTATCGGGATGCGCGGATCGCGCCGATTTATGAGGGGACGAATGGTATCCAAGCCGCTGACCTGGTCGGTCGCAAATTAACAGCCGACGGAGGAGCGGCGCTCAAGGCGCTCATCGCTGACGTAAGGTTGGATGGTGCAGGCGAACAGTCCCTTCTCCAGTTGGTAGAAGCCGTCGAAATGGCAACGGACTGGATGCTGGCGACGAATTTGGAGGACCGGCTAGCTGGCAGCTACCCGTTCCTCGACATGACCGCAGTGATGGCCGCAGGCGGCCTGATGGCTCGCCAGCATCGCATCGCCAAGGCTCACGTCGCTGCAGGCGAAGGTGACCCGGTCTTTCTCAGGACCAAAATTGCCACGACCCGGTTTTTTCTAGACCATCTTGTGCCAGAGGCGTTAGGCAAGACCGCGTCCGCGACAGCCGGCGCCCGCGGCTTGTTCACGCTCACTGCGGAAGAGCTTGCTGCGTAAATCAACATTTCAAACGACGAGCCTCCCGGAATGTCCGCTCACCATTTTAACCTCAGGCACGAATGTGCCGAGAAATTGATTGGGAACATCAATTGACAGCCACAGCTAACAAGACGGCGCTTATCACCGGCGTGACGGGACAGGACGGCGCTTATCTCGCACAATTGCTTCTCGAGAAGGGGTATATGGTGCACGGCGTGAAGCGGCGGTCTTCGTCTTTCAATACGGCGCGGATTGAAGACATCTACGAAGACCAACATGTGGGCGGCGCACGCTTCAAGCTACACTACGGCGATCTGACGGATTCAACGAACCTGATCAGGATAATTCAGGAAACTCAGCCGGACGAGATCTACAATCTCGCCGCACAGAGCCATGTCGCGGTAAGCTTCGAAACGCCTGAATATACGGCAAATGCAGACGCCATAGGGACGCTGCGAATTCTCGAGGCCATTCGTATTCTGGAGCTCGAAACGAAGACGCGCTTTTACCAGGCATCCACGTCTGAACTCTACGGACTGGTGCAGGAAGTGCCCCAGAGCGAAACAACTCCGTTTTACCCGCGAAGTCCTTACGCCGTCGCGAAGCTCTATGGCTATTGGATCGTCGTCAACTATCGCGAGGCTTATGGCCTGCATGCGTCGAACGGCATTCTGTTTAACCATGAAAGTCCGCTGCGCGGTGAGACGTTCGTCACGCGCAAGATCACACGTGCGGCTGCCGCGATCAGCTTGGGGCGCCAGGAGAAGCTTTATCTTGGTAACATAGATGCCAAGCGCGATTGGGGTCATGCGCGCGAGTATGTTCGCGGCATGTGGATGATGCTGCAGCAGGACGTACCCGACGATTATGTGCTGGCGACGGGTGAAACGACGACCGTCCGGGATTTTGTCACGTGGGCGTTCGAGGATGTGGGCATTGTCCTGGAATGGCGCGGCAAAGGCATCGACGAAAAGGGATATGATACGGCGTCGGGCAACTGCCTCATCGAGATCGATCCGCGCTATTTCCGCCCGACTGAAGTCGATCTGCTGATCGGCGATGCGACCAAGGCGCACGAGAAGCTCGGCTGGAAGCACGAAACTTCCGTGCGATCGCTTGCTCGGGAGATGGTGGAGGCCGACTTGATCGTCATGCGCAGCGCACCGATCGGCAAGGGAGCCTGACGCGCGATGGCGGCATATGACCTTGCCGGAGCCCGCATCTTCGTCGCGGGCGATCGGGGCATGGTTGGCTCCGCGATCGTTCGCCGCCTTGACGGCGAAGGCTGCGAAATATTGACGGTTGGCCGCGACGCGGTGGATTTGCGCGAGCAGGCACAAGTACGCACATGGATCCACGATGCGCGTCCGGACATCCTCGTGCTGGCTGCGGCCAAGGTCGGCGGCATTCTTGCCAACGACAGCTATCCTGCCGATTTCCTTTACGACAACCTGATGATCGAGGCCAATCTGATCGAGGCCGCGCATCGTACGGATGTGAAGCGAATACTTTTTCTCGGATCGAGCTGCATCTACCCGAAAATGGCTTCTCAGCCGATCGAAGAAGCTTCGCTGCTGACCGGACCGCTGGAGCCGACCAACGAGTGGTACGCCATCGCAAAAATTGCGGGGATCAAGCTGGCGCAAGCGTATCGTCGCCAGTTTGGGCGCGATTATATTTCGGCGATGCCGACCAATCTTTATGGCCCGGGCGACAATTACGATCTGGCGGGCAGCCATGTTCTTCCCGCGCTCATCCGAAAAGCACATGAGGCCAAGGTCGGCGGCGATGCATCGATGACAATTTGGGGAAGCGGTACCCCGCGCCGCGAATTCCTCCATGTCGATGATCTCGCCGACGCCTGCGTTTTTCTATTGAAGACCTATTCTGACGCCATGCACATAAATGTCGGATCGGGCAGCGATCTTACCATTCGGGACTTGGCCAAGCTCGTGAGTGATGTCGTCGGTTATTCAGGGGAAATAATCTGTGACACGACCCGGCCCGATGGAACGCCCCGCAAGTTGATGGATTCGTCGCGGCTGGCGGCCCTTGGCTGGACGCCGAAGATTGACTTGGCGCGGGGCATTGCAACCGCATACGCCGACTTCGTTTCGCGTTACGCCTCGCACTGACAGGCCTGACGGTCAAATCCAGAAAGCAGCACCATGTGGTACGCGCTTAGCGCCCGTTATCATGCGTTGATCGACTGGATGGGCGACGGAACCGGGTTGCCCGACACGATCCTGCACATCCATGCCGGGATGGCGGTGCTGATGCTTGCGCGCGTCACGACCGGGCGCTCGCTGGGGACGCTGATTCCGCTTTGCATCGTCGCCATTGCCGAGGCGGCGAACGAGATCATGGACCGCATTTATTTCGGCAGCTGGCGGTGGCCCGACACGCTGAGCGATATTGCCAATACGCTGTTCTGGCCGGCGGTCATTTGCCTCGCCGTGCGGCTGCGGCCACTGGTACGCGCAAGAGTGCCCCGCCGACGTTAACCCTTGCGCGTCCCCGGCCGGGCCAAATTCGTTGTGCGCTTCTCAGACGCCGTGATAGGTCCGGTACCAATTGATGAACTTCGGCAGGCCGACGTCGAGCGGCGTCGTCGGCGCATAGCCGCGGTCGCGGGCGATCGCACCGATGTCGGCGAATGTAGAGGGGACATCGCCGGGCTGCATCGGCTGGAAGTCCTTGAGCGCAGACTTGCCCGTTGCCTGCTCAATGATCTCGATAAAGCGCATGAGGTCTTCGGGCCGGTTGTTGCCGATGTTGTAGATCGCATGCGGGGCTCTGCTGCCGCCGGGTTTCAAGCGGCCGTCATCCACCGGTGACTGGTCGATGCAAGCAATCACGCCGGCCACGATGTCGTCGATATAGGTGAAATCGCGTTGCATCTTGCCGTGGTTGAAAACGCTGATCGGCTCGCCCGCGAGAATCGCCTTGGTGAACAGCCAGGGGGCCATATCGGGTCTGCCCCAAGGCCCGTAGACCGTGAAGAAGCGCAGTCCCGTCAGCGGCAGGCGGTAGAGATGGGCGTATGTCTCGCTCATCAATTCGTCGGCTTTTTTCGTGGCCGCATAGAGGGACACGGGGTGATCGACGCGATCCTCGACGTCGAAGGGCAGCTTCTCGTTCCCGCCGTAGACCGATGAAGAGGAAGCGTAGACCATCGGCGTCCGCGAGACCCGTGCCACTTCGAGCAGGTTCAGATGCCCGACAAGGTTCGCTTGCACATAGGCGCGAGGATTTTCGAGTGAGTAGCGCACGCCGGCCTGTGCGCCGAGATGGACGATGGCGTCGAATTGCTGCCCGGCGAGCGCATGGTCCAGGGCTTTGTCGTTCGCGAAATCGAGATGCAGAAACGTAAACGCGGCACCGGTGAAACGGGCGAGATCCGCGAGCCGGTCGCGCTTCAGCTGGACGGGGTAATAATCATTGAGACTGTCGATGCCGGTCACGCTATCGCCACGCGCGAGAAGCGCTTGCGTAACAGCATGACCGATGAAACCGGCAGCGCCCGTGACGAGGATCTTCATGACTGTGTTCCCGAACCGGCTGCTGCGCGGCGCAACCGGTCGTTGATCGCGACGCCGACGCCCTGATGGGGAATCGGTGCCACGGCAAGACGCGCGGTCGGCCCTGCGTCTCCCTGATGCAGCAGCGCAAATAAATGCGACGCTGCCTCGGCAAGGTCGCCCGTCGCACTCAGAGTGACGTCCCCGGCGATCTCCCCGAAGCCGATGTGCCATTCGTCTTCGGCAGCGGTAACGGCGTCGATCCGCAGCGGCTTGGCCGGCGCATAATGCGCTGCCAGCTGCCCCGGCGCCTCGATCGCCGATCCCCGACTGTCGGTAGCACCCTCGACCAGAACCGGTCCCGGGCGCAACAAGCGGACATGTTCATCGGCGATCGCAACAATCGTCGATTCGATGCCGCCGCTCGTCGCCCCGTCGTCGATGACCAGGGGGATACGTCCGTTCAGGCTATGAAGTACATGCGCCGCGCATGTCGGGCTGATTGTGCCGCTCGCATTGGCGCTGGGCGCCGCAAGCGGCTTTCCCGTGGCGTCCAGAAGGGCGCGGATCGCCCGATGCGCAGGCACGCGCAGTGCGACGGTGGAGAGCCCGGCCGAAGTGCTCGCGGCCAGCCCGGACCCAGGCAGCATCGGCACAACAAGAGTGAGCGGGCCGGGCCAATAGTGTTGCGCCAGTGCCGTTGCGCGGGGGCCAAAGGTGCCGAATTCCTGCGCATGCGCCAAATCGCGCGCATGGACGATGAGCGGATTGAAGCTCGGACGTCCTTTGGCCGCGTAGATCGCTGCGACTGCCCGCTCGGACGTTGCATCACCGGCAAGCCCATAGACCGTCTCGGTCGGCACGGCGACAATTTCACCGTCGACGATCAGCGCGGCTGCTGTCGAGATCGCATGTTCGTCGAAAGGCAGGACACGCGTCGGCACTAGGCCGCGCCCCAGATGCCTCGCGTGTCGTACACGATCTTGCCCGCCCGTTCGTCGGCAGGCACCGATTTGAAGATGTCATGATCGACCAGCACGATCATCGTTTCGCAGTCTGCGAGCGCCGTGTCGATATCGATCAGCGTCGCGCCGGTATCGGCAAGCACTTTGGGGAGTTCGCCGATATGCGGCTCGACGATCGCAATGCGGTCGCCGAACCGCGCCGAAAGCGCCTCCGCCACCTTCATTGCCGGGCTTTCGCGGAAATCATCGACATTGGCCTTGAACGCGAGGCCGAGCAGCGCGACACGGCCCGCCTCAGCGTCGATCAACGCTGCTGCCCGCGCAATGACATGCGCCGTTTTGCCGTCGTTGACGTTGCGGGCCGTCCGGATCAGCGGGGTCAATTCGGGCGCGCTGTGGACGATGAACCACGGGTCGACCGCGATACAATGCCCGCCAACGCCGGGGCCGGGCGTCAGAATGTTGACGCGGGGATGGCGGTTCGCGAGCGTGATCACGTCCCACACGTCGATCCCCAGCTTGTCGGAAACCAGGCTCAGTTCATTGGCAAAGGCGATGTTCACGTCACGAAAGGCATTTTCGCTGAGCTTGACCATTTCGGCGACCTTGGCCGTCGTCGTAATGCAAGCGCCGCGCACGAAGGTGCGATAGAACGCCAGAGCCTTGCGCGCGCAGCGGGGCGTGATGCCGCCGATGCAGCGGTCATTGTCGATCAGCTCGACAAGGATGCGGCCGGGCAGGACGCGTTCGGGACAATAGGCGATGGCGATGTCCGCTGCGCCGTTCGTGGCATGCGGAAACCTCAGATCGGGGCGCAGCTGCTCCAGCGTGTCGCGCACCTGTTCGGTCGTGCCCACCGGCGATGTCGATTCCAGGATCACGACGTCCCCGATCTTCAGCACGGGTGCAATACTGCGCGCGGCCGCCAGCACGTGGCGGATATCGGGAGCATGGTCATCGTCGAACGGCGTCGGGACCGCAATCATGAAAACGTCGGACGGTTCGATCTCGATCGACGCCCTCAACAGTCCGCGCTGGACCACACCTTGCACCAGGGCGTCGAGATCGACTTCCTCGATATGCACGCCGCCGGAATTGACCGTGTCGACGACGCGCTGATGGATGTCGATCCCCAGGACCGCTGCCCCTGATCTTGCGACGACCGCCGCCGTGGGCAGGCCAATATAGCCAAGGCCGAGAACGGCGACTTTGGTCTGGTGCTTGGGAGCCATGAAACTGCGAATCCTGCGAGAAGCCGCAGGCACCCTAGCGTACTTCCCTTGTACTTGCGTAAATAAGCAGGCGTTTCAGGTCGAAAGGAACCAGCGATCGCTGCCTTCAAGGCCGATTGCCGTCAGTTTGCCGCTTGCATAGGCGCCGGTATCGATCCCCACGCGGTTGGACTTTTCGTCGATTGCCGCCGTGATCGAATGGCCGTGGACAATGCACAGGCCATGGTCGCGCGAGTCATCGAGGAATTTGTCGCGGATCCATCGCATATCCTTTGGCCGCTGCTCTTCGATCGGCGTCCCGGGGCGAATGCCGGCATGCACGAACAGATAATCACCGGACTGATAGGTATCGCGAAAACCGCGCAAAAAGGCGATGTGCTCTGCAGGTACGTGCGTTGCCAGCAGGGTGATAAGCTGGGCGAAATCGGCAAGATCGTAATCGGCCGGCGAGACACCATAACTCAGAAGCGTTTCGCGGCCGCCGATGCGGTGAAAAAGGCGCGCGGCGGTTTCGTCGCCTTCCCACGCGTCGATGAAGACTTCTTCGTGATTGCCCATCAGGAAAACGCAAGGCCGGGTCTTGTCCAGTTGCGAAAGCCGCTCGACCACGCCGCGCGAATCCGGGCCGCGGTCGACGAGGTCGCCCAGCAAGACCAAAGTGGTGCGCGCGGGCTCGCGGTTGCGATCGTCGGCATCGATCTGAAGCAGCAGCTGGTCAAGACAATCGCCGCGCCCGTGAATGTCACCGACAGCATAAATACGCTCGCCCGGAGCGATGGCGCGCGGTGCCGGTTCTAGTGGCTTGCGGGAAAAGATTGTTTTCAGGACCATGGCACTCAATAACCCGCGGTTGATTAACCGGCGGTGACGATCGAGTATTAGGCTTTGTGTTCTGTCAGGCGAAGTGCTTTTCGATCAGTTCGCGCGGGTCGAGGCCCAGCTGGTCGATTTGCGCGCGAACTTTGGGCCAGATGTGTCGCAGAAAGACGTCGCGCTCCTGATCGCGCAGGCGTTCGCTTGCGCCTTCGGCGACGAACATGCCGACCCCGCGGCGGACGCTTACGAAGCCTTCGTCCTGCAGCGTCTGATAGGCTTTGGCGACAGTAAGCGGATTGGCGCCATGTTCGGCTGCAAAGGCGCGGACCGAGGGCAGTTGGTCACCCTCGCGAAAGTCGCCGGCAAGAATGGCGCCGGCGAGCAGGCCGCGCAGACGCAGATAGACGGGGGCGGGAGTTGTTTCCACAGCTGTCATGGACGACTAATACACTGCCGGGCCGCGAAAGTCACGTCCTTAGTACGACCCCTTATTTGGTCCATTCCTGAACGACATCGGCGTAATCGGGCCGGGGCCGCTCCTCCAGCGCGCGCAAAGCGGTGCCGATGAAGATGAAACCGGCGATACGTTCGCCCGCATAGCCGAAAGCATCGCGCACGGCCTCGCTGTAGCTCGGCCAGCCGGTCAGCCAGCCGCCGACGAAACCAAGTGCGTGCGCGGCCATCAGCAGGTTCATAATCGCGGCGCCCGCCGAGAGCTCCTGTTCCCAAACCGGTATCTTGCTGCCCGCAACGGGGGCTGAGAGGGCAACGACCAGCGACGGCGCTTGATGCGCAAATTGTTCCATCGCCTCGATCTCGAGCCGGCCCGCGTCCGGTTTTTCGAGAAGATAAGCATCGACGATCACCCGGGCGAGTGCACTGCGCTGATCGCTCCGCACCACCACGAAGCGCCAAGGCGCGAGCTTTCCGTGGTCGGGCACCCGCGTCGCTGCCGACAGGATCGCGTGCAGCTGCGCTGCGTCGGGACCGGGTGCCACCATGTCGCGCGGCTTGCCCGAACGCCGGCTGAGCAGCAGCGAGAGGGAGGAAGAGGTGTCGTTGAAAATCGGGTCAGCCATGAAATCCGTTTGCCCAAAGCTTGTCCAAGGGTGGTCCTTCCCCTTAACCCTGTCCCCACAGAAGGACAGGCCTTCGACGCACTCAGGCTGAACGGAGTCAAATGCTACCCCTCCTCTTGCTGGCCCTGACACCCCAGCAGGCCGCAATTCGTGCGCTTGCCGGCGAGGACCTCCGCGTCGCCACCGTCGGGGCAAGGCTGGCACGGGCTGCCGGATCTGACCTCTGCCCCGGCCAGCATTTGAGCACGGCGGGCCTCGTCGTGCAGGATGCGGCGCAATATGCGGCGCCGATGCGCGACGACGCTCGTCTTGCGCTTGGCCTGGGGGAAGGGCCAACCATCATCGGCATTATCGAAAACGCTTCGGCGCAAGTCGCGAAGGTCGGCGATGTCATTACTGCCGTTAACGGGGTGGCAATCGCCGGCAAGGCGGGCGCCGGGGCCTATGCGCGCATGCTGCAGGTGGAGGATGCGCTGGAGACGGCACCCGGGTCGCAAATCAGCCTCAATGTACGTCGGGCGGGGGCCCCGCAACGGATTGTCCTGCCGCAAGTCATGGGCTGCCGGTCTCGGTTCCAGATCGTGCGCGGCGGTTTCGGCGCGACGCAATCCGATGGGCGCTATGTGCAGATTTCCGAAGCGATGCTGGCGCTCACGCCCGGCGACGACGCATTGGCCGCAGTGATCGCGCATGAATTGTCACACAATATCCTGCGGCATACAGCGCTCAGGACGCCATCGAAACAATCGGAATATGAAGCGGATGCGCTGAGCGTGCGGCTTGTCGCCCGGGCAGGCTATCGTCTCGATGCCGTGGTGCCTTTTTGGACCGCTCTCAGGAAACGCAGTGACTATGGCATTCTTGCCGATGGCTCGCACCCGGGCTGGCGCAAGCGGTTGGCCGCCCTGTCCGTCGCCGTTGGTGCAGAAAAAGAAGCGACTTCACAGCCGCCGAAAGCCCGCTAGTCTACACGCAACAAAGTTACATAGCCTCGGGTCAACCCCGGCGCTTCCAAGGGGTCGAAAAGCTTGAAGAATATGTCGCTGTGGATCGAAGCCGATTGGATCGCGGCCATCTCCGTGATCGTACTGGGCATCTTTCTCGCCCTCGGCGCCAAGATCGCGGTCCAGCGCGAGCCCGAGTTTGCCGGCCATCCCAAGGGCCTCTACATGCTGTTCTTCGCCGAAATGTGGGAGCGCTTCTCCTACTACGGCATGCGCGCAATCCTCATTTTCTACCTGACGCAGCACTGGCTGTTCTCGGACTCCAAATCGAGTCTGATCTACGGCGCGTACACCGCGCTGGTCTATATCACGCCGGTGCTCGGCGGCTATCTGGCCGACCGTTATCTGGGGCAGCGCAAGGCGGTCATCTTCGGCGGCACCTTGCTGGCGCTCGGGCATAGCCTGATGGCCGTCGAAGGCGTCGGCGGACAGAGCGATCCGACCGTCAATGTTTTCTGGGCGGCGCTTGCCTTTATCATCGTCGGCTCGGGTTTCCTGAAGGCGAACATATCGGTGATGGTCGGCCAGCTGTATAAACTGACCGATGTCCGTCGCGACGGTGCGTACACGGTGTTCTACATGGGCATCAACGTCGGCGCGGCGCTGGGCTCGGTCCTCGTCGCGTATCTCGGGCAGACGATCGGCTGGGGCTATGGCTTTGGTCTGGCGGGGATCGGCATGGTTCTGGGGCTCGTCGTCTTCGTGCTGGGAAAGAAATCGCTGAACGGAGCCGGGGAGGCACCTGCACCCCTGGCGCGGAACCGCGAGTGGACAATTTATGCGATTGGCATCGGCGCGGTCGCGGTCATCTGGGCGCTCGTCCAATACCAGAGCGTCATCCAGACGCTGCTCGCGATCTCGGGCGTCGCGCTGCTCGGGTACGTCCTGTACGAAAGCTTCAAGCTGCCCAAGGAGCCGCGTGAACGCATGTTCGCCATCCTGTTCCTGATATCGCTCAACCCCTTGTTTTGGGGCCTGTTCGAGCAGGCGGGCGGCTCGATGAACCTGTTTACCGACCGCTTTGTCGACCGTGCCGGCGTGCCCGCAGGCATTTTTCAGTCGGTGAATTCCATCTGGATCATCCTGCTCGCGCCGTTGTTTGCCGGATTGTGGCAATGGCTGGGCCGCAAGGGCAGGGAGCCTTCGGCACCGGCCAAGTTCGGCCTGGCGCTGCTTCAGATGGGCCTTGCCAATCTCGCGCTCGTATGGGGAACCCAGGCGTTCGGTGTTGCTGTCATGACGCCGGTGGTCCTAGTTTTCCTCTACTATTTTTTCGCAACCACGGCCGAATTGTGCCTGTCACCGGTGGGGCTGTCGGCGATGAACCGGCTCGCGCCCAAGCATCTCGCCAGCCTCATCATGGGCGCGTGGTTCTATATGACGGCGGTCGGCAATTTCGTCGCCGGCAAGATCGGCGAGGCGACCGGAGGCGGCGAGGGCGGTGCGATGACCAAGCAGGGCCTGCTCGACATCTATCAGCTGTTCGGCTGGATTTCGATCGGGGTCGGCGTGATCGTACTGTTGTTCTCCCCGGTCGTGCGACGCTGGATGCACCTCGATACCTTGCGCGACGACGATGCGGCGTCACCGGATTTGCGTCCGGAAGAAGGGATGCGCCCACAAGGAGCAGTTTCATGAAGCGTAAACTTCTTTCCGCTGCGGCGATTACCGCTCTGGCCGCCTGCACAACGACCCCTGCGCCGAAACCGCAATCGGCCGCGGCAAAGCCGGTCCCCGTCAAGTGGAATGCCGATCCCTATCCGTCGACCTACAAGCCGTATCCCTCGACGCCCACGGCCATAAGGGGCGCGACGATCCTCGACGGCGAGGGGGGCAGGATCGAGCGCGGCGTCGTCTTCATGTCGGGCGGCAAGATCACCAGCGTCGGCGGCCCCGACACACCGATCCCGGCAGACATCGCAGTGTTCGACGGTACGGGCAAATATGTGACGCCGGGCATCATCGACATTCATTCGCACCTGGGCGACTACCCGAGCCCGCAGGTCGATGCCCTGAGCGACGGCAATGAGGCGACCGGGCCGGTGCGGCCGGAAGTCTGGGCCGAGCACAGCGTCTGGCCTCAGGACCCGGGGTTCAGCCGCGCACTGATCAATGGCGGCATTACATCGCTGCAGATCCTGCCAGGCTCCGCAAACCTCTTCGGCGGGCGGTCGGTCGTGCTCAAGAACGTCTATGCCCGCACGGTGCAGGGCATGAAGTTCCCGGGCGCGCCCTATGGGCTCAAGATGGCCTGCGGCGAAAATCCCAAGCGGGTCTATGGCAGTCGCGGCCAGATGCCACAGACGCGCATGGGCAACATGGCGGTCAATCGGGGCGTTTGGGCAAAGGCGGTCGAGTATAAGAAGAAGCTCGAAAAGGGCGGCGACGTGACGCGCGACATTGCGATGGACACGCTGGCGGGCGTGCTCGCCGGGGATATCCTCGTCCAGAACCATTGCTACCGCGCCGACGAGATGGCGCAGATGATCGATCTGTCGAAGGAGTTCGGCTACAAGATCACCGCGTTCCACCATGCGGTCGAAAGCTACAAGATCGCAGACCTGCTCAGGGCGAACGGCATTTGTTCGGCGATGTGGGCGGACTGGTGGGGCTTCAAGATGGAATCCTATGACGCCATTCCGGAGAATATCGCGCTCGTTCACAACGCCGGCGCCTGCGCGATCGTGCATTCCGACGACGCGAACGGCATCCAGCGGCTGAACCAGGAAGCGGCCAAGGCGCTTGCCAGCGGTCGCCGGGCCGGGATCAATATCCCCGAGGAGATCGCCTGGGAATGGCTGAGCTGGAACCCGGCCAAGGCGCTGGGCATCGGTGAGCGGACCGGATCGCTCAAGGTCGGCAAGATGGCGGATGTCGTGATGTGGAACGGCAATCCGTTCAGCGTCTACACGCGTCCCGAGCGCATCTGGATCGACGGCGCGCTGATGTACGACGCCAACGACCCCAAACGGCGGCCGGTGAGCGATTTCGAATTGGGCCAGGCAGGCGAAGGAGACACGAAGTGAAGGCGCTCCTCCTTGCTGCGGCCGCGTTGGTCGCCGGCCCCGCCCTCGCGCAAACGGTTGCCATTACGGGCGGTACGGTCGCCATCGGCGACGGATCTGCGCCCGCCATCGGCACTGTCATCGTGCGCGACGGGCGCATCGTTGCTGCTGGGCCCGGCGTAGCTGTCCCTGCAGGTGCGCAGGTCGTGGACGCGACGGGCAAATGGGTCGCGGCGGGCATTGTCGCGGGCTTTTCGCGGCTCGGCCTGGTCGAGGTCGATGCGGTTGACCCGACAAATGATGCGAGCGCGCGCAACACGGTGTTCAATGCGTCGCTCGATGTCGTCAACGGGCTGAATTCGCGAGTCCCTGCCATTGCGATCAACCGGTCGCACGGCATTACCCGCGCGGTCGTCGCCCCCGACGCGTCGGGCAATATCTTCGCCGGTCAGGGCGCGGTGATCGACCTGACCAGCAACGCCAATGACGTGACCAGGCCGCGGGCCTTCCAGTTCGTCGAGTTCGGCGAAGCCGGTGCACGGATTGCGGGCGGCAGCCGGACCGCGAGCCACGCCATGTTCCGCAACATGCTGGCCGAGGCGCGCGACTATGCGCGCAATCCTGCAGGGTACGACGGTCGCAGCAAGGATGCGATGCTTCAGCGCCGCGACGCGGAGGCGCTGATCCCGGTGATCGATGGGCGGATGCCGCTCGTCGTCCATGTCGAGGGCGGGCCGGACATCCTCAAGATCCTGGCACTCAAGACCGAATTTCCCAAGCTTCGCCTCGTGCTCGTCGGCGCGACCGAGGGCTGGACGGTGGCGCGCGAGATTGCGGCGGCGGGCGTTCCCGTCATCGCATCGGCGCTCAACGATCTGCCCGCCGAATTCGAGCAATTGGCGGCGACGCAGTCGAACATCGGCCGGATGAAGGCGGCCGGCGTGCAGGTGTCCATCGGGACCATTGATGACGATGATCCGCGCATGCCGATCCGCACCACGCAATATGCCGGCAACCTCGTCGCGCTTACGAAACTGCCCGGCGCGACCGGCCTCGACTGGGGCAGCGCTTTCGCCGCGATCACGTCGAAGCCGGCAGAAGCGCTAGGCATGGGCGGGGAGATCGGATCATTGCGGCCGGGGCGGCGCGGCGATGTGGTGATCTGGTCGGGCGATCCGCTCGAATTGTCGAGCGCGCCGGAAAAGCTCTGGATCGACGGGGTCGAACAGACGCTGGCGACGCGTCAGACGCGACTGCGCGACCGCTATCTTAAGCCGCAAGAGGGTGCCTTACCCAAGGCCTACGATCGGTAATATCACCACGGGGGGAAATGATGACGAGCCTGATCCTTGCGCTTTTTGCCTTTGTCGGCACGCATTTCCTGCTGTCGCACCCGCTGCGTGATCCGTTCGCGGCGCGGCTCGGTGCCGCCGGCTTTCAGGCGTTCTACAGCGTCGTCGCATTTGCCACGATCGGCTGGGTGGTCGTGGCGTTTCGCGCCGCACCTTATGGCGAGCCGGTGTGGGGGGTCGGCGACGGGCTGTGGGCGGTCTCGACGATCCTGATGCTGGCGGCGAGCATTCTTCTGCTCGGCTCGCTCGTGCGCAATCCGGCACTGCCGGCGCCGGGCGCCGACAAGCTGACGTCGCAACCGGCGCGCGGAGTCTATGCGATCACGCGCCACCCCATGCTGTGGAGCTTTGCGCTATGGGCGCTTTCGCATGCCCTCGTCAGTCCGCGTCCGCCGGTCCTGATCTTATGTGCGTTCATGGGCGTGCTCGCGCTGGCTGGCGCAGCAGGGCAGGACGTGAAAAAGGAGCGCCTCATGGGCGACGGCTGGCGCGACTGGGCCTCGCGCACGAGCTTCTGGCCGTTCGGCGGGCAGATTGCGGGTCGCATTTCATGGAGCGCGGCAGCGCCCGGCATGCACGCGTTGGGCGGCGGGCTGGTCGTGTGGCTGCTGGCGACATGGTTGCATCCGATGGCCGGGGCCGGCGTGTCAGCGGGAATCTGGCGCTGGCTCTAGGCTCGGGTCGGACGGCCCGCGCGTCTGCGCCTCGACGGCCGTCGTCACCGCCACGTCCATCTGCACATTCCCCAGTGTCCGGAAGATGTCGGGCAATGTCTCAACCGCAACAAGCAGCGCGAGCGGTTCGAGCGGCGCGCCGATGGCAATGCAGATTGGCGCGCAGGAGGTGAAGAAGCTGACTTGTCCCGGCAGGCTGACGGCGCCCATCGAAGTCAGGATCGCGACGGTGATCGCAATGGCCCATTGCGCCGGTCCCAACGTAACCCCGAACCAGTTTGCAACATAAAGCGCGACCGCCAGGTTCATCGCCGGGCCTGTTACGCGCAGCAGCGCCACAGCCATCGGCAGTACCAGGCCTGCCGTCGTCTCGCGTGCGCCCAGATCCTCGGACTTTTTCAGCATCAGCGGCAGACAGGCGAGCGATGACTGGGTGCTGATGGCGAGCGCCTGTACCGGCGCCACGCCGCGCGTAAACTGGCCCAGCGGAACGCGGCCCCAGATTGCGGCAACCGGATAGGCGCACAGCCCGACGACGATCCCGACCGCCGAGACGATGACGACATAGTGCAGCAGCGCGCCGAATGCGGCGACGCCCGACCGCGCGCCCACGACATAGGCCAGTGCGAACACGCCGATGGGCGCAAGCTTCAGCACCCACTCGATGACGATGATCAGCGCGTCGGCGAGGGCGGCGAAAATGTCTGCCAATGACCTGCGCGGCACGGGAGCGAGGCGCGTGATCGCAAAGGCGAGTGCCAGGCTGAAAATCATGAGCGGCAGGATATCGTTGTTGGCGGCGGCTGCGATCGGGTTCGTCGGGACAAGGGCCTTCACGATGTCCGAAAAAGGCGGGACCTTGCCGACGGCAGGGGCAGACGTGAGCGCGGCCCGCAATGCGGCGGCCGACTCCACCGGCATCGGCCAGAGGCGAAGGAAAGTCGGCGTGAGCACCGCACCCATGACCGCCGAAAAGCTCATCAGCCCGACGATCCAGATCAGGGCCGTGGCGGCCGTCCGGCCGGCGCGCGCGGCCTCTGCCGTTTTCACGATGCCCGTGACGAGCAACGCCACGACGAGCGGAATGATCGTCATGCGCAGCCCGTTCAGCCACAATGTGCCTATCGGGTCGGCGATGTCGGCGAGAATTTTGCCGGTATCGGGGCTGAAGTCGGCACTGACGATACCAAGGACCAGCCCTAAAAACAGGGCGAGAAGGATGCGGGTGGCATTGGACATGGGCAGTTGCTAACCCGCGCACGACCGGTGTCAAAGCACAATGACACGGACTTGGACGGCGGGGACACATGACACGCAAATTCTTCGGCACCGACGGTATCCGTGGCCTGACCAACACCGCGCCGATGACGCCGGAAATAGCGATGAAGGTCGGGCAGGCGGCCGGCACCTATTTCCTGCGCGGCGAACACCGCCACCGGGTCGTGATCGGCAAGGACACACGGCTGTCGGGCTATATGGTCGAAAATGCACTGGTCGCCGGTTTCACCAGCGTCGGCATGGATGTGGTCCAGTTCGGGCCGATCCCGACACCTGCGGTCGCCATGCTGACCCAGACGATGCGCGCCGACCTGGGCGTGATGATCTCTGCCAGCCATAACCCGTTCCAGGACAACGGGATCAAGCTGTTCGGTCCAGACGGCTACAAGCTGAGCGACGAGGCCGAAACCGAAATCGAACGGTTGCTCGGCGCCGAGCCGAAGCTCGCATTCGCGGCCGACATCGGACGTGCACGGCGTGTTGAAGACGCGCGTGGGCGCTATATCCACTTCGCCAAATCGACCTTTCCCGAGGATTTGCGGCTCGACGGCCTGAAGATTGTCGTCGATTGTGCGAATGGCGCGGCCTATCAGGTGGCGCCAGCCGCGCTATGGGAGCTGGGTGCCGAGGTGGTCGCGCTGGGCGTGTCGCCCGATGGCCGGAACATCAATGCAGGCTGTGGCTCCACAAGCCCCGGCCTGTTGCAGGAAACGGTGGTCGCCAGCGGCGCGCACATCGGCATTGCCCTTGATGGCGATGCCGACCGGCTGATCGTGGTCGACGAAAAGGGCCAGGTCGTCGATGGCGACCAGCTGATGGCCCTTATCGCCACGAGCTGGGCCCGCAGCGGGCTGCTGACAGGGGGCGGGCTCGTGGCCACGGTCATGTCGAACCTGGGGCTCGAGCGATATCTTTCGCAGCAGGGCCTGACGCTGGAGCGGACCGGCGTAGGCGACCGATACGTGCTTGAGCGGATGCGCGGCAAGGGTTTCAACGTGGGCGGTGAACAGTCGGGTCACATCATCCTGTCCGACTATGCGACGACGGGCGACGGCCTGATCGCCGCGCTGCAGATCCTTGCCGAACTCGTCGCGACCGGAAAGCCGGCCGGCGAATTGCTTCACCTGTTCGACAAGGTCCCCCAACTCCTCAAGAATGTCCGGTTCTCGGGGGGCAAGCCGCTCGAGGATGCCCGGGTGAAGTCCGTCATTGCCGATGCGGAAGCCGAGCTGGCAGGCCGCGGGCGGCTGGTCATCCGCCCTTCGGGCACCGAGCCGCTGATCCGCGTCATGGCCGAAGGCGACGATGCGGCGCAGGTACACCGGCTGGTCGACGCGATCTGCGAAACGGTCAAGGAAGCTGCCTAGTGTTGGACATGAGGCCCGATTGCGAGCGCTGCGGCGCGGACCTTCCGCCTTATGCCGGGGGTGCATTCATCTGTTCGTTCGAATGCACCTTTTGCGCGGATTGCGCGGAATTGCTCGACGAGCGTTGCCCGAATTGCGGCGGAGAGCTGCTCGATCGTCCCACCCGGGCAAAAGCGTTGCTCGCCAAGCATCCCGCTTCGACCGAACGCAGGTTCGCCCGCTAGGTCGCGACGTAAAAAAATGCTGTCCTACAGCATGATCGGCGTGGCAGGGATTCCGTATGAACTCGACGGATCCCGGACATGAGTATTCGACGTGCGTAGCTCGGCCGCCAGTTCGGTCGCGACCGTTTCAGGTGTGAACTTTGTGACTTTCCGAACCGCAGACGGTCGACAGTGACCCCTCGCATCCTGATCATTGCCGGGTCGGACAGCGGCGGCGGCGCCGGCATTCAGGCGGATATCAAGACCGTGACGATGCTGGGCGGCCATGCGATGACGGCCGTAACGGCGGTCACGGCGCAAAATACAGTCGGCGTGCAGGCCGTGCACCCTGTTCCGACCGCGGTCGTGATTGCCCAGATCGACAGCTGCCTGGCCGATATCGGGGCCGATGCCATCAAGATCGGCATGATCGGCAGTGCTGAAACGGCGAATGCGGTTGCCGACCGGCTTTCGGGCCTTGATATGCCCATCGTCTTCGACCCGGTGATGGTCGCGACCAGTGGCAGTCAACTTGCCGATGCGGCGACGATCGGTGCGTTCGAACGGCTCATGAAGATAGCGACGCTGGTCACGCCCAATGCGCCGGAACTGATCGAGCTTGGCGGTCCCGAAAGCGTGCTCGGACACGGCTGCGCCTTGCTCGAAAAGGGCGGACATCTTGACGGCGACACCGTCGTGGACCGGCTGCATCATGCGGGGGAGGTGACCGAATGGGCGTCGGACCGCATTCCGACGACGAGCACGCATGGCACCGGGTGCACGCTTGCCAGCGCAATCGCGACCGGCTTGGCCCAAGCGATGCCGCTTTCGCCGGCCGTCCAGCGCGCGCGCGATTTCGTTCGGATCGCGCTGTTGTCGTCACCCGGCCTTGGCTGCGGGCACGGTCCCATGGGGCATGCCGACGTACGCAACGAAGGGCTGTTCATGGGCCCCTCGCTCAATCAGGTCACGCTCGGCGCGCGGCAATACGACGCCTCGGTCGCTTTCTATCGACAACTCGGGCTACGTCAGATCGTCGACAGCCCGGACAAGGGCTATGCGCGGTTTGAAGCGGCGAACGGCGTGACACTGTCGCTGCATGCGGGCGATAGCGGTACCGGAACCGTCTACCTGGAATCGGGTGCTCTCGATGCCTGGTGCGCCTATCTCGCTCGTCGCGGTATCCGCTTTGTCCAGATGCCTCGCGACGAGGACTGGGGTTGGCGTGAGGCGCGTGCCGTCGATCCGGCGGGCAATATTATCGTGTTGTATCAGGCAGCGGAGATGCGCCGCTTTCCCCCCTGGCGGGTGGAGACATGATCGTTGGCGTCGACGAGGCGGGCAGGGGGCCCCTCGCAGGGCCGGTTGTCGCCGCCGCGGTCGTGCTGTGCAAGCCGCGCCCTGCAGGTCTCGACGATTCCAAGAAGCTGTCCGGCATGCGGCGGGCTGAACTGGAAGCAGCGATAAAAAGGCGGTGTCGCTGGGCCGTTGGTGTGGCCGACGTGGAGGAAATCGACAGGCTGAACATTTTTGGCGCGACGATGCTCGCGATGACCCGCGCCGTACGCGCACTCGATTGCTGCGACCAGATCGTCGAGGTGCGCGTCGACGGCAACCTGACTCCGGCGGGCCGCGTGACCGAGTGGCGCTGGTCGGCACGCGCCATCGTCGGAGGCGATGCGATCGAACCCTGTATCTCTGCCGCGAGCATCATTGCCAAGGAGCACCGCGACCGGATCATGCGCGAACACGCGCAAGCGCATCCGCACTACGGCTGGTCGACCAACATGGGCTATGGCGCGCCCGAACACTTGCGCGGCCTTGCCGAACATGGCCCAACCCCGCTTCACCGGCGCAGTTTCGCCCCCGTCGCAAAATATTTTCGCGCCGAGTCCTGATGGACACACCCCCATTAGTTGAGTCTGCGTGTAATGGGAGTCCCTATATATCCACACAGACTCGTTTCGTTCCGTATGTGATGTAAGAGCTTCTTAAGACTCTTTGTTAACTATGCCCTTGACGCCGGACTCGCCCGGACTCACTCATGCGCCGAGTGTAAAGGGGCAGGTCGATGGGGGTAATTGAACGTCTAAAGGCTGTGGCGCCGGCCGCGGACCTGCCGCTCGATACGATAATCATGGACGATTGCATCGCGGCGATGGCAGGGCTGCCCGACGGATGTGTCGACATGATATTCGCCGATCCGCCGTATAATCTGCAACTGGGCGGCGACCTGTTCCGGCCCGAGGGCGGGCGGGTCGACGCGGTCGACAATGACTGGGACAAGTTCGACACCTTTGCCGCCTATGACGCCTTCACCGCCGCCTGGCTGGCCGAGGCACGCCGCATCCTGAAGCCCAACGGCACGCTGTGGGTGATCGGCAGCTATCACAATATCTTCCGGGTAGGTGCGAAGGTACAGGACCAGGGGTATTGGATTCTCAACGATATTGTCTGGCGTAAGGCTAACCCGATGCCCAATTTCAAGGGCACGCGCTTTACCAACGCGCATGAGACGCTGATTTGGGCCGCCCGGTCGGACAAATCGCGCTACACCTTCAATTATCGTGCGATGAAAACGCTGAACGACGAATTGCAGATGCGCAGCGACTGGAGTCTGCCGATCTGCGGTGGGCAGGAACGGCTCAAGCGCGACGGCACCAAGGCACACCCGACGCAAAAGCCCGAAGCCCTGCTTTACCGTGTGCTGCTGGCGGCAACCAAGCCAGGCGACGTGGTGCTCGATCCGTTCTTCGGGACGGGTACGACGGGTGCGGTGGCCAAGCGCCTCGGGCGTCACTTTATCGGTATCGAACGCGACGCGACATATTGTGACGTGGCGCACGAGCGCATTGCGGCCGCGCTGCCGCTTGACGAAAGTGCCGTCACCACGATGATGGCGCCGACCGCTGCCACGCGCGTGGCCTTTGGCACATTGGTCGAGACGGGCCTGCTCGCGCCTGGAACCGAACTGTTCGATGCAAAGCGTCGCTGGGTCGCGCAGGTACGCGCCGACGGCTCGCTGACGTGCGGCACCGCGGTAGGCACGATCCACAAATTGGGGGCGACGCTGCAGGGAGCGCCGTCGTGCAATGGCTGGACGTTCTGGCATTATGCCGAGGGCGGGGCGGCCAAGCCGATCGACGCCCTGCGCCAGACTTATCTGCTGTCGACCGAGCCTTGATCTATCGGATGCGCCGATCACCGCCTAGGCTGTGGCGATGACCCTTCACCAGCTTATCTATATGTCCGAACCCTTCGGTTTCGACGACGGCATGCTCAACGGAATCCTGTCGATCTCGCGCCGGAACAACGCACGCGACGGCCTGACCGGCGCGCTTGTGTGCCGTCGCGACATTTACCTGCAATTGCTCGAGGGGCCCGAGGCCGCCGTAATGGCGACCTACGCACGAATTGCGGAAGATGACCGTCATCTGGCCATCCGCCAACTCGTGTCTGCGCCCGTCGACTCGAGGATATTTCCCGACTGGGCGATGCTCGACGATCCGGCACGGTCGTGGCTGTGGAGCGAGGCCGACGTCGCGGCTGGCGCGGTCATATCAGCCGCCCCGGGCGAAGTCCGCGCCGTGTTCGAACGCATTGCGCGCGAGCACGACTGATGCGCCTTTATCTTCGGCCAACCGCATTCATCGACTCGCCGATCGGGTTCGACGGCCAGTTCTTGCGGCTCGCCGCCGGGATGTCGTTCTTTTCGGCGTTCGAAGCCATCATGGTCGATGGCGGCGCGCGGATATCGAAGCGGCTCGTGCCCGTGGGGGAGGTCGATGGGGTCGTGGCCGGCGACATGTTCGCTCGGGCCGCACTCGACCGCCTGACGGGCCCCAGGGCGCCGCTGGTGCTCGGCGAGCGTATCGTTCGGCTTGAGCAGCCGCAGGTGATGGGCATCCTCAACATGACGCCCGACAGCTTTTCGGATGGCGGCAAGCACCACGGGGACGCGGATGCAGCAGCGAGCGCGGGCGTTGCGCTGGCAGCGGCGGGTGCAGCAATCATCGACGTGGGCGGCGAGTCGACACGTCCGGGTGCCCCGACGGTGTGGGAGGGAGACGAAATATCCCGTACCCAGCCCGTGATCGAGCGGATGGCACGCGCTGGAGTTGCCGTCAGCATCGACTCGCGCAAGGCGGCCGTGATGGGGGCAGCGCTGAGCGCCGGCGCAGCGCTCGTCAACGACGTCTCGGCGCTGTGTCATGATCCGCAATCGGTGGCGCTGCTTGCCTCGGTCGCCTGCCCGGTCGTCATCATGCATTCACCGGATGCT
The DNA here is from genome assembly GCA_965249705.1 of Sphingomonas sp. Lineage (GTDB taxonomy): Bacteria > Pseudomonadota > Alphaproteobacteria > Sphingomonadales > Sphingomonadaceae > Sphingomonas_O. The sequence continues at coordinate 7,523 of CBDFMO010000001.1, read as the reverse complement.
GCAAAGACGTTGCACGACGGCGGCATCTATCGGGATCCGCTGATCGAAACCTATGACTGGCTTGAGGCCCGCATCGCTGCGCTCGAGGCCGCAGGCATCGCGCGGGCCCGCCTGATCGTCGATCCGGGCATTGGCTTCGGCAAGGGCGTGGCAGAAAATCTGTCGCTGCTAAACGGGCTGGCGCTTTTCCATGGCCTGGGGTGCCCGGTTTTGGTCGGCGCCAGCCGAAAGCGCTTCATCGGCGCACTTGCCGGTGAAGTTCCAGTTGGCGACCGGCTGGCGGGAAGTCTCGCGGTAGCGTTGAAAGCCGCCGAGCAAGGTGCCCAACTGATACGTGTCCATGACGTCGCGGAAACCGTGCAGGCGCTGAAAATCTGGCGGGGCTTGCGCGACCAGGGGCTGAGCGGCTGAGCAGATCGTCGCCATTTGGGTATCAGCGGGCGCAATCCTCGGCCGGGGTCAGGCGGCGTCGCTGATCCCCAGCTCGGCCAGCTTGCGGTAGAGCGTCGACCGCCCAATTCCCAGGCGGCGCGCGACTTCGGTCATGCGCCCACGGTAATGCCCGATCGCAAGCCGGATCACGTCCGCCTCGATCGCGTCCAGCGCACGCAGATTGCCGTCGGGCTGGTAGAGCGCGACCCCGGCGCCCGAAGGTTCGCCAGGTTGCGGCGTGTTGAGTGATTGCGCAGCGATATGCGGGAAGTCGGCCGCGGTCAGCGCATCGCCCTCGCACAGCACCGCCGCGCGGAACAGCACGTCGTGAAGCTGTCGGACATTCCCAGGCCAGCTATATCCCGACAACAGCGCCATCGCCTCGTCCGTGATGCCCAGGTCGCGCAGGCCCGGCTGGCGCGCGATGCGGCTGAGCAGGTGGCGTGCGAGGGCCGGCACATCGCCTCGACGTTCGCGCAGCGGGGGTATGGTCAGCTGAACAGCGGCAAGTCGGTAATAGAGGTCCTCGCGAAAATGTCCGGCCGCAACCCGGTCGAGCAAGGGGCGGTTGGTCGCCGCGACGATGCGAACGTCGACCTCGCGCGGGTAACGCGCGCCGGCGGCCAGGACTTCGCCGGTCTGCAGCAGGCGAAGCAGTTTCACCTGCGCCTCGACCGGCATTTCGCCGACCTCGTCGAGAAACAGGGTCCCTCCGTCGGCATCGATCAGCTTGCCGATCTGGTTCGTGAAAGCGCCGGCAAAAGCGCCCTTTTCATGACCGAAAAGTTCGGATTCGATCTGATTGACGGGCATCGAGCCGCAGTTGACGACCACCAGCGGGCGCTTGCCGCGCGGTGACGCCGCATGGATCGCTTCACCGATCACAGCCTTGCCGACACCCGATTCGCCTTCGACGAGCATCGGTACGCGGGCGCGCGCTGCTTTTGCCGCGATGGCGAGGGCGGCGCGGAATTTGGGTGCTGAACCGACGATCTCGTCGAACCCCAGTGCGGCCTCGATCTTTTCGGTGAGCGGCCGAAGCTCACCGCCGTCGGTGCCGTTCTGGATTGCCGCTTCAAGCGCCGCGAGCAGGCGTTCGGGGGCGATCGGTTTGACCAGGAAATCGGAGGCACCGGCGCGCATGGCCGTGACGGCAAGGTCGATCGAGTTGTTGGCGGTAAGCATCAGGATAGGCAGCGCCGGGCGACGCGCCCGCAATTCCTCGATCAACGGGACGATATCGTCGCCGACGTCGGTCAGAATTGCGTCGAGCATCATGCCGTCGCGCGTGCCGAGTGTCGCGATCGCGATTTCGCACTCGGGTGCGACAATTGTGCGCCAGCCCGCACGGGCGGCAAGGGCCGAGACGAGCCGCGCATGTGCGGGTTCGGCATCGACGAGCATCAACATGCGGGTCCCGTTCGGCGTCATAATGTTCGCGTACTGTCCAGTCTTGCCTTGGAGGCCGACCATAGCTCGGGAGAGTAAAGGTGCCCTTAAGGCTGCAACCATGCGCGGTGAAACTCTTGACCCGACTTTGTGTCAGGCTATGGACAGCTCGGGGTTCCCATCGATCTAGAGGACACGACATGGCCGGACACGGCGAAACGAACGGCGACGCAGGCGCGATGGACATCTCGGCCCATCGCGCTTCCTATGAAGGCTTCGTCGGCTGGTTCAAATGGGGCGCCGTGACCGCATTCATTGTCGCCGCCATTGTCGTCGTCATCGTCGCCTGATGAAGATCGGCGTTCTCAAGGAAACCGCCGAGGGCGAGCGCCGCGTCGCCGCCAGTCCCGAAACCGTCAAGAAATTCGTGGCGCTCGGCGCGACCGTCGCGGTCGAAACCGGTGCCGGATTGACGGCTGCGATCGACGACGCCGCCTTTGAAGCCGCGGGTGCAACCGTGGGGCCGCGAGCGGCCACCATCGCCGACGCAGACATCCTGCTCGGAGTTGCAGGTCCTGCTCCGGAGAGCCTCGCGGGCGTGAAGCCGGGCGCATGGCTGGCAGCGGGGCTCAATCCATTTGGGGAGCGTGCGCGCGTCGACGCCTATGCCGCGCTGGGGATCGAGGCGCTGGCGATGGAATTCATGCCGCGCATCACGCGTGCGCAGTCGATGGACATCCTGTCGTCGCAGTCGAACCTGAGCGGCTATAAGGCCGTACTCGATGCCGCCGCCGAATATGGCAAGGCCTTCCCGATGATGATGACGGCTGCGGGAACGGTGAATGCGGCGCGTGTCTTCGTGATGGGCGTGGGCGTCGCGGGTCTGCAGGCGATCGCGACCGCGCGGCGTCTGGGGGCGCAGGTTTCCGCCACCGATGTGCGCTCGGCGACCAAGGAACAGATCGAATCGCTCGGTGCCAAGGCGATCTTCGTCGAAGACGTCAAAGGCATCGAAGGCGAAGGGGCCGGCGGCTATGCCACCGAAATGTCCGACGAGTACAAGGCTGCGCAGGCGGCGCTCGTCTCGAGCCACATCGCCAAGCAGGACATCGTCATCACCACCGCGCTGATCCCGGGACGGCCCGCCCCGCGGCTGATTTCGGATGCGCAGATCGCGAGCATGAAGCCGGGAAGCGTCATCGTCGATCTTGCCGTCGAAAGCGGCGGGAACGTCGAAGGTGCGGTCGCCGGGGAGGTCGTCGAACGCCACGGCGTGAGGATCGTCGGCCACAAGAACGTGCCGTCGCGCCTTGCGACGGACGCCAGCGCGCTGTTCAGTCGCAATCTCTATAATTTCCTCAGCGCCTTCTGGGACAAGGAAGCGGGCAAGCCGGTGCTCGACGAAGAGATCGGCAACGCGATCCGCCTGACGCAGGGCGGCAAGGTCGTGAACGAGCGGTTGCTCGCTTAATCCAGGGATATCGACGTGGACTTCATCAGCATCCTCTCCATCTTCGTGATGGCCTGCTTCGTCGGCTACTATGTCGTCTGGTCGGTGACTCCCGCGCTGCACACGCCGTTGATGGCCGTGACCAATGCCATTTCCAGCGTCATCATTGTCGGCGCGCTGATCGCGGCGGCTGCGGCGGGGTCGGCCAGTTCGAAATGGCTCGGGCTGCTTGCGGTCGTCATGGCCAGCGTCAACATCTTCGGCGGCTTCGCGGTCACGGCGCGCATGCTGGCGATGTACAAGAAGAAGGAGCGCTAGGCTGATGGAGGGGGCAACACCGGACGCCACCGCGACCTGGGCCATGCTGGCCTATCTGATCGCAGGGGTGTGCTTCATCCTCGCGCTTCGCGGCCTGTCGTCGCCTTCGACATCACAGCGGGGCAACCGGCTGGGGATGGTTGGCATGGCGATCGCCGTCATCACCACTTTGGCGACACATGTGCCGCGCCTCGATAGATTGAGCGAGGACATTGTCGAGCCCTGGCAGCTGCCGCTCGACCTGACGACGATCGGCCAAATCCTTGCGGCCATCGCGATCGGGGCCGTCATCGGCATCACGACCGCGCGCCGCATCAAGATGACCGACATGCCGCAGCTTGTCGCCGCGTTCCACTCGCTGGTCGGCATGGCCGCCGTGCTTGTTGCGGCAGCGGCGTTCCTCAATCCGCAGGCGTTCAGCATTGCCGATGCAGATGGCGCAATCCATATCCAGAGTCGCATCGAAATGGGCCTTGGCATTGCAATCGGCGCGATCACCTTCAGCGGCTCGGTCATCGCCTTCCTGAAGCTAAACGGCAACATGGGCGGCAAGCCGATCATGCTGCCCGCGCGCCACGTCATCAATCTGGGCGTGCTCGCCGGAATTATCGGATTGGTGGCCTATTTCTGTTTCGACCAGTCGCCCTGGATCTTCTGGACGATCACGATCCTGAGTTTCGTGATCGGTTTCCTGCTGATCATCCCCATCGGCGGCGCGGACATGCCGGTCGTCGTGTCGATGCTGAACAGCTATTCGGGCTGGGCCGCGGCGGCAATGGGCTTCACGCTGCACAATACGGCGATGATCATCACCGGCGCGCTTGTCGGCTCGTCGGGCGCGATCCTCAGCTACATCATGTGCAAGGCGATGAACCGCAGCTTCATCAGCGTCATTGCCGGCGGCTTCGGCGCAACCGCGAGCGCAGGCGACGCGGCCAAGATCGATCGGCCGTGGAAGCGCGGCTCGGCCGAGGACGCGGCGTATATGATGAAGCAAGCGGACAGCGTCATCATCGTCCCCGGCTATGGCATGGCGGTCGCACAGGCCCAGCATGCGCTTCGCGAAATGGGCGATCTGCTCAAGAAGGAAGGCGTCAGCGTCAAATATGCAATCCATCCGGTCGCGGGCCGTATGCCGGGCCATATGAACGTGCTGCTGGCGGAAGCGAATGTCCCCTATGACGAAGTGTTCGAGCTGGAGGACATCAACAGCGAGTTTGCGCAGGCCGATGTCGCGTTCATCATCGGGGCGAACGACGTGGTGAATCCAGCGGCAAAGACCGACAAAACGTCGCCGATCTATGGCATGCCGGTGTTCGACGTGGACAAGGCGAAGTCCGTGTTCTTCATCAAGCGGTCGATGGGTGGCGTGGGATACGCGGGCGTCGACAACGATGTATTCTACATGGACCAGACGATGATGCTGCTGGCCGACGCCAAGAAGATGGTGGAGGATATCAACAAGGCGCTGGCGCATTAGGTGCACCGCGAGCGCTGATCGGGACTAGCCCATGCGCTGGCGTGCCAGCCCGATCTGCGTGCAGGGTAGCAGCTGAGACATGCCTTGCCGGGTCGGGTTTTAGCCTCTCGACACTGGCACAGCGCCGCGCTCTACTCGCCCTGATGATGAACAGGGGAGAGCACATATGTTTGACGACCTCGACCGCCGCAGCATTCTCAACGCGGGCCTTATCGGCGCCGGTCTTCTCACGGCCCCCGGCGCGGCCCTCGCCGGGTCTGGCGACACAGCGAAGCTGATGAAGGCGATCGAGGCCGGCAACGATGTCGCGATCAAGCGGATCCAGGAATGGATCGCGCTCCCCTCTATCGCGGCCGAGAACCGCGACATGATGAAGGGCGCCCAATACATGGCGGCGCTGTGCAAAGACGCCGGATTCCAGAAAGCCGAAATCGTCCCCACAAAGGGACACCCGGCAGTCTTCGCCACGCTCGATGCAGGCGCCAAGCGGACGATGGGCATTTATTTCATGTACGACGTGAAGCAGTTCGATCCTGCCGAATGGTCCTCGCCGCCGCTCGAGGCGCGAATCGTAGACAAGCCCGGCTGGGGCAAGGCGATCGTCGGCCGGGGCGCGATCAACCAGAAGGGGCCTGAAGCGACGTTTCTGGCGGCCCTTCACGCCTTCCGTGCGGCAGGAATGAAGTTGCCGGTCAATCTCGTGCTCCTGGCCGAGGGCGAGGAAGAAATCGGTTCGCCGAATTTTCGTGATGCGGCAACGCGGCCGGACGTCTTGACTGCTCTAAAGCGGTGCGAAGGTGTCATCATTCCCGCGGCCTGGCAGGACAAGTCGGGCAACGTCGACGTCAATCTGGGGTCGAAAGGGATCATCGAACTCGAACTGGTTGCCAGCGGCGCGAAGTGGATGCGCGGCCCGGCCAGGGATCTGCACTCAAGCTACAAGGCCATGGTCGATTCACCCGCTTGGCGCTTGGTCCAGGCGTTGCAAACATTGGTGACGGCCGACGGAAATAGCGCGGCGATCGACGGGTGGTTCGAAAATGTCCGGCCCTTGTCCGCGCGCGAAAAGGCCCTGATCGCCGACAACGCGAAAAACGCCAACGAGGCCGAAATGAAGGCGTCGATGGGCGTGCCCGTGTGGATCGACAACCTGCCGTTCGCTCAGGCCCTCGAACGGCTTGCGTCACAGCCGACGGTCAATATCGAGGGCCTGGTTGCGGGCTATACCGGTCCCGGCGGCAAAACCGTGCTGCCCGCCCGGGCTGTTGCCAAGATCGATTGTCGGCTTGTTCCCAACCAGACACGAGCGGAAGCAACCCGCAAGCTCCGCGCGCATCTCGACAAGCGCGGCTTTGCCGACATCGAGGTCAACGTTTCTGGCGGCTATGATCCTACCGAGACGGCAGAGGACAGCCGAGTCATCCGCGCGGAACTCGCGACCTACAAAAGGGCGGGAATCCGTGCGACGCTCAATCCCCGCCTCGCCGGGTCATGGCCGGGTGCCGTCTTCACTGCGGCGCCCGTGTCGTTGCCGGCCGGCCATTTCGGCCTCGGCCATGGCAACGGTGCGCATGCACCGGACGAATATTACGTAATTGAGTCGAGCAATCCCAAGGTTGCCAGCCTGCCACAGGCGACGATGGGCTTCGCCGACTTCCTCTATCAGATTGCGGCGATCGGTTAGAACCTCTTGCGGAAATCGATCTCGATATAGCGGCCGCGCGGGTCGATATAGCCGGGCTGGAAACCGATTGGCACAAGACCGGCGCCGTCCCGGACGTCCCTGATCGCGTTGAAGATGTTCTGAACGCTGAACCGCAATCGTGCGCCCTTCAGGAAAGATACTTCTTCCACAAGCTTCTTGCGGCTGTCGAAATTGAGGAAGGCATTGAGATTGAAGGTTGCCAAGTCGCCGAAGCGCAGGGTTGACGCCGCAGTCGACCCCGTGACGACGGACCCGCTCTGGTAGCTTCCCGTTGCGCGAACGCCGAGCCCCTTTGTTGAACCAACCTGCATCGAGGTCGAAGCTGTGCCGTGGACTGCCGCCGTTTCCCCCTGTGGCGTCGCCGCCCAACAGGTCGAGCACGGGCAGGCCTGACCGGATCTGAACCTGATCAAGGAAAACGGATATTGTCGTACAGTGCGACAGTCCAGCGGCCACCATCGCCGCCCCGTCCAAAGCCGCCGCCGCCGAAGCCGCCGGGGCGCGGGCCGGCGCCGTCGGGCCGTCCGCTGCCGCGCCCGCCGCCAAAGCCGCCGCGGCCGCCGGCGGGTTGCCCGAATTCCTTTTGGAAAGTGAAACCGACACGGACGACGTCGCTGCGCGTCGCCGCGAAATTCACTGAGCGGCTGTCGATGGTAACGAGACGTCCCGTCGCGTCGCGGACGACGCGCCCTGGAAAAGCGGCTTCGATATCCGGCGTCAGGGTCGGGAAGGCAGCGACCGGATTGGTG